>CAWBQK010000007.1:0-284523 GCA_963791045.1 Candidatus Latescibacterota bacterium
TGCCTGGGCACCGCAATCTGTGCACACGTAAAGGGCCTTGGCGAACTTGCTCACCCGCAATGCGTAGAGCAACGGATTGAAAATCCGTGTGTCGGGGGTTCAATTCCCTCCCTTCGCACCATTTTTTTGTCCCCTTCGGACTCAGAACTCCTGGCGACTCACACCTCATTTCCAGTGAACGTTTTCCTTCCTCGTGTGTTCTTGTATATGACAGGACACATCCACAAGGCCGGGGAGGAGAAACGCCAATGACACATCCAGCCATCAAAGTCTTACTAGTTTGTTTGTTGCTAATTGCGGCTTTCACTTCAGCCGTGTTGCCGCAGACCGCGCCTCAACCCGTTCCCAGACTCACCGTCCGGCAACTCGACGAGGCGTCGTACGTGGAATTGGCCAAAGAATGGAAAAAGTACATCGAGACCAATGGCGAGACGGCCGACGCGCTCGTCAACCTCGGCCGGGCATACGACTACAGCAACGAACTCGATGCGGCGGTCGCCGCGGCAAAGCGCGCCGTCGAGGTCGACCCGGATCACCCCGAAGCCCTCGCATTCTACGGGATGCTGACGGCGTCGTACTGTCGTGGATCTGGAGGCGGCGCTCGTGCTTCTCGAGCATTGCAGGGAAGTGGCTCCCGAGTATGGATACGGTTTGACGGGGCTCGCGACGATCTATATGGGAAGGGAGATTTGATCAAAGCGGACGAAGTATTCGAGACGGTGTTCAAGGAGCGGGTGATATCCCGAGCCCCTCCAGGATTATGCGTACAACATGCTGATCGGGCTCCCCGAGGGCGCGATCCTTTTTACAAACGGTGACAACGACACGTACCCGGCCCTCGCACTCCAGGCGGGGATGGGCTTGAGAAAAGACGTCGCTGTCCTCAACATGAGCCTGCTCAACCTGGAAGACTATGCGAAAGCGCAATTCGAACGTTATCCGGCGATCAAACTGGATGGCAAACTTGAAGCCGACGACGGGAGGTCGCTCCATCAAACCCTTGTTAAAAGATTCGTCGAAGAGAAAAAAGCGCCGATCTTTTTCGCGCCGTCGGTGAGTTTCAATCACGTTGGATTTGAGCCCGACATTGTTATCGAAGGTTTCAATCTTCGCGCGGGTAAGAAGGGGCTCTCCGGCGAGGATTCCGCGGATCTTATATTCTCGAAGTATCGGCTGGACTCGGTGACCGACTGGAATTACCCCTGGTCGCTCTCGCCCGCCGTGTCTCAAATCATGGCAAACTACGTGACGGCCATGATAAAATTGGCCGACTACGAGGGCGTAACCAAAGAGACCCGGGCGAAGCTCCTCGAGAAAGCTCTGGAGATCTCGGAGTTCCACAAGTTTGAAAGAACGACGATATACATCAAGCAAAACATGAAATGACGATGACCGAAAACCTCCGAAGCCATGATGACGCCGAACTCGTCGCGCTTGCCCAGAAGGGAAGCGCGACGGCGTTCGAGGCGCTCTACGATCGGCACTGCGCCGGGGTTGCAAGGGCGCTCGCGTCTTTCGCGGGGACCGACCGCGACCTCCTCGACGATCTCACACAGGATGTGTTTCTCAAGGTCGTGAGCAACCTGGCGTCGTATACGCCGAGTCATCCGTTTCCGCACTGGCTCTTTACCATAGCGCTTAATGTGGGACGCAACCACGCAAGGAGACAATCGAAGGTCGTCCCGGTAAACCCATCCGATCTCGAAGGGTTCGCCGCGGAAAACGAGCGTGCCGTTGACGCGACGGATGAGTTGACGGCGGAGACTCTCACCGCGATGGTGGCGAGCCTCCCCGTCCAGATGCGCGAGGTCGTCTCGCTTCGCGTGGGCTGTGACATGTCATATGCCGACATCGCGGGAACTCTCGGAATTCCCGAAGGGACCGCCCGGAGCCGGATGCACAACGCGATCAAAACCATGAGAGAGAAATCAGGAATCACCCGCGGAGGCAGGAGAACAGAAAATGAAAGATGACCATGATGTCGAAAAAGGTCTGAAGGAATTCGAACATCAGCCGGATAAACGGGTGAAGAGAGCGGTTATGTCGGCCTTCGAGCGCGAGTTCGACGGGGGCGGCATTCGACGCGGAAAGGTGAGCATCTGGAAACGCTCCGTGCCTCTTTACGCGGTTGTTGCTTTTGTCATCGTCATGATGGGATTGTCATATATCGCCGGTAAGCGGTCGCTCAATGCGAACGACGGACCGTTGGTTCCCAATCAGTTGATTCAGGAAAACAACATGGCGACCGATGAGGAGATAACCTGGACGGTCGCCGAACGGGATCTGCTTTGATATTTTCTTTTCGGAGTCCTGTCCGCCGCCCGTGTCAGGTCAATCCACGAATAGCGACTTGATTTTTCCCCATGTTGAATGCCCGACCGGAATAATGCAATAGCAGCTCGGGATTGGGTTCACGACCGCCGGCGTGCCGTTTGTTATGACCCACGTGTCATCACACAATTGCACTTCGATCTCACCGGAATCACTCGATGGATCTCCCAAAACAGGGTAAAAGCAGCAATCCCCGGTCATCCCCTGGCAAAAAATCTGCAGTGTCATGACGTGGATGGGACTTGATAAACACCCTCCATAACCGATCTGCGTGCCGTTCTCAACGAGCCCGATTTTGATCGGCCACATTGTGATTTCTTCCAGCAGAGTCGCTCCGGTCATGCACGACGGTATCGGCGCGCTGAACCGCGCTGCCTGAGCGCCAGGTGTATTGGCATGGACAACATAGAAAGAGACAACTGGAAAGGCTCATCGTACAGGTTGCAGTCCGAACCGCCCGGGTTTGAATATATGCCGAGGTGTCCGGGGGACTGGGCGAATGCCGACCCGGCGAAGAACAGTACGCAACACACAATGGTTAGCAAACGATTCATGGCTGTTCCTCCCTGTGCTGGTGGCCATGACGTGTAACCTGGTCTGGCTCCAGGACTTACCTAAGGACAATACGCGCCTACATCTCAGCCAGGTTACATTCCAAGTATAGCACCGTTATGGGGTCCCTGCACGGAAGCGGATTGAGGAAATTCAAGAAAAAGCCTCGCGCGATGTTCCACACGCGAGGCTTTTCCATTAATAGATTGAAGCGCCGAGCAGGCGTTTCAATTCCGGATCGAACTTTTTCTATTGGGACGAAGCGAGTGGGATTCCAACACCCACCATGAATCCAAAAGCGGAGTTTTTGATGTCCAGATTGTCGGAAGACTTGTCGATTTCCTTGAATCCGTATGTCCATCGCGCTTCACCGAACAGGACCACCGAGTCCAGGTCGAACGACACTCCGGCGCCGAGGACGCCACCGAAGTCCATTCCTTCAACCTCATCTTTGATATCCTCTGTCTCGGCGTCGGTTTGGGATTCGCCGTCCATGCTGATAGTCATTTCAAATTCGACTTCAGCTTTGGTGTTGAACGCAAGCGCTGGACCGGCGAAAAAATCAAATGTCGCGGATTCACTGACGGGGAAAGAGACAACCGCCAGAAGCGGAAACTCAAAATAATCGAAAGTGAGCGTGTTTTCACCGCTGAATGTGGCGGTGCCCAAGTAAGTGTCTGAGGGGTCATAGACGTCGATGGAACCGGTGTTGTCGCCCTTTCCACCCTTTTGTGTATACAATCCCTCGAGACGAATTCCAAAACGCTCGTTGACTTGCGCGGTTGCGTAGAGTCCGCCAACAAAACCGGTCTTCGATCCGTCGAACGCCTGCGTCATAGATCCCGTACCGTAGAACCCTTCACCGAGATCGAACGTGCCGCTTTCAGTCATTTTTGCATCGTCGCCCGTGACTTTTGCCAGCCCCAGGCCGGCCTTGACACCCAACTCCCATGTGACCTGAGCGGACACGTTTCCCCAGAGCAGGAACACACAACGCTCCGCGACGGCCACCACTGTCAGGATACGTAGACTATTCCTCACACCGTGCTCCTTTCCTTCCAGTCGGGGATGGGCGAGCCTCATAATCTCATTGTATATCGCCATGTTGCTGTTGTTCTTCGGGTGTGTGGTCAAGCGGCTGAGAGCCCTCCCCGGCACGATTCGAGGCTACGCCCGGATCGCAAAACGTGTCAATAGAGAACATGGAATGGAAACGCTGGTAAATCCGCGTTGCCGTTGGTAAACTTCTCGAACCCCAGCCCCCGCCCACAAACTTGACCGCGGGGGATATTTGTATCAACCGTATTGAGACGGCAGGAGGATCCTATGAGGAACATGTCACGCGTTCTGGGTGCCGCGCTGTGTGTCATTTTTGTGATGACGGCGATTCCCGCGGCGGCCGGCGTCGAGTGGTCGCATGCAACGTACACAGACGTCATCAACAAGGCGAAGGCGGAGAACAAACACGTCTTCATCGACTTTTATACAACGTGGTGCGGACCGTGCAAGAAGCTCGACGAAGTGACATACCAGGACGAAAAGGTCGTCGAGTTTTTGAACGGGATGATTCCCGTTAAGTGGGACGCTGAAAAGGGAGAGGGAGAAACTCTGGCGAAGCAGTTTAAAATCGGCGCCTACCCCACTCTGATACTTCTTGGCCCGGATGGCAAGGAGATCGACCGTCACCTTGGTTTCCTCGATGCGGAAAAGTTTGTGGAAGTGATGGACGGTTACAAAAATGGCATCGGCACCGTGGCGTACTACGAGGCGAAAGTAAAAGAAGACCCGAAGGACGCCGAGTCGTGGAAGATCCTCGGCACCAAATACGCCGATGCATCCCGCGCGAAGGATGCCAAGAAAGCGCTCACGACTTATCTCGACCTCTCACCCGAAGCAAGCGGTGACGACAAGGCGGAGGTGTTCTACACACTCGCCGACGCCAACTACAAAGCAAAATCATACGAACAGTCCATAAAGATCTACCAGAAAATGACGGTCGAGTTCGCGGGGACGGAATGGCACGACCGTGCTCTGGTGATGAGCGCGTACACCTACAACAAGATGGAAGAGCCGGACAAAGCGGCCGATTCGTACATCGAGTACGTCAACCGGCACCCAGACGATCCGGCGGCAATGAACTCGTTTGCCTGGTTTGCCGCGTCAAAGGGCGTCGCTATGGAGAGGGCCCTCCCGTATGCCGAGAAAGCAGCCAGGCTGTCGAACGGCGACCCCGGTATCCTCGATACGCTCGCCGAACTCCACTACGCGATGGGAAACTACGACAAGGCGATCGAAGTCGGCCAGGAAGCCCTGGCCAAAGACCCCGGAGACGACTACTTAACGAAACAGGTCGAGAAGTTCGAAACGGCTAAAAAGGAAGGTAAGGCGCAGGCGATGAAATAGGCCGCGTCGTTCCATCCTCCGAGCATGGATACAAAAAGACCCCGGTGTGTTCTCACCGGGGCTTTTTTGTAATCTCTGCCGGGATTCGTGTTCAAGCCGCTGGGGTCATCCATCCGTTGGTCCGCGACATCACTCCCGCCTGATCGACCACAAACGCCTCGGTTGCGGGAAGCGATTCCACAAGCCCAAGGCCCCTCTCCGCGGGAAGGACAAAGACGGCGGTTGAAAGCGCGTCGGCTTCGGCAACGGACTCGGTGCGAACCGTAACGCTGACGCGGTGCCCCGGAGACAATCCGTTTGACGGGTCGACGATGTGGTGGAAGAGTCTTTCCTTGTCATAAAATATTTCGTAGCTGCCCGAAGTGGCGACGGCTCCGTCGGTCATCTCGACGATCCCGGGGAAGTTGCCGTTCTTGCGCGGATCCTCGATCGCGATAGCCCAGGGTTCGCCATCCTGCCTGGCGCCGCGTGTGCGAATGTCTCCGCCGGCGTTTATCAAATGACGGTTGGCGCCGTTGCGGGCAAGAGTCTCGGACATCCGGTCGACGATAAACCCCTTTGCGATTCCATCGAGGGTAACGCCCATCCCGGCGCGGTCGAAAGCGATCCGATTCGACGTGACCCGGATGTAGTTCATTCCGACGAGTGCGAGTGATTCGTCAATCTCGCCGCGCGACGGGGCGCCCGTTTTAGCGTGCGATTCGAAGAGGTCGACGAGAGGTTTTACAGTGATGTCGAAGGCGCCATCGGTTGACCGGTGCAACTCCGTGGACCGCGTGACAAGCGAGGCGAGTTCAGGCGGCGGGCCATCGAGGGTTCCCTTATCGTTAAAAACAGAGACAGCCGTTGAGTTGTCATAGCGGTTGAAGATCGCGATCAACCGATCCATCTCCTCGAAGGCACGGCCTATAGACTCCTCCGCCCTATCGCGGGAGTCGCCAATGATCGTCGCGGTGACGTAAGTGCCCATGGTCGCACGGGTTTGCTCGATCTTCAAAAGCCGGCCGTCAAGACGCACAACCCGGTACGCCGCCTGAAGGGTGCCACCGGCGACCGCGCCGACACCGAAGACGCCGCATGCTTTCAAAAATGTTCTTCGATCGACCCGTGACAAGAATGCGCGACCACTACCCATGCAACATCCTCCGTGTAATTAGCGATACTCCTGGTTATCCTTGTGCTGGGCGCATCCGTGACATCCGTCGTGGGTCCCGCAGGACCGGCATGCGAGCACATCCGTGTCGTGTCCCATTTCAGGCGATCCGCGGCGGACGAGCGTCTGCACGCCGACCCATATACCGATCAGTCCTACAACGCCGATAACGGCTATCAAAAGATGATAAAACATGCTAGCGACCCATCCCCGCAAAACCCATAAACGCCATCGAGAGAACTCCCGCGATCATTAACGTAAGTGCCGCGCCTTTTACAACCGATGACACGTCGGCAAGCTCGAGCCGTTCGCGAAGTCCCGACATCAGAAGGAGCGCGATGGTGAAACCGACACCGGCGCCTAGCGCAAACGCGAGTGACTGAAGAAAATTGTACTCCCGGTTGGTCTGGAAAAGCGCGACCCCGAGGATTGCGCAGTTTGTCGTAATGAGCGGGAGAAAAATGCCGAGCGCCCGAAAAAGCGCCGGGCTGAATTTCTTGATGAACATTTCGACGAGCTGAACCGAAGAGGCGATCACCACGATATAAGAAATCAGGTGAAGATAGGGCGCGTTGATTGCGACGAGAACCTTGTGGATGCCAAACGCGCAGATCGAACTTACCAGCATGACAAAGGTGACCGCAGCGCCCATTCGCGCCGCCTTGTCGATTTTGTCGGACACGCCGAGGAACGGGCAGATCCCGAGAAACATCGCGAGAACGAAGTTGTTGATTAGACACGCCTCGATAAAAATCTGGAGTGGCGATCCGGTGTTCATGCTTGTTGCGCCTTTCTTCGTTCGCGAAACCAATTGAAGAGAAGCAGCCACCCGCCGAGGACAAAAAACGCCCCGCCGGGGAGAATCATTATCGACCATGGTTCAAAGCTCGAACCAAATATTGGTATTCCGGCGATCGAACCGCTTCCAAATATCTCGCGGACGAAACCAAGCGAAAAACAAGCGATGGTGAATCCAATCCCCATTCCGAGAGCGTCGAGGATTGATTTGCCGACGCTGTTCTTTGACGCGAAAGCCTCGGATCGTCCTAGAATTATACAGTTCACCACGATAAGCGAGATAAACGCGCCGAGCGCTTTGTGAATATCGAGCGAGATCGCCTGGAGCAAGTAGTCGACGACGGTGACAAACGTGGCGATAATGAGAATAAAAGAGGCGATGCGGACCTGTTTTGGGATAAATTTTCGGACAAGCGATACCATGGTGCTCGACATCACCAGAACAAATGTCGTGGCCGCGCCCATCGCGAGGGCGTTGACCACCGAGTTGGTGACGGCGAGGACGGGGCACATCCCGAGGAGCATCACAAAGACGGGGTTCTCCTTCCACAGCCCCTTGAGGAATACATCCATGGTCTGTGGCCCTTTTGGCGTTGTTTTGGGCTCCGTCATCTGTCGGCTCCATTTTTGAGCGTGTCGAGGTTCTTGAAGATTACCGGGATATTGGCCGCGGTGCTCTTTTCGAGTATCGTGGTGACGGCACGCGACGAAATCGTTGCGCCGGTAATCGATTGAATCTGCCACGGGTCGGTTTTCTCGCCGGGCTTGACCAGAACGATCGGGTTGATGATGCCGGCGCCGGCGTCATCGAATTGCACTTCGAGAGCTTCGAAGTTGGCGCGGAACTCTGGGTCCTTTTCTATCTTGTCGCCGAGCCCCGGGGTTTCTTTGCTTTCGAGCACCTTCATCCCGACTATCGCTTTTTTGGCGGGGGAGTAACCGTAAATCAGCTTCAGCACATCCTGGAAACCCGATCCCGACGCTTCCATGGCGACACCGACGAGATTCTTGTCGTCGTCGTAACAGGCGTAGAATTTCATTGCCGAAGTTTGATCACCTTCGAACGGCTTGAGTGCGCCGTCGACGAGGGTAAAGGTGGACTTTCCCGTCGCACCCGGGACCACTTCGAAGATCGCCCGCTCGAGCGCTTCCGCCTTGTTCTTCGTGATCACGGGAAGCGTGAGTTGGAAAGTCAAAACGATCAGAATCCCGCACACCAGGCCGATCCCGCCCATGGTCGTTACCATGCGAAAGCTGTTTGCCGACTGCGACGCCCGTGGCGGTGGCGCTGTGACTGGTTTATTTTTCTCGTCTGTTGTCATCTCAGAATTCCGGCCCTGGGTCAGGCCGTTGATTTCTCCGTTTTTCTAGCGCCGTAAATCTTCGGTTGCGTGAATCGGTCGATCAGAGGTGTTACCGCGTTCATGAGAAGGATCGAGTACATGACGCCTTCGGGCAGCCCGCCAAACTGACGGATGGTTACGACAAGAATTCCCACGCCCGCGCCGAATATCCAACACCCACGCGGAGTGACCGGCGAAGTGACAGGGTCGGTCGCCATGAATATCGCGCCGAGCATCAAGCCGCCGGAGAACAGGTGGAACAGGCCGTCGGGGAAGCGTTCCGGGTTAATCAAGTGAAGGACCGTTGCGAGAACAAAGACGGTCACGAATATAGACAGCGGAATTCGCCAGTTAAGAAACTTGCGGATGGCGAGGTACGCCCCGCCGATGAGTATCAACACGGCGCTGGTTTCCCCGAGGGATCCAGGGATCGAGCCAAAAAGAAGACCGGTAACTTCGGTCGGGATTTGGTCGAATTTCATTTGCGAAAGGGGCGTGGCCGAACTCACCGCGTCGAACTGGGGTGAGGTGAAGGGAATCGCAAAGGTATCACCCCGAAGCTCGGCGAATCGGCTGAGGTTGCCGAACGGCGCCCATGTGGTAAGCGCCACGGGAAAACATGCTTGCAAGAAAGCCCGTCCGGTGAGAGATGGGTTGAACACATTGTGACCGAGGCCACCAAAAATCACTTTGCCAAAAGTGATCGCCGCCGCGCCTCCGACAAACGCCATCCACGCGGGGAGTCCCGGGGGCAGGGTCAGCGCGAGGAGTACGCCGGTCAAGATCGCGCTACCATCGGTGATCGTGCTCTTTTCGAACACCCGCCGGCCCGTAAAAATCCACTCGGCCGCGATCGCCCCGAGAACACAAGAAACGATGACGAGGAGGCCGCTCAGGCCAAAAAAGTACACGGATGCGCCGACAACGGGGAGCAGCGCGTAGAGCACGTGGCGCATGATCGCCGGTGTGTCGACGGGACGTTTCACATAGGGTGACGTCGAAAGAACGAGTCGGGGTGCATCGCGGTTCATTTTGCTCCGGCTTTCTCTCCCGCTGCGCGCTCTTCGCGGGCCTTTTCTTCTTTTTCTCTCGCTTGCTTTTCGCGGAGCATCGCCTTTGCCACTCTGAACCGCTGGACGAGCGGGATGTTTGACGGGCACACATACGAGCACGATCCGCATTCAATGCAATCCATTATATTATAGTCGAGCATGTCCGCGAAGCGTCCCACGCGGGAGAGCATCCCAAGCTGGCTGGGGTTGAGAAATACGGGGCAAGCGCCGAGGCATGCCGAACACTTGATGCACGGGTACTCGCGCCGTGACATTACTTCTTTTTCAGTGAGGCAGACGATACCCGACGTGCCTTTCAAGACGGGTACTTCGAGATTATACTGGGGCGTTCCCATCATCGGTCCGCCGAAGAGGACTTGTCTCGCGTCGTCGGTCAACCCGCCGCAGTAGGAGAGCACATCGTGGAGTTTGGTTCCGATCGGTATAAGAAGCGTCGACGGCGTGTCGATGCCCGCGCCCGTCACGGTGACGACCCTCTCTATCAAAGGCTGCCCGAACTCGAAGAGATCTCCCACTCCGGCGACGGTTGCCACGTTTTGGACAACCACTTGTACGTCTATTGGCAAGTTGCCCGATGGGACTTCGCGGTCGATAACGGCCGAGATGAGCATCTTCTCGGCGCCCTGCGGATATTTTGTCTGGAGCGGAATCAACTCGCATGGCAAATCGGCCGGGATTCTGTCTCTCAATATCTTTATGGCGTCCCACTTGTTGGTCTCAACGCCTATAAATGATTTCTCAGATCCGAGAATCTTCTGAATGACACGGACGCCAAGAAAGATCTGGTCGGCCCACTCGAGCATTACTCGATGGTCGCTCGTCAAATACGGCTCGCACTCACAGCCGTTGACAAAGAAATATTGAACCCGTTTACCTTCGGGGGGTGCGAGCTTTACATGAGTGGGAAAAGCGGCTCCGCCCAGACCCACAAAACCGCCGTCCTGGATTTTTTGAAGGAGTTCTTTGGGGTTGAGGCGCTCCCAATCAATGGGGCGTTCGTCGAAAAGCGTCTGCGGAGAGTGCGGGTCGCTCTCTATCACGATCGATTCGACGAGGCGGCCCGAAGGGTGGTGTCTGTTTTCGATGGCGGTAACTTTACCGGTGACCGACGCGTGCAGAGGAACCGATACAAAGCCGTTCGCGGTGGCGATAACCTGCCCGCGGTATACTTTGTCGCCGACCGACACTGTCGATTCCGAAGGCGCCCCCAGATGCTGGCTAAGGGGCAGGATTACCTCGTCGGGAACGGGTATCCGCTCGATTTTCTGACCTTCCGTCAGATGCTTGTGCCCCTCCGGATGAACTCCGTGGCGAAATGTCTTTGTTCGCTCAGTCATCACCGGTCTCTTTAGTCGGTGTCGTCTGCTTGTTTCGCTCCAGGAACTCTCCTAGTGTCATTCCAAAAAACTCGTTGTCCTGCCCGTACCCACAAAGATGGAGAAGGGTCTCGGTAAGCCTCTTTTCGACCGTGTGATCGAGTTTTGGTGGCGGAGGCGGTTCGCGAAGTTCGTCGCCGGCTTCGCCGGATTTGTCGTCGGTGTCCGGTTTGAATTCGGGCATGATCGTTTCCGAGAGCTCGCGGAGGTAATTCCAGAACTCGAGTCCGTCTTCGACCGCGTCGATCAGCGCGGGAGACACGATAGCGAGAAAATGCATCTGGTTTTCATCGACGATGTCGATATACGGCTCGTAATCGACCCGGTCGGCGTCGTCTATTTCGAGGAACTCGGCGAGGTGTTTCATTTGATCGTTGAGATGTCCCCGAGGCACGACTTTGAAGTGCCGCTGGAAACGCGCCTCCCGGAAGGCCCAGTCCGCCATGGTGAGAGCCGGCGCGATCGATTTCTCATACCCCGCCGGATCCTTTATCATTACATCCTGACTCGTCCAGTTCCTGTCCGGATCCGGGTTGCCCTCGAGCGACAACATCGCGTCCTCGCGGTCGGGATCGAGTTTGAACAGCGGGAACGCTCGGCTCTCATACGCCACCCGCGCCTGGTCGATAACGTGCTCGGGCGCGACGCCGCTGGTCTGCGGATCGGGCGCGAAAATATGAAAAAGCGAGGGGCGCCGTTGCCGCAATCCCTCGGAGACACCCTGGATCAGGTGACCGGGATTGCCAACACTGGTTTGAAGAACATACACATCTCGTTGTGACAAAAGAAGATACCCGAGGTTGTTCTCGGCCTGGACGCCGGCGAGATGCCCCATGTCGGTGTCGGGCTCCCCTGAGTCGTCGTCTTTTATCGTCACAGCCTGCGTGTTAATAACCACAACACGTATCGGGTGATCGCTCGTCAAGAGACGGCCGATCTCCTCGCAATTGGTCGATCCGCTGTGCGTAATCACAATGACCGGCGGGAGGAGATTTCTTTCGGCGTCGCTCAAACTGGTCTGGTTGAAGTTTTCAAAGAACTCGTCGTGTTCGTACGGGTCGTATTTGTCCGCGGCTTCGAGTTCCGCCTGACGGCAGAGTTTGAATTCCTCGACCATCTGCCGCGCGATTCCTTCGAAAACACCCTCGGCGAGCGCCGGCGCGTCACCGGGAAGGTGGCTGACCCATGGATGTTGATGCGGGTTGTACGGATAGGTTCCACTCCAGTAAGCCGTGCCGCCCGGGTCGACGGTAATCGCCATGCGTGCGCGACCGGTTCCGCTTCCGCCTTCGAGATAGAGCCGGCGCTGTTCCTTGAGCTGGCCAAGAAGGCCGGTCAAGCGGGCGAGCTGATCCTTGTCGACATCTCGTGTGTCGTTGTCATCGTCAATCAGCCTGGCGAGCGATTCGGCTGAGAAGCCTTCGCGGCGAACCCGCGACAGTTGCTGTCCGAATCTCTCAAAGTCGTTGATTTGAAGTGCCCGCGCGACCTTGCCCTGTATCCTTTGTTCGAGCTCTTCAATCAATGTGTCGAGACGCTTGACGTGCGCGTCGAATCTCGGGCGCATAACCGATTCGACCGTTGCCGTGACGAGGTGGATCGCCGTTTTTACGCTGTTCCCGGGGAATGCCGCATCGCCGCCGACCATCGAGTGGTACGCCGTCTTGTTGAGAAGCCTGTAGACATTCTCATCCGGATCTTCTTTTGAAATCGATTTCTCAATTTCTTCACTCGACACTTCTGGAAGCGACATCTGGAAATCCCAGATGTGGCTGTTCTTTTTGAGAAGTTCGGGTGTCTGGTCGATCCAGGTGTAAGCGTCGTTCGGGCACACTTCGATACAGAGTCCGCATCCGGTGCAGCTCAGTGGGTTGTGCGCTATCGACAAAAGCCCGCCGCTTCCTTTGGTGTCTTTGTGCGGTGTATTGAAGAACCTGTCGGTCTTGCTCACCGGGTGGTGTTCCACAAGCCGGTGAATCGGTTCGAATTCCTTTGTGAGCGCCTCGAGCTTCTCACCTTCGAGACCCATCTTATCGGTGAGCCTTGAGAACGCCTCTTTGAGGACCGCTCCCAATTCGTGGTACTGACCGAGTTCGTCCTTGAGAATCAGAGTGTAAGCCTGTTTGGCAAGATGCTCGGCGGCGCGTTGCATCTGGACCATTGGGGTCCCGTTCTCTTCGCAGTGTTTCATTGCCGTCTGTAAAAGCGCCGGTATACTCTGAAGCGAAGGGGGAAGCGCCGAGTCGGGGCAGAGCGACCAGCACAGTCCGCACCCTTCACAGCTCGTCGGATTCCACAGAGGTATCCGGAGCCGATAAGGCGACATGTCGCGAAACGCGCTGCTCCCCGCGGGCATTATTCCCGTCGCGAGATACGGATCGGTTATCGTTTCATCCTGCTCGCCCGCGTTGTAGAGATATCCCACCGAATGCCAGAAACGGTTCACGTCGAACACGGTGTGATCGTGCTGGTCGACCTGTTGGACCGTCCATGGGGCCTGCGATTCGGTCGGCATGGGACGCCGGTCCTTGTCGAGCGCCTCCCAGTCGAGAAGCGTAAGTTCGTCGGTTCCGCGCATGACACAATTCGAGATATCCTCAATGAGGTAGTGCGACGGTCCGAAGATGTGGGAAAGGCGTTTGCCAAAATGTTCGAGAAACGTTTTTAGATCGTCGTCCGATACGAGTTCGCCGACCTTGAGATACGCGCCGAAGAGCGCCCAGATGACAAGCTGATCCACAAACGATGGACGCGAAGCTGTCTCCGAGGCGATCTTTCGAGAATCGATCGTGTAGATCCGGATGTCGTGCTTGCGAATCCAGCCGATCGTTCGATTGGAAAGTGACTGCCAGAAATCCTCGGGACTCCGGTTGGATTCGATAATAAGGGTCGCCTGGTTTTTTGGCCGGACCCGCGACGGCAGATCCTCTATCAGCCGATCGCCTGAGACGAGAATCATGTCGAGAAGATCGGGTTTGTTCTTGAGCGGTTCGTCTTCTTTGGCGTGTACGATTGTAAACGTCACCGGCTGGATCGTTGGTTCGAGGCCTCCCACGGGGAATGTTTTGATCGTCCAGTTGAGCGCGTTGGCCAGTGTCTGGGCGAACAGGTTTCCCGCGAAAATGCCTCCCTGGACGGCGAGCGAATGAAGCTGGATGGCGTATCCTGGCAGTTCGATACCCTCTGCATCCGGGGCCTCGGCGACGCTCAAATCGTCGAGATCGGGGTACGCCCTGTCGAGCCTCTGTTTCAGTGACTCGAGATGGGGAAACCGCCGGTCGGGCGCGTCGAAAACACCGCCGACGTAATAATTCCGTTTGTTCGATCCTCCCTCGAGCATATTGCGAAAGACCGCCGCGAGATCACCGAACGAGGGAAGTACGCCGCCGACGCCAAAAGCACCGGAGAATATTCGCGGGCGGTCGCCGGGTCGCTGGTAGCTGTTATACCCGGGATATGGGCTGGCGCCTTCTCCGGCGGCTCCGTTTTCGATCGCCTTCGAAATGGCCGAACGTATTTCTTTTGTGATTGGAAGGTCCTCGGCCAGGGGCTGGTCCGTCCGCTCGAGAATCGTGACGGCGCGTTTGCCCTTCAACATCTGTGTGATTTCGGCGCCGGGGAATGGGCGGTACATCCTTAAACCCACCACACCCGCCTTTATTTTTTCCGTGGAGCGAAGGTAATCGACAACAGTTTCGAGCTCGTCGAGGATCGCCCCCTGTGCGACGACAACCACGTCGGCGTCTTCGACCCGATACCCGGACACTTTGTGATACACACGCCCGGTGAGTTTGGCGAAATCGCTCATCGCGAGATCAACGATGCCGCCGATGTGGTCGAGAAAGAACGGCCGTTGGGCGGCAACCGCGCGGTAATAGCTTTCATGATCCTGTGTGCCGCCGACTCCAACCGGCCTGTCGCGATCGACAAGCACGGGAATTCTCCGTCTTTTTTCGCCAAAGAGAAAGGTCTGGGAAGGGGTCGGGCATGGAATCATATCTTCGGGGCGGCCAAGGTAGCGCGCCACGAGTCCGCGTTCGGGCAGGCGAACCGTCTGGACGGAATGCGTGGTTCTGTAGAAGTCCTGGGCGCATATGCCCGGGGTCAACGCTTGCTCGGCGATCCTATGCGCGATAAGCGTTAGATCGGCCGTCTCCTGCGCGTTTTGGGCAAAGAGCTGAAAACACCCCGCATCGGCCACTCTATAATAATCATCGTGGCTGCCGTGGAGCGCCCCCGCCTGACGTTGTAGCGCGCGGCATGTGAGATTCACCACATATGTAAGACGTTTGCCAGCGGCGGAGGAGAGCGCCTCGTGGGTGGCGTTGAGATTGTTCGTGAGCCCCGCCACGCGGAGCCCCACCTGGGCGTACCCCGCGAGCTGGCCGAGCATCGGCCTGAGATGTTTGATCTGCCGGACTGTGACCGGCTGGTCGGAGATCGTTTCGTGGCCGGGCGGCGCGAGATTGCGCATGGGGCCGGTGATCTCCGCCAACTCGGGCACCGCACGTATGAGAACGGCCTCGCTGGCCATATTCTCAACTGTGAAGACCGCGGCGTGACCGTCAAGGGCGTGTTTTTGCCCCGGGAAATTGAAGCTTTCTGTCCTTGTTTTTGTTTTGCGAAACCACATCAGAGAATATCAATCGGTTCGGTCGGTGGTTCAGGTTTGCCCGCTTTCCGGGGTGTTTTTGAACTGTTGTCCGTCCACCCACGCGATCGCGCCCGTCGGACACCGCCGGATAACATCCGGCGATTCCATGTGGAGCATATCGGTGTTAACGGCAGGAAGGTTGTTTTTCATCCTGACAAGCCCTGGGGAGAATCGGCCACGCATTTGCCGCAGGCCGTGCAAGCTACCTTGCAAAGATCGAGTACCTTGTCTCCCTCGAGTTCGGATTTACATTGAACGAGAACATGCTGTCTTGCGGGAACAAGTTCGATGATGCCCTTCGGGCAAATCCTCACACAGTCCCCACACGCCGTACACTTGTCAAAGTCGATTATCGGGAGCCCGGTCGGGCCCATGGTGATCGCGTCAAAATCACAAACCACCTGGCAGTCGCCAAATCCGAGGCAGCCGTAACGGCATCCTTTGACCGCCTCCGCCGCCGCGACCGCCGCCCGGCAAGAAGGGAAGCCCTTGTATTCGGCCATCTGGATGGCGACGTTAGTGCCGCCCCGCGCAATGGAGACGTGCGATCTTGCGATCGAGCGTGCCCGCGTCGACGCCAAGAAAATCCGCCACCTCCGCCGCCGTTTCGGCTCCTCCGACCGTGCATTGGCTGGGCTGGATTTCTCCTGCGACCGCTTTTTCGGCGAACATCCGGCAACCGGGGAGTCCGCACGCGCCGCAGTTTGTGTTGGGGAGCATGTCGAAGACATCGTCGATTCTCGGGTCTTCGAACACTTTGAGTTTGCGTTCGCCACGGCGAGCACGACGGCCAGCACGCTCGCAAGACCCAGCAAAAATCCGATGGCTATGACGTTTTGCATTTCTGTCACTAGTTGAATTTGGCCGCGCGTTGGACGAGATCGTCCAGGCCCGTTTCATCGGGATTCCCCGGTTTCCCCGGGTGGATAATGTGCACGGGGCATTTCTCCGCGGCGGTTACCAGCTCGCGGAACGTTCCGGCCGAGGCGTCCTTGACAAACGCCTGTTTGTTTTCGTTGTAGGCGAACATTTTACCGTTGAGGTTCGTGCACTCGTTGCACGTAGTACACAGAGGCGTGTCGATATAGGGTTCATCGAACGAAATCGCCTCGTCCTCTTCTTCTTCGGTTTCGACTTCCGGGGCGGCCGGCGCATCCGTTGTGTCCGTCGAGTCGGTCGATGGCGCGGGAGCCGGAGTCGTCGGCGCCAACGGGGCGTCCATTCCGATTCCGCCTCCGTAGACGATTTGATTGACGATCCGCTGGACCACCTCGCGTGTCAGCTCGCCGATATTGCGTCCAAGCTGCGAATCGAATTTCTTCTTAATGGCGTCGACTTCTGTTTGCTTGTTGTCTTCCAGCTTTTGCTTCTCGCCTGAAAGCGCGTCGTCGACAAACGAATTGTTAACACCGCCGTTTTCCTGGATGTTCCGCCAGAAAGAGCCGCACGACTCAACCGCGCCGAGAACGGCCCTGGTCACGACGATTCGGCTGATCCGCCCGTCCGTCCCAACGCCGGCGATATACGGAATCCTGGTCTCGGCCGTATCCGCGTCCAGCTTGAGGTACTCGTCGACCGGGATCATGTCCTTGTGCCATTTGTCGGCCGGCACGCGCCAAAAGTGTTGCGAGAGACGAATGTCGCCGAAGAGAAAATCGGCCGGCGTGAACGCAAGGTCGATCGATTTCTCGTCTCCATTCGCGTTCTGGTACGAAAACGCGTCAACGGACCACTCGTGGTCGATTCGAGGGTTGTCGGAGACGCTTGTACGGTCGTAAAGCGTACGCCCTTTGCCGGGGTCGTATGTGAATACGGGGAACACCCGGGACTCGGTCGCCGTCGCCCCGCAGTGGAACGTGGTGAGCCCCGGTTGGTCATCCCGGTTTCCTTCGAAAACGCAAAAAACCGCCGGACCAGAATAACTGAGACCCTCCATGAGACTTTTCTGAAGAAGCGGTGCATTGGAAACGGGGCACTGAAGCACGTAAATGTCGTCGAGCGCCATCACCATTTTTGCCAGCCGCGTTTGCCAGCCAAAAATGATGTCCGCACTTTCGCTCGTGCGCTCGGAATCCAGAAGGCTGTCGAGTTGAACGAGAATCTTGACGGGGATTTCCGACGCAAGTACATCGAAGAGCTGACCCTTGTCGCGATTTGCAAAGAACTCGCCTGTCAACACGAGAAGGATCGGCGGACAGAGTTCGACCTCGGTCGAAGTCAAATGCGCGAGATCGAAATGATCGAAAAACGCGTCGTGAATCTGTTCGTGGTAACGGTTCGCCACTTCCAGCCGGGCAATTTCGACCGCTTTGAAGAATTCGACGAGCGTCTTCATCTGTTCATTGTAGCGGGTGAACACCGCGGCGCAGTCATTCTCGATGATCTCGATTTGGAGGGGTTGATTCGTTTTCTTGGATTTTCCTTTGTGCGAAGTCACCTTCGTTATGTCGAAGAGCGGTTTGATGCGGTCGATAACCTCCAGCGCGCCGGTGATCCGCTTGCGCCTTGATTCAGGGATCGGATCGCCGAGGTCGCTCTCTTTGAGAATCGAGGACATCGCTTGGAAATCGAGTTCTTCTTCATCGCCGGACCCCACGGACGCCTTGAGATGTTCCGGGCTCTTGGCCTCGGGAGAGTGTATGAAATCGGCGGCGAGGATTTCCCGGAGCTCGAAAATCAGCATATCGAGATCCTGGCGCCACGCCGTGCAGTGCTTTCTCCACTGGAGCTGTACGGCGGCTTCGAAGAGCCGGCGAGACGTCGTCTTGTCGCAGACGAGAACCTCACCGTCGGAGCGGAGTGCACCGCGTGCGACATTCATGTCCTGCTTCAACATCTGCTTTTCGTCGACGACGAGACGGGTTGCCGCGACGATGTCGTCGGCCGCCTGGTTCCACAAGATGGAAAGACCCGTGCCCGGCTTTTTCTCGGCAAGTTCTTTTACCTTCGCCTCGAGTTGATAGAGGTGCCTCGTCAATCTCTGGCCTTCGTCGCTCGAGTCCGCGACGGCGGAAATAACCTCGTCGACGATCGCGGTCAGGGTCTTCGCCGGCGTCTCCCTGTCGCCTCCGGTCAGGCACAGCGGGTAGTCGTAACGAATATTCGAAAGGTCTTTGAAGCGTGCAATCAGGGCCGGGGTCGGCCACGACTCTGATGCGTGCGTGACCGGCTCCGAGCCGACATTCCCGTACAGACAAAAACGCCGCAGTTCGGCGAAAGTGGCGTCGGCTTCATGGCCGTCGTCCTCTCCTTGCTCGGCGTCTCCGGGCGTTTCCGTTTCCCACGCGAGTGCGGGTTCAACGGGAAGCCGCGACGGTGCGGAAGTTGTATCTGCGCCCGCCGCGGTTGAGTCTGTATTTTCCGTCAGCTGTTCTGTTTGATTCGCCGGATTGCTGTCTTCACTTTTTGCCGGTTCCGGATCCTTCACCGTTCCCACTCTTAACCACCTCGGCGGCATCCGTCTGGATACCGAATTTGTCAAAGGCCTTGTCCAACGTGTTTTCTATTTGCTCACTGCACGGCCCGCGTTTTGGTTTCTTGAGATCCTCATAGCGGGGCACCGTTTCATCACGGAAGAAGATACCAACCGGGACGACCTCTTCGAGGCTCGCCAGTTCTCTCGCCCTGTGGATGTCCAGCGGATCGTGCTCTTCGTGGTTCTTGTAGATCCTGCCAATGGTGTCGCTGATATTTATCCCGTTTTCATGCTTGAGAAGCAGAACCTTGTCGGGGTTCGATACCACCGAGGAAAAGAAGTCGGGCATGAAATGTGGGCACCGCTGCAGGATTCGAACAAACGAGAACCCTTTATGATGAAACGCCTGATGAATGACATCATACAACAATTCAGGAATCCACTCCACGACTTGTGCGACGAATGAGATATTTGATACGCCGAGCGTGGTGCTGAGCGGATTGAGCGGTCCCAGCGTCTGGCCTCGCGGAGTGGTATTGGTCTTGTACCCCGTGGGAGTCGTTGGGGATGCCTGTTTTTTTGTCAGGCCGTAGATACTGTTGTCATGGAGCATGCATGTGATGTCCATGTTCAAGCGGATCGCATGGATCCAGTGGGCCGTACCGATACTGCAACAGTCGCCGTCCCCTGTGTTGACAAACACATGGAGGTCGGGTCGCCGCATTTTGATCCCTTCGGCGACGGGAAGCGCCCGGCCGTGGAGACCGTGAAAACCATATGTCCCCATATAATGGGGGAATCTCGCCGCGCAGCCGATGCCGGAAACAAAAGTGGTTTTCTCGGGCGGAAGCTGCTCGTCGCGGCAGAGCCTCTGAACGGCGGCGAGGATTGCGTTGTCGCCGCATCCCGGGCACCAGCGGGACATCGATCCCTGGTAGGCTTCCAGAGGTTTGTACTCATCCTCAAGATTCAGAATGCATTGTGTTTTTAGACCAAACATCGGACTACCCCTCGCCTATGATGGTTTTGAGACGACGCCGGATTTCAGACTCGATCGCGCCCGGTCTGAATGGCTGCCCGTGAACCCGCGTGAACGAGTCGATGTCGAGCAAATACCTGGCGCGGAGAAGCCACCCCAGGTTGGCGAATCTCCGGTTATCCTCATTGATGAGTTCGTCGTCGAGACTGTCGGAGTAATTGATTTCGACGCTGAATACGTGTTTGAACCGCTCCATGATCTGTTTGAGTCCCGGAGCCATGGGCTGGAGGAACTTGAGATGGAGCGACGACACCTTGTGACCGTCACGTTGGAGGCGTTGGACGGCTTCCTCTATTGCGCCCTTGGTGCTGCCCCAGCCAATGACGAGGATGTCACCTTCCGGGTCGCCAAATACTTTTGGCGTCTTCAGTGTTTTTTGGAATGCAGCGAGTTTGAGGCTCCGGCTTCGGCAGCCTTCTTCGTTAACACCGGGCTCGTAGGCCACCTTGCCCTCGCGTGTGTGGGCCAGGCCGGTAAGCGTGTACATGCCGTTGGGTTGGCCTGGGATAAAGCGTTGCGACAGGCCTGTCTTGGGGTCCCAGTCGTAGGGCGGGTGTCCCTCGGGCGCTGGGCTCTGGTCCATCGGCGGCATTGCCCATTCTTTGTTGAATACCGGGCGCGTGAAAGCCTGCTGTCCGGTAGCGAGGTTGGCGTCGCTGAGGACGACAACGAGCGTTCGGAATGTCTCGGCGATCTTGCGGGCGGTGATCATAGAGTAGAAACAGTCTTCGATGGTCGCCGCAGCCATGACGATCTTCGGCGCGTCTCCCGGCGTTCCAAAGATCGACGCAAGGAGGTCCCCCTGTTCGACCTTTGTCGGGAGGCCCGTGCTGGGGCCGCCGCGCTGAACGTTGACCAGGACGAGAGGAATCTCTCCCATGACCGACAAGCCCATCAGTTCTGTTTTGAGCGCCATGCCCGGACCCGATGTGATGGTGACGGCGCACTTGCCGGCGTACGAAGCGCCAAGGGCAAAGGCGCACGCGGCGATTTCATCCTCGGCCTGGTGAACGACGCCGCCGACTTCTTCGAAGATGTCGCTGAGGTAATGGGAAGCGGACGTCGCTGGTGTGATCGGGTACATCGCACACACTTCCATGCCCGATGCGACGACGCCCAAAGCGAGCGACGTATTGCCGTTCATCACGATTTGCGGATCTGTGATTCCGCATGACGCCACGCCGAACTTGATGCCAAGATACTTTTCCGCCCAGTTGTAACCCGCTTCGATCAGGTCGATGTTGGGTTTGATGACCTTGTCGCCCTTTTTCTTGAACTTTTCGACGATTTGGTGGCGGGCGAGCTCGATATTGCGCGTGTAAATCGAGCAAAGCATCCCGAGCACGAACATGTTTTTGCCGCGCTGCGGATTGTCGACAAGCTTGCGGCATTCCTCCTCAAGAGGTACCTCGTGAACGCGGTAGCCCTCGGCCGTCATTTTGCCGACCATCTGTGTGTATGCTTCGACGACGTCGGGGTCTGTGTGGGTTTTCCACATGCTTTCGAGGAGGATGGTGCAACCGGGTTTGAACTTGCCCGTCGACATCCCTCCCATAAGAACTTGTTCGTTGAAAGCGACGACGAGATCGGCGAGGTCGCCGGCATTTGTGATAGGGAAGGACCCTATGCGGATGCGGATGCCGCTTGCGCCGGCGGCGCTGCGAACCGGCGGCTGAATTTCCGCCGGGATAATCTCGACAGTCCAGACACTGTTGCCCATCTTTGCCGAAACGGTGCCGAACATCTGGCCGGCGGTTTGCGCGCCTTCACCGGAGTCGGAAACGATTTCAACAATATGGGAGTCCACGATCGTGGGCTCTACAGTCTGTGCCTGCGCGGTGTCTTTGAGTTCTGGATCGGAAGATGAGCTCATTATTGGGGATTTTTGGAAATTACGAGTGTGGTCCTCACTCGCGGTGGCAGGGCGCGTTCCAGTCGCACGGTCAACAATGTGAAAGCCTCATTCAGAGGCGGCCACAAAAATCGGCAGTCCGGCTGATTGCACTCAGTCTCACCTGTTTGCTGGACACGCTGACCTTCTTGTTTGCTGTCATGTTAATCAACAAGTCTACGCTTGTCTGTCAAAAAGGTCGCAACGGCACTCGGCATACCGAGCCGTCTCTGCCAAATCGTTCGGCTCTTTGCGGAGCCGATAAAAACTCGACCGTCACGAGCGTGTTTTTCCGTGGAAAACCGATCGTTCGCGAACGGTCTTTGCGGGGAACGAGTCCCCCGTTTAACGGGACGGACGGTCAACACCGATTGACTCGGGGATTGCCGTCCGTTTTGCATTCGCTGTAATATATGACAAACATCAATAGGGTTACAATGAGTTTTTCGGAAAAACAGGCCGTGCATTTTTCACGCCAAAAATCGTCGAAGTCTGTGTTTGTGAAACCCTTCTCAAAGGTAGGTCGATGGGTCGGCTGATTGTCGGAATTGGTGAACTTTTGTGGGATATTCTCCCGGGCGGAAAGCAGCTCGGTGGGGCTCCGGGCAACTTCGCCTGGCATTCCCGGTCGCTGGGCCATCGGGGGAGTGTGTTTTCTTCGGTGGGGGACGACTCGGAAGGCCGGGAGGCGCTTGCGCGCTTGAAAGGTTTGGGGCTGGAGACCGGCGGGATATCGATCGACCCGTCGTACCCGACGGGGAGGTCGACGGTGGCGGTGGACGATGACGGTGTTCCGAGCTTTCACGTCCACGAGAATGCGGCATGGGATCACATTCCGATGGGACCCGTTCTGGAGAAAGCCGCCCCGAGGGCCGATGCGGCGTTCTTTGGAACGCTGGGCCAGCGGGCGGAAACATCCCGTTTGACCACCCAGGCGTTCTTGAAACGCATGCGTCCGGACGCGATCAAGCTGTTCGATCTCAACCTTCGCTCTCCATGGTACAGCGACGATACAATTGAACGCGGTCTTGCAGCTGCGACGGTGGTCAAACTGAACGACGACGAGCTGACCGTCGTCTCGAAGCTGGCCGGGCTCAACGGGTCACCGCTGGAACGCCTGGCCCAGCTGGCGAAGCGCTTCGACCTCAGGGCGGTCGCGCTCACACGAGGTCCTTCGGGCAGCGTCCTCTATATAGATGGACGCCTGTCGGTTGAGCCGGCTGTCTCCGTCGAGGTTGTCGACACGGTGGGGGCGGGGGACGCCTTTGCCGCCGCGCTTGTCGCCGGGCTTCTCGAAGGCCACGATTTGGATCGCGTTAACAGACACGCCAACCGGGTGGCGTCCTTCGTTTGCTCGCGCGCGGGAGCCACTCCCATTCTGCCGCCCGACCTCTTGAAGCCCCGTGATTGACCGGTTGGGTCCAACACCGGATCGACGCGGCCGCGCGGGAAGCGCGGTGAGTCAACACGCTCATAACTTATTGTTTAAAAGTATATTGTGAATCTTGCTTCGAGTGGAGACGTTGTTGAGCAATACTCTCGCGAAGGTACGCCGATCTCTCTCATGTATGATTTGTCGCATACCCGTGCGGCTAAAACCGCTTGGATTTAACACTTGCCTTTAGCCTGCCCGTGGAAGTCATTGATAATGTTGAGAATGTGTGATAAAATACGCGAGTAACCTGTACATGCCAATCGCTTCGCTTAAGGCAAGAAAAGGAGTTTCGTCATGAAGAGAACCGCCCTTGTTGGGGTGGGCGTTCTTGTGCTTTTCTGTGCCCTGCTCTCGAGCAGCGCGTCCTATCCGGAAAAACACTCAGCCGCCCTCACTCCTCTGCTTTCCAATCTTACACTCACATCGACATCCGGACTGGATCTCACGCACGATGATCTTGTGTGCGCTTTCGATCTGTCCGGTGACGCAACAACGACGGCGACGGCGTGGTACATCGGTGACTCGCCCCCGGCGCCGATCATGGTGCTGTATGCGCCGTTCGAGGGCGGGGCGACAAGCGCGCTCGTCGACTATTCGGGAAACAGCTTGCCGGTGTCCCCAAACGGTGACCCTACATGGGACGCGACAGGCGGTCACGACGGCAACGGTGCGTTTGTTTTTGATGGAAACGACGACCTTACGGGGGGCGAGAATTTCCCCGTCGGATCTTCATACACAAAAACAGCGTGGGTATACCGGACGGGAAGCGGGAACAACGGCGGAAACAACGTTATGGCTGGTGACGCCAACGGCGGTGGACATGCTTTCTGGGCGCCCGACTCCTACGGCAACAAGCTCTCCGCCGGACACAACGGCACGTGGAACTCCGTCCAGGACGGAGTTGCCCTTGCTCTCAATACGTGGTTTTTCGTCGCGGTGTCTTGGGATGCCGCCACAAACGAGATGGTACTCTACAAGAATGGCGAACCGATCGACAACGCAACGGTTTCCGCGCTGGTTACCGACGCGACGATCTCGATTGGCTCTTTCGGTTATGGCAACGGGTACATGTGGCAGGGAACGCTCGACGATGTCAGGCTCTACAATCGGGCGCTGTCAGCGGAGCAGATTCAAGCGATGTATTACGACGGCTCCAATGTCATCAAGTACGCCGAAACAGAAGTCGGTGACATCTGGCAGGCGCGAGTCACTCCTTTTTCTCAGAGCGAAGCAGGAACAACAACAAACAGCGACACGCTCGTTGTCCTGGCTGGATCACCGATAGTGCCGGAGATCACATCGGCGCCTTCGACATCGGCGGTCGTCGGCCAACTTTACACCTATGATGCCGACGCGACGGGAAGCCCCGCGGTGGTATTCGCGCTCAGCGGCTCTCCCGCGGGAATGACGATAAACGCTTACACCGGCCTCATCGAATGGACGCCGTCCGCGCCGGGAAGCCAGTTGGTGTCGGTCGACGCCTCGAACTCCGCCGGGACGGACAATCAAACCTATGAGATTACGATTACCGCGGGCCCCGTGCCCGGAATCGAAAACCTCGCGTTGACTTCAACATCGGGGAACGATTTGCCCGCCGACGATCTTACGTGTACGTACGATCTCGCCGGCGTGGCGACGACGGCGGCGACGGCCTGGTACGCCGGGTTCATCGCCACCGCTTTCACCTGTAATGGTCTTGATGATGCCCTTCGAAGGGGGAGCGACAAACGCGCTCATCGACTATTCAGGGAACAGCTTGCCCGTGACGCCAAACGGCGATCCTACATGGGATGCGACCGCCGGTCACGACGGCAACGGTGCGTTTGTTTTTGATGGAAACGATGACCTGGCCGCAGGCGAGAATTTCCCCGTCGGATCTTCATATACGAAAACGGCGTGGGTGTACCGGACGGGAAGTGGTGCTAACGGTGGAAACAACGTTATGGCCGGTGACGCCAACGGCGGCGGCCACGCTTTCTGGGCGCCTGACTCCTACGGTAACAAGCTCTCCGCCGGTCACAACGGCACATGGAATTCCGTCCAGGATAATGTCGCGCTTGCTCTCAACACGTGGTTCTTCGTCGCGTTGTCCTGGGATGCGGACAGCGGCAAGATGGTAATGTACAAGGACGGCGTGGCGATTGACAGCGCGACGGTAACGGCTCAGGTGACCGACGCAACCATATCAATCGGTTCTTTTGGCGCAAGCAATGGCTATATGTGGATGGGGACGCTCGACGACGTTCGTCTTTATAACCGGGCCCTCACGTCCGAACAGATCTTCTCCCTCTACAACGGCCCGAATGTTATCCGGTCGACCGAAACGGCGGCCGGCGACCTCTGGGTCGCCTGCGTGACACCATTTTCGGCAAGCGCAGCAGGCGTGACGGCATGTGCCGACACCATCGCCATCCAGGCTCTCCCTGAGCGACCCGAGATCACAACGGCGCCGCCGACGACGGCAATTGTGGGTCAGCTCTACTCGTACGACGTCGACGCGACCGGTTTTCCAGTGCCGACCTATTCGCTTGGAGACCATCCGGCGGGTATGACGATCGATACGCTCACCGGTCTCGTTCAGTGGACCCCCGCAACGGATGGCAGCACACTTGCCACCGTGGTTGCGATGAACAGCGCAGGCGCGGACAGCCAGACCTACGAGATTGTGGTTTCGGAACCGCCACCGTGTCCGCTCGAGCTTGTCCACTATTACAAGTTTGACGATGCCGCTGAGCCCTACGAGGACTTCATCTTGGGGAACGATGGTATTTGCGTGACGGATTGTCCGGTGTTGGTGGCCAGCCCGTTGAATGGCGCGCAGCTGTTCGATGGTGAGGTTGACGAAGTTGACTTGCCGGATGACGGCACCTTCGACTGGCCCTCGGATGCGAGCTTCACAATAGAATTCTGGATGAAGACAAACGAGAGTCGATCGGGGAACCGGGTCATCATTGGCCGCGATGCGGGGTCGGCAAGCGGCCTCCATTGGTGGATCGGTATGGACGGCAACCGCACGGTTCGTTTCCAGTGCCGCGACACGAGCGGCAGTGGGCTCTACCTCGGCGGCACCGGTCCGGTGCTCAATGATGACGAGTGGCACCACATCGTTGCCGTGCGGGACAACGACGCGGACATTAATATGATCTATGTCGATGGTGATCTCATAGACGACGGGGCCTATAATTACGCTAACGGTTTCGAGGCCGATGTTCCGGTGAACGTCGGTTACCTCGTCCTTGGCGGTTACTACCGTTATCTCGGCAACCTCGATGAACTTGCAATCTACGACCGGGCGCTGCAGGAAAGCGAAATCGACGAACATTACGCCAACGGCCTTCTCGGAGTTGGAATTTGTACAGACGTCGATATAGCACCGGCAATTGTGTCGACACCGGTCACAACGGCGTCGGTTGGAGAACTCTACGCATACGACGTCAACGCGACGGGGAACCCGGCGCCCACCTATGGGCTCACCGCGAACCCGGCGGGCATGACGATCGATCCGGTATCGGGTCTTATCCAGTGGACCCCCGCGGCGGCGGGCAGCGCGTTCGTAACCGTCGAGGCGGCCAACTCGGTGGGGACGGACACGCAAAGCTACGCGATTGCGATTTTCGCGCCACCGGCCCTGGCCAATCTCGAATTGACTTCGACCAATTTTGGTCTCTACGCGACGACCGATGATCTCCTCTGTCAGTACGACCTTACAGATGGCGCTATCACCGCGGCGACGTCGTGGTACGTCAGCGGCTCACCGCTAATTCCTCTTATGACGCTTTACCTGCCGTTCGAGGGCGGCGCGGTGAATGCACTGAATGACTATTCAGGCAACGGTATCACGACGACGCCGCACGGCAACACGCTGTGGAACGCGACCGCGGGCCATGACGGCTTCGGAGCGTTCGTGTTCGACGGCAACAGCGATATTGGTGCGGGCGAGAATTTCCCGCTCTCGTCGTCGTACACCAAGACGGCATGGGTGTACAGGACGGGGACCGGCGCCAATGGCGGCAACAACGTGATGGCGGGCAATGAGAACACTGGCGGGCACGCGCTGTGGGCGCCCGACATGTTCGGCAACCATCTCTCCGGTGGGCACGACGGGACATGGGATATCGTCCAGGACAGCGTACCCCTGGCGCTCAACCAGTGGTTCTTCGTGGCGCTGAGCTTCGACTACGACACCGGTGTTATGCGGCTCTACAAAGACGATGTCGTTGTTGACAGCGCGGTTGTCGACCCCGCCAAACGTGACGTGACCGACGCGACCATCTCGGTCGGTTCTTTCGGCGCGCCGAACAGCTGGTCGTGGATGGGAACTCTCGACGATGTGAGGCTCTACAACCGGGCGTTGACGCACCAGCAGGTTCATGCGCTCTTCTTCGAGGGATCGAATGTCATCGACGCAGCCGAGACCGTGACCGGACAACAGTGGATGGTGTGCGTGACGCCGTTCTCAGCGAACGATGCCGGCGCGACCGTATGCACGGATTCGATCACTATAATGGATGAGACAGTTCCGGTGATGGTCCGATCGTACGAGTCACGGTGGATCGACAATAATGTTGAAATCAGGTGGGTGCTGCACGGAGTGCCGGGCGAGCTCGACTTTGATATTTATCGCTCCGTGTCCGACGGGCCCTACGATCGGCTCCTCGGCGCGGACATCCGTCGGGACGGCGTGGACTACGTGCTTGTTGATGCTTCGGCGCAACCGGGGCGTGAGTATGCCTACCGTGTTTCGGTTCTCGAGGATGGCCGGCCGGTGACGTCGTTTGATACGGCTCCCACCGCGGCGGCGCTCAAGCTCGCACTTCACCAGAACCATCCAAACCCGTTCAACCCGACGACAACGATCGGGTTCACTCTGGACACGAGCGGTCATGTGTCGCTCCGCGTGTACGACATTTCGGGTCGGCTGATCCGGACTCTCGTCGACCAGCAAAGAGCGCCCGGGGTCTTTTCTGAAGAGTGGGACGGACGGAACAGTTACGGCGAGCCCGCGGCCAGTGGAATCTATTTCTACAGGCTCACGGCGGGCAACAAGACACTGACCCGCAAGGCAGTGCTTCTTAAATAAATACCAACCGGGCGGCGGCATGTGTCGCCGCCCGGTTTCGGAACAAAGGGAGTATGGACAGGACAACCACATCCTTCGCGTAAGTCAAATTTCGCGTCCTTGTACCAGGGAGTATTTGCTATGAGACGGACTGTTATGTTTGTTTGCGCCTTCTTTGTGTTGCTCGCTCTTTCCGCCTTTTCGGGCGATAAGACCGATGCGGCGCCTTTGGCGGCCGAACTAACCAATCTGAATTTGTCATCGACATCGGGAAACGACTTCACGAGCGATGATTTGAACGTCACGTACACGTTGAGCGGCACGGCGACCACCGCCGCGACTGCGTGGTACAAAAACGGTTCACCACTCATGGCGCTCCTCATGCCGTTCGAAGGCGGGGCGGCAAATGCCCTTGGCGACTATTCGGGCAACGGCCAGACGGCAACCACGATCGGGCGGACCAGTGTGGAACGCGACAGGGGGGTACGATGGCGCCGGAGGGTTTGAATTCGACGGCGTTGACGACTACGTGAACGTACCGGACGCGAGTGTTCTGGATGTCGATTACGTAACGCTTGCCGCGTGGATCAATGTGGACAGCTTCCGCAACGACATGCGTATCGTCTCGAAAGAGTACGGTACGACGGATCCGTATTCGATTTACACGCTCATGCTCACCGGCGACAACGAGGATAATCTCGAGATGCGGATGGGGCTTGTCGGACAGACCCGAATCCGCGTCGTCGGTAACGCCACAATCCCAAAAAACGTATGGGTTCATGTCGCGGCGACCTTCGATGGAAGCCAGGTAGTGGTCTATATAAATGGACAGGCGGACACCGTCGTGGCCGCGTCGGGAACTTTCAGAAAGAACGACCAGCCGGTTCGTATCGGCGCGAGTGAGTTCTACGGCAGGAACTTCGACGGGGCAATCGACGACGCGCGGATTTATCCCTATGCCGTCTCCGGTTCGCAGATCGCCGCCCTCTATAGTAGCGGGCCCGACGTTATCAAGTCTTCGGAGACGAGTGTCGGTGACGATTGGCAGGCACGGGTGACGCCGTTTTCGGCGTCTGAAGTGGGGTCGACCTATCAGTCCAATACCGTAACCATCGTGTCCGCGGAATGAACCCGGTTTGGTCACGATCATGCCCTGCGGCGATTCGATCACTTATGACAATTACAGCGGCGATCCCAGACCGCTCGACGAGCGGACAAGCTACCGCTGGCCGCTGTGGCTGATGCTCGAGTCGGGGTGTTACAACGTCGATTTTGTCGGGGACACTTTGGCCGGACAGGCAATGTATCCACCGTTCGATCCCGACAACTCGGGTCATCCCGGTTGGACGGACTCGCAAATCGCTTCCAATATCTACAACTGGCTCCAGGCGGAGCACGCCGATATCGTCCTTCTTCACATCGGCACCAACGCGCTCGACCCGAGCCCCGCGCAGGTCGAGGATATTCTTGACGAGATCGATCGCTACGAAGCGGATCATGACACCACAGTGACCGTTCTTCTCGCGCGCATCATAAACAGGATAAGCTACAGTTCGACGACAACTCAATTCAACGACAATGTTGAGGCAATGGCGCTCGACCGTGTCACCAACCCTTCGAACGACGCTTACCCAGACGCGATTGTAATGGTGGATATGGAAGACGGCGCGGGGATCGACTACTCGGCCGACATGGTCGACAATCTCCACCCGAATCACCGGGGCTACCAGAAGATGGCCGCGCTTTGGTACGAACACCTTCTCGCCGTCTTGCCCTCGCCATCGCCGTCTTGCGGGAGCTGTCCCCAGGACATCACGCACCACTGGCCGATGGACGAAGCGTCGGGCGCGCCTTACGGCGAGTTCATTCGCGCGAGCAACGGGGACTGCGTAAATTGTCCCGACCCGGCGGCGGGAACGGTCGGCGGCGCCCTGTCTTTCAACGGGACGGATGACGAGGTGAGCGTTGAGGCGGACGGCGTCTTCGATTGGGCGGCCGATGCGAGTTTCTCCATCGAATTCTGGATGAACACCACGGCCAGCACATCGGGAAACCGTGTAATCATCGGACGCGATGACGATGCGTCTCTGCTCCACTGGTGGATTGGGGCGGACGACAATGGCTCCGTTCGTTTTCAGCTTCGAGATATCAATTATCAGGGTTTGTATCTCGGAGGGGCCGGACCGGTGTTGAATAACGGTGACTGGCACCATGTTGTCGCCGTCCGCGACAACAGCGTGGACAGTAACATCGTTTATGTCGACGGCGTGATGATCGACGGCGGATACCACGATTATACGGCGGGATTCGAAAGCGTCGCCAATGTCGACGTCAATATTGGTTTTCTGAATCTTAGTGGCCACTACCGCTATGATGGTCTGATCGATGAGATGGCCACCTACGGCCGTGCGCTCACCCAGACCGAAATCACCCAACATTACAATGACGGCCTTGCAGGATCGGGTATCTGCGACGGGATGCCGTCGGCACCCCAGATTGTGTCGACCCCCGTGACCAGCGCGACCGTGGGTGCCCTCTACACCTACGACGTCAACGCCGTGGGGATTCCCGCGGCGACTTATTCGTTTCTAACCAACCCGAGTGGAATGACGATCAATCCGGGCACGGGTGTTATCGAATGGTACCCGTCGGCACTCGATATCGGACCGCACAGTGTATCGGTCCAAGCGTTGAATTCGCAAGGAACCGACATCCAGAACTTCACGGTCACCGTCGGGCAATCGGGGAATATCGTCCGCATCATGCCGCTCGGTGACTCGATAACCCGCGGCGCTTATGGAAGCCCAACGAACGTGGGGTACCGGCGGCCGCTCTGGATGCACCTGAGCGGTGCCGGTTGTCCCGTTGAGTTTGTCGGACAATTCGAAGACGGGACCCCCGACGATTTCGATCGCAGTCACTACGGCATCGACGGCGAACGCGACGACGAGGTGGCGGCGAATGTCTACGGATACCTGCAGAATTATCCGGCGGACATCATCCTTCTCCATATCGGCACCAATGCGCTCGATACGAGTGAGAGCGATGTTGAGAACATCCTCGACGAAATCGATCGCTTCGAAGCGGATTCGTCGGTGACGATCACCGTGCTGCTCGCGCGGATCATCAACCGCAACCCGTACAGTCTCGACGACCACGCAGTTCAACGACGCCGTTGAAGGGATGGCGATGGACCGTGTTACCAACGCGGGGAACGACGCGTATCCCGACAACATCGTCATGGTCGACATGGAGGACGGCGCGGAAATCGTCTATTCGACGGACATGGATGACAATGTTCATCCCAATGACGCGGGATACGCGAAGATGGCGAACCTGTGGTACGCGCATCTCGATACGATGATATGCGGGGTTCACGCGACGAGCGTCACGGTGACGTCGACCTCGGGGAATGATTACGACACGGACGACCTCACTTGCGCCTACGGTCTTACCGGTGATGCCACCACGGCCGCCACTGCGTGGTACGTGGACAGTTCTCCGCTCATGACAATGTGTCTCCCGATGGAGGGCGGCGCGACCGCGGCATTGAGCGATTACTCGGGGAACGATCTTACTGTTGTCGCGAACGGCGATCCCGTGTGGCTGCCGAACGGCGGCCACGACGGTCACGGCGCCTGGGAGTTCGACGGCGCCGGTGACGATCTGAGCGCCGGCGAGAATTTCCCCACAGGGTCGTCGTACACCAAGACCGCGTGGGTTTACCGGACGGGAAGCGGCGCGAATGGTGGAAACAACATTATCTCCGGCGATGAGAACAGCGGGGGCCACGCACTCTGGGCTCCGGACTCGTACGGGAACAGGCTTTCCGGCGGTCACAACCAAACGTGGAATTCCGTCCAGGACGATGTGGCGCTCGCGCTCAATACGTGGTTCTTTGTGTCGCTGACTTTCGACGAAGCGACAGACAAAATGGTTCTCTACAAGAACGGCGTCGCGATCGACAGTGCGACAGTGTCGATATCGGTGACGGACCCTACGATCTCGATTGGATCGTTTGGCGTATCGAACGGTTTTATGTTGCAGGGCCGGATCGATGATCCGCGTGTATGGAACCGGGCGCTTACCGGCGAACAGATCCACTCCCTGTATGTGAGTGGAGCAAATGTGGTCAAGTCCACCGAAACGGTAATCGGCGAACAGTGGCACGCGGAAGTGACACCGTTCTCGGAAACGGACGCGGGATCGACGAGCCAGTCGAATACCGTGACAATTCAGGCGTCGTCACCGACAGCGCCGACAATTGTTTCCACGCCTGTTACGTCGGCTGAGGTCGGCTTGCTGTATACATACGATGTGAACGCGGTGGGGACACCCGCCGCGACCTATTCGCTTTTAACCAACCCGGAGCGGAATGACGATCAATCCAGGCACGGGTGTGATCGAATGGACGCCGTCGGCGCTCCAGACCGGACCGCACAGCGTATCGGTCCAAGCGTTGAATTCGCAAGGGACTGACGTCCAGAACTATACGGTCACCGTCGAGCAATCGGGGGATATCGTTCGCATCATGCCGCTCGGTGACTCGATAACCCGCGGGGCTTATGGAAGCGCAACGAATGTCGGATATCGACGGCCGCTGTGGATGCAGCCTGAGCGGCGCCGGTTGTCCCGTTGAGTTTGTCGGACAATTCGAAGACGGGACCCCCGACGATTTCGACCGCAGTCACTACGGCATCGACGGTGAACGCGATGACGAGGTGGCGGCGAATGTCTACGGATACCTGCAGAATTATCCGGCGGACATCATCCTTCTCCATATCGGCACCAATGCGCTCGACACGAGTGAGAGCGATGTGGAGAACATCCTCGACGAAATCGACCGCTTCGAAGCGGATTCGTCGGTGACAATTACCGTCCTTCTCGCTCGGATAGTCAACCGCAACCCGTACAGCCTGACGACCACCCAGTTCAACGACGCCGTTGAAGGGATGGCGATGGACCGTGTTACTAATGCGGCGAACGACGCGTATCCCGACAACATCGTCATGGTTGATATGGAGGATGGCGCGGGAATCGTTTATTCGACGGACATGGCCGATGCCCTCCATCCCAACGACGCGGGATACGAGAAGATGGCCGGCCTGTGGTACGCCCATCTCGACACCATGATCTGCGGGATCCAGGCGACGAGCGTCACGGTGACGTCCACGTCGGGGAATGATCTCGACACCGATGATCTCACCTGCGCCTACGGGCTTGGCGGTGACGCCACCACGGCCGCCACTGCGTGGTACATGGACGGATCGCCTGTGATGAGGATGTTCCTCCCGATGGAGGGTGGCGCAACCGCGGCATTGAACGATTACTCGGGGAACGATCTTACTGTTGTCGCGAACGGCGATCCCGTGTGGCTGCCCAACGGCGGCCACGACGGCCACGGCGCGTGGGAGTTCGACGGCGCCGGGGATGAATTGAATGCCGGTGAGAATTTCCCCGTACTCGCGTCGTACACCAAGACGGCGTGGGTGTACAGGACGGGAAGCGGCGCCAACGGCGGAAACAATATCATTTCGGGGAACCAGGATCCCAACGGCCATGCGTTGTGGGCGGCGGACCGTAACGAGAACCGGCTCTCCGCGGGGCACAATACCAACTGGGAGCTCGTCGAGGATACCGTACCGCTCGCCTTGAACACCTGGTTTTTCGTCGCGGTGAGCTACGACCGGTCCACGCACGTGATGACGCTGTACAAGAACGGGGCCGTTATCGATCAGGAGCCGGTTCCGGTGGCCGACCGTGATGTGCTGGATACGACGATTTCGATCGGATCGTTCGGCGTGTCGAACGGCTGGATGTGGCAGGGAACGATCGATGACCCACGGATATGGACCCGTGTCCTTACCGATGACGAGATCCTGTCGCTGTATACATCCGGACCCGATGTTATCAAGTGGAGCGAGACGAATGTGGGCGAGCAGTGGAGCGCCGCGGTGACACCGTTCTCGGAAACGGACGCGGGCTCAACTGTCCAGTCGAATACGGTGACGATCCAGCCGTCGACACCGACGGCGCCGACAATTGTGTCCTCGCCTGTAACAACAGCTGAGCTCGGCGTGCTGTATACGTACGACGTGAACGCATCGGGGAGTCCGGCGCCGACGTACAGTCTCACCGACAACCCGGCGGGAATGACGATCAATACAACCACCGGGCTTATCGAATGGACACCGGCGCTTGCGGAAAGCGCGTACGTAACGGTCGTGGCGACCAACACGCAGGGCACGGACAGCCAGACCTACGGGATTGAGGTTACGGAGGGGGTAACTCCCACCGTAACCGATCTCGACCCTGACATCGACGTCGGGGAATGATTTCACGACCGATGACCTCACGTGCTCGTACACGCTTGCCAATGGCGCGGCGACGGCGGCGACGGCGTGGTATCTTGGCGGCGATCCGCTTGTGCCTTTGATGGCGCTGTATCTCCCGATGGAGGGCGGCGCGACCGCGGCCTTGAACGATTATTCGGGCAATTCGATTGTCGCGACGGCACACGGCGATCCCGTGTGGCTCCCGACCGGCGGCCACGACGGACACGGCGCCTGGGAATTCGACGGCTCCGGTGACGACCTCAACTGTGGTGAGAACTTCCCGACAGGGTCATCGTATACCAAGACCGCGTGGGTGTACCGGACGGGAAGCGGCGCGAACGGCGGAAACAACATTATCTCCGGCGACGCGAACAGCGGCGGTCACGCGATGTGGGCGCCGGATGGGTATGGCAACAAGCTTTCCGCCGGTCACAACGGCACCTGGAATTCCGTCCAGGACGATGTCGCGCTTGCGCTCAATACGTGGTTCTTCGTGTCGCTCACTTACGATGAAGGCACCGACAAGATGGTTCTCTACAAGAACGGCATCGCGATCGACAGTGCGACCGTGTCGGTATCGGTGACCGACGCGACCATCTCGATCGCGTCGTTTGGCGCGTCGAACGGTTACATGTTGCAGGGCCGGATCGATGACGCGCGTGTGTGGAACCGCGTGCTATCCGGTGAGCAGATCCACTCGCTCTATGCGAACGGCGCCGATGTTGTCAAATCCACTGAGACGGTTCTCGGCGATCACTGGCAGGCCGAGGTGACCGCATTCACGGCGGGCGAAGTCGGATCCACGGCATTGACCGATGTTCTTACCATCGTCGATATCGTGCCGACGCCGCCGGTGATCGTGTCGATCCCTGACACGACCGCTTTGACCGGGGAGCTTTACTCGTACAATGTTGATGCGACAGGAAGTCCCGCGCCTGCATATGGATTGCTCGCCAATCCCGCGGGGATGACGATCAATTCCGGAAGCGGTCTCATAGAGTGGACCCCGTCACTTGCCGAAAGCGCTTTTGTCGAGGTTCGCGCGTTCAATTCCGAGGGAGCGGATACTCAAGCGTACTGGATCGAAGTCACCACACCTGTGGTTCCCGGTGTCGAGAATGTTGTGTTGACGTCGACCTCGGGCCACGACGACCCGACGGACGACATCACGAGTTCGTACGATTTCAACGGGGATGCCGTGACCGCTGCGACGGCGTGGTACAGCGGGTCGACCGGCTCTCCGCTCGATCCGCTTATGGCGTTCTACCTGCCGATGGAGGGTGGCGCGACCGCGGCGCTCAACGATTATTCGGGCAATTCGATTGTCGCGACAACGAACGGGAACCCCGTGTGGCTCCCCACCGGTGGTCATGACGGCCACGGCGCGTGGGAGTTTGACGGTACAGGCGATGATCTCGACGGTGGTGAGAACTTCCCGACGAACTCGTCGTACACAAAGACCGCCTGGGTGTACTGGACGGGGAGCGGCGAGAATGGCGGGAACAACATTATTGCCGGTGACCAAAACAGCGGAGGTCACGCATTGTGGGCGGCGGACATGTTTAGCAACCACCTGTCGGCCGGTCACAATGGCACGTGGAATTCGGTTGAGGACGATGTCGCGCTCGCTCAGAACACCTGGGTGTTTGTCTCGCTCTCGTACGACGATGCGACCGATAAAATGGTTCTCTACAAGAACGGTGTGGCGATTGACAGCGCGACGGTGTCGACACCGGTTACCGATCCGACCATATCGATCGGTTCGTTCGGTGCATCGAACGGCTGGATGATCCAGGGCCGGATCGACGACCCGCGGGTGTGGAACGCGCGCTCACCGGCGAACAGATCTTTTCGCTGTATTCAACCGGCCAGGATGTTGTGAAGGCGACGGAAACACTCGAGGGTGAAGACTGGATGGCGTGCGTCACGCCGTTCTCGGCGTCGGATGTCGGGACGACTGTATGTTCGGACACGATGACGCTCGAAACGGGCACCGGTATTGGTGACACACCGGTTCCCACGCAAACAGCGCTGCACCAGAACCACCCCAACCCGTTCAATCCGACGACGGCGATCAGTTATGATCTCGTGTCGAACACAAGAGTGTCGCTCAGGGTCTACGATGTCAGCGGCCGGCTTGTGAAGACACTGGTTGATGATATCCGGCCGGCCGGGCGCCAGACGACGACCTGGGATGGGACGGACAACTCGGGGAACCAGGTGAGCACGGGGGTCTATTTCTACCGGTTGAATACCGCCGGCAATGTGTTCACGAAGAAGATGGTTCTTCTGAAATAAATTTGCAGACTCGCAAACCAGCCGACCAGGTCCGGCCGTCGGGTTGACAAAACCCGGCGGCCGGACTTTTTTAAGAAAAGCGCCGGGGCGTGAAAAGCATTATTGCGTTGGTGCTTGTTTAACTGAATCCCGTAATAAATTGATAAATAGTGATATACGACTTCGGTGTCTAGTTGTTAAAATTCTCTGATTATCATCCGCGCCTGTGTGTGATAGCGTGGGGCTTCTTTACCAAAGCGCCATGAGAGGTCCCCAACGTGCCCCGACGGATTCGCAAAATCATTCTTCTCGCTCTCGTCTGCGCGCCCGCGTTGTTCGGGCCATCCGCCGTCCGTGCCGCGGCTACCGCCGCCGATTCGACCGGCGCGACCGGCGCGCGGGAACCGCAACACCAGCGGATCACGGAAAGAGAAATTGAAGGTACGGGCAAAAAGATCGCGATGCTACCCGTACGAATCCTCCTCCTCCCTTTCAGGCTTGTCGGCGCCGGGCTCGAAGCGGGGTTTGAAACCGTCGAAGAGAAGAACCTGATCAAAAGATCGACGTATTTTCGGCGCCGGTTGCGGGCGACCGGGTTGTCGCTCAGTTTTGGCGTCGGTTACGATGGCGCGGGACTTGGAGCGCGGGTGGGATGGACACCACCCCGCCGAAAAAAAATCACACCGACTTTGACGGCGGCGTTGTCCACAAATCTCTATCAGGTCTACGGTCTTCGTCTCGATTTTTCCCGCGTTTTCGCCAACAAGGTTGTCGCGGCCGCGGACTTCCGATACCTGGGACTCCCGCAGGAAGACTTCTTTGGAATAGGCCAGGACTCGCAGCGCGACGACAGGACGACATACAACCGCGAAACCCCCGAGATCATAGTGAGTGTGTTCAAGCCGGTGCGTCCCAGGCTGCGCTTCGAGGCGGACGTTGGTTATCAGAAAAGTAATATCTTAAGCGGTGAGGACGAGAAGTTCCCGTCGATCGAAGAGGTCTTCGACGCGGCCGACGTGCCGGGACTCGATACCGGCGCCGAACTGCTGCTCGGCACGCTCGTTATGGAGTGGATGAACCTCGATCGTCCGGGCGATCCCAGGTCCGGGATGTTTATCCGATTGCTTGGGGGAATCGCCAAGGATCTTCGGTCGGGCGATTTCGATCACTGGCGGTATGGAGTCGATCTCCGCGTATACCTTCCCATGCTTGGTTGGGGCAACCGTTTCGGCCCGCGGAGCACACTCGCAGTTCGGGTTAAAGGTGATTTCACCGACCCCATGAGCGGGGGAGACGTGCCGTTTTACCGCATGCCGACCGTTGGTGGCAGCACGACATTGCGTGGGTTTACGGAATTCCGATTTGCCGATCGCAACGCGATTGTGACCAATGTCGAATACAAGTACCCGATCCAGAAGATACTCGAAGCGGTGATTTTCTGGGACGAAGGTCAGGTGTTTCACACAATGGACGAATTTAATATTCACAAGTTCAAGTCGTCGTTCGGCGGGGGAATGAGGCTCATTCTCGAACAAAGCGCGTTCGTCAGCCTGGAGATCGGCACGGGGTCCGAGGAAACACGATTCTATTTCAAATTTGGAAAGGCGTACTAGCCGCGTGTAAAGCATGAGGGTTTTTGACAGGGCATATGATCGAATGACCGCGACTGGATCGGGTACGCCGGCCCTGAAGTGGTGCTTCTCGGTATTCCTGGCGCTCGTGATTCTCGTTGGCGGTCTCGGGTGTGGCGGAAATCGTCACGAGTTCAAAAAACCCATCGAAGTTGATTTCGATATGGAGGACATCCCCGAACCCGAAGAAAAGAACCCGAGTCAATACTACGATTTTGTCGACCGGACATTCTTCAAGGAAACCATGCGCGGGCTCGACCTTCCCCGGCAGTTCAGGAAAATCCCCGGCAAACCCAAAGAAGCATTCAATGTGGACGCCATGGGCGGCGTTCCCAACTCGAGCTGGTTTACAAACCGCAATGTCACAAGGCAAATGACTCTCGGTGAGATCAGACGCGGCCCCAACACCACCGACGGGCCGGCGGACAGCGTCTGGGCCGTCGTGCGCGGCAAAACCCAGGGGGTAACCCCCGGCTTCACGATAAAGGACTCACGCGGTGACCGGTATATCATCAAATTCGATCCGCCCCAGAATCCGGAGATGAGTACGGCGGCGGAGGTGATTTCAACAAAGTTATTCTACGCGATGGGCTTCAACGTACCGGAGAATACCATTGTTCATTTTGATGTCGACCGGCTTGTCGTCGACGCGGATGCGAAATTTGTCGACAAGATAGGTCACAAGCGCGTCATGACTCAGAACGATTTGAGCGAGATGCTCCGGGCCGTCGCGCGCCGGTCGGACGGCACGTTTCGCGCGGTGGCGAGCAAATTTCTCGACGGCAAACCGAAAGGGCCGTACTCGTACATCGGTCTTCGTAAGGATGATCCCAACGATATTATTCGCCACGAGCATCGCCGCGACCTGCGGGGCTTGAGGATTATGGCGGCATGGCTTCAACACAACGACGTCCGCAGGATCAACTCGCTGGACATGTACGTGACCGAAGACGGGCGGAGTTTTCTCAAACATCATCTCATCGATTTTGGCGCGACCCTCGGGAGCGCGAGTCTTTTCCCAAACCCTCCGTCCGAGGGGCTCGAATACCAATTCGATACGCAGGAATCGTTAAAATCCCTTTTCTCGCTCGGTGTTTACAAACGGCCGTGGTACGACGCTCTCGAGGTTGAGTTTCCGTCGGTCGGATACATCGAATCGGAACTGTTCGACCCGTCGAGATGGAAGGCCAACTATCCGATCCCCGCGTTCCAGAACATGACGAGTCTCGACGCGTATTGGGCGGCGAAGATTGTCATGTCGTTTACCGATGATCAGATCCGAGCCGCCGTCGAGATGGGAGATCTTACCGACAAGGGCGCGGAGGATTACCTCACTAGGATTCTCGTTGAACGGCGGGACAAGATCGGCCGCTACTGGTTCGGCCGTGTCAACGCCCTGGACAATTTCTCGATCGTTCGCGACGGAGATGAGCAGCGACTCGAGTTCGACGATCTCGAAGTTGCCGCCGGATTCGAACGGGCGGCGGACACTTCGTACCGCTACGGTTTCTATCACAACGCGTGTGACGGCACACACGAACTTGCCGGTGACCGTGTGTTGGAATCACCCGGTGCAGACACCAGGCCGGGGATTCCCCTTGGATCCGAGTTCGCGAATATGGCATCCGAAGCTTTATCGAGATCCGATTCGCGTAAAGACTGCGACAGGTATTTTTATGTCGTGGTGCGGACGGGGAGGGGGCCGGCGTCCGGCGATTGGGGAAAGTGGGTCAAGATTCATCTCCACCTCGACGACTCCCGCCGCGGTTTTGAAATCGTCGGCGTCGATCGCGAGGGTTGATCTACCCGTCGTATTTCGCGATGTATTCCTCGGCTTTTTCCACAAGCTCCTTGTTGCCCAGAAAAAGTGGTGTGCGCACGTGGAGTCCTTCGGGCTCGAGCTCGCGGAGCGGCCCGCGTCCCGTCGACGCGTACCCGCCAGCTTGTTCGATAACAAACGCCATCGGGTTGGCCTCGTAGAGGAGCCGCAGTTTGCCGTGAGGTTTCTTGGGGTCTCTTGTATCCGCCGGGTAGTAGAACACTCCGCCGGCTAGAAGCGTGCGGTGGATATCGGCGACCATCGAACCGATGTATCTGAGCGAGTGCGACCGCGGCGCGCCCTCTTCCCCCTGGAGCCACCTCGTGTAGCGTTGAATCCCCTCCGTCCAATACTTTTCGTATCCCTGGTTTACGCTGTAATACTTGGGCGTTTCGGGGAGCCGGATGTCCGGGTGGGAAAGGAGGAACTCACCGATGCTCGGATCGAGCGTAAAACCGTTAACTCCGTGTCCCGCCGTATAGACGAGCATTGTGCTCGATCCGTACACCATGTACCCGCCGGCGACGATTTCCGAACCCTTCTGCAGGACGTCTTCTATCGTTCCGCGGCCGGACTTGGATTTGCGCTTGTAGATGGCGAAGATCGTGCCCACCGAGACATTGAAGTCGATATTCGAAGACCCATCGAGCGGGTCGAACAAAAGAACATAATTGCCCGTCTTGTGTTTGTCCGGAATCGGCATGATATCGTCTTCTTCTTCCGAAGCCATAACGGCGAGACGTTCGGTGTGGTTGTTGAGTTGAAAGATCGTGTTCTGCGCGTAGAGGTCGAGCTTCTGGACTTCTTCGTCCTGGACGTTCGTATGTCCCGCCGCCCCGAGTATATCGGCGAGCCCCGCCCGGGTCGTCCGACTGGCGATGAGCTTGCCCGCAAGGGCGAGATCGTAGAGGAGCTGAGTGAGGGCTCCGCTCGCGTCGGGAAATTTCTCCTGGGCGTTGAGGATGTGTCGTTCGATTGTGATCACGTTGTGGTTGGCCGGTATCGATGGCATCTGCTCGTTCCTCCGAATTTTTGCTGAAATCAGGTGTCGGGCGACGGTGGCGCAAAGGGGATTTTACACGCTCTTGTTGGGTCGTGCACGCGAATTCTTTTCTTCTGTATGTTTTGGGTTGAAACCCGAACCTTCTGCCGTTAAAATAATTGCCCGTCACGCAGCCCATCTCAAGCCAAGGCCGAACAGTGTGGAACACTTGGGGTGGTTTTTTGTATAAAACCGACGAATCGAAACGGGGGTCCGTGCCGAGCGCAGGATTCCACTGCTTTGATCCGACGAATCAGCGAGGTTTCCAATGGGGGACACACCCAAAAAGCCAATGATCGAGGCCTCGGGGCTCTCGAAATATTACGGCCCTTTTGTGGCGATCAAGGATGTCACTTTTTCGATTCCGCAGGGCCAGATCGTCGCGTTCCTCGGCCCGAATGGGGCGGGTAAATCGACGACGATGAAAATTCTCAGCGGTTTTCTCGCGCCAAGCGAAGGTAAGGCGCTAATCGCCGGGCACGATGTCCACAAGAACCGGCTTGCCGCGGCGAGACGCCTCGGGTACCTTCCCGAGAACGGACCGCTTTACAACGACATGACACCGCTCGCGCTGCTCGAGTTCTTTGGCGAGGCGCGTTGTCTTGAGCCGCGACTCCGCGGCGAAAGGATCGATGTCGTCGTCGAGCAGTGCGCGATACGCGAAGTGCTCGAAAAACCGATAGGCAAACTCTCCAGGGGATACCGGCAGCGTGTCGGTCTCGCGCAGGCGCTTCTCCACGATCCCGACGTCCTTATAATGGATGAACCCACCGCGGGGCTCGATCCCAATCAGATTCGCGATTTCAGACAGAACATTAAGGTGTTGGGGATGACCAAGACCATTCTGATTTCGACACACATTCTCCAGGAAGTGGTCGCGGTGGGCGAGCGTGTGCTCATGATTCACGATGGCAAGTTGATCTTTGACGGTCCGCCGGCCGATCTCGAGAAGGATGGATCGCTTGAGGAACCGTTTTACCGGATGACCAACTTTGGCAAACCCAGCGCGCAGGCTGCTGGTAGCGAGATTCAAAATGAACGGCAAGATTAATTTCTCGATTGTAAAAGCACTGTGCAAACGCGATCTCCGTCTGTATTTCAGCAATCCGACGGGTTACGTTTTCATAACACTGTTTATTTTTCTCAGCGCCGCCGCGGCGTTTTGGCAAGAACGGTTTTTCCTCAACAACCTCGCCAATCTCGAACAGTTGAACGTGGCCTTTCCGTTCCTTCTGATGTTCTTCGTTCCCGCGATCACGATGGGCGTGTGGGCCGACGAACGCAAGCAGGGGACGGACGAACTCCTGCTGACGCTGCCCGCCACGGATTTTGAAATTGCGATGGGGAAGTATCTCTCGACGCTCGGGATTTACACGGCGGCTCTCGCGCTGTCGCTCAGCCATCTCGTGGTGCTTTTCTGGCTGGGGAACCCCGATCCGGGTCTCATGTTCGCGAACTATCTCGGGTACTGGTTGATCGGCGCGGCATTTATCTCGCTGGGAATGCTCGCGTCTCTTCTGAGTCCGAACGCGACGATCGCATTTATCCTCGGCACCATTTTCTGCGCGATCTTCGTGTACCTCGGCACCGTGATGACGCTCGGCGGTCCTCGGGCGGAAGAGGCGGCCTTGTCGCTCACCGTGTGGGAGTTCTTTGGCGACTTTTCCCGCGGAGTGGTAAGTCTCTCCGGGCTTCTTTATTTTGCATCGGTGACTTCTCTAGCGTTGTATCTGAACGTGATTCTCCTCGGTCGCCGCAACTGGCCTCAGGAGGCGGATGGCTACAAGATGTGGGTTCATCAGACGGTACGCGCCGTTGCCCTCGTTGTTGCGGTGATCGCGTTCAACGCCCTGGTCAACCGCGTGAGTCTTCGTGTCGATTTCACGGCCGAGAAACTCCACTCGCTTTCAGTTGAAACAAAACATCTTATCAAAGAGATCCCCGACGATCGCCCCGTGTTCGTACAGGCATACATCAGTAAAAATGTTCCAAAGACATTCGTGCAGACGAGGGCGAACCTGTACGGTTTTCTGAAGGAAATCGATGCGCTGGCCGGAAGAAAGGTGCAGGTGTTGATACACGACACCGAGCCGTTCAGCAAGGAAGCGCTCGAAGCGCGCGAGAAATTCGGAATACTCCCGATGGAGGTTCCCATTGTCGCCGGCACCGTACAGAATTCCCAGATATTCATGGGGGTCGCCTTTACCTGCGGCGCGGAAGAGGACGTTATTCAGTTTTTTGACCGAGGACTCCCGGTCGAATACGAATTGGCCCGGAGCATTCGGGTTGTGGCGCGGACGCAGCGCAAAAAGATCGGCGTTTTGAACACCGCGGTCAAACTGTTCGGTGGTTTTGATTTCAATTCGTTCCAGAGTCAACCGGGATGGCCCGTGGTCGACGAACTGAGGAAACAATACGAAGTCGTACAGATTTCGGCGACCGAACCGATAACGGATGAACTCGACGGGATGATCGTTGCGCTGCCGTCGTCGCTTCCGCAGGCGGAGATGGACAATCTCCTCTCTTATATAAAGGCGGGTAACCCGGCGCTGCTCCTCGTCGATCCACTTCCCGTTAGCAACCTGTCGCTTGCGCCTTCCGAAGAATCCGGCGCGAACGTGAACCCGTTCATGAGGAACCGCGGGCCGCAGCCCGAGCCAAAAGGCGACATAAACCGCTTAATGCGCGAACTCGGTGTGCAATGGCATATACAGCAGGTGATCTGGGATGCGTACAACCCGCACCCCGATCTTGCGAATCTTCCTCCCGAAGTGGTGTTCATTGGTGGGGGAAACAACAACCCAGAGTCCTTCAACCCGCGTTACACGGCGACGGCCGGACTCCAAGAACTCGTATTGTTATTCCCGGGAACAATCGAACAGGCACCGAATTCGCCGTACAATTTTGAAAAACTCGTTCAAACGGGAGCGATGTCCGGAGCGGCTGCATTTCAACCAGCTTGTACAAAACATCATTTTTTGGGTCCCAGCTCGTCACGCAGGGGCTTCCGCACTACCCACTGGCCAACGAATTTCCGGTTGCCGCGCATATCTTCGGCGCCGGGTGAAGATGTGGACACCACCGGCGCACCGAAGAAGTTCAACGTGGTCGTGGTTGCGGATCTCGATTTTATTTCGACACAGTTTTTTGAGATCAGGAAACGCGGTATCGAAGGGCTGAATTTCGACAACGTGTCGTTCTTCCTCAACTGTATCGATATGCTCGTCGGTGACGATTCTTTTATCGCGTTAAGACAGAGAAGGGTGAAACATCGCACGCTCGAGACGGTCGAGGCGAGGACGAGGGAGTTTATCGAACGCCGTGCATCCGAGGAACAGGAGGCGGAAATTGAGGCTCAACGAGCATTGGCGGAGGCGCAAAGGCGGCTCGACTCAAAAGTCAATGAAGTACGGAAGCGCACGGATCTCGACGAGCAGACAAAAAAAATCATGGAGCGGAATCTCCAGGAAGTCGAATCGCGCAGATTCGAAACGATGAAATCAAATATAAAAGCGGAAAAAAACGCAAAGGTTCAACGAAGCAAAGAGAACATGGAATCCCAGATACGCAGCATTCAAAGCGACATCAAAATGCTTGCCGGTCTGGTTCCACCGATCCCGGTGTTCATGGTTGGAATAATGGTCTTTCTCAGCCGACGAAAACGTGAAAAAGAGGGCGCGGCGGCCGCCAGAAGGTTGAGGGGGTAGTCATGAGTGAAATCAGGAGAAACATTATTTTCTGTGCCGTGGCGGTTGTGCTGGTCGTCCTGGCTGTGTTTTCGACGTCACCAAAAGATAACACCGGACGCGTTTCTCGATCAGGGTGATTCCTTTTTTCCCGACTTCACCGATCCCAATGCTGGCCCGGACGCTCGAGGTGATCAATTATGATGAGAGACCGGGTTCGGCAAAGCCATTCAAGGTGACTTTTAAGGGACGGGATCTGGACGATTCCGTCGCATCATGACTATCCGGCGGATGGGAAGGATCGTCTGGCGCAGACCGCGGCGGGGATCATCGGGATCAAGAAGGATGACTATCGTTCGGACAACGCGGCCGATCATGAAGCGTGCGGTGTAGTCGATCCGCTCGACGAAAACACGTTGAATCTCAAGGGCGCGGTCAGCGCGTAACCATCAAGGGCGAGAACGATGTGATTCTTGCCGATCTGATCGTTGGGTTGCCTGTCGAAGGCAGGGAAAACATGCGTTTCGTCCGGGTGCCGGGTCAGAAACGTGTTTACGCGTCTCTGATGGATCTCGATATATCGACAACGTTCGGTGATTGGATCTTTACGGATCTTCTCGAGGTCAACAAAGACGACATCGAGAACTGGTTCTCAAGGACTACTCGATCAACGAGAGGACGGGGAAAGTTGAGGACCGCGACGTTATCGTTCTCGAGAAGCACGGAGACTGGACGACGCCGGGGATGAAAAGTGATGAGGAGATCGACAAGGCGACCATCGACGCCGTGCTTGGCGCGCTCGATGAACTCGCCATCGTGGGGGTTCGCCCCAAGCCGGAGGGGCTGTCGGCGGCGTTGACAATTCGGTCGGACAGCCTGTCGTTCAACAGGTCGGATATGATGTCGCTCCAGAGCAAAGGGTACTTTTTCTCGCGGGACGGGAGGCTGCTTTCAAACGAGGGCGAGATTCAGGCGCGGTCGGTCGACGGGTTGGTTTACACGCTTCGTTTTGGAGAGATTGTCTACGGCTCGGGACTTGCCGTCACGGCGGGCACGAACGCCGGCGCGCCCGCGGGCACAGAGACGGGGGAGAACCGATACCTGTTTGCAACCGTCAGTTTTGACAAGTCGATATTTCCCGAGCCGGTTCAACCGGCGAACGTGGATTTCCGCTCGAAGGCGGACAGCTTGTGGACGAACGACGACCGGCTGAACAAGTCGCTCGACGACGCTTATCGCCAGTGGGCGGATAAGTACAACCAAAGCCAAACGCGGGCGTCCGAGCTCAACGCGAGATTCGCCAAGTGGTATTACGTGATTTCGTCCGCGAGTTTCGAAAAACTGCGACCGCCGAGGTCCGATCTCGTCAAAAAGATCGAAGTGAAGAATACGGAAGGTTGATCGTTCCGGTTACTTGATATAGCCGAGCGAACGAAGCTGTTCGAGCCGTTCGTTCTGGTCGATTGCGTCGCGGACCCTCTTGCCGCGCTCCGCCAACCACTCCTCAGTGTCGTGCGTGGGAACGTACTGTAGTCCCGACTTTTCCATCCAGTCCATATCTATGACTCCGCGGAGCGGCGCCCCGTCCATGTCCTCACCGATAGGAATGCCTTTCAACGTCAGAATAGTGGGAAGCAGGTCGAGAACGCTCCCCAAAGTCGGGAGGTCGGACAGGTTGATCTCGGCGCCCGGGCTTGACCTGAAGCGATCGCCCGCGGCGATGATGATGCCTGGTGGGGCATCGAGGTGATGTGCTGAATTCGTGTACAGAGGCGGATCGTCCTTATTGAATACGCGTTGTTCGTTTATCGTATGCATGCCGTGATCCGACACGACGAGAACCTCGGTGTTTTCCGGCGCGAGATCGAGTATCTCGCCGATGATCCGGTCGACATAGATATAGTGATCGGCGACGACCTTTCCGAAGTTCTCGATTTGTTTGTCGTCGGGCGGGTTGGTGAAATCTTCAGGGTACGCATACATCCAAAAACGGTGCCCGGCGACGTCGGGCCCGCCGAGATACAACGCCAGAAGATCGAAATTTGTCTTCGTTTCAATTATGTCTTTGGCGACCCGCACATAGGTTGCGTCCGCCCTGAACGCCCACTGTGCCTGGTCCCACATCAACTGGCTGAAACCGTCCAGGGGATACGGCGGTTGTCCGAATATTCCGTCGGTGATTGTATCCAGGTTCTGGTCGACGGTCTCGAGCAGCCCCATCACGTGGTTTTGCATTTCGGGCGGATACACCTGGTCCTCGACGCCTTTCAACAGCGCGCCCTTCCACAGCGCGCGCTGCGGATTTCGCAGAACTCCCGTCGTATTTGTCTGCGTTACCATAATGCCGTTTATTGCTTCGGCGGGGTATGTCATCCACCACCCAATGCAATGAACATCGAGGTTGTAGTCGCTAAGAATGTTCCAGAACGCTTTCGTTTTTCTGTGTCCGCTGGTGTAGTACCTGTATTCCTTTCCGCCGCGGACCCGCTGTTCGTAAACAAAATGCAGAATTCCGTGTTTTTGCGGTATCTTTCCCGTCGCGACCGACGTCCATATCACTGCGGAGAATGTCGGCTGCATTGACTGGAGGTATCCGTAGACACCGCGTTTCATCAGCCCTTCCATGTTTGGGAGCTTGCCGTCGGCGATGAGCGGTTTCATCACTTCCCATTCCATGCCGTCCACAGCGAATAGGATCAGTGGGGTTCGTTTCGTTTTCGGCTCGGTTTTCTTCGGTTTTGAGCAGCCCGCCAGTGCGATAACGGCGGTCAAGAATGCGAACAAAAGAACAAACGTCCCGGCGGTTCGAATGTGGGTTGTGATTGTGTTTTTATGCGGTGTCTGGAATGCAGCTCTGGTGGTCATGATGAACTCTCGATTGTTGTCCGGTTGAGCGATGAGTTTCTCGAATGTGTCTTGAAACCAATCATACGCCCGCGAGATTGATCTGTCCAGGGATTGCGGCGTCAGGAGTCCGCGCCGGCGGGGGGCGGTTTGTCCGTGGTGATGGACAATACCCCCGGTCGCGTGGTATTTTTTGTTGATCAAAAATGCAAATCGTCAATGGACGCCGGGAATCCGCAAAGGAGATAACAGGCCAATGTCGCCAATTCAATCATTTGAACCGCCGCAAAGAACACTCATGGGACCTGGGCCGTCGGACGTGCATCCCCGTGTGCTCGAAGCCATGGCGCGACCGACCATCGGGCATCTGGACCCCGAGTTCGTGAGACTGATGGATGAATTGAAGATTCTCGTTCAGCACACCTTCCTTACCGAAAACGAAATGACTATGGTGGTGTCGGGGCCCGGATCGGTGGGTATGGAAACCTGTTTCGTGAATCTTGTTGAGCCGGGCGACAAGGTTGTCGTTTGCAGGAACGGGGTTTTTGGCGGAAGGATGATTGAAAATGTAGAGAGGTTCGGTGGAACCGCTGTTGTTGTCGACGATGAATGGGGAAGGGCTGTGGATCCCGCGGGGCTCGAAGAAGCGCTCGTTGCGAATCCCGACGCGAAGTTCGTCGCGTTTGTTCATGCCGAGACATCCACTGGCGCGCTCTGTGATGCGAAGACGCTGATCGAATTGGCGCACAAACACGGCTGCCTCACGATAGTCGACACCGTCACATCGCTCGGCGGCGTCCCCGTCAAAATCGATGAATGGGGGGCCGACGCCGTTTACTCGGGGAGCCAGAAGTGCTTGTCGTGCGCCCCGGGCCTCGCGCCGATCACCTTCAACGACCGCGCGATGGCAGTCGTCACGGAGCGCGAATCGAAGATTTCGAGCTGGTTCATGGATCTCAATCTCGTTCTGACGTATTGGGGCAGCCACGCGAAACGAGCCTACCACCACACCGCCCCCGTAAACGCGCTTTACGGTCTTCACGAAGCCCTGTTGATGCTCGAAGAAGAAGGCCTGGAGAACGCATGGGCGCGTCATCTCGACAATCATCACAGGTTGCGTGCCGGCCTCGAATCGATCGGGCTCGGATTTATCGTCCCGGAGAACGAGCGGATACCGCAACTGAATGCCGTAACCATTCCCGAGGGTGCGGACGATGCTGTTGTTCGCTCGCGACTTCTCGGCGAATTCGGTCTTGAGATCGGAGCGGGCCTCGGTCCACTCGCGGGAAAAATCTGGCGGATTGGATTGATGGGACATTCGTCAAACGAAAGAAATGTAGATTATTGTGTCGAGATTCTGGGCGCCGTTCTCGATCAAAGCCGAAGGGGGTAGCCGATGAAAACGCCGGTTTCGTTTGTTTCAATTTGTGTCGTTGCGGCCGTGTTGTGGTCGACGCTCGCGGGATGTGGGGGCGGCGGAGACGCCGACGACCCGGCGACGGCGGCGTATGTCGAGGAGATCGAAACGTGGCGAACCGAGCGGGTCGAAGGGCTGACGCGTTCGGGCGGGTGGCTGACGTTGGCCGGCCTTCACTGGCTCGACGAGGGAGAGAACAGTTTTGGGTCGGATCCATCGAATGATGTCGTTTTCCCCGAAGGCAAGGCCCCGGCGGTCATGGGAACGCTCGTGCTCAACGATGGCGCCCTTCGGATGGTTCTCCAGGGCGGTATCGAAGTGACATCGAACGGGCACCCCGTGGGCTCAATGGTTCTTTATCACGACGGAGACGAAGAACACGAGGCGACGATGCTTGCCCACGGTTCGCTGTCCTGGTATGCGATCAAACGAGGCGAACGAATCGGGATTCGTGTGAAGGACAGCGAAAGCAAGGATCTCGTGGAATTCAAGGGAATCGACAATTACTCCGTTGACCCGGCTTTGCGGATCGAAGGTGTTCTCGAACCACGCGAATCGGGCGACACGATAGAAATTACCAATGTTCTCGGCGCCGTTTCACAGGAACGATCCCCGGGCACGCTGGTTTTTGAAATAGACGGGCAGAAGTTGGGACTCGACGGAATCGCCTATGATGAAGACGATGACCTCTTTGTCGTGTTTGGCGACAGGTCGAACGGCAAGGAAACGTACGGCGGAGGACGTTTTCTCGTCGTCGAGCGCCCCGGCGACGACGGCAAGGTCGTTATTGATTTCAACAAGGCATACAATCCTCCCTGCGCGTTTACAAAATATGCGACCTGCCCGCTTCCGCCCGAGCAGAACGTTTTGCCCGTTGCGATCCGCGCGGGGGAAAAAACATACAAAAAACCGGGACACTGATTCGCGGTGTCCCGGTCTTTTTCAAACCGGATTATATGCGTTTGAGCGTTTCCCGGTTACAGTCCCAGTTCCTTCTTCTTCTCTTCGGCCCCGGGGAACGGATCTTCTTTCTCGGTAATTACCGGAAGCCCTGGTGCCTTATCCGCGTTGATTTCGATCCACTTCTTCTGATCTTCGGGCACTTCGTCTTCGGGGTAGATAGCCTCAACGGGGCACTCGGGTACGCAAGCGCCGCAGTCGATGCATTCGTCCGGATCGATGTACACCATCTCTTCATCCGCGTGGAAGCAATCAACGGGACAAACTACGACGCAATCGGTGAAACGGCATTTGTGGCAGTTTTCCGTTACAACGTAGGCCATCTCGCACTACTCCTTGTTAATGAATCGTACTCATGTTTTGCCGTCGGATAACGGCTTGATCCAAAGACTTTACGACCGTTGCCGATTCAGGTCAAGTATGAACCGAAGGCAATGATCGCATCGGTGCGGTGCGTGAAAAGGTGGATAATCTTGACACGGATGGGGCCAAATCTGGTATGATCGGCGTTGTGATCCGTCCGGCTCGATTTCCTTGTGGGGTGGATGGGATCCGCGGTTCGAAACCTCGAACAATTGCTACAGGTTTATATGGGCGCTTGCGTTCGAACGCCCCGCGGGAGCCGGAATTCCGCGGGTTGGAGCGCGTAAGTGCTTGATAAAAATGGCGGACGCCAATGCTGTTGGGGCGGGTACGTCCGCGACGCGGATACAGGACGTTTATATAGTGTGATACAAATCGATAGAGGCCGTCTGCTGACCGCCGGAACCGACTTTTAGCGACGGCTGGTAACCGAGGAGCAATCCTCAAATAACTTGGAGGTCCGTACGGTGCTCGAGATTCGAATACATGGGAGGGGAGGTCAGGGCGCCGTGATCGCGTCCAAGGTTCTCGCCGCCGCTTTTTTTGAAGAGGGGCATTTCGTTCAGGCGTTTCCCGCTTTCGGAGTGGAACGCAGAGGGGCCCCGGTAATGGCTTTCATCCGCACCGACGTAGCGCCGGTTCGGCTTCGTTGTAATGTTTACCACCCTCACCATTTGATTGTTCTCGATCAGGCGCTTGTTGAGACCATCGACATTACCGAGGGTTTCAGGGAGGATGGGTGGATTCTTCTCAATACTCATCGCAAGCCCGAAGAATTTGCGTATTCAAAGAAATACAAAGTGGCGACCGTGGATGCCAATGACATTGCCGTCCGCCACCGTCTTGGTAGCCGCGCGACCCCGATCGTCAATACGGCGATTCTCGGCGCTTTTGCCCGTTGTACGGGTCTGGTCGATATCGAATCGGTTGTCAAGGTTATCGCCGCGGCCGTGCCGCTGAACGTGGACGGCAACAAGCAGGCGGCAAGGGATGCGTTTGAAGAAACGACACTGTTCAACCCCGAACTGCAGACGCGTTAGGAGGAAGGGGGTACGATGAGCAAGAAGAAAAGTACGGAAAAGAAAGTTTTCCGGGGCGTCGAAGAGATGCCGCTGTCGTCGGTTTCCGACAGTGATATGAGTTGGAACAAGACAGGGAGCTGGCGGAACGTCAAACCGTTCTATGATGAAAAGAAATCTCCATGTATCGCGGGATGTCCTGCGGGGACGAACATCCAGGGTTATATTGCGCTGATGCAGGAGAAAAAATACGAGGACGCGGTGCGGATGTTGTGGGAAAAGAATCCGATGCCGTCGATCTGCGGCCGCGTGTGTTACCACCCGTGTACCGTGGAATGCGCAAGGGGCGGGATCGAAGAGCCGATAAATATTCCCGCTATTGAACGCTTTCTCGGTGATTGGGCGATAGAGAACGGCGTCGTTGAGACCGCCGGCAGCGAAGCCCCGAAAGACGCGACGATAGGCGTCATCGGCGGTGGTCCCGGCGGATTGAGCTTCGCCTACTTCATGGCGAAGAAAGGGTACCCGGTGACGCTCTACGAGGCCAAAGATGAGCTCGGAGGTGTTCTTCGCTACGGTATCCCCGAGTATCGTCTGCCCAGGGACGTGCTCGACAGCGAGATCGGCCGCATCGTCAAACTCGGTGTGACTGTCAAGACCGGACAGGACGTCGGACAGGACGTTCCCATTGAAGCGATCAGCGGTTTTACGGCGAGTTTCCTTGGGATGGGTTTGCAAAAGAGCCGCCGTCTTGGTCTTGAGGGTGAGGAGATGGAGGGTGTGATGGCCGGCTTGTCCTTTTTGAAGAGCGTCAATTCGGGCAATCCGATTGATGTCGGCAAAAAGGTTCTCGTTATCGGCGGTGGCAATACGGCGATGGACGTCGCCAGATGCGCAATACGCATGGGCGCCGAAGTGGAAGTCGTTTACAGACGCACGCGGAACGAGATGCCCGCCATCGAGGATGAAATCGAAGAAGCGGTTGCTGAAGGCGCCAAACTCACTTTCCTTGCCGCGCCCGTTGAAATTCTTGCCGACGGCGGTAAATTCAAGGGGATGAAGGTTCAGAAGATGGAGTTGGGTGAACCCGATGACAGCGGTCGCAGGCGGCCGGTGCCCGTTGAAGGGTCCGAGTACGAAATTACGGGTGACGCGCTTCTGGTCGCGGCGGGCGAGCAGTCCAATGTCGAAGCGTTCGAAAAACTGGTAAAAACGGATTACGGGTTTGTCGTGACGGACGATGCCGGCCAGACCAGTGACGATCGTATCTTCGCCGGCGGCGACGTGGTCACCGGCGCGGCGACGGTCGTTGAAGCGATCGCGCGCGGAAGAAAAGCGGCCAAGTATGTCCACGCAAAGTTGACCGGTGTCCTCGTCGAAGACGATGACCGGAGGGTCATCACGATGTCGGACATCAACGATGCGTATTTTACTCCGACAAAACAGGTAGCGACCGCCCACGTTCCTCTTGAAAAAATGACAAACCGGTTCTCCGAGGTCAAACAGGGCCTCGGCGAGGGTGAGATTCAACAGGAACTGGATCGTTGTATGAGCTGTGGTGTGTGCAACGGGTGCGACATCTGCTGGATGTTCTGCCCCGACGCCGCGATCACGAGAGAAAACGGCGTCTACACGATCAATTACGATTATTGCAAGGGCTGTTTGATCTGCCAGCAAGAGTGTCCGAGGGGAGTTATTTCGTCTGAAAGGGAAGATACTTAAATGAAAATCGTCATCGAAGGCAATCATGCGGTGTCCTACGCTGTCAAGGCTGCGGATGTCGATGTTATAGCCGCATACCCGATCACTCCGCAAACACAGATCGTCGAGAAGCTCTCGGAAATGTGCGCCAGTGGAGAACTCGATGCGAAGTTTATCAAGGTGGAATCAGAACACTCGGCCATGGCGGCCGCGATAGGCGCGAGCGCTGCTGGCGTCAGATCGTTTACAGCAACGTCGTCCCAGGGTCTTCTCCTTATGCACGAGATGCTTCATTGGGCGGTAGGGGCTCGTCTCCCAGTTGTGCTTGCCAACGTCAACCGCGCGGTTGGACCTCCGTGGAACGTGTGGACGGACCAGAACGATTCGCTCTCTCAGCGCGATGTGGGGATGATCCAGCTCTACTGCGAGAGCAACCAGGAAGTGTTCGACACGACCCTCCAGATGTTCTGGGTGAGCGAGAAGATCATGCTTCCGTCGATGCTGAATCTCGACGCGTTCTGCCTGTCGCACACATCCGAGATTGTGGACGTCATGGAGTCCGACGAGGCAATCAAGTTTTTGCCGCGGTACGAGCCAAAACAGTTTTTGGATACGGAAAATCCGCTATCTTTTGGAAACCTAACCGCTCCTGATTTCTATTATGAGCTCCGCTGGCAGATTGACCGCGATCTTCGCGCCAGTCTCGACCTGATCAAGCAGGCAGACGAGGAGTTCTACAAACTCTTCGGACGGCGGCATGGAGTAATCGAGGAGTACAGGACCGAAGGCGCGGATATGCTCCTCTTCACCTCGGGAACGATAACGAGTACGTCACGCGTCGTTGTCGACGAGTGGCGCGAAAAGGGAAAAAAGGTCGGTCTGGTTAAGATGCGACTCTTCAGACCGTTTCCGACCGAAGAGATTCGAAGGGTTTGCAGCGGCGCCAAGAAGGTCGTCGTGATTGACCGCAACATTGGTTTCAGTATCGGTGGCATCTGGGCGCAGGAAATCAAAGCGGCGCTCTGGAATGCAAAGATCCACAAGCCGGTTTTTGATTTCATTGCGGGAATTGGCGGCAGGGATGTAACACCGGAAACCATTCATGAAATCCTGGAACAGGCCGAACAACTCGATGAGCCGGATCGGGACAACTACTGGATAGGGGTGAAACATGAGCCAGTGCATACTGCCTGAAGATGAGAGGATGAGTTCGGGACACCTTGGGTGTCAGGGGTGCGGCGCGACCAACGCCATGCGGTTCGCGCTGAAGGGGCTTGGCCCAAAGACCGCTATTGTTATGCCGGCATGTTGCTGGTCGGTGATCGATGGCCCGTTTCCACATTCTTCGATCGGTGTTCCAGTGTATCACACGGCATTTGAAACGGCGGCAAGCGCTGCCGCCGGAGTCAAAGCGGGTCTTGTGATGCGTGGTGATAGCGACACGGAAGTTGTAGCATGGGCCGGGGACGGCGGTACGTTTGACATCGGTCTCCAGGCGCTCAGCGGCGCCGCCGAGCGGAACGATGATTTCATATACGCGTGCTATGACAACGAAGCGTACATGAACACGGGGATCCAACGTTCGGGCGCCACACCATATGGTGCGTGGACCACGACGACCCCGACGAAGTTCCCGAAGGAGAATCCCAAGAAAAACATGCTCGATATTCTGGTCGCGCACCAGATCCCGTATGCCGCGACGGCGTCAATCGCATACCCGGAGGATCTGATCGCCAAGTTCCAGAAGGCGAGAACGATAAAGGGTACGCGGTTCATCCATATTTTCGCGCCGTGTCCGACCGGCTGGAAGACGCCCCCTGAAATGACGATCGAGCTGGCCCGTCTTGCCACTGAGACTCACATTTTTCCGCTGCTCGAGGTTTATGACGGAAACAGGTACGAGGTATCAAGGCCGAATCGAATTAAAAAAGTTGAAGAGTACGTCAAACTTCAGGGGAGATTCCGGCATTTCAAAGACGAAGATACCGCCCGGATGCAAGATGATGTCGACAGAAGATGGGCGACTCTGCTTGCAAGGGAGAACGAAGGAGGACCGGAAAAAGCGCAGTGACGTGATCGGGTAGGATTCCGGTTTAGCGTTTCGCGATGTGGTTGAAAAGGTCTTTCACGATCGCCATGTTTTGAAACCAATCAGCGCGGGCCTCTATGAGGTCCGCGTTTTTCTTTGCAGCGTCCGCGCGAAGCTGAGGGTCGCGCCACGCGTTGATGATGGCGCCGGCGACTGCCGTGGTGTCGTGGGGGGGGACGATGAAACCATTCGAGCCGTGCTCGATCCACTCGCGGTTTGCGGGAATGTCGCTGACGATCGGAAAGAGACCGCACGCCATTGCCTCGAGAAGCGACACCGATGTGGTGTCGGATAATGCGATTGAAACAAAAACGGTGTGATCCCTCAATTGCGCGGGGACATTGTTGTGGTGCGTCTCGCCCGGGAAATCCATCGAATTCGCGAAGACGCCACCGCCGGCTCTTGCTTCCGCTTCGAGCGCTTGTCTTCGTGAACCCGAACCGGCGATCGTGAGATGGGCGTCGGGGATGGCGCCGGCCACTTCCGCGAACGCCCGGATAAGGGTGTCAATATTGTACACCGGTTCCAGTTTCCGGTTGCTGAGCACGCGAAGCCTGTCTGTCGCGGTGTTTTCGGTCGCGGGAAAAAACTTGGTTCTGTCGACGCCAAACGGGAACGTGATTACCCGGTCGGGGTGGGCGCCGAGTTCGATGATGCGTTGACTCATTACTTCCGCGTCGGATGTGATGTACGATGCGCGACGGATTACATGCCGGGTCCGTTCCAGGTGAAAGACACTCTTGTCGGGGAGCATCATGATATCGCTGCCCCAGGCGCTCAGCACCCACGGCGCGAATCCGCACATGGCCGCGATCACGCCGTAGTTAGGGACGAAGTGGGCGTTTACAATGTGAGGGTCGAACCTTCGGATGATCGATAAAACAGCTGGGACGGCGAGGGGGTATCGGATGAGATCGGGAAGAAGGCGGGGTACCCGGATTCTCTGGCACGCTTCCGCTACGCCATCGACGGATTCGAGGCTGACGGTGATCGGCTCGAACCCGTTTGCCGCCAGGAATCCGCTCCAGCGGTGGATGTGAACCTGTCGGGCGTCGCCGAGAATGAGGACTCGTATTTTGGTTTCCGTATCGTTCATACCGGGGATGAGTTTAGGTGTTTAAAATCCTCGTGTCAAAGAAAGGTTCGGTAATGAGTTAGCCTCAGAAAAGCGGCGGTTGACACTCCCTTAGGGTCGGGTTAATGTTAGGGGTCGCCAATGAAAGGATGGAATCTGATGCGTAGATTTTTGCCGTGGGTGATCGCCGTCGGCTTGTTGGTAGGATGCGGTAAAACCCATCCGATGAAAGTTGTGGTGGATCCGTCGTTTGAAAGCGGTGACCTGAGCAAAATCGCCGTACTTCCGTTTTCCAGCGCGCTTCATCACACCGCGGATCCCGATGGGGTGGCGCCGCGCACTTTTGACCAGTTGTTCCGCGCGGAGCTTGACAAGCGCGAAGATTATCAGTGGATTTCTCCCACGTCGGTCGAGTACGCCATCAAGCGCGAGGAACTCGAGGATGACTACGTGGCGTTCGTTGATACCTGGCGCAAAAAACATCAGGTCGACAAGGCATTTCTTTCCAGGCTTGGAGGAGCCCTCCAGGTTGACGGCGTATTGATCGGTGTCGTCGAATTATGGCAGCAGGACGAGGTGGATGTGAGGGAAACAGCGACACCAACGACTTATGTTGGCGCGACGGTGACGATATTCGATGTTAAGGACGGCAAGGTTCTCTTTGAGGCGTCGGACGAGGATTTCCTCGAGGGGGCGAGAAGCGAGAATCGTGATCAGTCGATCGTACGAAGCGGTTCCGGAAAGATATACAAAGATGCCGGCGGATCGGCCTACCAAGCTCCGGCGCCGGATGAAGTCGCCATAAAGGTCGTTTCCGCTCTCGTGTCGAGTATTCCTGCGAGATAGCGGGCGGACGGCGGACCCAAAACAGAACGCGGCATTCGCAGTATGAAAAACGAAAGCTTCTGGATGCGGTGCGCCCTGGACGAAGCCGAGAAGGCGCTTGCCGCCGGAGAAGTTCCCGTCGGCGCCGTGGTTGTGTGTAAGGGTGAGGTTGTCGGGAGAGGCCACAATCGGACCGAGAAGACGGGATTTCCCTTCGAACACGCCGAAGTCGTCGCGATGTGGGACGCGGTGAGAAAACATGACCGCTGGGTGTTGAACGAAAGTGCGGTGTATGTGACGGTCGAACCCTGCGTGATGTGTGTCGGGGCGATGCTTCTCGCGCGTGTCCCAAAGGTTTTTTTTGGCGCGCGCGAACCCAAGACCGGGGCGTGCGAAAGCGTATTGTCGATTCCAAACGAACCCGGGCTCGAACACAAAATTGCCGTTATTGGTGGGATCGAAGCCGATCGCTGCGCCGAGTTGATGAAAGCGTTTTTTCGCGGGAGGCGAGACGAAAACAACGAAATGAGAAAATAAGACCTCCCCCGCGCGTGGGCTTTTTGGGAAGGACGCGTGGCTCGGGGTATTTCCGGAATTTCCGGCGGAGAGATGCGAGAGCTGGCTTAATCGGCACGATTGGAAATCGTGTGAGCGCGTAAGCGTTCCGAGGGTTCGAATCCCTCTCTCTCCGCCATTTTTTTATGCCCTCCTGCGAGAAGGCGCGCGGGTCCTGTCGCCAATTACCCATAGCGAAGCGGAGTGCGGGGTGTCATGTTCAGATGCTTCGGCCATCTCCATGGTAAGCCCGCGCGTGGCTTACGCCTGAAGAGAGTGAGGTAACGGTGCATGTCACCCCGCACTTCTCACTATCGTTCCGCGCGCGACGGGGGCCCCATTGACGCCACCCGCGCGAAGCAACTGCGTGGAGTTTGACGCATACCAATGCGGTCTTTCCTTGAAATAACCTCTCGTTTGTGGTAAAATAACCCATCATTGTCTGAGAACACATTTTCTCGGGCAGATGCTGGCGATTCCATAACTATATGTTTCACTTGGTGTTAGAGCGCACGGGATAGAGGAGTGAAACGTTGGGCTCCGTCTTTTTCACAAGTCGGGGCCCTTCGTGTGTCTTGTTTGCCAGTACCGAGGTGGACAGGCGGTCCGGCCTGTCGGTATGCCATATTATTGACTTTGGCAATGTTTGTATGGTAAAATTGAGCTATAGGAAAATATACGGACTTATCGGGGGAGCTGCGGTTTCGCTTTCTTAACACAACACCAGGAGCACATGTGGGAAACCAGTTGAAAAATATCACTATAATACTTGTTCTCGGGGTTTTTGCGGCGGCACCGGTTGTTGCGGCGATAGTCACGAGCCACTTGGCGTCCGACGCCGAAATGCTCGGGGCGGCCGAGAATTTCGCCTTTGTGGCCGAAGGCCGAATCGGTGACCTCGGAGGCGCCGCCACATTCGAGCTGGACCTCGGTGACGATACGGGCAATCCGTACACCGTGGAGCAATACGCCTGGCAAAGCGGCGTCGAGGAACCGTTTGTCCTGACATATGTGAAGGCGACCAACGTGGTGTCCTACACCCTGGGCGGCAAAACGCTCACGTACTCCCCGGGGCTTTCGTTCCAGGAGATTTTTGTCAGAGCGAGAGCGGTCAATGATGGCACCAGTGTTGAAGTCTATGACCTCATTCTCAACGGCGAAGCGGTCGGAGACGCATCGAGCGCCTTCGGGCCTGACGGGCTCGATATTCTGGCGATAAGTGGTGTTGAGCTTTACGACGGATTCACGCTGACGGGGACCGCACGCTTGACCTGGACGGGGAGCCCGCCGACCCAGTCCCGCCTTGCTTTTCAGATAAAGGTTGGAAGCGCCCCCACGGTTCCGGTTGAGGACTCGAGTTGGGGTAAGGTCAAGTCTCTCTACGCGGACTGACCCGCGGCTCAAAAACCGTTCCTCTGTTTGCCCTCTGCCGGCCCATTGCAGGCCGGCGGAGGGTTTTATTTGGGCCCCCAATCCACGCCCCGTGCAAAACACTGCAAGCAAACGCATATATTTAGACTAACGACTTGCCTGCGGCCTCTCTTGGGTTAATATGCCCGTGGAGAGATGCCAGAGTGGTTGAATGGGGCGGTCTCGAAAACCGTTGAGTGCGCAAGCGCTCCGGGGGTTCGAATCCCCCTCTCTCCGCCATTTTTTTTATCGCGAACGTAACAGATTATCGGTGGGGATGTAGCTCAGTTGGGAGAGCGCCTCGTTCGCAACGAGGGGGTCGGCGGTTCGAGTCCGCTCATCTCCACCATTTTCGTTCATGACTATAATGAGATCGTGCTAGACGGGGAGTTAGCGGTGCCCTGTACCCGCAATCCGCTATAGCGGGGTTGAATCCCTGCCCGCGGGCGTCCGGTGTCGTGATCTTCTTTTGCGGAAGTGGCGTTGATGGTCAGGTCCCATGCAATGGCCACCCATGAACCCCGTCAGGACCGGAAGGTAGCAGCGGTAAGTGGTTACCGGTCATGTGATATGGGGTTGCCTGATTGGAGTTAACCCGCAGAGGAAGAGCGGTGTCGGCGTTCAGAGGCAGGTGCACGGTCTCCTGTTCACACTTTAGGAGAAAAGGATGAGCTACGAGGTCCTGGCGAGGAAATGGCGGCCGCAGACCTTCGACGAGGTCGTCGGCCAGGACCACATCACACGGACGCTGAAGAAAGCCGTCGAGCTCGGGCGGCTTTCGCACGCCTACCTTTTTTCCGGGCCCCGCGGCTGCGGCAAAACCAGTACGGCGCGTATTCTTGCCAAGGTGATCAACTGCACCGCACTCGAAGACGGAAATCCCATGCAACAAATGTGACTCATGTGATCGGGGTTACCCAGGGCAAAAACCTGGATGTGATGGAGATCGACGGCGCCTCTCATACCGGTGTCGGTGAGGTCCGCGACCTTCAGGAAAGCATCGGTTACGTTCCCAGCCAGTTTAAAAACAAGGTTTACATCATCGACGAAGTCCACATGCTGTCGACGCATGCGTTCAACGCGCTTTTGAAGACACTTGAAGGAACCGCCCGCCGCATGTGTATTTCATCTTCGCCACGACGGCCCCCCACAAGATACCCGACACCATAAAATCGCGATGCCAGACGACATCAGTTCAAGCGGCTCGAGATCCGGGATATCGCCGTTCATCTCGAAAAAATATGCGACGTGGAAAAGGTCAGATTTGAGAAGGACGCGCTGCGGCTTCTTGGCCGCAAAGCCGAGGGGAGCATGCGCGACGGGCAGAGTCTTCTCGATCAGTGTATCACCGCGTCTTCGGGTGATGTGAAAACACAGGCCGTCCGGGAAATTCTCGGGCTTCTGGATCAGGAACTCGTGATCGCTTTCCTACGGAAGATTGCCGAGGGCGATTCGGGCGGTGTGCTCGCCCAGCTCGACGGAGCGATCCATGAGGGTGTCGATCTCGAGGAACTTCTCAACGCGCTCATCGAGGGGTTCAGGGACCTGATGTTGTTGGCAACTCCGGGCGATCTGGGTGATTTGGTGTTCAGGACCGCGGATGAACTGGAATTGATGCGTGGCCCGCTCGAATTGTACGAACTCGCCGACCTCGTTACTATTGTCGAGAGACTTTGCAATCTCAGTCCGCGTCTCAAGCTCGCGAGCGATCCGAGAATACTTCTCGAAAGCGTGCTGGTGGATTTGTCTCTGCTGGACCGCCAGATAAACATACGCGAATTAATAAACACGCTCGAAGGTTCCGGTTCGGAGCCGGGGCCGTCCCGAAAACGTCCCGCGCAACCGGCGCCGAAGACAAAAAAAGGAACACAAACGGCGCCACGCGAATCGACCGCCCTTAGTGCGGCTGCCCCTGGTGCCGCGGCCCTTAGTGCGGCAGCCACGACGGAGCCCGGGGAAGACCGGCCTGTTGTGGTCGACCCTGCGGCGGGAGTCCGCAGGCCGGTGGTGGGATCGGTCGCGGCGGATTCCGGCGTTGATCCACTCGCTGCCGCCGGCGACCGTGACGGTGATGTGAATGCGAAGGACGTCGATCTGAGTTCGATGGACTATGCGAGTCAGCGGAAACTTTGGGAGAGCTTTGTTACCTACGTCCGGCAAAAAAAGGTTGCCCTCGGGGTGTGTTTGATTTCCGGTACGCTGCAGTCGATCGAGAAGAACGTGGTGACACTTCGGTTTGCAAAAGGGTTTTCGTTCCAGAAAGACCAGGTTGAAAACGCGGCCAATCTGAAATTCTTAAACCTCATGACAAAAAAATATTTTGGACGAGACCTCGAACTCGTTTGTTCATCGGATGACGGGTCCGGTCGCGCGCCTGTCCCCGGTCGTCGAAAGGGAAATTCTCAAAGCGACAAACCGGGAATCGAAACCAACCCGATTGTAAAAAAAATTCTCACCGAATTCGACGGTGAGATCGAACGCTACCATCAGTAGTCAAGGAGACCAACAAATGGCGAATATTGGAAAATTGATGAAGCAAGCCCAGGAAATGCAGCAAAAGATGGAGAAGATCCAACAAGAACTCGCCGAAAAAGAGGTTGAGGCGTCCAGCGGTGGGGGAATGGTCACTGTCAAGATGAACGGGCAGCAGGAAGTACTGGGCATCACGATCGACCCCGAGGTTTTTAACGACGGCGACAAGGAGATGCTTGAAGATCTCGTGGTCGCGGCGGTCAACGAAGCCCGGCGGCTGGTTCTCGAACTCACCCAACAGGAAATGGGAAAACTCACCGGCGGCCTGCCGATGCCGGGGCTTTTCTGATATCCGCCGAACCCGCTCAAATCCAGATTTCCAAGGCGAGCTTCTTGCAAAGTGAAAGGAGTATTGGATGGAGTACGGTTCCGAGACTCTGGCCGGCTTGATAAAGCTGCTTTCGAGGATGCCGGGCATAGGGTTAAAGACGTCCCAGCGTCTCGCCTTGCACCTTCTCAGGTCGAAGACCGAGGACGTGGAGAAGCTGGGCAATCTCATCCTCGAGTTGAAAGAAAAGGTCGGGTTTTGCGAATCCTGCGGGAGTATCACCGAGGGTGCGCAATGTGCAATTTGCAAGGATCCTGGCCGGAATCAGGAGATTATCTGTGTCGTCGAGCAGCCCCAGGATGTTCTCATTTTGGAGAAAACGGGGCAGTACAAGGGGCTTTATCATGTGCTCCACGGAGTTCTTTCTCCGATCGACGGTATAGGCCCTGAAGACATTAATCTGGCCCGATTTGACGAGAGAATAAGGAATAACGGGGTAAAAGAGGTCATTATAGCGACCAATCCGTCGGTGGAAGGTGACACGACCGCCCTTTTTATCGCAAAAGCTCTCGAATCCGCGGGGTGTACTGTCACGAGACTTGCAAGGGGGCTCCCCATGGGAGGATCTCTCGAGTTCGCCGACGACCTGACTTTGGCTCGGGCGCTGGAGCGAAGAGAGAAACTCTAGGCCGAGATCTTGTCTCTCACTGCGGAGTAGCTCATGGTAAAAGCCGACTGGACGATATACGAGGAAGACTATTGGGCAATCAATAGTGTGCTCAAGGAGTTGCTGAAGAATTCCAACTCTCAGAGCGTCTCCTGATCGACAAGACGGGGCAGATGATCGCCAGCGTCGGGCTCGAACCCGATTTCGATCTGATGAGCTTCGCGTCTTTGTGCGCGGCCGATTTCGAAGCGAACAGCCAACTGGCCAAATTAATCGGGGAGAAGGATTTCTCGACCCTTTATCACCAGGGGTCGGATGAGAGCATGTACCTCGCGAAGGTCGCTTCTCACATCATCCTCGTCGTGCTTTTCAACAAACGCACCACGCTCGGCCTGGTTCGGTTGCGTGTAAAGAAGGCCGTTGAGGGGCTGAACACGATCCTCAATCGCTTGTTCGACAAACTCGAGTACGAAAACGAAGATTTGAAAGAATTCGATGAAGAGTTCACCGAAGAACTCACTAAAGAAATCGACGCTCTTTTCTCGGATTAGTTCAGGTAAGGAAAATGTCGCTAATAAATTATTCGTCCCGGGAAATCAATTGCAAGATAGTCTATTATGGTCCGGGTCTTTGCGGGAAGACGACAAACATTCAGTACGTCTACAACAAGGTCGCGCCCGAAACCAAGGGTAAGCTGATTACGCTCGCCACCGAAATGGACCGTACGTTGTTTTTTGATTTTCTGCCGCTCGAACTCGGTACGGTTAAAGGATTCAAGACTCGTTTCCATCTTTACACTGTTCCCGGCCAGGTGTACTACGACGCCAGCCGGAAACTGATTCTGCGCGGCGTCGACGGTATTGTCTTTGTCGCCGATTCTCAGATGTCTCGATACGACGCCAACATCGAGAGTCTTTACAACCTCCACGAAAACCTCGAAGAGTACAACCTCAGTGTCGACGATCTTCCGTATGTCATCCAGTACAACAAACGGGACATGCCCGACATAATCGATATCGAGGAACTCGAGCAGGAACTCAATCCCGAAGGCCATCCCAGCCTGGAGGCGGTCGCGATAACCGGTGTCGGTGTGTTCGATACTCTAAAAACGATTGCCAAGGGAATCCTGCAAAAGCTTTCGCACAGCCAGCCAGCCTGATTCGATCCAGATACCTGTTGCCGCGCGGTCGGCGCACGTGTACCATTCATGCGCGCCCATCCGTCCTGTGAACCGATATCGGGATTTTGATGTGAAATATATTTCGAACTTTATAGGTACTTTTGGCTATACGGGGTTGTTCCCGTTTGCGCCGGCGACGTTTGCCACCCTGGTTTTCGTGCTCGTTTATTACTATGTCCCGGGGGGCGCGATTCTCGTTCACCCGATCGTCGTCATCGCGACGCTTCTCATCTCGGTCCCGGTGGCCACGCGGGTCGAGAAGGATCATGGGCACGATGCGAGCCGGATAGTGATCGACGAAATCGTTGGGATGCAGGTCGCGCTGACACTCGCCGCGCCGACACTCCTTGGGGTGATCTCCGCGTTTGTTCTTTTCCGGTTCTTCGATATCGTTAAACCGTTCCCGGCGGGGAGGGCGCAGCACCTTCCGCGTGGTTACGGTGTGGTTGCCGATGATTTTGTCGCGGGAATCCAAGCCCGCCTGGTTCTTATCGTTCTCGCCTGGATATTCCCCGGTTTTGGACGGTTCTTCTGATTTCTTTTACAATGTGATGGACGATGAATCGAATACACGATGTAGAAATCATTATCGTGGGGAACGAACTTCTGCGTGGAGATCGAAGTGACGCGCACCTTGGGTTTCTCGGGCGCGCGGCTTCTCGATTACGGTATCCGTCTCGACGCCGCGCACGTTGTCGGGGATGACGGCGAACGGATAGCACGTGCCGTGATGGAGGCGCGGCGCCGTACAAGGGCACTGGTCGTAACCGGCGGGCTCGGCCCGACACACGACGATGTCACACGCGAAGGCGTTGCCGCTGGGCTCGGCGTCGAACTGGTTTTCGACGAAGATCAGTGGACAAATATTCAAGAGTACTTTCGCAGACACGGCCGCGCGACCTCCGAAAGCAATCGCCGTCAGGCGTTCTTCCCGGAAGGGGCAAAGCCGCTCGAAAACACGAGGGGCACCGCGCCGGGTTTTTTAATCGACAAGGATAACTGCCTTGTCGCCGTTCTCCCTGGGCCGCCTCGGGAGTTTCAGACGATGATGGAGCGCTCAGTCTTTCCGGAGATCGACAGGGTGTTCTCGCGGCCGGCCCTCCTCGTCAACGTTTATCGCACGGCGGGAATAGGCGAGTCGACAATGGCGGTGTTCCTCGAGTCGCTCATGTCGCGATATGAAGAGTTTACACTGGCGTCGCTGCCGCATGTGTCGGGTGTGGATTTGTTGATAAGGGCGAATCCCGGCGCAGGATCGCCTGAGGGCCTGGAGCGCCGGGCGAGAGAACTCGAAAGAGATCTGCGCTCGGAGTTGGGGAACAAGGTGTACGCGAAGGGCGACCTGGCGCTTGAAGCGGTTGTTGGCGAGATCCTTTCGTCGAGGGGAGAGACTGTTGCCATCGCCGAGTCACTCACCGGCGGACTTCTCGGCAAAAGGCTCACCGACGTTCCGGGGAGCAGCCGTTATGTTCTCTCCGATGTGGTGGCCTACAGCAATGAGGCCAAAATTGATTTTCTCGGTGTGACCGGGTCGTCGCTCGAAGAAAACGGCGCGGTCAGCGAGGTCGTATGCCGCGAAATGGCCGAGGGTATCCGTGAGCGGACCGGCGCTACTTATGGACTCGCAACCACGGGTATAGCCGGGCCGGATGGGGGGACCGATGACAAGCCGGTCGGTCTCTGTTATCACGGATTGAGTTGGGATGGCGGCTCGGAGATTCGTCACCGTGTTTTCTCTGGTCAGCGCGAGGATGTCCGCGAACGAGTAGTGTGGGCGTCGCTGTATCATCTTTTCGAGAGACTTTCATGAGACTCTTTCTTGCCGTAGAGTTCGAACCCCAGTTGAAGGATGCGCTCGTCCGCGCGATAAGCGAGATCGGCATCGATCATCCTCCGTGGCGATGGGTTGCACGGTCGAATTTTCATTTAACCCTCAAGTTTCTCGGTGACATGCAAAAAGACCTGGTTCCGCGGGTAATCGATACGGTGGAGGCGGTCTGCCGGGACGCGCCCGCATTTGATATCGAGCTGGAGGGTTTGGGCGGCTTTCCAAACTTTAAGAATCCGCGGGTGCTGTTCTACCATGTCGTGCGCGGTGTGGACGAACTCGTTTCCTTATCCCGCGCGATCGACTCGGTGCTCGAGACCGCCCTTTCGATTCCTCGTGAAAAGAAACCGTTTCGCGCGCATGCGACGGTTGCCCGCATCAAGCGGCCGATCGATCCCGATCTGGTCGCCCGGCTCGAGGGTGCCCCTGCGGTTGAATGTCCGCCGCAACGGGTTCGGCAAGTCTCTTTGATGCGGAGCGAACTACGCCGCGAAGGCGCTATATACCAACTCGTTAAAGGGATTGCGCTCGCCGAAGTGAAGTGATAATATTTCGTGGAAGTTCGTTTGTTTAGCGTCTTCCCCCTGGGTTTTTCCGGCAGCTAGAAGGGGCGACGTTGGGACGGTGTGCTGTATGCCGGTTGTGAGGATGGGATGTGGACTGAAAGTGGAAAGGGAAAGAAATGAAATCGGATATGCCCGAGCAAAGCAACAAAGAAAAAGCATTGGAACTGGCCGTCGCGCAGATCGAAAAGCAGTTCGGCCAGGGATCGATCATGCGGTTGGGTGATGGGTCGTTCATCGTTCCCGTTGACGCGATTTCGACGGGTAGCTTGAGTCTCGATGTGGCCCTCGGTGTCGGCGGGGTTCCCCGTGGGCGGATCATCGAAGTGTACGGTCCCGAAGGGTCGGGAAAGACGACTCTCACGAGTTCGATCATCGCTCGCGCGCAAAAAGCGGGCGGGACGGCGGCTTTTGTCGATGCCGAACACGCGTTCGATGTCAAATACGCCAGGAATATCGGCATTGATGTCGATAACCTTCTGATCTCTCAGCCCGACACCGGAGAACAGGCGCTGGAAATTGCCGAAGTTTTGGTGCGTAGCGGCGCTCTCGACGTGGTCGTAGTCGACTCCGTTGCGGCGCTTGTTCCCGCGGCGGAACTCAATGGCGATATGGGAGACGCTCATGTCGGACTGCAGGCGAGACTCATGTCCCAGGCGCTGCGGAAACTTACCGGCGTTGTTTCGAAAACCAAAACTTGTCTGATTTTTACGAACCAGATCCGTATGAAGATCGGTGTTCTTTTCGGTAGCCCCGAGACTACGTCGGGCGGCAACGCGCTCAAGTTTTATTCGTCGGTTAGAATGGACATCCGGCGGATCGGCGCGATCAAAGATGGCGAGACCGTTTCCGGAAACCGGACCAAAGTCAAAGTGGTTAAGAACAAGGTTGCCCCGCCGTTCCGTATCGCCGAGTTTGATATTCTCTACGGCGAGGGAATAAGCTACGAAGGCGACCTGCTCGATCTCGGCTCGAGCGTTGAGATTATCAAAAAGAGCGGGACGTGGTATTCGTATGGTGAGGAACGGCTCGGTCAGGGCAAAGAATCTTCGAGACAGTTCCTCAAAGAGAACCCAAAAGTCAGGGACGAAATCGACAAGAAAGTCCGCGAACATTTTGAGATCTCGTCTGCAAAACCGATGTCGAAACCCGATGTTGAACCGATGGTAAAAGGGGCGGCGAGCACAGCCGGGGCCCGTTCAGCCCCGGGTAAGGGCCGGATGGGCAGTTCGCGCGCGGCCAAGAAGTGATGTCCGAGACCGTCGTTGAATGGAAACCGCGCCCCCGAAACAGGATTTTCATCAAGCTCTCGGGGGGGCGGTTTTTTACCGTTCCGGAGGCTGAAGGGGAAAGCCTCAAGCCGGGTAGAGGTCCTTCGCGAGGAGGACATAAGCAGGCTTTCCAGGATCGACCAATACTTTCGCGGCAAAGATAAGGCATTGCGATTATTGTCGATACGTGCTCGGAGCCGATACGAGGTCGATAACACCCTCTCTGGAATGGAGATTGCACCAGAGATTCGAAGACGGGATCCTCGAGGAACTGCGACGAAGTTAGGGCTGATCGACGACGCCCGGTTCGCCCGGGATTACGTCGACTCGCGTATTGAGATCAAACACCTGGGTCCTCATCGCCTCAAATTCGAGCTCAAAAAGTTCGGTGTGAGCGGTTCGATTATCGAACAGGCAATCGAAGAGGCCTTCCACGAGGGACGCCAGGAGGAACTCGCCTGGAAAATCGTTCGAAAGAAATCGTACGCGCATCGGCAACGCAGAAAGCTGGCAACCTGAGAAAGAAGTTCGGCGTGTGAGCGGGTCTGCTTAAACGCCGGAGAGGGCTCGATTACGAAATTATAAACCATGTCGCGTACGAGTTGCTGAATCGGGCGGCAAGATTCGCGATTGGATCAATTTGAGCAGCAAGCAATGAGCAAACGAAAACAAAAAGAAACAAGGCACACAGTCGAACTCACCGAAAAGATGAAGCAGTTTTCCGGTAAGTATATCGTCGGATAGTTATATCGAGTATTATAAGAACGCGCGACCACACAGAGGTCAAGTCCGCACCTCTACTTCCCGAGGATCCCACCCTTCTTTTTACAGCCGCCGGGATGGTGCCCTTCAAAGCGTACTATTCCAATCCGGATGCCGCTCCGTATCCCACCGCGACGTCGTGTCAGAAATGTCTCAGGGCGGGAGGCAAGCAAAGCGATCTCGAAAACGTCGGCCGGACGCTCCGCCATCACACATTTTTCGAGATGCTCGGAAATTTTAGTTTCGGAGACTATTTCAAAAAGGAAGCGATCGATACCGCCTGGGAACTATCGATCGAACGTGTGGCCGTTCGACAAAAAACGGATATGGGTTTCCGATTTTCACGATGACGACGAAGCGTACGATCTATGGGCCAAACGAATAGGCGTTCCCGAAGACAGGATCGTGAGGCTTGGCCGTGCGGATAATTTCTGGGGCCCGGTCGGTGATACTGGGATCTGTGGCCCATCATCGGAACTCTACTACGATACCGGTGAAGCACGCGGATGTGGTAAGGATACCTGCCAGCCCGGTTGCGATTGTGACCGGTACATCGAGTACTGGAACCTCGTTTTTCCGCAGTTTTTTTACACAGAACAAGGTGTTTACGATCCGCTTCCAAGGCCGGGAATCGATACCGGCCTGGGGCTCGAGCGTGTCGCGTTTATCCTGCAGGAAGTGGAAGATAATTTTCACACGGATCTTTTTCTCCCGATCCGCAATACCGTCGAATCGGTGGTCCCTTCTGAACGGTTGAGCGACAAGGCGCAGGTCGCCGTCAACGTGGCGACCGATCATGTCCGGGCTCTTGTTTTCGCGCTGTCCGAGGGGATCATGCCGTCGAACGAAGGCCGGGGATACGTGCTGCGGCGGCTGCTGCGCCGTGCGGTAACGAAGATGCACACCTTTGGGGTCAAGGAGCCGTTTCTCGCGCGCGGGGTTGACTCGGTTGTTGACACGATGGGGGACCGCTATCCCGAACTCCGTAAGCGCGCCGATATCGTGCGTGAAATTGTCACCGCCGAAGAAGAGAGATTCTTCTCCACGATCGAACAGGGGATGGGCAAGTTCAACGATGTCGTCGAACGAACAAAAAGGAACAAGAAAAATCAGATCGCCGGGCGTGACGCGTTCGTGCTCTACGACACTTTCGGATTTCCCATCGAGATGACAAAGGAACTTGCCGAGGATCAGAATCTTGATGTCGACGAGAACGGGTTTGCGGAGGCGATGGAAGAGCAAAAAGAGCGGGCGCGGGGAAAAAGTTTTCACGCCGTCGAAGAGGCCGGCGACGGGCCCGAATTCGTCGAGATCGCGCCGGTCGTGGAAACGGAAATTGTCGGTTACGAATCGCTGGAATGTGATGCGAGCGCCGCCCTTGTGCGTTGTTTCGTTGTGGACGAAGCGGTTGTGGTGGATCTCGTCACGGACCGGACCGTTTTCTATGCGGAATCCGGCGGACAGGTGGGGGACAAGGGAAGTGTCGTGTTCGGCGGCAGGAGCTTTGAAGTTCTCGACACTCTCAAGCGTGACAAGCACATCGTTCACCGTCTTGGCTGGGGGCCGGCCGCCGGGGATGATTTCCAGAAAGATATAGAGACGTTTTTCCGTGCGAGTCCGAACGGTCGTCTCCGGGTCGATCGCGAAGCGAGACTCTCGACGGCCCGTAACCACACAGCTACGCATCTTCTTCACGCGGCGTTGCGAAATGTTCTTGGAACCCATGTCGCGCAGGCGGGATCGCTCGTCGAGCCCGAACGGCTTCGGTTTGACTTTCAGCATCACCAGTCGATGTCGGACACCGACGTCAAGGCTGTTGAAGACGAGGTCAACGACGCGGTGCTTGCCGATATCGCCGTGGCCAAGCAGATAATGCCTTACAAGGACGCGATCGACAGCGGCGCCCTGGCGCTCTTTGGCGAGAAATACGCGGACGAAGTCCGAATGGTGTCGGTCGGCGGAGTGTCGAAGGAGCTCTGCGGAGGCACGCACCTCGATCACACCGGTGAAATCGGGGCGTTTGTCGTTCGTCAGGAAACCGCCGTCGCGGCGGGTATTCGGCGAATCGAAGCGCTCACCGGGCGAGGCGCGCTCGAACATTTCAAGAAGATGGTCGACGAACGTGCCGGGATCGCACGCATACTCAAGGTGTCTCCCGATGATGTGGAGCGCAGGGTTCGTTCGATCGTTGAAGAGAACGAAAAGCTCAAGAAAAAGCTTCGCGCTCAGGAGGGACGGCTGGCGGGCGGTCAGCTCGACGACGTTCTCCAGGGCGCCGAGGATATTGGCGGTACCGCGCTTGTAACGATGACGCTCGATGACGGCGATGTCCCGGCTTTGAGACGCTGGGGAGATCGAATACGGGAAAAGCTCGACGTCGGCGCGGCGTTGCTCTGTCTCACGGCGGGGAAGAAGCCGATGCTTCTGATCGTGGTGTCGGATCGAGCGATAAAGGAAAAGAATTTGAAGGCCAACGAGCTTGCCGCCAAAATTGGCGAGGCGCTTTCGCTTCGCGGCGGCGGCAAGGATCATATGGCGCAAATGGGTCTGGCGAAGGCGGGAGATTTCGACAAGGTGACGTCTCTTGTCAAAGACGTGCTCGCAAATCTCGGCTGATTCGTTGATATATTTTAACCCAGGGGACTAAATCATGATGCGGACTCTCGTACTAGTTCTTGTGATCGCTGTGTTCGTCTCAGGTGCGGTAAGCGCGGAGAAAAACCTGTCGATCAGGGATAAGACTTTGTCGAATCGTACGTCGATGGGCGCGGATGATCCCGCCGCGGCGGCTGACGGAGACCTTGTTACGTACAGTGTCCCGACGTCACTCGAAGGTCCCATTGATCCGGACACCTATGTCCTCGGGCCATCGGATGAACTCTACCTGATTATTCGCGGGGCCGAGACGGCGTTTCACCCAATTCTTGTGTTCCCCGAGGGCAACGTCATACTTCCCAATGTCGGCAGTCACAAGGCGGCCGGTTTGACGCTTACGCAGTTCAGGGAAGACGTTCGCGACGCGCTCAAGAATTATTACAGAAATATCGATATTGATGTCCAGTTGACGAAGCCGCGCAGCTTTGTGGTCTATGTATCAGGTCAAGTCGCGAGGCCCGGCGCCGTTGAACTCACCGCGCCCTTTCGTGTCAGCCAGGCGATCTTGGCGGTGGGAGGTGTGGGCGAAGCGGGGACCATGCGCGAGATCGAAATCCGGCGGAATGACGAAGTGCTCCAAACGGTCGACCTTTTTCTGTTCCATCAGCAGGGCCGGAGCGAGCACAACCCCGTGCTTGCCGAGGGTCTTGCGGTACACGTGCCGATACGAAAAATGAGAGCATCATCGGTTGGAGAGGTCCGCAAGTCCGGGATTTTTGAAATTGTTCCCGGCGAGACCGCGGCCGATATCATCGAATTCTCCGGCGGGTTCGCGACGACGGCGGATACTAGTCAACTTCTCCTCGAGAGAAAAAGCCCGGCCAGAGGATTGACGACAATCACTTTCGAAGCGGATTCGGCGCAGTACGTCACCCTCCAGGATCTCGATCTGCTCGTTATTCCCGATCTCGCCAGCCAGATAGGTTACGAACCCGTCGAGGTCATCGGTGGTGGGGGGCGCGATGGAGAGTTTCAGATACAGGAGACCGAAACTCTGAGGGAGTTTCTCAATCGTCTGTGGCGGTTCACATACCGTTACAATATCGAAGACGCCGTCATCGAGCGCTGGGAGGATGACGACTACCCCGAATATATAGCTTTTAATGTCCGTGCAGTTCTTGAAGGCGACACCCTGGGCGCGACGATACTAAAACCGGGTGACACGATCAATTTTCCCGTCCGCGAAAAGCAGGTTTTTGTCACCGGCGAAGTGGTGCTTCCCGGCGCCTTTCCGTTCCAGCCTGGGTATTCGGCGGAGCGTTATATCGCCCTTGCCGGCGGTCCCAATGTGGACGGATCGTACGGAAGGATTGATATCTTTGGTGTCGACGGAGGAAACCGCTCGGGCGACCGGCACTCGATGATCTATCGTGGTGAAACCATCATCGTAAAAACGAAGAGATCCAAACAGCTCGCCTCGATTTTCTGGGGAATGACGAGCTTGACTAGCTTGATACTCGCGATTTATGCAGTGAATCAATAGGGCAGGCCCGGAACATACATTTTGACGGCATCAAGGCCGGGTGAAAGGAACGTGGTATCGATGAAAGCGTTGATTTTGAGCGGAGGAAAGGGCACGAGGCTCCGGCCGATCACATATACAAGCGCCAAACAGCTCGTTCCGATCGCCAACAAGCCGATTCTCTTCTTCGGACTCGAAGCGATGCGGGATGCGGGGATCGTTGATGTCGGGATCGTCGTCGGCGACACGGCGGATGAAGTCAAAAAGGCGGTTGGCGACGGGAGCAAATTCGGGATCAAGGTCCATTACATCCAGCAGGATGCTCCGTTGGGGCTCGCGCATGCGGTCAAGGTGTCGAAAGACTTCATCGGTGACGACTCGTTCGTAATGTACCTCGGGGATAACTTGTTGAAAAACGGGATAACGGGTTTCGTCAACGAATTCTCGGCGGGAAACCACGATGCACAGATTCTGCTCGCCCGTGTCAAGAACCCGAGCGAGTTCGGCGTGGCGGAGATAAAAGGCGATCGAGTCATCGCGCTCGAGGAGAAACCGAAGAAACCCAAGAGTAATTATGCGCTCGTCGGCGTCTACATGTTCAAGAGCAGTGTCTTCGAGGCGGTCGATAATATTAAGCCGAGCTGGCGAAACGAGCTTGAGATCACCGATGCGATCCAGTACCTGATCGACAAGGGCTTTGTGGTGAACTCTCATGTTGTGGACGGATGGTGGAAAGATACGGGAAAACTCGAGGATATGCTCGACGCGAACCGGATGGTTCTGACCGAGCTCGAACACCATGTCGGGAGCGAGCCCAAGAAAGGTTCCGAAATCCACGGTAACGTGCTCATCGCTGAAAACGTCAAAATTGAGGGTAGTGTGTTGAGAGGGCCGTGCATCATTGGCGAAGGTGCGGAGATTATCGATTCGTACGTCGGACCGTTTACCAGTATTGGCGCCAACACAAAGATCGTTCGAAGCGAGATCGAGAACAGCATCATCCTCGAGGAATGTACGATTGAGGATATCGGCAGCCGGATCGGCAACAGCCTTATGGGCCGCAACGTGACCGTGTCGCGGAACGCAAGGCCGCCGCGGGCGTACGAGTTCATGGTTGGGGACAACAGCAATATTATTCTGTTCTAAAAAGGCGGTTTCCGTTGCCGGCAAACAGCACGAACTTGAAGGCGCTCCTCTCCGCGAGACAGAGTCTCCTCGAATGGACATTCGGGGATGGGTGGGCCGAGATTGAGAACACGGCGCGCGAGTTGACGGCAAGTCTCAAAGACGGAGGAGCCGTCTTCTCTTGCGGTAACGGTGGGAGCGCGTCACAAGCTGAGCACTTTGCCGCCGAACTTGCCGGTCGTTTCAAGCTCGACAGGAAATCACTCCCCGTTTTTTCTCTCTCGACGAATACCGCCTCGCTCACGGCGATTGCCAACGATTTTGGGTTTGCGGAAATGTTCGCCCGGCAGATAGAGGGAATAGGAAAAAAGGGCGACGCGCTGGTCGCGCTCTCGACGAGCGGCAACTCGGAGAATATTATCCGCGCGTGCCGGATCGCCCGTGAAAAAGGGATGGTCGTATATGGTCTGACGGGAGAGACCGGTGGCAAGATGGGTGGGGAGTGTAACCATATTATCCGCATCCCCGAAACGGACACGGCAAGGATCCAGGAAATGCATCTCGTGGCGCTGCACATGATTTGCCAGCTTATCGAGGAGAGCCTGTTTTTGACAAATGGCGCGGGGATGGAGTCGACGTGACAGGGGAGTTTTTAATCGTCAGTGGGAGGTCCGCCGTCAGGTGGGCCTTTTTTTTGCCGCACGGGTCTGCTTGCCCATGCCCAATTTGTCCGACAGTTGCTCTTCGTACACTTCTACGGTTCGAGCGACCATTGTGTCGATGCGGAAATCTTTCCGGACACGGGCCAGTCCTTCTCGGCCCATCATCAGCATCCGATCGCGACGGGATAGTATGTCGGAAACCGCTGCGGCAAGCCGTCCTGGTTCGCCCGGCGGAACGAGGAGCCCTGTCACGCCGTTGATGACGACCTCCGGAGTGCCTCCCACTCCTGTGGCGACGACAGGAAGCCCCGCCGCCATCGCTTCGAGAACGACGTTTGGCATTCCTTCTTCGGGTGACGAAAGCGAAAACAAGTCCATTGCGGTGAGCAAGTCTTTTACGTCGGCGCGTTCGCCCACAAACGCGATCTTCGAGGCAACACCGAGTTCTTTCGCGTGCGACTCGAGTGCGGTTCTGTCGCGTCCCGATCCCACGATCACGAAACGAACATCGGGAAGTGCTGAGAGAATCTGCGCGGTCGCTTCGAGAAACACATCGAGACCCTTTTCCTGATGTAGACGGCCGATGGTGCCAACGACCGGCGCTGATCCGGGGATGCCAAGTTCTTCCCGGATACGATTTCGGACCGTCGGGTCCATCTCCCCGGAGTGGCCGGTTTCCACGCCGTTCACGATGGTTACGACGCGGCGCGGGTCGGCTCCGCCGCGCTCGATTTCAACCCGTCGCGCGGCTTCCGATACCGCGATGATACGGTCGTCGATGCCGAGTGTAAGCCGGTTGAGCCTTTCGCGAAGCGGGCTCCCGAGGTTGATGTTCCTGCGGGCCGAGATGAGAATGGGGACAGGCGCGATCCGTCCAAAAAGCCGGGAAACCATTACGGCGTGATACAACCACGAATGAACGATCACCGGTCGCACATCGTCAAGAAACGAGGCGAGCCGGCGAAGTCCGAACGGGTTCAAAAAGCCGGTAATGCCGAGATCAAGGACGGGGATGTCCTGCGATTGGATATCGTGGGCAATCGGCGTATCGCCGTCCCGGAGGCAAACAACCGTTGGTGAAAAACGATCGCGATCGATCCCGCGCAACAGACGCAACAATGCCTTCTGCGAGCCGCCCGTTGTGAGATCGGTAATGATATGCGTAATCGGTAGCATCATTGTTGCTTCATGGCTTCTCAGGCGGGGAGTATCCCCTCGGCCGGTCCGACGAGAGCCGACCTCGGCCGGTCCACGTGAGTTCTGAACCACAACTCGAGCATGAGAAGCTCCCATATGTGATCGCCATGGTTGATCCGACCGCTCGTGTGTTCCGCGAGCATTGTTTGCACACCGTCACGCGACCAGATTCCACGCGACATCGTGGTCGGATCGAGCAGCACTTCTCCGGCGATGTCCTTGAGTTCGCCGCGGAACCACCTCGCCACCGGCGCGGCAAAACCGTACTTGCCGCGGTTGAGGATGGAGTCGGGGAGCTTGTTTTTTAAGGCCCGTTTGAGAATGAATTTTCTGTCCCGTCCCCGCAGCTTGACATTCGATGGCAGCTTCGCGACAAATTCGGCGAGATGATGATCGAGGAAGGGCGATCGGGCCTCGAGCGAGTGCACCATTGAGGCGATGTCCACCTTGACGAGGAGATCGTCGGGGAGATAGGTGCGAACGTCCGACGAGAGTATCCGGTCGAGCGCGTCGGTTGCCGCTCCACTCGCATAGGTTTCGTCAAAAAGGTTCAGGGAATCGTAGCCGTTCATCCTTTCTGCAAAGTCCGCGGAATAGAGCCTCTGTTTTGTCGGGTTGTCCATCATCGTGAGCCACGTCGCGTATCTTCGCTTGGGCTCGAGGTTTTGTGCCATTACAAAACGTTTGAAGCGCCGGAGGATGTTTTTCCGTGAGGATGGTTCCGGCAGCCGCCGGGCGATCTCCGTGAAGACTCCCTTTCTCAGCCAGCCGGGAAGCCGCGCGTAGTGGTTCGAAAGCGCCGCGGCGACATATCTCTCGTAACCGGCAAAGGTCTCGTCGCCGCCGTCTCCGTTGAGAGCCACAGTCACGTGCTGCCGTGTGATCTTGGAAACATAGTATGTGGGGAGCGCGGACGAATCGGCATAGGGCTCGCCATACGCCCACACTATTTCAGGCAAAACCGAGAGAACCGACGGTGTGACGATGAATTCGTGGTGCTCGGTGTCGAAAAGTTTTGCGACACGCCTCGCAATGGGAGTTTCGTCGAACGACTGATCCTCGAAGCCAATCGAAAAAGTCTTTACCGGTTTGCTTGACGATTCCGCCATGTAGGCGACAATCGCACTCGAGTCGACGCCGCCGCTCAAGAACGCTCCCAACGGCACGTCGCTCATCAAGCGAACCCTCGTTGCGTCACGAAGGTGTTCCGCGACGCCTTCGGCGGCCTCATCCACGGATATGTCGAGTTTCGAAGTGTAGTCGAGCGTCCAGTAGCGATCGACCGAACTGCGACCGTCCTTCCATATCATCGTGGAAGCGGGAGGAAGTTTGCGGATGTGCTTGTAAATGGTTTTTGGCGAGGGGACGTACCCGTATGTAAGATAGTCATGGAGGGCGCTGTCATCTATCGCGTCGGAAACCGCCTCGTCCTGCAGGACGGCTTTTATTTCAGATGCAAACGTAATCCCATTGGAAGTCTCCGCATAGACGAGCGGTTTTTGTCCGAATCGATCGCGGGCGAGAAAAAGAGTGTTGTAACGCCCGTCCCATATGGCGAAGGCGAACATCCCTCGTAATTTCGTGACGCATCCGTGCCCCATCTCTTCGTAGAGATGCACAATGGTTTCGGTGTCGGAATCGCTGTGAAAAATATGACCGCGGGATTCGAGGTCTTTTCGGAGTTCCAGGTGGTTGTAGATCTCGCCATTTTGAACGATCCACACGGATCCGTCTTCGTTGCGCATCGGTTGGCGGGCCGCTTCGGAAAGGTCAATAATCGACAGCCGCCTGTGACCGAGCCCCACTTGCCCGTCGATGTGGACCCCGGAGGCATCGGGACCGCGATGCGCGAGAACATCGGTCATTCTTCGAATGACGTTCTCATCAACCGTTCGTTCCCGGTCGCTAAAAATCTTGCCTGCGATTCCGCACATGGGATATTCCGATCACCTGGCTTTCAGACTGCCGTACAGGTCATTGTACCGTTTCGCCGTTGTTTCTATCGAGAATCCCGCCACCATTTTCTCGCGCGCCCGGTTCCCGATCTGCTTGCCCGCCTCCGGGTCGTCGATCAATTCGCAGATCCGGCGTCCCCACTCCTCGCTGTCATCAACATCGACCAATATGCCCGTTTCCCCGTCATCGACGAGGTCGGCATTGCCGCCTATGTTGCTCGCGATCGATGGCAGGGCGCATGCCATGGCTTCGATCAGTGCATTCGACAACCCTTCCATTCGCGTGGGAAGAACAAAAATGTCGGCGGCGCGCAAATAGTCTTCGACCTCCGGCTTGAACCCCGTGACGACGGTCCCCGGCGATTCTTCGAGTCTTCGCAGCAGCGTTGTCCGGGCGGTGGATTCGATTTCATCGATGGGGCCGACAAGCACAAGCGACGCGTCGCTGTGTTTTTGGACGACCATCCGCCAGGCTGAAACGAGCGTATCGATACCCTTTCTGATCCTGACCACGCCGGTGAACACCACCATCGGACCGTTTTCGGAGAGCCCGAGTTTTCGTTTGAGATGTCGGCGCTCATCCTCCGCTGTCGGCCGGAAACGATTTGTGTCAACGCCGTTGGGGATTTCCACGAGGCGATGGGGCGGCAAGCCGCTTCGTCGGTATGACGCGCTGAGCTCACGGCTGATACCGACAACGGCGTCCGCCGAACTAAGTGATCTGAGCAGGCAGGCGCCGAATCGCCGCCGTCCGATCGACTCGGTATCGTCCGTACCCATCGACGACATTTTCACGACGCAGGGGATTCCAAATCGTTTCGCGACGAACAAAACGGGGATGATTCCCATGTATGCCCCATGGAGATGGACGACTTCGATCTCCCTTCTTCGCCGGAAGACCTGCCAGGCAGCGTTGAGAAAAAACAATAACGATGCGAGCCGTCTCGGCCGCGGCGATCCGAGACGGAGAATGTTGACTCCGTCGAATATTTCATGCCGCGGATGAGACGGATCAAGCCGGGCTGTTAAAGCGGACACGTCGAACCCGTTTTTCGTGAGCTCCTTTGCGAGACTCAGCGCCTGGGCGCCGGCGCCCCCGTACATCGGAGGCATCAGGTAGCAGACCATGTAGATCAATGTGTCACCGCCTCGAGAACTTCTTCATAACGTCCTGTGATTCGGTCCCACGCGAGGTTCTTCTCGACCCACAACCGGGCATTTGCGCCAAGCCTGGCGCGCTCCGCGGGGTCGTCGATGAGTTCCGTTATGGCGTGTGCCATCGCCCGAGGGTCGAAAGGGGGGACGAGGACACCGGTGTTGCGGTCTGAAACTACATCTGGGATGGCTGTGTGATTCACCGAAACGATTGGCTTTCCCGCCGCCATCGCTTCGGCGAGGACGATACCGAATGTTTCGTATGCGGAATGAAAAACGAACACATCGGCCATGGCATAGTAACGAGGGAGTTCCTCGTCGGAGATGTAGCCGGTGAAGAGAACCGAGCCCTCAATTCCGAGTCTTACGGTGAGCGCCTGCAGCCCCTGCATCGACGGGCCCGTACCGCCGACGACGAGTCTTGCCGCCGGGTGCTTCTTTGCCACGAGGGCAAAACTCTCGATGACGACATCGACTCGTTTTTCATTGGACAGCCGCTGCATCGCAAAGAGAACAGGTGTGTCGGTGGCAAGGCCGAGCTTGCCCCTTATGTCCGAACCATCCATCCCCGGGCGATAGGCGTCGAGGTCGACGCCCGGCTCTATGATATGTCCCCGGCGGCCCGGTTTGCCATCGTAAATCGCACGCCGGCAAAAATCGGTGATATATGTGACGTCATCGGCTTGTGACGCCGCCCACCTGCAGTAAAATTTCCAGAACCACGGGGTCCCCGGACCCGGGACGTCCCTTCCCGGGAATGTGAGCACCATCGGTACGCCGTGCCGCTTTGATCCCGCGACGGCGGCGAGACCGGTGTGAACCATGTAGTGGGCATTCAAAACGTCCGGTTTGAAATCAGCTATCGCTTTTGAAACCGCCGCAACCGCGGACAGCGAAAATGGTGGAATGATCCCGCCGGTCATGCGGTGTCCGCGAATCTTCATCGGTGTCCAACGGTCGCTATATCGAATGACGGGGAAGTTGACGAGGTCTTCCTTCTCCTTTGCGTCACCGGGCTTGTTCGCGGTGACAAGAAGGACCTCATGGCGCTGCGCCAGTCTCCGAAATACTTCGAGGAGCAATATCTCGGCGCCGCCGACCACGGGCAGAAACGTTGGTGTGACGACCAGGATTCGCATCGGTCCTTATCCATCCATTCGCAATCAAATCCGATTGTATTGTCCGCGGAAAGGATATCGTGTACCCTTTTGGTCCGTTCCAACGCGTGGGATGGATCTGGCACATCCGCTCCGGTGACGAAGATGCTACCATACGGCGACATCCGGTCACAAAGACTATCCAAAACGAAAGTGATCCCGGGAAAAGCATGGAACCGCGCGCAAAAGAAAAAACCGGCAGGGGAGGGCGGCGGACCAAACTCCTTTTCCTCGTGACCGAGGACTGGTATTTCTGCTCGCATCGGTTGCCGATCGCGCGTGCCGCCAGAGACGCGGGGTTCGATGTTTCCGTAGCCACACGTGTCAAGGATCACGCCGATATTATTCACAGAGAAAAGCTGAGGTTGATTCCTCTTAAATGGAAACGCCGGTCGATTAACCCGTGGTACGAGAGCCGGGCGCTGGCGGAACTCATCGGTGTTTACCGCAGGGAACGGCCTGACCTCGTTCATCACATTGCGTTGAAGCCGACGTTATACGGTTCGATAGCGGCGCGCGTGACGCGAACTTGCGCATACGTAAATACGGTTGCCGGACTCGGTTACGTGTTTACGTCACGAGAACTCAAGGCGCGGGTGCTGGGTCCGATGATGCGTCTGGCGTTTCGAAATCTGCTGAACCAACCGAACAGCCGTTTGATTCTTCAGAACCCGGACGACCGTGATGTGCTTGCCCGCTTCTGCAATGTTCGTCCCGAACGGACTTTTCTGATTCGCGGTTCGGGTGTCGATATGTCGGAGTTTGCGCCGACGCCTCAACCCGGCGGGATTGTAAACGTCACAATGGTATCGAGAATGTTGTGGTCGAAAGGGGTGGGCGAACTCGTCGACGCGGCAAAAAAACTCAAAAGTATGGGGGTGTCGATTAAAGTGACACTCGTGGGCGCGCCCGATCCCGAAAACCCCGCGTCGATTTCAATCGCGCAGCTAAAAGAATGGGAGGCGGCGGGGCTTGTGGATTGGCTGGGGCATCGGGATGACATAACCGACATCTTGTCGAAGACGTCGATAGCCGTCCTGCCGACGACCTATGGTGAGGGCGTGCCCAAAGCGCTCATCGAGGCGGCGGCGTGTGCGCGTCCGATCATCGCGACCGACGTGCCCGGTTGTCGTGAGATTGTAAACGACGGTGAGAGCGGCATCCTCGTCCCGCCGAAAAACGCGGAAGCGCTTCTCGAAGCGATCCGTCTGCTGGCGGGCGATCCCGACCTTCGCAGACGGATGGGTGAAAAGGGAAGGGCGCATGCGGTGAACGGATTTTCAGAGGAAACCGTGATCGAAAAGACACTCCTTTGTTACGAGTCTCTACTCTCAAGGGGAGAATCTCGATGAATGCTCCACGGGAATTTCTTGTCACAGGCGCGTCGGGATTTGTCGGCCGGGAACTGTGCCGGCAGCTTGCCGCCGCCGGGCGTATCCGCGCGTTATTTCGCCGGGACACCGATGGGCCGTGGGCAGAGACTTTCAAGATCGACCTTTCAAAAGACGAACCGCTCGACGCGGCGGTGAACGGTGTCGACACTGTATATCATCTCGCCGCCAGGACCGACGATACGCGAACCGCGCCAAGAGACACCGACGTGTTTCACAGAATAAATCTGATCGGCACGACGCGGATTTTCAACGCGGCGGCCCGCGCCGGGGTCAAACGATTCATATATTTGAGCAGTATCAAAGCGATGGGGATGGGGGGGGCGAAAAGCTAGACGAGAGTTTTCCGGCCGTGCCAATTACGCCTTACGGCCGTTCAAAAAAAGCCGCCGAAGAACATGTTTTGGCAGGTGGAATTGCGCACGTGACGGCGCTGCGATCGACGCCGGTGTACGGACCGGGTTCCAAGGGAAATCTGACGCGGATGATTGGCGCCGTATCCCGCGGGATGTTTCCACCGGTTCCATCCGTGGACAACGCGAGATCTATGGTGCACGTCGAGGATCTCGCACGGGCGCTGATTCTTGCTTCCGAAAAAGAAGAATCCAACCAGCGGGTTTATCTGGTTAGCGACGGGTTGGAATACTCGACCCGCCAGATGTACGAATGGATATGCGAAGAGTTGGGGCGTGCCGTCCCGTCATGGTCGATTCCACTGCCGATTCTTCGGGTGTTCGCCCGTGTCGGAGACGGAATCGGATGGGCTGCGCGGCGGCCGTTTATATTCAACTCGCTCACCATGGATAGGCTCATGGGATCGGCGCGGTACGATTCGACACGAATCCAGATGGAGCTCGGTTTTCAACCCGAGTGGGATCTGAAACGGGCGTTGCCCGGTATGGTCCGTCACATATTCCCGCCATCCGTCGGCGGGGAGTCGCCGTTACCATAACATATTGTTAAATATGTCGTTGTTGCGCTCCCCTTGCGCCGCTGCCTCATACGGGCACCAGCTCCGGAGTCAGGCTGCGCGTTGATCTGCGGCACTGGGAGCGGATAAATCCCTTGTTCTCGCGGTGCCAAGTGCCTATCCTCTATGTTTTAAGGGCGCTTCCGGTGTTTTGCCGTAAAGAGAAGCGCGTTAGACGAGCGAGCCGACCCGCATTTGCGGGTCGAAAGGAAGGCGTGTATCCATGGCCGGGCTCGGCACATTTCTTGTGGCATTCCTTCTGTCGTATGTTGGAACGACGCTGTTGTTGAGAGTTCCTCTCAAGGGCGGGTTCGTCGACGTGCCCAACGAGCGAAGTTCGCACGACACCGTCAAGCTCAGGTTTGGCGGCATCGCGATCTTTTTGTCGTTTTTTGTCGTGACTCTCTTTTTGCTTGTCACTCGACCGGCACTGACCGGATTTCTGCCGCTCCTGGTTGGCGGGGCGCTTGTTTTTTCGGTGGGTCTTCTCGACGACTGGCGTTCTCTTCCCGTCTGGAGCCGGTTCGGTGCGCAGGTCGCAGCCGCGGGAATACTCGTGGCAACGGGCAACGTGGTCGATCATATTTATTTGCCCCTCGTCGGTACGATAGATCTCGATATACTCGCCATTCCTTTCACCGTTCTCTTCGTTATGGCGAGCATAAACTTTTACAATTTTATTGACGGGATCGACGGGCTTGCCGCGGGAAGCGCGTTTATCATTGCAGGATTCCTGGCGCTGATTGCCTACATGGTCGGTCATCCCGCTCTTGCTCTCGTATGTCTCGCCCTCGCGGGGAGTTCGGTCGGCTTTCTCCAGTTTAATTTTCCGCCCTCCAGGCTCTTTATGGGCGACGGCGGCAGCACCTTTCTGGGGTACTTTTTCGCGTTCGTCGCAATATCCGGCAACCGTATGACCCCGGAGATACCGTTCTTTATACCTGTTTTGATGGTGTCTTCGCTTTACCTCGACGCGGGACTCACCCTGGCTCAGCGGGCGTTTCGCGGGGAAAAGATTTTCAAGCCGCACCACACGCATTACTACCAGCGTCTTCTATCGCTCGGCCTGAACCACAAACAGGTTACGTTTCTTGAATACGGCGTGACAATCCTTCTCGGTATAAGCGCGCTTGTTTTTTTCAAGGCGGGCGGATTCTTTCCGATCTTTGTTTGCATTTGCTGGCTCGCGATTTTTGCTTCGTTGATTATGAAGATCCGCAGCCTCGAAAGAGGGGACAGGGTGTTCTGGGAGCGGCGGACGTTGCTCGTTGTCGGGAGCGACATCGTTGTCATCTCGTTGGCGTATTTTGCCGCGTTTTTTATCCGGATAAATTTCCAGAAAACCGATCCGCATTGGGACGCGGTGCTCAAAGCGTTCCCGATCGTTCTCGTGGTTCGAAGCGCCAGCTTCTACTGGTTCGGGCTATACCGCGGGGTGTGGAAGTACACGAGTACGCCCGACGTTGTTCGCATCATCAAGGCGGTTACGGCGGGGTCGGCGGTAATTATTGCGCTGCTCGTTTTCTTTTACCGTTTTGCGGCGTTTCCGAGGTCGATGTTCGTTATTGAGTTTTTTCTCCTGATCGCCGCCATCGGAGGGACGCGTTTCGCATCGCGGTTGTTCCACGAGTACGGCAAGGAAGCTGTTGGCGGCGCGGCGCGGCGGATCGCGATAATCGGGGCGGGAGACAATGGCGAGAGACTCTTGAGAGAGATTCGGAGTACGGAGGGTAAAAGAGCGTCCGTGGTTTGTTTTATCGACGATGACAGCCGCAAGGAAGGTTTGATTCTTCAGGGCGTACCGATCAGGGGGCCGATCGAAGGGTTGAAAGAGATTTGCGCGAAGCTCAAGGTCGATTCGGTTGTCATCGGTATTTCCGATCCGCCTCCGGCCACGGTCAAGTTTGTCGTCAAGAGTGCAAGGGAGGCGGGGATAGAACTCGAGACACGGAACGGTCTCCATATTGAATCCTCGGCGGCGCCGGCCGTGGTATTCGACCGGATATCCGAAAGGCTTGGCCGAGCGCTTCCGCTTCACGCCGACGAAAAAGTCCGGCCGTTCTATTCGGGCAAACGAGTACTCGTGACGAATGGGGGAGAGGCCATCGGCCCCGCGCTTGTTCGCGATCTTCTTGACCTCGGTTCAGACGTGGCGGTTCATGTCAATTCGCCGTGGGAAACCGAGCGGTTCCAGGCGCAGATTGACGATCACACCCGGTTTTACGCGGGTTCTCTTGACCGCGAGGTTGATGCGGCGGCCGTCATAAACGGTCACGACCCGCAGGTGATCTTTCACGCGGTCAGGCTTCGCGCTGAAAATATGGTGAACGAGGCGGACATCGTCTGGCGGCGCGTGGTTCGTGGGGCGGAAGCGATGTGCAAAAGTCTCGAGAAATCGCGTGTTGAATCTCTCGTCTTTTTGTTCTTCTGGGAAGGATCGCCGGTGGAGAGCTTCTGGACGAGCGCCGCCGCCCTCGGTGAGACCATGGTTCTCAACAACCCGGGTATCCTGCACACCTCTCCGAAATCGATCAGGTTGCCGCTGGTATTGACCGGCGACTTGCTCCGCGACGCAAGGCGGATTAGATCAGCGGCGCCGCGGTACGGAATCCTCGAGCCGGAGGCCGTCGCGCTCGCGCTCAATGCTTGTGCGGGTTTGAAGGGGCGCGCCATCGCCGTGCCTCGCTTCGAGTCCGACATAGATTTCAGATCGGTTCTGAAAATGCTCAACATCCCGGTGTCGGCCGAGAGCGATGCAGAACCGGAGCTGGCCCCGCCGATCTACCCGGGCGAATCCGCGCGGCCATCGGTGGTCCAGGGGGCCGGCGAGGTAATCAGTCCGGTTTATCCCGCCGATGAGATCCTTCGCGAAGCGGTGTCGAAATGTTTGTACGCGTCGGGAAATGAAGACTTGCAAAAATGCCTCGAAATGCTCAACAGTAAACTTTTCGAGCACGCGCGATCGACCGCCGGCAAGCAATGACGTCCGCGCGCTGTCTGTAAAGATGCCGCGAGACGGGGGAAAGCTGTTTGAAACAAATTTTCTACATATTCATCGGGATGCGTCCCCGGCAGTGGACCAAGAACCTGGTCACTTTCGCCGGTTTGATTTTTTCGCAAAATCTGACAAACGGATCTTTTCTCGCCAAAAGCGTGGAAGCGTTTGTAATTTTCTGCGCGTTGTCCGGGGTTATCTATCTTGTCAACGATGTCGTAGATATTGAAAAGGACAAACTGCACGACGTGAAGCGGAAGCGCCCGCTGCCGTCGGGGAAGCTCTCGATTCCCGCCGCGTTGTCCGGGGCGACCGCGATAAGCATCGTGGCGTTGTTTTTTGCTTTCAAGGTGGGAGCAAGCTTTTTCGCCGTCTCCGTTATGTTCTTCGTCCTGAACATTCTCTATTCACTGTTTCTCAAAAGGATCGTTCTGCTCGATGTGGTCAGCATCTCGCTGAGTTTTGTCATTCGCGCGATCGCCGGCGTGGAAGCTCTCGCCGGTGTCGATCCGACGATCGAGATCTCGCCGTGGCTGTTGATCTGTACTTTGTTTCTGTCTCTTTTTCTCGCTTTTTGCAAGCGCCGTCATGAACTCACCACAATGGGGGATGCGGCCAGTCACCGCGAAGCGCTCGCGGAGTATTCTCCCGAGCTAATTAACCAGCTGGTAGGGATCACCGCGGCCGGCGCGGTCTTGTCATACTCGATTTACACAATCTGGCCGGATACGGTCGACAAATTCGGAACGGCCAACCTCGTCTACACAATCCCGCTTGTTCTGATCGGTGTGATGCGTTATCTCTATCTTGTCTACAGCAAGGACAAAGGAGGCAGTCCGTCGGATCTGCTTCTCAGCGAGAAGTTCATTCTCATCGTGGTATTCTTGTGGATACTTCTCGTGGTTGCGATCTTCTATTTTTTCTAATATAACTATCGGCTGAACGAAAGTTGTGAAACCGGGCGTGCCCGTCCGCCTAAAACATGGAGGAGATGGTCGAGGATGGCATCTGTTGTTTCCGTCGTATTTACAAAACCCGAGACCGTGATCGAGGACTACAAGAAGGTCATGGAGCTTGCTTCGTGGCAGGACCATCTTGCCGGCGAGCGCGAACTTCTTATTAAACTCAATCTGTCGTGGACCAAATATTTTCCGGCGTGCTCGAGCCAGCCGTGGCAGGTCGACGGTGTTCTGAATACGCTTCTCGACGGGCCTTACACGCCCGAAACCGTTCTTCCTATCGAAAACAAGACCGTGGTGACGAACCCGATTCAAGGTGCGCGGAACAACCTGTGGATGCCCGTTCTCGATCGGCACAAGTGTCGGTTTCAGCCGCTCACCGATGTTGAGTGGATCGTGTACAAGTTCAAATCCAAGCTCCTGAAACTCAATGATATTTTTCCGGAAGGCATTCAAATCCCCGCGATGTTCGAGGGACGTGATATCCTTCACCTGCCCACAGTCAAGACGCACGGACACTCGGTAACCACGGGCGCGATCAAAAACGCATTCGGCGGTTTGTTAAAAGAGGTTCGTCACTACGCCCACAAATATATTCACGAGGTTCTCGTTGATCTCCTGTTGATGCAGCGGGAGCTCCACCCCAACGTGTTTGCGGTGATGGATGGAACCGTGGCCGGTGACGGCGCGGGTCCCCGCACCATGATCCCGTCGGTTCGCAACGTTATTCTCGCCAGCGCCGACTCTGTGGCGATCGACGCCGTTGCGGCGAAGCTGATGGGATTCGAACCTATGGAAATCCCGTATCTGCGGATGGCCACGGAAATGGGGCTTGGAGAGGCGAGGATCGACAAGATCGAAATTGCGGGCAGCGACATTTCCGAGATCAATTTCAATTTCAAGACAAAGAAAAGCCTCGTTATCTGGGGTGACCAGATGCTTCGGCTGGGCCCGCTCCGTTTTCTCGAAAAACTCCTCCTCCACTCGCCCCTCGTTGTGTGGGCGCCGTTCGCATCAAATGTATACCATGACATGTTCTGGTACCCGACGGTGGGGAAACAGAGAATTCGTGAATTTTCCGGCACGCCCTGGGGGCGCCTTTTTGATGAATACGCACGGTCGGGAGGGCGTATCTCCACCGAGACAAAGTGACAAGTGCTTCTAAAACAGTCAAATACGTCGCTCACGCTCGGGCCAAGGTTAACCTCGCCCTCGAGGTGATTTCCAAGCGGCGGGATGGCTTTCACGAGCTGGAGACGATTTTTCAGAGCGTCGATCTCTTTGACGTGCTCGAGATCGAACTCAACCACACTGGGCGGATAGAGATTTCGTCGACGGACCCGGATATCCCAACTAACGAATCGAACCTGTGTTACAGGGCTGTCGACCGGATGCGTGCCCATGCGGGGGCTGATCTCGGCGCGTCGATTCATATCGAAAAGCGGATCCCGCAGAGCGCGGGACTCGGAGGTGGTAGCAGCGACGCCGCCGCGGTAATTTTGGCGGTGAACCAGGGTCTGCGTCTGTTTTTGTCAAAACCCGAACTCGAAAATGCCGCCCTGGATCTGGGCAGCGATGTGCCGTTTATGTTGTATGGTGGTACAATGTTCGGCCGCGGCCGGGGAGAAATCCTCACCCGGTTGACCCCTATTAAGAAGGGGTTTTTCCTTATAGTTAAGCCGACTGTGGATATCTCAACAGGCGACGTGTTCAAAAAGGTTAATTTTCAATTGACAAGACATCGCTATCGGTTTAATCTGAAAGCGGTTAACGCACTTTTGGCGAGATTCCCGAATGTGGCTTTGTCCTTCAGGAATGCGCTCGAAGATGTTGTTTGTCCCTCGTATCCATTGGTATATGAGGTGCTCGAAGAGCTTCTGGCGTCGAACCCGTACTTCGCGGCAATGAGTGGAAGTGGTTCTGCTTTGTTCGCGATTTATGGGAGTGAAGAAAGAGCCTCGGAATTAGCAGAGCGGTATTCGCTCCAGGGGTTCTTCACCGCCGTTGCCGAGCCTAGTGCACAGGCCGTCGATCTCTATCTGGTGGGAGACCGCTGATCGCGGACTTTCAAACAGGGGGGGAACTGCATGGACATCACCGAGGTCAGGATTTCGTTGCGGGATGATGCAAAGCTGAAAGCGTTCGCGAGCATTACCCTGGACGACTGCTTCGTGATACGAGGTCTCAAGATCATTCAGGGTCAGACCGGTACTTTCGTCGCGATGCCGAGCCGGAAAAGGAAGGATGGGGAGTACCAGGACATAGCTCATCCGATCAATAACAGTACTCGCAAGTGGATGGAAGACATCGTCCTGGCGAAGTACAAGGAGGAAACCGCCAAGCTGGGTTCCGAAAAACAGCTGGCGAAGTAATCTAACTACTGTTAAGACTTCTTCTCTTATTCTGAACCGGTAACCGGACGCGATCGATCCCCAGCGAATATTGGGGCGTCGACAAGTGGCAAGTCACAGGGTTTTGGTCCCTGCATCGGAGGTTCGAATCCTCCCGCCCCAGCCACTTACGGTTTTTTATGTTGATGAGGCGCTATCCAGGCCGTAGCGGCCTGGGCATTTTTTTGGGAGATAGAGGATGAATCGATTGAAACTCATCAGTGGCAACTCCAATAGAGGTTTGGCGGAAAAGATCGCCGAGTATCTCAATGTCTCGCTTTGTGAAGTCGAGCTAGAGAGATTCGGCGATGGAGAGATCCGCGCGCGAATTAATGAGAATATTCGCGGTGTCGATGTTTTTATCATCCAATCTACCGCTCCGCCTGCGGAAAACCTGATGGAACTGCTGATCCTCAATGATACCTGCTTTCGCGCATCAGCGGAGAGAATTACAAATGTAATTCCTTATTATGGTTACGCGCGCCAGGATCGTAAGGATCAGCCGAGAGTCCCGATTACATCCAAGCTTTGCTCCAAGCTTGTGGATGTGTCCGGGGCAAACCGCGTTCTGACCATGGATCTGCACAGCGCGCAGATCCAGGGATTTTTCGAGGTTCAGGCCGACAACCTTTTTGCATCTCCAGTCCTACTTGATTACATTAAATCGAAGGAAATTCCAAATCTGACGATCGTTTCGCCCGATGTCGGCAGCCTCAAGATGGGGCGCGCCTTTGCCAAGCGTCTCAACGCGGACCTGGCGATAGTCGACAAACGGCGCTCTGACATCGACAAGACCGAGGTCATGAATATCATCGGTGATGTCAAAGGCCAGAACATCGTGATCCTCGACGACATGATCTCGTCGGCCAGTACTCTGCTCGAGGCCGCCGCGGAGATTGATCGCCGCGGCGCCGAGTCGATCATGGCCTGCGCAACGCACCCGGTTTTTTCGGGTAACGCCTGCCAGAACATTATGAAATCAGTTCTGAAGGAAGTCGTTGTGACTAATACGCTGCCTTTTGACAGCGGCCGTTGTCCAAAAGTAAAAGTGCTCGACGTGTCCGGAATTCTCGGCGAGGCGATTCACCGGATCCATTCCAACGAATCAGTGAGCACGTTGTTTGTATGATTCAACACGAACCTGCGTCTGCAAGAAAAAGAAAAGGTGAACTGAGATGGAACAATTCAAACTCAAATCGATTTATCGCCAAACATCAGGGAAAGGTGTCGCACGGAAACTCCGTGCCGATGGCAAGATCCCCTCAGTGCTTTACGGACTCAAAGAGGAAGCAGTCAGTCTTTCGATAGACGAGCAGGAGTTCCGTCGCGTCCTGAGAACTTATGGTGAAACGGCTATCGTCGATCTTGATATCGAAGGACTCGCGGAAAAGGAATACAACGCCATCGTCAAGGATGTACAGGTTCACCCGGTCACAGGCAAGATCCTGCACGTGGATTTCCAGCAAATTCGCCGTGGAGAGAAGCTCAAGATCGAGGTGCCCGTATCTCTCGTCGGCGATCCGATCGGCGTCAAGGAAGCGGGCGGCGTGCTCGAGCACGGGCCGCGTTCGCTCAACATTCGCTGTTTGCCCCGCGACATACCCGATAAAATTGAGGTCAACGTTGAGGCGTTGGCGATTCACGACACACTGCACGTAAAGGACATTGTCTCCGATTACCCTGACTTTGAGTTCCTTGACGAACATGACACAACGCTCGCGATCGTCATTCCGCCGCGCGTCGAAGTTGTAGAGACGCCGGAAGAAGAAGAGGGCGAAGGCGAGGAGCCGGAAGTCATTTCAAAGGGCAAGGAAGAAGAGGAAAAGGATTCCGGAAGCGAACAGTCCTAGTCGCCTCTGTACCGGGCCGTCCGTCTGTCGACAATGTGTTCAACCATTGTTTTTATTGGATTGGGAAATCCGGGGACCCCGTACGTGTCCACACGGCACAATCTTGGGTTCATGGTTCTCGATCGTCTGGCGAAAAAGCGCGGCCTGACCTGGACCCGCGGTTCGAGGACCTACAAGGTGACCGAATTCGATTCCGAGTCTGCCCGCGTGATTCTCGTCAAACCTCAGACATTCATGAATCTGTCGGGGCGGGCGGCGGTCGCGGTTCACGGTCGTTACGAGAACACGCCCGACCGGCTCGTCGCGATTGTCGATGATATCGCGCTGCCCCTCGGCCAGCTTCGGCTGCGCCGCCGCGGATCGGACGGCGGGCACAACGGTTTGCGATCCATTGCTTCGGAGTTGGGTACCAGCGATTACCCCCGTCTCCGCCTGGGGGTTGGCCCCGTCCCGCCGGATGTCGATCCCGCGGATTTCGTTCTCGACCCCTTTGAAGACGAGGAGGCCGAAGCGGCGGGCGAGATGATCGCTCGGGCGGTTGAATGTTTGGAATCCGTTATACGCCAAGGGTTTGATCTGACCATGGGGCAATTCAACGCATCTCCGGAGAACGGCGAAACGGGTTGACGCTGACCGCCCTATTTGATATATTGACACGGTGTTTTAGCCGTTGCGTCCCGAACCTGCTATTCATGGGGTGGGCGCCGAGGCGGACACAATGTATTGAATCAACAAATCATTTCTTCACGACTTCTCTACTTTCCGGCTCCATCCTTGGTTTACGGAAAGTCGCAGTCCACAGGGAGGTGTTACTCATTGAAAGATTATGAGTGCGCAGTCATCTTTGCCCCGAACACCGGTGGCGAAGATCTCGAAACGGCCACCAAGAAGTATTCGGAAGTCATCACATCCCGTGGTGGCGAACTCACCGAACTCGACAACTGGGGCAAGCGGACCCTTGCTTACGAGATCAATTTTCATCGTGAGGGTTTCTATTATTTCTACCGGTTCAAGGGTGAGAACGAAATCATCAATGAACTGAATCGGCAGCTTCGAATCGATGAGCGTGTGATTCGTCACATGATCGTCAGGGATGAATTCAAGGATCGCCCCCAGTTCAAGTCAACTCGCGACCACGCGGGCGCCGATACGCCACGGCAGGAAACCCCGCGAGTGGAAACACCAGGTCCGGAAACCACACCACCGGCGACACCGAATCCAGAAACAACGCGACCGGCGACAGGGGAGGGTGAATAGTCTTGGCAAAAGCAAGAGCACAAGGAAAAGGAAAAGGGAAAAAAGAGAAAAACACGAAGTCGCGTAAGCCCTGCAAGTTTTGCAAAGAGGGAATCAACTACGTTGATTACAAAGACGAAAAACGACTGAGAAGATTCATGACCGATCGTGGAAAAATCACGCCGAGACGAATCACCGGCACGTGTGCAAAGCACCAGCGGATACTTGCGGCCGCCGTCAAGCGGGCACGTGTTATCGCGTTGGTTCCGTTCGTCAGAGAATATTTCAGGTAAAAGATCACCGGTTCTAGGAGGGTCATTGTGGAAGTCATCTTGCTCAAATCCATGCCGCCACTTGGAGACCGCGGGGAAACGGTGAAGGTCAAGCCGGGCTATGCCCGGAATTTCCTGTTCCCGGGGAAAATGGCTGTATTGGCAAACGAGACCAATAAGCGTGTCTTTGCGGAAGAAGAGAAGGTTCTTCATCGGCGCGATATCGTTGATATGCGTTCCGCGAAAGAGAAATCAGCCAAGTTGTCGAATGTCTCTTGTACGATCACCGTGAAGGTCGGAGAAGACGACAAGCTCTACGGTTCAGTGTCCTCCGCGGACGTCGCGAAGGAACTGGCAAACCAGGGCTTTGAAGTCGACAAGAAGAAAATTCTGCTCGACGAGCCGATCAAGAAAGTCGGCGTCTACACGATTGATGTCAAACTTCACCGTGAGGTGAGCGTGCCGATCAAGGTGTGGGTGGTCAAACAGTAATCGTCGTTAGGGTAGATAGTCGAAGCCTGAAAGGGGGCCGAGTTGCTTTCTGTCATAATGGCGGGGGGGGTCGGTCAGCGATTCTGGCCAAGCAGCCGGCGGCGGCATCCAAAACAGCTCATTGATTTGACCGGTAAGGGGAGCATGATTTCCCTTACCGTCGACAGGATGCGTGCGCTGTCCGCGCCGGAAGAGATATTTGTCATTACCAATTCGAGCCAGGTCGAAGCGATCGCGAATGACCTCGGAGACAGAATCCCCGCTGAAAACATCGTCGGAGAGCCCGTCGGCCGTAACACGGCCCCGAGCGTCGGGCTTGCCGCCGTCCTGGTCGAAAGCCGGTTCGGCGATACTCCGTTTATGGTGCTCCCGGCAGATCATCTAATCGGCGACGACGACATTTTTGCCCGCGCGGCACGCGCCGCGGAATCGTACGCCGCGGACAACGACGCGCTCGTAACCTTTGGCATGAACCCGTCCCGGCCGGAGACGGGGTATGGTTACATCCACGCCGGCGAACAACTCATTGAAAAAGACGGAACTGCCCTGTTCAAGGCGATCTCGTTCCACGAAAAGCCCACTGTCGAGAAGGCCCACGAATTTCTTGAAGACGGCTCGTATTTCTGGAACAGCGGGATGTTCTTCTGGCGGCCGAGCGTGATTCGCCGTGAAATAAAGACCCACCTGCCCGATCTGGACCGGATGCTCGCCGATCTGGGCAATCGATTGGGAACGGAAGATATCAACGATGTGTTAAATGACATATACGGGTCGGCTCCGTCTATTTCGATAGATTACGGAATCATGGAGAAGGCCGATAACGTCGCGGTTATTCGCGGCGACTTTTACTGGAACGATGTTGGAAGCTGGGAAAGCATTCGCGAGATCTTTCCCAAAGACACGGATGGTAATGTTCTCGTGGGAAATCATGTTGTCATCGGAGGAGGGGAGAACACGGTGTTCGCCCCAAATCGCCTGGTTGCTCTGGTCGATGTCGACGACGTTGTGATTGTGGACAGCGGCGATGCGATACTCGTGTGCCGGCGTGATAGCGTCCAGAAAGTCCGGGATATTGTCAAGACACTCGAGAAAAACGGGAACGAAAGCCTTACCTAGTGAACGATGGAGGTAATTCGATGAAATCGAGGTTCGCGGTTGTGTGTTTGCTGGTTCTGTTCGGCGCGATGACGTTTGTAATCGGTTGCTCCAAGGAGCAGGCGGTGTCCGACGATGAAGTGGAAATGCTTGCGGCGAAAGTCGGCGATTGGACGCTTACACGTGCGGAGATAGATGAGTTGATTGAGACACTTCCCGATCATCAGAAACAAAAGTATGACTCGCCCGAAGGGAGGGTGGAACTCGCCGATCGGTTCATCGAGGAAGAGGTCTATCACCAGGAATCGTTGAAAGCGGGTTACGATAAGGATGAAACGGTTCAGGAAATGGTCGAAAGATACAAGAGGTCGGTGATGGTCAGCGAGTTCTTTAACCGGGAAGTCAGGCCGCAGGCGAAGCCGACGGACCAGGAGATCCACGACTTTTACGAATCGAACATGGATAAGTACACGACCCTCCCAATCGCGAAAGCCCAGCACGTATTCTCCGCGGACAGTTTGAAGCTGGTTGGATACCTGAAGCAGGTCGAAGACGGGGAGCCCCTGACGACGATCGCGCACAAATATTCGGAGGACGATTTGACCCGGCCCGACGGCGGAAATCTCGGTTACTTCAATCCAGGCGGATATATTCGAGGAATCGGTTACTCGCAGGAACTCAGCGACGCTGCGTTTTCGATGGAGAAGGGTGAGATACGGATCATCAAATGGAAGAATGGTTATTCTCTTTTCCGGTTGAACGAGCTGAGACCCGCGGCGCTGCGTCCCTACGATGAAGTCGAGGGAGAGATCGCCGACCTGTTGACGAACCAGGTGCTTGAGGAAATCAAGGATGAAGCCTACAAGGAAATGAAGGCGAAGTACGAGATAAGTAACTATCTCGCAGACGATCTCAACGTGACGAAAAGGACGCCGGAGGAACTGTGGAACCTCGCGCAGAACAGCACGGATTCTCATCAGCGTTTACGGTATTACCAGCAGATCGTTGATGAACACGCGGACAGCAAGTACGCGGCCGAGGCTCTCTTCATGATTGGCTTTGTTTACGCCGAAGAGATTAAGAGCGCGCCCGATGCGGACAGGGCGTTCACGCAGGTCATCAATGAGTATCCCGACAGCGAAGTTGCGAAGACGGCAAAATGGATGCTCGAGAATATGTCCGGGACCCTTCCGGATTTCGAAGGTCTGGACGACATAAAGGAACATATCGAAAGTCAATCCGAGTAACTTGATGCCCTCGGGTAGGATCGGTGGGGCGAGGTTCGGATGAAGGACGAAGACAAAAACTATTTACGGGTCGAAGTAGGAGGTCTGGTGCGCGACCACCGGGAAAACCCGGTGGTGCTCCTGAAGGGGATCGACAACGACGAGGTTCTGCCTATCTGGATTGGACAGGCGGAGGCCCTCGCGATCGACCTTCAACTCAAGGGGGAAAGCTTCGACCGCCCGTTGACCCATGATCTTTTGAAAACCGCCGTCGAGAGTCTCGGAGCGTCAGTGCTTCGGGTAGCGGTTACCGAATTGAGGGACAACACCTTTTTCGCCAAGATATTCATCCAGCGCGGAAACGAGGTTTTTGCCATCGATGCTCGTCCGAGCGATTCGATTGCACTTGCCATAAGGACCCAGTCCCCGATATATGTATCCAAGGCCGTGTTCGATGGCCACAAACATTCGATGGACGACAAAGATATTTCCGACGTCGATACGGATGAAGACTTGAGGAAGTACCTTCGGGATCTCGACCCCGGTGATTTTTAAAACGTGGGTTATTAAAATATGAGCTACAACAAGCTACGTATGCTTTTTCCCGGCACGGCGTTTATCGTCGTGCTTTGTTTTTGTGTCTTCGGCGGATGCACGTCATCATCGCGGCCTACCGGCTCCAAGCCAAAGGTTTCGTCGGGCGACTCCGAGGTTCTTCTTGGAGAACTCAGCCGGAACTTCGAGTCGGGCCGATACGAGGCGGCCGACAGTCTCGCGCGGTCAATCGCAACGATGGACCCCGGGTTTGTTCGGGGCGATGAAGTTCTTTACTTGGGGGCCAGGTCGGCCGAGGCGCTTGATTCACCGACACAGACAGTAAAATATGCGAACGAACTTGCGGCAAAGTACCCACTGAGCCCGCGCCTGGATGACGCTCTGAAGCTCGCCGCGGACGCCTACCGGGATCTGGGCCAGTATTACGAAAGTGCGGAACTGCTTTCGAGGCTGCTGTCGTCTGCGATTGAGCCCGCCATGAGGGAGCGTTGCCTGGACGACCTGCGTTTGCTCTCAAGCGAGAGCCTTGGGGTGGCGGACCTGGAAAGACTCATCGATGCGTATCCATCGTCACCGCTTGCCGCCGAGATGTCGCTCGGACTCGCCAAAAAAGAATTTGCCCGTGGTGATTATGATCGCGCCTACGCGCTCCTCGCCGATTTGCTCTACGAATTTCCACAGCACGCCCACTCACGCGAGATACGTTATCTTCTCCAGGTTGCGGCGGACCGGCGTGACGATCCCGACCGAACCGTCGATTTTGTCGAGCCCAACAAGCTTGGCGTGCTGCTCCCGTATACAGGCAATTTCTCGCGGTTCGGCAGGTATTTCGAGCAGGGTGTCAAGATGGCGATCGAGGAGTTTGCGGATTCTACGGAAACGGCAGTGACATACGTAATCGGTGACTCGAAAGCCGACCCCGTGGCCGCTGCGGGGGCGGTACGGAGGCTGGTCCTTGAAGAAGGAGTAGTCGGAGTGCTGGGGTCGGTGTTTACGATGCCGTCGATCGCGGCGGCGATCGAATGCAACGCCTGGAGAGTCCCGATGATTTCTCCGAGGGTTACCGACCGTAATTTGTCTGATTTGGGGTCCTGGATTTTTCAAACCCAGGTACCCGTCGAAGTGGAAGTATCGGCGATGGCCCGTCTCGCGGTGAACGATCTCCTCCTTGAAAAGATCGCCATATTCGCGCCGTCGACACAGGAAGGCCGCTCGCTGGCCGATTCCTTTGCCGGTGAAGTCGAACGAAAAGGCGGGACAATAGCGGTCGTCCAGTATTTCGGACTCGGAGACACCGACTTCCGCGAACAACTCGAGATAATCAGGCAAACGGCGCCGGATGCAATGTTCATCCCGGGCGCGCCGGATGAGCTGGTAAACATCCTCCCACAGGTAAGCTTTTACGATTTGCGAATACAACTGCTCGGGTTGAGCGAGTGGAATTCAGAGAAGCTCATGAGGCTATCGGGTCGCGAACTCGAAGGTGCGATCTTCCCGCGTGAAGGTTATTTTGGGAAAGACCCGGATGCCTATCAGCGGTTCGTCGCCAAGTATCTTGAGACATACGCGGGGGCCGATCGCGCCGTGTCGGAAACCGGAGAGGTTCACGCCGTCGCCGTGGCGGGGTACTTTGGCGCGCGCTTCATGCTCGATGCGATCGCCCAGGGCGCGGTCGACAGGGAGCAAATACGGGATTTCCTCGACACGGAGCTCAACCCAAGCGCCATCACTCGGCTCTCCCAGGTGCGGAGCCTCCCGCTGGTCAGGGTGACCTCGGGACGGGTTCATGATTTCACTGTTTTTGAAAACAAAGAATAGCCGCCGGGGTCAACTCATCAGACGGAAGCGGATCTGGAAACGGATCCACATCGGCACTGCTCGACCGTCGACGACAGGCGGTTTGAACCTGTAAGATCGTACAGCCCTGAGCGTGGCGTATTCAAAACTCTTCGGGCCGGTGGCCGCGAGGACAAAAACTTCTTCTACTCGTCCCCCCTCGTTGACAAGAATCTCGACGGTTACATCACCTTCGATCCCATTGTCCAGCTCATACGGCGGATACATCGGTTTGACCATGTGAAGGATCACGTAGTCCTCCGAATAGGGGACACTTGTGTGCGCCGGATAATGGCGCGCAACTTCCTTGTCGAGTTCCGGTGTTATTTTCTCTTCGGGCTTCTTCGTGGGTTCCTGTTGGCGCTTTGCTCCGGGAGCCTCTCCCTTATCTTCCCACTCTTCAATCTCGAGTGCGGTCATTGCCCGTTTTTTGCTGGTTTGCCTTATCTCTTCAAAGGGATCGTTATCCGGGACAATCGTAATTTCGGGGAGAACGTTGGTAGCGCCTTCCCAGCCGAAACGCTTTTCAATAACTTCGTAGGGCACCACATCGGAGAAGATAAAAACGGAGGCGACGATCAGAATAGCAACAGGGGCGACGAACAACACTCGTCGATGGTATTCGACCTCTTTGTCGTGAATAGTACGACCCATAAGCAATTGTCCCCAACCTCAAATATAATATCAAGTTACCCGTGAAGCAAGCCATATGACTCTCGAATCAACGCTTGCGCGGAACCGTCACATCCAGACGCCCGTTTTCGCCGGGTTGAATCGATATTTCGTAGGGACCGACCAGCTGCCCGCCTCGCTGCAGGACGACGCGGTGGTCCCCCGGGGGCAAAAGGTCAAATTGAACGACCCCCTCGTTTGATAGGAGAAGGCGCCAGGTGTTATCGATCGTGACGAGCCAGTTTGCCGCTGCCGTGGCGGCGGATTGGGGTAGTTCCGCTTCAACGACAACACGGAGCGATGCGGTGTCATCGACACCAAAGTTCGCGAGGATTCCGCAGAAAATTCCGTAAGCCTGCAGGCGTTGATACCAGGGTTCCGAGAGCCGGAGCTCTTCGTCCAGGTCGGCGAGCGACGGCGGTTCGACTATTATCGCAGGGCAAGCGGTTTGTTGGAGCGGGTATGTCACAGTCTCGAGCGGGAAGGCGGGACTTAGAACAAGTGATTTCGATAGCGCGTCACCGACGTCCGTCGCCAGGGCGTGGCCTCTTTGACTTCCCGGAAAAAAGTAGGTTGTAACGGAACGTCCCGTATCGGACGGCTCGGAACGGTGGCGGATCTCCACGTAACGATTGGCTCGGAACTGATTGGTCAGGGTTACGATGTCGCGATCCGACAGTGTTTCTTCGGTGGCTCTCGCCAGGCGTGTTTCCGCTCCCGCCGCCTGGAGATACTCGGCGAGATATCGCGCGACGTGAAGATTGACGTGAGGACCGGAGAGACCCAGGTTGCCAATACCGAATTCAGAACCGAATCCGCCTTCGGGGTTGATAAAGAAACGCGCGCCGATAAGTTTGCCGTCAAACCACGGGACCAGGGCCAGCGTGTCCGGTATTTCTCCCGTTAACTCGACGGGTATGTAACCGGGAGCTGCGATTCTCATGTCTCCAGTGCCCAGCGCCGATTCGGGGACGAGATACGTGTTTGTTTCGGATCCCTCGACGATCGGCACGTTGCCGGAGATGAACACCGCGCGACGGATGTTCGACTGGTCGTTTTTGTCGACAAGTGTAAACGCGCGAAACCCCGTCGATTCAGCCGAAGTACGGTCGATCGTATGTTCGAAGCCGCCGGCGATGAGTTTCAAGGCGGATGTTCCCGCGGGGATGCCGACGGCGAATTCGATCATTCCGCGGTGAACGCTGGCTTTCGTTGCTTCGTTGCCGTCTTCGAATTCGAGCGCCGTCCACTCACCATTCGGTTCTTCGCGGACCGAGGCGGACACATCAACGATGTTTCCATCGGCTATCGCGATGCCCCTGTTGTCGAGAATCCGGGCACGGATTTGAAGCGTTCCGCCCGCCTCCGGAATGGGGTCCGGTTCGCACAAAAAGATTGCATGGCGCGGCGCGTGATTGAGTTCGAAACGGTATCCGTGGATCTGACTCGAATTGCCGAGCAGGTTTCGTGTTCGAAGCGTGACATCGTAGGATCCGTTTGGTGTGTCCCACGGCAGTCGGTATCCGACCGTCGTGCCGGCCGGGTCGAGGGAGGCATCCACCGGCGCTCCGTTTATCTTCATGTCGATGCCCGCGGGATCGACACCAACTCCACCGATGTCGGACACCGAAAACGCAAGATAGGGAACACTGATCAGTATCGAATCTCCCGCTTCGGGGGCCAACTGTTCCAGTCGTGGTGTTCCCCTCGAGAAATATTCCAGAACACCAAGAAAATATGCTTCGGCCTCGAGACGTTGTTTTTCCGAGAGTCTCAGGTTTTTTTCGACACTCGTATTGGTCAGGTAGCTTCCCTCGCCGAGAATCGCTGGAATATCGACATTTCTAAGCATGTAATAGTTGCCGGGTCTAACTTCGCCGTTATCGATCCCAAGATTTCTCATGAGGTGTCTGTGAACCGAAAAGGCGAGGTCGCGCGAAGCGGGGTCGCCGAGTTTGTAGTAGGTCTCGGTGGCATTCTTGTCCGGGTCGCGCTGCGCATGGGCGTTGTGGTGGATCGAAACCAGTATATCGGGCTGGAGCGAATCCACCATCTCAACGCGGATCTGGAGATCCGCGGCGACGGTAGTGTCGGCATCGGTGAGAAAATCTTTTTCGGCCGAGCGTGTCAGATACACTTCGGCCCCGGCTTCGTGCAAAAGTCCCCAGAGGTAGAGCGACACTCCCAGGTTGACCATAGATTCCTCAAGCCCGTTCTGGCCTCGCGTCCCTGCGTAGTGCCCGCCGTGTCCCGGGTCCACGACGATACGCCGTCCGGCGAGGATTCCCGGATCCAGACGCGGAAGGTCTTCGGTCAGACCGCGGTAAACGTTGTCAATTTTGGGTTTTGGAGGTTTTGTACACCCGGCGGCCACGAGCGCCGCGCACACTAAAACGAGCCAGAATCGTACTCTCATCTCGGCGACTCCAGGATAACAGGCCGGGAACGACGGGTTCAGGCCGAGTATCCCGAGCGGCGGGATTTTTGTAAAGCTCAATTGGGATCATAAGGAATCGCGACCGGGTGTCCGAAAAGCGGCATTCTCGGCGTAAGAAAGGTGTTTATATAGATTGACCGTTTTCGCCCGGCTGTGATAGTAGACACAGAAGGCCGCTTGCTGCGAGAGGAAGCCAATGGGTCGTCCGGACGACAAAAACTCCCTGCGTTTGATACCCCCAGTCGACGAAATCCTCGGTCTGTCCGAGATTTCCGCGCTCCGGCTGGATTATCCGCGTTTTCCCTGGACCCGCGCCGTGCGCGGCGTGGTCGGCGAACTGCGTGCGGGAAAACTTGGGCCGATCGAAAAAGACCGGGAAGGAATTTCGGGGCAAATCGTTCGCCGGATTGCCGGGATGGTTGGGGATTTCAAGAATGCGGGGATGCGGCGTGTAATAAACGGCACGGGAGTCATCCTGAATACGAACCTGGGGCGGGCGATCGCCTGCGCCGAAGTCTCCCGGGCGGTCACCGACGCGCTCGAGCATTATGTGAATCTCGAAATCGATCTCGAGTCGGGTAAGCGGAGCCACCGGGGCGAGATGCTCGTCGAACTTTTTCGGCTTTTGACCGGAGCCGAAGAGGCGATGGTCGTAAACAACAACGCCGCCGCTGTGTATCTGGTTGTCAATTCGGTGTCCCCGCCGGGGCGGGTCATAGTATCGCGGGGAGAACTTGTTGAGATCGGCGGGAGCTTCCGGCTTCCCGATATTCTCGATAACGCGGCGGGAACCGTGATCGAAGTGGGGACGACCAACCGGACCTACGCGGAGGATTATGCAAAGGTGGCCAAGCCCGGCGACATGATCCTCAAGGTTCATCCCAGCAATTATGACATAAAGGGTTTTACGCACGCGCCCGCGATCAGCGAACTCGTCCGCGTCGGCGAGGAAAAAAAGTGCCACGTCGTTTATGACGTTGGAAGCGGTTGTTTTTTTGATTTTGCGGCGCGCGGGTTGGAGGGTGAACAACTCGTCGAGGAAATTCTGCAGACGGGTGTGGACTGCGTGACGATGAGCGGAGACAAGCTACTCGGCGGGGTCCAGGCGGGGGTGATCGTGGGTCGGCGGAAGTTCCTCGATATTGTGCGAGGCAACCCGATGAGACGCGCGCTCAGGATTGACAAGGTAACGATTGCCGCCCTGCAGGCGCTCGTGAGAACGTATCTTTTTGACAAACACCCCGAGAAGATCGTTCCGATACTCGCACAGTCGACCGGGGATATCGAGGCGTACAGAAAACGCGCCGGTCGCATTGCCGAGCGTCTGAGTCCGGCGCACGATGGTGATTTCAAAATCGAAATCGTCGATGATCTTGCAACGATCGGCGGCGGGAGCTTTGCCTGTCAGGACGTTCCGTCCGCCGCGGTTTGTATTCGATGCACATCGGAACAAGCCGCCGTGGCGCTGGCGAAAAAGATGCGAACAAAAGAAATTCCGATACTGTCGCGGATCAAGGGTGTGGAGGTACGGATCAATCTCAGGAGTGTCTTGCCGTACGAAGACGATGATCTTTGCGCCGGGCTTGACGTCGCTCTGAGCAACCCCAGCGATCGATGAGAGGTGAACGGGCAGCCGCCGTTTCAGGGCTCCCGCTATTCGATGGATGATTTGAGGACTTTCGAATTTGGCGCCGATCTTGAGATGCTAAAAGGCGCGTACGAGAAGGGTAGACTCCCGGGCCATCTCGAGGATCCCTTCCGGGCGATGGTGACCGATATCGTGACCAAAGTCCGTGAGAAACCGTTGTCGATTTATCTGTGCTCGCCCGAGGAAGACGCCGAGGTCCGAAACCTGATGGGTTTTTTTCTGACTCGGCTTGTCCACCAACACATTCCCACGGTGCTTCTTGTTGATTGCGATTTTCTTTCGGTGGGCATGACGGGAATAATTCCGCAACGCGATGCGCTCGGTTTTCTCGACCTGCTTCTCTACGGGACGTCGCTCGGTGTTATTTCGCAGGAAGCTGAACACGGCGTGCGGATAATCGGCGCGGGATCTTTTCCCGTTACCAAAAAGAGTCCGTTTGCCATGGATGCGTTCGAGAGCGCGCGGCGCTACCTGGCCAGTCAAGCGAGGTGCGTGATCTATTGCGGGCCCGTTCTCGACGATGAGGAACACCTGCATCCGCTCGTTGAAGCCGTTGACCTCGCCGCTCTCGTGAGGTTGGGAGATCACTTCGACCCGCGTTTTCTCGATCCGTTCGAGGAAAAGATTTCGGCGGTCGGTGCTGGAGGGGCGTGGAGCGTGAGGCTCGACAAGAGCATCCCGATCGACCGCGCGGTTCCGGAGTTCGAAGCCCCAAAACCGTCCGCGGCGCCGAAGGACAAGCAGCAACCCACGCTTGTTGCCGAAGTGGAAGAGCTTGTTGAACGGGCGGGCCTGCTCGATTCGTCGGAAAAGAAATCAGAACCGGTGGATGACAGACGGGCGTCGAAGAAGCCGCTCGAACCCGGCAGTATCCCTGTCGAATCGCCCGATGTCAAAACGCCCCGGGAAGAACAACCACCACCGGACAGACCGGAAGCCAAACCACCGTCGCCGCCGCCCTCGAAACCCGCGCGGCCAGTTGAAAAACCGTCCCTCTCGCCGCGGCCGTCCGAACCTCTCCGGCGGGAACACAGAGCCGAATCTCCCGGCGTGAGACGCCGTTTCAACGGATCCCTGATCTTTCGGCTGGCAATTTTGTCGGTAGCCGTAATGCTGGTTGTATTTGTTTTCTGGTGGCTCTTCCTGACGAAGCCGGTCCGCGAACGCGAACAGGCCCCCGCCGAACTTGTCAAGCAACCGGCGGCGTCCGGAGAGGCGATCCCGGGTTCCATGGGGGTGGATTCGACACAAACCGGCGGGTCAGAGGGGCAGGCAGTGGACGAGGTGCCGCCGGAAACGGCGCCGGCCAAAACAGTCGACGAAGAAGAGCCGGCCGACGCCGGCGACGGAGGCGGCGCGATCCCAAAACCGGACCGCGTGGAGGTGGCGGAGACGCTCGACAATTATGCCAATCAGTATCTCATCCACGTCAGCTCGTTTCGCGAAGTGAAGAACGCGCAGGACGAGGCGTTTTATCTTCTCGGGTGGGGGTATCCGGTGTTCATTTACCGCGCCGATCTTGGAAGCAAGGGGATGTGGTACCGGGTGTACGTGGGACCGTCTATGACGCGTGAGGAAGCCATGAAACACAAAATAAAGCTGGACGAAAATCGCAGAATCAAGTCTACTCGCATCGCGCGGGTGCCCGGGTAGGGGGTAACCCGTTTGGCCAAAACAGTGTACACATCTGGAGGATTCGATATTGAATCTCACGAGGATTGAGATCGCCGGTTTCAAATCGTTTGAAAACCGCCTGGGGATGAACTTTACGGGCGGGATAACGGCCGTTTTGGGGCCGAACGGTTGTGGAAAAACCAATATCGTGGACGCAATCCGCTGGGTTCTTGGCGAGCAGAAGACGAGACTGCTCCGGAACACGAAGATGGAAAACGTCATCTTCAACGGCACGAAAAAGCGTAAGCAGTTGGGAATGGCCGAAGTCCATCTGACTCTGTCCAACGAGGACCGTGCCCTGCCACTCGACTATTCGGAAATTACGATTTCGAGAAAACTCTTTCGTGACGGCGGGAGCGAATACTCGATAAATGGCGAAATCGCCCGTCTCAAGGACATCCGATCGCTCCTCGTGGATACTGGTTTGGGAAATCACACCTACTCGATCATCGAGCGCGAAATGGTTGACTCGGTGATTAGCGAAAAGGACCAGGACAAACGTTTTCTTCTCGAAGAGGCCGCCGGCGTTATGCGGTACAGACTTCAGAGAGAAGAGGCGCTTCGCAAAATCTCGCACACCGAAAATGATTTGACCCGGTTGAACGACATCCTCGCAGAACTCGACAAGGAAATCCGCTCGCTCCGCTATCAAATGGGCAAAGCGAAAAGATACTCACGCTTGAGAGAGAAGCTCGAGGTGATGGAGTCGGCGCTCGTCAAACGGTCTCTCTACGATTTGCTCGGCGAAGTCGACGAGATAAAGAAAGAGAAGACACGTCACGAGGGAATCACGCTCGCCGACGACAATGACATCACGGTGCGGGAAGACCGGCTGCAGAAACTCCGGATAGAGGCGGCGGAGCTTGAGCGCCGTTTGCAGGATTTCTACGAGAACAGACATCAGCTGAGTCAATCGCTCCAACAGCACGAGGAACGCATTGCGATTCTCACGGAACGAATGACGAGCAACGAAAACCGGATCCGGGAGGATGACGAGGAAATCCAGCGCTCGCGCAAAAAGCTTGAATCGCTTGGTGAAGAGCTTGTCGGATTGAGGGAGGTTGTGGAGGGGAAGGAGACCGTTCTCGAGAATCGCCGCGGCGAGTTAATGAAAGCGGAAGGTTCTTTCAGGGAAGCCGCGGGCCGGTTGAATGTCGTCCGTGGTGAAATCCGTGACCGCAAACAACTCGAGCTCGACCTGCTTCGTGAGCAGGAACGTGTTCGGGGAATACGCGAACATCTCTCCGAACGGCTCAAAGAGGTTCGCGAGAAGAAAGAGAGAGACGGCGGAGACCTGGAGAGACTCACCTCAAAGCGCTCTGACCTGGATGCGCGGCTCGAAGAGGGCCGGGCGGAGGCGGAAGCGAAGCGAATTCGCATCGGTTTTCTGAACGACAGGCTCGAAGAGCTGGCGGAGAAAACGGAGAGGGTCGTGGAGAAGATCGCGGAGTGTGACGACGCCACATCTCATCAGACAATCGAACTCAACCGCTTCAAGGAAAAAACAGATCTTCTCAAACGCATAAAAAGCGAGCATACGCAGCGGGAAGATGAATTTGTTACGGAAACGGGGCGGGTGAAGGGAATTCTCGCGGATCGCGTCCGTGTCGACAAAAAATTTAGAAGGTGTTTCGAGGCGTGCCTGTCACCCGTGCTGCAGTCGCTTCTTACCGAGAGCAAGGCGGACGCGCTCCAATGCGTCGAAGAAATCCGTGGCAACGGTAACGGCAACGGGAAAGGGAAAGTCCAGATTCTCTATCCCAACGGGAACGGAGGCCGTTCCAACGGGCCGGACGACGGATCGTCTCTTGGTCATGCGCTCGATTTCCTCGACGGCGATGATGGCGTGATGGATTACCTGGGTTCGTATCTCTCCGATGTTTACGTTGCCGAGAATGTCAGTAACGCGATGTCGATGCTTGAGAGGAATCCGAAGCGGCGTGTCGCCACGCTCGACGGTATCTTCTTTGACGGTCCCGGCCGGATCATGGTTGCCGGGTCGGACGATATTGAAATGACGGTCCTCGAATTCGATTCGAAGATTGAGGAACTTGTCAGTTCGATCGAATCGTGCGAAGCGCAGATCACGGGATTGCAGCAAAAACGTGAAGAACTCGGTGGATCGAAAACCGGTTATGGTGAAGAAATCACCGCTCTGCGTTTGGAGCTTCGCGGCGTCGAAGCGGAAAACGAGAGGGTCGTGGATTCGCGCGGTGAACTTGAGAAGCAACTCGCCGTTGTCGACGAGAAGCTTGCCAACCTTGCCGCGGCCCAGGCCGAATACAAGAGAGTGATAGACGATCTCTCCGGAAAACTCGCCGTCGCGCCGGAGTCGTCATCCGAGATGGATGACGACGAGGCCATCGGCAGGGAATTGACCGCCCTCGAGAGACGCGCGCTCGATCTCGAACGGGAGAAAGAAGCTCTGGGAGAAAGTACGGCGATGATCAAGCTTGATATCGCCACGATAACCGGTGAAATCACCACGGCCGCCGAGAAACGCAAGAATGCCGAAATGCTCGACTCGGAGCTCAAGGAACTTATCGCCTACCGCGAAGAAGACGCAACGCGGTGCCGCGAAGAAATTGAGTCCGCAAGGACCGACATCGGCGAAGCCCGTGAAAAGATTGGCCGGCTCCATGCGGATGTGGATAAAGTCGAAAAGGACATCGATCTTGCCAAAGAGTCTCACTCAGAGGTAAGCGAGAACTGCGATACATTTGAAAAAGAACTCAAGGGACTGAAAGACGAACGCGACGACAAGCGCGAAAACATCCAGCGCTGCAATCTCGATATCGCCACACGCGAAACGCGGATTCACGATCTCCTGGAGAAAGCCCGTGATAACTTCAACCAGGATCTGGCGCCGTTTGCGCGGGATCGAAGTCGGTTTGAGCCCGCCGAATGGGAAGAACTCGATTTTGACACACTCGAAGACTTGAGACGGCAGGTCGAGGCCTTTGGGCCGGTCAACATGCTCGCCGTCGACGAGTTCAACGAGAGAAAAGAGCGTTTCGACTTCTTGAGTTCCCAAAAGGCGGATCTGGAAGAAGCCAAGGATGCTCTGAATCAGGCGATTCGCCGAATAAACCGGGAGGCGAGGCGCCGGATCAGCGAGACATTTGAAAAAGTCCGTGAGAACTTCAAGACGACCTTCCTCACGCTTTTTGACGGCGGAGAGGCTGACCTGCTCTTTGTTGACTCGGACGACCCGTTGGAAGCGAATATCAAGATTGTGGCCAACCCCAAGGGCAAGAGACTGCACGATATCTCAAGCCTGTCGGGCGGCGAAAGGGCGCTCGTTGCCCTGTCGCTCTTGTTTGCGATTTATCTTGTGAAACCGAGCCCGTTCTGCGTATTTGACGAGGTGGATGCGCCCCTCGATGACGCGAATATCGGACGGTTCGTCAAACTTCTCCAGTCATTTACTGACCACACGCGGTTCATCGTGATCACGCATAACAAGAAGACCATGGAGGCCGCGGATACACTCTATGGTGTGACGATGGAAGAGCCTGGAGTATCCAAAATGATCTCCGTTCATATCGGCGACGTCGACAGATTCCAGGATAACAGACAACCACTTAGAAACGACGTCGTGCGGGAATCCACCGACGAAGAAATCCCCGTACAGACATAAGACACAGATATGTTTGATCTCAAGGCGAGACTGAAAAAGACGCGAGAGGGTTTTGTGTCGCCGCTGAAAAAAGTGTTTCAGCGCGGGACAAAGCTTTCGCTTGAAGACCACGAAGCGGTGGAGGAACTCCTCATCGGTTCGGATATGGGCGTCGAGGCCTGTGATCGGATCATGGATGCCCTCAAATCCGAGAAAAACATTGACGATTATCATTCCTTCCTCAGGGATGAATTCACCGAACTCCTCGCGGAAGATGAAAACGCCGGTTCAACCACGACAACTGCCCCGCGCGCCATCCTCATCATCGGCGTAAACGGCGTCGGAAAGACGACGAGCATCGCGAAGCTTGCCAACCACTACAAGGGACAGGGAAAGTCGGTGGTTCTCGCCGCCGGCGACACTTTCCGCGCCGCCGCCGTGGAGCAGCTGTCAACGTGGGCGGGCCGGATCGGGGTCGAGATGATCGGACACAAGGATGGAGGAGATCCCGCGGCTGTGGCCTTCGACGCCTGCTCGGCCGCGAAATCGCGCGGCGCGGACTACGTGATCATCGACACGGCGGGGCGGCTCCACACCCGGGTCAATCTCATGGAGGAGCTCAAGAAGATCCGCCGCGTGTGCGAAAAGGTTCTTGGTCCCGAATCCGTTGACTCGTATCTGGTGCTCGACGCGACATTGGGGCAGAACAGTCTTCACCAGGCCAGAGAATTCACCCGTAGCCTGGACACAAACGGAATTATCCTCACAAAGCTCGATAGCACCGCGAAAGGCGGGATCGTGATCGCGATTCGCCAGTCGCTTGGGATACCCGTCCGTTTCATCGGCGTCGGGGAGGGGATGGATGACTTCGCTCCGTTCTCCGCTTCCGAGTTTATCGATGCCCTCCTCGCGTAAACCTTGTTTCCCATACAAATCCCTTCCCCCCCCCGCAGGCTCCCAAGATTCGTGATGTGGTCTTGACAAGTGTGGAAAATAGCGTAATATAGAGGGGAACGAGGACCTTCGGGGCGGGGTGAAAGTCCCCACCGGCGGTGACAGCCCGCGAGTGGGCCGACAGGCCTACTGATCCGGTGCAATTCCGGAGCCGACAGTTAAAGTCTGGATGGGAGAAGGTCAACCCGACGGCGACGGATTCGTTGCCCGCACGGCGTGCGGGGATCGAGGCCGTGGCGGTTCCTCCCTTGGACAAACCCCGACAACCGTCCGCTTTCGTGACCCCTCTCGAACGGGAATGGATTCGTGTGTGATTCAAGTCTGAATTTCCCCGATTCGTGCCGAAGGATTTCCAACCCGGGTGACCCTTTGACGCAAAGCGCCGATCTTGACGAACATGCCGCCGACTCTTTCTTTCTTGATCGGGCGCTGGATGTTGCCTGGTTGGGCGCCGGCCGCGCCCATCCGAATCCGCTCGTCGGCGCGGTCGTCGTCAAGGACGGCCGGATTCTTGGCGCCGGCTGCCACGAACGGTTTGGCGGGGCGCACGCAGAGATCGCTGCGCTTGACCGCGCGGGAAACGGGGCGGAAGGCGGCACGCTCTATGTCACTCTCGAGCCGTGTTGTCACCACGGAAACACTCCGCCCTGTGTTGAGTCCATAGTGGACAAAGGTGTCCGCCGTGTTGTCATCCCGACCCTCGACCCCGATGAACGTGTCAATGGACGTGGGGTGCGGTATCTCGAGGATAACGGAATTTCGGTGGATATTGGGATCGGCCGGGACCGTGCGTTGATCCTCAATATGAAATATCTCAAGAACAAGTTGGGTCTTGGCCCGGCTGTTACCCTGAAAATGGCCGTCACCCTCGATGGCCGAATCGCTTCGAGCCCGGGGGCTCGAGACGATATTACAGGTGTCGAGGCGAGGCGTTTGGTCCACAGGCTCCGAGCGGCGCACGACGCGGTTGCTATCGGAGTCAACACTTTCGATGTCGATTCTCCAAAACTTGATTGCCGCCTGGTGGATGGAGTGGCCGCTCCCGTGCCGGTCGTGTTTGATTCGAAATTGTCTTTTCCCAGCGCCCATCCGTGGTTGTCGGGACGCGCCGCGGTGATTGTTGCCGGCTGTGATACGCCTCCGGAAAAAGAAGAAGAAATCAAGGCGGCGGGTGGGCGTGTCTTGAAGTGCGCGATCGACGAGACCGGTGTCGATGTCGCGGACACTGTCGACGCCCTCTGTGGTTTGGGGCTGGAGAGCGTTCTTGTGGAAGGCGGGGCGAAAGTATTCGAGAGCTTTGTTCGGGCGGGCGTGTGGGATGGGATGTTCATGTTTGTCGCGCCTTCACTCTTTGGCGCGGGTGGCGTTGCCGTTTCGAACGATCGTTTCGACAAGGCCACATTGAACGCCGAACTCGCCGGCGTGGCGACCGTTGGGGGCGACGTTCTTCTCAGCTTTATCAATAAGAATACGCAGCGCTCGCTGCTCGAAAAACTGGGATAAGGAGCCGACGTGTTTACCGGGATCGTCCAGACAATCGGAAAAGTGGAGAGCCAGCGGCGCTCGGGCGAAGGCGTGTCGTTTGTTGTCTCGGGGATGGGCGCCGATATCTTGTCCGCTGGTGACAGCGTTGCGATAAACGGCGTCTGCCAGACGGTCGAGCGCCCCGGCGAGAGAGAGTTTGGTTTTACCGCAGTCGGTGAAACACTCGCGCGGACCACGATGGAATCTCTTAAACGCGGCGCTCCGGTGAACCTCGAGACGGCCGCGACGCCACAGACGGCTCTCGGCGGCCACATCGTGCAGGGACATGTGGATGGGGTCGGGACGGTGGATTCATTTGCAAGGCGGGGCAGCGACTGGATCCTCGCCGTTCGAGTGCCTGTCGAATTGATGGCGACCGTTGTGCCGCAGGGATCCGTGACAATCGACGGGACCAGCTTGACGGTCGTCGACGCAAAACCCCGCGGTATCGTCACGATGACCATTATCCCTTTCACAAGAGATAACACGGTTGCACGCGATTACCGATCGGGAACCCGCGTAAACGTGGAGACCGATATCCTGGGGAAATATGTCGCCCGGTATCTCGATCAAGCTCGTTACGGAAAATAGTTGGAATGGTGATGTGACGGATGAAAATGTATCAAGAGGTGAGATCATGAGTGTGTTTTGCAGCGTTCCCGAAGCGTTAGAGGAAATCCGCAAGGGCAACATTTTGATAGTTGTCGATGACGAGGCCAGGGAAAACGAAGGCGATATGATTCTCGCGTCGGAAATGGCGACGCCCGAGAAAATCAATTTCCTGACGAAGTATGCCAGGGGCCTGATCTGTGTCGCTTTCACACCCGAGAGGTCACAGCAACTCGATCTCCCGCCCATGGTCCGGAATAACACGGCCAAGCTGGGGACTGCTTTCACCGTATCGATCGATCTTATCGACGGGACGACCACGGGAATAAGCGCCTTTGACCGGTCGGCCACGATCATGGCGGCGATCGCGCCCAATGCGAAGGCGGACGAATTTGCAAGACCGGGTCACGTCTTTCCGTTGACCTGTTTCCCCGGCGGCGTGCTTCGCAGAGCGGGGCACACAGAGGCGGCGGTGGATCTGGCCTCGCTGGCCGGGTTGTCTCCGTCGGGCGTTCTCTGCGAAGTAATGGACGAAGACGGCAGCATGGCGCGGCTTCCTCAGCTTGGGAAGGTCGCGAAAGAACACGGGCTCAAGATCGTCACGATCCAGGACCTCATCGAATACAGGCGGAGAAACGAAAAGCTGGTCACACATTTGACAACCGCCGACATGCCGACGCGAAACGGTGGGTTCAAGCTTCACCTGTTTAGCAATGACATCGATGGGACGATCCACGTCGCTCTCGTCAGGGGCGAGATCGAAGGGGACGAACCGATTCTTGTGCGGGTCCATTCCGAATGTCTCACCGGTGACGTGTTCGGATCGCTCCGTTGTGACTGCGGCCCCCAACTCGAGACGGCGCTGCAGCAGATCGACCGTGAGGGGCGCGGAATTCTCCTCTATATGAAGCAAGAGGGGCGCGGGATCGGTCTCGAAAACAAAATCAAGGCGTATGCGCTCCAGGAGCATGGACGCGACACCGTTGAAGCCAACGAAGAACTCGGTTTTCCGGCGGATCTTCGCGACTATGGGATCGGCGCTCAGATGCTGGTAACACTGGGCGTCAAAAAGATGAAGCTGATGACAAACAATCCGCGAAAGATTGTGGGTCTCGGGGCGTATGGAATTGAAATCGTCGAACGCGTGTCGATCGAGATCGTACCAAACGAGAGTAATCTCCAGTACCTGTCGACCAAGCGTGAGAAGCTCGGTCACATGCTTGGTAATGCGAGTGATATGGAAAACAAAATGAATGGAACGGACAGAAAGGAGTAGATTCATGCCGAACCTGCACGAAGGAAGGTTGGATGCCGGTGGTAAACGAGTTGCCATCGTGGCCAGCCGCTTCAACGATTTTGTTACTCACAGGCTCGTCGACGGCGCGGTCGACTGCCTGGTGAGAAACGGCGCGGACGAGTCAGGGATCGATGTCTATTGGGTTCCGGGGTCGTTCGAGATTCCCCAACTGGTACAGAAGATCAGCCAGTCGATGGAATTCGATGGTCTTATCTGTCTGGGGACCATTGTGAGGGGAGATACCCATCATTTTGATGTTCTTGCGGGGACCGTCATTAAGGCCATAACCAATATCAGCCTCGGATCACCCATTCCCATGACGCACGGTTTGATAACGGCCGATTCGCCCGATCAGGCGATGGACCGCGCCGGCGGTAAGGGAGGCAACAAGGGCTGGGAGAGTGCTCTTGCGTTGATCGAGATGATGAACCTGTGGAAGAGCTGAGATAATAGTGGGCAAACGCAGAAAAGCCAGGGAGATTGTTCTTCAATCCCTTTACGAGATGGAGTTCTCCGACTCGACGTGGGAGGAGGTGCTCTCCGGTCACACCGACCGAAGAGGATCCACCGGCGAGACGGCGGAGTACGCCCGGACCCTGCTCTCGACGACGATGGAGAACAAGGGCCACCTCGACGAGGTGATCGAATCGGTCCTGCAGAACTGGGAAATGGGCAGGATCTCACTGATTGACAAAAACATTCTTCGATTCGCATTGTGTGAGATACTCTACTTTCCGGAGATTCCGCCGCGGGTAATCATCAATGAAGCTATCGAAGTGGCGCATCGGTTCAGTTCTCACGAAGCGGGGAAATTCGTCAACGGCATTCTGGACAGGTTTCTGAAACAGTACAGAGGGGATGCAGATTGAGATTCCTTTTTTTCTCGGACGTGCACAGTAACCTCGAAGCGCTCACTTCGGTTTTAGATGACGCGACGGCGAGGGGATTCGACCGAGCGATCTGTCTTGGTGACATCGTCGGGTACGGCGCGAGTCCCGAGGAGTGCGTAAAAAAGATCTCCGGACTGCCGAATTCTTCCGCGGTGCTGGGAAACCATGACGCGGCGGTGATCAACCCGAAGGAGCGCGTGTTCCTCAATCCGGTCGCACAGACAGGCGTGAAATACAGTGAAGCCCAGCTTACGAGAGAGAGCATCGAGTATCTCAATTCACTCGAATTCATAATTGAATCGAAGAACGATTTTATCGCCAGTCACGCGTCTCCGTACAAGCCCGAGAGCTGGGTGTATGTTCTCGAGCCGATCGAGGCCACCGACGCGTTTCATGTGATGACGCACCCGGTGGCGTTTATCGGGCACACTCATTTTCCCGTCGTCCACAACAGCAACGGGTTGATCAAACCAATTCTTCCGGGGGACAGAATCAAAATCCGGAAGACCGAGAAGTCCATTATTAATGTCGGTAGTGTCGGTCAGCCGCGGGACGGAGATCCTCGGGCCGCCTACATCATCTTCGACGATGAGAACCTGGTGGCGGAAGTCTTTCGCGTTGAATACGATATCGAAACCGCTTCACAAAAGATTGTCGATGCGGGTCTGCCGCCGATGCTCTCGGACAGGATTCGCAGGGGATACTAATTAATCACTCTCGATGAAGAAAACATCCGAAAAAAAACACTGGGACGATTTCTGGGCCGCGTCACGCAATCTTGAAGACGTCTATGGCACCGATGACAGGATCATCGAGAACCTTTCCGCGTATGTGGATTTCGACGGATTGCGTGTTCTCGAGGTCGGTGCCGGTACGGGGCGGGATGCCGCGTTGATGAAATCACTCGGGGCCGACGTGGTGGCGCTGGACTACAGCGAAGAATCTCTCGCGCTCATGAAAACCTCATTGCCGACGGAAGAAACGGGCGCACCGCTGGACATCGTGTGTGGAGACGCGCTTGGGCTTCCGCTTCGTTCGGACTCCTTCGATGTCGTTTATCACCAGGGGCTGCTCGAACATTTCAGAAACCCTGATGATCTTCTCAGCGAGAATGTTCGCGTGCTCAAGCCGGGTGGACTCTTGCTCGTTGACGTTCCTCAGCGGTATCACTACTACACAGTTCTCAAGCACATACTGATGGCCGTGGGCAAATGGTTTGCCGGATGGGAAACCGAGTTTTCGGTCGGCGAACTCGAGCGCATGGTCGAGAAGCAGGGACTGGAAATCGTCGGAGTTTATGGACACAACTTGTTTCCTCCGATATGGTATCGGGGGCTGAGGCGGGTTCTGCTCCGTGTCGGGATTCGACTACCTATGTATACGAAGGACGCCGGAGTTGCCGCCGGTGTCAGACGGTTCTTCAGGTCTTTGATTCCTCAAGGTGTGTATGTAAATACGGCGATGGTCATCGGGTGCATTGCACGAAAGAAGTGAGATGGGCCGTTTTGTGGCAGTTAATTGGAGGGACCTCAAGAATCCGGATGCCGGAGGGGCCGAAGTTCATCTGCACGAAATCCTCAAACATCTGGTTGCCGACGGACACGATGTAACGTATTTCGTCAGCGAATTCCCGGGCTGCTCGGAGACGGATGAACACGATGGAATCAAGATCATACGCAAGGGCGCCTGGTATAACGCAAACTATGTGATTCCGCGGCATGTCCGATCGTTCGTCAGGAGCAACCCCTGCGACCTCGTGATCGAGGACATAAACAAAATCCCGTTTTTTCTCCCTAAATTTGTCGACGTGCCCGTCGTCCCCGTGATTCCTCATTTATTCGGCGCGACGGTGTACCGCGAGACAAACCCATTGTTCGCGACCTACGTTTACCTGTGGGAAAAGCTGATACCGCCCGTCTACAAGACCAACCGATTCGTCGTCATAAGCCCGAGCACCCGGGACGATCTTGTGGAGCGCGGCATTGATTCCGATCGAATCGATGTGGTGTTGTGCGGCCTCGATCACGACGCTTTCAGAGTGCTCGACGGTATCACCCGCTACGAGGCGCCTACGCTCATTCATTTTGGGCGGGTCAGAAAATATAAATCGGTCGATACGGTGATAAACGCATTTGCCGTGGTCAAAGAGAAGCTGCCCGACGCCCGTCTTCTCATTGTCGGCGATGGCCCCGAGAAACCGAGTCTCGAAGCGCAGGCACGGCGCATGGGGTTGTTGGAATCGATGGAATTTACGGGCGCCGTGAGTTCCGCGGTGCTCGTCGAGCTTCTCAATAAGGCCCACGTTTTTCTCAACGCCAGCCCGAAAGAAGGTTGGGGGTTGACCGTTGTTGAGGCCAATGCGTGTGGTTTGCCCGTGGTGGCCAGTCGTCGTCCGGGTCTACAGGACTCGGTAAAAGATGGCGAGACGGGTTATCTCGTCGAATACGGAGATGTGGACGGCTTTGCGTCGCGGACGCTCGAGCTGCTCACAGATCAGGCGAAATGGCTTGAGATGAGCAGCGCGGGGCTCGAGTGGGCCCGATCCCTCACATGGGATCGTACGGGACGTGAGATGGCGGACATTTTTATCGAAGAAATTGAACGGAGCAAATCGGCGAAACAATGAGAGTCTCAGGTTCTGTAATCCGGTTGATTGCCAAAATCCTCGTCAGCGCGGGGCTCCTGGTATTTCTGTTCAACAAAATCTCCATCGAACAGTTTGTGACGTCGATCGAGACGATCGATGTGCCTCTGATCGTCGCGGCGATGGCGCTTTTTCTCGTGAGCAACATCATTGGGAGTTTCCAGTGGCACTGTCTACTGCGGTCGAGCGGTGTCGATATCCCTTTTCACCGGACGATCCGGTTCTATTTTGTCGGATTGTTCTTCAATAATTTCCTCCCGGCGAATATTGGCGGCGACGCGGTCAAGGTCTACGACGTATCGAAGATAGGGAGCAGCGTGTACCAGGTGATCGCGGTGACGATGCTCGACAGAATCGTGGGGATTTTCAGCCTGTGCCTCCTGGCGTCGATTGCAGTGGTCGCGTTGATGACACGCGATATCGATGGTGCGTTGTGGCCGTATCTCCTTATCTTTATAGGCTGTATGACGCCGGCGCTCGCGTTCTACTTTGTAAAGCCGCTCTCCCGGGTTCTGAGGTGGTTGGTGGGTCTCCTCCGGCCGCTCTCGATGGATAAGCGCGGCACGTCGGTTCTGGACTATCTAGGGCAGTTTAAGTCAAAGAAACCACTTATTTTACGCCTTATGCTCCTGTCCGTGATCATCCAGTCGATGCGGGTCTTGACCCACGTCATTGTCGCCTGTGCCCTCGGGGTCCATATCGACCTTGAAATCATTGGGATGTTTTTTGTGTTTGTCCCGCTTCTCAGCCTTGCTATGATTCCTCCTATCACAATCAACGGTTTAGGCATCCGTGAGGGGCTCGGAATTCTCTTGTTTGCCCAGGCGGGTATCGGTGAAACCGACGCATTCGCGATTGAGTTTCTGACCTATCTCGTTTCCGTGTCGGTGAGCCTTGCAGGCCTCGTGTTCTTCCTGTGGAGGCGCACGGAAGCGGCTGAGGCAACGTCCGATAAAATCGTCACTTAGCTATTGCAACGTCGCCGATCTTGGGTTAGTTTTTAGAATCCGGCCTCGTATATTTCCGGGAACCATACGACCGCGAAAACATAAAAAATATTGATACCTGATCGATCCATCCTTCTTCCAATTACGGAGTTACAAAAGCATGGCGATGAAGAAACCAAAGCCGAAGCCGACCCCGGCTCCCGAGCTTACGGCCAGCGTCCAGCTCGACACACAACCGGTCGGGCAGCGGTTGTTCTATGCCGGGGCCGCGATTGCATTTCTTGTCAGTCTCATCGTTTACTCGATGACCATGGGACGGAGCGCCGCGTTCTGGGATGCCGGTGAGTTCATCGCGTCTTCCTATATTCTGGGGATTCCGCATTCGCCGGGAACACCCCTCTATGTTTTGCTTGGAAGAGTGTTCACGCTGCTGCCGCTTCCGTTGACCGTGGCCGGGAAGGTGAACTTCATTTCGGTTTTCACGGGCGCGTTCGGTGTTTTGTTTGCCTACCTTCTTGCCGTTCGATTTCTTGACGCAATACTGGGAAAGAGTTCGACGACGGTCGACACACTGATCAAGGTGGCGGGAGCGCTCACCGGCGCGTTGTTTCTCGCCTTCAGCAACACGTATTGGGGGAACGCGATCGAGGCCGAGGTCTACGCGCTCAGCCTTTTCTTTATGGGCTTTATGACGTGGCTCGGGCTCAAATGGTCGGAGAACCCGACCGGTATCAAGTCGACCTCCTTTATTTTTCTGCTCTTTTATCTTCTCGCATTGAGCATCGGCTTTCATCTTGGAACCGTGCTGGTTTTTTCGGGATTGTTCTTCCTTATCATGATGACGAAAGAAAAAACCTTCTCGAACATCGAATTCTTGATAGCCTGCGCGGCCATCGGGATCTTTCTCGCTGACGCGACGATATACCGGAACGGGGCATTCACCCTTGTAGTCCTAGCGATATTCGCGGTCATCCTCGCCTGGTTCACCGTCGTTAAGAAATCGCCTTTCGCGCTCGTTTGCACGCTTCTTTTTGTCCTCGGTATTTCGGTTCATCTCTATCTGCTTATGAGGTCGGGGCACAATCCGTCGATCGACGAGGGCAACCCGGAGACGTGGCGGGCGCTGTACGCGGCATTGAGGCGCGAACAGTATCCGCCGACGAACATGCTTATCCGCAAGGCGTCGTTCGCCTTCCAGTTGCAGCATTTTAACGGTTATCTCCAGGAACAGTTTCAGATGGCCTCCGCGTTTATCGGGCAGCTCAATATGGGTTCGCTTATTCCCCTCGGGTTGGGAATCTGGGGAATGGTCGACCATTACACAAAGGATAAAAAGACTTTTGTGATGCTGTTCGTGACGCTGATGGTTACGAGCTTCGGTCTGATAGCGTTTCTCAATTTCTCTGACAGCGAGGTCAGGGAGAGGGATTACTTCTATTCGCCGGCTTTTTATTACTTCGCCATATTTATCGGGATCGGCGCCGGCAAGCCTGTTGAACGAGCTCAAAAACCTGGTGTCGAAAAACCGCTCGTCCGCTCTTGTTCCCGTCGCCGTGGCATCGATCATCTTGCTGGTGCTGCCCGTTTTTACACTGGCGCGGCATTACTTTCCGCACGACCGCTCGAATAACTATATTTGCCAGAAGTACGCGCGAAACATGCTCATCGGTCTCGAAGAGAACGGTATCCTCTTCACCAACGGGGACAACGACACTTTTCCATTGTGGTACATCCAGGAGGTCGAGAAGTATCGGACCGACATCCGCGTCGTGAACCTGAGTCTTCTCAATACACCGTGGTACATCGAGCAGCTCCGGGACAATGAGCCCCCGATCGACATCACCTGGAACAACGATGAACTCGACAGGCTCCAACCGATACCGACGAAGGATGGATGGGTCCTGGTCCGGGATATCGCCGTCCAGCATATTCTCAAGAACAATTCGAATACCCGGCCGATCTATTTTGCGGTGACGATTCCGCCCGAAACCTACGCGCCGTACCGCGAATTCCTCGAGATGGAAGGGCTCGTCTACCGTGTCGTTCCGAGGAAGGGCCGGAATATGGTCAATGTCGATAAACTCGAGGACAATATCTGGGACAAATTTGATTTTGGCGGGATCCTCGACGATGACTGGAAGCTCGACAACACGGTTTACAGGCCGTCCTACGTGAGGCGTTTGATTCAGAACTACGCGGCTGCTTTCACCCAGCTTGGATTCGAGCAGGGGCGAAGGGACAATTACGGCGACGCCGTCAAGAACCTCGAAGTGGCGCTTCAGATTTCTCCCAACCTCCAGCCGCCGCTTCTGTGGCTCGGGTGGTACTATCTCGAAAAGGGCGATACGGCGGCCGCCGTGGCGTTTTACAAACGCGAAATCAACCGCCAGCCCGATCAGACCGACTTGCTCTACAGGCTCGCCGGAGTATATGAACGTCTCGGGTATCTGGATTCGGCGCTCATCTCGATCGACGAGCTCATACGCAGAAATCCCAACCACAGGGACGCGGTTGCGAGCGGCGTCGGCATCGCGCTGCGGTTCGGTCTCAAAGACCAGGCTGAACGTTATCTTCAGGAGTGGGTAACCACCCATCCCAACGATGTCGCGATGAAAAATGCGCTCGATGAACTCAAGGCCGGTGGGTCACTGCAAGGTGAACGAGCCGAGCCGGATAGCCAATAAGGGGTACGTCAGAACATGCCGAAAACGGTTTTAGTAACGGGTGCCGCCGGTTTCATCGGTTCGAATTTGTCCGAAGCCCTGGTCGACAAGGGGTTTCGAGTGGTGGGCGTGGACTCGTTCAACCCCAACTACGACATACGGATCAAGAGAGAAAACCTCAAGAGGCTCCTTGCAAGCGATCGCTTCGAGCTTATCGAGAAGTCTCTGTGTGATATGGACATCGAAACGGTGCTCGGCGATGTCGAGTACGTGTTTCATCTCGCCGCGCAGCCCGGGGTGAGGGACAGTTGGGCGCAGCGTTTTGACGAGTATATCGACGCCAATATACGGGCGACACAAAAACTGTGCGAAGCGGCGCGCGGCAAATCCATAAAGCGATTCGTCTACGCAAGTTCGAGCTCCGTATATGGTGATACCACTGAACTGCCAATGAATGAGAGTCACCGCACTCGGCCGCACTCTCCTTACGGCGTGACCAAACTCTCCGGTGAGGCGCTTTGCCTGCTCTACCGGAAGAACTTCGGTCTGCCCGTCGTTGCGCTTCGGTTTTTTACGGTGTACGGGCCGCGGCAAAGACCCGACATGGCCTTTCACCGCTTTATCGCGAACGCGCTCGACGGCAAACCCATCGAAGTTTATGGAAACGGAACCCAGACAAGGGATTTTACTTTTGTGTCCGACATCGTCGGGGCGAATATCTCCACCATGGAATACGCCGGACCTGAAAGTGTTTTCAATATTGGCGGAGGAAGCCGAATCGCCTTGAATGGCGCGCTCGATGTGCTCGGAGACGCGGTTGGCGGCAGCGGCCGGGTCGACGTTGTCTACAACGAACCCGTCAAGGGCGACGTGATGCACACCTACGCCGATATCAGTCTCGCACGCAAGGAATTGGGATATGCTCCCCAGACGAGCCTGGAGGAAGGCATAGCCCGCGAAGTGGATTGGATCAAGTCGTTGCGCAAAACCCTTCCATCCGGCTAGGTGATGGCACATGGATCTGTCCGTTATAGTCCCAGTGTATAACGAGGAGGAAAGCCTCCCCGAACTTTTCGCCGCACTCGAAGCAACGATGGCCGACATGGGCATCGATTACGAATACATTTTCATTGATGACGGCAGCGTTGACAGGTCGCTGGTGGTGCTCCGTGAGCTTCACCAGGCGTCGAGTCATGTCAAGGTCATCAGTTTTCGGCGGAATTATGGCAAGTCGGCGGCGTTGTCCGTCGGGTTCAAGCAGGCCAGGGGTGATGTCGTTGTTACTATGGACGCGGATCTCCAGGACGATCCGAAGGAGATACCGAACCTGATGAAGAAACTCGACGAGGGCGTCGATCTCGTGTCGGGTTGGAAGCTCAACCGCCAGGACCCGTGGACCAAGACCTTTCCCTCAAGAGTATTCAATCGCCTGGTCTCGTTGATAAGCGGACTTCATCTCCACGACATAAACTGCGGATTGAAAGCTTACAAGAACGAAGTGGTTCGCTCGGTATCGATATATGGCGAGCTTCATCGCTTTATCCCCGTTCTTGCCGTGTGGGAAGGGTACAGGGTTGATGAAATCAGCGTTCGCCACTTCAAACGCAAGTATGGCAAGAGCAAGTATGGTGGGAAGAGGTTTCTCAACGGAATATTCGATCTGATCACCGTGATGTTCATCACGCGCGGAGCGATGAACCCACTCCATTTCTTTGGCCGCTCCGCGATCGTTCTTTTTATCCTCGGCGTGATCCCTCAGGTGTACTTCTTTTTTCTCTGGATCGGTGGGGCGGGGCTTCGCGTAAGACCCATTATGCTGGGCGGATTCGTGTTGATAATCGTTTCTCTTCAAATTGCATCCATTGGGCTTCTTGCCGAAATGATATCGGCGAGAAGCGGTCGCGAACCCAACTATGTATTCAAAGAGTACCTGGTCGGTCGTTCTGAGACTCGTACGGGGGGGAGCGAAGACGCTACATGACGAAGAGGGCCTGTCTTGTAGGGCCGGCTTACCCGTATCGGGGAGGTATAGCCCATTTTACGTCCGTGCTGGCGGCGGAGTTCGCGACAGACCATGACGTCCTTGTGATTAACTTCAAAAGGCTTTACCCCTCTTTTTGTTCCCCGGCAAAACACAGTACGATGAAAGCGGGAAGCCCGTCGGGGTCGATTCGGAGCGAACTATAGATTCGCTGAATCCGTTCTCCTTTTGGAAGACGGCAAAAACGATAGCCGATTTTAAGCCGGATGTTGTTGTGATGCAGTGGTGGCAGCCTTTCTTTGCCGTGGCCTACGCGCTCATTGTGTTTTTTCTCAACAGGATCGATAAGACATATTCATCCAGGATTATTTTTCTTTGTCATAACGTCTTGCCCCACGAATCGTCGCCGGTGGACCGTTTTCTGTCCAGGATCGCGTTTCGGGTCGCCGACGCGTTCCTCGTTCATTCGGGCGAGGATCGCGACAATCTTTTGAGTGTCAAGCCCGGCGCTATTGTCGACGTCCAGCCGCTTCCGATATTCGACATGTTCCGGAGCGGGGGGCAGACAAGAGAGAGCGCTCGGGCGGAGCTCGGGGTCGAAGGCAAAATGATTTTGTTCTTCGGATTGGTGCGTCCGTACAAAGGGCTTGGTGTGCTTCTCGATGGATTCGCGCGAAGTCTTGTCGCCAACCCCGCCACGCTTTTTGTGGTTGGCGAGTTTTACGAGGGAAAGGACAAGTATCTTGCCCAGATCAAAGAACTCGGCATAAAGGACAACGTGGTGGTCGTTGACAGTTACGTTCCGAACGAGGAAGTGGAGAAGTATTTTGCCGCGTGTGACGTGGTTGCGTTGCCGTATCTCTCCGCCACACAAAGCGCCATCGTACAAGTTGCCTACAGCTTTGACAGGCCGGTGATCGTGACGGCGGTCGGGGGACTTCCCGAGGTGGTGGACGATGGCGTGACGGGGTATGTCATACCCAGGCAGGATCCGGATGCGCTGTCGGAAGCGATAACACGGTTTTACCGGCAGGACGATTTGAGAAAAATGGAAGAAAACATCGCGGCTTCAAAAGATCGTTTCTCGTGGGCCCGTTGCAAGAGCACTTTGCTGGGGATGGCGGAGAAATTGGCTTCTCGCTCCGGGACTGCCCAGGGGTGACTCTGCGCGCAGCCACATGGGGGTCGTTGATCCGGGGAAGGAATTGATGTCGAGCAAGAAAAAGAAGAAGAAATTCGACCCATCGCCCGCCGGGGCCCAGAACGTCGCCCAAAAGGCCGGAGCGTCCCGTCCGGACACACGAGAGAGTGCGCCGAAATTTCCGCTCGAAACGATTCCGGTGTGGGCGAAGCTGACCGTGGCCGTGGTTATCCTGGTCGTGGCGATCTGCGTCCTGTACCCGCACCATGTTTTCGAGAACAAGGTGTTTCTCGCCGGGGATGTTGAAGCGGCGGGGAGTTTCGCGACACCGATCAAGAAAGAGATGGCCGAAACGCAGGGGTATCCGTTGTGGAATCCCTACCTGTTTGCGGGAATGCCCAGCTACGAGAGTCTCTCCTATAATCCAAATGTGTACCCGATATCGGTCGTTACGGGGTTCCTCTCGAACTACCTCCATTTTCCGAATGCGACCTGGCTTTTGTTTCATGTGTTTTTGCTTGGATTCGGGGTGTTCCTGCTGCTCTACGATCGCGGCGTCAATTTCATGGTCGCCGCGGCCGCCGGAGTCCTCATGATGTGGATGCCCAACCAGGTTGCCGTGGGGGCGTACGGTCACGGCACGCAAGCCAACGCCGTGGCTTATATCCCATTTGCGTTATTTTTCTGGGACCGTATTTGGCGTGGAAAGTCGCTTCTTGTGAATGCCAGCGCACTTGTGATCGTTCTCGGTTTCCAGCTGCTTCGGGCGCACATTCAGATTTCTTATTACACGTTCGCGCTCATCGGCTTGTACACACTCTTCTTCGGCGTGCTTCGAATTCGTGACGCCTTGAAGGGTACGGGCGATCCGGAGTACCCGGCGACGCTCGGTTTCTTCAAACGGGTTCTCCGCAGGGAGGGAGTAGCCAAGAAACGCCTCGCTATGATTGAGACCAGCGACCTCGTGGTTGTGCTCGGTCTGGTCGTCGTGGGCGCGCTTTTTATTAGCGCCGTCCTGTTTCTTCCCGTGAAAGATTATTCGCCCCAATCGATCCGGGGCGCGTCCGAGACCGGTGGGGTCGAGTACGACTATGCTACGTCGTGGAGTCTTCACCCCGTCGAAAGTCTCACCTTTGTTTTTCCGTTCTCCTTTGGTTTCGGCCGGGCCACGTACCATGGCCATTTGCCGTTTACCGACTATGCGAACTATCTCGGTCTTGTCGTGATCATCTTTTCGGTGTTCGCCGTTACACTGGCGAGAAACCGGTTTGTCTGGTTCCTTGTCGTCGTAATCGCGATTGCCACGCTGGTATCGTTTGGGAAGTTTCTTCCCGTTTTGTATGGACCGCTATTCAAGTGGTTTCCATATTTCAACAAGTTCCGCGTGCCGGTGATGATTCTGATCGTTCAGCAGTTCGCCTTCGTTCTTCTTTTTGGCCTCGGTTTGTCCGCCGTGGTTCGCTCACGGTCGGACATCGTCAAAAAGGCGGCGTTTTTCGGTATGATTGGCGGCGGTGTGGCGCTTATTGTTGCGCTTTTGTCATCCAGCTACTGGGAGAAAGGGTTTGCACAGGCCATCGCGCCGGGTATTACCGCCGTTCGAACGCCGGCGGAGCAGCTTCAGCTCGCAAAATTGTCAGGGTCGCTTCTCTTCGCCGATCTCGTCAAGTTTTCCGTTTTGTTGTTGTTCACGTTTGGCACGATTTGGCTTTTTGCGCGGCGGAACCTGCGGGCCGAGGTATTCGTGGTAATTGCGGTTCTTCTCGCCATGATCGATATCTTCGCCGTTGATTCGTTTGTCCTCAACCCTGGCAAGCTCTACCCCGAGGCGATGCGGCGTGGGGGGCGGCTAGAAATCATCAAGGACAAGTCGGTTCGGGACCGGTTCCTCGAGCCGGACGATGTCATCACATTTCTGAATTCCAGAAAAGGCGCCGATCGATTCCGTGTATTTCCCGCGTTTCATCCCTCGGCGCCGCTTCGCGGGGGCGACTTTGCCACGAACCGCTACATGAATTTTGGCATCTCGTCGATTGGCGGCTACCACGCGGCAAAACTCTCGTTGTATAATGATTTTGTCGATGCGCTCGGTGTTGCCCTTCAGAACGGCAAATACCAGCTGGTTGACATGATGAATGCCCGTTATGTTGTTACTTCGCATCCATTCCCGGAGGTTCCCTCGTTCCGCCTACTGTGGCAGGGCGAGAACTTTCGTGGCCAGAGGCGCCATATTTATGAGAATGCGGGGGCATTTCCGCGAGTGTTCCTCGTGGACAAGTATCTCGTCGGCGGGTCAAAAGAGATTCTCGGTATGCTTCCGGCGCTTCCGGCAAACGGCGTTGATTTGAGGGAAACGGTTCTTCTCGAGACAGAGCCTCCGGTGCGTCCCGAGTCCGCCTCGGGAGCGCGGGCGGCCATAACCGGCTACAGTTTCAATGAAATTCGTGTGGACGCGACACTGCCCTCGGCTGCAATATTGGTGTTGTCGGAAGTCTATTATCCGAGATGGACGGCATTTGTCGACGGTGTCGAAACGGAACTTTTGAAAGCGAATTATGTTCTCAGGGCCGTGGCTCTTTCGGCGGGGGAGCACGAGATCGTTTTCAGGTATGATTCGAAGGTATTGAAGCGCGGGTTGATAATTTCAGTTATTACATTTGCCACGGCGCTCATCGTGTTGATGTTATCCGCGGCAGCCGATTTACGGAGAAATCCTATATGGAAGCGTTGATCATCGTTCCGACATACAATGAACGTGAAAACATCGAGACGCTCATAAACAGCATTAAGGAGCTCAATCTTGATGCCGATATTGGGATGCTGATTGTCGATGACAACTCCCCGGACGGCACCGGGAAGTATGTCGCCGAATTGAGCAAGACCGACGACATGATACACGTTCTCCATCGGCCCGCGAAACTCGGTCTCGGGAGCGCGTACATCGCCGGTTTCAAGTGGGCGCTGGGCAGATCCGACGTTAAATATGTTTTCGAAATGGATGCGGATTTCTCGCACGATCCCGCCGCGCTTGCCGGTTTCCTGAAGGAAATCAAAGAGGTTGATCTGGTTCTGGGGTCGAGGTATCTCGACGGGATCACCGTGGTCAACTGGCCGCTCTCGCGGCTCATTCTCAGTGTGGGCGCCAATATCTATACGAAGATCATCACCGGGATGCCGTTCAAGGACGCGACGGGCGGGTTCAAATGTTTCCGCCGCGAGGTGCTCGAGAGCCTGCCCCTTGATGATATCAAGAGCGACGGTTATTCGTTTCAGATCGAAGTCAATTTCATCGTGTGGAAAAAGGGATTTCGAATCAAAGAAATTCCGATTGTATTTGTCGACAGGGCGGCCGGCACCTCCAAAATGTCGCGTAAAATCATCTGGGAAGCGGTATTTCTTGTATGGAAACTCAGGCTGGATTCGCTTTTCAAAAACGTCCGGAAGAGCTGAGCCCTTCCGCCGAAGTCTCGGTTGTTATCGTCAGTTACAACAGCCGGTCCGTTCTCGGTCCGTGTCTTGAGTCGCTGAAGGCTCAAGCCTACGCGGGAAAGACCGAAGTTATTGTCGTCGACAACGCGAGCTCCGACGGGACACCGGGGATGGTCAGAGATGAGCACCCATGGGTCAAGCTGATTGCCGGACGCAAAAACGTCGGATTCTCAAAAGGCGTTAATTTGGGGATCCAGGAGGCGAAAGGCGATTTCTTCCTGATTCTGAACCCGGACACGGTGCTGCGTGAAGACTCCCTCGATACGCTTCTCGAATTCATGAAGCAGACCCCCAAGGCGGGGATTGTCGGGCCGAAGCTTGTTTACCACGACGGAAACCTTCAACACTCGTGCCGGCGATTCTATACATGGAAAGTCCTTGTTCTCCGCCGCACGTTTTTAGGAAAAATCTTCCCGAATTCGTCCGCCGTATCCGAACACCTCATGAAAGACTTCGACCACAACACCATCAGGGAGGTGGACTGGCTTCTCGGCGCGTGCCTGCTTGTACGCCGGGAGGCGGTAGAATCGGTGGGTCTTCTCGATGAGAGATTTTTCCTCTATTTTGAAGATGTGGATTGGTGTTACCGGATGGAGCAAAAGGGATGGAAGGTCTACTACAATCCCGATTCGGTGGTCGTTCACAACTACGCGCGTGATAGCGCGCAATCGGTGATCAACCGGTCTTTTGTAGCGCATCTCGCGAGCCTTATCAGGTACTACGACAAGTGGAACTCGGTTTTCTATTTCCTCAAGAAATACCGGGAAGTCATAAAGATACTCATGTTTCTGATGGTGGACCTGGCGGCATTCAACCTGGCGTTTATCGCGGCGTATTACGTGCGGGTGGCGTTCGGTGATGTTCTGACCAATCCTATCTTTCCGATTGGCGCGTACACGAGATTCGTGTTCTTTGAGAATCTGCTTTTTATATTTACCTACTTTGCCATCGGTCTCTACCGGATCCGGCGGGACACGTCGCCGGTCGATGAATTATTCCAGATTATACGCGCGATCGTGCTTGCGTCGATATTGTTGATGACGAGTACCTACCTCAGCCAGGTTCGTACGTACTCGCGCATGGTTGTGGTGTTTCTCGTCCCTTGCGCTGTGGTGTTCGATTGGATACTGAGAACCGCGGTGCGGAAGTTCCACAGAATGCTCCTCACCCAGAAGATCGATCTCAAACGGGTGTGCATCGTCGGTCCCGCTGAAGCGGCGAGGGAACTCGAAGCCCGCCTGCTGGGCGACCCCGCCCTGGGCATCGACGTGGTCGGTGTCGTGACCCCCGATGAATCCGCGGAGAGGGACGCCGGGAGTCTCGGGTCTCTCGACGATCTCGATGAGATTATCGGCGCGTATCGAATACAGGAACTTATTTTTCTCCCCAACGTGGCTTCCGACGACCGCATTGCCGAGTATGTAACGCTGGGGCGCCGGCGCGTGCTCGACGTGACCGTGCTCACCGACTACTCAGGTCTCGTTATCAGGCAGGCGACGGTGGCCGACCTGGCGGGCCGGCCGGTCATCGCTTACCAGCGCGATACACGATATGCGCTCGACCGAATGGCCAAACGATTTCTGGACATACTGTTAGGGCTTGTTTTTCTCGTGGTTTCGATACCGTTCTCTGTGGTATACTTCCTTTACACTTCTTTGCGGGGTGGGGTGCCCTTTACCGGAGAGAAAAGGCTCGGTTTGGGCGGTGAAGCCTTCGTTCTACCTTTATCTGGCGACGGGAGTTCAGACGGCCCCTCTGATATAGTCAATTTACCCCTCTTCTGGTTAGTGATTAAAGGAAAGATGAGTATGGTCGGACCATACGCTTTCCCCGAAAACGATGTCGGCGCTCTGAGCGAATCGGCAAAATTCCGGTTTGGCGTGCGCCCGGGGGTAACTGGCTACTGGCGTGTTGGGCCGAGCGAGGACGTATCGCTCGAAGATTTACTTGCCCAGGATGCCAACTACGTGAGGAACTGGTCCCTGGTCCAGGACCTCAAATTATTGATGATGTCGCTGGGGAAAATCTTTTCCGGAAAAAAGCGGAACCCTGAGCTTAGATACCCCGACTAACAACGCGAGAAGCAGAATCTATGAAAACGGAAACCGCCCTCAAGCTTTCCTTTGTGTTCATATTCATCTCGATCGTGTTCGGGTCCTTCGGCGTGAGCCCCGCCCAAACGGGCAAGTGGGTGAGCTATGTCGATCCCAGCATGATCTCCGAGATCGCCCTTCAGCAAGATGAACTATACCTCGCCACCACCGGCGGGTTGTTGATCTATCGTCCCGGCGATTCGTCGTTCGAGCAATTCACCAATACCGCCGGACTGCCGTCAAATTATCTTACATGCCTCTTGTTCGACAAGGGAGACCGGTTGTGGATCGGGACGGAGACATCCGGTATTGCGAGGCTCGATCAGTCGGCGGGCGGGTTTGACGTGACCTCGCTGTCATCGACGTTTCATGGTCTGACCGATGACCGGATCACCGACCTGGCCGAATGGGGCGACACTCTTGTTTACGCGACGAAAATGGGAATGGGTCTCATAATAAAGGATTTTCCCGGCCCGAGGTTTTTTGAACGCGACGGGCTGCCGAGCGAACTGGTTCACGCGGTGTTTCCCGACGGCGACCGTGTGTGGGTGGCCACCGATGAAGGGCTGGTTTTTCTGGACAAGTTTGGGTTTATCCAAAACCCAACCGACACATCGTTTGCCTGTTATGCAATCGCGAAAACGGATACGGCGATCTGGGTCGGAACCGACACCGGGGTCGCATACCTTAAGCAAGGGTCCGAAGACTGGGTGCATACGCAGCTCGAGCCGGATCCGCGGCCTGTGTTTTCTTTGGCGTACGACGGCGCCGGAGGCAAGCTGTGGGCGGGAGCGCGTGCCCGTTTCTACTGGTATGACGGGGCCGTTTGGGAAAAGAACGACATCTTTGGTCTTTACGGAACCTATGCATTGAACAATCGAATCTGCGAACTCCGCGGACTTCAGCCGATGCCCGACGGTTCGCTCTTTCTTGGCGGCGGCGATCCCGTATCTCAACGGCGCGGCGTCCACCTCGTATTCTTTGACGGCGCCGAGAAGACACAGATTCCATTCAATGGAATCATTATGAACGGCCTTCTGCGAATCAACTTTGACCTGGACGAGTCGCTGTGGATCTCGACGGCGAACTTTGGTGTAGCCAAGTTTACGCCGGATGGTGACTGGTTCGCCTACAACTCGGTAACGGGCGATACGGATATGACGTCGCGATTCAACCTCTCGCTTCTCGCCGACTCGCAAGGATCGAAATGGTTTTGCACTCTCTCGTATCCGGCCAACCCCAAACCGATCGATGAACTCGATGACGGTCTCGACACCGACTACGAAAATGACGTATGGGCGCACTACGGGATTGGCGACGGCGGCGGGGACGGACTCGGATCGGTCCGCAACCAGGACGCGACCGAAGACCCGGTGGGAAATCGATGGTTCCTCTCGGACGAGGATTCCGAGAACGCCCCGGGCTGGTGGGGAATCAACATACTGAGCCGGGACAAATCGGCATGGCGCCAGATCAACCCGGTGACGACCGATCCCAGCGGGCAGCTCGGCGGGATGAAAGCCGGGAATGTGACGGACGTCGCCTTTGGTCCGGAGGGGCTGGTCTACGTCGGGCTGAAAGGGTACGGCGTACAGTTGTGGGTTACCGGCGGCCTCGATCAGGACAATCTCTTTGATCTTACCGACGACAATTGGTTGACGATCGCGCGAGTGGGAGATCGGAACGGCATCGAATCCGGGGCCAGCATACTCTCCCTCGCCCTGCGCGACGACGGTGTGTTGTGGATCGGCACCGATGCTGGAATCTACCGGTATCAGAGCGGCACGCTGATCCACATTGCAGCCAATCGCGGGTTCGGAGTCGGACTTCTCGGGACCAACGCCAACGATCTCGTTCTCGATCGAGGGGACAATCTTTGGGTTGGGACGGATCTCGGGCTCAATCGGATCGCCAGCGATAACATTAACGACATTGCGTCTTATACGACGCCGATCATCTGGCAAACACAACTGAGCTTGTTTTTCCCGCCGACAGTCGTGTCTCCGATCGTGGATGCTTATTGCGAGCGACTCGCGTTGCACCCTTCGGAGGATCTGCTGTACATCGCCACACGCAACGGACTTTCTAAACTGGATATCGCCGCGCTGGAGAACAGGGAAACGGACCTGTCGAAGGTCTACGTCTACCCGAATCCGGTGAGCGCCGCCAAGGGGCATGTATCGCTCAAGATCGCAAATATCAACACTGAAGTTGATGTGGAGATTTATACGCTCGAAGGTGAATTGGTCCATACGCAGCGTGTGAGCGAATCCGAGGAGGCGGTATGGGATTTGACCACAAAGACGGGTTTTCTCGCCTCGAGCGGCGTCTATGTGGTACGCATCACCGGTTCCGAGGGGACTGTCGTCAAGATGGTGTCACTGATCCGTTAGCGGGGTTGGGTCGAGGTGGTCGGCACATGACAAAAACTGTATTTAAATTATATTGTTTCAATCGCGGGGCGTTTGCATTTCCATGTCAAAACGAGTTTTAATAATCGGCGCCGGTGAAGCCGGGCGAATGGTCGCCCGCGAAATCAAGGCTACGCCGGACAGCGGTCTCGTCGTCGACGGATTTCTCGACGATGACGCGTCTTTGCACGGCAAAGAATTCGACGGTTACTCCGTTCTGGGGCCCTGTGACAGGCTTGCCGAACTCGCCGGTCCCAGGCAAATCGACCAGGCGATTATTGCGGTTCCAACGGGCTCGCGCGATTTTGTCAGGCGGGTAATCGTGCTGTGCCGGGACGCGGGGATTTCTTTCAAGATCGTTCCCGGAGTAATAGAGATCATCGAGGGGCCCGTGCGCCTCGAACAGATTCGCGACGTGCACCCCGAGGATCTCCTCGGAAGAGAGTCGGTCGAGTTCGACGAACGCGAGATCGCAAAGGATCTCGCCGGCCGCCGTATCATGGTCACGGGCGCCGGCGGATCGATCGGTGGCGAGTTATGTCGTCAGATCGGCCGGTTCGATCTGGCTGAACTCCAGCTTCTCGGTCGCGGCGAGAACCAGATTTTTGAAATCGAACAACAGCTGCGAAGGCTTTATCCGTCACTTGCCGTTACGGCAATAATTGCGGACATCCGTGACGCCGTCGGTCTTGATCGGGTCGTAAAGCGCCACAACCCCGACTGCGTGTATCACACCGCGGCCCACAAGCATGTTCATTACATGGAGGCGTTTCCCGTCGAAGCGGTTGTGAACAACGTGTTCGGTACGCTCAACCTTATCCGCGCGGCGCAAAACTCGCTCGTCGGCCGGGTTGTCATGATATCGACCGACAAGGCTGTCAATCCCGAAGGCGTGATGGGCGCGACCAAGCGAGTGGCCGAATTTATAATGACGGATCTTGCCGGAGAGTCCGAGAAGACCAGGCTTCTAAGCGTTCGATTTGGAAACGTTCTTGGTAGCCGTGGAAGCGTTGTTCCGCTTTTTATGGATCAGATTCGCGCAGGCGGACCGGTTACGGTCAGCGATCCGAACGCGACGCGGTTTTTTATGTCGCTGAAGGAAGCCTGCATGCTGGTCGTTCAGGCATCCCTGATGGGCAACGGCGGCGAGATTTACGTTTTGAGAATGGGAACGCCCGTCAAGATCATGGAGATGGCCAAGGACTTGATCGCGCTCCACGGTCTTCGTCCCGGCGTCGATTTGAAGATCGATATAGTCGGGCTCCGCCCAGGTGAAAAGCTCCACGAAGATCTCACCGTGGGTGGTGAGGCGGTTACCGAATCGGCGCACAGCAATATTGTCACGGCGCATCCGACGCTTCCGGATGATTGGAATCTCGACGCCGTGCTCGGAAAATTACACGGTCTGGTAGATCAGGGAAACGAAGAAGGTATTCGTTCGTATCTGGGGGAACTGATTCCAGACTCACAGATTGTCGGGAATTGATTCCGTGACGTCATAACACCAATCGAATTCGCAATCAAGATGATGACAAACAACAAAGATCTGCCGGCGGTAGAAGGGGGCGTCCCGGTTCGGGAAAGCGTCCTGCCTTTTTTCAGGCCTTCCGTCGATGAATCGGATATCGAAAGTGTTGCCGACACGATTCGTTCCGGTTGGCTCACGCTGGGGCCCGTGACCGAGTCGCTCGAAAACGAAATTCGCCGGTATATCGGCTGTTCACATGTTGTCGCGGTGAGTTCATGCAGTGCGGCGATGTTTCTCGGGCTGAAGGCGTTGGGTGTGGGGCCGTCCGATGAGGTGATTACCTCTCCATTGACCTTTGCATCCACGGTTCACGCGATAATCCATACCGGCGCCACACCGGTGCTCGCCGATATCGAAGCGAATTCGTTTTGTATATCCCCCGACGAACTCGAGAAGAAAACCACGGCGAAAACAAAAGCGTATCTCCCCGTCCATTTCGGCGGCCAGGCGTGCCGGATCGACGATGTCCTTTCGCTGGCGGCGGAGAAGGGGGTTCGTGTGCTCGAGGATTCCGCCCATAGTTTCGGGGCGCTCGCCGGTGGCCGCAAGGTAGGTTCCTTCGGCGATATGGCGGCCTTCAGTTTCTATGCGACAAAAAACTTTACGTCGGGTGACGGCGGTTGTATTGCGACGGGGGACGAGGAAATCGCCGAACGTATCCGGCTCCTCTCGTACCACGGGATGTCCCGCGATGGTTGGGCGCGTTACGCCGATCGCGGATCGTGGTATTACGAGGTGACCGAGGCGGGGTTCAAATTCAACATGAGCGACGTTCTCTCGGCGCTCGGTCTTGCGCAGTTGAAGAAAATCGACTTGATGACGGATGGGCGGAGGGCGGCTGCGGAGAGGTATACGGAGCTTTTGGAGGATTCGCCGTATTTCGAACTCCCGCGGGAGCTCCCCGGCAACGCGCACACGTGGCATCTTTTTGTGATCAGAATCAACGCCGAGAAACTTCGTATCGACAGGGACGAGTTTATTCGTGCGCTGGCCGCCGAGAATATCGGATGTTCGGTTCACTTTATACCCATATACGTTCATCCATTCTTCGAGCCGTATCGCCGATCCGGGGAATCTTTCCCGGTTTGCGATGATTTTTTCTCGAGGTGTATTTCACTTCCGATGTTCCCATCGATGGAGGATCGGGATGTCGATGATGTGGTTCGGGCTCTCACCCGGATTGCGTCGTTCTATGCGAAAGACTGATGCAAGTAGACCGTATTGACCGATTTTCGCCGGACCTCGATGAATTCGCCGTCAACTCCCCCGACGCGACATTTTATCATTCGAGCACATGGATCGAGTGTCTCGCCCGCGCGTTTCCCGCAATGAGGTTTGAATGCCTCGTGGCGAAAAGCGGAACGGAACTTCTCGGATATCTCCCATACTTCATAGTGAAAAAAGGACCGCTTCGAGCGGCGTGGTCGCTTCCATTTGGAACCTATGGCGGACCCGTCGTGGGCGACAACGATGAGGCGGCCCGATCACTTCTAGCCTCTTTCTGGGAGCTAAAAAAACGAGGCGGTATCCACGAGGTTGGCCTCGTGGATTTTTCGAACCGGTTTGTCGAAAGCGGATCCGGCGGAATCGAAGAAACAACGCACATCCTTGACTTGAGCGAGGATTTCGATTCGCTCCAGGCGAGCCGTTTTGAGAAATCCAAACGGCGACAGGCGCGAAAAGCCCACCGGGAGGGCGTCCGCGTCACTGAGGCGCGTACGGTGGAAGAGGTGCTGCGGTACTATGAGATCTATGCGCGCCGAACGGAGGAGTGGAACGAACGGTTTCGTTATCCAGATCGTTTCTTTGCCGAACTCTTCGAACGGGGAAACGGTCGAGTCCGGCTTTTTCTCGCGCGCGACGGAGACGAACTCGTCGGCGGACATCTCAACTTTTATTTCAAAGATACTGTGATTGCGTGGAACGGGGTGACCGCGGGCCCCGGTGGCGGATCACAGGCGAGCACGCTGCTCTACAACGAATGTATCCGCCACGCGTGTGAAAACGGTTTCCGCTATTACAATCTTGGTGGTAGTCTCGGCAAGCAGTCGCTGGTCGAGTACAAGGAGTCAATAGGCGGTGTTCTTTTCCGGTACCGGACGGCCCGTTGGCGATCGTTGGGAGGAAAGGTGGCTTCGACATTGAAGGGATTCGTGCCGAGGCGCTGATACATGCAATACGATGCCGATAATCAAAGGGGAAAATCGAGGTTTGTTTCGAACGCGGTGGCCCTCGTTTTTCAGACGGTCGTGGCCACGCTTCTCACATTGGTTCAGATCAAACTTCTCGCCAACTATCTTTCCAAAGATGACTTCGGCCTGTTCGCTTCCCTGAGAGGTTTTTCGCTTCTTCTCGCCGCGCTTGCCGCAAACGGGCTGCCCCAGCTTCTCATCCGCTTCATCCCCGTTCACGAAACCAACAAGGCGCGGAGAAACGTCCTCCGGTTCGCCGTCAGCTGTTTCGCTGGATCGACGCTTCTTCTCGTCGCGGTGGTTGCCGTCGTTCAGGTGCTGCGACGTTGGACGTTTGATTTTGTCCCATCCGACGTGCTTACCAGCGGCTTTTACATTTGGTTTTATGCGACGACCCTCGGTGTAATGCTAAAGCTCATCCTTTATGGAGGGTTGAACGGGCTGAGGCGCCTGTCGGTACAGGTGCTCCTCGAGACCCTGTCACTGGCGTTGATTTTGGGGTGGATAATTGCGGCGCGGGAAACGCTGACGATCACCGGCTTGTTCAGGATTCTCGGCGTCGTCAACCTCGTCACGGTCGTCATTGGTCTGCCGGTGTTTTTTGCCGCATTGTTCAAAACGACGGCGCCGGCAGGGGACGAACGTGCGCGGGTTTCCCGGGGTGACGGTCACGGGTATGCGTCGTATCTGTGGTGGGCGGTCGGCTTGAGCTTTGTGGCGCTGGCGTTCACGGATGTCGACCGTTACCTGCTCGCCCAGGTGATTTCACTGGAACTGCTCGCGCTCTTCCATATCGGAGCGAGGATCGCGCGCCTCGCCAACCGGATTCTCGGCGTGGCGAATCTCGCCTTTCAACCCGAAATGACACGACTGGACACCGAGGGCCGGAATGCCCGGGTCGCCCAGTCGACGATGATTTTCCTGAAGTTCAACACCACGGTCGCGATGTTGATGGCGGCCACGATCGTCGTATTCGCGCGAGAGATAATCGTCGTTGTTGCGAGCGACGCTTACACGCCGGCGGTTCCGCTCTTGATGATCCTCGCCTTGTCTCTTCCGCTTACGACCATGACGGCGCCGATCACTTCTGTCATGAAAGCCATCGACCAGGTGAAAGAGGCGTTGTACTGCGACCTCGTCTGGGCCGCATCTTATATTGTTCTCATGTTGGCGCTCGCTCCGGCGATCGGCCTCATCGGCATCGGCTTAGCGCAGCTAATCGCCTGTCTGGCTCAGCTTTTGCTTGCCGTAACTATTTCCAGGTTGCCAATCGACAACCGTCATCTGTGGCGTTTTCTCTCGCGTTTCGTGCTGGTCACCGCCGTGTCGTTTTCGCCCGCCCTTGTGGCCGGCGAGTTGCTCGGGCTGCCGCTGGTAGCGAAGACTGCGGCTTTTGTGGTCGGCCTTCTTGTGTTTCGATGGATTCTGAGGCGGGTCGGCGTTTACGACAAGTCCGAGCGGGACGCGCTCGTCGCGCTTCTCGAAGACAGACGAATGGGAATCATCGGCAAAGTGATCGGAGTCTGATCGTCTCGATGAAAAACGTTCTCATGATAATTCCGTTCTTCCCGCCGAACGCGGGGGGTGGCGTTTACCGGCCGCTTGGATTTGTCAAGTACCTGCGAGAGTATGGGTGGCGGCCGACAGTAATTACGATGGAGTCGGGATCGTTCTGGATCGGGGACAAGAGTCTGATGCTCGATGTTCCGGCCGAGTGCCGGGTCGTCCGGACAAAAGCACTCAGCGGTCAGTACATTCTGTCGCTCGCGCGGCGGAACAAGACGACGGAGCCCGTGCCCGATCGACCGACATCGAGCCAGGTCAGGTCTTCCAGACGTTTTGGTTTTCTGAGAACAATCGGGGCGACCGTACTCGTTCCCGACACATACGTCGGCTGGTATCCTTTCGCCCTGCGTGCCGCCCTCGACGCGGTAAGGGAAGGGAGTATTGACGCGATCTACTCGACGTCGCCGCCTGAGACCAGCCATCTGATCGCGTCGCGGATCCACGAGAAAACCGGAATCCCCTGGGTTGCCGATTTCAGGGATCCGTGGATGAACCTGTATCTTCTTCCGCACCCGACGCCGCTCCACGGGATGGTTCATCGCCGGCTGGAAAAAAGGATCTGCTCGCGCGCGTCAACCATCGTCACGAATCTCTGGCACCGAGATCTTCTGCGGGAAAAATATCCGTCGATCGGCGAGGTCGGGTTGATTCGCAACGGATATGACCCGTCCCACGTGGCGCCGGTGATGAATCTGGCGCCGCCGGCGGATCGGTTCCGCATCGTTCACGCTGGGATGCTTACACAGAAGAGAAGCGCCGTTCCTTTCTTAAGAGCGCTCAAGATGTTTATTGACCGGGTGCCTGAGGCGAGAGACGTTTGCAGTGTGGAGTTTTTTGGACCCAGGGAAAGCGAAAACGACGACGCCGTGTCCGAACTCGGGCTCGAAGGGATCGTCGAATTCAAGGACACCGTCACGCACGACCAGGCGTTGAAAATCGAGAGGTCCTCCCATATACTGCTCCTCATAAAACACACCGACCCCGTCTACAACGGAATCATACCGGGAAAACTCTTCGAGTACATCGGAGTCCGCCGCCCGATCCTTGCGTTGGTTCCCGATGGCGAGGCGGGGGATATTGTCAAAAGACTCGGCCGTGGAGAAGTTGTTTCGCAGGAAGACACGGAAAAGGTCGCGTCAAAACTCCGGTCGCTTTACGAGAGATTTCGTGAGGGTGTCCTCGATACCCACTATGATCTCTCGCAGGTCGATGAATTCCGGCGCGATGTCCTTACTGAAAAGCTTGCGCAAAAACTTGATTCTCTTGTCAACGAGAGGAATTAGATTGTCGCCGCGTATTATCGGATCGCTGGTTGTTCCAATGCTCGTTTTTCTCGTCTTGCTGCTGCCGTTGGCGGATGGGTTTACCGATGATGGTTACATCCATATTCAGTACGCGCGTAATATCGTCGAACACGGCGAATACAGCTTCAACCCGGGCGAGGTCTCGTTCGGGACGACGAGTCCGCTGTGGGTGATGGTGCAGGCCGCCTTTGCAACCTTTGTCGGAACCGGCGAAAACCTGATTGTGACGAGCCGTATAATGTCGTGGCTCTGTGGTTTCCTGTCGATCGCGGCGATGTTTTTTCTCGCCCGGATGCTTGGTCTCGGCGTCCTCATGTCGTTTTGTGCGTCTCTCGTGCTCGCGTCGCACACGTGGTTTGTCCGCTGGACGGCTTTGAGTATGGAAACGTCCGCCGCGGTACTCGCTATTATCGCCGTCGGGATCGTTTCGGTGAAGGCTTTCGACAGCCGCCGGCACGCCGCGCTGCTTGGTTTCTTTATGGCCCTCTCGGCGCTCGTGCGCCCGGAGGCGTACCTTCTTTTTCCGGTCTACATCGGGGTCGTTATACTCCGGGGCCGTCGGAATGACGCGGGATGCGTGGCTCGGACGGTGGTAATGTCCGCGCTTCTTCTTGGGCCGTGGCTCGTTTTTGCGAAGTATCACATCGGGAGATTCCTTCCCAACACGGCCGGGGCAAAGAGCGGCGGTTTGATTCTAGACCCCACCACGTTCATTAAGAAATTTCTGCCGATCGTCAAAATTGTGGGGAGCGCCGAAGGTGTGCTCGCTTTGATCGTGGTGGCCACGCTCGTTCTTTGCGCGAGGAGGACGCGGATCTTGTCGGACACCCACCGGTTTCTTCTTCTCTGGGTGATTGCGCTTCCCGTTGCCTATGTCGTGTTCGATATTCAGGTGCTGTCGCGTTACATGCTCTTGACGACACCGTTCGTGATCGTGTTGGGACTGAGTGCGTTGGAAGAGTGGATCGAGAGGTACGGTATCGAATGGACACGGCGCGTTGTCCCGGTTGCCGTGGCGGTGATAACCCTCGCCATCAATGTCGCTTTCTATTTCACGGTTGTCGTTCCACCCTCCAGGGCGTTTACCGAGGACCTTACGTTCAACTTGAAAGAACTCGGGACGTACATCAATGCCAATTCTAGTGAAGACGCGGTTGTCGCCGCGGCCGATATCGGCTACCTTGCGTTTTATTCAAAGCGATGGGTGCTCGACCTCGGTGGTCTCGTCGACAACGAAACGCTCGCGCTACGCGAAACCAACACGTACGAAGAGATCGTCGACAAGGGCCTCTATCTTGATTTGCCGAAGTACCCGCGGGTAGATTTCTTCATCGACAGGGTCCTCATTGCAAATCGATTCGATGGAAAAATTCTCCGCGGATACCGTTTCGAGAGCATACGTCTGACGGAAGTGCGCAATCTTGGAATTCGTAAACCGGGCCCCTACTTTTACACCCTTTACCGACTGACACGCGTTGAAGATGACTGATTTTCAGCTCCCCGATATTCGCGTTCCCGCCGATATGGCGCCCGAGGAGATGCCCGATCTTCTGAGGTACTGGTATCTGGGGACGAGGGCACGAAATCACATGATGCTCCGGCGCTTTGCCGAAGTCGATGTCGAGGTAGGCCACGGCGAGGGGTCGAGGATTCTGGACATTGGGTCCGCGTGGGGTTACAACGTTCTCGCGCTCACGCGCGTGGTCGAGTCCGCCACGGGAATGGATCTCGTCGTCGATCAATTCGAAGCAGGTGTCCGTATAGCCCGTGCGAATGACATGACACTATCGGTCATCGGCGCCGATGCGTCGGCGCTCCCGTTCGAGGACGGGAGTTTTACGGGAATCACCATGGTGGAAACGCTCGAACACATCTTTGAAGCCGATCGACCGCAGGCGATGCGCGAATGTCACCGCGTCCTGCGTAGCGGGGGGCGGCTTGTCCTATCGACGCCAAATGTGGGCAGCGCCGTCGAGAGGCTCAAACGGCTTGCCGTCCGATACCCGTGGATTCAACGCCGATTGCCGACAATGTGCTACCCGGCCGACGATATTGACCGGGCCGATTACCATCCCTACCAGTATCACCAGCCGTGGGCCGCGGACCGGATAAAAAGGGAGTTGGGTGAAGTGGGGTTTAAAGTATTGAAAACAAAGCAATTCCTGTTTGTGCTCAAAAACACGTCCGATAGAGCCTATCCGGTAGCGGTAGTCTTCGAGAAAATTCTCGAAAAAACACCAATTCTGAATGGTTTCGCGGCCACGGTATGCGTTGTGGCGGAGAAAATCTAACTATATATATTTGAATGAGTTGCAGGAGTGTCCGTCGACGATTCGTTGGCGGATTTTCTTTTGTGGCGGATTGAGGGCATTTTTTTTACGAAAAAACCCTAAAAACTCCGTTTTGGGCTTGACCGATCCCAAAAATGCCCGTAATCTGACGTCATTGTGGTGGTCAGTCCCAATTTTGTTAGAGCTTGATCGTTAAAGCGGAAATATTCTCAGATAAATGAATAACTACTTCAACGAGAAGAATCTGCATTCGATTGATTCTAAAGGTCGTATCCTCCTTCCCAAAGAAATACGCGACCATTTACGGATCAAGAAAGGGGACGCGCTCCATCTCGTCCCGAATCTTTCCGGCCCATTATACATCGAAATCCGTACTGCGGCCCAGTGGAAAACCTACCGTGAAGGCCTGCGCGATCTCGAGGCCGGTGAGAAGAAAAAGGACTCCTACCGCTACGCTACCATGCTTCAGGAAACGGCAACCATGGATGGGCAGGGACGGGTGCTACTGCCGCAGAGGATCCGCGAACTGTGCAAAGTCGTGGATCTGGTCGCGGTCATCAACATGGACGAGTATGTCGAAGTGTGGGCCAAGGCGAACCTGGAACAGAAATACTCCGATATGGTCAAAGCGTTCAAGGAACTCAACGATCGGATGTTCTGATGAGCCGGAGTGTCGCCCGCACATCAACTGCACAAACTTTTACGGGAGAAACCGATGGATCACGTGCCTGTTATGGTCAGGGAAGTGAATCGGTATCTTCTGCACGAGCGCTCCAGGCTTGTGCTCGATGGAACATTGGGCTGTGGTGGTCACTCGCAGGCGATTCTGGATGCGAGTCCCGGTGTTTCCATAATCGGTGTGGATCCGGATGGTCAGGCGCTTCAGAAGGCCAAGCAAGTTCTCGGAGCCTACGGAGAACGAGTTCGGCTGGTTCAGGCGAGCTACACCGACCTGGGGGCGGTTGTCGCTCTGGGGGACCGGCTCGACGGGGCGCTACTCGACCTTGGGGTCTCGAGCCTTCAAATAGACGAGCCGTCACGCGGGTTTAGCTATTCGAAGGACGGGCCGCTCGACATGCGGATGTCGGGGTCGGGATCCACTGCAGCGGAACTTATCGAAACTACAAGTGAGACGGAGCTTGCCCGGATGTTGAAGCAATACGGCGAGGTTACACGCCCGGCGAGAATTGCACGGTCGATAAAAGCCGCCTCGAAAGAGGGCCGGCTGTCGACCACGTCTTCGCTGAAGGAAGCCATCGACGATGCGCTCAGCGGCAACGCGGCTCCCGGGTTGCTCAGCAAAGTGTTTCAGGCGATTCGAATCGCGCTCAACGGAGAGCTCGAGAACATCAAGCGTTTCCTTGATTCGATTCTGGACTATACGAACGCCGATGCGCGTCTTGTGTTCATCAGCTACCACTCGTTGGAAGATTCGTTGATAAAGGAATTTCTTCGACGGGAGAGCAGTAGTTGTTTGTGCCCGACCGCCGCGCCGGTGTGTGTGTGCGATCACGAAGCCTCTGTCGAGATCCTGACCCGGCGTGTGGTCAAGTCTTCAGACGAAGAAATTGCCGAAAATCCGCGGTCGAGGAGCGCAAAGCTCAGAGCCGCACGTGTGTTGAAACGGGGAGAACCACGGTGAAAAAAGAGACCAGGGGCAACATCTACAGGGGTTTCAGCCGGACGCTGATTTCGGCGCTGACCGGCCAGGCGAGAATCAGCGTGACGATTTTTGTCTACGCTGTTGTCGCCGTGCTTCTCCTCACGTACGTGTCCGCTCAGGTGTACGCGGATGTCCTCCGCCAGGAGATTGCCGTGTTCAAGCAAGAGCGATGCGATCTCAAAGAAGACCTGAACATGTTGACGAGCGAATACGTTACCAATTCGTCGAGGATCCGCGTGTCGCGGTACTGCGAGAAAAAACTCGGGATGATCAAGGCGGGCGGCGAAAGCCTCGAAATTTTCGCCGTGGAGGATATCAATAATGGGTTTGCCATACCCGTCGAACTTACGAAAAGACAACGAGCAATACCTTCTGCCTATCGTTACACGCTTCGTCGATGTGACGAGAATCTAGGACAATGAGCAAAAAGAAAAAGAACTTCCGCTTATATATTGTCGGTGGTGCTTTTGTTCTGATATCAATGGTCCTCTGGGGACGGCTCGTCCAGGTCCAGGTGTTCGGGCGCGCCCACTACAGCGAACTCGCCGGAGATCAAGGAAAACACACAAAGACGATTCCCGCCGTTCGAGGCGGCATATTTGACCGGGCTGGAAGACCGCTCGCTCTCAGCATCCACTCTTGTTCCATATCGATCAGCCCCAAAGAAATCGAACACCCCGACCAGGTCGCCGATATCCTCGCCAAACGGCTTTCGGTCTCCAAACGAAACATCCGTGACGGTATCCGGTCGGGAAAATCTTTCGTATGGGTCAAGAGGCAGTGTTCGTTGACAAAAGACGTTCAGCGGCAGCTTCGCTCTATTAGAGGCGTTGGAGTTCACCGCGAGGCCGACCGCGTGTATCCGTACGGATGTACTGCGGCGAAGATCGTCGGGTTCGTGGGACACGACAGCAAAGGCATGGCGGGGATCGAAGCGGCGTACGACGCCGAACTGAGAGGCGAGCCCGGTTGGGAGGAAGTGCAACAGGACGGCGCCAACCGGTCACGCGGATATCATACTTATGCAAGCAAGAAGCCCAGGAACGGCAAACACGTGTTTTTGACCATCGACGCGCGGCTCCAGGAAATAGCCGAGATGGAGCTCGAGGGAGCCATCAAAAAGACAGGGGCCCGTGCGGGAACCGTTGTTTTGATGCACTGCAAAACGGGAGAAATCCTGGCATTGGCCGAATATCCGTCGGCGCGGTCGCGTTCGGGCCGGTCGCTGGCGGACTCGTTGTGGACGATCCGTTCGATTTCATGCGTTTACGAACCGGGGTCAACATTCAAACTCGTTACTGCCGCCGCACTCCTCGAAACCAAGAAGGTGCGGTCATTCGACGTGTTCGACGGGGAGAACGGCCGGGCCGACATGGATGTGGCCGTGATTTCGGACGCGCATCCATTCAAAGAACTCACATTCAGGGACGGATTTGTTCAGTCGAGCAATATTGTAATGGCGAAGGCGGCCTTGAAGCTGAAACCGTTCGAATTCATGAAGTTCGTGCGGCTGTTTGGTTTCGGGGAAAAACTGGGAATCGAACTTTTTGGGGAATCTCCGGGGCAAGTTGTTCCCCTGGACGACTGGTCGAAACGCACTCAGATCACGATGGCGTTTGGCCAGGAGATCGCCGTGACTCCTCTTCAGCTGGTAAACGCTTTTGCCGCCGTTGCCAACAACGGCGTGCTTCCCATGCCGAGGGTCGTCCGGGCCGTGGCGGATGAAAACACCGGGGAGACCGAGGAGACCGAAATGGTCGAGCTTCGGAAAGTGATTTCGAAAAATACGGCGAAAAAATTGAGGGAATACTGCAGAGCCGTGGTGACCGAAGGGACGGGGACCGCGGCCGGGCTCGAATTCTTGACGACCGCCGGCAAAACCGGAACTGCTCAAAAAGCCTCGCCAAACGGCGGATATCTCGAGAGGAGATTCGTTTCGAGTTTTGTGGGGTTCGCGCCGGCAGACGAGCCGGAGGTAGTGTGTCTCGTGACGCTCGACGAGCCCAGCTTCAAATACAGATTTGGCGGCGTGTCCGCCGCCCCCGTGTTTGCGAGGATCTCGGAGGCTATCGCCGCATCGTCTCACATTTTTGACGACGAGCTCACAACCACCCGGCTTGGACTGGAACAATCCGAGGGGCAGTGGTTCGAGGCCCCGAATTTCTTGAGGTTGAGCCGCGAAGCGGCGATGGAGCGGGCAAGGATGTTCGATCTGAATCTTCTTTGCAAGGGCGAGGGCGGCGAAGTCATCGCGCAGGAGCCCGACCCGGGCGTGGCGATGGACAGGGATGAAGTCCTTCGCGTGTACCTTAGTCCCAGCGCCGACAAGTCGAAAAACCGGAAGGCTCCGGATCTGCGGGGGCTATCGCTTCGCGCGGCAAAACGTCGTGCCGCAGAATTTGGTCTCAAATGCGATATCGTCGGCAGCGGTTATGTCTCAAAGCAAAAACCATCGCCGGGTGGTGTGTCGAAGAACGGCGTTATACGGGTGTACTGCAAGAGCGCGACAAACAAAAACCGAACAGGCTGAGACAGGCCGTGCAAACAGAATACGGAAAACGAATCATGGCGCGTGACATTCAACTGGCCCAACTCATCGCGAGACTTGACGACGCGCATGTCCATGACATGCAAGACGTTTCGATCTCGAGCGTCACCAGTGATTCGAGAAAGGTTGAGCAGGGGGCCCTCTTTGTGGCGACAAAGGGCGGTCAAACGGACGGGCACAGCTTCATTGATGGCGCGTTGGCAAGAGGCGCCGCAGCGGTAGTTTCTGAGAGGCGTGTGCCCGTCCGCGGAAAACCCAATATTGTGGTGGACGACTCGACGCGGGCCCTTGCCGAGTTGGCGTCGGAGTTTTTTGGCAACCCATCCAGCGATCTTTTCGTGATCGGGATTACGGGAACGAATGGCAAGACGTCAACCACACACCTGCTCCGCGCAATTTGTGACAATTCAACATGGGGAAAGGTCGGTGTCGTCGGAACCGTCGGACACGGCGTTGGGGCGCGGCTCGAAGAGAGTTCGCACACCACGCCGGAGCCGGTGACGCTTCACCGATTGTTCGCCGGGATGAAAGCTCAAGGGTGTCGCGGGGTGGTCATGGAAGTCAGTTCTCATGCGGTAAAACAGCAACGAACATGGGGAGTGGATTTCTCAATCGGGATGCTTACAAACATTACCCGTGACCACCTCGACTACCACCCTTCGTTTGAGGACTACGTCGACACCAAGCGAGGGTTTTGCCTGTCGCTGGAGTCGCCGGGGCGGTCCAAAGAGAATGGAACGCTTGTCTATTCACTGGACAACGATCAGTCACGGAAAATCGGTGAAGAGTTCACCGGGAGAAAGGTCTCGATTAGCGCCGAACAGGCCGGCGACGTGTTCGCCACCGATGTTCGGGCGACGATTAATGGCACGCGGTTTACGCTCAATACAAAGGGCGAAGAACCGGTGGAGATCGATCTCAAGTTGTTGGGCACGTTCAGCGTATCCAACGCAGTAATGGCGGCGGCGGGAGCACGTTTACTAGGAATCAACCACAATCACATCAAGCAAGGTCTTGAATCGGTCAAACGGGTCCCTGGCCGTTTTGAGGCTATCGGTGGCGGCTCCCGCCCGCTCGTCATTATCGACTACAGCCATACTCCGGACAGCCTCGAATTGACGCTGTCATTTTGTCTCGGTCTGAACCCTGAAAGGTTGATCGCCGTGTTTGGTTGTGGCGGCGACCGCGATCGGGGGAAGCGGCCGATTATGGGAGAGATCGCACAGAGATTGTCAAACGTCTGTTTTGTGACCAGCGACAATCCACGAAGCGAGGATCCCCATGAAATTATCGACAACATTGTTGATGGGATGGATCGCCAGGCCAAAGGGTTTTTTGTGGAGATCGACAGACGCAAGGCGATCAGCCGCGCGATAGAGAGCGCGAAACCGGGCGACGTAGTTGCGATATGCGGTAAAGGTCACGAGGATTACCAGATAATTGGATCGACCCGTCATCACTTTGACGACGCCGAGGAAGCAGGGAAGGCGCTGGAAACATGGAAAGCCCGTTGATGGAACGAACACTGACCTGGATAGAGCAGGTACTCGATTCGGGGGGGCTGCTCGTCGATTCGGACCTCCGCGACCGCGGCGCGGATCCGTGGTATGGAGCGTCGATCGACACGCGGTCGGATTGTGCCGGTCGGGTGTTTTTTGCGTTAAAGGGAGACAAGACCGACGGACACCGTTTCATCGAAGACGCGTATGCGAGCGGATGCTGCGCGGTGGTGATCGAGGACAAACAGGCCGCCCGCACGGCTGCTCCGTGCTTGCTCGTCAACGACACCCTCGAGGCGCTTCAGGAACTTTCCCGTGCTTACAGGAATGCACTGGACATGCGAGTTGTCGCCGTGACCGGGAGCATGGGAAAGACAACAACAAAAGAATACATCAAAACGATCCTGAAAAAGAAATACCGCATCCATTCGAACCCGGGGAATTTCAACAACCACATCGGTGTGCCGCTGACGGTGCTCGAAACCGATCCCGACAACGAGTACCTATTGTGCGAAGTGGCAGCAAATCATGTCGGTGAAATCGAGTTTCTCAGCCGTCTTCTCAGGCCCGATGTCGGAGTTATAACCAATATTGGTGATGCCCACATCGGCCATTTCGGCAGTCGCGACAAAATTGCCGAGGCGAAGGCGGAGCTTTTCAAGGGTGTCGACGAGCAAGGATTCGCCGTTCTTCCCGCGGATGATGAGTTTCTCGGTCTTCTCACCGAGCGGGCCAACTGTCGTGTTGTGACATTTGGACGCGAGGAATCGAGCAACTACCGGATAGCCAATGTCGAGGAAACCGACGCCCAGATCACCTTCGACGTAAACGACGCTGCCATGGCCATCAAGACTATTGGCCTCTACAACGTGTTGAACGCGGGAGCGGCATTCGCCGTCGGCGAATTGTGCGGAGTTGAAATTGAAGAGATCCAGGATGCTCTCGTCGAAACCGAACCGATACCGGGAAGGGCACAGGTTTGTCGCGTCGGCGGGACGGTTGTCATCGACGATTCGTACAACGCAAATCCCACGAGCATGCGCGCCGCGCTCGACGGTTTGAGCCGGTTGTCGGCAAAGAGAAAGATCGCCGTCCTGGGAGATATGGCGGAACTGGGGATATTTTCGGACCAGGCGCACCGCGATCTTGGAGTTTATGCCGCCGGATTGTCCATCGACGTCATCTACTGGTTCGGTGAGAACGGCGGCCTGGTCGGAGAGGGTCTCTCGAGTCAAGGTTCAAAGATGGCATTCGAGTCTTTTGGAAGCAGGGATGAGCTTGGGGCCAGGTTGGCGGATCAAACCGCGCCTGAAGATGTGATTCTCGTCAAGGCGTCGAGATCGTGTCAGCTCGACAAGATCGTGAGCGGACTTCTCGACGCCGTCGCCGAACGAGGAAATAGCTGATGCTTTACCACCTTCTTTATCCTCTTCATGAGTATTTTTCCGCACTCAACGTGTTCAGGTACATCACGTTCAGGGCGGCGTACGCAACGGTGACGGCTCTGTTGATCAGTTTTCTTCTCGGCCCATGGTTTATTCGTTTTCTCAGAAGACGGCAGATTTCCGAGGATATCCGAGCGGATGGCCCGAAGTCGCACGAGACAAAAAGGGGAACGCCCACGATGGGAGGGCTTCTGATCCTCGCCGCGATTTTTGTCCCGGTGCTTCTCTGGTGCAATCTTGCGAATCCCTACATCCAGATAACGCTGCTTACGACCTTTTGGATGGGGGTCATTGGATTCGTTGACGATTATCTCAGCGTCGTGAAGAAAAGACCGAAGGGGCTGGTCGGCCGTTACAAACTGATCGGCCAGGTAACCTATGGGTTGGCCCTTGGGGCCGTTCTCTACTTTCATCCCATTCAACCGGATGTGGGCGCGCTGACCAGTATTCCGTTTATGAAGGGACTCTTTATCAACTTCGGTTGGTTTTACATCGTCCTGGTGATGCTGGTGGTCACGGCGACAAGCAACGCGGTCAACCTCACCGATGGGATCGATGGTCTCGCGATCGGCCTCTGCGCGTTTTGTTTTGTTGGTTTTGCCGGCCTTGCCTACCTCGGCGGCCATAAGGGTTTTTCGAATTATCTCAATATTCTTTACCTCGAAGGAAGCGGGGAGCTGGCCATCTATTGTATGGCGGTCGTCGGAGCGTCACTGGGGTTCCTTTGGTACAACACGCATCCTGCCCAGATTTTTATGGGAGACACCGGGTCGCTCGCGCTTGGAGGCGCGCTCGGTGTTGTGGGGCTGCTCCTCAAACGTGAATTCCTGCTGCTCGTCATCGGCGGACTTTTTGTCGCCGAGGTTCTCAGCGTCATCATCCAGGTGACCTATTTCAAACTGAGAAAAAAGCGGGTGTTCAAGATGTCGCCGCTCCACCACCACTTCGAGTTGAGCGGTTGGTCCGAACAAAAGATCGTGGTCAGGTTCTGGATTATCGCGTCGCTGCTTACACTGTTGAGTCTTAGTACGTTGAAGCTCCAGTAACCGGGGGTTGGATTGGGACTTCTTAACAACGAGAATTTCCTGGTTTTTGGTCTTGGCAAAAGCGGGAAGGCCGTGGCTCGGCTTCTCGCCGCCAGTGGCAAGCGGGTCGCCGTCTCCGACGACTCCGTGGCGGCCGTCGCCGAGTCGATCGAATCAAGGGAGTACGGTGAATTTACCGACAAGATCGCGGCCTTTGCCGCCCCGGATGCAGCGGACGCGCTTTCCGGAACCGACGTGCTCGTGGTGAGCCCGGGTGTCCCACTCGAACATGAACTGATTCGGCGTGCGGCCGCTGAGGGAATCCCCGTCGTGGGCGAAATCGAGATTGCGTACGGGTTCTGCCATTGTCCGATTATCGGGGTGACCGGCACAAACGGCAAATCGACCGTCGTCAAAGTCATCGGGGCGATTCTTGACGCGGCGAAAAAGAAGAACGTGGTTGCGGGTAATATCGGAACACCTTTTTCGAGCGTCGTTGCCGACGGCGAGGAGTATGAAGTCGTCACGCTGGAGCTCAGCAGTTTTCAGCTGGACACGATTGACAATTTCAAATGCGACGTTGCCGTTTTGCTCAACGTCACGGCGGATCATCTCGACCGATACGGCGACAGCTTTGATGAATACTCGCGATCGAAGGCAAGGATTCTAAACCGGGCTCAGGCCGAAACCGTTTTTGTGTATAACGCCGAAGATCCGGCGTGCAAGGCGATCGCTGAAGAACATGACGGTCTGCAAATCCCCTTTAGTTCGGAAAAGGTTCTCGCGCGGGGCGTGTTTGCCAAGGATGAATTCATCGTCCGGAGCAGTGGAGGAGTTGAAGAGCCCCTCATCGCGATTGCTGATTTCCCGCCGGTCGGTGTTCACAATCTCGAGAACGCGCTCGCGGCGGTGGCCGCGGTGACTCCGTTTGATATCGACAAAGCAAGCATACGGGATGCGTTGGCGAGTTACACGCCGCTTGCGCACCGGATGGAGCCGGTTCGAACGGTCGGTGGTGTCGAATACATCAACGATTCGAAGGCGACGAATGTCGACGCGACAATCAAGAGTCTTCGCAGTGTCGACGGAAATGTCGTCTTGATTATCGGTGGACTCGACAAGAACGGCGATTTCAAACCGCTTCTTGATTATGTCGATCGTTTGCGCCGGGTCATCCTTATCGGGTCCGCCCGTGACAAAATCCGACGGGTCCTGGAGGGAAAATGTGAATTGTCCGAATCGGAAACCCTCGAGGACGCCGTCCTTGAAGCGGCGAAGGCGGCGGCGCGCGGCGACACTGTTCTTCTTGCGCCTGCCTGTGCAAGCTTCGATATGTTCAAGAGTTACGCGGATCGAGGTGAGGTGTTTCGTTCCGCGGTGAACGCACTGTGAAGTAAAAACGACGAAGGACAACGATGGCAAAGTTGAACAAACCAAGAGTTGAATGTGATCGGCGCATTCTTTTAATCGTGCTTTTTCTGATGGCGATCGGCGCCAGTCTGGTTGCGTCTTCCAGTTCGTACTTTGCCGCGGCCAAGTTCGCCGATCCGTACTTGCTTCTCAAAAAACACATCGTACGGATCTTTATTGCCGGTTTGTTTCTCACGCTTGCCGTCAAACTCGATTACCGGATTTTCCGCCGGCCGGCGCCGTTTATTTTTGGGATCGGTGTCATTACACTGGTCGGTCTTTTTATATTCGGGCACGTCATTCGGGACACGGTGCGGTGGTACAAGATCGAGTCGCTTCAGATGACGGTTCAGCCCGCCGAATTTGCGCGGCTTGCGCTCATCGTTTTTCTAGCCTACTGGATCGCTCGGGTCGGAAAGCAGATGAGTGATTTCACAAACGGATTTTTGCCCGCGGCGCTCGCCGTCCTTCTTGTTGTGGGTTTGATGGCCGCTCAGCCGAATTACGGCACCGCCTCCGCGACGGCGATCATAGCGTTCATCATTCTATTTGTCGGAGGGGCGAAGATTCTCCATCTTGCGGCGCTCGCGGGAACGTTCGCGGGAGTGGCGGTGATACGCGTGTTGAGCGTGGATTATCTCAGGGAACGGATTGTCGCCTTTCTGAATCGCAGTGAAGACTTGACGGCGATGAACTGGCAGCCGTTCCAATCGCTCATCGGTCTGGGTTCAGGTGGGATCTTCGGGATTGGATTCGGGGAAAGCAAGCAAAAGCTCAACTGGCTCCCCGACTCCCACACGGATTTTATTTTCTCGATTCTGGGGGAAGAGGCGGGGCTCGTGGGGACGTTTATCGTGAGCCTGTTGTTTCTGCTTCTTGCGCTCCGTGCGTTGAAGATCTCGACAAAAAGCGGAGACACCTTCGGACAGTATCTGGTTATCGGACTCGGCACATCGGTATTCGTCTACGCCGTTCTCAATATGATGGTCGCTACGGGCCTTTTCCCGGTGACGGGATTACCTCTCCCGTTTTTGAGTTACGGAGGGTCCGCGCTGGTGGCCAACGCTTTTTCGGTCGGAATCCTTCTGAACGTTTCGAAGAAGCGTTCGACCCGCAGGGTTCAAAGGCCGCGACGACAGCGTGGCGTTTTGAGGAGTGAGGCGACATGCGTGTCATGATCGCCGGTGGTGGGACCGGTGGCCATATTTATCCGGGTATCGCGATGTACAACGCGCTGAAACGGCGAACGGACGACATAGATGTTCTGTTCGTCGGCGCGCGCGCCGGTGTCGAGAAGAAGATTTTTTCCGAGCTCGGACTTCCTCACGTGCTGCTTCCCGGGCGGGGTGTGCGCGGGAAGGGTCTGCTTTCAAAGTTGACGAGCCCGCTGGTTATCCTCCGGGCGGTAATAGGGGGCACTCGGGAGATCCTCTCGTTCAAACCTGATGTAGTGATCGGTACGGGCGGTTATGCGAGTTTTGCCGTTGTTGCCGCTTCGGTGCTCTGCCGGCGGACGCGGGTTCTCCAGGAGCAAAACAGCGTTCCGGGAATGACAAATCGCTTCCTGTCGCGGGTTGCCGATCTGGTTTTGCTTTCGTTCGAAGAGTCGAAATCGTTCATTCGCCGGGGTGTTCCCGTCGCGGTTGTCGGCAACCCGATCCGTGTCGATCTATCGACGACGCGTGATCAAGCGCTCGACTTCTTTGGTTTGTCGCCCGCAATGCCTACGGTGTTGGTGTGTGGCGGCAGCAGAGGCGCGCGATCGATAAATACGAGCGCCGCCGCCGCGGCGAAGGAAATCCTCGAAAAGAGAGACGTCCAGTTTATTTTTCTGACCGGCGATCTCGATTTTGAAACGATAAACGGGGAGCTAAATGGGTTCAAAGACCGCGTCCGTGTTTTCCCATTCCTGCAGGAAATGAACCATGCCTACCGTGCGGCCGACATTGCCGTTTCGCGGGCCGGCGCGTCCGCGGTGTTCGAACTTGGCGCATTCGGCGTTCCGACGGTATTCGTGCCGTACCCGCACGCCGCGGATGATCACCAAAGAAAAAATGTAGCCGGCCTCAAAAAACTCGATGCCGTGGCCACCGTCGACGATGGCGAACTCAGCGGGGAACACCTGCGAACAATTCTTGAAGCGCTTCTTGATGATGAGGCGGGGAGGAACAAAATGAAAAACACTTTTTCCGCGTGGGCGAAACCCGACGCGGACGATTTGGCCGCCGAGAAAATTATGGATCTGGTGGTCCGCACACGTTCACACCACGCGCCCTGGCCGACTCGGGTTCGTCGGCGCGTAGAAGAAATGTAGGGACAAGATGGTTTACCTGGGACGGACAAGGAGAATTCATTTCGTCGGGATCGGCGGAATCGGAATGAGCGGAATCGCGGAGGTTCTTCTCAACCTCGGTTTCGATGTATCCGGATCGGATCTCAACAAATCCGATATAACCGATAATCTCGAAAAGCTCGGAGCGAGGATCAACTATGTTCACGAGGCGTTCAACGTCGTCGACTGCGACGTTGTCGTTTACTCGAGCGCGGTAACGGCGACCAACCCCGAACTTGTCGAGGCCAAGAAGCACGCTGTTCCGACGATCCCGAGGGCCGAGATGCTCGCCGAGTTGATGCGGCTCAAGTTCGCGGTGACCGTCGGCGGGTCGCACGGGAAAACAACGACCACCTCACTGATCTCTTCCGTCCTGGCCGAGGGCGGGCTCGACCCGACGATCGTGGTGGGCGGTAAGCTCAGATCCTCGAGCAGCAACGTGAGGTTGGGGAGCAGCAGGTACATGGTGGCGGAGGCGGATGAAAGCGATGGATCGTTCGTTCAGCTTCCGTCGAGCATTGTTGTAATCACCAATATTGACCGTGAACATCTCGACTACTACCACGATCTGGAGTCGATAAAAGACCATTTTGTCCAGTATGCGGGGCGGGTTCCTTTCTATGGGTCGGTCGTTGTGTGCGTCGACGATGAGAATATCCGATCGATTCTCCCTAGAATAAGAAAACGGAAAGTGACATACGGGCTCGATGAACCCGCCGACATTTCGGGGAAGGTTGTCGAGAGGTCCGAGGCGGGATGCCGCGTCGACGTGAATTATCAGAACCGGCTTATCGGCGATATCCTCGTCGGAATGCCCGGTGACCATTACGTGAGAAATACGCTCGCCGCGGTGGCCGTCGGTATGGAACTGGATGTTCCCTTTGTGGCAATCAAAAAGGCAATAGAGTCCTTTGAGGGCGTCGGTAGACGGTTCGAAGTGAAGGGAACAGTTGGCGGGGTAACGGTAGTCGATGATTACGGGCATCATCCGACCGAAATATCTGCGACGATACGCGCCGCCCGCGAAAACCTCGGTAAGCGAGTCGTCGTCCTTTTTCAGCCGCATCGTTATACACGCACCCAGGCGCTGGCCGAACAGTTCGGCACTTGCTTCGAAGGCGCCGACTCGGTGCTCGTCGCGGATATCTACGCGGCGGGCGAAGAGCCGATTCCAGGCGTGTCTTCGCAGATCGTTATCGAAGCGGTCAACAAGCACGGAGGCGTCCATGCGGAACACATCGACTCTTTCGACAAGATGGTCGATGAAGTCTGCGGTCGCGTGCGGGACGGAGACCTGGTGCTGACTCTTGGAGCGGGCGACATTTACAAAGTCGGAGAGCGAATTCTCGAACGGCTCAAAGGAGCCCAGTGATCAACGGCGAAAGAGCCGCAGTGGAAGCAAGGAAACGATGAAAACGGACGTGGAGCAAAGAATTCGGCAATCGCTCGAGCGTGCATGCGGCTCCGGGCTCCGTCTCGATGAGCCGATGTCGCGCCACACCACGTTCGGCGCCGGCGGTGCGGCGCGATATTTTGCTGAGCCCGATTGCACGCGGGATGTGGTTGCGCTCGTTCGTGCGGCTTTGAAATTCGATGTCCGCTTCATCGGGATCGGCAGAGGGTCCAATCTCATTGTCCGCGATGGCGGTTTTGACGGCATTGTGATCAAGGTTGCGTCAAAACTCGGTCAACTCGACTTGCGGGCGCGCACGGCGAATGCCGAGGCTGGTGTGTCGTTCACGCGTCTCGGTCGGACCTTGACGCGTGAAGGACGGCCGGGGTTCGAGTTTGCCGTCGGAATCCCCGGTTCCGTAGGCGGTGCGGTACGGATGAATGCCGGCGCGTGGGGTGGTGAGGTTTCAAAGGTCCTGAAGAGCGTAAAACTCGTCGACCGCACCGGTCGCATATCCGTTCTTCAGTCCGATCAGCTCGGTTTTGGATATCGAAAAAGCGAAATTCCTGCGGGCGCGATCGTGCTTTCGACGGTCTTCAACTGTCCGCCGGGCGAGATGGATGAGGACGCGGTTCGGGAAGCCCTGCGGCGTTTAGATACCCAACCGCTCTCCAAAAGAAGTTTTGGAAGCACGTTCAAGAATCCGCCCGGGGATCACGCGGCGAGAATGATCGACGCGTGCGGGCTCAAAGGCGCACGCCGGGGGAATGTGATTGTGTCGGAAAAACACGCGAACTTTCTCGAAAATGACGGTGAGGATACCAGAGCAAACGATGTAGAAGATTTGATGACGATGATAGTCGAAACGGTCAGATCCCGTTTCGACATCACGCTGGACCCGGAGGTGATCATAATTGGCGATCGTTAGAACAAAGAAACAGAACAAAAAGGCCGCGAAAGTTCTCGTTATGAGACTGTTGACGTCGGCGATGCTTGGAGTCTTGATATTCGGTCTGTTCCATGTTTACAATTTCATGACGACGAGCGAAAAACTCAGCGTCACCCTGGTGGAATTCGAGGGCTTAAGCCGTGTGGACTCGACGGAGATCGACAGACTTGTTGCCGATATCCGCGGGGAGAACATCCTCCTGGTTCCAATAGAAAAGTACGAGGCGCGTTTCGACGGGCATCCGCGGATCCAGAATGTGAGATTTAAAAAGATTCTTCCCAACAGGGTCGTTTGCACCGTGGAAGAGAGAGAACCGGTGGCCCTTATCTACACAAAAGATTTTTACGAGGTTGACCGGGAGGGGATGGTCTTGACGGCGGACGCGCTGACCGCATACCTCGATTTGCCAATAATTTCGGGTTTGAGCGGGAAATCGGTCAAGGAGGGGGAATTCTGCGATGATGTTCGTCTGGCAAGCTCGCTCGAGATTCTTTCATACTGCAAGAAATACGGGGGTAGTTTCGCCAACGATATATCCGAATTAAAGATAGCGGACAATGGAATAAATCTTGTCTCTTTGAAAGAAGGTGTGGTATTGCTGCTCGGTGAGTCCGAGTATGAGAACCGTCTGAAGAAATACTTTCTCATAAGGAATACCATCGCCAAGAGGGACGAATCAGCAAAAACGATCGATCTGAGATTCGACGACCAGGTCGTTCTGCGGAGCGGGATCTAGACCTGAGAGGCAGGTGGAAACATTGAGAACAGAAGCGCGAATAATCGGAAGCATCGACATGGGGACCACCAAAGTCTCGGCCCTCCTCGGTGAACGGCTGGAAGACGGTATTCGAGTCGTAGGGATCGGTAATGCGCCTTCGGACGGGCTCAAACAGGGTGTTGTGGTGGATATCGACAAGGCTTCGGCCTCGGTTGAACGTGCGGTGGGGGAAGCCGAACGGATGGCGGGCGTCCATTTAAAGCGCTACAACGTGGGTGTGGCCGGCGAACATATCCGGAGCATGAACAGCCGCGGGGTAGTCGGGATTCCCAGCCAGGATCATGAAATCACGCGGGAAGACGTGGTGAAGACGCTGACGGCCGGACGAAGTTTCGCGCTCCCGTCGGACCGGGAAATCCTTCACACACTCCCGCAGCAGTACATCGTGGACGACCAGGCGGGGATCCAGGAGCCGTGCGGAATGTACGGTTCGAGACTCGAAGCCCGGATCCATGTGGTCACCGCGTCGAGGCATGCACTCGATAATATTGCAAAAACTCTTGACAACACACGCCTCGAGGTTGGTGAATTGGTGTTGGAGCCCCTCGCATCGAGTGAGGCGGTCCTGACAAGGGACGAAAAAGAGCTTGGCGTGATGCTGATTGACATCGGCGGCGGCACGACAGACGTCATGATTTACCATGACGGGGGCGTTATCGCGAGCGGTGTGATCGGTATCGGCGGCAACAACGTGACCGCCGACGTCGCCTACGGTTTGCGGACGGCGGTGAATTCCGCGGAGACAATAAAGATCGAGCATGGTTGCGCATTGTCAACCATGGTCGACGCGGGAGAGAAAGTAGAAGTTCCCGGCATAGGGTTTCGGGAAACAAAACAAGTTGGAAGACAACTTCTCTCCGCGATAATCGAACCGAGAGTTACCGAGTTGTTTACATTGATAAACGACCAGTTGAACAAAAATGATTTCAAGGGAACTTTGGGCGCGGGTGTCGTACTCACGGGCGGATCGTCGCTCTTGATGGGTACCCGCGAGCTGGCGGAACAAATATTCGACGTCCCCGTCAGGATCGGCGCTCCGATCGGTGTCGACGGGCTCGCCGAAGTTGTCAGCCACCCCATGTATGCAACGGGAGTCGGTCTCCTTCGTTACGACGGTGACGCATACGAAATGGGTGGTTACACACGGATATCCTCTCGCCAGTGGTGGAAGCAGTCATTCAATCACCTTCGGAAGGCAATTGCCAGTTTCATCTAGTGCGACGAAAGGAGAGCGGTTATGGGTATGCGTTTTCACCTCGATGAAGAGAAGAGGCTGACCGAATTAAAGGTCGTTGGAATCGGGGGCGCCGGGGGGAATGCCGTTAACCGGATGTTGAGCAGTGGCTTTTCCGGAGTCGATTTTCTCGCTGTGAACACCGATCTTCAGGTGCTTCGCGGCGCGACGGCGCAGCAGCGGCTTCAGATAGGACAAAAGCTCACGCGCGGCCTGGGGTCGGGCGGTGTGCCGGATATGGGAAGGGACGCGGCGGAAGAAAGCAGGGAAGTTATTAAGGAGAGTCTCCAGGGCGCCGACATGGTGTTTCTCACCTGCGGCATGGGTGGAGGCACGGGGACCGGCGCGTCGCCGATCGTTGCGCAGATCGCCCGCGAGACCGGCGCGCTCACGGTTGGAATCGTTACAAAGCCGTTCTTCTTTGAAGGCGATCAGCGAATCGCGCAGGCGGAAGAGGGAATAGAGGAATTGAAACGTGAAGTGGACACACTTCTCGTTATTCCCAACGACAAGCTTCTTGCGATAACCGAGGAGAACACTCCGCTTCTCGACGCGTTTTCAATTGCCGACGAGGTGCTCTGCAACGCAACCCGTGGAATCTCCGATCTCATTACCGAGACCGGGGTCGTCAATCTTGACTTCGCCGATGTGAAAAGCGTAATGCGGAATGGCGGCGACGCCATCATGGGTACTGGGATAGCGCGAGGAGATGCGGGCGCCGAGGAAGCTGCAAGAGTTGCGATCAATAGCCCGCTTCTCGACAACGTGTCGATAAAAGGAGCCAGCGGAATTCTCGTGAATATCACTGGGTCCAAGACCTTGAGTCTCCAGCAAGTGAGTAAGGCCGCGACGATCGTGAACAAGGAAGCGGGACCGGGCGTCCATGTATTCCTCGGCGCGGTTATCAATGACTCGCTCGAGGCTGATGAACTCAGCGTGACGGTTATCGCGACAGGATTCAACTCTGCCCCGAAGAGAAGAGAAGAACAGGTTGAGGAAAAAAAGGCGATCAATTTTACCGAGTTGTTGAGCAAACAGCCGGCATCCGAGATTTCCCTCTCGAAAGAAGAGCCGGTCGCCGGAAGAGAAAAAAGAGACAAAAGAAGAAGAGACTGTCGTGATAGACAACGGGTCTATCCGTTCGTTCAACTCGGATAATTTCAGGATACCCACCTTCGTTCGCAAGCAGATGGACTAACCTGGAGGTAGACTTGTCGATTTGGAGCCGGTTGTTCCGGGTCTCTGCCGGTGACCAGTATCACAAAGGAATCCGGTACTTCAACGAAGGTGATTACGACCGCGCCATTGAATGCCTCGAAGAGGTAGTGGCCGGCGATAAAAGCCGCGAAAGCCCCATCGCGAAACTCGGCGCTTTTTATGCGGCGGAGGCGCATAGCAAGCTCGGGATTGCAGAGTTTCACCGCGAGAACTACGACAAAGCGCTGATCCATTTCAAGGCGGCGCTGCAGGTTAACCCGCACTACCCCGACCTCTACTATTATCTCGGCGTCGTGAATCACAAACAGGGTGAACTCGACGTCGCCGTTGAGTATCTGAAAAAGGCGACCGAGCTCAACCCGGATTATGCAGAGGCGACTTGCTATCTGGGAATAGCGCTCCACGACGGTGGTTATTTCGACCGGGCCGGCAAGTGTTTTTCACACGCTCTGGAACTTACCAGGGCGGTGCCCAACCCCCTCAGCCGGCTCCTCATGGATAAGCTCGAATCAAAATCGTTTGAGCATCCTATCCTTCAGGAACTCAAAAACGCGGCTCTTGAGAATACGAATTTCGAAGAGACCGTGAAAGAGGGTAATCGCGCGTTCAACAACCACGATTACGAGAGGGCGGCCGCGTGTTTTGCGGAGGCCTCCCACAAGAAGCCCTCCTACGCCGATCTTCACTGCAAACTCGGTTTGGCTTTTCTCGAATTGGGAAGGGATGAGGAAGCGATAGAAAGCCTCAAGCGATCGCTTCAACAGAATCCAACTTATGTCGAAGCCCTCTATTGTCTCGGAGTGACGTGCTATCAAGGAAAAGATTACGTGGCGAGTCGAGAGCACCTGGAGAGGGCAGTGGCGTTGAGGCCTGAATACGCGGATATTCACTGCCAACTCGGCATAGCGATGCTCGCGCTGGGAGAATTTGCGGCGGCGAAGGACCGAATTTGAAAATGCCGTCGAGATTTCGCAATCTTATGCGAAGGCCCACTACATGCTCGGGATGGCTCTTCATGCGCTGGGTGACAATGATGCGGCGAATGTCGAGCTCAAGGAATCGCTTGCCCTCACGCCCGACTTGTTTCCCGCGGCAATCGATTCCGGGCTGGCGTGTCTGGGTTCTTCGGATTGGGCGGGTGCGGTGGATCGGTTCAGCAGAATCATAGACAAGAAACCCGACCAGGCGGACGCGCATTGTTTTCTGGGGATCGCTTGTCTCAACGAAGGTAATCTCGACGAAGCGGGAGAAAGGCTGTCTCGTGCATTGGAGTTGAACCCGGAGTATGTTGAGGCAAAAAAACAACTCGCGCTTGTTCACTTCAAGAAAGAACGTTACGAGGCGGCGGAACAATTGATAAGAGAAGCCGTCGAGATTCATCCCGACTACGCGGATCTGCACAAAATTCTTGGAGACATTTGTTTGGCGCAAGATTATCTGTCACAGGCAAGGCAAGCGTACGAAGATGCGCTTGCGTCAAACCCCGATTTTTCGGACGCCGTTCTGGGTCTGGTGGTCGCTTTGCGGCGTGATGGCCGCGGAGACGCCGCCGACACTATCCTTCGAACCTACCTCGACAGGCATCCTGCTGACCTCGCTGTGCGACTGCTCCTTGCAGACAAGCGGATGCAACTCCTTGATTGACAATGACTAAGATCGGAAAACACAAGGTGTGGGTGGGTGCGGGTGGTGATAACCGTCTTGTAAACAGTAAGGAAGGACTCCCAACCAGAGTATCCGAAATCACTTGGACCGAGAACACAGGAAGAGGAAACAAGTTTCGTCCCAGATAACACGGAGCCACAGCTAGTCGAGAATCCTTCCATAAATTAGTTTAGTTACAAAACTCTGTGCTGTCAACGCGGCCCGCGCAATTTGTTTATAAAATCAATATAACCAGGTCAAGCAAATGCGATAGCTGGCGGGCGTGTTGAGTTCGTTATCTAATTGTTTCCTCTGTGAATAGGCAATAAGTTTAAACAAACGCTCGAATGTATGTGAATAATAGAACACAAAAACGGAGACGTTGGATGGGCAGCCGGGGATGGCTGGACGTTACCTCCGGTCTGGCATAATATCTACGCTTCGATGAATATTTTCATTATTTGAATGGTTTTGGAATCCGATGCGGAATTCGACCGACGGGAGTGACAGGTGGCCGACGCTTCGAAGTTACACAGGCGATCGCTATCGCAAGAGTGCCGTTTCTTGAAGGGAGTCGGACCGGCACGCGCGGAGCGATTGAGGCGTCTTGGAATCGAAACGCTCGATGACCTCATTACTCATTTCCCACGGAAATATTACGACCGGCGGAACTTTGCGAAGATCAGCGCTCTTGTCCCCGGGGAAGACTCCGGTTTCGTCGGGCAGATTCTTTCCGTGGCGGGACGGTCAGCCCGCGGCCGCAGGTCGGTGATTACCGCGGCGGTTGGAGACGATACGGGAATCGTCCAGGTCGTCTGGTTCAATCAGCCCTACCTCTCCAAGGTTCTCAAAGCGGGAAACGAAATTATCGTAACCGGCGAGCTCTCGCACTTAGGGGAGCGCGGCAGGTCGTTAATCCCGAGTTCGAACTGCTTGGAACCGACCTGGACCAGGAACTCCTCCACACGGGTCGTATCGTGCCCGTCTATCCGCTTACGCGCGGAGTTTCGCAACGATACTTGAGGGAGCTGATAGCGCGCACGCTCGATGAATACAGTGCCACTGTGTTCGAGAACCTCCCTCGATCGCTCGTCGAGTCACAAAACCTTGTTCCGCGGATCGCGGCACTGCGTGCAATTCACTTCCCGGATGGTGGGGAAGCGTACGAACGGGGTGTTTTGAGGTTCAAAATCGAGGAACTGTTTTATCTTCAATTGATATTCTCACTTCAGAGGCTTGGACGGACCGACCGCCGCAAGCGCGACGCGCTCGATATCGATTTCGAACTCGAAAATCAATTTGTTGGAGCGCTCCCATTTGAACTCACCGGAGCCCAGAAAAAGGTTCTCGACGATATCCGATCCGATTTGTCCGGCGCGGAGGGAATGCACCGGCTTCTACAGGGGGATGTGGGGTGTGGCAAGACGCTCGTGGCCGCGACGACGATGCTGGCCGGAATTGAGGCGGGCAGACAAGCCGCAATGATGGTGCCGACCGAAATACTCGCCAGCCAGCATCAGAAAACACTGACGAACTTTTTTAAGGGGCTCGACATTTCCGTCGCCCTGCTGATCGGGTCGCTCCCCGCCGCTGAGAAAAGAAGGATCCACAAGGGGCTTGCGGATGGTTCCATCCCCCTCGTTGTGGGTACGCACGCTCTTATCCAGGAGGGCGTCGAGTTCGACGATCTTGGCGTTGTGATCATTGATGAACAACACCGGTTTGGCGTGAGGCAGCGGGCGGCGCTGCTCGGGAAAAAAGGCAATCCGCACATGCTCGTAATGACCGCGACGCCGATTCCCCGGACACTGGCTCTGACGGCCTATGCCGATCTGGATCTCTCGGTGATCGACGAGATGCCGCCGGGGAGGGCTCCGGTCAAGACCCGGATCGTCGGTCCCCAGAAGCGGGAAGCGATGTATCGGTTTATCACAGAGGAGATTTCAAAGGGGTTCCAGGCCTATCTTCTCTACCCCGTGATCGACGAGACAGAGAAACAGGATCTCGAAGCCGCTGTAACCGCCTTTGAAGAGCTCTCCAAGGGCGTATTCCAGGGAATCCCTGTGGGTTTGCTCCACGGTCGCCTGGGCTATGCGGAGAAGGACGCGGTCATGGCCGAATTCAATTCCGGGCGGACGAAAGTTCTTGTGTCGACGACGGTTGTCGAGGTCGGTGTCCATGTACCGCAGGCGACGATAATGGCCATCCACCATCCCGACCGTTTCGGATTGTCACAGATTCACCAGCTCAGGGGCCGCGTCGGCCGTGGCGGTCACGAGGGATACTGTTTCCTTCTTACCGGAGAGGGGATTTCCCGAACGGCCGGCGAACGGCTTGAAGTGCTGACCCGTGTGTCCGACGGGTTCGAAATCGCCGAAGAAGATCTTCGGATCCGTGGTCCCGGGGAGTTCTTCGGCGTACGGCAGCACGGAGTCCCCGGTCTCAAGATCGCGAACCCCGCCCGCGACGCCGTGCTCGTCGAAACCGCGCAAAATCTCGTAAAAAAAATCCTCCGTGAAGATCCCAGGCTCGAAGGGGCAGAGGCGCGTCCCTGTAGGCGTTATCTCGAAGAACTTGGCGCGGATACGGTGGGCGCCACAATCGGGTAGGGGCGGGCGTGGTCTTGGCGTAATAGTTGCTTGGGATTACCTTCGATGGGTATAAGGGGCACATCTGTGAAGGGTGCGTTGCGAAATAACGGGCCATCCTTGCATATTTGTCCATGGAGGCCGGTATAGACCGGAACCGAAGCGGAAGGTAATCGCAAATGATCATTCAATGTGAGAGCTGCATCTCCAAATATTTTTTGCCCGAATCGAAGATTCCGCCGACGCCGCTCAAGGTGAGCTGTCCAAAATGCCAGGCTGTTTTTCGCCTGGTCCCGCCGGCGGAGAAAGTCTTTGCGAGCAAGCCGGAGACCGTGGTACCGTCCGACGTGATTTCAACCGGACAAGCACCGGAGCCCGCTCAAACGACCGCGAAACCCGCGGGTCGCTCAAAGAGATCGGCGGGGCAGGGTCCGGACGCAAGGGCGAGACGTCTTGCCCGCGTGCTCGTGTCGGACATCCTGTGTTACAACAAAGAGAAGCGTGACCAGGCGCTCATCGACGACGAACTGATGTCGGTTCTCGGTGATGAAATTAAAAAGTCCTGGGAGCTTTATAAGGAAAAGGTGGGGCCGGAGCTCGCCAATTCCACGAACTACTTCAAGGAAGCCTTGAACGAGATTTTAGCGGATGGGCAGAAAGTTTTCTGATCAAGCCATGACTTCGAATCACACGAAGTCTCAAGGTGCTCGTGAGCCGGCGGTTTTCGTCGTGTCAAACGATGCGGCCTATCTGAAGGCCGTATTGTCTTCAGTGTCGGGAAGTCCCCGACAACTACACCCCATGTTCGAACATAGACCAGATGATGTCAGGCGCTGGCCGCGGCGCGACAAGCTCAATGTCGTTTTCGCGATCATCGTCGAGAAAGACGGTTATGCCGTCGACACGCTGATGCTGAGAACGTGCAAGCTCGATTATCCGCAGGTCAATTTCATAGTCATGCTGGAAGAGTGCGAGCAACGGTGTTACGTCCGATTCCAGTCCCTCGGAGTTCAGAGTATCCTCCTTGCACCGCACACCGAAGTCAGTCTCAAAAATGAGATTACCACCGCTCTGCCCAACATTCCCCAGTTCAAACGTCACCCGGATCTCCCGTTCCGGGGTAGCGTTCGTTTCGATTTCCTGGTTCCCAGCGATCTTTCGTATGTGCTGGGAATCAACCACCTCGTGTCGACGCTCCTGAAAGAGTTTTCGTTTCCCGCCGTCGATTACCGGATAAACATACCGCTGGCGTGCGATGAAGCGATAACCAACGCGATGGTCCATGGAAACAAGTCAGACGCTGAGAAGAAAGTGAGCGTTCAAATCTACATCAGCTCGTCGAGGATCAAGCTGCGGATAAAGGATCAGGGCGAGGGTTTTGATGTTGAGCAGGTGGCGAACCCCATTGCGAGCGAGAACCTGATGCGTTCATCGGGACGCGGCGTGTATCTGATGAGGAGTATCATGGATACCGTTGAGTACAAAGACGGCGGACGCGTTCTTGAGCTCGAAAAAACAAACACCAACTCAAACGGAAACGGCGCGATCCGGAACGGCGCCCCGCGTTAGACGGCGATCCATCATTCGTCGTGCCACTTCTCCTTGGCGACCCTGCCCAGCATTTCATCGATTTGATTCCATATGCGCGCATTCTGATCGGGCTCGAACAGGGCCTTCTTGACACGGCCGTACTCGTCTTTCTGGACGTAGCGGATTGATTTGAGAGTCTCCATCGGTACAAGAATATCTTTGCAGACTTTGACCTCGAGAGGTTTGCCGTCGAGGTTGATGTCGGGATTGTTGTCGGGGTGCATTCCAAGGCCCCAGCCGTGTGCGATCATGCTGCAGATGAGCGCGCGAAATGTATCCTGGTCCTGAACCGTGTCCAGATCGAGCGTGCCATGAATTTTTTCTGACACTCCGCCGACCACGGGTATGAGTTTTTTCATAACTTGTGGGCTAATTTCCACATTCAGGAGCCGGGAAAACATCTCCGTAAGCATCTTTTCAATGATCCGCATGGAAGTACCACCCATCTTGGGGAACGATGTTAAATCTCGAGGTAGTCTTTTCTCTCCAACCACAAACCCACAACTGCAAGAAGCACGCCCAAACACAGGATGATGAACGCCTTATCGAGAGCGACGGTTATCAGCGTGGCGAGAAGTGACATTGTGAGGAATGAGGTCTTGGTGACAACCTCGCGGGCGGCGAATACGCGTCCCCGAAAATCGCCGGGGATGTGGATCTGAAGGAGGGTCTCGGTGACGACGGAAATCGGCGAGACGGCCACGCCAAGGACGAAGGCCCAGACCATCAGGGGAATCAAACCACCTGCGAATGACACCGCGACGAGAGCGGCGGCGAGGAGCAGGGTCGAGTGCGCCACCACCCGATTGAATGACAACCGTCCCTGGCACAGGCTGGCCAGGCCGGCGCCCGCGAGAAGTCCAACGGTACCCGACACGGCAACGAGAGAAAGGTATATCGTCCGGTCTGTGGGCAGTATCTCCTGGATACGCGCGATGCCGACAACGTAGAGGATCGAAAGGACTCCAAAAAGCGCCGTCTGCGCGGCGAGGCAGTAGGCGATCCGCCGATCTGTTTTTATGAGACCGATACCCTGGCGAATCGAGCCGAACAGTGAAGATGCCCGGGGGCGCGTTCGCGGTCTTGCGTCGACGGTATCGTTTTCGGCCGGGCGGTTTCGCCGAATGAGACGGGGGAGAAAGAACAGGGGCAGGAGGAAAATTACCGAGACGAAATAGCTCGTCGCGTCGGTATAAAAACTGAGCTGCCATGACCGGTAGTCGAAAAACCAGCCGCCGACAAGAAATCCGCCGATCGTGCCGATGATACCGAGCCCCCATAGCACCGCGTTTATCCGGAGAAGTTTCAGCTGCCCGAAATATTCGGGGATGGCGGCGGACTTGGCGGGCGCGAAGAGCAGATTGGCCATCGAGAGAAAGAATATGGGGATATAGAACGCGTACATGCTGTCCATGAAGTGATAAAGGACGGGAATTACAGCCACACACAGACCACGGGCGAAATCCGTAACGACGAGCACCGTCGCCCGGTTGCCGCGATCCACGAGATCGCCAAAGAGGGGCGCAAAGAGAAGTATCGGGAGATGCCCGAAAAGAATGAATTGAAACAACTCGATGCTCGACCCCGGCGCGACTTTCCCGATCATGCCGACGACGGAGAATTGATGGAGCCGATCGCCAAAAATCGATACCACCTGCGCGATTGTGAAGGAGAAAAACGCGAATTTGAGGAAGGACGATTTCGGCAAGCGTCTATGCCTTCTGGATCTGGAGTACCGACTCGCGGTCGGGCCGCGACGCCAGCTCTTCGGTCAGGCCGGTGTCGTACACCTGCTCGAGCCGGCGGGCGATACTGGTCCAATGATAGCTTTCGGCGAATGTTCGGCCGTTTTCGCTGAGCGCCATCCGGAGTTCTTCGTCGTTGATGAGTTCGCTCAGGGCGGCCGCCAATGATTTCGAATCCTTCGGCGGGACTGTAAGAGAGTTCCGCCGGTCTTCGAGTATCGTCAGATAGCCGGGAATTGATGTCGCGATGATCGGTGTGCCCGACGCCATAGCCTCGAGAAGAACGATTCCAAAACTCTCGTGATCCGTTGCCGGCGAACAGAAGACATGCCCGGTTGCGAAATACCTCGGGAGCAGGTCTTTCGGTACCACCCCGGCGAAGTGAAGTTCGATCCGTTTGGGGAGGCGCGGAAGAAGATGCCGGCGCGGCGTGTTGTCGCCGACGATGATAAGGCGGATTCTGCGCGTGGTTGATTTCGCCACCGATGACATCGCGTGGAAAAGATACTTGAGCCCCTTGCGCTGATCGAGGCGCCCGACATAGAGAATGTTGAACGCGTCATCGCAGAACTCGTCGATGGGTTTGCGCTCAGGTGAAAACCGAGTGCAGTCGACCCCGTTCGGTATGATTGTGAAATCACCGGGGACGTACTTGTTCGCCAGCGCACGTGCGGCGTTCGAGACGGCGATACGGGTGTCAATCCTCCGCGCGACTCTCCTGAAGAAATGCCCGAATGCCCAATGCCCAAAGCTGCGATCCGCGGCGGCGTGAAACGTCCCCAGGACGCGGCAATTCTTCGGAGCCGTAAGGAGTGTGAGCAAGGGAAGCGTCGGCGCCATCGGGCAGTGGGTGTGGATGACATCGGGTTCCAGATCGTTGAAGACCCGTTTGAGATCCCGGGCGAGGTTGGTGCCCACGGTCATATTCGCCCAGGCTCCGTATATGGGGACGAGAACATTCTTGCCCAGGCGAACAATACCCGGTTCCGTTTGTCTTGAATTGTCGAAGTTGGAAGTGACGACAGTTACGTCGTGCCCCAAACGTCTCAACTCGAGCGCGCTGTGATGAACGTGCTCGGTGACGCCGCCGGGGCGCGGGTAGTAAGACTGTGAAACAAGGGCGATTCTCATAATTGAGGGGTAACGTCCGTTTTAGAGAGTTTCCGAAATATACACCACTGCCCGGGGTCATCTACAATACATTTTTCCACTCGGCTCATCAATGATTGCGTCATCTCCCGTTCGCCGGCGATATCGGCCGGCGGCGCCATCGGCGGTTCGACAATCACATCGAGGTGGTTGTCCGGGCGCCTGCGGCAGTAGGTCAACGCGACGGGCGTTGACATGACCCTCGACAACCGGGATGGTCCGCGGGGCGCTGTTATCTGTTTTCCCAGAAATGACACGTTATGTCCACCGGCAAAAAGATCCCCGTCGATATGAAGCGCCAGTGCCTGGTTCGCTTCGAGGGCCCTGTAAAGATCCCGGAGCGGTTGTTCGAGCCCGAGCATCTTGATGCCGAACCGTTCCTTGAGCGCTTTCACCTGTTCGGACCAGCCCGGACGGAGTTGTTCTCCGGCGATCGTGGTTATGGGCACGCCGTTCATTGAGAGGAAGAGCCCCCCGAGTTCCCAGTTGCCCGAGTGAAATGTTGCGAGGATGATGCCGCGCCCCCTGGCCAGCACTGCGTCGATATGCTCCCTGCCGTGCAGACTCATTCTCTCCCGGATGTCCTGCTCCGGCGCCGTCGTCGTCTTGAGAAGTTCGAGCACGTTGAGAGATTGGCTTTGGAATGATCGCCACGGCGGACGACCCGGGCCGAATTCGACGGCGGGTTTTGTGTTGGCCAGGTAATTTCGCCGTTTTCCGGGTGAGGTCCAGTAGTGGATGAAGCCCCCGATTCTCGCCGCCCAACCGAGAAGTGTGTACGGCAGGAACGAGATGCCCCACGTGGCCAGACGGTACGAGAGAGGTCCGCGTTGGTTTCCGTTCCGGATCGGCATGCCCCGCCTCTCTGACGATCCCCCCGCTTTTGCGCCGCGATTCAAGGGGGAGATTCGTCGACTCACTTCCATTTCCGGAAATGCAAGTTCGTGAGCACTTTGCATTCCGCGTTCCCCGCCGGCACACGGGGCCTGCATCAGCAGTATTGTATGCGATTTGACATGAATGAGTTAAGCGGTTTCTGCCGGCGCTCTCGATTTGAGTGTTTGGCACGCTCTTTGCGCCTACCGGCCCTGCGGCAGTGTGCCCCGAGTCAAACGAATATCTAAGGTGCCGTTGATCCCGCCGTCGGGCGACACGGTTGAGAAGCTAAACCAGCGTGTTTCGAAAGGGTTAGAAATGGTGGTCTTCAACACATCAGGATCGGAAGTCAACACCAAGATCGTCTACTACGGACCTGCCTTGAGCGGCAAGACGACCAATCTCGAGCACATCTATCGACAGATGCCGTCCGACGTAAAAGGCAAAATGGTGTCCATGAAGACGCGGACGGACCGCACGTTGTTTTTTGATTTTCTGCCGCTGCAGCTCGGCGACGTCAATGGCTACCGCACTCGGATTCTTCTCTACACGGTTCCCGGCCAGGTTTATTACAACGCGACCCGGAAACTGGTTCTCAAGGGCGCGGATGCCGTGGTTTTTGTCGCCGACTCGGACCCGGAAAAACACGAAGAAAACATCGACAGCCTTCGGAATCTCGAAGAAAACCTCAACGAACTCGGGCTCACGCTCGACACGACGCCGTGGGTAATTCAGTTCAACAAAAGAGATCTGCCCAGTGCGGCGCCGGTAAGAACACTGGAGAGCGAACTCAATCTTCTCAATGTGCCGAGTTACGAGGCAATCGCCACACAGGGAATCGGCGTCTACGAAACATTCCAGGGGATTGCCGGCATGCTTTACAACAAGCTGACGGAGAAGCTCGAACCACGGCGTCCCGAAGACGCCGCACAACCGGCGGCTACGCCGGAGGTACTCGCGGGCCCACCCAACAACGACAAGTCCATGACGGATGTGATCGATGACGCTCTGCGCGAAGTTGCGACACCCGTTCCTGGAAGTGCGCCTGTGGAAGCCACCGCGGCGCCCGTTGCAGAAGCATCCGAATCGCCTGCCGGCCAGGTCGATGGCGAAATGATCACCGCCCCGGCTCAAATAGCCGCCGCACCGGCGGGGCAGCCGGCGCCGATCACACCGGCTCCGGCCCAGGCGGCCGTCACACCGCCGGCGCCGACTTCTCAGTCCGTGCCGACCGATGTGGCTCCGTCAACCGCACCGTCCGCGGCCCCCGTCGCCAGCGCCCCGGTCACCGAAACCCCGGTGGCGCTCCAGGAAACCGCACGGCCATCGGCCGATACGGAACACATCGAGTGTGAACACGAGGATACCGTTATGCCTGCGCCGCCGCGTGTCAGTGCCGATTCGGAGGATGAAACGTTTAAATTTGCTTCGCTGGAGGCCAAGAAAATGGACGAGACAGTCGGTCCGGTACTTGATCTCGATGAGAAAGACAACGAAGAAAAGGTCGATACAAAGCCGCTGGCGAAGGAAGATGAGTTTATTACGGATCCCTGCCGGTCGGACGCCGTGAACAATGAGATCGAGAACATCACTGAGATGATTTCGAACACGGAAGATGTCACTCTCGACGAGCAGTCCGCCATGTTGGACGATGAATGCACGATAACAGTGCCTGTACTCCTCTCGCGGACGCAGATTCGCAAGACGATTCCGATCAAACTTCGGCTCGAGGTGCAAATCATAGACGACGATCTGTAGCCGCAAGAGACTCCGTTTACACGGAAAGTCCCCTCTATTTTTCCCTTCCTCTCCGATTGCGAAGAAAAACCGCACTCTTTTGCGTCAAAATGCTTGACACGTTTTTTAATGCTGTAATAGTTTCGCTCTTGAAGAAGTTATCAACAGGGAAGCTATTCTATTGGAAAATCAAGCGATTTCAAAAAAAGATCTCAAGCAGCTCGGCAAACTCCGGGGTAGAATCAATTCGAACCCGAACGACCAATTTGCGCTCTACGAGCTGATAGAACTCCTGTGGAAAGTCGGAGAGGTCGAAGAGGCCATCGAGCGCTGCCGCGCGCTCGTCAAACTTACTGACCTGTCCCCGGTGATCCTCGAGGCCGCAACCCGTTTTCTGTCAGACAATAAGCTCTACAAGGAAGCGGTAATCGGATACAGGAAACTCGCGGAACTCCAGCCGGACCGGGCGCTCGCCCACTATTCGCTGGGGCGCATCCTCCAGCGGCTCGGCGCCGTCGAGGAGTCCATTAGCGAGCACCGCAAGGCGATTCGCGCGGAACCCGACAACGCCGAATGCCACTACAGTTTTGGCGTTACGCTCGCCCATGTCGACAGGTTCGAAGAGGCGGAACGGTGTTACAAAAAGGCGATCGCCCTCGACCCAGCCCACGCCAAGGCCTATTCGAATCTTGGTTATATTCTCGATCTCAAGGGTCAGGGCGAAAACGCGATACAGCTCTTCCGGAAAGCCGTTCAGTTCAATCCTCAGAGCGCCGAGGCTCATTTCAATCTCGGTGCGTTGTACGGCGAGACGGGGAAGCACGAACGGGCGATTTACGAATTCAAAATGGCGATCGAACTCGATCCAAAGAGCCTCGAAGGTCATTTCAATCTCGGACTGGCGCTATTCGAGAGGAACGATATCGACGGGGCGATCGAGGAGTTCAAGAAAGTGGTCAAGTTCGATCCGTCGAACAAGGCCGGCTACTTTTATCTCGGGATGGGATTCCACAAAAAGGGTCTCAACATGAAGGCGGTCAAATATTTCCAGAAGGCTCTCCAACTGGATCCGGAAAACCCGTCTACCCTCTACCACATCGGATTGTGCTACAACAGGATGGACCAACCGGGGAAAGCGATCCCACCGCTCAAGCGCGTGACCGAGATCAACCCCGAAGACGGCAAGGCATTCTACTATCTAGGCGTCGTTTACGACAAAGCGGGTCAGGTTGACAAGGCGAAAGAGAACTATCGAGCAGCTGATCTCAAGTTCCAGAAACGCGATCGCCGGCGCCACTTGTCGTAGACACATCCCGGCCATCGGGCGTGTAATTCTACTTTTGCTCGCGTCATCGATGGCTCTTTTCTCGGGCGATGCCCTCGCCGACCGTATCGGTCAGGAATTCATTCCACCACAACACTGGGGTTACAAAGCCATCGATCGCTTCGAGGCGCTCGGGTTTGTTCGTCTCCCATCGGAGGGCGTATTTACCCGCGGCGACTTTATAGGTTTTGTCGAAACGATAGAGAAAAATGTCGAGGCGGCGGAAGTTGAACTTGCCGGGCGCGACCGTTTCAACCTTGATCGTCTCCGAAGCGAATTCACGGACGACAAACAGCTCGAAGACCCCAAGAGTCGTTTTGATCCTCCCGCCCTCTTTTTTCACGAGAAACCTTTGTACTTCGAAGCGGATGCCGATTTGTCGCTCATGCCCATGAAGCCGCGGTTCGACGATCGCTGGTGGGTTTTTGGCGGCTCCAACCTGAGCGCCAGGCTTCATTTCGGCAAGTGGGTCACCTACGATGTGAACTATCGGCTGCTGTATGGTCCGGAGCGAGACGACTGGGAGCACAAGAACAAGCCGACACCCCGGACCCGGAGCTGGAATGGGCTGACCGCGCTTTATGAACGCGCAAATCTCGTTTTCGGGTGGAAGTCGCTGGTGCTCTTCTGGGGGCGCGATTACGCCGATTGGGGGCCGAACGACACGGGAAATCTGCTGGTGTCGAATACCGCCGGCAGTCTCGATAAAATAGGCGGTAGGGTCGGTTTCAAAAGCGTTCGTTTGAGCTTCCTCCACGGACAGCTCTCGACGATAGACCCGCGGCGGACGTTTTCGGCGCACCGGCTCGAATTCGATGTCTGGAAGCTCACGGTTGGTTTTGCCGAGACGGCTCTCTATACCGAACGCGGGATTGACCCGGTGTATCTGTTGCCCCTTAGCGCATTTTACTCGAACCAGTACAACGAACGCGGAGACGACAATATTTTGTGGTCGGCCGACATACAGTACAGAATGCGCGCGGGAGTGGTTCTGTATGGAGGGCTGCTGATCGACGATTTCCAGTTCGAACGGGACGGAACGGCACCGGACAAGCTCGGGTTCGATCTCGGCGGGCGCTTCGCACTCGCCGGCCCCGTCCCCGTGACGATCAACCTTCGCTACCGTTACGTGGATATTTATACTTACACCCACCGGGATTCACTCAAATACCATGTGACCGGCGCCGGCGACCCGCTCGCGGGCAATCTTCCCCTTGGCGTCATCCAGGGGCCGGATACCGATTTTCTGAAACTCGCGGCGGATTTCTATCCGTGGCCGAGCGTAACGACGACCGGGTATGTGTCCAATCTCCGTCGCGGCGAGGGCGACGACTGGCGCCCGCACGACCGCACTCTCGACCCGTCACCACCCTTCCCATCGGGTGTCGTCGAACGGACGTTTTCGTTCGGGTTGGCGGTTGAGTGGGAACTTCGGGGCAATTCCCGGTTGGGGATGGAGATCAACCACTCTTTGATGTGGAACAGTAACCACGAGTCGGGGAATGACATCGACAGCACCGGTTTCCGCGCCTACGCCACGTGGGATCTCTGATCGGGGACAAAGTGTTCAAACGGCTTCTTGCAACCATCGAAATTGCACGACCCCACAACATGGTTGCCACCGCGGGGTGCGTGTTGTCCGCCTTTTATTTGACGGGTGGAAGTAATACCGAGTTGATACTCGTCTCCGCGATCGTGACTGCTCTGGTCACCGGTCTTGGCAACCTGGTGAACGACTTCTTCGATGCCGATATCGATGGGATCAACAAACCCCGCCGCCCGATACCCTCGGGCCGGCTGTCCCGGGCGTATGTGTTCCGGTTGTATGCGGCGGGAACCGCGCTTCTCACCCTCTTTATCGTTTTTTTCCTTCCCGTGCCCGTGATGTCGTTGATGCTGATCTGGGAAGTCTTGCTGTTTTATTATGCGGCGAGCGCGAAACGTGTTGCGCTTTTGGGCAACCTCATTGTCGCCGGCGTATGCGCCAGCGCCTTCGTGATTGGAGCGATGGCGACGGGCGCGTACATCGATGTTTTGTTTCCGGCGTGTGTCGCTTTTACTCTCGTTTTAGGCAGGGAACTCGTCAAGGGCGCGGAGGATGTTGAGGGTGACATGTCCGTTGGGGCGAGAGACACTGGCGATCCGTTTCGGAGGCGCGCGCGTCGCGCTTTGGAGCGCCATGCTCCTGTCGCTGTGCGCGGTCGTCTTGCCGCTCCCCGGTCTTCTTCGGTGTATGGACGGTTGTACACCGTACTCGCCCTCCTCCTCGTGGTCCCGGGACTTCTCAGCGCTGCTTACCTGGTTCTGAAGTACCCTGGGAAAGCAATGTTCAACCGGGCGAGCTGGATTCTCAAGTTCGATATGCTCGTTGGGATCGTCGTTTTCGGGCTGGGGCGTGTCTAGCCCCGCACGATGTGCCGCTTTGTGCCGTTGTAACGGACGATCTCCCGTTGACCCCTCGAAAAGGTGATGGTACCCTCTCATGTTTGGGACGAAAAACGCGGCTGGGAAGGCCGGAAAACTCCCCTCGCAAAGACTTGCCACAACTTAGACCCGGATCGGTGAACATGGCTCTCGACCGTTTGTTCGATTTCAAAAAAGCTCAGGCGAAGTGGAACCAGGCCTGGGATGAGTCGGGTGCGTTCACACCCGAGGCGGATCCCGAGCGGGAGTCGTTTGTCATCACGCTGCCGCCGCCGAATGTGACCGGGATTCTCCATGTTGGCCATGTGCTCGGGGACAGCGTTCAGGATCTGCTCGTTCGCTGGAAACGGATGTGCGGATTCAATGCGTTGTATGTGCCCGGGACCGATCACGCGGGTATCGCCACCCAGAACGTCGTCGAGAAAGACCTCAGAAAACGAGGGATCGAACGCAAGGATCTGTCGAGGGATGAGTTCCTCGAACACGCCTGGGAATGGAAAGACAAACATCACAAGCACATTGTCGAACAGATGAAGAACCTCGGGTGCTCGCTCGATTGGTCGCGCGAAGCGTTCACGCTCGATGAGAAGAGAAGCCGCGCCGTGCGCGACGTTTTTGTCCGTTTGCACGAGAAGGGCCTGATCTACCGAGGCAACTACATCGTCAATTGGTGCCCAAAGTGTGGGACGGCGATTTCGGACGAAGAGGTCAAGTACCAGGAAAAGAACGCCCAGTTGTATTGGATAAAATATCCGCTCTCCGACGGCGGGGAAGTGGTTGTCGCGACAACGCGCCCGGAAACGATGCTTGGGGATACGGCGGTGGCGGTCAATCCCGACGACGAAGCCAAAAAAGGGCTCATCGGCAAGAAGGCGATCCTTCCGATCGTCGGACGCGAGCTGCCGATAATCGCAGATGCCGTTGTCGATCCCGAGTTTGGATCGGGCTTTGTGAAGGTTACGCCCGCGCACGATCCCAATGATTTCGAGATGGGACAGCGTCACGACCTGCCGCATATCGTCGTAATCGATCGCGCGGCCAGGATGACCGAAGCGGCGGGGAGCGAATTCGCCGGGCTCGAACGGCTCGAGTGCCGCAAGAAGCTCCTCGAAATGCTCAGTGCCGGGGGGCAGCTGGACAAGGTCGAACCATACGTGCATTCGGTCGGCGAACACGACCGCTGCGGCACTGTGATCGAACCGCTTCTCTCGCGCGAGTGGTTTGTCAAGATGGAGCCGCTGGCAAAACCGGCCATCGACGTCGTTGAAAAACGCGAGATCGAATTCTACCCGCCGCGGTGGCGGAATGTTTACCTCAGCTGGATGTACAACATCAGGGATTGGTGTATTTCCCGGCAGCTGTGGTGGGGCCATCGAATACCGGTCTGGTATTGTCCGAACGGGCACATGACCGTGTCGCGGGAGGATCCGACGCAGTGCGCAACATGCGGTTCAGGCGGGCTCGAACAGGACGAAAATGTTCTCGACACATGGTTCTCCTCGTGGCTGTGGACGTTTTCGCCGCTCGGATGGCCCGACAAGACAAAGGACCTGGAGGCGTTTCACCCCACCAACGTCCTCGTTACCGGGTCGGAAATCATTTTCTTCTGGGTGGCGCGGATGATCATGGCCTCGATCGAATTTCTTGGTGAAATCCCGTTCAGCGACGTCTTTCTTACGGGAATCGTCCGGGACGCCAAGGGCCGCAAGATGAGCAAGTCGCTGGGCAACTCCCCCGATCCGCTCGATATCATCGACCGCTTCGGAACGGACGCGCTCCGGTTTACGCTGGTGATGCTTTCACCCCCGGGACGCGATGTCTTTTTTGCCGAGGAGAAACTCGAGACCGGCCGCAACTTCTTGAACAAACTCTGGCAGGCCTCACGTTTGATTCTTGGTGCGTACGAAAAAGAGGGCGTGGACCTGTTCGCCGATGAAGCCGATACCGGGGATCGGTTTTCCGCCGCGTGGGCGGATGTGTACGCTCGGCGCTTAGGGTTCGAACCCGAGTTTTCGTGGGAGGACCGGTGGATTCTGGGCGCGCTCGACCGTTGTGTCCGCGATGTTGACGAAAAGCTCAACGGGTGGCGGCTCAACGAGGCGGCGGCGCGAATATATGATTTCTTCTGGAATGAATTCTGTGATTGGTATCTCGAGCTTGCCAAGATACGATTGTACGGTGACGGCGATAAGCGAACGGTCCTCTCGGTTTTGCTATACACACTCGGGGAGTCGGTTCGGATGCTGCATCCGTTTGTTCCCTATGTGACCGAGGAACTCTGGGCGGAACTTCCGATGAGTGATGGACTGGTGATGACGGCGCCGTACCCGGTGCCAAACGACGGGTTGACCGATGACGAGGCGATGACCCGGATGGAGCTTTTCAAGGGGCTCGTCACGTCCGCGCGAAATATCCGGGCGCAGTTCGGTGTGGCCCCGTCCGCCTCAATCGAGTTGAGGATAAAGACGCCGCGTGACGGCGCGGAGTCGATTGAGAGTTTTTCGGATGGTTTGAAGCAGCTGGTTCGTGTGGACCAACTGGTTTTCGGGCCCGATTTGAAGAAGGAAAAGGGAAGCGCCAGTTCGCCGGTCGGCGCCTGCGAGGTAATTATACCCCTCGCCGGTGTGGCGGACATCGAAGGCGAGATCGCCCGCCTGACAAAAGAGAAGAAGAAAATCGAAGGCGAACTGGGCGGTGTCGCCAAAAAGCTTTCGAACGAAAACTTCCTGGCCAAGGCGCGGGAAGACGTCGTCCAGAAGGCACGTGACAAAAAGGAGATTCTCGAAAACGAGCTCTCCAAGATAGATGAGTCCCTGAACATTATTAGCGAGGAACTGTGAGTCCAGAAGAGAAAGAAACGGGTTTTGCAAATTCGGTCGGCGAGCTGTTTCGTAACAAGCGCGAGTCGAAGAAGCTCTCTTTGAACGAGGCCCATCAGGATACGCGGATGTCGATCAATGTCCTGAGGGCGATCGAAAACGATGACTTCGGATCCTTCGAGAGTGAAATATATCTCAAGGGGTTTATAAAGAACTACGCGAGTTACCTCGAAATCGATCCCGAATTCTCGTTGCAGGTTCTTGACGGTCAGAGGGGAGACAAGAAGTCCTCCCGCGGAACCACCTGGGACATCGAGGAGACGGTCAAAGAGGAAAAGATCAAGTCGCCGCAGATCATGAGTCGTTTTGTCGTGCCCGCACTCGTCATAATCATCCTTGTTCTCGCCGTCCTTTTTATGATGGAGCGCCGCAAAGTAAAAGAACTTCAAAGCAATCTCCACAGGGTCGGAACTACGATCCACACGATCGAGTCGGGCTCCGCGTAGTCCCATGGACCGGTTTGTTCTCCAATCCAATTACTCTCCCACCGGCGATCAGCCGGAGGCCATTCGCAAGCTCGTCGAAGGGGTGCGCGGCGGCGCAACCGAGCAGGTTCTTCTCGGCGTGACGGGTTCGGGCAAGACCTTTACGATGGCCAACGCGATTGCCGAGCTCAACATTCCCACGCTGGTGATTTCGCACAACAAGACCCTCGCCGCGCAGCTCTACGGTGAATTCCGCGGCTACTTTCCGGAGAACGCCGTCGAATATTTTGTCAGCTATTACGATTACTACCAACCGGAAGCGTTCATTCCGAGCACCAATACCTATATCGAAAAAGACGCGTCCATAAATGACGACATCGATCGGCTGAGGCTGCGCGCTGCGAGCGCGCTCATGACCCGCAAAGATGTGATCGTTGTGGCGAGTGTGTCGTGTATCTACGGGTTGGGTTCCCCGGAAGCCTTTCGCCAGATGATGGTCGCGCTCAATGTCGGGGATACGGTCGACCGCGATGAACTTTTGAAACGGCTCATCGAGATACAGTACTCGCGAAATGACGTCGCGTTTACCCGAGGGACCTTTCGAGTGCGCGGCGACATGGTCGAAATCCGGCCGGCCTACGAGGAAGAGGCTTTTCGGATTGAACTGTTTGGCGACGAAGTCGAGGCCTTGTCGGTGACCGACCCGTTGACGGGAAGAGTCATCAGGACGACCGACTCGATGACGATTTACCCCGCCCGGCATTTTGTAACACCCGAACCGGTATTAAAGAAAGCGGTAAAGGGCATTCGCACCGAACTGGCAAAGCGTCTCGACGAACTCCGCCCGGCGAACAAACTCGTGGAGGCGCAGCGGCTCGAGTCGCGAACCCTCTATGATCTCGAAATGATCCAGGAAATGGGGTACTGCACCGGAATCGAGAACTACTCGAGACACCTGTCGGGAAGAAAGCCGGGGGATCGGCCGCTGACACTGATCGACTATTTTCCGCGTCCTTTCTTGACGATAATAGACGAGTCACACGTCACCATTCCTCAGCTCAACGGTATGTACAACGGGGATCGGTCGCGGAAGATGACGCTGGTTGAACACGGCTTTCGACTGCCGTCGGCACTCGACAACCGCCCGCTTCGGTTTGAAGAATTTTCGAAGCTCGTAGATTCGCGTGTGTTTGTCAGCGCGACGCCAGGCGATTTTGAGCTCTCGACAACGGCGGGCGAAGTGGTCGAACAACTCATTCGCCCGACGGGGCTTGTCGATCCCGAAATAATCGTTCGTCCGGCGCGCGATCAGGTAGACGATCTTGTTGGTGAAATCAATAAACGGGTCGCCGGCAAACAACGCGTTCTCGTCACGACATTGACGAAACGGATGTCCGAGGAACTCACCGATTACCTCGCCTCGCTCGATATCCGTGTTCGCTATCTTCATTCGGACATCGATGCCCTGGCGCGTGTCGAGATTCTCCGCGATCTGCGTCTCGGCGAGTTTGATGTCCTCGTGGGGATCAACTTGCTGCGTGAGGGGCTCGATCTTCCCGAGGTCTCCCTCGTCGCCGTCTGCGACGCCGACAAAGAGGGATTCTTGAGAAGCGAGACGAGCCTGATACAGACCTCCGGGCGCGCGGCCCGCCACGTGTCGGGACAGGTCATCTTCTATGCGGATGACACGACCAAATCGATGCGCCGCGCGATCGATGAAACCAACCGCCGCCGCGAGCTTCAGATGGCTTATAATGAAGAACACGGGATCATACCGAAGGGTATCGTCAAGACGCTGGACGAGGTTCGTTTGAGTACGTCGGTTGCGGACGTCAGACGAACAGAAGGCGCCGATATCGTTTTCGACGGGGACCTGCCCACCGAAGATGTCGCGCGGATGCTCGAGGAAGAAATGATCCGCGAGGCGCGGGCGCTCAATTTTGAGAAAGCGGCCAGTCTGAGAGATCGGCTCGAGGAAGTGCGAATCCAAATGGCCATGAAGAAACAAGGTTACACGGTCAAACATCCCAGGAAAGGTCGCGGGAAAAAGCGATAGGAGGCGGCCGGCAGCCGAAGTTCCCTTATTTGGGGGTGGTGACGGCAAATCGGGAAATCCGAAGTGGGACAATCGGGACACTAACGAGAGACCATACGATGATCGATAAAAAAGAAATTCGCGAGCTGGTGGCGGCGGCGCTCGCCGAAGATGACGCCAACGCCGACGGGACCACCGCATATCTCGAAGTCGCCGACAAACCGTTGGCCGCCAGAATAGAGGCGCGTGCGGGGGGCGTAATCGCGGGGCTGGAAGTTGCCCGAACGGCATTTGAACTTCTGGATCCGGATGCGGTCTTCACCGCCGAGGTCTCGGACGGAGATCGCGTCGGCGCCGGCAAGCTCGTTGCGTCGATAAGCGGGCGAGCCGGAGCGATCCTCGGCGCGGAACGGGTGGCGCTCAATTTTCTCCAGCGGCTCTCGGGTGTCGCCACGTTGACCGCGGCGTACGTCGCTGCCGTTGCACAGACGCGGGCCCGGGTTCTGGACACGCGTAAGACTACTCCGTTGTTGCGTAAGCTCGAAAAGTACGCGGTTAAAACCGGTGGGGGAGAGAACCATCGATTCAGTCTGAGCGATATGTTGCTTGTGAAAGAAAACCATTTTCGAGCCGTCGGCGGGGCGAGGAAATTTCTCGAAATCATCGGCGCGACAAAACCTCCGCTCGAAATAGAGGTCGAGGTGGATTCGATCGATTTCCTCATCGAACTTCTCGGCGCGCCGGTTGACCGAATAATGCTCGACAACTTTACACCTGAGGAGGTCGCACGCGCCGTGTCGATAGTTGCCGGGTTCCGCCAGAAAAACCCGGCGTTCCAACCGGCGATAGAAGTGTCGGGTGGAATTACTCTCGAGTCGATCAGGGACTACGCGGTCAAGGGCGTCGATTATATTTCGGTCGGCGCGTTGACGCACTCGGTGCCGGCGCTCGATTTGAGTCTGGAGGTCGATTGCGATGCCGGCTAACGACAGTGTTCTGCCGGGCGATATCAAGGCGTTGTTGTCGACGCGGGCGGTTGGAAAGCGAATTTATTACATGCCCGAGGTGGACTCGACGAACCGTGCGGCCGTTGAGCTCGCCAATTCGGGAGAGGCCCACGGGTCGATGGTGATTTCTGATTTCCAGACCCGGGGGCGCGGCCGTTTTGACAGGTCATGGTTGAGCGATCGCGGCAAAAACTTGATGTTTTCGCTGATTCTACGGCCCGACATGCCGTTTGCCGCCATGCTCCCGGTGACCCTCGCCTTCGCCGCGTCTATCGGCCAGACTCTCGAAAACCTCCTGGGCACCGAGGTCGGCGTGAAATGGCCAAACGATGTGGTGGTCGACGGCAGGAAGATCTGCGGGATCCTGTCCGTGGGCACCAGCGAGGGCGACCGGACGCGGTTTATTGTCGTGGGCATGGGAATCAACGTGAATGTCGAGCCTCACGAGTTTCCGGAGGAGATTCGGGGTCTCGCATGCTCGTGCGCTTCGGTGGCCGGCCGGCATTTTGACAGAAAGGATGTGCTTGTTCGTGTCCTTGCGTCGCTCGAAAGCACCTACGACGAATTTGTCCGGGATGGGTTTGAGGCGATGGCGGCGAGATTCAAATCCAAACTGGCGCTCCTCGACAAACCCGTAGTATATCGCGCACGGGGTGTCGAGTCGCGAGGGACTGTGGTGGATGTTGGTTCGGACGGTGGACTCGTCGTCGAAAAAGACGATGGCGGGCGGGTCGTTCTCTACGACCAGGATGTGTCACTCGGATCGTAAAAGACGGGAAAACCAATGATTCTTGGAGTCGACGCGGGAAACAGCCGGATAAAGATCGCGGTGATCGGTTCGAGGGAGATCCGGAGACTGATCGACGTGCCGACAAAGCAGTTCGTCGAGCGCGAGGAGCGATTTCGCCGTCTATTCGCGGATCTCGCCCCGGAGATCGGCGAAGTGAGCGGGGCGGCGGTGTCGTCGGTGGTTCCCTCGTTGAACAAACCCCTCAACAAGGCGATTCGCGAGGCGTTGGGTGTGAGCGTGTTGACAATTGACGCGGGTTGCCGGTATCCGTTTCGCGTCGCGGTAAAAGACCCGGGGAAGGTTGGCGTGGACAGGCTCTCGGCGGCCGCCGGACTCCACAAGCGGACGTCGAATGCAGTGATCGTCGATGTCGGATCGGCGATCACGGTCGACCTGATCCGCGAGCGGGTATTCGCGGGTGGGCTCATAATGCCCGGGCCGGCACTTGGACTCAGCGCGCTTGGTACTTACGCGCGAAAACTCCCTGAAATCGACTATACATCGATATCAAAGCATTTTCCCGCGACCTTCAATGATACCCACCCCTCGATGATCCTCGGAGCGCATATCGGGGCCGTAGGCGCCGTCAGGGAAGCGGTCCGATTTCTCACCCAGAAGACTCGCCGGCGGCCCGCAACGATGGTGGCCGGTGGCGGTGCGGCGGTGCTGGCCGGACACTGGCCGTCGAGCTGGCGTTATGACCCCGATCTCGTCCTCCGCGGTATCCGCCGGATCTGGGTTCTCAACCGCGGTTGAGGGAATCCGCCGAAACCTTCCAAGAATTGCAAATAATTACGTTTTTCTCTTGAAACGACTATGCGACGGGTGTATATTTATGCCGTCTTAGCAGTCACACCTGTAGAGTGCTAATCATCAACAAACAGTTCATACTATGATCTTTGAGAGGAGGTAACTTCATGAAGATCAACCCACTAGCTGATCGCGTTCTGGTAAAGCCCATGGACGTGACCGAGACCGTAAAGGGTGGAATCATCATTCCCGATACCGCAAAGGAGAAGCCGCAGGAAGGCGAAGTGATCGCGGTTGGGAAGGGTCGGCTCAACGAAAAAGGTGAGCGGGTCACCCCAGAGGTAAAAAAGGGAGACAAGGTTCTTTTCAGGAAATACTCGGGTACCGAGATCAACATCGATGCCGAGAAATATCTGATCCTTCAGGAAAATGAAATTCTCGCGACATTGTAATTTGGATAAAGAAACTATCGGAGGATTGAATTATGGCAAAACAGATCGCATATGAGGCCGAGGCCAGGGAGAAGCTCAAGAGGGGCGTCGACAAGCTGGCGAACGCCGTCAAGATCACTCTTGGTCCCAAAGGCCGTAATGTTGTTATCGACAAGAAATTTGGAAGCCCGACCATCACCAATGACGGTGTGACGATCGCCAAGGAAATTGAACTCGAAGATCCGTACGAAAATCTCGGCGCGCAGATGGTCAAAGAAGTCGCCACCAAGACTCAGGATGTCGCCGGTGACGGAACCACGACCGCGACGATCCTCGCTCAGAAAATGATTCATCTTGGAATCAAGAACGTCACCGCGGGTGCCAACCCGATGGCGATCAAGCGTGGGATTCAGGCGGCCGTTGAGGTTGTTGTCGAAGAGGTCCGCAAGCGTTCGAAGCAGATCAAGAGCCGCGAAGAGATCGCCAATGTCGCGACAATCAGCGCCAACAACGATCCTGAAATCGGCAACCTGATCGCCGATGCGATGGAGAAAGTCGGCAAAGACGGCGTCATTACGGTCGAAGAGGCCAAGAGCATGGAAACGATGCTCGACGTCGTTGAAGGTATGCAGTTTGATCGTGGCTACCTTTCGCCTTATTTCGTGACCGACGCCGAGCGCATGGAATGTACGCTCGACGACCCCTACATCCTCATCCACGACAAAAAAGTCAGCTCGATGAAGGATTTGCTTCCGGTCCTCGAGAAGGTTGCCCAGCTTTCGAAGCCGTTCCTCATTATTTCCGAGGACATCGAAGGTGAAGCCCTCGCCACTCTCGTGGTCAACAAGCTTCGCGGCACGCTTCAGGTCTCTGCGGTCAAGGCGCCGGGTTTTGGCGACCGCCGCAAGTCCATGCTCGAAGATATAGCCATCCTGACCGGTGGCCGTGTTATCAGCGAAGATGCCGGTTTCAAACTTGAGAACACGACCGTGGCGGACCTCGGCAAAGCCAAGCGCGTCACGATCAACAAGGAAGACACCACGATCGTCGAAGGCGGCGGCAAGGTTGCGGACATCAAAGCCCGCATCGCCCAGATTCGTCGTCAGATCGAAGACACTACATCCGAGTACGACAAAGAGAAGCTCCAGGAGCGTCTGGCCAAGATGGCCGGCGGTGTTGCCGTCATTAATGTCGGCGCCGCAACCGAGGTCGAGATGAAAGAGAAGAAGGCGCGTGTCGAGGACGCCCTGGCGGCGACCCGTGCGGCCGTCGAAGAAGGCGTTGTCCCTGGTGGAGGAATTACTCTCCTTCGCGCCGCCAAGCGTCTTGACAAGCTCGAGCTCACAGGCGAAGAGGCCGTTGGCGTCGACATGGTCCGTCGCGCGCTCGAAGAGCCTGTCCGCCAGATTGCGCTGAATGCCGGAGCTGAGGGCTCGCTCGTCGTTGCCCACATTCTAAAAAGCGCCGTCGACACAGGTTACAACGCCGCGACCGGAGAGTATGAGGACATGCTCAAGGCCGGTATCGTCGATCCGACCAAAGTGGCGCGTTCGGCTCTCCAGAATGCCGGCAGCGTTGCTGCGCTCTTTTTGACCACCGAGGCTGTCATCACCGATATGCCAGAGGAGCACGGAGCGGGTATGCCTGCTGCGCCTCCGGGCGGTATGGGTGGCATGGGTGGCATGGGCGGAATGTACTAGAATCGTGACCGCCGACAGGCGACCACGCTCTTATCGCGCCGTGTGGGAACAGGTTCCCCGCGGCGCGATTGCTTTTCGGGTCAAAAAAATGCTTGAAATCGTCCGTAACCGCCCCTATTCTTCATTATGCCCCACCTGAAAGAGACTCTGTATCCGTTACCTATCTGAATCACCAAGTCGGGATATTAGGGTTGGCCTTGAGTCCTTCCCCCGGCGATGGAGGTATCCTTGAAAACCGCATTCAATTACAGGCACTTTATCGTCGCTATCGCTGCGGGGCTTCTCGTTCTCACCGGTCTTGTCGCGGGGTGTAGTGACGATGCGGAAGAACTGCCCGGGACGGGTCCGGGAGCTGCGACCATCACGGTCGATGACATTATTTTCAATCCGAAATCCCCTGCACCGGGCGATACACTTCAGGCCACCGCCATTGTGAGCGTGGACATGGTTAACCCCGGCGAGTTTACCACATACAAGTGGACTGCCAATGGTGGGACATTTATCGAAGACAACATGGCGTCGGTGCGGTGGGTCGCGCCGATTAATTCTTCTATTTTTAATATTTCGGTCACCGCTTCGATTAGTTCGAGCTCGTCGAATCTCGATGCCAACGTGTTCGTTGGTGAATTGACGGAGTTTATCGACGAGCGGGCGGGGCAACTTTTCCCGACGCCGGCGGGTGACGCGATGTTTTACCTGAGCGGACCCGCGCTGCCGGACTCCGGAGTGATTGTACGCAAAAAGGACGCTGGTTCCGACGTCGAGGTTTTCCCTGGGATGAAGGCGGGAACCGATTTCAGTTTTGACCGGAATCTCACCCATGGCGCTCATATGCACCTGACGGCGTTCCCGTGGCGTATCACTGTAATGCACGATGAACTCACAACGGGTACACAGACTATTATTGCGATCGATGCACAGACTCTGACAATCCGCCCGTACGAGTACTCGGCGCCGTTCGTATCTCCCGACGGCCAGATGATTGCCTACCAGGGCGCTCTGCTCGATCAACTGTTGCCCCCGTCGGCGGGCGGTGTGGATACCTTTACGGTATTCGTTCACGATATCGCAAGCGGGGACGCACACCGTGGCACATTCGAGACACGGAGTTTTTACCCGTCGATTTCGAGTGACAACCAACACCTCGTGTTTGTATCGGACAAGGACGGGGCTCTTCTTTGGGAGCTCTATGCGCTTCCCATAACCGGGACGACGGTCACACCCGACACCATCCCGGGTGCGTTGATCAAGCTCACCGACACCGGTGGTTTTCTCGGCGGGGAATCGATTCCGCCATCCCGGGTTCCGATGCAGTGGAATCCCAATTCGGCGTTTCCGTTGATCGCCGTCATAGGCACCGATGAGAAAATGCGTATCGCGAATACGGATGGAACGCCGGCGGTCCTGGTAAATGTACCGGGTAAGGTGACCGACATGAAGTGGGCGCCAAACGGTCAGACCATCGCGGCGAGCGTTTTTGATTCGGGTATCAGTTCGATCTATCTCGTCTCCGCGAGTGGAGAGCCGACACGGCTCCTCGACGCCCTCGAGGGTGACAAGTTCAGCGAGATATCGTGGTCGCCCGACGGTAATTTTCTGGTCTACCTGGTCACGCGGAGTTCGAACACGTGGTACGAACTTTTTGACGCGACAGGCGCGACGGGACAAACGGTTCCCGTGCGGGTGACTCCGGCGATCATTCCCGGTGAAGCGGTTGATTTTGGTCCCCCGCTTCAGTCATTCCGCCCTGTGTGGGAACTCGGAACCAAAAAGGTGTTTCTGTTCAGGCTGGACGGAACCACGCCGGCCGTTGAGTCGGTTGACCTGTCCGGGGTTGGTCAGTGACGGGTATCCAATGAAAGCGAACAGACTCCTTTCGCTTCCACCGTATCTCTTCGAGGAACTGGAAAACCATTACCGCGAGGCAGTGGCGCGGGGGCGGGACGTTATCGATCTCAGTATCGGTGATCCGGATTTGGCGCCGCCTCAATCCCTGATCACGAATCTGAACCGCGCACTGGAACGGCCGGGTCACCACAGGTATCCCCCTCAGCGCGGTTCCGTGGCGCTCAAGGAGTCTATCCGGCAGTACCTTGGGCGGCGGTGCGGCGTCCATCCAACGGATGACGAGATACTGATCTTGATCGGTTCCAAGGAAGGGATCAGCCATCTTCCGCTCGCCGTTTGCAATCCCGGTGACATTGCCCTCGTTCCGGATCCTGGGTACCCGGTCTACAGCGCCGCGTCGGCATTTGCCGGTTGCGCGGTGCGAACACTACCGCTCGATATATCGAATGGCTTTCTCCCTGATTTCTCGCGGTTTGACGTTGACGACTCGAAGTCTCCCAGGCTCATATTCCTGAATTATCCAAATAATCCCACCGGAGCCTCGGCCGGCGAAAATGTATTCAGCGGGGCACTCGAGTTCGGCGCCGCGCACGGCTCCGTTGTGGCAAACGACGCGGCGTATGCCGATGTCTATTTCGACGAAGATCCTCCGCCGGTTCTTTGCGGACATCCCGGCGCGCTGGATCACCCCATGATTGAATTTTTCTCGTTTTCCAAGACGTTTTGTATTACCGGCTGGCGGGTTGGATTTGCCGTCGGACGCCGCGACGTAATCGATGCCCTGGCCCATCTCAAGGCGAACATCGACTCGGGCGTTTTCTCGGCGATTCAGGAAGCCGTCGCGGCGACGCTCAACACCGAGGGCGATGATTACGCGATTCGCATGCGTTCCGAATTCAAGGCCCGTCGCGATGCCGCCTTGGGCTTTGCCGCCAAGCTCGGCTTTGATTGTCTCGACACCTGTGCTACATTCTACATCTGGGCCAGGATACCCGACCCATTTGATTCAATGGGTTACGCCCTCCACCTGCTGGAACACGCGAATGTTCTCCTCACACCGGGCAACGGCTTTGGTGATGGGGGGGAAGGGTATTTTCGGATTGCCCTCACACAACCGGTGGACAAGATCGAAGAAGCGTTCGAAAGGATCAAAGGATTGTGATCCCTGATCCGGGACGAGGATGAAAAGGGTGGAGGCGGTGGTTTCCGGATTGGAACCACGGGCCGGGATTTCCCGATAGGAGAATGTTGTGAGTGATATGATCAGGCTGAAGGATTTGACCGTTTTTGGCCACTTTGGAGTTTCCCCCGCGGAACGTGAAGTGGGGCAGAAGATCCAGTTGGACATAGACCTCTTCGCGGATCTCAGCGAGGCGTGTCAGAGCGACTCGCTCAAAGACACCATCAACTACGAAGCGGTCTACGCGAAGGTGTTCGAGGTTGTTTCGCTAAAGAAACATCGCCTGCTGGAGTCTTTGGGGGAAAACATATGTTATCATCTTCTCAACGGCTTTCCCGTGTCAAAGGTGTCGATACGTCTTCGTAAGCTCAATTTGCCGTTCCCGAACAGCTTGTCCTACGTCGAAGTTTGTCTCACCAGAGAGGCATCGATCTGACAACGCGTCCCGCCTATCTGAGCATCGGCTCGAATCTCGGAAAACGGGAAATAGCGGTTCTCTCCGTTCCGCGGATAATCGAACAGGCCGCTACAGGCACAAATGTGCGCCTCAGTTCGCTCTATGAGACCGAGCCCGTCGGTTGCCTGCCCATGGACCGCTTTGTCAACGCCGTCGTGGAATTTGAACCTTTACTTTACGGAGAGGATTTGTTAAATCGGTTACAGACAATCGAGAAATCGTTGGGACGGTGCGGAGGGCACAACGAACCTCGGGAACTGGATATAGACATATTGACCCTTGGCGGGCAGGTGTTCGAGACCAAAACCCTCACCGTTCCCCACCCGCGGTATCGTGATCGGGGATTTGTTCTCATTCCATTGAAGGAACTGGCCCCCGGCTTCGTCTGCCCCGCCACCGGACGCCGCATAGATGACCTCGTGGAGGCGCTGCCGTCGAGCGATGGTGTTGTCAGGATCTCGTCGCGGTACACAATTTCCGATATGGGCGCGAGATGAGCTACTCTGATACAAAAACAAATCTCCTTAAAAATAAAATCTCGGTGATTGCCGTCGAGGGGAACATAGGTGTTGGCAAGACATCGCTTTCGAGGATGCTCGCCCGCTATCTCGGCGCGCGGCTCGTCGAAGAACGTGTCGAGGACAATCCGTTTCTCGATCGGTTCTATGAAGACATGGGCTCGTACTGCTTTCAGACCCAGCTGGTCTTTTTGATGAACCGGTACAAACAGCAGATAACGCTCACCCAAAAAGAACTCTTCGACGAATTGACGATCATCGATTATCTCTTTGCGCGTGACAAGATTTTCGCGCACGTCAATCTCAGTGATGACGAGCTCGGTTTGTACAACAGGATTGCCAAAGAACTCGAAGCCCAGGTGATTCGACCGGACCTCGTGATTTATCTCCAGGCGGACGGGAACGTGTTGTTCGAGCGAATTGGAAACAGGGGGCGGCAGCTCGAGAGAAGTATTTCAAAAGACTATCTGGAGACGCTCAACGATGCTTTCAATCATTTTTTCTTCAATTATTCGGACACACCGCTTCTTGTCGTCAATACGGACTCAATGGACTTCGTGAACAACGAGAAACACTTTGTGGATCTGGTGAAGCGGATATCGGAACCCGTGCAAGGAACGGAGTTCTACGTTCCGTCGTGGGAGGCATAATGAGCGGGCGGCGGAAGATCACAGTAAATACCCTTATGGACATGAAGGACCGGGGCGAGAGAATCGTGATGCTCACGGCGTACGATTATCAGACGGCGCTCATTGAAGACGAGGCCGGCGTCGAGATGATACTGGTGGGCGATAGCCTGGGGATGGTCGTGCTGGGGTACGAGAACACACTCCCCGTTACGGTTGACGAGGTGATTCATCATGTCAAAGCGGTGAGCCGCGCAAAACCGAAGGCGATGCTTCTCGGTGATATGCCGTTTATGAGTTACCAGGCGGGTGTCGAGGACGCCGTTCGCAACGCGGGGCGCATGCTCAAAGAGGGCGGAGCCGAGGGTGTGAAGCTCGAGGGAGGCCGGCGGATGGAGGCTGTTATCCGCGCTATTCTCGACGCGGATATCCCCGTCATGGGACATATCGGGCTGACGCCTCAGTCGCTCCACCGTCTTGGCGGTTACCGGGTACAGGGCAAGAGTCCCGAAGCGGCGGCATTCCTTGTCGAGGAGGCGAAGTTTCTCGAAGAAGTTGGTTGTTTTAGCATGGTGCTCGAAGGAATACCCTGGGCCCTCGCAAAACAAATTACCGAATCGGTTTCGATCCCGACCATCGGAATCGGCGCGGGGGTTCACTGTGACGGACAGGTCCTCGTCGTGAACGATATGCTGGGGATGAAAGAAGATTTTTCTCCGAAGTTTCTCAAACAATATGGGGATGTGGGGAAGACGATGGCAAAAGCCTTCGCCGAATATGTGGCCGATGTTAAGGATGGCAAGTTTCCGACGGACGACCACAGCTACTCTTGATTGGAATTGGATCCCACCGTGGAGACATTTGAATCGATAAGGAAGCTCCGGGCACACCTTCGAGGGCGTCGCGCCGGCGGCAAGACGGTGAGCTTCGTGCCGACCATGGGAGCCCTTCACGCTGGGCACGGTTCGTGTGTCGAAGTGGCCCGAACCCGCGGCGATGTGATTGTTGTATCCATTTTTGTCAATCCGACGCAGTTCGGGCCGGGTGAGGACTTTGGGAAATACCCCCGGCCGCTGGAGAAAGATCTCGAACTGTGCCGTGAGTGGGGCGTTGACGTCGTTTTCGCCCCGTCACCCGGTGAGATGTACCCGGTCGAACAGTCGGTTTGGGTCGAGGTCGGAGGGATCACGGATGTGCTGTGCGGAAGGAGCCGCCCCGGGCATTTCAGGGGCGTGACGACCGTTGTGTTGAAGTTGTTCGATGCGGTACAACCCGACGTGGCCGTGTTTGGGCAGAAGGACGCCCAGCAGTCCGTGGTAATCAATGAGATGGTCCGTCAACTCAACTACCCTGTAGAGATAGAGCTTTCCCCCACCGTTCGGGAAGAGGACGGTCTGGCGGTAAGCTCGCGAAATCGATACCTCTCGCCCAAAGAGCGGGGGCGTGCCGCCGGGATCTACAAGGCGCTGACGGAAGCAAAGATAATGATAACGGACGGAGAACGGACGACTGCGGCGGTTGCCGAACGGGCTCGGGAGGTAATGGGGGGAGTGGGAATTGCCGATATCGAATATGTGGAATTATTGAATGCCCGGGATCTCAAACCGCTGTCGCGGGTGGAGGGGCGGGTGCTTCTTGCTATCGCGGCGAAAGTGGGAAAGACGCGTCTCATAGACAACATCGTTCTCCATGTGGGTGAGGGCGCCGACGTGAAGGAAGATCGGCTTTTTCGAGCCGCGTGCGTCTGAATTAACAGCAACCGGAGGTTGAGCATCATGGATAGTGCGGCGGTGATTCTTGCCGCGGGCAAGGGGACCAGAATGCCGGCGTCGGACCTGCCGAAGGTTATGCACGAGGTTCACGGCAAGCCGATGGTCGTCCGCGTGGCTGAAACCATGGACGATATTTGCGAAGGCCGCATCTACGTCGTTGTCGGTTACAAATCTGAAAAGATTATCGACGCCATGGGCGGAAGTGGGGTCGAGTTTGTATTCCAGCACGAGCAACTCGGGACCGGCCACGCCGTCCTCCAGTGCGAAGAAGCCCTGCGCGATTTTGTGGGAACGGTGATCGTGCTAAACGGCGATGTCCCGTGTCTCCGTCCGGAAACGGTCCGAGGATTCGCCGAGTTTCACCAGTCCGAGGGCGCCGCCGCGACGGTATTGACCGCCGAGCTCGAGAATCCCACGGGCTACGGGCGTATCGTCAGGGATGATGACGGCTCGCTGCGCGGGATCGTGGAGGAGAAAGACGCGTCCGATGAGGTCAAACGTGTTCGCGAAATCAATTCGGGCCTCTTCTGTTTTGACAAAGCCCTGTTGTTCGAAGCGCTTAAAGACACGGGCACGGACAACGCGCAAGGGGAGTACTACCTCACCGACGTGATCTCCTGCCTTCGCGGCCGGGGAGAAAAAGTCCGGGCATACTGCGTCGAAGATCCGTGGGAAGTGTCCGGGGTCAACACGGAAGAAGAATTGAACGCCGTGCGCAGTTATTTCGAAGGAATGTCGTTGTGAAACGGATTTATGCGCCGTGGAGGTCGATCTACTTGCAGAGTCAACACGACGGCGAATGTCTTTTTTGCACTTTTGCAAAAACGGCCGCCGATGACGAAAAGAACCGGATTCTGTTTCGGGGAGAATACCACTACGTCATCATCAACGCGTATCCGTACTCGAACGGTCACGTGATGGTGGTGTGCAAACGCCATATCGAACACTTCGGTGATCTCGATGCGGAGGAGTCGGCCGAGTTAACACGGTTGATTTCCAAATGTGAGGAGGCGCTCCTTGGCGCCTACAACCCCGGCGGGATCAATGTGGGCGCGAATCTGGGCCGCACGGCCGGCGCTGGGATAGCCGGGCATCTCCACGTCCATCTCGTGCCCCGCTGGCACGGTGATACGAATTTTATGACGGCAATAGGGGAAACGCGGGTTATCTCCGAAGATCTTCTTGACACGTACACGCGATTGAAGGCCTACTTCGAGTAGGCCCTTTCGAAGGGAGAAAGACGCGTCGTGGCGCCCAGAAAAAAGAAGAATAAAAAGAAGAGATCCGGCTCTTCCGGAAGCGGACTTCACAAACTCGCCGTTTTGCTGATGAGCGTGGTTCTTGGTGTGTGCGTGGCGTCGGTCGCGGTGGGTGTAATGAACTGGCACGAGGGGGAGGAAGACGAAGGGATGGATGAGGTCCTTCGGATAGAGATCTTGAACGGGACGGGGGAGAAGGGACTCGCGCGCAAAGTTGCCATCGCCCTTATCAAGAAAAAGGTGGACGTGCTCAACGTCGATAACGCGAAGAGCTTCGACTACAAGGAATCCGTAATTATCGCGCGCTCGGACAATCCGGCCGTGGCCGCCCTGGGGGAGCTGATAGGGTGCCGCCAGGTCGTGGAGCAACTGACGGAAGGCACGATGGTTGACGCCACGTTCATCCTCGGTGAGGATTTCAGGAAGCTCGATATAGAGATTGATTTCGAATCTGACTTGTCCGAATAGACCAACTACCTTATTCTTAGAGGAGAAAGCAGTGGCCCCGAGAAGACGTTCACTCGCCGTTGTCGCCCTGGTCATGTTTCTTGGGATCGTGGTCGGAACCGTCGTAGGCGAGGTAGTCGGGTTGCTTCTTCCGGAAGGCAAAGTGATTCGCGACGTTTTTGTCAGTGCGACGGATTTTCACGTCGGACCGCTGCATCTGGATCTGGTTGTATTCAGCTTTACGTTTGGGTTCTCTCTGCGGGTCAATCTGATGAGCGCGGTGGGAATCGCGCTGGTGTCATTGATTCTCCGTTGGTACTGGTAGAAAGGAAGTCTGGCTTTATGCACATTTTTGCGCTGGTCGGCCCGCTGGGCTGGTCCGAACTTCTCATAATCCTGTTTATTATTCTCATCATTTTTGGCCCGAGAAAGCTCCCCGAAGTCGCCGATGCTCTTGGACGATCGATCCAGAAATTCAAAAAAGCGTCGCGCGAAGTTCAGGATGAGATCCAAATGAACGGGGATGACGACAAGAAAAACACCGGCTCCAAGGAGTAATAACTCCTCGGTTGCCGGTGTTTTTGCGATCGGTGTTTTCTGCGCTCGTTTCTAGTAGACCCGCCCCCGATAGTCTTCGATGACGCTTTCCTCTTTGAGCATCTCGTACCAGTAGGCCGTATAGGTCTGTATCTTCTGAGATTCGATATTGTCCCTCAACTGTCCAGCCCTCGCCTGGAAATCCGCACGGTCGAGTTCGGACTTTGTTAGGACACGGAGGACGACAAACGATCTCCGGAACTCAACCGGTGGGCACACCTGGCCGGGACCGGTTTTAACGGCTGCGGCGGCTACGGCGCTGTTGGGGCCGAATCCCTCGAGGTTGTCCGTCGCTTTGAACAATCCCGATTCCTTCGCCGTGAGTTCGTACGTCGCCAGCGCTTCATCGAATGTCCCGGACTGGGTTTTTCTGTAGAAGGCTCGCGCGTTTCTTAAGGTAGCGTCTTTTCTCGCTTCGAACACCAGGCGGAGCTTGATTGATTCGGTGACATCGGCGAGCGGGCGCGTGGCTTCAGGGATTCTGTCGACGACGCGAGCGATGTAGACGTTCTTCTCATCGCGGACGAGTTGACTGAGCGATCCCACTTCATTGCCGAACGCGAAGATGTTGAGGTTCGGAACGAAACCAAGCGTTCCGATGGGCGCGCCTTCCGTGAAGGGCTCCGGAGTGACGAGCGTATATTCCTTTTCAGTGACGGCGACGTCGAGACCCACTTCGTCGGCCCGATCGCGGAGCTCATTCGCCGTTGTGTACAGCGAGTCCACCGTCTGCCGACTCAGCGCGGTCTTGATCAGGATTTCCTGAGCATTGTACTTGGTCTGACCGTCTTCTTCTTTTTTCTCGATGAGTTTGATTACGTAGAAGCCGTCGCCGCTCGAGAACGGTTCGCTGATCTCATCGGTGGCGAGACTGTCAAGGGTTTCGAAGTAGATTTCATCGCGTTGACCGCGGACCAGAAAACCGGTATTACCCTCGACATGAGCCGTCGGAGCCTCCGAATAGGTGCTGGCCAGCACGCCGAAATCCTCGCCCCCGACGAGCTGCTCCCGGACACGCCCGGCGGCGAACCCTGCGTCGTCGATATCCGACGCGCTTGGCGTCAGCTCGAAACGAACGACATCGAGCCGCGCCTTCGCGGGGTCGACGAATTCATCCTGGTTCGAGTTGTAATACTCCTCAATTTCCTGATCGGTGGGTGTGAAATCATCGAGTTCGGTCTCGTCGATCCGGAACTCGACGTACGACATCGTCATCTCGAGCTTTTCCATCTCGTATGCGAGTTCCACCTCATCGTCCGTAACAAAAACCTCGGCCGCAAGGTAGTTCTGCAGTTTGAGTCTGGGAATCCTCTCGCGGGCGAGCGCTTCGAGGTTCGTCCAGTCGATCTCTGGGTTGTTAAGGGCCGTCTGGTACGATTGGTCATCGAAGTTGCCCTGATCGTCCAGGAAGTACTGACGGATCTCGGGGGGCGGACTGGATCTCAGATAGCTGACGATTTCTTCATTGGTTACCGTGATGCCCAGTTTATCGATTTGCTGGTCGGTGAGGACGGTATAAATCAGGTTGTCCCACGCCTGGGTTGCAATGAACTGTTCCTGCGAGTACGTGAGTTGTTCATTCGAGGCCGCACGGAACTGGCCGGCCAGCATCTCGTAGAATGATTGGTATTGGGCTCGCGTGATTTGTACACCGTTGACCGTTCCCATTATGCCGGGGTCGCTTACCTGGGTGCCGGTTTCGAGGTCGAGCCCCCAAACGGCGAAGATCGTCACAACGAAGGCGACCACGACTATCCACAGAACGATTCTAGTGTTCTCACGCAGTTTATGCATCATATCGCATCGAACTCCTCTGAATTTGATCAAGAGATATAAAAATTTGGCAGGGGAAAGATTAACACATAGGTGGGCCCGGCGCAAGATCAGGTGCGATGAAAGTGTATGTCCGGGCGGAATTTCGGCCGGCCGCGGGGCAGTTGTTGACAGTCGTCGAAGCGGGGTGATACGTTTGCCCCGTTTTAAGGGGTTAACCATGAAATCACGGCTCAATATTTTGATTCTGGCAGTCGCTGCGGCCGCCGCGGGCATGTTCGGCGTATCGGCTGGCGGCGCCATGGGGGGGCAGGATCCGGCCTCACGGATGTGGCCACTCGATGTGAGGATCAACCTGTCATCGAGCTTCGCCGAGTTCAGGTCCGGACACCTTCATGCCGGCCTGGACATTCGCACGTTCGGGCGCGAGGGGATTCCGTGCAGGGCTGTCGACGACGGGTACGTGTCGAGGCTGCGGGCGTCACAGTTCGGGTATGGCAAGGCGGTCTATCTAAAGCTGGCCACCGGCGAAACGGTGGTTTACGCCCACCTGGCGGAGTATACGGCGCGGATAGACAGCGTGGTATTTGAGGCACAGCTGAAATCGAACGGCTACCGTGTCGATGTTCATCTGGATCCGGTTGATTTGCCCGTCAAACGCGGTCAGATTATTGGCTACACGGGACGCACCGGGTCGACCGCGCCGCATCTTCACTTCGAGGTTCGCAATGTGCGCGAACAACCCATAAACCCGCTCGACGCCGGGTGGGAACTTAAGGACGAGATCCCGCCGCTGCTGAGAAGAATAAAATGGTACCCGGTATCGAAGGACTCTCGGGTCAATGGGTGGTGCGCGGCGGATGTAGTCGAGCTTAGTCAGGTCGATTCAAAGACCTCCGTAACTGAAGACACGATGAAGGTTGCGGGCCGGGTCGGTCTCGCCGTCGACGTTATCGATCGGCTGACCACGGCTTCCGGCAAACTTGCCCCTTACCGTGTCGAGTTGAGTATCGACGGGCGGCTGGTCACTTCTTTGGAACTCAAACGGTTTTCGTACGATCACACGCGTGAGGTGGAGCTCGCGTACGACATGGGAACGGCCAGAACCCTCGGGCGGCACTACCTCTTTTTGTTCAAGAGAGAGGGAGAGACTCTTTGGAACCGCGAATTCGTCGAGGATGGGATCATCGACGCCGATTCGCTCGCCGCGACGGGACGGATACACCACGCGATTGTTCGTGCGTACGACAAGTGGGGCCACGTGTCGACTGCCACACTTCCGTTTGTGGTGGTTTCTGGAACGGGCGTTGGTGGGGATTCCTCGAATCCAGGAATCAAACAGGTCCGTCACGACGACCCGGGGACGGGAGAGCTGCCCGGCTGTTATTTTTTCGGCGCCGTGGCGAGTATCGAACGTCTTTCGGCCGTTGGAGGGGCCGCCGATGGGGCGCCGTCTGGCAAGGTGATCGGCTGGGGAGACATTCCCGACGCGGGGACGACATTCCGGATCGCGGACCCGGGGTATCCGATCGACATTCATATATTTCCCGTCCGCGCCGGCGAAGCTCTCGTGAGGGATTTTCCCGAAATCGGCGTCGGCATGTCGACGAAGGGCGGGTCGTTCTACTCGGATACGCACGTTTATCTCGCGCGTTGGGAAGGCGACGTCGGGCGAACATCGTTTCCCAGAGAAGCGATCTCGCCGTCTTCACGGGCGGTCAGGCTCGGACCCATGTCGCTCGCGCTCAAAGGGTCGGTCGAAGTACGCTTTCCACTCGAGCGTGATGTTGCCGACAACGAAGCGGTGTTTCATTTCGACGAACGGAAAAAGCGCTGGTCTTTCCAGTCGTCGTTTGTCCGCGGCGACACGGTCAGCTCGTTCGTCCGCCAGCCGGGTGTTTACGCTGTGTTCGTGGACTCGGTTGCGCCGGAGATTTCAGCGCCGCGAATTGAATTTCAAAAGAGTTACGATACAGGATATTCGCTTCCCGCGATTGTTGTGCCCATAGCCGAGGAGGGCAGCGGTCTCGATGTCGAGAAAACAGAAATATACATCGATGCAAACAAACAAATTGCGAGATGGGACGGTTTTTTACAAAAGATGTTTATTCTGATTCGAAACCAAAATATAATCGGTAAACGCGATATCTCCGTCATGGCGGTGGATCGGGTAGGAAACGTTTCCAGAACAAATGCTCGAATTGACATACCGGCGGGTGTGCCGACGCCCGGTGGAAGGACCGAATAGAATGCCCCGTGATTTTGTGCACCTCCATGTTCACTCTGAATACAGTCTCCTCGATGGCGCGATAAGAGTCGATAAGCTTGTCAAGCGAACCAAAGAACTGGGAATGAAATCCGTCGCGCTTACCGACCATGGAAACATGTTCGGAGCAGTGCGGTTTTATCGTACGGCGCGGCAGGAGGGAATCAAGCCGATCCTGGGTATGGAAGCTTATGTTACGCGCGGGAGCCGTTCGGACAAGGCGAAGAAGAAGGGCGAACTCGCTCAGATAAACCACCTGATCCTCCTCGCATACAACAACGCCGGTTACCAGAACCTGATGAAGTTGAGCTCGGTTGGTTACCTCGAGGGTTTCTATTACAAGCCGCGCATCGATATGGAGATCCTTTCCGAAAATTGCGACGGATTGATCGCAATGAGTTCGTGTCTCCGCGGAGACATCCCGCAGACGGTACTCCACGAAGGTGTCGACGCGGCGAAAGCGAAGGCAGAACGCCTCCAGGAACTCTTTGGAAAAAACAATTTCTATCTCGAACTCCAGGACCATGGGATCGATGATGAAATAAAAGCCAAAGACGGGATCATAAAACTGTCCCGGGACACGGGCATCCCGCTGGTTGCGTCGAACGATGCTCACTACCTGCACAAGGATGATGCCGAGGCGCACGAAGTTTTGCTCTGCCTCCAGACGGGGAGTGATTTCGATGATCCGCGGCGGTTTCGTTTCCGTACAAACGAGTTGTATTTCAAAACACAGGACGAAATGTACGAACTCTTCGGCGAAGTTCCCGAAGCGCTGGAGAACACTCTTGATATCGCCGAGCGATGTAACGTCGAACTCGATGAGGATACCTTTCACCTGCCGCAGTTTCCGCTCCCCGACGGGGTGGAATCCAATTCGCACTACCTGAGAAAGCTTGCCGACGATGGAGTTCGCGAGCGTTTCGGCGAGCCGACCGATGAGATCACGGACCGTCTGGACTTCGAACTCTCCGTTATCGACCGCATGGACTACGGTGGTTACTTTCTTATCGTGAGGGATATCGTCAACCATGCACGGAGCGAGGGAATCCCCGTGGGGCCGGGAAGGGGAAGCGCGGCGGGAAGCCTGCTTTGTTACGTTCTCGGAATCACCGACGTTGATCCGCTCGATCAACACCTTCTCTTCGAGAGGATGCTCAACCCGGAACGTGTGAGTATGCCGGACATCGATATCGACTTTTGCTTCGAGCGGCGCGACGAGGTTATTCGCTATGTCATCGACCGCTACGGCAAGGACAAGGTTTGTCAGATAATCACCTTCGGCACCATGGCGGCACGCGGGGTTGTGCGCGACGTTGGGCGTGTGCTGGGGCTGTCCTATTCCGAAGTGGACCGGATCGCAAAACTCATTCCCAGTTTGCCGGGGACGTCTTTGGAAGAAGCGATCTCGTCGATCCCCGATCTGCAGCGGATGACGGCGGACGATCACCCCTATAAGAAACTCATGAGTCTCTCACTGACCCTCGAAGGGATCACGCGGCACGCGTCAATTCACGCCGCCGGAATGATTATTACTCCGACCGAGTTAACAAACCACGTCCCACTTTATCGTACGGCCAAAGGCGAAGTGACAAGCCAGTTCGATATGAAGAGCGCGGAAGCGGTGGGGCTTCTCAAGATCGATGTTTTGGGGTTACGGACACTGACGGTGATCGACAAGGCGATCCGCATGATCGAAAAAAATCACGGGATAAAGATCGATCCCGCCCGGATACCGGTCGACGACGTAAAGACTTTTGAACTGCTCAGGGAGGCGGGGACGGTTGGAGTTTTCCAGTTGGAAAGCTCGGGGATGCGCGAACTTCTCAAGAACCTCCAGCCCGAATTCTTCAGCGATATCGTCGCGGTCAACGCGTTGTACAGACCGGGCCCGCTCGGGAGCGACATGCACACGCTGTTTGTCGACTGCAAACACGGCCGCAAAAAGGTCAGGTTCGAGCATCCGCTGCTCGAGCCGATACTCAAGGAGACCTACGGCGTTATCCTTTACCAGGAACAGGTGATGAAGATCGCCAGCACGCTTGCCGGCTTCAGCCTCGGCGAGGCGGATTTTCTCCGCAAGGCCATGGGCAAGAAGGACAAGGCCGCGATGGCGAAGCAAAAAAAGAAGTTCATGGAGGGGGCAACAAAAGCCGGTATCGCGCAGAAAAAATCTGAGAAGATCTTCGGCCAGGTCGAGAAGTTTGCCAGCTACGGTTTTAACAAATCGCACAGCGCCGCTTACGCCGTGATTTCCGTCCGTACGGCGTATTTAAAAGCCAATCACCCGCCCGAGTTTATGGCTGCGAACCTGACGAGCGAAATCGACGACAGTGACCGGATTCTGATTCTTCTCGAAGACTGTAAAGAATTGGGGATCGAATGTATCACCCCCGACATCAATCGCTGCGATGCCGAGTTCAAAGCCGAAGACGGGACGATTTTCTTCGGATTGGCGGCGGTCAAGAATGTTGGGATGAACGCGATTACTCATATAATCGCGGAACGAGAGGCGAACGGCCCATTCAAGTCTCTCTTCGACCTCTGCTCGCGGATCAGTTCCAAGATGGTGAACCGCCGGGTTATCGAAAGCCTGATCCAGTCCGGCGCGCTCGATCAGATTCCGGGGCACCGGGCGCAGAAGTTCCAGAGCCTCAATGGCGTTCTCGAGAAAACTTCAAGGAATTCGCGCGACGCGGAAAGAGGCCAAATCGCTCTGTTCACCGGTGAACAGGCCCTCGTCGACGACCGTCTCGAAGAATGTGAACCGTGGAGTTCTCCGGAGAAGCTGCGGAGAGAGAAAGAATCTCTCGGTTTCTTTCTTTCGGGGCACCCGCTCGATAAGTACAAAGGGTGGCTCGACGTTCTCAGCACCGCCACGACATCCAAGCTGAAGGCAAGCTCGAATGGGAAGCACGTCGTCATCGGCGGCGTTGTTAGCGGTGTGAAGAATACTTTCGACAAAAAACAACAACCGATGGCGTTCGTTACGCTCGAAGATACTGAAGGCCAGGCCGAGGCGGTCATGTTTTCGGATATTCTCGAAAAAAACAAGCAACACATATCGCCCGACCGTGTGCTCTTGTTCGAGGGGAAAGTGTCGAACCGGAACGGCGAAGGCAAAATACTGGTCAACTCGGTCAAGCCTATCGATGACGAGAGTCCGCCGGAACCCAAGGAAGTACACATCACCCTCGACGTCGCTAAAATGAAAGAGCAAGACGTCGAACGGATGAAAACTCTTTTGTCAAAAAACACCGGTGACGCGCTCTTGTTTTTTCATGTAAAGAACGAAGGCAAGGACGAGTGTATTGTCAGGTCGAAGTCGCTGAGCGTAAAACTCGATTATGACGGGCTCGCCGAACTCTCCGGATCGGTGGGCGCAAACAACATCGAACTCATCCCGGGTGTGTCCAAAAAGTGACGAAGTCATGACAAAAAAAACCGCTCTTGTGATTGGTTTCGCGGTGTGGGTCTTGTGTCTTGGAAGTGCGGGACCGGTGGGCGCCCAGCCAAACGAACCGCTGTACGTCATTGATCATCCGACCGCTGGTCTCCTGCCGCATGGATTCTACGAGGTGAGGGGCAAGATCGGCCCCGAAACCAGTTTCCTGGGCGGGTTCAGGGTGGGCTTCAAGGATCGGGTTCAGATCGGCGTATCATTCGGCGCCCAGAATGTTCTCGGGTACGGAAACCCGGATTTGAACGACAAGCTCGGGTTTCAGGCACGATTGAGGGTGATCGAAGAGTCAAACGCTCCGGCACTGGCCGTGGGGTTCGACTCGCAGGGTCAGGGGCGGTATCATGGGGATCTCAAACGATATGATCGAAAGTCGCCCGGGCTCTATGTCGTTGTCACTAAAAACTATACATTTGCTCTCGGGCAGTTGACCCCCAACGGGGGTGTGTCATTCACGACGGAGAGGGAAGACGACAACGATCCCAACTTATTCTTCGGATTGAACTGGACGATCGCGAACCAGTTCTCGATATTGTTAGATATAGACGCGGCGCTCAACGACAACGCCAACGACAGCGATTTCGGTCAGGGTGGAATCTATATAGACGCCGGGATGAGATGGTACTATGGTGAGAACCTGTTGATGACATTGATATTTCGCGATCTCTCTGGGAATTTTGGAATGAGCAGTGGCGTGGGTCGGGAGTTCGAGATCGCTTTCATCGAAGCATTTTGATTTGTTGACGAGGAGATTGTGATGGCGGCGGACGACAACCGGGTGGCGGGAGGCTCGGCAGGCCAGTATCTCGATTTCGAAAAACCGATAGTCGAGCTGGAAGGCAAAATTGCCGAGCTGAAACAGCTGGCGTCGGTTCAAAACATCTCCGTTGAAGACGAGGTGAAGAAGCTCTCCGAAAAGGCGGAGAAGCTTCGCAAGGACATCTATTCCAAGCTCGGCCCCTGGCAGCATGTTCAGCTCGCCCGGCACCCCCTTCGCCCGTATACCACGGACTACATTCGGGAGATGAGCGACGATTTTATCGAGCTCCACGGCGACCGTTCTTTCGCCGATGATCCGTCGATTATCGGCGGGCTCATGACGCTCGAGGACAAGCGAATCGTTATCATCGGTCACCAGAAGGGCCGCAATACAAAAGAAAACATCCACAGAAATTTTGGAATGCCCCACCCTGAGGGGTACAGAAAAGCGCTCAGGTTGATGAAGCTCGCGGAGAAGTTCAACCTTCCCGTGGTGACGATGATCGATACCCCCGGCGCGTACCCGGGTATAGGAGCGGAAGAACGTGGACAGGCAGAGGCGATAGCCAGGAATCTCCGGGAGATGTCGGGTCTGTCCGTGCCGATTCTTTCGATTGTTATTGGTGAGGGGGGGAGCGGTGGGGCGCTCGCTCTTGGAGTGGGGGACCGGATACTTATGCTCGAATATTCGATTTATGCGGTGATTTCTCCGGAGGGGTGCGCCGCGATTCTCTGGAAAGACCAGGCCAAGAACAAGGACGCCGCCGAGGCGTTGAAATTGACCTCAAAAGATCTCTTGTCGCTCGGGGTAATTGACCGAGTGATCAACGAACCCGACGGGGGAGCGCACAGGGATATGAAGACGATGGCGGCGGAGCTCGGACGGGTGATGTACGAGGAACTTGATTATTTGCAGCACTTTGACTCGACGAAACTTATTGAAAAAAGAAGAAAAAAGTATATGAACATGGGCTTCTTTCACGAAAATTCGGCTTGACATGAGGCCCGGAATTGACTTAATATCTTGTTACCAGCCAATAGCTTCTGAGGATTTGATTGCTGATAACTTTCCCCACCACCCCTGTCCCTAGGGAGTCTTAGGCGTGATCAAACCTGAACTGCTCGAAATTCTGGCCTGCCCGAAGTGCAAAGAGAAGGTCGTACTGGATGAGGCCGGGAAGTATCTCAACTGTCATAGTTGTAAGCTGAAGTATCCGATAAACGAGCAGGACATTCCTATCATGCTCATCGACCGTGCCGAAAAGTTGGAGTTGTAGTATTACCCACGACTGCTAACGAACCAACAACCCTGGGACCTTTGGATAACAAGACATCGAATGTTTAAAGCATACGTATATCTAATCGTGACCGTGTTGGGCGTTTTCCAGTTTGGGAACGTCACCGCGGGTGTTGAGATCCTGCAGGAAGAGAACGGCAGGATAGTAGTCGACGTTCGTTTCGGCGCGCCTGGCCCCACGGGGGTCCCCGGCTCGTCATCGAAACTCAACACGCCGGGGCTGCCGCCTTTGGGTTACGAACGTTTCTACGTGGCGATCCCCGCGGGCGGGGTTTTCCGCGTCTCCCGGATTGACGGAGTGGCGAACGAACGTGTCGGGAATTTACCTCTGCCCGTTGAGAACCACGATAAACGGGGTATTCTGCCCACAATCGAGCCCGGCCCGGGCTATTATCCCGAAAATCCAATCGTCGTAACGGGCCCTTTCACCTTTCGCAAGACGAGGGTGATAGCCGTTGATTGTTATGTTTCGCAGGTTGACCGGGCTGCCGGTGTTGAGAGGGTCTGGCAGGGTTACCGGGTGGAAGTGTCGTATCCGGCGCACCGCTCGTATCTCACGGCGGATCGGGCCGATCCGCTGGTTGCCGGCACCGTCATAAACAAGTCTTTTTTGCCGGTTCCCGGAACCCCCGCTACTGCGCCGGATGGGCTTGCCTCGGGGGCGAGTCCCGCCGGGAATCCCGACCCGCATTTCTCACTCTCCCAAAACTGGATGAAGATTCGCGTCGACACCGCGGGCGTGTACGCGCTGGACGCGGTTGATTTTGCCGCGCTGGGCGTGGATCCGTCGTCAATCAATGATCCCGGGAGCTTCAGGCTCTTCACTCACGGGGGCACAGAGCTCGAACGGCGTGACGCGATGCGCCGCCCGTACCAGGATATGGACGGGACGTGGCGCCCGGGGAACTGGATGAATGAGTGCGACATTTTTGTCGATTACGGTGGCGATGGGACATTCGATCCGGGTGACAAGGTTATTTTCTATGGTGTGGGCTCCAGGGGGTGGCGCGATTTCTACGAGCGGGGAGCCCCGAGATACGAGTTCCACGATCATCTCTATACAAAGGGCAATTACTATTACCTGACGTGGGATGATACTCCGGGTTTCTCCGGGGTGCCGGGACGTATGGCGCTGGTGAACTCCGCTCCCCAGCCGGCCAATCCCGACGTGATCGATTTTGAAGAGCGCTTGTTTTTCGAGAGAAATCAGGTTGAGGCCTTGTCGTTCGGCGGGGACGGATGGCTCTGGATCGAAGTATCAGAAAAGACGGGGCCTGAGACGATCACGTTCCAACCGTTCGAGATTTACAATTTCGTGGACTCGCGCCCACAAACATTCCGGACTCTGGCGCTGGCGCCGTATATCTACGGGGAAAGCAACAGGAATCATCATGCGGTGTACCGGATGAACGGTGCGCAAATCACCGACAGCGTTTTCGACAATCCAAACAACGCGGGTTACGAGAACGCAATCCCGGTCGAAAAGGCGGGCTCGTTCTTGCTCCCCGGCACCAATACTTTCCAGCTCAACATACCACGCGATCTCAATCCTTCGGATTTTATGTATTTTGATTTGTACTCGGTCTTCTATTACCGCCAGTTGACGACGCGGGGTGGAAGTATTTCTTTTGGCTCACCCGACACAACGGGCTCGGTCAATTTCCGAGCGACCAACTTCTCGCCGGGGAGTCCCATTTATCTCTTCGATGTATCCGATCAGTTCAAACCACGTTTTCTTTCGAGTTTCGAACGGAGCGATGTTGGCGGCCGCGACCAGATCCGGTTCTCCTCGCAGATAGGTGGGGGGCGCGAATACTACTGGGCGGGCAACGAGGAAGCGCTTCGCAAGCCCGCTACGATGATCAGGCATTTCCCGAGAGATTTGAGAAACGTGACGTCGTCTCCGAACATGCTCATCGTCAGCCACCCGGATTTCATGGCGGCGGCGACGCGGTTGAAGCAGCACAGGCAGTCTCACTATCCGTACGGGACGAATCCGGATATTGAAATCGTAACAACGGTGGACGTGTTCGATAATTTCTCGGGCGGTATGATTGATCCAATCGCGATCCGGAACTATTGCAAGTTCCTCTACGATAATTATGATGATGGGAACGGTAATACTCCGCTCTCGTTCCTGCTTTTGCTCGGCGATGCGAATAATGATTACAAAAACAACATCACGAACCAGGAAAACTTTGTTACGACCAATCTGAACCTCGCGCCTGGCAGTCTCGACGCTTACGCGACCGATGACTGGTTTGTCGAAATGGAACAACCCGATTCGACGGGTGCTTCCTATATGCAAATAGCCGTCGGGCGCATTCCGGCGGGGTCGTCGCAGGACGCGATGTTCCTCGTTGACAGGATTGTCGACTACCAAACGGCCGCGGAGTTCGGCCCCTGGCGGAACCGCGCGATCCTCGTGGCCGACGACGAAGTCACTCCGTCGCACCCGCCGCAGCCGATGTTTGTAAGCCAGACCGAAAGCATCGCGCATGGGTACATGGCGAATTTTCATGAAGCACGCAAGATCTATTTGACCGAGTATCCGTTCGTTGGATCGATCAAGCCGGCGAGCCGTCTCGAATTTCTTAACGAATGGAACGACGGTGCGCTGATGATCAACTACATCGGGCACGGCAGCTCGGTGCAGATGGCGGACGAACAGGTGTTTCTTGGGAGCGACGTCGCCAACCTTCGAAACGGTCTCCGTCTCCCTCTCTTTATGGCGTTCAGTTGTACGATAGGCGATTTCGGGCGCGCACAGACGGTGAGTCTCTCCGAAAAGCTACTCCTGTGGACGCAGGGAGGAGCGATCGCGACGATTACCGCTTCTGAGGTGTCACTCATCGATCCCAACGCCTCGCTCAATACGAGGTTTTTCTTGGAAGTGTCTCCCCGGACACCGGGGCCACCGGAACCGCTTGGTGTCGCGCTTCTGCGGGCCAAGACATCGGCGCTGAGCGTATCGGTGAGCAAACGAATCGTTGAGGAAAACAGCCACAAGTACAATTTGCTGGGCGATCCCGCCCTCCAGCTGGTTATGCCGACACGGAGCGTGAAATTCAACGTTAACGATGTAGATACGATGACGACGGGCAAGCGGCAGGTTGTGAGGGGATGGATTTACCGGGATGGACAAACGGATACGGGCTTCAACGGCAATGTGAATCTCGTTGTTCGTGAGCCCGACGACGGCAGCGGGTACACGAGTGAAGACGGAGTGACGTTTATACCGTACAGGTACGCGAGGGGGACCGTGTACGAGGGCACCGCGGATGTCCGGCAGGGCGAATTCGAATTCAATTTCAAGATTCCGAGGTCCGCCGGTACGGGGCCTGTGGCCTTCGAGCGCGCGTATGTGGATGATGGACAAATGGACGCTATCGCACTGTGTGATACGACCGTCTTTTCCGCCCCATCACCGGGGGACACCACGGTCTTGACCCCGATCGACGGATCGCCCCGTGTGGATTTTGGATTCAAAGGGGGGCAGACGATCGTCAAACCGGGGGCAATTCTCCAGGCGCGTGTCAACGACCTCGATGGCGTGAACATACTCAACACGACACCGGAGGGGAAGATCGCGCTCGTATTCGACCAAACAAACCTGCCCATCGACGTGACCGATTCGTTCCAGTTCGATCACGGTGGCACCGATACCTCCGGGACCCTCGGCTTCCCTCTGCCCGAACTCAGTGTCGGAGGGCACCGGGCGATTCTGAAGGTGGCGGATAGCTTCGGACAAGTCACACTCGACACGTTGGAATTCTCGATGACCGATCCCCAGGATTTCGTCGCGCAGGTCGTCTTGAATTACCCAAACCCATTTACAACAACAACTTATTTCCTTGTGAACCTGACCGACAGGGCGGATATCCAGATTGACTTGTTTACGATTTCCGGCAAAAGAATCAGAAGGCTCGAACAGATGGGCGATCCGGGAGAGGTTTGGATCAACTGGGATGGAAAAGACTCTGTTGGCGATAGCATCGCCAATGGCACATATTTATATGTAGCACGCGTGAGTTTTGTAGGGCTCGATCGTGCGCCGGTCGTTTTGAGAGGAAAAGTCGCGAAAATTGAATAAGAGTATTCGAGTTACGTTTGGTTGCTTGACCCCACCGGTGAAACTTAGTATCATTTAATCGAATGGGAGGCTTTAGCTTATGCGTTTCAGGTTAATCGGTGGCATTGCCACTATTATTGTGCTTGTTTCATCGGCCACTGTTTTCGCCGTTGGTGAGGCGGGTGTACCGTCGCAGATCATTCCCCCCGGCGCGCGGGCAAACGGTATGGGCGAGAGCTTCGTCGCTATCGCCGATGATGCAACTGCGGCCTGGTGGAACCCTGGTGGGGTGGCGTTTCTTCGCGGCCGTAATCTTGCGCTCATGCACAGCCAGCTCGTACCAGATCTGGCCAGTGACGTTTACTATGAGTACCTGGGGTATACCAATGAAATTGAAGGAGTGGGGTCGTTGAGTTTCGGATTGGTCTATTTGACCTACGGGACCAGTGTCGCCACCAACACCCAGGGCGAAAAAACAGGAGAGTTCAAGAGTTGGGAAGCGTCTGCCGTCGTCACGTTTGCCATCCCCCTCGGTGAGAACATCGGTGTGGGTCTGTCGGGAAAATTCATTCACGCGGATCTGGCGCCGGCCGACCTGACCCTCGAGAAGCTCGACGGCACCGGGTCGTCTGTTGCGATTGATGCCGGTATGTTGTGGAAGATTCCGCGCTACAGAATCAATTTTGGGACGTCGCTTACAAATCTTGGTCCGGACATCACGTTTATCGATCAGGAACAGAGCGACCCTCTGCCCCTGACGCTTCGTGTTGGTGTCGCATGGACGGCGCTTTCGAGCGAGGTAAACAACTTTATCGCTACGGTTGATTTCGAACAGAGTCTTGTGTGGCTCATCGACAGCGCCACGCAGACACGCCGGAGTGAGATCTACCATCTAGGTATGGAATATCGCTATATAAACCTGCTCGCCGGACGTCTTGGTTATGTCTACGACCAGGATGGTGATTTCAAAGATTTTACTTACGGTCTGGGGTTCATTTATAAGGGCAAGGTTGCACTCGATTACGCCAACGTACCGCAGGCGACGACGCTCGACCGCGTTCACCGCTGGTCGATTTCTGTGTCGTTCTAAAACCGCGGAGACTGAGGCGTCTTCCCCTGATAATCTCCATAGGTCGGTCATCTGACCGCCGTCACACGAAAAGGGTTACCCCGTGCGGTTAGGGTTCATCTTTGCATTGGCATTCTTTGTGTTGGCCGGCCCCTGCTCGCTTGCAGCTGAGCCGTCAAACGTTCCTGGTTCGTCGGGACCGCCGGACGGCGAGCTGAAAGATCTGATCCCGCTATCCATAATGTCATATCAGGGTCCGAGAGACCCGGAACTCGAGTTACCCACCATCAGAGTTGAAGATGGGGAACGCGGTCTTCGTCTGTATCACCCCGGTGCCGCGGAGCCGAGATTCCTGGACACGGGAGACCATGAATCCCCGGGTGGCAGAACGTATCTTCCCGTATTGTTTTCGTTGCTCGTGCCTGGAACGGGCGAGATGTACATGGGGTACTGGGTTCGGGGTGGTGTTCTCCTCGGTCTCGAAATCGCCGCGTGGACGGGATATACGCACTATCACAATCAGGGGCTCGACGGCCGGACCGCGTACGAACAGTTTGCCGACGACCACTGGGACTACGACCGGTGGGTGTACGATCATCCGGCGAATGAGAGCGTCAATCCCGACGACCGCACATTTGAAACGCTGGATGAGATTGGCCGGACCACCTGGGACGGATGGCCGGGGTATCACACCTGGCATTCCAAAGAGGAAGAAAAGCAGAATTACTACGAAAACATCGGCAAATACGATTGGTTTATTTCAGGTTGGGAAGACTGGGATTCGGTTGCCAAGCCCAGGGATACCGACCTCAGAACCCAGTACAGGCAGATGCGGATATCGAGCAACGATGATCTCGACACGGCGAACAAGTTCATATATCTTAGTATCGCCACTCGCGTCGTGTCTCTGGTGCAAACTTACTTCCTGGTCCGGCGGGACATAAATCGTGAGGCGGAATTGAACCAGGCAAAAACGTTTTCGATCGACGCTCATGCAACGGGGCTTGCCTCCGGGCGGGTATCGCTGATTTACCGTTTCAAATAACTATGACTAATCGAATTGTATTACTGATTCTTGTGTTTGTGATTGCGGCGATGCCGCTCTCCCTGCATGCGCAGGATGCGCAAACATCCACGCTTCGAAATTCGCAGCCAACCACCGACACCGACTGGCAGAGCGCGACAGGGTTGGCCGGGAATGACAATTTTGGCGGGATGTTCCAAACCGTGCCGACGGACGCACCCATATACGAACAGAAATCAAAATCAAAGGCTTTCTTTTACTCACTGCTTCTCCCTGGGCTCGGCCATGCTTACGTGGGCGACAAGCAAGGCGCAAAAACGTTTTTTATTATCGAGGCGGCGATCTGGACGTCTTTCATATTTTTTGAGGTTCAGGGTTATATTCGAGAGGAAAATTATCAGGATTACGCCCAGGTTTTTGCCGGAGTGTCCGGCACCAATAAATCCGATGATTATTACAGTCTCATCGGCCAGTACGATTCCTGGGTCGATTACGAGGCGTATCTGAAGAACGAAGGACGGTTCGCGCTATACCCGGATGCGGATTCGCAAACTCTCGACGAGTACTTTATTGACAATCGTGTATCGGATTATGAGCCGTGGGTGTGGCGGAGCGTCGATGAACGGCGGACTTTCAGAGGCAACCGTTCGGACAGTAAGCTTTCGTACCGCCGGGCCCTTTACGCTGTGGCGGTCGCTATGGGGAACCGCGCGGCGGCGGCATTTTTCTCGCTGGGTGCGACAAACAATGCCAATGAAAAGCTCGATGGGAATTCGATCGGCTACGGGTTGGAGTTTGGAGCGCCGGTGGATCATCCCGGGGATGATTTCGAAACCGGGGTATCGTTTATCGCGACCTTTTAATTTCCGTTGACCTTCGGTCTCTCACAAACCAGCCTGCCCACCGACCGAAGAGACTCCATGTATAAGTATATCGTTATTGGAATATGGTTCGTGTTGACGCTCTTTCTCCTGGGAAGTTGTGCTTCCCAGGGGGGCGCAGCCAATGCGGCGGACTTACCCGTGGAACGCGAGGTTCCGGTCAAGGTGTACCACGAAGTTGCCGGGCTGGCGTTGGGTGAACCTCTCGCCGTTACCGTTGATATTGAAGGCAATATGTACATCGGGGACGGGATTCCGGGCCGGATCGTGTGCTGGCGCGCCGGCGGATCGGGCTCGCTCGAGTTCCAGAAGCCGAATCAGCAACCGGGGTTTTATCCGGCCGACATCGAACTAAGCGGCTTTTTTATATACGCAATCGATCCCGTCGAGAGAACTCTCCTGCGTTTCGACAACCGCGGCGCGTATCGGGACATCCTTGTCAAATTCGAGGACGTGGTTAGCGGCCGGAGAATTACACCGGTGGGCCTTGATGTCGACGATTCCGGGCGGATCCTCGTTGCGGATTCGGAGAATCACCAGGTCCTCCTTCTCGACTTGTATCTGTCCGTAGAGCTCGCATTTGGAAGTTACGGAACCCATCCTGGAAAATTCGACTCGCCGAAGGGTGTGACGTTTGTTGGCAATGGAGACATGCTCGTGGTGGATACGGGCAACCGGCGAATCCAGATCTTCGACGCCGGCGGAACTTATCTGAAAACAATACCATCGGAGAAATCGAATCCGATGATTAGTCCAAGGAGGGCGGATATCGACAAAATCGGTAATGTGTATGTTGCGGATCCCGAGGCGGGACGTGTGTTCGTGTTTGACGAGGATGGAGCGCTGATCAGGTCAATCGTGCCCGACGGCGTGACCGATTTCAGGCCGACGGACATCGACGTGGATCGTACGGGTCTTATATACGTTACCGATGAGGCGAACAGTTCTCTTTTTGTTTTCAGGTGATGTCGTATTCGTGTGTCTCTGTGGAAAATATTCATTACCGCCGCGACTCTGCTGCTCGCCGCCGCGGTCAGCCACGCGCAGGAGGCATCCTACGACTGGCAGGCGTGGGGCGCGGTCACGGACACGCTCCGTGCGGTCAAGAGGGGACAGCGCGTTGGGCTGAGTTCCTCGTTTATTAAGACGGGGAGCGAAAAAGTCGTAGTCAACGACGTCGTTCTCTCCCCGGTTGATTACGAAATCAACTATCAGCGCGGTCTGATCCGTATCGATGCATTGATCGGCGATGACATGCCGGTCATCGTTTCCTACACGAGGCTTCCTTTTCTTCTCAAGTCGGTGTATTCCCTCCGGCCCATCGAATTTGCCGAAGGAGAGGGCGACCGCGCCGTGGTTCCGAGACCGGAACCTCCGCCCGACTCCGCTTCCAAATCATATTTCAACCCCACGGGCAATCTCGCGTTCGGCGGCATGAAGTCGATCAGCTTCACGGTCGGTTCAAACAGGAGCGCGTCGCTTGACCAGGCTCTGAGGGCGACCGTCGAGGGGGATCTCACTTCATCGATAAAGGTCAAGGCGCTCCTTTCCGACGATAACCTGCCGATCCAGCCTGAGGGCAACACCCAGGAACTCGAATATCTGGACAAAGTCTATGTCGAGATCACAGGGCCGAAAGCCGGAGCGACGCTCGGTGATTTTGCGTTTGCAAACGACTATTCCGATTTCAATTTGTTCCGCCGCGAACTCAAAGGCGCGATGGGCAGCGTCAACCTGACCGACAAGTCGAGGGTCGAGGTTGCGGGCGGGTCGAGCAAGGGTGTGTTCCGCGCGGTCAAATTCCGTGGAATTAACCAGCTCCAGGGACCGTACGATCTTCTCGCCCAGGGCGGGTTTTCCAATGACGTGATCATAGCCGGTACCGAAAAGGTGTTTTTTGACGGTGAGCGGCTTCTGCGCGGACAGAACCGGGACTACGTGATCGACTACGATCGCGGGACGATTACGTTTACGACTCGGCGATCGGTTACGGCGGACACAGAGATAGCCGTCGATTTCGAAGCCACCCAGGAGAAATACGACAGGACGTCGTTGTTCGCAAATGCGATGACTCGAAATCTTCCCGCGGGATTTCGACTGAGCGCGCTCGCGGCGACCGAAAAAGACGATTCGAACAGACCCAAGTCGATAACGCTCAGCGATGAAGAGCGGGAGATCATCGCGGAGGCGGGGGACAATCCGACAAAGGCCATCGCGGGCGGAGCGACGTTTGTCGGCGAGGGGAGGGGATTATATCGTTGTGCCGGCGGATTCGATCCTGGGGACGCCGGAGTATTATGAGTTCAGCGATTCGTTGGGTACGTACAACGTTATCTTTGTCGATGTTGGCTTTCTCCAGGGCGATTATATCCTCGCGGGTATAACTGTCGCAGGCCGGACGATCTATCGATTTGTCGGGGAAGGCCAGGGGCGGTATATCGTCGGCAAGGCACTTCCGCTTCCCCAGGCGCACTCGATTTACACGGGCCGTTTGACGAGGGCCGGGGGGCGGTTTCTCGATGTCGATCTCCAGTACAATATCAGCGACTTTGACGCAAATACGCTCTCGCCCCTCGACGACCGGAACAATGTCGGGGACGCCGGCGAAGCCAGAATTCGGTTGAAAGCAATCCCTCTTCTTGTGGGAACACTCGATCTCACGGGGACGATGAGCACGATCGAAGACACCTATCGAAGCCTCGAGAAAACCCGACCGACTTACTTCTACCGCGACTGGAACCTGGAAAACGAACTGCTCGTCGGGAGGGAAGTTCTCCAGGAGGGAACGACGACATTCAAACGGAACGATTCGATCAAGCTCGACTACTCGATGGGCAAGATCCGGCGGGATAACTTCGATGGCACCAAGCAGGAAGTGCGCGCGTCCGTGGTCGCCGCCGCCGATCGCAAGCTCACCGGTCGCGCGTTTACGACCGACACCGACGGCGATCGCGACAAGAGAACACGTGAGCACGGAGATGTTGCCGTCTCGTACGGGTTGTGGAAATTTGTTCCCGCCTTCGAATACACAACCGAAGAGTACCTGGTCACGTCAGAGGTAACGGCGGACAGCGGGATTGCGTTCGATCGCTATGTGGCCCGGGTGGGCAGCCGCAACACCGGGCGGCTTTCATATTCTATATTTGCCGAGCAGAGGGATACTGAGGAGTTTGCGGATACCGGCCGGGTGTGGGTAGAGACGAGGACCGACCAGGCGATCGGGGGTTCTCTCTCTTCGCGTCGTTACCGGTCGCTCCAGGGAGAGGTTCGATATACGCACCGGATCCGCGATGACAAGGTGTTCAACTCGAAGAGCACATCGGATCTCGCCCGATTGAACGGGCTCGTCCGGCTCGAACCGCTGGGTGTGCGTTCGACTCTCGATTATGAGATCAGCCAGAACCGGCAGCGCGCGCAACAACGGTCAGTAGTATTCGTGGGCGAGGGCCAGGGGGACTACAACGAACTCGGCGAGCCGGTTGGAAAGGGCCGCGGCGCGTTCACGATAGTCTATCTGCCGACAACGCTCACCGTGCCGACGAGTACGCTCGACTTTACATGGAATCTCACCTGGAAGATGAAGAAGAAAAGCAGGGGCCGCGGACCGTTCTCGTGGATCCTGTCGAATGTATCGCTCAATCAATCTTTCCGGGTGAGGGAGGAGACCACGGCTCGTGATGCGTACAAGGTGTACCTTCTTTTTCCGTCCGCGCTCCAGCGGGATGAATCGACGCTTGCCGGGATCGTGTCCCTTCGGCAGGAGTGGTCGCTTCTTGATTCCTACCCGAACTGGTCGCTGTCGGTCAAATACCAGAGGGATGACGAGGAGGAGAACAGATTCAATAACGTTAATGAAGAGCGGCTTTTCGAGCAGCAGCTTGTGAGGCTGGACCGTTCGCTGACTTCCAGGTTGAGCGCGAACATCGAACTGCGGCGTGAGATTAAACAACGTGGAGGCCGGGGGCTAACCGTCGGCGTTGGGAGCACGTTCGACGTGCTCGGGCTTGCCGCCGCGGCGGGGTGGGGGCTTCGGTTTTCGGCGGGGAGCACACTCGATGGAGAAATCGAATACCGGCAACAGGAGGACTCGGAGTCCGGCGCGCGCGAGGTTGCGATTACGTTTCGCCCGCGTTTCGTTTGGCGCCTGACCAAGTCGCTGAACCTGTTTGGGCGCTATGAAGTCACACAGTTTACTTTAAGTGATGAGACAGGGATCAAGCCTTTCTATTTCGCGAATCCGGGCACCACGCACCGTTGGGCGCTGACGCCGAATTTGCGGTTGTCCAAAGTAATTTCGCTGCTCGGCACCTACCAGGGGCGGAGTGAAGAAACATTTTCAGGATCCAGGATTGTCGACCATGAACTCACCGTGGAAACACGCGCATATTTCTAAGGCGATCTTGTTCGTGATTCTCGCCGTGCTGGCCCTCGGGTGGGGGCTGCTGGAACCGGTGTGGGCGGACGGAACGAGGGTCGAGATCAACGGCAACCGGGAATTCAGCGACGAGCAGATCCGCGGGTGGTGTAATTCTCGAAGTCCCGAGTCGTGTGTACGCGAGATTCAAACGGCGTACATTTCGCTTGGGTATATGCGGGTCACTATTGGCGTCGAACGCAGCACGGCGGATTCGACAATCGTACTCAATATCAGCGAGGGTGAGCCGGCGCGGTACCGGAGTGTATCGGTCGAGGGTGGAGAGGTCGCCCCCGCGGATAAGATAGGCGAGTTGATCGGGGTTCGTGAAGGGGACCGGTATCTTCCGGATGAACTTCAACGCGGCGTTAACCGGCTTCTTGAATATTACGACCGGTACGGATATCCGTTTGCCCAGGTGTGGGTCGACAGTCTCGGCCTGGACATGGCCGAAAACGTAATCGATCTGAATCTTTTTGTTGTTGAGGGCGGGCGCAAGGATATCGGCCGCGTGAAATTCGAGGGGCTCGAGCATACACGCGAGGACCTTGCCATAAAACTATCCGGCCTCAAACCCGGCGAGCCGTACAACGGCGAAAAGGTGAGGGAATCGTATCTGAGGCTCACCAGCAGCGGTGTTTTCAGGTCGGTGTCTTACCCCGAGGTTCGGATGGCGCCCGACGGAAGCGGAGTGGAAACACTTATCAAGGTTATCGAACCGGCGCAGAGCAACAGCTTCTCCGGTGCGTTGGGATATGCGGATCGCGAAGCCGATAATGAAAAGGTTATAAGTGGCCTTGTGCGTCTCGATCTCGTGAATATAGGCGGAGCGCTCAGGGATCTCCATATTTTCTGGAAGAATGACGGTCAGGGCAGAAGCGAAACATCGCTGTCATTTCGCGAGAGATTCCTCTTCGGGCATCGTGTGGGCCTGGGTGTGATGCTCGAACAGATCGGTCTCGATACGTTGTATACCTGGCAATCCGCCGGCCTGGAATCCTCCATCCCCATCGGGCGTTTGTGGGACGGACTTCTTGGGATCGACGGCGCTGTGTACGGTGACAGAAATACACTGAGCGAAGGCGACATATCGAGCACTGTGCGTTACCGGCTCGCCGGCGGGATTTCTTTTGTCGAAGGGTACGAGGAGAGAGGGACATTTATCGATCTTGGAACTCGTTACACTCTCGGTTACAAAAAGATACAAAAACGCGAAGACGATTCGGACGGAGGGTCCGTGTCGCAACATGTTTTCGAGGCGCGGATGCGGGGGCTGGTCGATGTTGGCCGAAGCGTCCACGGTTCGATCCAGGTGGTGTACAGAGGGTTGGAGAGTTCCGAGGAATTCGTGCCGCTTGCCGAGCAGTTCTACGTCGGGGGCGCGTCGACCATCCGCGGCTACAGGGAAAATCAGTTTCACGGAAGACGCGTGGCGTATTTGCGTTCGGAACTGCGGCTCGGCGGCAGCCGAAGGGAGAACGGATACCTGTTCGTCGACGGTGGTTATATCCTCCAGGAGACGCAAGATTCGGAGGGGATTGTGTCGCAGCGTGACGAGTATCCGGTGGGCTATGGCTTTGGTCTTAGAACGGCGTCACCCGCCGGAAACGTCGACATCAGTTTTGGCATCGGCGAAAAACTGTCTCTCAGGCAGACAAAAGTCCACGTGATTCTCAACAGAAACTTCTGATCTGGATCCGGCGGTCCGGGTCTCCACGCTACTCTTCGTAACGAAGAATCAGCAAACGACTGCGTCAAAAACTTGTTTTCGCCGCGACTGTCCAGGTGATAGAATCCACGAAGGAGGAACTATCATGTCAATAGATATTGCTAACAAGGTTGTTCGCGCCCCGCGGGGCATGTCATTGAGCTGTCGTGGATGGTACCAGGAAGCGGCGCTGAGAATGTTGTGCAACAACCTGGACCCTGAAGTGGCGGAGGATCCAAAGAATCTTGTTGTCTACGGGGGACGTGGCAAGGCGGCGCGGAACTGGGAATCGTTTGCGCGAATAGTGGCGAGCCTGAGAGACCTTAAGGACGATGAAACGTTGCTCGTTCAGTCGGGAAAACCCGTCGCGGTGTTCAAGACCCATCCGGGCGCGCCGCGTGTTCTTATCGCCAATTCACTGCTCGTGCCGAAGTGGGCGACGTGGGAGCATTTCTGGGAGCTCGAGAGCAAGGATCTCATGATGTACGGGCAGATGACGGCGGGAAGCTGGATGTACATCGGTACGCAGGGGATTCTCCAGGGTACGTACGAGACGTTCGCCGCGTGCGGCGACAAGCACTTTGGCGGAACGCTCGCGGGAAGGCTCGTTCTGACCGGCGGTCTGGGTGGGATGGGTGGTGCGCAGCCGTTGTCTATCACGATGTGCGGTGGAGTTTGTCTCGCAGTCGAAGTTAACCCCGAATCAATACGGCGGCGGCTCGAAACGCGCTACCTCGACGTGATGGTAGAAGATATCGACGAAGCGGTCGAGATGGCGCTGGACGCGAGATCAAAAAAGAAGGCGCTGTCGATCGGACTTCTTGGAAATACCGCGGAGGTTTTCCCCGAGCTGCTAAAGAGGGGAATCGACATCGACGTCGTGACCGATCAGACATCGGCCCACGATCCTTTGAACGGATATATTCCCGAGGGGTTGAATCTGCAGGAAGCGGCAACCCTGCGTGAAAAAGACCCAGAAACATATATATCTCGCGCGATGAGTTCCATGGTCAAGCACGTAACGGCGATGGTCGGTTTCAGCCGGGCGGGATCGATCGTTTTCGACTACGGGAACAACATACGTGGGCAGGCCGACAAGGCCGGCTATGAGGACGCATTCGAATTTCCCGGATTCGTTCCCGCTTTCATCCGTCCGTTGTTCTGCGAGGGAAGCGGTCCCTTCCGCTGGATCGCGCTCTCGGGCGATCCCAAGGATATCGCGGTTAGTGACGATTTGATTCTCGAGTTATTCCCGCAGAAAGAAGCGCTCCAGCGGTGGATTCGCATGGCACGGGAGCGCGTGGCTTTCCAGGGGCTGCCGTCGCGGATTTGCTGGCTCAAGTACGGAGAGCGCGCCGAGTTTGGTTTGGCTCTCAACGACCTGGTCAAGAGAGGGAAGATCAGTGCGCCGATAGTCATCGGACGCGACCATCTCGATAGCGGGTCGGTGGCCAGCCCTTACCGGGAGACCGAGGCGATGAGGGACGGGAGCGACGCGGTGGCCGATTGGCCGATTTTGAACGCGCTGCTTAACGCGGTGAACGGTGCCGCGTGGGTTTCGGTTCACCATGGTGGTGGTGTGGGAATCGGTTTGTCGATCCATGCGGGCCTCGCCGTTCTCGCTGATGGAACCTCCGAAGGAGGGGAGCGGCTCGAGCGCTGCCTGACGGGGGACCCTGGCACGGGGATTGCAAGACATGCCGATGCTGGTTACGACATTGCGATAGACAGCGCAAAAGAAAACGGTGTCAAAATCCCGTTTCTCGAAAGCTAGTCGCCGATCATTCAAATCGAATTCAGCTTCAAACGCAAGAGGAGCGGTGTTGAAACGGGAAGCCGATCTTATCGTCAAAAATTGTGGCCAGCTGCTTACGCTCGCAAAACCCACGAAGGAACCCCGAAAAGGAAAATCGCTCGCTGATTTAGGCCTTGTCGAAGGCGGCGTCATCGCGTCGATGAACGGGCGTATTGTCGCGGCCGGTCCGGCCGATGCCGTCATGGCAGAAATACAGCCGGTGGAGGGGTGCGCCGAGGTGGACTCGGACGGGGCGGTGGTCATGCCGGGATTTGTCGACTGCCACACCCACACGGTTTTCGCCGACTATCGACTCGATGAATACGAGAAACGTGTTCGCGGTGTACCCTATGCAGAAATAGCAAAGGCAGGGGGAGGAATCGCAAAAAGCGTCTCGGACATCCGTGAAATGGACGAACCGACCCTATTTTCCGTCAGCAGCGAACGTCTTGCGGGTTGTGTGAGGCATGGGAGCACAACAGTAGAAATAAAAAGCGGTTACGGGCTTGACCTCGACAATGAACTTAAGCAATTGCGGGTGATAAGGGATCTGTCGGAGATTTCGCCCGCATTGGTCGTCGCGACGTTTCTCGGAGCACACTCGGTACCGCCCGAATACCGCGATAAACGCGGAGAATACATCGATCTGGTGATTGAAGAGATGATTCCGGCGGTCGTGAAAGAGGGGCTCGCTGAATTTATCGATGTGTTTTCAGAGGTTGGGGTCTTCGACATCGAAGAAGCGGAACGGATTTTGCGGGCGGGTGAGAGTGCGGGTCTCCGGGCGCGGGTTCATGCCGACGAGCTCTACGATACATCCTCGGCGGAAATGGCCGTGCGCGTTGGTGCCGTGTCGGCGGACCACTTGACAAAGATCAGCCCCAGAGGAATGTCGCTCATGGCCGATTCAGCTGTGATTGGAGTCCTGCTCCCGGGAACTAGCTTCGGACTGCCGTCGCTTCACTTTGCTCCGGCGCGGGAAATGATCGATCACGGAATGGCCGTTGCGATCGCGTCCGATTTCAACCCGGGGAGTTCGCCCAGCGAGTCAATGCCGATGATGATATCGATCGCGTGCTCGCATTTGAGACTTAGCGCTGCCGAAGCTATCGCCGCGGCGACATACAATCCGGCGTTCGTGGTTGGACGGGAGAACGAGGTTGGGAGCCTGGAGCCGGGCAAGCGGACGGATTTTCTGATACTCAACTGCGAAGATTACCGAGAGGTTCCATACCGGTTCGGCGTAAATCCGGTTAGTCGGATTTTTGTCGAGGGAGCCGAGTGGGACGGAAAGTTTTTACACGACTGAGAAACTAACAGGAACAGCCCTTGGCCAAGCCAAACAGCATAAGAAAAAAGGCGCTCGACTTTGCTCGAAAGCGCCAGTGGGACAAGGCCCTCGCCGAATTCGATAAACTTGTTGAGATCGAGTCGCACAATCCCAACCTGTTCAACGAAATTGGCGACCTCCACATCAAACTCGACAACAAACGCGAGGCGTACAAGAGCTTTCACAGGGCGGTCGACGCTTACACGAAAGTTGGGCTTCATAACAATGCTGTCGCCGTGTGCAAGAAAATCATCAGGCTCAACCCCGGCGACCATGTTGTTTACGGAAAACTCGCGAGACTCAGACACCAGCAGGGATTCCACAGGGAAGCGGAAACATACTCGCTCGACTTTTTTGGCAATGCGGCACAAGGGCCGGACGTTGCCTCCGACGACCTGCGCGAGCTGGCCGTTGATATCGCTCTCGCCGCTGAGAAATCACCCGCCGTTCTGGAAATGGCGGCCGATTATCTCATAAACTGCGATCTTCGGCAGGATGCGGGGAGTGTTCTCGAAAAGCTATACCACCACCACTCCACCGAAGGCAACTCGTCGGAAGTCGACAAGGTAAAAGCTCGGATGGAGTCCATTGGATTCGTTCCGGCGCCGCCGCCGGATTCCGGGCAAACCGAAAAGCTCGAAACGATCGAGTCTCACAGAGAGAGTTCGGATGGTTTCCGTGATGACGAATTCGGTTCGTCGAACGATGCGGCGCTCCCGCCACATATTCGCAGCGATCAGGGAGCGGATGTCGCGAGCGATTTCGGCGTGATCGATATGCCGGGGCCGAGCGACGCCTCCGATACAGAAGTCCAAATGGAATCGGTGGACGAGCAAGAAGAACCGATACGGCCAATGCGGATGCTCCGTTCGACCCGGACACAACGAGCGATGTTTTTGACGGACCGGCGTCGCAGCAATCGGATTGTGACAGCGAACCGATCGACGAAGGGGCGGATGTTGTGGATGCCGGCGCGAACGAGCACGTGGATGAAAATGATTCCGCCGCAGGCCTGGAGGAATATGTTATCCCCGTGACCGGTGCGGATGAAGAGATCGAAGCGACCGATCCGGAAGAGCCCGCCGATCCATTCGCGGAAGATGTTTCGGGTGACTCCATTCTGGGAGGTCTTGCCAGCGAAGTTACCGCCGATGTGGCGGAAGACGACCATCGAAGCCACTATGATCTTGGAATGGCGTATCTCGAAATGGCCCTTCTCAACGAGGCGATCCGCGAGTTCCAGTTCGCGGCGAAGTCGGCGCCCTACCAGGTCCGATGTCTCGAGATGATCGGTCAGTGCTTCATCCAGCAGGATAACCCGCAGCTGGCGATCAAACAGCTTACGCGCGGTCTCGCTCTCGTCGGCGATGACGACAGCGACGCAATGGGTATCAAGTACAATCTCGGCCTGGCGTACGAAATGATCGGCGATGACGAGAAGGCCCAGTCCTTTTTCGAGGACGTGTATGTTATCGACGTCACATTCAGAGACATCGAGAACAAGGTCAAGAAATACGCCACGTGAAGACCCGCTTTTGCCACCCCGGTAATTGTTGACTGAAACGACACGGTTCCTCTACCATTCATCGACTCCGGCGACCTGCTCGACCCGAGGCGGCTCCTCCATTTACGGCGAACCTGTCGATCCGGACGAAAATGTCGTCGTTTTCACGTTTACAGAATTCCTCCCGATGCATCAAACCCGACGTGTACTCCTGACCTGTTTGCTCATTGCCGTGGTCGTTACCCTCGGGTATGCGCTTGCCGGAGTGCCCAATATCGAATTGATGACCGTTGCCGTGTTCGTGTCGGGATTCCTGCTGGGGCCGGGATTGGGTGCGGTGGTCGGTGCGGTTTCGGCGACGATGTTTTCGGTATTCAATCCGCTCGGTGCGGCGCTGCCGCCGCTGCTGATCGCGCAGGCCCTCTCGCAGGCGCTTGTCGGGGTGGCCGGAGGGTGTGTCGGACCGGTGTTAATCAATTGTGGTAAACGCTGGATATCATTTGCCGGAGCGGGCATACTTGGACTCCTCCTCACCCTGGTTTATGACATCGCGACCAATGTGGGCGCATTTGTAGTATTTTCCGGGGAGCGGACGCTGGGGAATCTAGTAAAATTTGTTGGAGCCGGGATCGTATTTATGGTGCTTCACCTTGTGTGGAACACGTTGGTGTTTGCGGTCGTGCTCACACCTGTTTTGATGGTGTTGGACCGCTACAGACGGGAGATTTCCGGGTGACTCGGATCAAGTCGATGTTTTGGCTGATGGTGATCGTGATGACCGTGCTGTGGACAACGGACGGCGCGGCTCAAGATGCCGAGGCTGAAGCGGATACAACAAAAGCGGCGCCCACACCCGAGTCCCCCAAGCGACATGTGGTGACCGAGGACGGCAACGTCGCACCCACCGTGCAGCCGCCGGCGCGCGCTCCGGCGTCGCGGATCGAAGTGCCCCATAGTCCGACGGACACCATCAACGGAGACACATTTCGACGACGCCACGCTTTTTCCCTCGATCATTTTTTTGAGATGTGGCCCCGGACCGTCATCGGGCGGCAGGGTCCGATCGGCGCGGAGGCCAACTACTCTCGTTATGGGGTAGGGTATGGCCGGGGTGCATTCTATCTTGGGAGCGTCCCGCTGAACGATCCCCAGGATGACCGCATGCCACTGGGACTTGTGCCGACGACACCGATCGGCGAACTCAGCGCCAAAGGCCAGTCGAGACTGTTTCTGCCGGCGCGGTCCAACATAGAAGGCGTCTACCAGATTGTCGAGCCTCCCATGCCGACGGACAAGCCGGTCACCTGGGTCGAGTTGTCGAAGGGTGATCGAAATCTTCGACAGAGACGTTTGAAGTTCTCATCGATTGTCGGCCCCGTGGGAATCGATTTTTATTTTGACGAACTCTTGAACGACGGCTACGCCTTCGATGGCCGTGAGAAGGTAAACGGATCGGACTACGGAAAGTCGACCACACGGACACAGGGAGGCAACATAAGGGGACGGATCCCGGGCGGTGAGGGTTACCTGTTTTCATTCCGGAGGTTCACCCACACTTTCGAGGGGGACCTGATTTCGGCGGACCGCGTCCACCGAAGGGACGGTCATTACGCATTGTTGAGAAGTGGTTTTGGCGCGGTGGACTTGTCCGTGTTCGAAAGGAGCCACAAGACTCAAGCCGAAGAGGCGCGTGATCTATCCGGTAATATTGCGGCGGTGGATTCGAGCTCGGCCAACCATACCGCCGGCGCATTTTTGTCCTGGCCGTTCTCTCTTGGTGGTGGTAGCGGGGTGACGCTCGGTGCGGGTTACGAGGACGTTCACTCGAAACAGGAAATCGGCGACGTTACGGCGAGTAACAGACTTCAAAAGGCGCACCTGGGCGTGACGGGAAGCACGAGGGCGCCGTGGGGATTCGCCCTGAAAGCGAACGCAAATACCACCTATTATGTCGACTCTTTTGCCGGCTGGGGCGCGGACCTGACTTTTGGCCGGTCGTTGGGTTCGAGCAACCGGTTTATTGTAGAACTCAAGCGCGGTTTCAGGATGCCCAATCTTTCGGAGCTTTACCAACCTCTCCACAGTGTGTTCATGGAGCCGACGATCAAACTTACAGGCAACCGCTACGTAAAGGACGAACACTCGCTCGAAGCAAGCGCTGCCTGGTACACCCGGTTCGGGATTCTTGAGAACGAAATCCGCGGGACCGGGATACGCATGCAGAATCCGATAGTCTTCAACCGCGTCGAAGGGGAAGCCGTTAACTTGCGCAGCGCTCAGAACGGTGTTGTCGAGGATCTTTTCGTTGTCGAAGAGCGATTGGGAATTCGCGAGTCGGTGTTGACTATGGATGTTGAACTCTCGGGGGGAATCGAGTACTGCCCAAGCGTGCGGGAACGGTACTTCGCGTCGGTTCCCGGAGTTCGTGCAAGCGCCGTGGCGTCAATCGGACGCGATATTTTCAAGAACACAAGCGGCTTTAGATTGAGCGCGGAATACAAGTACGGAGGTTCGCGCAAGGCGGGGTCGACCCACGAGCTGCCGTCGTACAACGTTGTCAATGTCAAGCTCGTCTTTCGTCTCATTGATGCTAACATTTATCTTCAGTGGTTGAATGTATCCGACACCAAGTACGTGACGGTGTGGCCCTTCCTGATGCCGCCGCGGACGTTTGTCTATGGTATAGAGTGGAGCATTTTCGATTAGCTTGAGTGGGGTGTAACGATCGATGGGTCGTGGCGGTGAGGGGAACGCCGTCCAAAATGGGAGGTGTGGTGGTGAGGAAAGTAATCGGAGCGTTTGTTGTCTTGTCCGTCGCCGTTGTTCTCAGGGGCGGCGATATTTTTTATGGGCCGGCGTGGAAAGCGTTGTCGGCTTTTGGCGGGTCCACCGCATCATCTGTTTCTCGTGACGGGGCTCTTGACCGATCACCCTCGAACCCGGACGGCGCTGCCCTCCCGAAGCCCGCTCAGCATCGGCCGCTCACGGGTAAGAAAAACCTGCCCCCTGATTTCATTGACCATCCGCTTCTGTTCCTCTCAACAGCCCCTGCGGACTCGCTCGTGCTGCTTCCGGGCATTGGTCCGGTACTTGCTGAACGCATCGTGGGTGTTCGAACCGGTAAAAGGTCATTCACCAGGTGGGATGATCTTTTGGTCGTCAAGGGTATCGGACCCAAGACGCTCGATCGGCTCAAGGGACTTAAGTAATCCACCGCCGGTCGAAAACCGTTCAGTCTAGTCGCATTTTGCGGTTTTTCATTTAAATGCAGGTAATACGCGGTCGGGTTATTCCAGCCGTACCAAGGCGGGTCGCAGACCCGGAGATGCCCGGATTGCCGGTGCGCCTTTGGGGTGCAAGGAGCGATAACTTTCTTATGGACATGCGGTTAGATAGTATCTTCAAGCCCCGCTCCATGGAGCTTTCTGCGGGGTGTTTCAACGTCGCCCGGGCCGGGGCGCCGTGGCATAAGACTTGCGGAAAAACCGCAGTTCGATGTGCGATTCGGCAATCAAATAGTCAACTTACAAAATATTCTGATCTGATCGGTTCTGGAGGATCCACCGTTGACGGATAGAATCGCTAAAAAACTCCTGGATTCAAGCCTAATAAGCCAGGAGCAAATGGGTCGCGCGCTCGAGGTCCAGAAGACCGAGGGCGGTTCTCTTGGTTACAATCTCGTCAAGACCGGCGCGATTTCGGAGTTGGCCTTCGCCGAATTCATGGGGCAGGTGTTCAATGTTCCGGCGATCAACCTCGATGAAGCCGATCCCAGCGGCGACGCGGTCGCGTTGATTCCAACCGAGGTAGCCACCAAGTTTCAGGTCGTCCCCATCCAACGAGAAGGCAGAATCCTCACCGTTGCGATGGCCAACCCGGACAATATCTTTGCGATCGACGACATCAAGTTCATTACCGGTCTTGAGGTGCGGCCCGTAGTCGCGACGGAATCCTCGATCAAGAAGGCCATCGATCGCCTGTACGACTCGGCGGACTCGCTGGCCAGCATTATGAGGGACATGGAGGAGGACTTCGAGATCGTCGATGACATCGACGAGGACATTTCACTCGAAGAAGTCCAGTCCACCGATGCGCCGGTAGTCAAGCTGGTGAACAGCCTCATCGCCGACGCCGTCGCCAAGCACGCGAGTGATATTCATATTGAACCATACGAAAAACAGGTGCGCGTTCGCTACAGGATCGACGGAATGCTCCACGAGATGATGTCCCCGCCGTTCAAGATGAAGGGCGCTATCATTTCGAGACTCAAGATTATGGCCGAGCTGGACATCGCCGAGAAACGAGTTCCGCAGGACGGCCGCATAAAGATTCGGATCGGCAGCAAATCAATCGACCTTCGTGTCAGTTCGCTTCCGACGATTTATGGCGAGAAAGTCGTGATGCGTATCCTCGACAAAAGCAATCTCCAGATCGATCTCTCAAAACTGGGTTTCGACGAGAAAGCATTGGCGAGATTTCTCGATGCGATTGAGAGTCCCTATGGAATGGTGCTCGTAACGGGACCGACGGGTTCGGGTAAAAGTACAACTCTCTACAGCGCGCTGAATCGAATCAACAAACCTTTCACGAACATCATGACGGCCGAGGATCCCGTTGAGTACAACATCGACGGCATCAACCAGGTCAACGTAAACGACGACATCGGACTGTCGTTTGCTGCCGCGTTGAGGGCATTCCTCCGCCAGGATCCCAACATCGTAATGGTAGGTGAGATTCGTGACCTCGAGACGGGATCGATCGCGATCAAGGCGGCTCTGACGGGTCACCTCGTTTTGAGCACGCTTCATACGAACGACGCTCCCAGTTCGGTCAACAGAATGATCGACATGGGAATCGAACCGTTCCTTGTGTCGAGTTCGGTAATCATGATCATCGCACAGCGTCTTGTTCGCAAGCTCTGCGCGAAGTGCAAACAACCGGTCAAGCTCCACGAGGAGACACTCCGGGAGTTGGGAATCGAGGAATCCCCCGAGGAATTGACGTTGTTCGAAGCGAGGGGTTGCATCGACTGTAACGATACGGGCTACGCGGGCCGGCTCGGACTCTACGAGGTTATGCCGATCTCGGGGACGGTCAAAGAAATGATTATCGATCGGAAATCGGTGACTGATTTGAAGACCCAGGCCGTTAAAGAAGGAATGCTTACGCTACGGACTGACGGTCTAGAAAAATTCAAACGTGGAATTACATCACTCGAAGAAATTCTCCGAGAAACAACCGAGTTTTAAGAAGGCGGATGGATCATGATCAACCTGCGGGATCTTTTGCACGAAATGATCGAGAAAAAGGCGTCTGACCTGCACATCACCGCGGGATTGTCTCCACAGTTGAGAATAGACGGACAAGTGACGCCGACACCGCATGAGAAAATGACGCCCGAAGACACATTGCACATCACCTACAGCGTGCTCAACGAAGAACAGCAGAAACGGTTCGAGGCGGAAAAAGAGCTCGACTTCTCGTTTGGCGTCAAGGGACTTAGCCGGTTTCGCGCAAACGTATTTCTGCAGCGCGGAGTGGTTAGCCTCGCGATCAGGCAGATTCCGTACGAGATTCTGGACATGAGAACGCTGGGATTGCCGCAACGTCATCGAGAGACTTGCGGAAAAACAACGGGGCATGATCCTCGTTACCGGGTCCAACAGGATGTGGCAAATCGACAACACTTGCCAGCGTCATTGACAAGGTGAACAGGGAGAGAACCAGTCACATCATCACGATCGAAGACCCCATCGAATACATCCATCAACACAAGCGGTGCATTGTAAACCAGCGAGAGGTAAAGGCGGATACGGAGAGTTTTTCCGTTGCCCTCAAACACGTGCTTCGCCAGGACCCCGACGTCATTCTGATCGGCGAGATGCGCGACCTTGAGACGATGGCCGCCGGACTGACAATCGCGGAGACCGGTCACTTGACCCTGGCGACACTCTCACACGAACTCCACATATGAGTCCATCAACCGTATCGTCGATTCCTTCCCGGCGTCGCAGCAGGGGCAGGTTCGAGCCCAGCTGGCGTTTGTTCTCGAAGGTGTCGTTACGCAACAGCTCATCCCGCGGGCAAACGGGAAGGGTCGGGTCCTTGTCTGCGAGGTGATGGTTTGTACGCCGGCCATCCGCGCGACGATCAGGGACGACAAGGTTCACCAGATCTATGGCTTGATGCAGGCCGGACAGAAATTCGGGATGCAGACGATGAACCAGGGTCTGTTCAACGCAGCAATCAAAGGTGATATCACCACCAACGAAGCTTTGAGAAGAAGTGCGGATCCGGAAGAGCTCGCCAACATGCTCGGGACAAAAGTGCCGGTTTGCTGATTAGGACCCGCGGTACCGGCTTAAGGGGGATCTACAATGGCCACGACATTCGTATGGAAGGGACGGAGTCCGACAGGAGAGATCCTTTCCGGTGAATACGTAACCGAGAACAAGCAGGAACTCATTGGGCACCTGCGCAAAAAGAAAGATCATTGTCACTTCTCTAAAACAGAAGTCCAAGGATATCAATATCCCGCTTCTGACCGAAAAAGGGCGTGTCGACAAAGGATCTTGGTGTTTTCACCAGACAGTTCTCGACAATGATCAACGCAGGGTTGCCCCTGGTCCAGTGCCTCGAAATTTTGTCGGCACAGATGGACAAACCGCACTTCAAGCAGATCATCACGACTGTGACCAGTGATGTTGAGGGCGGTACAACGCTTGCCGAAGCTCTCGGCAAGCATAAGGAATTCAGCCAGCTGTACGTCAACATGGTCGAAGCCGGCGAGGCCGGAGGTATTCTCGACACGATTTTGATGAGACTCGCTGTTTATCTCGAAAAAGCCGAGGCCTTGACGCGAAAAGTCAAGACGGCGATGACCTATCCCACTGTTGTTGCCGTTGTGGCGCTTGGCGCGACGATTTTCATGTTGATGTTTATCATTCCGACATTCGCCAAAATGTTTACCGACTTTGGCGGCGAACTGCCGCTTCCGACGGAAATTGTCATGGGGCTCAGTGAGTTTTTCAGGTACTACTGGTACATTCTCCTGCTCGGGACCGGAGTCTCGATATTTGCTTTCAAAAGATTTTACGCGACCGATTCCGGCAAGTTCAAGATAGATACGATTTTATTGAAGGTGCCGGCGCTTGGAAACGTTATTCGCAAAGTCGGCGATCGCGCGTTTTACGCGGACACTCGGTACTCTGATTTCGAGCGGTGTTCCCATTCTGAACGGTCTGGACATAACGGCCCGTACGGCGGGGAACAAGGTTGTCGAAAAAGCGATTTTTGCCACACGCGACAGCATCAGCCAGGGTGAAACAATTGCCGAACCGCTCAAGGCAAGCGGCGTGTTTCCCCGATGGTCACGCAGATGATTGGCGTCGGCGAGCAAACCGGCGCACTCGACGAGATGCTCGACAAGATTGCCAATTTCTATGACGACGAAGTTGACACCGCCGTGGAACAGCTGACAGCGATCATCGAGCCCGTGATGATTGTTGTCATGGGTGTCATCGTCGGTGGAATGCTCATTTCGATGTACCTTCCGATGTTCAAACTCATCAACGTGGTATCGGGAGGCTAGGGTAATGAGGGGCGATCACGTCCCGAGGGAATTCCGTTGAGTTCCAGAACGTACGACCAACGCATTCCTCGGGCTGCGAGCGATCGCGCTCGCGCTCATTGTGGGCGCGGGAATAATGATCCTGCAACTCACCGACGGCGACATCTCGTTGAGACGCTCTGTACGTATTGCTCATTGTCGGAGTCATGGGCGGAGGATTGCTTTACGCCGGTGTACAAATGGGTATGTCACCCCGTGCGTGCTTTTGGTCATAATGGTGGCGGATGTCGTTCTCGAGACGTCGATCGTCCATTACAGCGGCGGGATGATGAGCCAGTTCTCGCTCGTTTTTTGTCTCTCCATTATAGCGGCGGCATTTTTTCTGCAGGTATACGGCGGGCTTGGAATCGCGCGTGTTTGCGTCCTTTTGTTTTGCATGTTACGGAATCCTTGAAACTCAGGGTGTTCTTCAACCGGTCGGGGCAAGAGTTGTCGGAAGCGGGCTCGTTGACGGGCGGCGTCCTTCACCTGTACCTCCACGTGTCCCTCTTTTTCGTGGTCGGCGCCGTTTCAGGTTATCTGGCGCAGAGGACGAAGACCGAAGGGCGGCAGCTTCATACCGCCCAGACAAAACTCAGACAGCTGCGAATTGATACGGAACGAGATTCTCGAACAACATGAGCAGCGGAATACTCGTCGTCGATCGGGATGGCAAGGTTTTGACCGTAAATCCCATGGCGGAGCAAATCCTGGGTGTCGACAAGCTCGACATCGTTGGCCTTCATGTGGAAGCGGCTTTCGATCCTCTGACCCCCGAATTTGCCCGCGAAGTTCTCGAGGCTCTCGATTCCAACCAGGGAAAACTCCGCAACGAAATAAGCGTTTTGCGGGCAAGAGGCATAGAAATCCCGCTGGGTATGAGCATATCGATTCTAAAGGATGACAGCGAGGAAACACGCGGCGTGATTGCCGTATTCCAGGATCTCACCGAAGTTCGCGAAATGCAGGAACGCGTCAGAAAAGCGGACCGGCTGGCGGCGATCGGCGAGATTTCCGCTGGAATCGCGCACGAAATTCGGAATCCCCTCGCATCGATAAGCGGAGCAATCGAGATGCTCTCCAACGAGCTGGAGTTGAAGGGGGAAAACCGCCGGTTGATGGAATTAGTGATGAAAGAATCCGATCGTCTGGATCGGATTATAAATGACTTTCTCGAGTTTGCGCGGCTTCGGCCGCCGACGAGAGGAAAGGTGTCGGTGTCGAGATGTCTGGATGAAGTGCTCATGCTCCTGGGCAACACACCCGGCCTTGAAGTGCGGTATTCGAGACGGAGAGTCCGGCCATCACGGATGGGGAGGTATGATGGTGCGAATTCGACGAGGAACAGATGAAGCAGGTTTTATTCAATCTGACCATCAACGCCTGTCGAGGCGATGCAGGGATCAGGAACCCTTTCCGTCCGGACTGGGAACGGTTCGGTGGACGACACCATGCAAGATCATCATTCGCCGGACGAGGGCAGCGGAATTGGCGACGTCGGAACGACGAAAGACTCTTCGAACCATTCTTTACGACAAAGGACGGCGGGACAGGACTCGGGTCTGGCGATCGCAAATAAAATTGTTGAAGCGCACATGGGGCCGGATTCGGTGTCCGGAACCGGGCGCGAAGGGGGAGCGGAAGTCTCGATAGTGATACCCATTAGAGGGGCACTGTCGAAGACCAGGTCAACCTCGAAGATATTGGAATCCAGTAGTTGAAGGTCGACAAATCGGTACAAGCTAACTGGGGGAATACTGAATGGCCGGAGAGAAAATACTTATTGTAGACGATGAAAAGAGCATGTGCCAGTTTCTGTCCATCATGCTCCGCAAAGAGGGTTACCAGATAACCGCGGTGCACAACGGCAAGAAAGCGCTCGATCAGTTCAAGGTAGGCAAGTTCGACCTGGTAATCACCGATATCAGAATGTCGGGGATGGACGGTATCGAACTCCTCAGTGAACTCAAAAAAGTGGACCAGGCCGTCCCGGTTATAATTATGACGGCGTACGCCTCGCAAAAGACCGCGATCGACGCGGTAAACCATGGGGCGTTTCCATTACCTCATCAAGCAGGCCAAAAACGACGAGATCAAGATGGTCGTAAGGAACGCATTGGACATGAAGCGTGTCCGAGCGGAGAACATGAGTTCTGAAGAAGCAGCTCAAGAAGTCGAGCGACCTCAAAACCATCATCGGTAAGAGTGAGGAGATGGAAAAGGTCTACAAGCTCGTCGACAAGGTGGCTGAAACCGACAGCACGATTCTGATCTGCGGTGAAAGCGGCACGGGCAAGGAACTGATCGCGCGCGCGATCCACTTCAGGTCGAATCGAGCAAATAATCCGTTCGTTACCATCAACTGCGGCGCGCTCCCCGAGAATCTTCTCGAGAGCGAGCTCTTTGGCCATGTGAAGGGTTCGTTCACCGGTGCCATCCGTGACAAGGAGGGGCTGTTCAAAGTTGCCCAGGGCGGGACGTTTTTCCTCGACGAGGTGGGGGAGACCTCGCCGACGATTCAGGTCAAGCTCCTCAGGGTTCTCCAGGAACGGGAGATCATCCCCGTCGGCGGAACCAATCCAATAAAAGTCGATGTCCGCCTGGTTGCGGCCACCAACGCCGACCTCGAAAAGGCCGTTGGTAACGAGAAATTCCGTGCGGATCTTTACTATCGCCTCAATGTAATTCCGGTCCATCTTCCGCCTCTGCGAAAGCGGAGGGACGATATCCCTCTGCTCGTGACCTATTTTCTCAAGAAGTTCAACGACCGCGTCGCGGCCGACGCGCAGAAGTCCATTGCAAAGAAGCCATGGACGTCCTGTCGGGTACGGCTGGCCGGGAAATGTGAGGGAACTCGAAAACGTGATCGAACGCGCCGTGATTCTCGAGGAATCATCTGAGATCCAGAACGAATCGCTCCCGGAAAAACTGCTGCTTCGGGACCATGGCTCAGTCGAGTCTGATCACCGAAAGAGCACAGGTTACGCTCGAGGAGCTCGAGAAGGAGTATCTGCTCAAGGTTCTCGAAGACACAAACTGGCAAAAAAAGCGGGCCAGTTCGATTCTTGGTATCAATGCCTCAACCCTGTACCGGAAAATCCAGCGCTACGGACTGGAAAAATGCCGGTCAGCGGAACTCGTCGAGTAGGCTTTCGACAATGCCAATTGCAAAAACGGCCAAATGATACACGGTGTGGCAAATGGCAATAGTGTCGGATTTGTTTGACAGGTAGTCGTAAGTGTCGGTTGTGAATCAACTTAGCCTGGCGCCGGCACAGTAAACGACGTTTGGCATATTAATTGCCAATTCGTTGGACAGGATCGGGAAGACGGTCGGATCGACTAAGCGCCGACTCAGCCAACAACTAAAAGGGAGGTTTGTCCGATGAATAACAAAGGTTTCACACTGATCGAACTTATGATCGTAGTGGTCATCATCGGTATCCTCGCAGCGATCGCTATTCCGAACTTCATCAGCATGCAGGCGCGTGCTAAGGAAGCTTCGACGAAGTCGAACTGTCATACAGTTCAGCTCGCTGCCGAGGATTTTTCAGTCCAGAATAACGGCGTATACGCCGCGAACATTGGAGCCGACGCGACACCGTCCGGTGACACCATCACCGATTTGCTGCCCGGTGCCGTTCTCCTCGAGAACTCGTTCACCAAGGCCGCGACCGAGCCGGTTAACGGCGTTGCCGCGACACCAGGACAGGCCGGCTATGCTCCTATCAGTGGATTTGGCCGGTACGAACGTTGGTTACTCGATTACGGGTTGGGGTAAAGACGCTTTGATCCTTACCCTCTCAAGTGGTTCCTAGTCGATTCTTCGACCAGGGAATTGAAAAAGGCGGGAGTCAGTGAGCTCCCGCCTTTTTTTTGCTCCAGACCGGTACGAATTCTGCAATATGCATGGCTATCAAACCCAAAACTGGCAGGCAATTAACCATGTGCGTACTCGACTTACAGAATATTTCCAAATCGTATTCCGCGGGAATTCTCGGGAAGAAACGGTTTGTCCTCTCCGATCTCTCTTTGAAAATCGAGAAAGGTGAGGTGTTCGGGCTCCTCGGGCACAACGGAGCCGGGAAAACCACCACAATGCGCGTGATCCTCGGCCTCCTGCGCCCCGGAAACAGGCCGCGTTCGCCTCTTCGACCAGGAGGGGGTCACAAACGGACGGATTGTCCCGCGTTGGTTATCTCGGCGAGGAGATCGGGGATGTACCCGTTTCTGAACGCGGAAGAAATGCTTCAGCTCACCGGCGAGTTATTCAGACTGACCCCGGACGACGATTCTCTCCCGAAAAAACAGTCTGATCGAAGCCGTGGGTCTTGGCCCGAAGAGGGAAATCAAAATCAAGAAATACTCGAAAGGGATGCGTCAGCGTCTGGGGATTGCCATCGCGTTGATGAACGACCCTGATTTCCTGATTCTCGATGAACCCTACAGCGGTCTCGATCCCGTGGGGCGCCGCCAACTGAGACAGCTACTGCTGTCGCTCAAGGAGCAGGGAAAGACGATCCTGCTCAGTTCACACATCGTCCCCGACGTCGAAGCGGTTTGCGATCGCGTCGGAATCATCAGCGGCGGAAGGATCCAGCGCTGCCTGTCGTTGCGTGATATTTACCGGCAAAAATCGACCCCCGTGGAGATTACCGCTTCGGGCGTCCACCGGGATACATTCGACAAACCGGAACGCGGCGTAGAGCTTGTCTACGGCAACGAAGAGGCGATCGTCCTCAAGTGCGTGGGCAGCGGCAACGTCAAAACCGTGATTTCAAAGGTTTACGCGTACGGTGGCGAAGTTCTTGAAGTCAAACCTCTCAAGTTCAGCCTTGAAGACTATCTTCTCGAGGCTCTTTCGGACGCGGCAAAAGATGGCGCGGACACACTGGCATCAGAAATAGAAGAGATGATACATGCGAATTCCCGATAAATTCAACGTTTCCGGCATTGACTATCGCGAAGTACACGATAAAGGGATACCTCAAGGAGCGTATTCTCCTCGTGGTGCTCGTCTTTGCGTTTCTTCTGATGGTTTCGTCGTATGTTCTGGCTCCGCTGGCTGTCGGCGCGCAGCAAAAAATAATCGTCGATATCGGTCTCGGTTCGGTGTCCATTTTTGGAGTCCTGCTGGTTATCCTGATGGGGGCCGGGTCGTATTCGCGGGAACGAGAAAGAGGGATACTCCCGAGTATCCTGTCCAAGCCGATAAGCCGTGTGGACTTCATCCTCGGAAAGTTCCTCGGTACCTGGATTACGATAACGGTGATCATGGCCTGCATGTCGGTGGTATACCTCATCGTGATGGTCGATGAGCCGGACGGCTTTCAATAGCACGATATTTATCGCACTGCATCTGTCCGTCGTGGAGGTGGCGCTTTGATTACCGGCGGTGCTGACATTCTTCTCTACATTCACATCGCCTTTGATGAGTTCGCTTGTTCACACTGTGTGTATTCATATGCGGGCACTTGAGCGGAGATCTTCTCGACTTCGCCACGCATTTCGGTGGTATGGGGTTGAAGATCGTTTCTTCGATTGGTTACTACATGCTCCCCAATTTGGCATTGTTCAACGTAAGGTCCGAGGCGGTTCATAACCTGCCACTCATGGATCAATACGTGTATTCGGCGACGATCTACGCGATGTTTTATGCCCTGGTTCTTCTGTTCGTGAGTTCGATTATTTTCAAACGCAGGGATGTTGTTCAATGATGAGGGGCCTCAATCGGAAAATCATCATTGGGCTCGTCGGTGTGACCATGGTCGCGGGCCTGGTTCTGTCGACGGTATGGGTGCAGAAGTTCCGTTATCGGCCATATCTTCACGAGAAGCTCTATCTGCCGTCGGGAAAATTTGTCAAAGAGATGTCGATCGGTTACCGGGAAGTGGTGGCGGATGTGTTGTGGTTGTCGGCCATCCAGTACTACGGTGATTTCCGAAAGGGCAACCACGACCTGCGGTACTTTCGGGGTCTGATCGATCTCGTAACGACACTTGACCCGCATTTTTCATTCGCCTATCGCTTTGGCGCGCTCGTCATATCAGAGGACATCGGGGCGTTCGAAGAAGGGATGGATCTCCTCAAGCTCGGAATGGCCCGGAACCCACGATCCTGGCAGCTGCCGTTCGAAGTCGGTTTCCTCAACTATGTCAACGGCGGGGACCGCCAGGTCGCCGGCCGATATTTTGAGCTTGCCTCCAGAATGCCCGAGGCGCCAGAATTTACCGAGCGCTTCGCCGCGTTCGTATATTCGAAGGCGGGCGACAGGGAGTCGTCGATGCGAATCTGGGAAGAGTACATGGAGACCACCGACAACCCCCACCTCAAGGAACTCGCCGAGAGGTATATCGAAAAGATCAAGACAATCCGAACCCCAATAAGAGGCGACATCGGATGTTCAATGATCTGGTCTCCCTGTATCCTGCTCGTTCGTTCTCGGACTCATGATCGGCAGCTTTTTCAACGTTCTGATATATCGATTGCCGCTCGGACAGTCCGTCGTCGTCGGGCCGATCCAAATGCACCCAGTGCAACAACACAATCGCCTGGTACGACAATATCCCCGTTTTCAGTTATCTGATTCTCGGCGGGAAGTGCCGCCATTGCGGAGAGTCGATTTCTGCGAGATATCCTGTTGTCGAGTTGTGTACCGGCTGCTTGGGCGTTGTCGCCGGATGGCGTTCGGCATCACGCTCGAAGCGATGTGGGTGTTTATCTTTCTTGCCGTTCTCCTCGCTATTACGCTTATCGATTGGTCGCACCAGATCATCCCCGATGTTCTCTCCCTCGGAGGGATCGTGTTCGGCTGGATCGGGGCCATCGTTTGTCTCGATATAACTTCGTTCGAGTCTCTGATCGGAACCTTCGTCGGCGGAGGGCTTTTGTTTGCGGTTGCCGGCATCTACGGATCGTAAGAAAGGTCGACGGCATGGGCGGCGGAGATGTCAAGCTGATGGGAATGATCGGCGCGTTCGTTGGTTGGCAGATGATATTTCCCGTTCTTATCCTGGCCTCTTTTTTCGGCGCCGCTACGGCGTGTACCTTCTGCGCCAGCGGAGCTACTACCCAGACCGCCGTTGCTTTTGGGTCGTTTCTCGCCCCCTCAGCGATGGTTATTTTTCTCGCGGGGGCCAGCTCTTTGGCGTTTGTACCTCGAGTTTTTCCTTGGAAAATCCTGAATTGCACGTGAAGCCAGCATAGTGCAAAACGCTTTCCCCTTTCGGGTCCTCCTCTGTGTCGCTTGGCTAAACCACATAATAACAACTGGTTATACGATGCGCACGGGTTCAAAAACCTGGCATATTTGTTGCGACGGGGTTCCTCGCAAGGTTCAAAGTCCCGTTTTAATGTGTCCCGAATCACGGGTGTATTGTGTCGCAACCGTGCTACAAGTACGAAATCCGTGATAGAAGGCTGGTGCTGAAGATGAAGCTTTTTTCCAGAAAAGAATAAATCGTCGGTCGGCCTGGATATCGGTTCGAGCTTGGTCAAGATCGTCGAGATCGACCATTCCAAAGACGATGCCGGTTCTGAAGAACTATGGCATCGTAAAGCTTCCGCCCGAAGCGATCGTCGAAGGCGAAATCATGGACCGCAGTCTGGTGATCGAAGGAATCCAGGAGTGCATGGCCAAGGCGAATATCGAAAGCAGCGATGTCGTGACGGCCGTATCGGGCCGCGCCGTCATCGTTAAGAAGATCGTGATGGACAAGATGAATCCCGACGATGCCAAAGAGGCAATCTTCTGGGAAGCGGAACAACACGTTCCGTTCGACATCGATGATGTTTGTCTCGACTTCGAGATTCTCAAAGAGGATGTCGGCGCCAACCAGATGGAGATCCTCCTCGTCGCCGCAAAAAAAGAAATGGTGGACACCCACGCCAACTTGATCAGGGACGCCGGGTATACAGCCCGACGATCATCGATGTCGATTCGTTCGCCGTTCAGAACGCGTACGAGTTGACCGAGGAAGACCAGGCAACCGGGTAACGGGACTGATCAACATCGGATCAGATGTGACCAATATCAACATCATCCAGAATAACATTCCGCTCTTTACACAGGGACCTCAGTGTTGGAAGCAACGTGTTCATCGAAGCCCTCCAGCGTGAGCTTGGGGGTGAGCTTCGAGGAAGCGGAGGCGATGGTGAGTGGAGAGTCGGAAATCGAGGACGAAGATCGATGCCGGAAGATCATCGCGGACGCCTGCGAGGATCTGTCCATGGGTATCGAAAGATCGATATCATTTCTCAAGACCGCCGGCGATGCCGAAGCAACTCGACGAAGTGGTCTTGAGCGGCGGAGGCGCCCGGGTTCCCTGGCTCAGAGAAATTCTGGGTGAAAAGCACGACGTCGAATTCAAAGTGAACGACTCCGTGAGCCGGATCAGTCCGGACGAGAAAATGGATTGCCGGAAGCGGTCGACGAATCTGGAGAAAGTGGCTCCGATGCTCACCGTCTCACTCGGGCTCGCCCTCAGAAGGGAGGGGAACTAAATGATAAGGATTAACCTGCTCCCACCGGAAGAGAGAAAACGGTCACGGCGTTTGAAGATGCCGTCGTTTTCGGGCGGCGGAGGCGGCGGACCCAAGACCATATGGCTGCATTGCCGGTCTCGTGGTTTATGTCGGAATGATCGTGGCTATAGCGAGCCTTCAGGCGAAGTCGATAAATGATTTCGACACAAAAATAGCGGAGGCAAAAGAAGAATCCAAGAGACTTGCGCCGCAGCTCGAAAGAATCAGAAAGCTCACAAAGGAGAGGGAAGAGGTCGACCGGAGACTGGCAGTTATCGCGTCCCTCGATCGTGAGCGTTATTTCAGGGTTGCGTTGCTCAATGATATCAGCGCCACAACTTCCGGCGAACTCCTGGCTCACTTCGGTCAAGGAAGTCGGCGGAACTCAAATCGCAATCGACGGTGTGACGTTTTCGAACTACTTGATTGCCGACTTGATGAACAACCTTGAGAAGTCCGATCGCTTCAATAACGTGAGCCTCAATATAGCGCAGGAGGGTCACATGATGGATAACAAGGTGATCAAGTTTACTTTGAATTCGAGGATAGCACCCTAGCAGGCGTGACGGTTACGAAGAAAGGTCTGTCATGAATCTGAGAGATCCGAAAATACAAAAAATCCTCGTGGTGGCGATTGCGATTATTGCCGTGAGCTATGTCTATTTCGGGACCACGCTGCTTCCGTTCTGTTACCAGGTTCGGAAGAATCATATTGCACAACTCGAGGATGAGTATACCAAGCTCAACGCAGAACTCGAAAAAGCGCAGAAGATGGTAGGAAACCTTGCAAAGCTCGAGGCCGAGTACGAGCGCCTGCATCTGCAGTGGATGTCGGCCCAGGAACTTCTGCCTCTCGAACAAGAAATGCCCGACCTGTTGAGGAAAGTGACGACAGCGGGGAACAAGGCCGGGGTAGAGTTCATGCTTTTCCAGCCCAGGGCGGTTGTCGTGCAGGAGCTTTTCAAGGAACACCCCGTCAATGTCCGCGTAAGGGGCGGATACCACCAGCTGGGGATTTTCCTGAGCAGGTTGGCCAACATGTCACGAATAGTCAATGTCCAGGAACTAAAAGTCAACGCTCTCGCCACAAATTCCGAGGGTAAAAAGAACAAGACGGACCGATACCGCGGGACCGTCGTCGCTGATTTTTCGCTGAGCGCCTACACCCTGCTCGAAGGAGCCCAAAATGAGACTGCGCCTCAAGAACAATAGCAGAGCGGCACTTGGATCGATTGTGGCGGCCGCCGTGGCCGCGGCGATCCTCTTCCAGTCCGCGACACCGCTTGCTGATTCGAACCAGCCGGCGCCAAAGAAAAAGGTCAAGCTGAGAGACAACAGCTACTACTACAGCGCTTTCAACAAGAGAGACCCGTTCGAGTCTCTCATCGTCGGCAATTTCGTCAGCGAAAAGAAAATGCCGGTCGTGGATGTTGGCCGCGTCGTTCTTGTTGGGGTCGTCAAGGGTGAGTTGGATCGATTCGCTCTGCTCGAAGACGACAAGGGATTTAGTTACATCCTCCGCGTCGGCGACGAAGTCAAGAATGGCTCCGTAGTCGCCATAGGTGACCGGTCTGTGGTCGCGCGAGTGACCAACTTTGGTCAGACCAAAAAGTTCACTCTGCATCTTGCCAAACGAGAAGAAGGAGAGCTGAAATGAGAAAGATTTTCGTGACTCGTCGTTCCGTTGTCACTGCGTTGCTGCTGGGGGTGCTCATAATGGGTACTTCTGTGCAGGGTGACACATCTCAAATCTGTGCTCTCGATGTCGTGAAGGATGCAGAAGGCTCGTCGAGCTATGTCATCTCAAAGACGGGGGCCGTAGAAGTCCAGGAATTCATGATGGACGATCCTCCTCGCCTCGTTGTTGATTTCATCGGTGCGACGTACCAGATGACGGAGATGTCCTTTGAGGGCGACGGAGCTGTCGTCGACCGCGTGAGGTCGAGCCAGTTTTCCGAGGACCCAAATCTCGTCGTTCGTGTCGTATTCGACTTGAAATACAAAGCGGAATACACGCTCGTCAAGGAAGATGACGCGGTTCGTATCCGGTTTGTCTCGAAGGTTAAGCCGACACTCAAACCGACGAGCGTCGAGCCCGTTGAGCAGGCCGCCGCCCCGGCGACACAGCCGGCGACACAGCCGGTGCAGCCGGCGCCTCAGCGACGGGTGATGCAGAGCTCGATGGAACCCGTTGGCAGTCTGACGCCGCTGGTCGAGCAAAAACCGGCGCCGGTCAAGAGCGAGACGGTGAATCCGCTGTTCGCCAGCTCGAAGCCGGCCGAGACAGTCAAGCCCGAGCCCGCGAAGGCCGTCCCCGTCAACGCAACCGAAAACGTTTCGATGCGCTCGTGGGACACTAAGAACACGGCAAGCAACAGCCAGCCCGTTACCACGGTACAGCCCCTTCCGGCGTACGCGGCGAGCAGCGGTCTGGTCAAAAACAAGAGTATTACTATAGATGTTCAGGACGCTGATATTCAGACCGTCCTCCACAGCCTCTCCGAGTTCTCCGAGATGAACATCATTGCGGGTCCGGAAGTAGAGGGCGAAGTGACCGCGCATCTCAAGAACGTTCCATGGCAGCAGGCGATGGACATCATTCTCAAGGCGCACGGATTCGGATACCGTGAAGAGTACGGAATGATCCGCGTGTCGACCGTCGAGAAGCTCACCAAGGAAGAGCTGGAGATCCAGGCCGCGGAGCGCCAGAGAGATGAATTGCTCCCGCTCGAAACAAAAATTATCGAGATCAGTTTTGCCAACGCGGGGGAGATGAGGGATGCGCTCAAAGAGATCCTCACCCAGCGCGGAAGTATGGAAATCGAGTCGGGCGCCAACGCGCTGATCGTTACCGATATTGCTAAGAATATCGAAAAGATCGGGGCGATGGTTGCGGAGCTCGACAAGAAAATCAAACAGGTCGAGATCGTCGCCAAGCTCGTCGACGTGGACTTCGAAGCCACACGCGAAATGGGCGTCCAGTGGAATCTCCTGAACATCTCTAACAAAGACGTCAATGGCGTTGGAGATCTCAGAATCCACGCGCCTGCCGCGTCGCCGACCGGGCAGCTCCGCATAGGAACCGTCCAGTCGTGGGGTGAAGTGCAGGCGATCATCGACATGATGGAGAAAGAAAACAAGGCGAACATCATCTCGAACCCTAGAATCGTAACCGCCGACAACCGTGAAGCGAGCATTCTAGTAGGTAAAGAGATTCCATTGATCGTATCCGACGAAGCGGGTAACCCGATTACCGAGCTGACAAAGATCGGTATCATTCTTCGCGTGACCCCGCACGTCAACTCGGATCGGACCATCACGCTGGACCTTCATCCCGAAGTCAGTGATCTCGCCTCCCAGGCTACCGTCCAGGGTGGTGTTGTCATCGTGCTCAGCGAGGCGGATACCCGAGTCGTCGTGGGCGATGGAGACACAGCGGTTATCGGTGGACTCATCAGCGAAGTCGAAAGCAAGTATGTAAACGGCGTGCCGATCCTTAAGGACATTCCGCTTCTCGGTGGTCTGTTCAGGCTCACAAACGACGTAAAGAAAAAACGCGAACTGGTTATCTTCGTGACACCGAAGATCATCGACAGTTAATCGCAAAGGTTGATCGTCGTCCGGTCCGCAACAGGCGGCGGGGCAAGACACAGTGCTTGCCTCGCCGCCTTCTTGCGTTTATGGTCGATAGGGGACGGATGCCGCGTTGGTTTCTCAAGGAGTCAGAATGGTGGCGCATCGATATTTGAAAACGAGGGTACTCGCGGGGACATTGAAGGGCAGGGTGCTGTCCTATCCCGACGATCGGCGCCTGCGCCCGACAATGCAGCGGACCAAAGACTCGGTGTTCGAATCGCTCGGGAATCGTGTCGCCGGCGCCGTATTTGTCGACCTGTACGCGGCGGCCGGTGGAATCGGTCTCGAGGCTCTGAGCCGGGGAGCCGCGCAGGTTCATTTTGTCGAGAACGACAGGACGGCTCTCGGTTGTCTAGGGGAGAACCTCGCCGCTTGTGACATCCCCGCCGAGGGGGGAATTGTCCACCCCGGTCCGGTGATGGATTTTCTTCTGTCCGGCGGCTTGCGTGATACGGACCCGCATATTGTTTTTGCCGACCCTCCCTACGCATCCGGGGACACGCGTCTTTTGCTGGAGTTCTTCGCCGGCATAGATTACCCTGTGAAGGCTCTGCTGATTCTTGAGCATCACAAAGATGCCGTGGACGACAAGTCCGTCGAGAATCTGGGGCGCACAAAGTTCAAGAAATTTGGCCAGAGTTGCGTGAGTTACTTCGAATTGATGTGAGGAGGCAAGTGATGACGAAAGCCCTCTACCCGGGAACCTTCGATCCCGTCACGAATGGGCATGTGGATGTGATCAGGAGGGCGAGCAAGCTGTTCGGGAAGCTCGTCGTGGCGGTGGCAAAAGGGGTACACAAGGACACGACCTTTTCGCTTGCAACGAGGAAGCGTCTCCTCACGGAGTGCACAAAAGATTTGAAGAACGTCGAAGTTGTTTCGCTTCCCGGGCTTCTTGCCGAACAGTGCAAAAAGATGGAAGTCGATGTTGTTATTCGAGGGCTGAGAGCCTTGTCTGATTTCGAGTACGAGATGATGATGGCCCTTATGAACCGAAAGCTCTATCCCAACTTCGAGACTATATTTCTAATGCCGAGCGAACAGTACGTTTATCTCCACAGCTCGACGGTCAAGGAAGTGTTCGCGCTCGGTGGGGACGTTTCGGAGTTCGTGCCGCGGCCGGTTTATGAAGCGTTCAACCGCCGTAAACGAAGTCTGCGAAAATAGCGGCGAACGGGGGCGTTGACGTACAGGTGCGGGGCTGCTATGATGGTCGTCCCGTCATTAGATTTCCTCCCTATTTAAATTGATTCGCCCGACGTGGGTTCAGTCGAACTGTCGCTCCGCGGTTGAGAAAATGAACACCGCTCGGGTCGATGAGGGTCTGTAGATATGTTTATCGATCATACAATCATTGAAGTTGTCGCGGGAGACGGCGGAAACGGATGCGTGAGCTTTCGGCGCGAGAAGTACATCCCTCACGGTGGACCGGATGGGGGCGACGGTGGCCGGGGCGGCAGTGTGATCGTGGAAGCGACGAAGCAGCTTTCCACTCTGATCGATCTTCACTACAACAGGATCTACAAGGCGGAGCGCGGCGCGCACGGTAAGGGAGCCAAACGCCGCGGGAAGAGCGGCGCCGATACAGTGATTCTCGTGCCTCCGGGGTCGATCATAAGGGATGTCGGTGGCGAAGAAATAATCGGCGAACTCCTGGAGGCAGGCGACCGGTGCGTGGTCGCGAAGGGTGGCAGGGGCGGACTCGGGAACGAGCGCTTCAAGACCTCGAGAAACCAGGCGCCGCGCAAGGCGACAATGGGCGTGGAGGGCGAAAATCGAAAACTCGAGATCACGCTCAAGCTGATTGCCGATGTCGGTCTGGTCGGAGAGCCCAACGCCGGCAAATCAACGCTCCTGAGCGTGGTGAGCTCGGCTCACCCCGAGGTAGCCGACTACCCGTTTACCACGAAGACTCCGGTGCTGGGAATTGTCAAGATTGGCGATTTCGATTCGCTGGTGATGGTCGACATACCCGGATTGATCGAGGGTGCACACGCGGGTAAAGGGATGGGCAAGGAATTTCTCCGTCATATTGAACGTTGCCGCGTGCTTCTCTTTCTCGTCGATGTCACATCGCCAGATCCGGAAAAAAGCTACGTGACTCTCCGCAATGAGATTCTCCGCTATGATCCGATGCTCCTCGAACGTCCCAGCATCCTCGCGCTGACGAAGTGCGACCTTGTCGAGGGCGGAGTCGAGGGTATCGATCCCGAACTTTCGAATATTCATTCGAAAGTATTTCCAATTTCTTCTGTATCGCGGGAAGGTCTCAAGACGCTTCTCGCCGCGCTCAAGGAGACCATAGTGTAATTTTGTATTGGGGGTGGTGTGTGTGGGTCGGTCTTACTATCCTGTTCTTGCGTTGTTGTTGTCGGAGGGTATTGGCGGGACGGATTGTTTTCGTCTTCCGAAGGATCCTTGCCGAATATTCGATCTTCTCCAGACGGTGGAGGGGAGGCGAGAGCTCTCTTTTATCCTCTGCAAACCCGTGCTCGATATTCCGTGGAAACTTTTTGATGCCCACCTGGAAGCAATAGAGAGGTCGGGCGCGGGAGTGATCACCTGTCTCGACGACGATTACCCCGTTTGCTTCGGGGAAATACCGGAGTCGCCGGCGATCCTGTTTTTCAAGGGTGATGCGTCGTTGCTTTCACACAGGGGTGTTGCGATCGTGGGGAGCCGTAATGCGTCGGTTCGAGGGGTGGCATTCACGCGCTCTCTTGCCGCCGATCTCGCGCGTCTCGATATCCCGGTGGTGAGCGGAGCCGCACGAGGGATCGATGCCGCCGCCCACAGGGGCGCTTTGGACGGGAAAGGTGACACGGTCGCCGTCGTCGGTACGGGTATCGACGTGCCGTATCCGCCGGAGAACGTGGAACTTCTTGAGTCGATTGCGGAGGATGGGTGTGTCGTCACGGAGCAGCTGACCGGGGGGCTTCCGTTCAAACACGTGTTCCCGCGGAGAAACCGCCTGATAAGCGCGCTTTCGCACGTTGTGGTCGTTGTGGAGGCGGCTCGGCGCAGCGGAGCGTTGATCACGGCAAACTGGGCCCTCGAGCAGGGACGTGACGTTGGGGTGGTCCCGGGATTTCCCGGGGACGACCGGAGCCGGGGCGGCAACCTTTATCTCAAAATGGGGGCCTTCCCGGTTGAGGGAGTCGATGATATCATTTCTGCGGTTCCGGCGCTGAAACCGCGGGGCGGGCTGCGTCCGGCGAAGCCGGGGAGAGTCGCGGCGCCCGACCTTCCGGGTAACACGCGCGGTGTCTTCGACGCACTGGGTTCGAGTCCGGCGGACCCGGATTCGATCGCCCGGCACCTGGGTTTGTCCGCGTCGGAGGTTTTGCAGGCGCTGCTCGACCTGGAGATGAAAGGGCTGGTTGACCGAGAACCATCGGGTCTCTATGTGAGATTGGTTTGATTGGCGTCGCTTCGGACGGAGGGATGAGAAGGGCTGAGGAGAAGCGAGATGTAATCGGCGGGGACGAACTCGAGCCAAAGAGGGAATTGTGATCGCGGATATGGGAAAGAACCAGCCGGGCAATGAAAAATCGCGGTTGAGCGTCGGTAAACGTTTATCGCACAGGATCGAATGGGTTCTCACGATATTTCTCATTGGCGTGTGTTCGATCGTTCCGCTCGGCGCGCTAAGACGCGGTGGTGCGGGGATTGGCTGGTTCGCATATCGGGTTCTCAAGGCAAGGCGCAAGGTCGTCGTCGGCAATATCGAGAAATCATTCCCCGGCATGCCCGCGAAAGAAGTGGATGCCGTCGCTCTCGAATCATATCAGCAGTATGGAATGGCGCTGATGGAGTTCGGCGCGTTCCACTCGATCACGAGAGAAAAACTTTTTGACATGGTCGATGTAGAAGGTATCGACAACCTCGACAAGGCGCTCGATCACGGCAAGGGCGCGGTTCTCTTTACCGGGCATTTTGGAAACTGGGAGCTTTTGGGCGCCGTTATCGGGCAGAGCGGATACCCTCTCCATGTGACGGACACGAATCACAGCAACAAGATCGTTCACAAACTGATATCCGGGCTGCGGATCAAACAGAAAATGAAAATCATTTCTGTGACCGAACCGTTTTCACGCTTCAACGATCTGCTGTTGTCAAATTGTTTTGTCGCATATCTCGCCGATCAGGACGCGCGCAACCACGGGATCTTTGTCGACTTTATGGGAAGGCCGGCGTCGACGGTTCGAGGTCCCGCGATTTTTGCGATAAGGAACGGCTCTCCCATCGTCGCAACTTTTATGATTCGTGATGGATACGACAAACACAAAGCGGTGTTCGAGGAGCCGATATGGCCCGATCCCGCCCTGACCGGGCGTGAGGCGGTCGAGGATTTGACCCAACGGTTCACCGGTGTTCTTGAAAAATATGTGCGGGAGTATCCCGGTCACTATTTCTGGATGCACCGGCGGTGGAAGACCGCGCCGCCGGTGCGGAAGAACGGATAACCCGGGACCGCGGTCAAGTTTTGGGCTGGTCGTCGTCCGTGGGAGCCGTCTGGAATCCGATGGGCGCCTTGCTCGGATCCATCGGCGCGACGGGGATCTTCCCATGCTCTCCTTCATATTTTGAGATGTTGTTCTGGAGCGTCGTCATGAGGGCCTTGGCGCTCTGCGGTGTCATCAGAATACGCGAAAAGACCTTCGCCTTTTTGACCCCGGGGAGCATCCGGGCAAAATCGACGATAAACTCTGAGTTGGAGTGGGTGACGATCACGAAGTTCGAATAAATGCCTTCCCACTCTTTGTCGCCAATTTCGATATTGACGGTGTGTTGCTGGTTCACGGACAACCTCCTATAGGCCTGTTTCAGGTGTCGGACCCCCAATCTACCACAAAGAACAGGGTGACTCAACAGGGGAGCAAGAATGGAGCGCGCCGGACGGGGTAAAGCGTCGACACGACACCCGTCAGGGCGGGAAGAACGCCAAACCACTTGACACTGTTCGCACCCGTATGCTAATGTGACTTTCCAATTTACGGCGACGAAGGTATTTCGTTAGGGGCTTCACTCCGAAGGTCCTTAATTTTTTTTCGCGATATTCTATCATGTTTACGACCGGTTTAAATAGAACCCGCGTTGAGGCGTATCTTGATCGGTTTGCCTCTTGTCGTGTGGCCGTTCTCGGTGATGTCATGCTGGACCGGTACTACTGGGGCAGGGTTGATCGTATTTCCCCCGAAGCTCCGGTGCCCGTCGTACGCGTAACTCGTCGAAGCGCGCATCTCGGCGGCGCGGCCAATGTAGCGTCGAACCTCCGCGCGCTCGGCGTGCAGGTAACGCTGGTCGGTTTGGCGGGCGACGACGCGGCGTGCGGCGAGATCCGTTCTCTTCTCGATGCGAACGAAATAGGGCACACGTGTCTTCGCGCCGAGGGTGGGCGGGAGACCACGGAAAAGGTGCGTATAATCGCCCAGAGCCAACAGGTCGTCCGCGCCGATTTCGAGGCTGAAACACCGCTCTCCAACCAAAGCCGGGACGCATTTTTGGAGCGTCTTGTAGATGGCGTGGACGACTTCGACGCGCTGATCGTCTCTGATTATGGAAAGGGAGTTGTCCAGGAAGATTATCTCGGCGAAATCATCCGGCTTTGGCGTACCAAGGACAAACCCGTACTCGTCGATCCACACATCGGTCACTTCACGTGGTACCGGGGCGCCGCCGTGATGACGCCCAACACAAAGGAAGCGGCGAGTTTCTACGGAATGAAACTCGATCTGGAGGAGATGCTTTCCAGTGTCGGGTTCCGGATGCGCGAAGAGCTCGAACTCGGAGCGCTGTTGATAACGCGGGGCGAGGATGGGATGAGTCTATTCGTAGAGGATGACAAACAGATACACATTCCGACGGTAGCCGAGGAGGTGTACGATGTCACGGGCGCCGGCGATACGGTGATCAGTATCCTGGCGGCGGCCATCGGTTCCGGGACGCCCATGATCGACGCGGTGGTTATCGCAAATCATGGCGCCGGCGAGGTGGTCAAGGATGTCGGGACGTCAACGGCAACTAGAGATAAGATTTCTAAGTCATTTGAATTATAGCGTATAAGGCGATCAGGTGATGTTGGTTATGAGGCGATTGATCCCGAGGGACAATCTGGCAGTGACGTTTGAAGGGCTTCGGCGGGATGGGAAGCGAATCGTTTTTACCAACGGTTGTTTCGATCTGCTGCACCCGGGACATATTAGCTTGTTGTCGCGCTCTGCCTGTGAGGGCGACGTGCTGCTCGTCGCGATAAACGACGACGCTTCGGTCCGTGCTCTCAAAGGTGATACCCGGCCCATTTACCCCGCCGAAGAACGCGCGGAAATCCTTCTCGCGCTCCGGTGGGTGGATTATGTGACGGTGTTTCCCGAGGCCACGCCGCTCGAGACCATCGAACAAGTCAAACCCGACGTTCTCATCAAGGGTGCTGAGTACAAACAAGATGAGATAGTCGGCGCCGATTTCGTCAAAAGAAACGGCGGGTGTGTGGTGAGGATTCCAATGAAAGCGGGTCATTCGACGCGCGGGCTCGTGCGGCGGATGGCGGAGCCATAAAACGATTTTTGTCGGTGGGCGGATTTGTTCTCGCCCTGGTTTTTAATAAATCACTCAGAACAACGATTTCAAAATGGCAACGTCGTTGCCGAAAGAAAAGGAAGGCCGAGATGAGTAAAGAACGCGTTCTAATTATGGGTGCCGCTGGCAGGGATTTTCACAATTTCAACACGTTATATCGGGAGAACAACGACGTTGAAGTCGTCGCGTTCACGGCGACGCAGATCCCCAATATCGATGGACGACGCTATCCTGCGGAGATCGCGGGAGGAAATTACCCGAACGGGATACCCATCATTGCTGAAGACGATCTTTCGGAATTTGTTAAGAAAGAAAAAATCGACACGGCGGTGTTTTCGTACAGCGACGTTTCTTATGAATACGTCATGCGGATGAGCGCAAAGGTCAATGCTCTCGGCGTCGACTTCAAACTCATTGGCAACGAGGCGACGATGCTCAAGAGCGACAAACCCATCATCGCGGTTTGTGCCGTTAGAACTGGAGCCGGCAAGAGTCAAACCACGCGCCGTGTGGCGGAAATACTACGCGAAAAGGGTTACAGCATTGCGGTCGTCAGACACCCGATGCCGTACGGCGATCTGGTCAAGCAGGTCGTACAGCGGTTCGGCTCGCTCGAAGATCTCGATCTTCACGAATGCACGATTGAGGAACGCGAAGAATACGAACACCACATCGAAGTCGGGCATGTCGTGTTCGCCGGCGTTGACTACGGCAAGATCCTCGCCGAGGCGGGGAAGGAGGCCGATGTTGTTTTGTGGGATGGCGGAAACAACGATCTGCCTTTCTATTACCCTGACCTTTGGATCACGGTCGCTGATCCGCACAGACCCGGCCACGAAATCAGCTACTACCCGGGCGAGGTCAATGTGTACAGAGCCGACGTCGTCGTTGTTAATAAGGTCGATACGGCGGAAGAATCGGGTATTCAGACTGTCATCGCCAATGTTAAGGATCGTAATCCCAACGCGGAAATCATCCTCGCCGCATCGCCAATAACGCTCGAGGGCGAGTCGACGGACATCAAGGGTAAGCGTGTGCTCTGTGTCGAGGACGGACCGACATTGACCCACGGTGGGATGCAGTACGGCGCCGCCGTGGTTGCGGCCAAGAAATTTGGCGCGGCGGAAATCATCGACCCGAGACCGTTTGCCGTCGGTGAGATCAAGAAAACATTCGAGATCTATCCGGGAATCGGCAAACTCCTTCCCGCGATGGGTTACGGCGACCAGCAGATCGAGGATCTGACAAAAACCATCGATGCGTCGGACGCGGAAATGGTTGTCGTCGGAACTCCGATCAAACTCGGCCGTGTGGCGAAATTCTCGAAACCATACGTTCAGGTTGGATACCATCTTGAGGAGCAGGGCAAACCGACGCTGAATGAAGTGATGGACAAGTTCATTTCGGAGCATTTGAAGTAGTAAGCCGGCTGGGGCGCCGGCGTCGGCGCCAATCGGGCGGGCAAAGAGTAAGTAGTTAAGAAGGGGCGAACCAATGAAGATCCACGAATACCAGGCCAAGGAGCTTTTCCGGAGCGAGGGGATACCGGTGCCGCGTGGCGAGGTCGCGAAGACTCCCGAGGAGGCTTTCGAGATCGCCAAGAAATACGGCACGCAGGTCGTCGTGAAATCGCAGGTTCTCGTTGGCGGCAGGGGCAAGGCGGGCGGGGTCAAGCTCGCCGATGACGCGGCCGAGGCAAAGACGCACGCCGAAGCGATTCTCGGGATGGACATCAAGGGTCTTACGGTAGACAAGGTACTTGTCACGGAGGCCGTCGACATCGCGAAGGAGATCTATCTCGGCGTCATCATGGATCGCAAAACCCAGATGCCGCTCATCATCGCGTCCGCGGCGGGTGGCGTCGAAATCGAGGTCGTGGCCCGCGAGAATCCGGAAGCGATTCACCGCGTGGCCATCGATCCGCGGTACGGCGTGATGCCGTTCCAGGCCCGCGGGCTTGCCGGCGCGCTGCACGAGGATTTTGCCGTGGCGCGGCAGATCGCATCGATTCTCGACAAACTCTACCGTGTGTTTGACAAGACCGATTCGAGCCTCGCCGAGATCAACCCGCTGGTTGTGACGCCCGAGGGAAACGTAGTCGCGATCGACGCGAAGATCAATATCGACGACAGCGCGCTTTACCGGCAGAAAGCGATCGAGGAATTGCGCGATGTGTCCGCGGAAGATCCGGGCGAGGTTGACGCAAGGGAGGCCGACCTCTCGTTCGTTAAGCTGGAAGGGACCGTTGGGTGTGTTGTCAACGGAGCGGGACTTGCGATGGCCACCATGGATCTGATCAAAACGTACGGCGGTCAGCCTGCCAACTTCCTCGACATCGGCGGGAGTTCGAATCCGCAGAAAGTGGTTACGGCTCTCAATATCATTTTGCGCGATCCCAATGTGAAATCCATTTTCATAAATATTTTTGGAGGGATCACCCGGTGTGACGATGTTGCGCGCGGACTCGTTACGGCCTTCAAGGAACTAAACCTCGAACTCCCCGTCGTGGTCCGGCTTACCGGGACAAACGAGGAAGAGGCGAGGGTAATTCTGGCCGAGATGAGTTTCCACACGGCTTCAACCATGGATGAAGGCGTCAACAAGGCCATCGAACTGGCGCGCTAAAGAAGGAGTCTACGTTGAGTATTTTTATCAATGAAAACACGCGGCTTGTCGTCCAGGGTATCACCGGCCGGGATGGATCGTTCCATTCCGCTCAGATGCTCGAGTTTGGAACAAAACTAGTATCCGGTGTGACTCCCGGCAAAGGCGGACAACTTTTCGAGAAAAGTGTTCCCATTTTCAACACTGTAAAAGAAGCGGTTGACACGACGGGCGCCAATACATCGGTGATCTACGTTCGTGCGCCGTTCGCCGTCGACGCGATATGCGAGGCGTCCGACGCCGGCGTCGATCTTGTTGTCTGTATCAGCGAGGGCGTGCCCGTCAGGGACGTGGCGAAAGCGATACCGTTTCTCGCGGCCAGGAACACGAGGCTCATCGGACCCAACTGTCCCGGCATCATCGCGCCGGGGAAGAAGGCCAAGGTCGGTATTCTTCCGGCGAGCATTTTCAAACCGGGATCGATCGGAGTCGTTTCGAGAAGCGGAACGCTTACTTACGAAGTCGTGTTCCAGCTGACAGAGAACGGCTTTGGGCAGTCGACTTGCGTCGGTATCGGAGGGGACCCTCTCATCGGGACCAACTTCATCGATTCGCTCGACGCGTTCGAGAAGGACTCTGAGACCGAAGCGGTAGTCTTGATCGGGGAAATTGGCGGGACCGACGAACAGGAAGCCGCCGAATTCATCACAAGCAACATGTCCAAGCCGGTTGTCGGTTTTATCGCGGGGCAGACCGCTCCGGAGGGAAAACGGATGGGTCATGCCGGCGCGATCGTTTCGGGGTCGGAAGGCACCGCGAAGGAAAAAATCGAGACATTTGAAAAGGCGGGCGTCCCTGTGGCAAAAGTGCCCTCGGACATCGCAGGCCTTGTAAAAAGCGTCCTTGCTTGAGGGCGTACCGGCCCTCGGACATCGCAGGCCTTGTAAAAAGCGTCCTTGCTTGAGGGCGTACCGGCCCTCGGACATCGCAGGCCTGGTAAAAAGCGTCCTTGCTTGAGGGCCGAATGACCGGGTTGCGGTCCGGCGCCGTGAACACAAAACAAAGGCTGGAAATGAACACACTTCTGATGATCAAACCGGACATCGTGGCCGACGGGCGGTATGGGGAAGTCCTCGCTTTCGTTCTTAAGAACCGCTTCGAGGTAAAGAGCCTCCGCATGGTACATATGGATCGGAGCCGTGCCGAAGATTTTTATGGTGTCCACAAAGGAAAAGAGTTTTTCGAAGCGCTGATCGAGTACATAACCAGTGGTCCGGTGGTTGCCATCGAGATCGTTGGCGAAGACATCATTCCCAGGATTCGCGCGTTCGTCGGTGCGACGGATCCGGCCAAAGCGGAGCCGGGAACGATCAGGTATATGTATGGTAACTCTATACAAAACAATGCCGTACACGCATCCGATGCGCCGGAGTCAGCGAAAAAAGAACTTGCAATCGTGTTCGGTGCCTCCTAAATTCGGTTCTGCGGCGTCCTCAAGCCCTGATAGACAAATGGGGTAGTGCGATGAACATCGTTTTTGAAAGCCTCACCCCGGGGACACAGCATATATCAGGGGACGAAGTAATACAATTTGAGGACGTCGGAGGTAATGAGAATAAAATCGATTGCCACGTAGATCTGACCGTTCGCAAGACCAACGATGCCATTTATGTCCACGCGGATTTAACGGGCGAGATGTCGACGTTTTGTCACAAGTGCCTCGAGCCTGCGAAATGCCGTGTTGAACCGTCTTTCGATGTCGTCTTTCGGAAGATGGACTCGGTGACAGAAGCGAGTCAAGCGACCGGTGATGAAGATTTGATCTTTGTCTCGCCCGATGATAACCAGATATCGCTGGACGGGCAAATCTACGAAAATTTGTTGGTCAACATGCCGATTCGCGTCGTTTGCAAGGACGATTGCAAAGGGCTTTGTTCGCGCTGCGGCGCGAACCTCAATTCCGGACAGTGCGATTGCGCCGAGGATATCGATCCGAGGTGGGAAGCGCTGCGAAAAATGAAAGACGACATATCAGATAAATAAAGGATCAAAGGAGAATCCGATGGCTGTTCCCAAGAGACGAACCTCAAAAGCCAGGAAGAACAAGAGAAGAGCAAACTGGAAGCTCATCAGCCCGACGTTGGGCCGTTGTTCGCACTGTCACCAATTGAAACCGCCGCACAGCGTGTGCCCCAACTGTGGTTTCTACGCAGGGCGCGAAGTCATAAAGATCGAAGAAGAGCTTTAAGGCGGTGATGATTTGAGAATCGCTGTTGACGCGATGGGGGGAGACCGTGGTCCCGAAATCGTCGCAAGGGCCGCCGTTGAAGCGGCTAAAAGCGATCCGTCAAATCTCACCATGGTAATTGTTGGTGACGGACAACGTCTCGAATCGATTCTCGGCGATATCGCGTCTGTGCCGGCGAATGTCGAGATCGTCCACGCGTCGGAAACTGTTGGAATGTCCGAAGCGCCCGCCCTTGCCATCCGCAAAAAGAAAGACTCGTCGATAGCCGTCGCGCTCGGACTCATGAAAGATCGCTCGGTCGATGGTATCGTGAGCGCCGGCAACACCGGGGCCATGGTCGGCGGATCGCTGGTGACACTCGGGCGCCTTCACGGTGTGACGAGACCGGGGCTTGCGATGTTCTACCCAACCAAATCGGGGTGGGTTGTCGTTCTCGACATCGGGGCCAACTCAACTTGCGTTCCCCAGAATCTCTACCAGTTCGGAATTATGGGCTCGATATTCGCGGAATGTCATCTCGATGTCAGTAATCCGCGGGTTGGGCTACTGAACATCGGGGAAGAGAGCAGCAAGGGGACGGAGATCGTCAAAGAAGCCTATCAGCTACTCAAACACGGCAATTTGAATTTCGTCGGCAACGTCGAAGGTGGGGATGTGTTCGGAGGAGGTGTGGACGTTGTGGTTTGTGACGGCTTTGTCGGCAATATTCTCCTCAAGTTTGGTGAAAGTATCGTGGGGATCACGACAAATTTGCTCCGCGAGGAAATCAAGCGAAGCCTCCTGGCAAAGCTCGGAGCGGTTCTCATGAAACGTGTGTTCTCGACATTTCGCTCTCGACTCGATTACGCGGAGTTTGGCGGCGCGCCGCTTTTGGGTATCAACGGAGTGATTATTATTTGTCACGGCAAAAGTTCGGTCCGCGCGATTCGCAACGGGATAAACATGGCGCGACGGTTTGTCGAATACGATGTCAACAAACATATAGAAGAACGTTTTATAAAAACGGCGGATAACGTTGCAAAAGAGTCTTAGGGGATCAAAGATAACCGGGACGGGGCGCTACACTCCGGAAAAGGTGCTGACCAACTTCGATCTGGAGAAGATGGTTGATACCACCGACGAGTGGATCGTGACCCGGACGGGGATCCGCGAGCGTCGAATCGCCGCGCCTTCCCAGGCAACGTCGGATATCGCCATCCCCGCAGCGAGGGCGGCGCTCGAAAGCGCCGGTGTCGATGCGAGGGAACTCGACGGGATCATCCTCGCGACCGTCCTCGGTGACATGGTGTTTCCCGCCACCGCTTGCCTCGTCCAGAATGCCATTGGAGCGACGAATGCCGCCGCGTTCGATATCAATGCGGCGTGCAGCGGATTTATCTTCGGAATCAACCAGGCCCATGCACTGATTTCATCCGGACAGATGGATAAAGTTCTCGTCATCGGCGTGGAAGTTTTGAGCAAAATTACGGATTGGTCGGACCGGGCCACTTGCGTGCTGTTCGGTGACGGCGGTGGGGCGGTGGTCGTCGAGGCGTGTCCGGCGGGCGAGGGAATTCTCGGAACGTTTATGAAGAGTGACGGAAACCTCGCCGAGCTTCTCCACATTCCCGCCGGCGGGACGCGGATTCCGATTTCCAGCGACGCGATCGATCGGCGCGACCATCTGATAAAAATGAAGGGCGACGGTGTTTTCAGGTACGCCGTGCGCGCGATGGAGGACGCGACGAGTCATGTTCTCGATCAGGCGGGCCTGTCGATTGAGGACCTGGATTTGTTCATTCCGCACCAGGCCAATGTAAGAATTATAGATGCCGTTCGAAGGCGGCTCAAACTGCCGAACGAAAAAGTGATTGTAAACATAGACAAATATGGAAATTCATCGGCTGGGACTATTCCGATAGCCTTAGACGAGGTGGCGCGGAACCGGGGACTCAATGAGGGAGACCTCGTGCTACTCGTCGCCTTTGGCGGCGGCCTCACATGGGGCGCCGTGCTTTTTCGAAACGTGTAGCCGGAACGCAGCGAGTCGGCTGACGGACGATTCAACCAGAACTTCAGGAGAAATATCTCAATGGATTGTGCGATGCTTTTTCCCGGACAGGCGTCCCAGTACGTCGGAATGGGCCGGGACTACTATGATGCTTGCGAGAACGTGCGCGCCACGTATGACGAGGCCAACCGTGCGCTCGGGTTTGACATCAGGGGCCTTTCGTTCGAGGGTGACCTCGAAGAGCTTACAAAGACACACAATGCGCAGCCGGCGATTCTGGTCCACAGCGTCGCCGTATATCGCGCACTCGTCGAGAAGGGATTCAATCCAAAAGTGGTCGCCGGGCACAGCCTCGGCGAGTTTTCGGCGCTGGTCGCCGCGGGTTACTTCGAGTATCTCGATGCGCTTCTCATCGTAAGAAAGAGGGGCGAGTTGATGTACGAGGCCGGTCTCGAGAAGCCCGGTACGATGGCGGCGATAATCGGGATGAACGAAGAGCAGGTCCGGGAATGCGTCGAAGAGGCGTCGAGCACCGGGGTTGTCGTTATCGCCAACCTCAATTCGCCGGCCCAGTACGCGATCTCGGGAGAGGTCGATGCGATAGACAAAGCGGTGGAGGTTGCCAAGGAACGGGGAGCCAAACGCGCGATGCGGCTGCAAGTTAGCGGGGCATTCCATTCGCCGTTGATGGGGAAAACGTCGGAGGCCCTGACGGCCTACATCCAGAAATTTAAAAAGGGCCGTCTTGGCGTGTCGTGGATCGCGAATGTTACCGGAACCGCCGTGACGGACGACCAACGCGTGCCGGAACTGCTTTCAAAACAACTTTCATCGCCGGTCCAGTGGGTCAAGAGCATGCAGACGCTCTCCGATATCTACGAGGGATCGGTTTTCGAGGTAGGCCCTGGAAAGGTGCTCACGGGGCTGATGAAGAGGATATGCGGCGAACTGCCCGTTGTTTCCCTGACCGATGTCGGGAGCCTTCAGGCCGCGCTTGAGATGCGGAAATAGTCTTTTCTGTGTCGCGCCCCCGGCGATTCAACAACTTTTTGTTTGACCGGGAGGGCATGTTCTGATTATAAAATGGCGAGAAATCGGGAGGAATCCATGGAACACTCGGGAAAAATCGCGTTCGTCACAGGCGGGTCGCGCGGTATCGGAAAAGAGATTTCACTGTCTCTGGCAAAGGCCGGAGCCGATGTTGCGATCGCTGATATAATGGAATCCGAGGCCCAGGTCACGGCCGGTGAACTCGGCGAGCTCGGCATCCGCGCAAAAGGGTATGGATGCGATGTGTCGTCGTTCGAAGATGTCGAACGGGTCGGCAAGGCGGTCCTCGATGATTTCGGCAAGGTTGATTTTCTGGTCAACAACGCCGGCATCACCAGGGACAAGCTCCTTCTCCGGATGAAACCCGAGGATTGGGGCCAGGTTATCGATGTCAACCTCACCGGCGTTTTCAATGTTGTCAAAGTGTTCTCGCCGTCCATGCTAAAGCAAAAGACGGGCAAGATCGTCAACATCAGTTCGGTGATCGGTCAGATGGGGAACGCCGGACAGTCGAATTACTCGGCGAGCAAGGCCGGTGTTATCGGTCTGACAAAATCGCTCGCCCGTGAATTCGCTCCGCGCGGGATAACGGTTAACGCCGTCGCTCCCGGGTTTATCCAGACGGCCATGACCGACAAACTCAGCGATGAGGTCAGAGAGCAACTTCTTGGTTCGATCCCATTGGGCCGTCTCGGTACCGTCGAAGATGTGGCGAATATAGTTATGTTTTTGTTTTCTGAAATGGCTGATTATGTTACCGGTCAGGTCGTCAACTGTGACGGCGGAATGGTAATGGCGTAAACTGTATATTCAGGAGGTGTCTGTTACATGTCGAGCAACGAAGAAAAAGTCAAAAAGATCATCGAGGAAAAACTTTCGGTTAACGCCGATCAGATCACACTCGAAGCCAAGTTCGCCGAAGATTTGAAAGCCGACTCCCTCGACACGGTCGAGTTGGTTATGGCGCTCGAGGATGAGTTCGGGCTTGATATCCCCGATGAAGAAGCCGACAAAATCAAGACCGTTGGTGACGCGATCAAATATATCGAAAGTAAACAAGGCTAGTATATCGGCGCCGAGGATAGCGGCGCCAAAAACCCACCGGGAGTTGGGATATGAGCGATTCAGGCGGATCCAAACGCGTCGTTATCACTGGGATGGGAACCGCGACCGCGGCGGGCCTGTCCGTCGATGACATGTGGTCTGGTTTTCTGGCGGGGAAGAGTTCGGTTTCAAGGATCGAATGTTTTGACACGACTGCTTACGCGTCAAAAATCGGTTCGGAGATCAAGAATTTCGACCCGATGGATTTCATGGATCCCAAGGATGCGAAACACACGGATCGCTCCGTCCACCTGGCCGCTTGCGCGGCGCGAGAGTGTCTCAAGGACCACCCGATCGATAAATATGACCGCAACCGGGTGGGTGTTGTCATCGGTTCGGGTATTGGTGGAATCGCCACGCTCGAACGCCAGCACAAGATTCTTCTCAAGCGCGGTCCGGGGAAACTGAGCCCGTTTTTTATTCCGATGATGATCGCGGACATGGCGTCGGGCCACGTCTCGATCGTCTATGGGTTCAAGGGTCCGAATTATGCGGCCGTGTCGGCGTGCTCGTCCGCCGGGAATGCGATTGCTGATTCCTTCATGCTCATCAAGTCGGGATTGGCCGACGCCGTTTTGACCGGTGGGACGGAGGCGGGCATCACCGAGACATCGCTCGGCGGCTTTTGCGCATTGAGGGCGCTGTCAACACGGAACGACGAGCCCGAAAAAGCGTCACGCCCGTTCGACGCCGAGCGCGATGGATTTGTTCTTGGAGAAGGGTCGGGAATCATATTTCTCGAAGAACTCGAACATGCCAGAAAATACGGGTCCCCTATACTTGCCGAACTTGTCGGGGTTGGTTTAACCGGTGACGCATACCACATGACATCGCCGCCGCCTGACGGAGACGGCGCGATAAGGGCGATGAAGGCCGCGCTGGACGTCGCCGGTATCGGGCCCGCCGAGATCGGATATATCAACGCGCACGGAACGAGTACCAAACTCAACGACGCGGCTGAATCCGCCGGGATAAAAAAAGTGTTTGGTGAGCACGCCAGGTCTCTCAAAGTGAGTTCGACCAAGTCGATGACCGGGCACCTTCTGGGCGCCGGCGCCGCGGTCGAACTTATCGCGTGCATTCTGGCGATTCGCGACGGCAAGATTCCTCCGACGATCAATTATGAGAATCCCGATCCCGAATGCGATCTCGAGTATGTGCCGAACCAGGCGATCGATTGCGATTTTGATACCGCGCTCTCGAACTCGTTTGGATTTGGCGGTCATAACTGTTCTCTCATTGTAAAACGCTTCGTTCCCTAGCTCGAATGTCATTCTTCAACTTTGATTTTACGCGACGAATTCTGGCGCGTTTCCAACGCGCAAAAGGGCATCGTATCGATGCCGATTCGTTGTCAAGGTTAGAGACGATCCTTGAGTATACCTTCCAGAACCGCTCGCTTCTCGTCGGCGCGTTGATGCACCGTTCTTATTTGTCGCGCGATGGCGTCGATACCGGTGATTTGAGTTCCAACGAACGCATGGAGTTTCTCGGAGACGCCGTCCTCTCCCTCGTGGTTAACGAGTATCTCTACCGCTCGTACACGGAGAAGCGGGAGGGCGAGTTGACGAAGATGAAGTCGGTTATCGTCAGCGAATCGATTCTCTCTCACTATGCGCGGATTCACAGGCTCGGCGAGTTCATTCTCTTGAGTGAAAACGCTCTCAAGGCGGGTGTCGACGAGACGGATAGCGTGCTTGCCGATACGCTGGAGGCGATTTTTGGCGCCGTGTTCCTCGACGGCGGTTTTGCCGCGGCCAGGGCGTGTATTCGCCGGCTCCTTCTGTCCGATGTCGGCGAAATCTTCGAGGGCGAGGACAACATCAACTTCAAAAGCCTCCTCCAGGAGTATATACAGGCTCTCCACAAAATTCCGCCTCGCTACCGGGTGGACTCCACGGCTGGGCCGGAACACCAGAAAGAGTTTTCCGTTGAGGTCAGTGTGCGCGGCCAGGTGCTGGGGGCGGGAAACGGGAAAACGAAGAAACTCGCCGAGCAAGAGGCGGCCAAGACGGCCTACAAAAAGCTGATGAATACTGATGGTATCGTAGAACCCCACTGATGCCGCAGAGCGGCGGCACGGTTAATGCAGGTTGGGGATAATATGGGCAGACCTGAGATAAAGATCCCCAATCCCCGGTTCGTTTACGGTGGTGAACTGGAGGGTTTGTGCCGCGAGTGCCAGCTCCCGTGCACGCTTGAAGAAACGAGCATCGATTGTCTCCGCCGCTTTTTTCTCCAGGGTTTTCTCCAGTGCACCTATTTCGTCGGTGGGCACTGTTTCCTCATCGACACGCCCGGTTGTGTTTTTGACAACGGGGGAAACCACGAAAACTACTGGATGAATTTGCTCAACCAGTATTACCACAATGTTGGGGATGTTGAAACTCGCGATCCGGACTTCGTCCGGCGAATCGAAGATCTCAAACGTCTCGTGACCGATCAGATCGATGGCCGCCGGGTGTCGCTTTGCCGTTACCTCGAAGAAATCTATAACCGGATCATGGAGACGGGGGGTGGTATGGGTGAAGAAATGATGGAGAAGCTCGACGAGGCATACATGGCGCTTCTCGCGGGAAGGTCGAGGAAATAGCGGGCAACAAAACGAGCGAGAGACGGCGACCCCCATAGGGGCGCTTTTTTTTGTGTCTAGAACCGGTATGACCCCGAGAGGATCAGACGGTCGCTGGTTCTGTTGTCAATGAGGGTGTCAATGGTCCGTTTGCCGATCTGGTGTTCGTAGGAGGCGTCGATCGACAATACCCGTCCCACGAGAACTCCCATCCCCAGCGTCACCTTCTGCCGTTCCGTTTCTATTTCGGCTTTTTGGATGCTGTCGCCCGATATCCGGTCAGCCTGGAGATATTCCAAAGCATACGGAATGATTGCGTAACCCGCACGGATTCGGACCGGTATGACGGGCAGCAGAACCTCGCCGCCGATTCGCAGGTTCAAGACCTCGCGAAATACGGGGTTAAGGTTTTCGTCCTTCAACTGCACGCCGTTGGACTCGGTTTGTCTCCAGTCGGCGTATTCGGCATCCAGGCTCACGACAAGATGCGGGGGCGTAATGCTAAGACCCGCGGCAACACGAAGCGGCAGCTTGTAGTCGGTGTCGATGTAAAACTGTTCGGCGTAATATTCGTCTTCAGCGTTTACGTAGTAGTAGGCGTTTTCTTCGTATGCAGTGCCTTTGAGACTAATTTTGACCGGTGTCGCCACGGCGAGACCAAAGTGCAACACATTGTGCGGATGGTACTGCATGCCGACCACCATCCCGTATCCGTTGAGGTCGACCTCGGCATCATCGCTCAGCGCTTCGGTTTCGAAATCCCCGTCGTCGAGGGGGCCGAGAAAGCTGTACGAAAATTGCGTAAGCGCCTTGATATTTCCATCGAGGATAAACCCGTTAAGCCCCACCGAAACGGAAGGGGAGAGGTCGACTCCAAAACCGACGGTGTAGCTGTATACGTTGCCCGACTGCTGCAAAAGGTAGTCATCGTAGGTATCGGTGTCGGTGTTGACACCGCGGTTGAGAATTTCGAATTGACTCGACATGACCCTGTAAACGCCGCCGGCGAGCACGAGGCTTCCCCTGTAGCTTGGCACCGGATAGGCGGCGGAGAGTCCGTCCAGAGTTGTCGACGAGAATTCCGTCTCGTTGGGGTTTCCGTAAAATGTTTCCTTGACGTTGCTTTGCGTGTGCTGGAAACCCAGAGATATGTCGATCCGGCGGATCCGGGCAAGTCCCGCGGGGTTGTAGATGAGCGCGTGGGCGTCGTCACCAGCGGCAATGTAGGCACCGGCCATTCCAGCGGGACGGCCGCCGACACTGAGCCACTCTGTGAAGCCGAGATCCTCGACAGTAATCGCTTCGTTGATATTCTGCGCCGCCGCCGGCGATACCGACACGATGGTTACGATGGCGACGGCGATGGCCGCAACCACCGTACGTCCGAGCCGGCCGAACGGGCCGGAAGGAATCGGGCGGCTATTTTTTTCCATCATCTTTGTCCTTTTTTCCCTTGGGTCGGACCTTTCGGTCCTTGCTCTTCGAATCATCGCTTGTTCCCTTCCTGGTGTCCTCCGGGTTCTTCACACCAAGGGCAGCGCCGGTTCCGGATTTTGGCACAGGGGAATTGGTTATGCTCCCGCCGGTCGTTCCGCCCATGGAAGCGCCGCCGACGGGTCTCATACCTCGATCGTTCAGGGGAACCGTTGCAGGGCCGGATGGAGAGTAATACCAGTAGGAATCATACCACCAGGGAACCATGTAGAAGTAGGCCCAATCTGCACGGTAGTTTGCCTGGTGATTCGGTGGGTGGTGGTAACTCCACAGCTCGTCCTCGTAATGACACGAAGTGCACTGATTGGTAGCGACTTCTTCGGTCGGAACAGTATCTACCGGGGGGTGTTTGAGTAGGGTATAGCAGGCCGGGGAGACCAACACGGTCACCGCGATCAGGATCATTGGGGTAAATAATTTTCTCACTGTCATAGCTAACCCCATATAAGATATATTATATTGGGTTTGAATCCAAGGCAATATTGATGCCATGATACAACCCGTAAGCACGTACAACCCATTAAACAAACAAGATGGAACAAATGAAAAACAGTAAGCACTTGAATCGACTGCTTTGTCTGCTTCTGCTCGCCCTCGCCGTGGGTGTCAATTTCCCGATGCCCGCGATGGCGGTCGTTCCGCGCGAAACCACTGATAAGCCGGCGCCGGACAACACCGGTGGGGGATTGGCCGACTATACAGTGGGGGTGTTTCTCCTGGAAAGCGGTTCGCCCCAGGCGGCGGTTCCGCACCTGGAGGCGGCGTGGGAGAAAAGCGCTCACGACGCAACCATCGGTGAGAAACTCGCCGAAGCGTATTTCAGCGTAGGAGACTTTCCCCGTTGCGAGACGGTCCTCGATGAACTTCTTGTCGAAGACGAAAACAGCCACGCCGCTCTTCTTCTTAAGGCCAAGGTTGCCTATCTTCGGTCGCGAAAGGAGGAGGCGGTAACCTACCTGGAAAAACTCGAAACGGTGCACGAACCGACTTTCGAGGTGCAGAGGATCCTCGCAAAGGTCTACGTCGAACTCGGGCGTGAGAGCGACGCCATCGACGCCTACGCAACGGCCATCCACCTCGATTCCAACTACCCCCGCATGCATTACGAGTATGGTTTGCTTTTGCGCAACGCGGGCCGCGGCGACGAGGCGATCGAAGCGTTTACCAACGCCGTCCGTTTGAACCCGGGGTTTTCCGAAGCGGCGATCGATTTGGCGGCGATTCTAATCGATAGGGGAGAGCAGGACGAGGCCGAGGCGGTCCTCGTGCGGCTTCTCGAAGCGGATCCTACCAACTATGACGCGATGCGGATGACGGCGGACATTTATATCGAACAGGGCCAGCTCGATAAGGCGATCAAGCTTCTCGAAACGGCCAACCAGCAGTCACGGCTTCCCGCGGAAGGAGTGCTACTCCTGGGGCGGCTCTACTACGAGGTCAAAGATTATGACGAGGCGCTGAAAATTTTTAAGGGGCTCTTCGACTCGGGTCACCCGACACCCGAATTGGCCCGGGTTCTCGGTGAAATCTCGGCGAGGTCCGGTAATACCGAGGAAGCCCTGGTTCACTACCGGCGTGCAATCGAGCTCGGTCCGCGCGACTACAGGAATCATCTCGCGCTTTTCCTGGCGTCGTCATCGACCTTCACCGTGGAAGAGTCGCAGCGGATCAAACTCACCGACGAGGAAAACGCGCAGCTCCTCGACGAAGCGGCGCGCGTGGTTCAACCGGACGATTTCGACGGACTCTATTTGATTGGAATCTCATACCAAAGCATCGAGTCGCTCAAAGATGCCAGGGAATTCCTGGTCCAGGCGGCGGCGCTCGAGCCCGAAGACGAGCGGGTTCTCCTTAATCTCGCAAGCGTTCTCGAGAAGCTCGAGGAGTACGTCGAGGCCGAGCAGTATCTTATTGTTCTCCACACCAAACAACCCGACGACCCGACAACGTGCAACTTTTATGGATATCTGCTTGCCGTTATGGGAAAGGATCTCGACAGGGCGGAAAAACTTATCGGTGTCGCTCTCGATGACGATCCTGAAAACGGGTACTACATCGACAGCCTCGGTTGGGTCTACTACAAAAAGGGCGCGTTCGATAAAGCGCTCGAACAACTCCAACGCGCGTCGAGTATCGTCGGGGACGATCCCACGATCCTCGAGCACCTGGGCGATATTTACCTGGCCATGGAACGTCACGGTGACGCGCTGGAGGCGTACGAACGCTCGCGCGGACTCCAGGGCGACACACCGGAACTGATGAAAAAAATTGATGAAACTCAGAAGTTTGTTGAAAGCAAATAGCGGCCTCCGACGGATGGCCGGAATCTGTGTGCTTGTCGTCACGGTCTGTGTGGCCGGCGCGTCGACAGGCTGCGGCGGTCCCGCCGTCGAGTCAAAGAGCGAGGCGTCCGACAAGTGCGTCTTGCTGGATTCGCTTTTCGATTCGTCGGGGTTTGAAAGACCGGTTCTCGTCGAAGGCAAGGCGACCGTTGACGCCAACGATTATCACATGCGCGGCAAGATTCGTCTCGACGCCAGTGCGCCCGGCGAAGTCGTCTTTGAATTTGCGAGTTCGATCCTTTTTGGAAATCAGAGGGAAGACTTTGTCTTTTCGGTCCACGAGGACACCGTCCGGATTATCGATCGCGAACGGGGCGCGTATTACGAGGGACTGGAGGCGGAGGAATTCCTCGCCGAATCGATGGAGACGGACTTCAGCGTTCCGGCGATGATGTTTCTCGCGCTCGGAGGGCATCCGCCCTGCGATGAACTCACCGGCGTGAGCATAAAGACGGCGGCGGATGGCGGCTTTGTATGTTCGGGCAAACATCTTGGGGACGCATTCAGGCTGAACTTCGAGGGCCGGGGGCCGCGTATCCATTCGGCTACATGGCCGGTGCGCTCGCAGCGGTACCGCGATGATCGCCTGGAAATCGACTATCGCTGGGAGGATGATGGGGGAGGACGGTCGGTGTTGAAGGAAATAGTGATCTGGCTCGAAATGCGGGAGTGGCGGTGCAAGATCCAGGCGGGTTCGGGCGGTTAGGCCGGGGAAAACCCTGCCCCTCGGGGGTGTTTTTCTGGCCCGAAATGGGAACCCGGTGCACCACGAAGCGTATAATCAAACGTCGAAAGGAAAGGCGTGCACGCTGATACTTTGAGGGAGAAGGCAAAGCTCAAACTCCTGAGTGACGAGGATCTCATCTTTCGCGTTCAGGGGGGCGACAACGACTGCTTCGATCTGCTTGTGGATCGGTACAAGTCACGCCTTTACAATTACTTATTTCGATTAGTCCGCAACGAAGACGAAGCGGAAGAGATCGCCCAGGAAACGTTTGTCAAAGCCTTCATCCACGCCGACAAGTACAAGACTATCGCGAAGTTTTCGACCTGGCTTTATACAATCGCGACCAACCTGGTCCGCAATCGTCTGCGAGCCAAGAAGAGAGCCCCCCGCTTCATGTCTCTTTGGGGCCGGGCGGGAGATTCAGACGAGGAAGTTAAGCAGATCGATCTCGAGGATACGGGCAGACAGCCGGATGTTCAGTTCAACGACAAGGAACTTGGTGAGGTCATCAATTCGGCCATCGAAAAGATTCCCGAGAAATACAGGGCGAGTTTTGTGCTGAGAGAGATCAATCAACTGAGCTACGAGGAGATTTCCGCGGTCACGGGTCTGAAGTTGGGAACGGTGCGGTCGCGGATCAACCGGGCGAGAAATTATTTCAGACGTATTGTTGAACCCCTGCTGGACAAGGGAGTCGACTTTTAGGAAGCAATGGTTGTGGTGTGTCGTGTGTGTGTGTGTGTGTGTGTGTGTGTGTGTGTGTGTGTGTGTGTGTGTGTGTGTGTGTGTGTGTGTGTGTGTGTGTGTGTGTGTTTTGTTTTGTGTGTTGTGTGTGTGTGTGTGTGTGTGTGTGTGTGTGTGTGTGTTTTGTTGTGTGTGTTGTGTGTTTGTTTTTTTTTTTTTTTTTTTGTTGTGTGTGTGTTTTTTTTTTTTTTTTTTTTTTTTTTTTTTTTTTGTTTTTTTGTTTTTTTTTTTTTTTTTTTTTTTTTTTTTTTTTTTTTTTTTTTTTTTTTTTTTTGGGGGGGGGGGGGGGGGGGGGGGGGGGGGGGGGGGGGGGGGGGGGGGTGTGTGTGTGTGTGTGTAGATAGAGAAATGTTTTTTGTTTCATTTTTCAACAATTTCCATATACTCGTTCATTCTAACTAAACATTTGAAAGATGAAAACAATAAGATATTTATTCCCCATCAAAATTCTCCTGGTGATATTTTTATTAACCAGCTGCGAGAAATACCTGGATCGGAAACCGTTGGACCAGCCATCCAGTGCTACTTTCTGGAGCGATGAAACCGAATTGGTGCTGGCAATCAATGCAGTCTATAAAAACCTGTATTGGTCTAACAGAGGATTTAATGCATATATTACCTATCAGTTTTTGTTCGATTGTATCTCGGATATCATGTGGGACCGGAACACGGGAAGGCCATGGCAAGTGGTATCGCAGGGCCTCATTACACCTCTTGAAAGCACGCTGATCTATGGATCCTGGAAGCAGAAGTACACCTCAATAGGCCAGTGCAATCAGCTGCTGGCAAACATGGACCGTGCCAAAGACAAGACAGATCCCGATGTATATGCCCGGATTGAAGCAGAAGCAAGATTCTTCAGGGCTTATGAATATTTCTGGCTGACAAACCTGTATGGTGATGTACCATTTGTGACTGAGCCGATCGATATTTTCGATGCGGAGTTGCCGAGAACCGACAAGTCACAGATCTACAGCTTTATTCTGAGCGAACTGGATGCCGCTGCCGAGGTATTACCAGCAGAATATTCCGGAGATGATATAGGCCGGATCACCAGAGGTGCAGCCCTGGCCATCAAGGCGCGGGTCTCTCTTTTCAATGAAGACTGGAACGTTGCAGCAGAAGCCGCTAAAAGCATCATGGACCTGGGTACTCTATTCTCTCTACCCTGATTATGGGAAGCTTTTCACTTATGAGTCAGAAGGGAATTCTGAAGGAGTTTTCACGGTTCAATATAGCCGAGAAAATCAGCTTATTCACAGGAGTGCTGTACACATATATGGAAGGTTATCAGGTGGTTACGCCAGCAAAGTTCCAACCCAGGCTCTTATTGATGCGTATGAATGCATCGATGGTTTGCGTATTGACCAATCACCCCTTTATGATGCCAGTAATCCTTTTGAGAATCGTGATCCACGGCTGAATGACAGATGCGTGGTTCCGGGAACAATCTTCAGGAATTATCAGTTTGAAACCCATCCGGACAGCCTGGAGGCATGGGACTATAATGTTGAGCCGCCTTCTCGCATCAATAACACAAATGTTACCCATGCCTATGCGACATTCTCAGGATATCAATTCCGTGTCTACGAGGATGAATTAAGGGAATATCGAAGCCAGAACGATCTGGATCAAATGCTGGTTCGATATGCAGAAGTATTGCTGATGTATGCTGAAGCCAAAACGGAGTTGGGACAGATCGATGGAAGTGTGTACGATGCCATCAATGAAGTGAGAACCAGGGCAGGAATGCCGGAGATAGCAGCAGGGAAAAAGCCAGGATGAACTGAGGCAGATCATCGTTATGAAAGAAAAGTGGAATTCCCGTTTGAAGGATTGAGGTTTTTTGACATCCGTAGGTGGGGTATTGCTGAGGATGTGATGCCTGGTACAGTATTCGGACGCCCATTACGTGATTACCGGGCCGAATACATCCCGGTATTTGATGAAAACTGGACACCTCGCTATGATGCTTATGCAGATAGTCTTCGTCAGTTCGATTTCCGTTACTTCGATCCGGGCAGAGATTATCTCTGGCCGATACCACAGGTTGAGATCGATCTTAATCCAAACCTTACCCAGAATCCCGGGTATTAAAGAAGAGAAATTCCGCCTGGTAATGTAACTACCGGGCGGAAATTTATATTTTCTCATGTCCAATTTACATTTCTAATAATAATCATTTATATGAAAAGAAGAGAGTTTTTGGGTATTACTCTTCCGGCAACTGGTGCGATCATACTGACACCGGGCTGCCTTAATGAGCAGATCAAGAAAGAGATCGGCCGCCAGTTTTCCGGTCAAAAGGATTTCGACGCGTATGATATGGTGATTAATGGTGCCGGCCTTTCAGGATATTTTGCTGCCATATATGCAGCTCAGCAGGGGAAACGGGTGCTGGTGGTGGATAAAAGGACCAGTCCAGGATATGAGATTACGGCAAAGCGAAAACTTTGGTTAAACAGCGATGGTTTGGACCGGTTTACGCCCGAACTAAAGCAGCTCTTTTTCCCGGAGAATGAAAAGGTGGAAATACATAATGACAGTGGATCTGGACCGAATGGAAGCCAGTTCGGTGACGAATTGCTCCTCTTTGCCGGCAGCATCAGAAAGGGGATGTTGCGCAATCTGCTGGTTCATAAGGTGCATGTCCTGTTAATGACAGAGGTATGTGGAATTCTTTCCGATAATGAAAATGTGCTGGGTGTTTTATTAGCTGGCAAGCACGGTTTACAGATAGTTAAAAGCCGGAGCTTTGTGGACGCTTCCGACAATGTGTTGTTCAGCCGGGAATTATCTGGCAATCCATATCAGGTAGAAAAGGCAGGATTTATTCTGGAAGTTCAAGGAGTAAAAAATCCGCAAAAGAAGGAGGTTAATGTTTCCGAAGAAATTGGTTTAAAAGGTAATAAAATTCAGTTACACCAGGGTAAACATGATAAGGATCAGCTTTTTATAGAATTTGATTTTCTCAATACCTCACAGAAGTTGGATGAAATTGAACATCAATCCAGGATGTTATCCGCCAATCTGGGTAAAAACTTTAATCTTCTGGATGAATCATTAAAGGAAGCAAAAATTGCACAATTTGCCCTGGAATGTTCTGTTTATCTTAAAAACAACGAACTTCCTGATCCATTCTTAAAAGAATATTACCTGTTTCCCAATCTTTATACTTCTTTAAGTTGTGATAAAATTCTTGAAATTGAAGCCAGTGCAGAAAAGCTGGTTAATAATATTCAAGTGGGGGAAAAAGAAACACAACCTGTAGTGGTATTTACCCCAGGAGCAAACATTCCGTTTGATGAAATTTCACTTACAGAGATTAATGAACCAGGTCTTGCCATACCTATGAAAAATTGCACTTTCGATTTTAAAACCTGGGCAAACAAAAAAGAACAGTGCCAGGTATTGGTTGCTGGTGGAGGTACTGCCGGAGCTATGGCAGGAATGGCTGCTGCTGAAAAAGGTAACGATACCATTGTAGTAGATTATTTTAATGATATGGGGGGAACCAGAACCATGGGGGGGGTGATGGGTTATTACCATGGCGTAAAAGAACTTAATTATTTCAAAAAACATAATGAAGATGTGGATCAGGTGGCTTTTGACGCCAGCATGACAAAAAAGAATGGCCGAAAATTATATCATTTAATTAGTCTGTTGAATTCGGGAGGCAGATTCCATTCTGGGGCCATTATGTGTGGTACCCTGGCGGATAATAGAAAAGTAGAAGGCATTCTGATTTGCCGTAACGGAAAATTAGAATTGGTGCAAAGTACAATTACCATAGATGCAACAGGAGATGGTGATCTGGCTGTTTTTGCCGGAGCCACATTCAGCCACGGGAATTCCCGAACCGGGAAAACTCAAAATTATAGCCAACGCGACATCGGAGGAGGAGCTGAAAAATTACCATCATCAACCTCAAGGGATTATGACATCATTGACAACACAAAAATATCAGAATTTCAAAGAGGGTTGTTTTTATCCCATTATGAGGCACATTTTTATGATTTTTATCCTATGTTGACCGTCAGGGAATCAAGGCGTATAAAAGGCTTATACGAATTGGATCTAATAGATGCGGTGGAAGGCACTCATTTTAAAGATTTAATTGCTCGGGCAAGCAGTGATTTTGATCCTCATTATGTGGGAAGTTCCGAATATTCAAGATGCGGGTTCCTTTTACCCCATTCCAATGTATTAACCTTGGAAATACCCTACCGTTCAATAGTTCCCAAGGGTCTGGACGGTTTGCTAATATCCGGCAAGGCAATAAGTCAATCTCATAATGCATTACAATTTACTCGTATGAATGCCGATATAATAGTCCTCGGATATTTAACCGGTCAGATTGCAGCTGACATTGCCAGCAGGAATATCCAACCTAAGGATTATGATATTTCAGACCTTCAGAAAGAATGGACTGCACTTGGTTTTTTACCGACCGATTATGCAACAAAAAAATCAGGCAACCTTATCAACAATTCGCATGAAATCATCAGAAGAGTTAAGCAACTGGCAAAGGGTGCACCGGAATATTTATATGAATGTGTCAGGTTGCCCAAAGAAAATGTACTTCCGATTCTGTTCGAATACTATAATTCCACAGAGAATCATGATAACAAATTATTAATAGCCAAAGCATTGGCCTGGTTTGGACAGAAAGAAGGGAATGACTTGATCGAACAGGAATTAAAGGATATGTTTGATCAGGAATTAAAGCAGGGGTACCCGGGGGGATACGTCGATACCTATGATGATATAAGAGGAAGGGAGAAGAATTTGTTACTGGGTCTTTTCTGGAGGATCAATCAGAACATCGCATTGCTTGGTATGACAGGCAACAATCCGGCAGGAAAAACCATACAGAATATTCTGGAAAATACTACATCAGGAGGGGGAATGGTGGAAAGGGAAAATGAGTACTTCAATGGCAGGATTGATTTAAAAATCATTCCTTTTCATAACCGTATCCTGAACTTGTGCTTTTATGCCGAAAGGAATCCGGATACAGCATTTATCCCGGGCTTTGAAAAACTTCTCCAGGATGAGTACATCGGAGGTTTTATAACTGAAGAGTATCATTTGACCAGGTGGAGGATGTATGGAGGTGATCTTGAATTGTTTATAGGAGCGGCTCTGGCAAGATGCGGTTCAAAAACTGGGTATGATCTGTTGATAACTTATCTAAATGATATTCATTTTAATTTTAAAGATCTATCCCGTTCAGAGCTAATTGCCCTGACAGGCAAGGATCTTGGTTACAATATCGAAAGCCTGGAAAAAGACTATAGACGACATGTCTTATCCACGCCCCCCAAGGAAACTGGTGAAAAAGATAGAAGTATAATGAAATAGGGGCCTCGCATACATTTTCTTGCAGTGGATATTAAATTATCACTATGATTCGCGATATCAAACCTTTTTATACCCTTATCAATCTGCAAGATCTATGACATAAACTGGAGGATGGTCTTATTCCAGGAACTTATGGATCAGAAGAGTGGGAAACATTTTGAGGACTTTGTTTTTCAACTGAGTATACTTGAATATACCAGCTATTTTTCTCAGGGGTCTGGAAAAATGGCCTGATCATATTCGGATTTAACGAAGATGATCGTTGGGGGTATTCAGGGTGAGACATTGAAGCTTGTGATAAGCAAAAATGATGAAACAAATTCAAACTGAATAGTAGGAAACATGGAAAGAAGAAATTTTGTTAAAGGATCAGCCTATGCAATGGCCGCTGCCTGCACGGGACTTTATATGAATGGTCTGAATGCAATACCATTTACGGAACGAAGACGCAGACCAAGCATTCTGCTTCGTTCTTCGTGGCAAACAGTGAATATTGGGGATATTGCACACACCCCTGGTGTCCTGGCACTCCTGGAAAAGTATCTGCCAGATGCAGAAGTTAGGTTATGGGCAAATAAAGTTGATCGGGGAGTGAAAGAGATGCTGGATAAGAGGTTCCCGGAACTGGAGATCTTTCTTCATTCAGATATTGAAAAAATAAACACAGCATTTAAGGAATGTGACTTCCTTTTGCATGGTTCCGGGCCTTCTCTGGTTGCTTCCAATGACGTGGAACGCTGGATCAAAGAAACCGGCAAGCCATTTGGGGTCTACGGAATCACCCTGACAAGGGAATCGGCCTCCGAAAGGGTTGTTAACCTGTTAAATCAATCAGCTTTTGTCTTTTTCAGAGATACTGTATCGTTAGAAAATGCAAAGCATCAGGGAGTCAAGGCTCCGATCATGGAATTCGGCCCTGATGGAGCATTTGCAGTTGACCTGCGCAATGATGAACCCGCCGAAAGTTTTCTTGCTGCGAATGGGCTCGTGGAAGGAAAATTCTTGTGCGTAATCCCCAAATACAGGAGGACACCTTACTGGACCATTCCAAGTAAGAACAGGGAGTTCAACGAAGAGGTTCACAAACGGAATCAGCTCATGAAGGACCACGATACCAGGCCATACAGAGAAGCGATTATTGCAGTAGCAAGGCAATCTCCGATGAAAGTGCTGATCTGCCATGAGGACCTTACCCAGATTGCCCTTGGTAAAGAGATGCTTTATGATCCTTTACCCGATGATGTAAAGAGGAAGGTTGTCTGGCGGGACCAATTCTGGATTACCGATGAAGCGTTAAGCACCTATGTGCGCTCCGCCGGCTTGTTCGGACTGGAACAGCATTCTCCCATTATGTGCATCGGGAACGGGGTGCCTGCTTTTGTAGGTAGATTTATGGAGCAGACGGTAAAAGGATTTATGTGGAAGGATATCGGACTTGCAAACTGGCTGTTCGACAGCGATTCGATATTTGATATGGAAAGGCTGGTCCCCCAGGTTCTTTGGCTTGCAAACAATCCTGAAGAAGCTAGAAAGAAAGCCTTGGAAGCAAAGGAAATTGTGGAGTATTATCAGGCCAGGACCATGAAGGTATTGAAAGAGACGCTGGAAAAACTGGTATAAAACCACATTTAAATTAAACAATTACGCAATCATGAGAAAGCCATTTTCTTTTTGTCTGTATACTTTAATCTTCCTGCTACCCTCTGAACCGGCTTTAAATCAGGCAGTTCTTTCCCCTCCAGAAAAAATGAGCGCTTCTTTCATCAAACCGGGAAAGCCCCTCGTTCCCATAAGAAAAATCGCTACAGGCGGGGTGATTCATCGGTTCCATGATACCTCCCCGATCAGTCCCTCGGGCAAATATATTGCATTGTTCCGGGTTCCATTTGAAAACCGTTTTCCACAACCAGGGGATGCAGGCGAAGTCATTCTTGTCGATTTGGAATCAGGGGAAGAACGCAAAGTTGCAGAATCTTGCGGGTGGGAAATGCAAGTAGGCGCAAATGTACAATGGGGAGCGGACGATCATGAACTCTTTTTTAATGATGTGGATACTACAATATGGCAAGCTTTCAGCTGGAAAATAGATCCCTTCACAGGAGAGAAGCAGAGGATGGAAGGCAATGTTTTTATGGCATCCCTTGATGGCAGAAAACTTGTATGCCATAACCTGGTGAATTCTGTGCATGCCCAATCAGGTTATGGCGTCATACTACCTGACAGCCTTACAACCTATAATATAGGACCTGTCGATACAGACGGACTGTTTGTGACCGATGTTAAGACGGGCAGATGCAAAAGGATAATCACAATAAAAGAGATCTATGTTCGATCTGTTCCTAGCCTGGTTATTGCCAATCCATTTGAACACTCCTACTATTGTTTTAAGGCGATGTGGAATCCCCCAAAGACACGCATTATGACCTGTTTGATATGGAGACCATTAAAAGGAGGGCCACGGAGGGTTGCTGTGGTCACCATGCGACCTGACGGGTCAGATATAAGAACTGCTGTTACGGCGGAACAATATGCTAGGGGCGGGCATCATATGGCCTGGATGCCGGACGGACAACATATCTCAATGAACCTGGAAAATGATGGAAAGCCGGGACTGGAGCTCATTTCAGTCAAGTATGACGGTAGTGAGTTAACAACTGTTTTCCCCGTAGGCTCCGGTCATCCCTCGTATCATCCCGGGGGACTGCCCTATGTGATCACCGATGCCTACCTTCACGAACCAGTTACAAACCAGGATGGTTTTGTGCCGGTTCGCCTTTTAAACCTGGAGACCGGCACAGAAAAATTGATAGCATATGTCTATGTCCCGGATGTTGAGGACAGTTCCTTCCGTGTGGATCCCCATCCTGCCTGGGACCGTTCCGGGCGATATGTTGTTTTTAATGGATTTGAAGATGGTACCAGATGTGTGTATGTTGCCGATATGAAACAAATAATTGAAGAAGACTCAGGAAGTATCTCAACGGACAAATAAATGAGCAAAAAACAGGCGTAAATTCATCAAAGATTTTAGGATCGTTACCTGGTCGCTCTTTAAACCTTTCAATACCGGAATTTGAACCGGCTCAATATAACGATCTTGGATTTTACGATGTAATAATATGTTATGAAAATTAAAATCTTAATCCTGTTGACCACCTTCTTCTGCAGCTTTATTTTAACAGGTAAAGCATCAACCAAAAGCCACTATGTTGACAGCGAACCTGACCATTTCGGTGAGCATAATTTCACCGAAAATCACACCGATTCAACTGATATCATTAAACTCAGGGAAGAATTCCTGGATTGGGAATTCGGTATGTTTATTCACTTTAACATGGCCACTTTTAATGAGCGTGAATGGGCGAATGGTTATGAAGATCCGGCCTCTTTCTCTCCGGACAGACTCGATTGCGATCAATGGGCTGAAGTTGCCAGTGCAGCAAGCATGAAATATGCAGTTCTGACGGTCAAGCACACCGGAGGTTGGTGTTTGTGGGATAGCAAATATACCACATCTCACGATATCACGGCATTTAATAATTATAAGAATGGTAAGGGGGATATTGTCAGAGAATATATAGATGCTTTTCGGAAACGCGGAATAAAAATTGGCCTGTATTATTGTTTCCCGGGAAATTTCAGCGGTAGAAATGGCAATGTTTTACCTGAAGGAAAAACTGACCTGCACGGTCTTCCTCCCGAAGCACAGGGCGATTATGCAGGGTTTATTAAAAATCAGTTAACAGAATTATTGACAGATTACGGTGACATTGATTTAATATGGATAGACCAGTATCGAAATCAGTATACCTACCATGCCTGGCAGGAAATCCGCAGTCATATCAAGTCACATCAACCCAATTGCCTTGTATTGGGTAATAATTCCGACAACTATGAGGAAAGCGATATTTTGTCATATGAGTATCCCTGGTTGACGATAAGCAAGCCAGAAAAGGCATTGCCTCCTGCAGATAACTCAGCGCCTTCGGAAGTGTGTGATAAAATCGGACCAGGATGGTTTTGGAAAACGTTTGAGAATGCTGCAAATTTAAAATCGGCAGAAGAGATTATTCACATGTTGACTTTGTCAAACGACAGAAGCGCAAACTACCTGCTGAATGTTGCACCGGATAATACGGGATTAATTCCGGAACACTCATATCAGAGGTTGAGGGAATTTCGAATATTGATGAACAAAAAATGAAAAACACCCAATTACTATAAGCATCCAGCACAATATTATTATGGAATTATTCTGCCGGATAAGGTAGGGAGATTCGCAATTATCAACAACTTGTAAAAACTATTGATAGTCAAAAAGATAAGGTTCCTTTTCTTTTGTCGAGTAGATTCGGAGTAAAATTTCCCGATCTACTCGACTAAATTACCATTAACAAATCTTAAATAACATGACGAATCGAAGAAACTTTCTCAGACAATTATCGACCGCAGGATTATTGAGCAGTATCCCTGGTTTTCTGCTATCTCAAAATGACCATAAATCTGAACAGAAAAAATCTTCTGATGGGTTGATATGGGCGATCCTTCTGCATTTGAGTTATAACATGTGGGAAGACCATATTCCTGAAGAATTTCTTGATGAAAATTTTGAGATCACCACATGTGATGATGCCAGACAATGGGCCCACGGATACAGACCCAATCTTACTTTCGAAGATAATCTTTGGAATGATTTATTGAAAGAGATAGCCAAAGTGGGTATGAATATGGTACTGATAGATGTAGGGGATGGTGTCAAATATGAAAGTCACCCGGAAATTGCAGTGAATAATGCCTGGTCCAAGACAAAATTACGCAATGAATTGGACAAAATGAGAAAAATGGGGTTGGAACCGATTCCAAAACTGAATTTTGCAACAACCCATGACATATGGTTAGGTAGCTATGCCCGAATGGTTTCGACGGATAAATATTATGCTGTTTGCAAAGACCTTATTGCGGAAGTAATAGAACTATTTGATAAGCCAAGGTTCTTCCATTTAGGGATGGATGAGGAGACGGCAATACACCAGAAAAGGCAGAATTATGTGGTCATAAGGCAAAAGGATTTATGGTGGGACGATCTTTATTTCTACATAGGTGAGGTCGAAAAAAACGGTTCACGTTCCTGGATCTGGTCCGATTATGCGTGGCACCATCCTGAAGAATTCTTTAATAAAATGCCTAAATCGGTGCTTCAAAGCAATTGGTACTATGGAACAAAATTTGGACCGGATGTCGAAAGGGCTAAATATTATAGCAAACTTGACAAATACGGTTATGATCAGATTCCTACCGGAAGTAATCATTCAAATCCCGACAACTTTGGTCTCACGGTCAATCATTGTAAAGCCAATATTGACTCCCAATCGGCTTTTAGGTTTTATGACAGCCCCCTGGAGACCTACTTTAGCCCCATGTTTTAGAAGGCACCTGGAAGCCATTGATCAGGTTGCAATAGCCATGGAAAATTATTAAAAGGATCGACCATTTTAATTAAACAAAATATGAAAGTAATGAGTAAGTTTGATTTGGCACAGTCGAATAATCACTGTCATGTATGCCATCTAGAGGTTGCTAGATATGGTCGATCATCATTCGCCTTTTCGCCTGCTTCATCTTCATTTTTGTTTTCCCTATTCTCCCACAGCACGTCTATTTGTTCTATTGTGCTATTATTGGTACTAATGACAGTATCCGCCGGATGTCAGAAGAGAACTGAAACCACTCCACTGGAAGTCGGAGTAGCAATGGTCGAAATCACTCCACCAGTCGGTTATCCTATGTACAGGGGTGAAAGCACAGGGATCACAATCCCGCTTTACGCAAAAGCCGTAGTGTTCAAACAGGGAGATGACCGGGGTGCACTTCTTATGTGCGATCTTCTCACCATCCCAAGGGATCTTGGCCAGCTGGTCCGTGAACAAGCCTCTACAAAGACTGGGATTAAATACAATCACATAAGTGTTGCTGCTACACATACTCACACAGGTCCCGATTTCAGGGAGGCTATCATTGATTTTGTGGAAAAAGAGCTGAACGGAAAGTTGACAAAAGAAGATCATGAAGGCTATATGATGAATCTGATACAGGGGATGACCCGGGCTATTGTTATTGCGAATGAACAGGTGCAGGAAGTTGAAATGACAGCAGGTATTGGCTCTGCTTCAGATATATCATTTAATCGGCGTTTTCTCATGACCCATGGTCGTGTACGTACTAACCCGGGGTGCCTAAATCCTGATATTCTATATCCGGTGGGTCCAGTTGATCCAGACGTTCACTCCATTATGTTTCGTCCTGTTAATCAGGACACTGTATTAACCTTCCTGACTGTTTTCGCGAACCATACTGACACTCAGGGAGGTACGGATTTCAGTGCAGATTATCCATACTACCTGCAGAAGCACTTACGTGAAATTTTCGGCAAGGAGACCATCTCTGTTTTTGGAAATGGACCTTGTGGAAATATAAACCACATAGACGTAAGTCGTCCATACGAAGATACGAGGAAAGGGATGATTACCGAAAAAATTGGCAAGGAGTTGGCTGAAACAGTCAGTAATCTGCATCCTATTAGGGATCAACAAACGCCAGACCTCAAGGTCGCCTCTAGGACAATATACCTTCCTTTACAGAGCTTCACCGAAACCGAGTATGAGTGGGCCCTGGATGATGATGCCAGTTCAATTTATAACGAGCGGCCCTTTCTGGGAAGAGTGCGCCGGGGCAAAATCTTTTCCATTGAACGAATTCGCTGGCGCGAAGCGATTCCGCCTGTTGTCTCCGGGGATCCATGGTGCTTGCCTTTGGAAATTCATGTATTTAGACTCAATGGCCAAACAGCAATTGTTACACTACCCGGTGAGATTTTTGTCGAACTGGGAATGGATCTTAAAAACCGATCGCCCTTTAACAACACTTTGATTATTGAGCTGGCCAATGCGGATATCAGCTATGTCCCTACACGGCAAGCTTTTACTGAAGGCGACTACGAACCTCTAAACTCCCGGCTTGCTCCCGGATCTGGCGAAACAATGATTGAGGAAACTTTACAAATTCTGAATGATATTTCCGCAGATAATAAATAAAAGCATCGGGTTTTTAAAATAATCCATGATTGAGCTTTATGGTGTTTAAAGATCTAATTACTTAGGAGTTAGTTCGCCGCCGCTAGAGGCGAAAACTGGATCTTTAATATATTAGCGGAAGCGAGTGCATTCATAAGTTGACCCCTCCCTTAAAATTGGTCAGTCTGGAAAAAGGTCTACAAAATGTGTTGGTCTTCAACAAGAGATCACTTCTGGAAGAAAAGGTAATGACTTCTGTAATTATTGATCTTATTGTTCTCCTTTAAAGTCAGCATATATGAACATGCAAAATAAATAAATGTTCTTGCGTTGCTTCATTTTCTTTACCAAATGTAATTTCAGCACTGACTAATTTCAAACCCAATTATTGATGGCTATTATGCAGATCCATTGATTGTAAGGTACAATGACACCTACTATATCTATGCAACCATTGATCCCTGGGGAGGAGAAGAATTGGGTGTGCTTGAATCAAAGGATTTCATTAACTGGGAGCAAAAACACTTTAATTGGCCAACAAAAAAAACTTGCACAAGTGAAACTTCTGGTGATGCCATGGTCTGGGCACCTTCAGTTATTAGAGCTGGAAACGGCAAGTTTTATATGTACGTTTCAGTGGGGAGTGAAATTTGGACAGGTGTAGGCGACCATCCCCTAGGTCCCTGGAAAAATGCCAAAGATGATAACAGCCCATTGATTCATAGAAACTACTTTCCCAGGTATCACATGATCGATGTCCAGTGTTTTATCGATGAAGATGGTATGATTTATTTGTACTGGGGTTCTGGTCTTGATTGGATTATCGGTGCCTGCTTTGTAGTGGAACTTGAAGGTGATATGGTGACGTTTAAATCAGAACCCAGAAATATTACCCCTCCAAATTATTTTGAGGGGCCGTTCATGCTAACAAAAAATGGGACACACTATCTGATGTACTCAGACGGTAAAGACATTGATGCAACATATAAGATTCGATATTCAACCGGAAAAACACCTTTTGGATCGTGGTAGGAAGGAAAAAACAGTCCTATTTTATCAACATCGGCGGACAGTACTACGTATGGCTCCGGGCTTCATTCTGTATTTGTGGAAAATAACCAGGCTTATCTGCTTTCTCAACGAATATATCCTCAGGAAAAAGAACTTGGAATGAGACAATTATGTGTTGAAAGATTGAATTTTGACAACAATGGAGATATACTTAAAGTAAATCCGAAAGGTGTGACGTACTTTGTAAAAAAATACATGGGAAGGCTACATATCGAGTTGAACGAATGAATTCTGGAAGTGGGGAATATAAGGGTTATTCCTGGTAGTCAGGCTTCCCGACTTTTCCCATGAAAAGGATGGCTCCGGTGGAGTTCTCCTTAATTACATACAGGAAGGGTTTGTCAACCCTGAAGATGGGGGTGGAGTCTCCACCGGCGGAGGTTAGGCTTATTTCCACGATGGTGGCAGCAGCGGCTTCGGTGCCTTCTTCCTGTACATCGATGAATGTTTGGTGGATGACCCTCGATATATAAAGATCTGCTCCCGGTGTGATCCTTGAAAAATCTGCGTCATCAGAGAAGGCGATTCCGAGTCCCAGGTCAATCAAAGGATCATTCAACAGTGCTTTAAACCCGTACTTGAATTTGGGCAGTTCGATCTGTACATTTCGGACCGTTGGGTTCTCGAACCAGGAATTCCAGCTAGAATGATCCATCAGACTGATGATATCCTCAGTAGTCCTTTCCCCCGTGGGGAGCATAACGACCATACTGAATGTACTGTCGCCATAAGGCATTTCCACGGCTGAAAAAACTTCATTGACCGTGTAATTGAAGCCCCCTTTTACCTTCATGAAATCAACAGGGTGGGTGCCCCCGCCATCCAGGTAAAAAGATCCCTCCGCCGTCTGGCTTTTATCGAACTCGTACTTCCAGGAGGCATTGAAATAAATCGCGTTGATCAGGTACATAACAGCATCCGATGGTATATAGTCCAGCATATCCTTGATTTTGCCATTGGTCTTATCTTCGATCCAAGCGTTGATGATATCGACCGCCTGTGGATCCGAGAAATTAAGTTCCCTCACCGCCGCATCGAAATAGGATTGGTTTGTGTTAACGAACTCATCAAGCACGTAGTAACCAAGCTTATAACAGATGCTGTTGGCGATTGAAAATTCAACTTTGTCATCAAGCCGGACCAGCTGGTCCATCAGATCCTTGTAACTCTGATTAACCTCCATATTGCTCAGATCACCAAAATGCAGCACATCATAAAAAGCATCCAGCGTTGTTCCACTTGCTCCGTTCATGGTCATGCCCAGGGCATAGGAAACACTGAGCGGGGATATCATGAAATTATCCTCTTCACTGATGGCATTGACCTTTCCGAAGAGCTCAAAAGCAAACTGCTGGTCCGCTTCGAGGATCTGTTCAGATTTATAATTCAGGGTTATTTTGGCAGGATCCTTCTGCACCGGTTCAGAATTTTCACAGGAAGTTGTGATCCCAACAAACAGGAGGATTATTATCGGGAGGATTATATGTGTTTTGATTCGTTTCATGATCTATTTATAATAGGTTCAGTTTAATGACGCAAGAAGAGGGCTAAGGGTTGCGTGTTGTTATACCTTGTCTCGTGTTATCAAAATGTTAAATGGGTTCAAACAGTTTGATATGAAAACTAAGGATCTTCAAGGACATACCAGCAAAAGACCGGAAGAAACAGATCAGTGATCACCTTCCCCTCTGGGCCGAGTTCAAGATAAATGAGCTTACCCAGCAATTAACGCAAATTATCAATCCTTAATTGGCTCTGTGGATTTTAATGTAGATTTTCCTGAAGCCCGGCGTTTTTCCAGCAAAACCTCATGAGCTTCATCTGATCCGTCAAAAAAACTGCCGAACCATTTGTCGAGGGGCACGGATTCGTGGCCGAAGTTGACGGTAAAGAATCTGTGATGAAGATAGTGGAAGTAATTATCCCTCTTTCCCCAAACTACATCAGACATGGCTTAGATCTTTGATTAGAAAATCCTTGTATCCCTTATAAAAATTTGCCGGATATATTTTCAACTGCTGTAAATATAGTATTCTGAGGGAATGTAAGCAACAGGCCGGTAAACACAATAAGCCCACTGGGGGCAATTTATCCTCTTCGATTTAATACAACAGTACATGTAAAACTGCTATCTTCAGGATTTATTTGCTCACAAATCATTGAATAAAGTTTTCCTTTTTATAAGTCATTTTCGAGAGGTCCGAGAGACCATCAAACTGCCTGTTTTTTATCTGCTGCTGGCTGGTTCATTTGCCGGGTGGCAGACGCTTTACAATGTGCATCTCGACAGCATTGGGTATACCAGTATTCAGATTGGATCGCTGAATGCGCTCTTCATTTCCACATCAGCCATTGTGGTACCTTTCTGGGGCATGCTTGCCGATAAATTCGGAAATAACCGTGTCCTGCTGTTGCTTACTTCTGTAGCTGGCTTGTTTGTGTTTTTCATTGGCAAGACGATGGTTTTTCATTGGATGCTCATATTCATATTTGTAATATCCATCTTTCATCAACCGGGTGGGGCGGTACTGGATGGAATGACATTGGGTTTAATCCGTGGAAATCCCAAATATTCATATGGTCAGTTTCGGCTCTGGGCTTCTGCAGGCTATGCTGTTTCTGCGCTGGTAGTGGGCTATTCTGCAAGGAATAATACGGGGATCATATTCAATATTTCAGCATTGCTGTTTTTGCTTTTATCGGTTTTCAATCTGATTACCATGCCGGTCAGGCCTGTAACCGAAAGGAACCTGGTGAATTTCAAAAGTTTCGCCATCTTCTTTAAAAACAGGAAACTGCTGATCTTTCTTGTAATTATCTTTCTCTACGGGATAGCGGTCTCACCACTTCATCAATTCATCAATCTGTATTATAAAGATATAGGTTCAGGAAGTTCTTTCATCGGACTGGTCTTTTTCTTGCAGGCAGGCTTCGAGATACCCTCCTTCCTTTTGGGAGTGAGGTTGGTCCGGAAAATGAAACCAGAAAGGATCATCCTTTTTTCAATGCTGATTTCCGCCATGAGGATGGTTTTGTATGGATTTATTTCAGTCCCTGAAATCGCCGTTTACCTGAGCCTTTTTCATGGCGTTACCATTGCTTTCTTTCTTATCGGAGTGGTGGAGTATGTCCAGCGACACACCCCGGATCATCTTCGCACCACAGGCCAGGCACTTATCTGGGCATTTCATTTTGGGGCAGGAGTGACCCTCGGGAATTTGATGCTGGGGTATTTACGCGATCATGGTGGAATGCTGAAAGCCATGCATATTCACGCAATCATAGCAATGGTTATGGTTGCTGGCACAGCGTGGTTTTTTCAGCGATTCAGGGATGAGGTCATTAACTAAAAGTTTTCATCAAGTTGATCAATCAAGATATTTAGATTTATTCTAAATAGGATGTTATATTTGTAATCGAATCAATTTAAGAAGTATTTATTGTTTTGAATCCGATCTCCAAATCAAGCGCTTATAAGCTCACAGGCTTTGTATTTGTTGTTCTGCTTTCAGTACCAATATTTCTGGAATATCTAAGTAACAGGAACGATAAAAAATCCCTCGGCTTAAAAACTGAATCTGCGTTGGAGCGATTTGGTTTTTTCCTGCAGGAGGTTTCTCAGAAATCAGGAGTAGATTTTATACACTTTTCACCCCGGCTCGATCCCCTGTTTGAACCTATCTTACCCCAGATCGCCTCCATGGGTGCCTCTGTTTCTGTTTGTGATTTCGACAATGATGGATGGAATGATTTTTATGTAACCAACAGTCGTTACAACAGTAAAAACTCACTTTACCACAATCAACAAGATGGTAGTTTTATTGATGTGGCACCTGGGTTTGGACTTGCTGATTTGAATAAAGAAGGAAGAGGTACTTCCATGGGTTCAGTATGGGCAGATATTGATAACGATGGTTATGAGGATATACTAATCTATAAGTGGGGTAAACCTGAACTATTTAGAAACGAGCAGGGCAAGGCTTTTACCAACATAACTTCAAACAGTGGCTTGCCAGATTGGATCAATTCAAATGCAGCCATTTGGCTTGATTACAATGCAGATGGTTATATTGACCTGTTTATTGGTGGCTATTTTCCAGAAGACATTGATTTGTGGAATATTGAGCATACCTCAATCCTGACAGAGAGTTTCGAATACTCTCAAAATGGAGGCCGTAATTTTTTACTGGAAAACATTGGTAAAGGAAGGTTTATGGATGTTAGCCAAGGAGCAGGGCTGAATTCTACCCGGTGGACCCTGGCTGCCTGCGCTGCAGATATTAATGAAGATGGGTATCCAGAATTAATTGTAGCCAATGATTATGGTGTAGACGAATTTTATTACAACAATAATGGTGAAGGTTTTATCGAAGACGGTGTTTCGACAAACATTGGCTTCTCACCTAAAAGTGGTATGAATGTAAGTATGGGAGACATACACAATGATGGTCATCTGGGAATATATATATCGAATATTACCGAGGATGGAATTTTATTGCAGGGAAACAACCTTTGGATTCCTTCTGTCGATCCTGATAAAACCAGCTATGTAAACCTGGCGGTAGCCAAGGGCGTTGTGAACGGAGGCTGGAGTTACGGAGCCCAGTTTGGCGATCTGAACAATGATGGATTCAATGATCTGTTTCTGGCAAATGGCTTCATATCGGCTCAGAATGGAAGGGATTACTGGTATGATTATTCCAAGGTTACCGGTGGTAATTCTGCTATTATATCAGATATTCATAACTGGCCTGCCATGAAGGGCCGAAGCCAGTCCGGGTATCAAAAGAACAAGATATGGATAAGCCACGAATCGCAATACTTTGAAGATGCTTCTGAATTTGTAACGGACAATCAAACCTATGACAGCCGTGCGGTGGCTTTTGTAGATCTTTGGAACCGCGGAGTGCTGGATGTTATTGTGGCCAATCAGAATAACAGACTGCTGATTTATGAGAACACAGTTAATGAAGAACATAACTGGATCGCGTTTATGCTGGAGGGAACCCAGTCGAATAAGAGTGCCATCGGTGGTTTTGTAAGCGTTTTTTGGGATGGGCAGGTACAGACACAGATAATAACCGGTGGCATGGGATTTAGTTCTCAGAACCAGCGCAGGCTTCAATTTGGACTTGGGAAAGCCAAAGGGGTAGATAAGGTTCAAATCCTTTGGCCAGCAGGTTCCATGCAGGAAATTGCAAATCCGGAAATAGGAAAAGTACATAAACTCAAGGAGTAGAAATGACAAATTCTGTAAATCATACAGGAGGAAAGATTAAGGATTCATTTCGATCCCTGATACAGTTTCGTTATGTACCCTCTATATTTATCAGCATTATCCTTCTAACAGGCCACTTTACCTTTGGCATCCTGGAAAGTTATGAGGCTATTTTACTCGCTGTTGGATCTGCCATGGCCACTGATCTAATCCTTTCCCGGTTCATTCTTGGTAAATGGAAAAATGTATCCAGTGCATACATCAGTGGAATTAGTGTAAGTATCCTTATTCGTTCGATCTTGCTTTGGCCGTTTGCATTTGTATCGATCATTTCAATAGCCTCAAAATACATATTACGCTATAAGAACCGTCATATCTGGAATCCATCAAATTTTGGCATAAGCTGGTTCTTGTTTTTTGCTCCTTCTGCTGTATCCGGACTGAGTATTCAATGGGGTAATAATATCCTTCCAATGCTGGTCATCTGGATACTTGGCCTTTTTATAGTTATACGGGCAAAAAGATTTCATATCAGCCTGACTTACGTAGCCGGTTTTATTCTTTTTTCTTATTTGCGGAGCCTTATTACAGGAGCAAATTTCTTTACTGAGCTTGCTCCTCTCACCGGTCCCATGTATCAGCTTTTCGTTTTTTTTATGATTACCGATCCTGCAACTACGGTTGGCAATAAAAAAGGCCAAATACTGGTAGCCTTTCTAATTGCCCTGGTAGAATTTGTATTACGGCTTAACCAGTTTATCTATGCTCCCTTTTATTCTCTGTTTCTGGTAGGCCCAATTGCCATGGTAATTCATCTGAAAATCAAGCATAACGCGATGAAAAATACCTCCGGGTAAAAAGATCTAATTGTTTAACGATCGGTTTTTAGAAATTTCAAACTCGATTGTCCCCTGTTTTTCCTGATGACAACCTGATAGATTCCCTGATTTAATTGTGATATGGGTATTGACAGGACATTTGTATAATTTTCTCCAGTGGCATTGATGACCTGTCTTCCAAGCAAGTCAAATATAAGTACCTGGACATCCTGGCTAATACCTGATTCACAATATACATTAAGAATATCCGAACCTGGATTTGGATAGATGATATATGGATCTGACTGAGTGAAGACGTAATCATTATCTATTACTCCTGTAGCTCCATCAACCTGGATAGATTTTGTAAGATGGTTTGTCCCGCATTCATTAAATGAGGTAACTCCGATTTTACCACTTTTTGAACCAATGATAACATCTATCGAATTACTATCACTTACACCGATCCAGCCTTCAGGTAAGATCCAAAGGTAGTCCGCTGAGGTATCTGTATTTACAGAATAGGTTTGCAAAGATCCCCGAGTTGGGCTCATCTGAGCCCTGAATGATTGTGCCGATATCAGGTAACATTGCACAATCATCACATGCATCTCCTAAACCATCACGATCATTGTCGGATTGATCGTTGGGGATCAGCATGCAATTATCCTTATAATCAGCAAATCCGTCGTTATCCGTATCATCCAGTTCACACAGATCTCCGATGCCATCCCCATCATAATCTGCCTGGCCGGGATTGTATACATACACGCAATTATCTATATCATCAGCAATACCGTCATTGTCACTGTCTATGTTAGATGAGACAACAATGTTCACTTCCTTCTTTCCCAGGTTGTGGTCAGAATCCATTACCTGAAGCGATATCAAATGTGTCCCGGGGCTTAAACTGTCAACCAGAACATTATATTCCATACCGATCAGGCCATCAATATCCGACAGCCATTGTATAGAATCAAGTTCGGAACCATCCTCCACATCAAAGGCGTAGCCTTCTAATGGGATCATTTGATTGGCATAAAATTGTCCATTATTCTCCGGCGAAAAGATCTCTACTTCCGGGATTTTTTCAGCAACTTCAAATGAACCATCTGAGTCATCGTAAGAGGACAGAACCCCATCTGAAGCAATGATCCTGATTTTTGACTCGCTACTGCCAGGATAATCATCTGTATCCCATAAATAGCTCGTTCCAGTCTCATCAAGCGCAACAACTGTCCAGTTTAAACCATTATCCATGCTATAAAGGATGGTGAATTCAACAGTATCATTGTCGAGATCGCTGTATTCCCACCGTATGCGGCATGTATCATTGAGCATATCCCCTCCGTTGGGATAAAGGACACTGATCAGGGGTTCATTTGCGCTTATATCACTGGAGAGTAAGGTCTGGTCCTCGTATTTTATTACTAATTTGCTTGCATTAGCCATAAAAGGTACCTTGACGACAAAATTACTTCCTCCTCCGTCAACTTTATTTAGCGGACAAAACTTTTGCTCCAATAGGATGGCGGAATTTATATCCATCAGAATGATTGTGTAGTCACAACCCGATTCATTACCCTCATTAATGTTTATATCGTAATCAATAATCTCAAAATTATCAATGGTTCCATTCTCGGAGATCATGCCTAAAATAGTGATGTATTCCTGGTTCTCATAATTGAATTTTAATTCCTTCTCCGGGTTTTCAGCACTTTTCTTATCGAGGGAAAAGTGATCCTCGTATATGCCCATATAGGTATAAATTGATACCCATTCAGGTTCATCGTAAGACATAAAATCGTAGAACGAATCGGGTGCATAAGCATTGGTTCCATCAAATCCATATTTTTGGATACTGGATGGGATGACCCTGTCACTGCAATAACTGCCGTCTGCATGACAATCCTGTACGGTTGTTGAAGGAAAGTCCTTATCAGTATCATCAGGATCTGCTTGAAAAGATGGAACATGATCACGTCCAAAATTATGTCCCAGTTCATGGGCTATCGGTATACCACTTCTGGGTGGACTTTGATAGTATGACCAGGACTCATCATCATTGAAGAAAGCATATCCTCCTTTTCCTCCAAGATCACATTCCTGTATAATTGTACCAGCTTCACATACCAGGCCATGATATTTCAGATCATCTACAGGATCATCAGTCTTGACATTCAAACGCCATATATTAAACATCAGCTCATTACCATTGCAGGAAGGATCCTTGTCAAAGTCTCGAACTGCTGATTTCCAGGTATTTATCTCACTTAAAGGATAAACATTCCGGACATAATTGAGGCCTTCGAAGAATTGTGCAACTGTTGGGGTGCATGAAGAACCTCCGTCGATGACCTTCACTGGGACGAATACTATATTTAGTTCTTTGGCCGGGGTTAATCTAAGAGGAAAATCATCCGGACCATCATTAAAGGGATTAAGATCAGCCAGGCTGCTATTATTAAAGATATACATCCTGATATAGGGTGTGTCATCCCATTGCCAATTGCTCGGAATGATAAAATTTAATGTGTGATCGGGGTTGCCAGGATCCATATCAACAGTTGGAGGAGCATTCATGCTGTTGGTTGAGAACAAGGTTTTATCCATTAGCCTTCCGTTGACATAAGTGCTCATTGGCAGGCCATTCTGGTAATAAAATTTTATCATTCCACTAATCGGACCAATTTCTGTTTGTGCAGCCCCGACATCAAAATAGACCCTGATATGGGTGTTCTTGCCAGCAATTAGTGGGACACTTTGGTTTTCATCCTGTATGGCCTGGGTCAACTCTACCCTGATGGTTTTCAAATCAACCTCACAGGTATCGCCGATATTATTATGGTTGGCATCTGTTTGATCCGGGTTTGGTGTATTGGGACAATTATCCAGGTTGTCGGCCCAATCATCATCATCACTATCTATGCTGGAATTGCATGCATCACCAATACCGTCGCCGTCCAGGTCAGCCTGGTCCGGATTCGAAACTGTTCTGCAATTGTCCTGGGTATCCGGGATCCCGTCATCATCATCGTCGGTATCACATGCATCCCCCGTTCCATCTCCATCAACATCTTCCTGCTCTCTGTTGGATGTTCCCGGGCAGTTATCACAGATGTCACCAATTCCGTCACTGTCGCTATCTTCCTGGCTGGCATTGCTTACCAGAGGACAATTATCAACCGCATCCATAACACCATCCCCGTCCATGTCGTCACATGCATTTCCGATATCATTTGAATCATAATCTGCCTGGGAAGGATTGTAAACGAGTGGACAATTATCAACAGTATCAGCTATTTCATCACCATCATCATCGTTGTCACATAGGTCCCCTAACCCATCATCATCCGTATCCACCTGATCAGGATTGTATATATCTGGACAATTATCCTCGTCCCCCAGCTTTGGTGACATATAACCTTCACCTTCACAATAACCGTCATTATCACTATCATTTTCAGGATCATGCGGACATTCATCACATTCATCTCCCTCACCGTCATCATCGCTGTCATCCTCATTGTGTTCCTGACAGAAATGCAATTATCGCAAGCATCACCATGATCGTCATCGTCCTGGTTTTCCTGGCCGGGATTGGATATTTTTGGACAATTATCGCTGTCATCGGGTACTCCGTCTTCATCACCATCAGGTGGAGCCAGGCCGGAGTAATATGGTGTTACCAGTCCGGTTTCAACCACATTCTGTGCACTTGTCTGTGGATCAAAACAATAATCAGCACCCCTGGGGTCACCAACTGCCAGGTCACTGTAGTTATCCCCATTGATGTCTCCAAATGCTATGGAGTATCCAAAACTTCCGGAGATAAAATTGCCATCCATGCTAAAATCAGCATCCGCAAGGACGGGATCCTCTCCAAACCCAGTCAGGTCACTCCCGGAACCTGCTCCTCCAAACCAGATATATACTTTTCCCCAGAAGCCCTGATGACTCTGATCTGAGGGGGTAGGGTTGAAAAGTCGATCCCCTATGAATATGTCTGTTGCTCCGTCACCATTAATATCTCCTGCAGAACCACAGGCCCTGCCGAAACTATACGAGGATCCTGCATCCAGTCCGACAATGGTCCAATCTGCATTCTCAGCATCCACAGATTTCAGGGCGATCATACCGTAAGCGCCAGCTGGGATATTTCTCCAATCGCTCTCTGTGCCAATCTGAACCCGTGTGTAAACTCCGGTTGAACTCCAGAACCATTTGTGCCATAGAATCATCGCAATTGTATGTCCCCATCCGCAT
>CAWBQK010000008.1:0-15247 GCA_963791045.1 Candidatus Latescibacterota bacterium
AGGAGCGGGTCATGAAGTGCCGCCAGGCAAAGAACCTGATTTTTGATCACATCGACGGCATGATATCGGAGCCTGACAGAGTCGCGCTCGAGCGTCATTTGAACCAATGCGGTGATTGCGAATCGATGGCGTCCAGTCTTTCCCAGAGTCTTGATCTTCTGCATAAGCTTCCGAGTGTCGAACCCAGCGAAAATTTTAATTGGAAAGTCAGACTGCGCCTTCTCAAAGAAAAGAACGCGCTTCGAGACGGAATGGAAACCGAGCGTCAGTGGTACAGGGCGTGGAATACGCGTTTTACCGTCAGTGCGATCTCCGCACTCGCCATGGTGCTCGTCGCCGGTACCGTTTTGATGAAATCATCAATTCGGCCCGGAGCGGACACGGCGCCGTTCGAGCTTCGGCCCGATGCGATGTCTTCCGTCGCGGCTAAACAAACTACGCCGCCTCCGACACAAACCGCGCGCTCGAATACTTTCGATCCACGTATGTTCACCGGTCCGACCGGTGTTGGCCCGCGTCCCGTCTCCCTGGGCGCCGCCAACACATCGGGAATTCCGATAGCGATCGAAGAATCGCCGCCGCCGGTACTCGATATAGACTCGTTAAAGGCACGCTATCTCCGTTCGAGACAAGAGTATTACAGGGTTCGGCAGCTCGAGCAGCAAATCGACGTGCTCCAGTCCGAACTCAACAAGTGCAACGTGGAGAAGGATTAGTCGAATAAACGCGCCCTGGCCGGGATCAACCCCGGACCTGGAGACAACAAACAAACACATCGCACGGGTTGATCCCAAAGTCATTGGGGCACCGTGCGATTTTCTTTGCCCCGGGGTTCAGATAAGCCTAGAATACAATCGTTATGAAAAACTTAAAGCAAATAACAGCCTGCCTGCTCGCCGCGCTACTCATTGTGTCGGCCGGGTGTATCGAGATGGAAATTCCGCCCGCGGGGTCTTACTCGGAAGTTCTTCTTGTCTCCGAGGAGGGGGCGCAGGATCCTCTCGCCCGCGAATTGGAACCCGAACTCGCCCGCACCCTCGATTTCTATATCGGTACGGAGACTCAGTTCAAGGTCAAGCATGTCAGGGCGGCGGATCTTTACGAAGTGCCCACATCAAAGAACATCCTCGTCTGTGGTGTCGCCGACCCCCTGACAGATGTGGGGCGGCAGATCATGGGACAGTTGGGGGCCACCGCCGTGGAACGAGTTCAGCAGGGAGAGGCGAACATATTCAAGCGGGAGAATCTCCCCGGAGCGGGTCAGATGACGTTAATCGTTACGGCGCGGTCACGAAATGAATTGGGCGACCTTATTGACTCCCGTGGAGATGATATCGTCGAGGCACTCGAGGCGAGCTGCCGCAGTCGTCTACGCCGCTACATGCTCGATCGCAAGAACGCCGCGCTGACAAAACGTCTTTTCGAGACATACGGGTTTGTTCTCGAGGTGCCGACCTTTTACAAGATGCAAAGCGAAGAGGTGACGCCACCCGGGATAGAACTCATTCGCGACACACCCGCGCGGGTGCTTGGAGTCTTTTGGCTCGACTGGAAAGAAGAGCCGACACTCGCCGATTCCACGGCGCTTTTCGACGCGCGTGCGGCGTATGTTTGGGATCGTTATGATGGCGATGAGATGGATTCCACGCGTGTGACCTTCGAGTATTCAAAACTTGATAAGTACCCCGCCATCGAAATGTCGGGTTACTGGAGCAGTTCGAGTTCGATCGCCGGTGGTTTTTATCGAACCTTCTTTGTGTTCGAGGAGCGTGAACGTCTCGTTTGGGCGATTGACCTGGTCGTGTTCGCGCCGGGAATGCCCAAGCATGTATATTTTCGTGAGCTTCAGGCTCTGGCGGAGACATTCAGATACGACTAGGCACGGGCCGGAATTTGGCACGGTAAGTGCATGGTTTTCATCGAATTGTGATTGATGGCAGACTTTGCGGCACCTTCTTGTAACGCTCGCTGAATCAGCGAGTTAGAGAGGTGGCGCCCCGGCGGGAGGGCATGTTCGCGGTCTTCGGGGTTCGTTCTTGAGGGCTGCCTGTGCAAAAAGACCGTTCGCCGGATATCGCGCGGGAACACAATGAAAAAAACACGCGACAAGGATACGCAGAACCTCGACGAATTGTTTGAAAAGTACCGGCAAGCACCGGACAGTTTTGTTTTTGTCCCGCTCGCCGACGCCTGCAGAAAAACCGGCCAGGTTCAGGAGGCCCTCGAAATTTGTGAAAAGGGCGTCTCTCGACATCCCGGTTACGCAAGCGGTCATGTCGTCAAAGGGAAATGCCTGTTCGATCTGGGGAACCGCAAGGAAGCCCGGCGTGTGTTTCAGCGTGTGTTGACTCTCGACGAGAACAATCTCGTTGCTCTCAAGTTTCTCGGGACCATCGAAGCGGACGAAGGAAATCTCGATACCGCCCAAAAACACCTCCAGCAGATTCTCGCCCTCGATCCGGACAACAAGGAAATCCGGCAGATTCTCCGGCTCGTCGAAGAGCAGGAACAGATCCAACGAAACAGTGACGACGACGACAGCGATCCGGAAATGGACGAGGTCGACGAGATTCTCGAAACCGTTGCCCCCGAATTGCCGGACCCGGTCGTGAAGAATGATGCTGTTGTTTCGAAGGACGAACTCGAAACGTCGGATGAGCTCGCTTCGATCACTCTGGCCGATATTTTTGCTTCGCAAGGTTACGCAAAGAAAGCGGAAAAGATTTACCGCGAAGTTCTCCGCAAACAACCGGAAAGCGACCTTGTTCGACGCAAGCTCGCGGCGCTTTCCGGAGAGCCCCTTGATGACCCGGTTGCGGTGGACATCGAGGTGCCCGTCGACAGTCCGGAACCCGAAATGCAGGACGAACCCGTCGACGAGATGATCGATATCGTAGCGGCCTCGGACCTCGAAGAATGTACCGCAAACGAGATTCCGGTCGAAAAAACACCGGTCGAGTCCTCCTCCAAACCCCCGAAGAAATCCAAGAAATCCAAACGGGCCAAACGCCGCGCTCAAAAAAAAAGCGTCTCAGCGCCCCCTCCTCAACCGGATGACTCACGTCCCGAAATAGACGCGGGCTCCAGCCTCAACCATTTCCGGCAGTGGGTTAAACGCGCCCAGAACTAAGCCCCGACGAAATTTCGTCAATTCAGTCCATTTTTGTTGTATAATCGCCGGCTGATTCTTAGAATCCAGCCAGACGGGACCGGATAGCATCCGGGACGGCCGGATGACGGCGATTGACATCAAAGGAGAAAGCGCGGATGGCCGACACTAGTGATTTTCGCAATGGATTTATTATGAGCGTGTCCGGCGAGTACTGGATCATTGTTGAGTTCCAGCACGTGAAGCCCGGCAAGGGCGGCGCGTTCGTCCGGACAAAATTAAAAAACCTCATTACGGGTCAGGTAAAAGAAAACACCTTCCGCTCCGGAGAGCGTGTTGAAGAGGTGCGCGTTGAAAAGCGCTCCTACCAGTATCTCTACGAGAGCGGGGGTATGTACTACATGATGGACAAGAATACTTACGACCAGATACCGCTCGATGAGAGGATGCTAAAAGACGCGAAGGACTATCTCAGGGAAAACATGGATGTCGACATCTTTATGGATGGGGAGACATCGCTTCTCGTCGAGATCCCGAACTTTGTCGAGCTTGCGGTAAAAGAAACCGAGCCAGGCGTGAAGGGTGACACCGCTCAGGGCGCGTCGAAACCGGCAACGATGGAAACGGGGCTCGTCGTCCATGTGCCGCTTTTTGTAAACGAAGGTGATATAATCCGGGTCGATACCCGGACGGGGAAGTATGTTACGCGGGTCTGATCGATCATTTCGATGAGGAGAACAAATGCGTAAAGAAGAAATAGTCGAACTGATCCGTCTCGTTGAAGAAAGCAAGATCAACGAGCTTGAAATCTGCGAGGGGCGCAACAAAATCCGGATCTCAAAGGGTCTCACGGTCGCCGGCGCCGTGCCGAGTTATGTTGCCAACCCGGTGGTGGGGGGGGCTAACGCCGACCAGGCGGTCGGCGAGCAGCCAGGGGCGGCCCAGGCCCCGCCCGAACTGGCATCAAACTTGAAAGAGGTAACATCACCAATGGTAGGAACTTTCTACCGAGCACCCGCCCCGGACGCGGATCCATTCGTGGATGTCGGTCAGACCGTTGAAGTTGGCCAGACGGTATGCATCGTCGAAGCCATGAAACTTATGAACGAGATCGGCGCGGATATCCGGGGAACGGTAAAGGAGGTGCTCGTAGAGAACGGCCAGCCTGTCGAATTCGGCCAGGCGCTGTTTCTCGTTGAAATAACATAAGTTACCGGGAGAGTGACGCATGAAGATCAAGCAGCTGTTGGAGCAGATGGTCCAGCTCGGAGCCTCGGACCTCCACATCAAGCCGGGGATCCCACCGACCATCAGGTTGAACGGGAAACTCCAGCGGCTCGACTTCCCCGCCCCGTCACCAAAGGCCACCGAAGAGATCGCCAAACAGATCCTGACCCCCGTCCAGCGTGAGAAGTTCGAAAGTACCAGAGAAGTGGATTTTGCATTCGGAGTGACCGGTCTTGCACGCTTCCGGGCGAATTTCTATGTCCAGCGGAACACAATCGCCATGGTTTTCAGGCATGTTCCGGTGACAATCCGGTCCACCGAAGAGCTCGATCTGCCTCCGGTGATCAGCGAGCTGGCGCTTAGGCCTCGCGGCCTGATCCTTGTCACGGGCACCGTCGGCAGCGGAAAATCGACGACTCTCGCGTCGATGGTCAAGACGATAAACCAGAATTTGGCTACGTCAATCATCACGATTGAGGATCCGATCGAATTCCTGCACAGGGATGAAAAAAGCATCATCAACCAGCGGGAGGTCGGGAGCGACACGGCGTCGTACAACGATGCGCTGCAAACACGTTCTGCGCCAGGATCCCGACGTTATCCTGATCGGTGAAATCCGTGATCGCGAAACCATGGAAATCGCGCTCAAGGCGGCGGATACCGGGCATCTGGTTTTGAGCACGCTCCACACGGTTGACGCGACACAGACGGTTAACCGAATCATCACATTTTTTCCTCCACATCAGCACCAGGAAATCCGGTACCTTCTTGCCGCGACGGTTCAGTCGGTTATCTGCCAGCGGCTCCTGCCGCGCGCGGATGGAAGCGGCATGGTCCCGGCGGTCGAAGTTATGGTCGCGACCGGTACAATCCGTGAGTGCATCATCAACCCCGAAAAGACACCCCTCATAGCCCAATCGATACGTGAGGGCGTGGTCCAGCACAAGATGCAGGCGTTCGACCAGGCGCTGATGAACCTGTATCGAAAGGGAACGATCACACTCGAAGACGCGCTGCGGGCGAGCACCAACCCCCACGAGCTCACACTCAGGCTCAAAGGGATCGAGGCGACCTCGGACAAGTCATGGGAGGGTTTCGAGAACAAGGAAGAAGAACCGGCCGCCCAGTCGTAAATCGGGGTTTTCAGCGCGGCTCTCGTGTGTTAAGTTTTCCGGCATGTTCAAGAAGATTCTCGTAGCCAACCGCGGTGAAATCGCGCTGCGCGTGGTGCGCGCGTGCCGGGAGATGGGCATAAGCTCGGTCGCCGTCCACAGCGTCGTTGACTCGGACGCCCTTCACGTAAAGTTCGCCGATGAAGCGATTTGCATCGGTCCGAACCCCGCAGGGAGAGCTACCTCAATTTTAACCGAATCCTCTCCGCCGCCGAAATTACGGGCGCGGACGCTATCCATCCGGGGTATGGGTTTCTCGCCGAAAACTCCGAATTTGCGGAGATGTGCGAAAGCTGCAATATCACATGGATCGGCCCGTCCCCCAAAGCCATTCTGGAATTGGGCAACAAGTCCGTGGCGAAGCGGATGATGGTCGACGGGGGTGTCCCCGTAATCCCGGGTTCCGATGGCCCCGTTGAGACCGAGGAAGAGGCTCTGCGCGAGGCTGAGCGAATCGGGTACCCCGTGATCATAAAAGCGTCTTGTGGGGGCGGTGGTAAGGGTATGCGAATCGCCGAAGATCCCGACGCTCTGGTGAACAACATCCTGATCGCTCGGGCCGAAGCTGAAACCAGTTTCGGGGACGCATCGGTCTACCTCGAACGATATCTCACGAACCCTCGTCACGTTGAAGTTCAACTCATCGGTGATCGCCAGGGACACGTCGTCCATCTCGGTGAACGCGATTGTTCTGTTCAGCGGCGCCACCAGAAACTCATCGAGGAATCGCCGTGTGTCGCGCTCAGTGACGATTTGCGGAGGCGAATCCACGAAACCGCCGTGAAGGGAGCCCAGGCGATCGGGTATCACTCCGCGGGAACGATGGAGTTTCTCGTCGAAGACGAAGAGTTTTTCTTTATGGAAATGAACACACGGATTCAGGTCGAACATCCCGTCTCCGAAATGGTTACGGGCCGGGACCTGATCAAGGAACAGATATCGGTGGCGTTCGGTGAACCTCTGTCGCTCCGACAGGAAGATATCGAATTCAGAGGACACGCGATTGAATGCCGGGTCAACGCGGAAGATCCGACGAGAGATTTTGCGCCGTCACCGGGAGTCGTGTCGTTCTTTCATCTCCCGGGTGGCGCCGGTGTCAGAGTGGATTCGCATGTATACCAGGGCTACGAGATTTCTCCGTACTACGATTCAATGATTGCGAAAATTATTTGTCATGGCCCCACACGGAGTGAGGCGATCGCACGGATGAAGCGAGCGCTCGAAGAGTGCGTCATCGATGGTGTTCATACGACGCTCGTTTTTCAACAGGCGATTCTGCGGGACGCGAAATTCCTGAGCGCGGACTTCAGTACGCGATTTCTTGAAAGCTTCGATTGGGACGGCAAATAAAGAGTGGCAGTTCGACGGAATGGTGTTAAAATTTCCCGCTAGCCCATATGAACCGCAAAACCAAATATTTTCTGGTAATTTCACTTCTCGCCCTCGCGGCGTTTCTCGCCGTCGGGTTCGCGACCACGAGGCCCCAGGACTGGCCATTTGCCTCGGAACAGTCGTTTCGCGAAGTGGCAAACCTTTCCGGCCCTCTCGGGTCGTGGCTTGCCTCAGTCTGCTTTGATCTTCTCGGCCGCGTCTTCGCATGGTTCCTTCCGCTCGGGATGATCCTGCTGGCGGTAGGGCTGGCCGCAGGAAAGATGCGTTCGGCCGCCAGGTTTGTCGTCAAGAGCGGGGCCATTATCCTCTTATTGTCCGCGGCGTTTTCGCTGTCGTCTTTCACGCGCGAATCGGTGGGGTTGGTGGGTTCGCTCGGCCGCGGGATCGGATCGGGTGTGTCCGCCGTCCTCGGTCAATTTGGCGCGACGATTATTCTCATAACTTGTTTACTCCTCGTTCTCCTTGCCGAAGTCCGGTTTGTCGTCCGTCACCTGGTCGCGTGGCTCAAAAAAAGTCCTCCGAAACCGCCACCCGTGGACTGGATACCGGGCGCGCTTGCGGCGCTTGGGCGCTGGCTCTTCGGGTTGGTTGTCGTTCCGTACCGGGGCGCCCGGGCCTGGTGGTTGGAGTGGCGAGAGGCGAGGCGCCTCAAGGCTGCGGAGTTGCCGGTAGAGCCGGAAATGGATGAGGATGCGCTGTTTGTTGAATCTGGGCCGGTGGATGAAACGGCGCCGATTCCCGAGGACGCCCCCTGGCTCGGTCATGCGGCGAAACCGGCGCCTATGCCCAGGCCAAAAGCAAGAAAACCTAAAAAGGCCGACATACCCGAGCCAAAAACGGTCGAGAAGCCTCAGAGCGACGGCATCCCCGTCGAGAACGCAACGCTTCCGCCGCTTTCACTTCTTGCGAGCGCCGATGGTCATGGAAGCAGTTTTTCGAAGGACAAGCTCAAGGGGTGGAGTGAAGTTCTTGAAGACAAGCTGGGAAACTACGGAATCGAAGGCCGTGTGACGGCGGTCAACCAGGGACCGCTTGTTACGACATTCGAGTTCGAACCGGCGCCCGGGGTTAAGATTAAAGATATCGTCAGCCGATCGGATGACCTCGCACTCGCCATGCGTGCGCGCAGCCTGCGTTTGCTCGCGCCGATCCCGGGCCGTGCGGTGGTGGGGATCGAGATCCCCAACCCGGAACAGGACATGGTTTTTCTCCAGGAAGTCCTCAGCGAGATTCCCGACCGCCTCCGGCTCAGCGGTATTATGATCGCGCTCGGGGTCAACGCAACGGGGAAGCCGTTCAACGTGAACCTGTGCAGCGCGCCTCACCTCTTGATGGCCGGGACGACCGGTTCGGGTAAGAGCGTGTCGTTGAACTGCTTTTTGGCCAGCATTCTTTTTCAGTACCGGCCGTCGGATGTACGAATGGTTCTTGTGGACCCGAAAATGGTCGAATTGAGCATCTACAATGGAATTCCTCACTTACTCCATCCAGTTATCACCGATCCTCGGGAGGCGGTACGCGTTCTTACGTATTTGATAGGTGAAATGGAGCGCCGGAACGAACTCCTGCGCAAGAACGGGGTAAAAAATATCGAGAGTTACAATTCCAAGGTCGCGCTGGGGAAAGTCGAGGGTGATGATGAACCCAAAAAGATGGCCTATATCGTTCTCGTGGTGGACGAGCTTGGCGATCTCATCCTGACGAAGGGCGCGGACATTGAAGGGCTATTGTCTCGGTTGTCGAACATGGCGCGCGCGGTGGGTATCCACATGATCGTCGCCACACAGCGGCCGTCGGTCGACGTGATCGTTGGAAAAACAAAGGCGAACTTCCCAACCCGGATTGCGTTCCGCGTCGCGACAAAAGTCGATTCGCGGACTATTCTCGATTGCGTCGGAGCCGAAAAGCTCATTGGGAAGGGCGATATGCTCTTCGTTGATGCCAAGCATCCCGAGGCGCTGAGACTACACGGGGCGTGGATGTCGGAGGAGGAACTCGAGAATCTTGTCGCACACTGGAAACAGTACGACTACGAGGAAGCACGGCTCGACCTGTACGAAGGACCGTCGGGTGGCGTGAGGGACGAAGAAACCGATCCGTATTTTGACGACGCCAGGGAAATCATATTGCGGCACAACCAGGGATCCACTTCACTCTTGCAGCGAAAACTCCACGTGGGTTATGCGCGGGCCGCCCGGTTGCTCGACCAGCTCGAAATGGCTGGGATCGTCGGGCCGCCCGACGGGAGCAAGCCGCGCGAAGTGCTCATAAACGAGGATGCCGAGATCGGTTCACAGCTGGATGAAGACGGTGTTTAACCCCGGATTTTGCATATGAAGACCTACGTGGTGAGTTTGGGTTGTCCAAAAAACACCGTGGACACGGAAGCATCCCTGGGTTTTCTGCACCGGGCGGGTGCCACGTTCACCGAGGATCCTGAGGACGCCGACGTTTTGATAGTAAGCGCGTGTTCGTTTCTCGATACCGCGTGGACCGAAACCGTTGAAGAAGTCGAGCGGCTCGCCGAACTGAAAAACAGGGGGCGTCCGAAGAAGCTTATTTTGATGGGTTGTTTGCCGCTCCATCGCCAGGATCGCTGGCGTGAATCTCTTCCCCATGTCGACCATTTTATACCGGCGGGCGGCCACTCGATGCTGCCCACTATTCTTGAATCCATGAAATCCGAAAAGATCGCCGGTGCAGACGTTCCAGCAGCCGCCATCGATCAGTTTGCCGGTTTCGAAAACAGGGTTCGAATCACCCCACTGCACACGGCGTATGTCAAGATCGCCGAGGGATGCGGCCGCCCGTGCGCGTTCTGCGCAATTCCGACCATCCGCGGCAAGATGGCGTCGCGCTCCATAGATTCGATAGTCCGCGAGGTGGAAGGTCTGCGGCAGGAAGGCGTCAAAGAGGTTTCGTTGCTTGCGCAGGATATTACGTCCTTTCATGACAGGGGGAAGCGGTTCCCCGATCTGGTGGACGCAGTCGTGGGCACGGGGGTCGAGTGGATCCGCGTTTTTTACGTACACCCCGGTTCTTTATCGCTCGACATCGCGCGAAGGCTCTTCGAGCACCCGGCGGTGTGCCGCTATCTCGAGTCGCCCATCCAGCACTCGTCGGACCATCTTCTCGATCGCATGGGAAGGCATTACACACGGCGGCATCTCGAGGACGTTTTCGGAGCGATACGGAACGATTTTGCCGATGTCGTCATCCGCAGCGAGGTCATCGTCGGTTTCCCCGGCGAAACCGAGGAAGACTTCGAGGGGTTGAAAGATTTTGTGTCCGGCATCGGTTTTGCGTCACTCGGTGTGTTTCCTTTTTCACCCGAGCCGGGGACGCCCGCCGCGACGATGGACGGGATGGTTCACCAGGCTCTCGGCCAGGAAAGAGCGGAAGAACTGATCGACATCCAGAAATCGGTGAGTTTTGGATTTCTGTCAGACCAGAAGGGTTCGTGCCACAAAATCCTTGTCGACCGCCGGGTAAACGATTCCGAGATCCCGGGCGCGTATCCGGGCTGCGATTTTGCCGGCCGTTACTACGGCCAGGCCTTCGAGATCGACGGAGAGGTATATATAAAGGGAGAGGGAGTCGAGGTGGGGGAATTCATTGACGCGCGCATAACCGATGCCGATGCCTTCGATATGGAGGCGGAAGTGCTGGATGCGTAAAGAACTTGACCGTTGCGGGCGGATTCGGTATCTATAGAAAGCTCTTGCACAGGAGGAAGAATGCTATCAATCAGGGGAAACATATTTGTTCTCTCCCTCCTCGTCTTGTTGACGGTGGGAACCTGTGGTTTGGCCAGCGCGGATGAATCGGCCAGGACCAATTTCGAAATTCTGAAAACAATGAATGTCGAAATTAGCGATGAACTCATTGCCGGTTTCCCGGCGGATGTGGCCGGTCGCGACCTCATTCTGGCCCCGGCCGCGCGCGATGAACGCTATGAACTTCTCGCCAATGTTTTCGTCCAGGCCCTGAGCGCCAACGGTTTTCGTGCACACGAGCCGGTTGCCAAAAATCCCGCGGACACGACCGGAACACCAGGCGCCTCCGTTCGCGTGGCCGGCGCTTCAGATTTGAATGTCGAATTCCAGATAATCGATTTTGATCTCCGGTACACAAAGATCTACCGTTCGTACCTCATTGGCGGCAAGAAGGTCAAGCGCAGCGCCGATGTCCGGGTTACGGTTCGGCTCGTCGATCCTTCGGATGGGCTCGTGGTCTGGGTTGGAGAAGCGTTCAGATCGCTCGACGATGGTTTTAAATATGGCGAAATCGATGAGGTCGAGGCCGGGCTGTATTCGTTCACCAAGCCTTCACGGGATACGAAGAAGTGGGGTCGGATCGTCGAGCCCGTTGTGGTGACGGGTATAATTGTCGGTTTGATTTACCTTTTCTTCTCCAACCAGACCGACAGTTAAAATTCGCATGTTTTCATCCCCGGCATCGGTTTGGGCGCCGTTCATTCGAACCGCGCCTCTTGCACGAGTGTTTTGTCACGTGGCGTGTTGTGGCGTGTTGTGCATGGTGTTGTGCGCCGCGGTTACGGGTTGTTCACAAGAGAAAAAGACGATTGAGTCGATAAGGCAGGCGTACGAGGGGGGCGATTTCGCCGAGGCCGTGGTGCTTTGCGAGCGCGCGTTTCGTGAAGATATAGATGGGAGCGTAGTCTACTACTATTACGGGCTGTCGCTGATCTCGCTCGATCGCGATATCGAATCGTTTGGCGCCCTCGAACGCGCAGCCGGGCTCGATGGGGCGCTTGCCCCTGAAATCGCCGCGGAACTCGTCGCGGCCGGCAAAACATCTTTTGACCGCGGTGAGCGATCCAGGGCGGCGCTTCGGATGAAGACCGCAGCGGTTATCGATCCCGCGGTTGAACTCGGACGATTCGGTTTTCTGATTGCCGAAGCGTGTTTTGAAGAGAGGGAATTCGATCGGGCGGGGCGCTTTTTCTCCGCCGCTCTTGAGGAGTTTCCAGATACGGTGGTCGCCGAGGGATCTTTTTTCAAGCTTGCGGAATGCCTTTCTGAAACCGGCGACTCTCTCGGGGCGATCGATGTTCTCGAGCGGCAACTCCAGTCGTTCCCCGTGGGAACTCTCGCCGAACGGGCGCAATGGCGGCTCGTTTCTCTTCTCTTCGAGAGCGCGCAGGCCGAGTTCGACAGAGGCGACTATGATTCGGCGGCGGGAATTCTGACTCGGGTCATCGCGCGGAGTGATAACCCCTCCCTGGTTCAGAAATCGAGGTTCATGGTTGGCGAGTGTTACGAACGGACCCAGGATTTTGAAAAGGCCTATGTGCAGTACCGGACCATAATCGATGAGGACATGGGGGCGTCGAGTCGCCTGGTCGATCGTGCCCGATCGAAAATCAAGACCATGGACGATGCGGGGCTGTTGGACGATTTGCCAAACGAGATGCGACAATATCTAGAGAAATGAACAAGATCTATATGGAAAGCAACAAACACATCGGTCGAATCGCGAAACGGCTTGTCTCATTTGGCATGCTCGCCGTCATGCTTGCCGCAGCGATCGGTCTCGCCGGGTGCGCGGCCGGGATTCCCTCGATACCCAACACGGGAGACGGGATTATCGAGAAAGGGGATCGCTATTTCAAGAACGGCCGGTACTTCCAGGCGGCGGAGCTGTACAAGGCGTATCTCGCAAGGTATGCCGGGCAAAATAGCAGCGACTACGCGCAGTTCCGTTTGGGTGAAAGCTACTTCGAGGACCGGGAATACGCGGTTGCGGCGGTGGAGTATCGTTTGCTCGTGACCAACTATGGGTACAGCGAGTATGTCGACGAAGGATACTTCAAAGAGGCGCTGTGCAATTACCGCCAGTCCCCGAAGCCGGATCTCGATCAAACAAAAACCCTGGAAGCGCTTTCACAGTTCGAACAGTTCGTTCGTGTTTTTGGTGACAGCCCGTTGATTCCGGAAGCCCAGACCTACATCGTTGAAATTCACGAAAAGCTCGCCAGAAAAGATCTCGATAACGCGAAGTTTTATATGAAGGGCAAACGGTATCTCTCCGCGATTATTTACCTGGACAAGATCATTAATAGCTATCCGGACAACGTATTCTGGGTGGAGGCGAAATACCTGAAGGCGAAGGCGCTTTACATTCGGGGCGAACGGCTCGACGAAGCACTGGTACTTCTGAACGAGGTGATCGACTATCCCGAGAGCCTCCGCGTCCAGGGAGATGCCAAGCGGTTGATCAAACAAGTTCGAGATGAAATCGATGAATAGAGTTGGGATTCTCGGCGGCACTTTTGATCCGCCGCACAACGCTCACATTACGATGGCCGAGACGGCGCTCAGCCGGATACCTCTCGATCGGGTGCTGTTGATGCCGGCGCCCCAGCCACCCCAGAAAGACTCCGCAGGAATAACCCGGTACGAGGATCGTGTTGAAATGGTCCGTCTCGCGATCGGAAGTCGCGAAGGCGTGGAGCTCTCACTCCTCGAGGAATTCAGACGGGGACCGTCGTACACCGTCGAGCTCCTCGAGCGCTTCAGGACATCCGAGGGGGACGAGCCTTTTCTGATTCTCGGGGCCGACAGCGTCGCCGATTTGCCCGCATGGAAGGACCCGGAGAAGATACTTTCTCTCGCGACACTTGTCGTTTTTGCACGAACCGGCTATTCAGCCCACGTGCCGGTCCCGGGAGAGGCGTCCGTAATTCTCTTCGAATCGCCGGTAATTGACGTTTCATCCACCGATCTCCGCAAGCGAATCCTCGACGGCGAGGACGTCCAATCTGACATCCCCGGACCCGTCCGCGACTTTATTTTAGACAAAGGGCTTTATACCTGATAATTTCGGACCGGCGCCCTTCCTTTTTAATGACGGGATACGAATGTCTTTGTTTCTTATAGATGGTCACGCGTTGGCGTATAGATCGTACTACGCCTTTATTAAGAGGCCGCTTGTCAACTCGAAGGGCGAAGAGACCAGCGCCGTTTTTGGTTTTGTAAAAACGATTATGAGCATCCTCGACCGGTACGATCCGACACATGTCGTGGTCGCGTTCGACAGCCCCGAAAAAACGTTCCGCAGCGATATATATCCCGAATACAAGGCCAACCGACCCGAGATGCCCGAGTCGCTTATCGCCCAGCTCCCGAGAATATTTGAGGTGTTGGAAGCGATGTCCATACCGTCGATCGCGCTACCCGGGTACGAGGCGGACGACATTATCGCGACATTGACCAAAAGGGTGGAGTCCGAGGTACCGGTCAGAATCGTATCCGGGGATAAGGATCTTCTTCAGCTGGTCAGCGACCGGACTCATCTGCTGAGACCCGGCAAGGGCGGAGTGCTCGAAAACGAAATCGATCCGGCCGGACTATCCGCCAGCATGGGATTCACACCGGAGCAGTTCGTCGATTACCAGGCGTTGATGGGTGATTCCTCGGACAACGTTCCCGGTGTCGCCGGAGTTGGTACGAAGACGGCGCACAAACTGGTTCTGGATTACGGATCTCTCGACGGGGTTTATGAGAATATTGACAAGATTACGCCGGAGTCGCTGCGCAAAAAACTTGTCGCCGGTAAGGACCAGGCGTATCTCTCACACAGTCTCGTGCTTCTCGACGCCGCGGTTCCGATAGATGTTGCGATCGACGACCTTTGCCGGCGGGATGCGGACGGCGAGCGGCTCGACGCGCTTTTTGAAGATCTCGAGTTCGCGAAGCTCACGGGAATCGCCAGGGTCGCAGGGCCCGCAAAGAGCGATCCCGCCAAAACAAAGCCAGAGTCGGGACGCGTCGAGTATATTACAGTCGCTACGACGGCGGATCTCGATGAGCTCGTTGCGCGGCTCGAAAAGGTTGCCGAGTTCGCCGTCGATGTCGAGGCCAGCGAAGTCGACCCCATGCGGGCCGTTCTCGCGGGAATATCGGTCGCCTGGGATGAAAAGAAGGCCTGGTATATACCCGTGAAAAGCGTTCTGGACGGGGAACCGACGATGTTCTCGACTCCGGCCGAATCGCCGGGCTTCGACCTCGAAGACGTCCGCAAAGTGCTCGGACCTGTCTTTCGCGACCCCCTGGTGCGAAAGATCGGTCAGAATATCAAGTACGATGCGCTCGTGCTCGGCAACGCCGGGATCGAACTCGAAGGCATCGCTTTCGACACGATGCTTGCGTCGTATTGCCTCCACCCGGCGAGACGAAGCCATGGCCTCGACAACCTCGCGAAGGAACTATTCGACCACGACATGATTCCATTCAAGGCGTTATTCGACACCCGCGCCAAAAAGAAGGACATCCGACTGGTTCCGCTCGAAAAGGTGGGTCCCTATGCCTGCGAAGATGTCGAC
>CAWBQK010000009.1:0-298492 GCA_963791045.1 Candidatus Latescibacterota bacterium
GGGTGTCTTTTGTCTTGGTGAACTTGAGCGCCGCGCCGTTACCGTCCGCCGATCCGCGGATCGTTTCGGGAAGCGCGTCGAAGAACCGTCCGCTCTCCTGTTCGCTCTCGCGAAGGGGCCGTTCCGGCGCCATGTTGATCGCGCGCCGACCGACCTGCGTCTTGTCCTTCGCGGGGCAGATCTCGACACAAAGACGGCACCCCGTGCAGTCATCGATACCGAGTTGGAGCGTGTACAGTTTGTCCGGGAACTCCTTCCACTTGGCCTTGGCAGACTTGAAGTTCTCGGGCGCACCCTTGATATCTTTCTCGTCGTACACCTTCGCGCGGAGAACAGAGTGAGGGCAAACCGTTATGCAACGACCGCACTGTATGCAGATGGCCGGATCCCAGACCGGAACCTCCTGCGTGATGTTTCGCCGCTCCCAACGGGTTGTCGCGGAGGGATACGTGCCGTCGTCGGGCAACGCGCTCACCGGCAAATCATCGCCGTACCCGGCGATCATCGTGGCCGTAACCTTTCGCACAAACTCGGGAGCGTTGGGCGGAACCGGGGGCGGAAGTTCGATTGTACTCGTCACCGTTCCCGGCACTTTGACCTCGTGATAGTTCGCAAGCGTAGCATCCACCGCCATGTTGTTCATTTTTACGACGGTTTCGCCTCGTTTCCCGTAAGTCTTCTTGATCGCCTCCTTGATCTTGGCGATCGCCTCGTCCTTCGGCAGCACACCACTCATCCCAAAGAAACTGGTCTGCATCACCGTATTGATCCTCACACCCATGTTGTTCTCTTTGGCGACCTTGTATGCGTCTATCACCCAGAACTTGAGCTTCTTCTTAACGATCTGTTCCTGAACGATTCGCGGGAGATTGTCCCACACCTCATCCGGGCCGTAGGGGCTATTCAGAAGGAATGTCGCCCCTTCCGCCGCTATCTCGAGAGTGTCGTAACGCTCGAGGAAACCGAATTGGTGCACGGCGACAAAATTCGCTTTCTTGATCAGGTAGGTACTTTTGATCGGGCTCGGGCCGAACCGAAGGTGTGAAATCGTTTTTGCTCCGGCTTTTTTCGAGTCGTAAACGAAGTAACCCTGAGCATAGAAATCGGTCTCTTCGCCAATAATCTTGATCGAGTTCCGGTTGGCGCCAACAGTGCCGTCCGATCCCAATCCCCAAAAAACGGCACGGGTAACTTCATCCGGCTCGATATCGAAGTCGCGATCGTAATCGATGCTCGTGTGCGTCACGTCATCATTGATCCCGATCGTAAAGTGGTTCTTTGGTTCGGACTTTGCCGCTTCGTCGAAGACACCCTTCACCATCGCCGGCGTGAATTCCTTTGACGAGAGGCCGTACCTGCCACCGATGATTGTCGGATATTCCTTAAACGGTGCCTTTTTCGCCGCCATCGCCTCCATCACCGAAGTGACGATGTCCTGGTAAAGCGGCTCACCCGTGGCACCCGGCTCTTTTGTCCGGTCGAGCGCGATAATCGTCTTCGTGGTTTCGGGCAGCGCGCCAAGGAAGTGTTCGACGGAGAACGGGCGGTAAAGTCTGACTTTGAGGAGTCCAACTTTTTCACCTTGCCCAACAAGGTAGGTCACCAGTTCGTCCGCGGTCTCGCAACCCGAACCCATCATGACGATGACACGATCCGCGTCAGGAGCGCCGACATAGTCGAACAGCTTGTACTGTCGGCCTGTTTGTTTGGCGAAATCATCCATCACGCCCTGGACGATTCCGGGCGTGGCAATGTAGTACGAATTAACCGTTTCGCGACCCTGGAAAAATGTATCCGGGTTCTGGGCGGTGCCCCGAATGACAGGCTTGTCCGGTGACAACGCGCGCGCGCGGTGCGCACGAACAAGTTCGTCATCGATCAGCGCTCTGATGTCATCTTCCGTCACCGGATCTATTTTCGACACTTCATGCGATGTCCTGAAACCATCGAACGAGTGAATAAACGGGATGCGCGATTTGAGTGTGGACGCCTGCGAAATCAACGCGAAGTCCATGACTTCCTGAACCGAATTCGCAAAGAGCATCGCGAAACCCGTCGAACGGACGGCCATCGCGTCACTGTGGTCCCCAAAAATCGAAAGCGCCTGAGCGGCAAGAGAACGGGCAGAAATGTGAATCACCGTAGGCGTCAGTTCTCCCGCGATCTTGTACATATTTGGAATCATCAAAAGAAGACCCTGGCTGGCGGTAAACGTCGTGCTCAACGCACCCGCCTGCAATGCCCCATGAAGCGATCCCGACGCCCCGCCCTCCGACTGGAGCTCAACCACGTTGGGTATGCTTCCCCAGATATTCTTGATCCCCATCGAACTCCACTGATCGGCGAGTTCGCCCATCCCTGAAGACGGGGTGATCGGATAAATGGCTATGACTTCATTTGTCTTATGAGCTACGAATGCCGCAGCTTCATTTCCATCGATTGTGACTTTTTTCCGCATAAGTTCCTCCCTTTCACGAACCAAGTCCCATAATCGGCCAATTGTAAGTCAAGCGGACCGAAATATCAACGACTGGTATCGAAAAGAAATAGAAAACCGGTTTAAACCGGGGCGGGGATCCTGGTCACCTTCCAACAAACCGCTAAGAATTTCCAAACAGAGGGAGGATGGCATCGCCATGAGGAGAGATGTTCCCCGAGTCCAGAGAGGCTGCGGGGCACTCGATCTCACGGGGCCGGAGAAAATCCAAACGGCAGGGAGTACTTGACAACTCGAGCATTCCCGTCCAACTCCCCACCGATTTCCCGACTTCGTGTGGCAATTGTCATTTGGAAACCGCGCACGGACCTGTCATCTCGTCTTGAAGGAGATTTTGACCGTTTTTGGTTTCACGAGACGTTCAAAGTCCGCGTACGAAAGTTTTATCAACTCCGTGTGCGAACATGCATTGAATGCAATCTCATCATCTTCAGCCAGGGTCTCCGCGACGTACACATCGAGACCATAGAGATTGCCGAACGGCGGCATCGCCCCAACCTCGCATCCGGGGAAAGCCTCTTTGAACTCGACCTCGCCGGCCAGTTCGACGTGCTGCGCGCCCGACGCTTCTCTCAAGAGATCAAAATCGACCTTGAACGACGCTGGAAGCACCGCCATGGCGAGCTTCCCGTCCACTTTGATCACCACCGATTTCGCAAGCTCCTTACCCGGAATATGCGCCGATGCGGCGACCTGCTGAGCGGTAAACGCGGGCGAATGTGTGATACTGATGTATTTGACATCCTCGGAATCGAGGAACTCTTTGAGAATGTTGACCGGCATGACGACCTCCCCGTCGAGTATTCTCCCAACGACTCAGTTTTTAAAACCAATTAGAAAAACAGGGTTCGTCCGGTCTTCGCTGATCTGGATGTCTGGCAAGATGAAGCTGAGGTCATTGTGGGGCGCCAGCGAAAACATGATGCTCGCGCTGTGCTGCTGTGTCCGGCACACGGACGGTTCTATTGTAGTATAGCCCACGCCGCGCAAAATCGCCAATCCCCCGCGCCGTCTGCGGCGTTACTCGGCAGCGAGGCGTTTCAGGACGGTCTGGAGGATGCCGCCGTTGCGGTAATAGTCGACCTCGACGGGCGTGTCGATACGGACCTTCGCGGCGAACTCGGTTTTCGAGCCGTCCGCCGCCGTCGCGGTCACCTGGACGATTTGCCCCGGCTTCAGATTGTCGTCGAGGCCAGAAATATCGAATGTCTCGGAGCCGTTCAGGCCAAGTGATTTCCACGACGATCCGCTTTCGAACTCGAGCGGCAGCACGCCCATCCCCACGAGATTGCTCCGGTGGATCCGCTCGTAGCTCTCCGCGATCACGGCACGTACTCCGAGAAGTGTCGTGCCTTTCGCCGCCCAGTCCCGGCTCGACCCCGACCCGTATTCCTTGCCCGCAAGAACAACCAAAGGTGTTTTTGAGGCTTCGTACTTGAGCGATGCGTCATAAATGCTCATCTGCTCGTCCGTGGGCAAGAACGTCGTCCACGTCCCTTCCGTTCCCGGCGCGAGGAGATTTCTCAGCCGGATGTTGGCAAATGTTCCCCTGAGCATCACCTGGTGGTTACCACGCCGCGATCCGTAACTATTGAAATCACCCCTGTCGATATCCAATGACTGCAGATAGTCTCCCGCCGGGCTCTTTGGCGCGATCGCGCCCGCCGGTGAGATGTGATCGGTCGTCACCGAATCTCCCAGCATAACCAGGGTTCGCGCTCCCATGATGGGCGCGATCTTCCTTCCCTCGTCCTCGACTCCGGCAAAAAACGGCGGTTCCTGGATATAGGTATTGTCGGGATTCCAATCGTAGATCTCGGAACTCGTCACGTTGATCTTGTTCCACATCGCGTTGCCCTCGAAAACATTCTTGTACTTCTCGATAAACGCGTCCGCAGTCACCACGCGGCCGACCACCTCATCGATTTCACTCTGGGCCGGCCAGATGTCCCTCAGGAACACATCCCGGCCGTCCTTTCCTTTCCCAAGCGGTTCGACATCGAGATTGATGTCCACGGTACCCGCGATCGCGTAGGCGATCACAAGCGGCGGACTCGCCAGGTAGTTCGCCTTCACCAACTGGTGGACGCGGCCCTCAAAATTCCTGTTTCCGCTCAAAACGGATGAGACAACCAGGTCGCCTTCCTTCATCGCATCCTCGACCGGCTTGGGAAGCGGCCCGCTGTTGCCGATGCATGTGGTGCACCCGTAACCAACCGTGTAGAAACCCAACGCTTCGAGATGTTTGTCGAGTCCCGACGCCTCATAGTACTCGGTGACGACTTGCGACCCGGGGGCCAGACTTGTTTTCACATAATTTTTGACTTCGAGACCGCGTTCCACGGCGTTGCGGGCAAGAAGCCCGGCGGCGACCATCACCGACGGATTCGATGTGTTGGTGCAGCTGGTTATCGCCGCGATTACGGTGGACCCATGGGCCATCCTGGTGGAACCGTCCGTCCCCACCTCGACAGTCGCATCGGCGGCCGCCGCTTCGACACCAAAGCCACCCTCCTTGGTAGGCTTAGTGAGCACGGTTTCAAAACTCTCTTTCAAATCGGATACCGTCACGCGATCCTGCGGGCGTTTCGGCCCGGCGAGACTGGGAACCACACTGGCAAGGTCGAACTCGACTACATCGGAGTAGTGCGGTTCGGGCGTGTCGGGAGTAAAGAACAACCCCTGCTCTTTCATATAGCGTTCGATGAGATCCACGCGGTCCTCATCCCTCCCGGTGAGACGGTAATAACGGATACTCTCCTCATCGATCGGGAAATACCCCATCGTCGCCCCGTACTCGGGTGCCATGTTGGCGATGGTCGCGCGGTCGGGGAGACTCATTGTCGAGAGTCCCTCGCCGAAGAACTCGACGAACTTCCCAACAACACCCTTCTCTCGAAGAAGCTCCACAACGGTTAGCACGACATCGGTTGCCGTCACGCCTTCTCTTGGTTTTCCATGGAGACGAAAACCGATGACATGCGGAAGAAGCATATAGATCGGCTCGCCGAGCATCACCGCTTCGGCCTCGATGCCGCCGACGCCCCATCCAACGATTCCCAAACCGTTGATCATCGTCGTGTGGCTGTCCGTACCGACAAGGCTGTCCGGATACGCAACAACCTCGCGCGCGGCGTCGTTCATAAAGACGCCGCGCGCGAGGTACTCGAGGTTAACCTGGTGGACGATCCCGGTTCCCGGCGGCACGACACTGAGATTCTTGAACGCGTTCTGCGCCCACTTGAGCAGTTCGTATCGCTCCCTGTTTCGTTTGAATTCATTCTCGATGTTCGCGGCGAACGCGCTTGCGGATCCGAACTCATCCACGATCACCGAATGATCCACAACCATGTCGCACGGAACTTGCAGGTCGATCTTCAGGAAATCTTCTCCCAATCGCTTCATTGCCGAACGCATCGCCGCGAGATCGACGACGGCGGGCACACCTGTAAAATCCTGGAGTACGACACGCGCCGGTTTAAACGCGATCTCCGACTGGACCTCGGGGTTGGGATCCCACGCGAGAATTTTCGCCACGTCGTCCTCAGTCACTTTGAAGCCGTCAAGGTTTCTGATCGCGCTTTCGAGGAGGACGCGGATCGAATACGGGAGGCGCGAAACACCCCCGGGGAGTTTACCCAACCCCAAACCGTCCAGGCTGGGCAGATGATAAATGGCGGTATCGCCGGCTTTAGTTTTCAGGCTTTTTTTGAAATCATCCCGGTTGATTTTCAAGACGTCCTCCTGATTCGTAGAAAAAACTGTTTTGCGGGGGCTATTGTGCCACCGATGTGACTCGGCCACGCCGGGCTGTCATATCTATCATTATGATTTAGAATCGATTCCGGAGCCGGGGCACCACCAAGCAGGTGGAAACTCGGAAGATAGCAATTCGAGATGTTTGGCTTTCGGGGGAATTATATGCTACAATCCAGGCGGTGTGCAAGCGTATTACCCACAGCAAGCGAGGTCTCTATATGCGTATTGCTACTGTTCTAGTGGTTGCAATGGCCTTGGGATTGTGCCTGACCTCTTCGGTTGCTGCGCAGGGCTATAGCGCAATGCTGGACGGCTTCCAGGTCGTCCCTCCCGTCTTCTCACCCGCTTCGGGGATAGGCGGCTTCTCCCTTGACGACAGGCAGATGTTCGAATACAACATCAGTTTTGGCGGGCTCGAGGGAGACGAAACCAGCGTGCATGTTTGTGGCCCGGCGACGCCTGGCATGAACGGTCCGGTAATTTTTGACCTTCCTTTGGGACCGGTAAAATTCGGAACGTTCGGGCCTCTTACGGCGCAACAGGTATCCGATTTGAATGGGGGAATGTGGTACGTCTTGGTTCGTTCGACAGTATATCCCGACGGCGAGATCCGTGGACAGATACTGTCGGCAGTTCCCGTCGAGGAACAGACCTGGGGCGCAATCAAAGAGTTGTACCGGGTACAATGATGACCTGCGCGTGTCATGGCACGGCAGTCTTCATAAATAGCAATAAACTATAAACGGGTGGCACGCCGCGTAACACGGTGGTCCACCCGTTGGTTTTTTTGGGGGCACGTTTCCCCGTTTCCGCTCCTGCCGCTCGCCGTCTCAGTCGACTTCGTCGGCCAGTTCGAGAAAACGGTTGTACGGAACCGCGGCCCAGCTTTCGACCTGGAACGCGCCAGACGAAAGCGTTATCAACGAGACCTTCGCGGCGATTTCCTCGCTCGGCGCCTCATATATATCCATAAAATCGTACGGTCCGAGAAGCGCGTAATGGGCGAGCCATTTGACGTCGGGGCATTTCTCGGTGACTTTCTGCATCCATCGCTTCCCGATCTTCTCACGGTTCTTGAGATCCTTCGTGACCTCGGGGGTCAGCTTGGTCAGGAGAACATACGTACCCATTTCCGATCTCCTTTTCGACGGCGTACGGAGACATCCATTACCTACTATAATTGTAGATCGAGTTACGCCCATCGTCAAACCGGTTCTGAGCACAAAAACCCGACCGGGGAAAGTTCCCCCGGCCGGGTTTTCGGTACAGTTCTTCGGCAAATCCGCCGAGTTTCAGCGGAGCCGCTACTCGTAGATAGCCTTGATCTTGCCCCATGTCGAGTCTTCGACGGGGAGCGTGCTGTCCGGGTTGCCGGGGAATGTCCCCGCGTTTATTTCGGCCAGGTTCGAATAGGTATCGCTGTCCGAGTCTGTGCCTTCAATCGCCTGAATAGCCTGCAAGTCGCTCTTACCGTTGTCCATCTCGGTTTTCATGTCAGCCCCATAGGGGTTGTAATCAAAACCGTTCATGTGGCAGGTATTGCAGGTGTCGAGCGTCTTGCCGCCCGTACCGTAGAGGTTATTGAACGTCGTCTTGTAGCTGCTTTTCGCCAAAACGACAACGAAGGAAGCAAAAACGAGCACCGTCGCGATCATTCCGAGACGTCTCATGGAGACCCCTCCTTTATTTAGCTGATGATGTTCAGCAATCAGTTGTTTTCCGTCATCCGCTTGACCACGAATTCGGTATGGGGTACCCGGTAATCTAGGTATCCGGATCACCTGGCGCAACCCCCATTTCCGCTTCCCGCGCATTACTGCGGGGACAGGCGGCAGCGTCGCACGAGTCGTGCCGCAAAACCCCAAATATGGTTGAAAGTTACATCGAACGGGCGCACCATGGTTCTTGACAGGATTTTCCGTGAATCAAATTGATAGAAATAGAGTAGTTACTATTGAGAGCTCCGGTGCCCGGCCGCTCGATTGACGGCGGCGAAAATGGGTGCTAGTTTGTGAATAAATTCCCGACCTATGCGCACGTTGAGATGGTGTTGCAAATTTGGCCGGGTACTCCGGACAAGTGCTCAGATTTTGAGTGTTATTGCTGGAATTCGATATGGAAACCCTAACAAACCATCCTGTGTTTTCGCGACAATTAAAAAGGACGGAATCAAAATGTCAGCGCGCACGGTACTCATAGGCGTTATCGCCGCGTCGGTACTCATGCTTGTTGCGGCTCGCCTCACCACGGCCCAGACCGACCCGGTGGAGATTCAAAAAATTGTCAAGGATATCGATGAGCTCTACCGCAGCGAATCGAGTTACGCGGAATTCGAGATGCACATCATAACGCCCCACTGGGAACGTACGCTCGCGATGGACACGTGGTCGGTCGGGATGAAACAGACCTTCATTCGAATCACCGCGCCGCGCAAGGAAAAGGACGTTGCCACGCTCCGGCTGGACAACGAAATGTGGAACTATCTGCCAAAGACGAACAAGATCATAAAGATCCCCCCGTCGATGATGATGAGTTCGTGGATGGGTTCTGATTTCACAAACGATGATATCGTCAGGGAGTTTTCGCTGTACGAGGATTACGCTTATTCAGAGATCACCGTGGACGAACCGGATACCGCACTCGTTTATGTCAACTGCGTCCCGCGTGAAGACCTAGCCGTCGTGTGGAAGAATGTTGTTATTGCCGTCCGCCGCTCCGATCACCTCCCCGTGTGGCAAAAGTACTACGATGAAAAAGACGTTCTCATGCGAACGATGTATTTCGAAGAAATCAAAACGATGGGCGGGCGAACCATTCCGTCCGTCATGGCGGTGGTTCCACAAAACAAGGAAGGCCACAGGACCGAGGTCAGATACAAGACCATCGAATTCGATATCGATGTCGATGACGACATATTCTCGTTGAGGAATTTGAGAGCCAAGAAGTAGGGTAAGCGTAATGATCACCTTGAAGATCGCATTCCGAAATATCTTCCGACAGAAGCGGAGGACATTTCTTACCGTTCTCACGATGTTCGGCGGGTTTACGCTCTCTTCGTTCTCGATCGGGTGGATGGACGGATCCTACAACTACATCATCGATATGTTCACCCGATATCAGCTCGGCCACATCCAGATCCACAAAGAGGGTTATCTCGACCGTCCGACCATTTACAAGACGATCGACAATTACGACGAGATTTCCGCGACGGTCGAAAACACCCGAGGGGTCGCGCGAACGAGCCCAAGGCTGTATTCCGCGGGCCTCGCGTCGGTCGGCGAAAAGACCGCCATTGCCCGGATTATCGGGATCGACCCCGCCCTGGAGAACGCCGCCACTCTTTTCGACAAGAAAATCGAAACGGGAAAACCAATATCAATGGAGACGTCCCACGAGACCGTTATCGGCAAAGGACTCGCAAAACGTCTCGATGCGCAAAACCGGCGACGAGATCGTCCTCCTCTCGCAGGGAGCCGACGGGTCGATTGCCAATGACGCGTACACAATCGTCGGAATCATGGACAGCGGCGACGCCGCGAACGACTTGACCGCCGTTTTTCTCAACCTCTCCGACGCACAGGAACTCCTCGTTCTCGAGGGCAGGATCCACGAAATCGTCGTCGTCGCCGATAAACTCGGCGGGGTCCGCAAACTCGCGTCGAAGCTCCAGACGGCCATCGATCGCCCCGACCTTGTCGTCGAACCGTGGCAGGTGTTCGCGCGTTCGTTTTACGACGCAATGATGGCGGACAAGGCGGGGGGCTGGATCATGCTTGTCGTCATAATCCTCGTCGTCGCCATCGGCGTGTTGAACACGGTGCTGATGAGCGTTCTCGAACGGACGCGCGAGTACGGCCTGCTTCGCGCGGTGGGAACTCGTCCGGGACAGATATTCTGGCTCGTGATCGTCGAGGTGTCGATAATGGCGGTAGTATCGGTGGCGTTCGGGTTGTGTCGCGGGTTGGGCTTTGAATTACATCCTATCCATCTACGGGATCCCGATGCCGTTCGAGTTCACCTACGGCGGGATGGAATTCACCCACGCATATTCCGAAGTCAACACCAGGAGCTTTCTGATACCGATCGTCGTCGTCATTTTTTCAGCGTTGACCGTGTCTATCCTACCCGCGCTCCGGGCGTCCAGAACAGCGCCCGCCGCGGCGATGAGAACACACTAGGGGGCGGGTGCAATGTCACTCTTTTTAAAACTCGCCTGGCGAAACATCTTTCGAAACAAACGACGCACCTTTATCACTGGTGTCGCGATCGGCGTGGGGTTGGCGTGTCTGATTTTTGTCGACGCCGTAATTATCGGTTTTGAAAAAAATATGATCCACACGGCGACCGCGTCGTTTCTTGGCGAGGGACAAATCCACCGTGAAGACTTCAGGGACCTCCAGTCGGTCGAATTGACAATCGAGGACCTTGCCGGCGTCACCGGCCACCTCGGCGCAGAGGAAATCGTCGATCGCTTCACCGTTCGAACCCTGAGCTTCGGTATGGTCAGCTCCCCTGCCAATCTCTCCGCCGTATCGATGGTCGGCATCGACCCCGTGACCGAAATCCATTTGTCGCAAATCGATGACGCGCTCATCGAGGGAACCTATTTCGACGGCACCAACGAGCGCGACATCGTTATCGGCAGCAAACTCGCCCACCTTCTCGAAGTGGGCGTGGGTGACCGAGTCGTTCTGACAACAGCGGCGGCGCATACAGGGGATCTCGCTCAGGAGATGTTTCGCGTGTCGGGGATATATCATTTCAACGCGCCCGAAATGGACGCGGGGATGGCGTTTGTGAGGATCGACAAGGCGCAAGCGATGCTCGATTTACCCGGCCAGGCACACGAAATCGCCATCAAGTTCAAAAATCCGAAATACGGCCGCGACAAACAAGACCCGTTCTGGGAAAAGTACTCTCTGGGCGCAAACGAAGCGATTCCCTGGCCGGTTATTCTTCCGCAGGTAGAGGCCTATTTCGCAATCTCATGGTTCAGCACGCTTTTTACCGGCCTCATCATCTTCGGCATCGTCGTTATTGGAATCATCAATACGCTCTTTATGTCCCTGCACGAGCGGATGTTCGAGTTCGGCGTTATTCGAGCCGTCGGCACGAGCCCCATGTCGGTCGCGCGACTCATTATCTATGAAGCGGCTTCACTGGCTTTTGTCAGCATCATGATTGGCATCGTGATCGCTTTTCTCGCCACGTGGCTGGTGGGATTCAGCGGCATAGATTACTCGGGGATCGAGTTCGGCGGTGTAACGATCCGCGAGCCGCTTTACCCGGTCATGAAGGTTTACCAGTTTATCCTTTACCCTGCGCTGGTATTTGTTTTTACAACCCTTATCGGCATATTCCCGGCGATCCGCGCAGCTCGAATGTCACCTGCTGGCGCGATGCGGAAGAGCTTTTAGGGGGGAGCACAAAATGGAAAAGAAAACAACGGATGCGGTTGTCGTCACAAAAGGCGTGACCAAGGAATACTCGGAAAACGGGATTCCGGTTCTTGCCGTCCGCGGTATCGACCTCGAAATATCAAAGGGCGAATTTACCGCAATAGTCGGTCCATCCGGTTCGGGGAAAACGACATTCCTCAACCTCATATCGGGTCTCGACAAGGCAACCGAAGGCAAGATCTGGCTCAACGACAAGCTCCTCTCCGACATGAGCGGGCGCGAACTATCCGATTTTCGCCGAGATAACATCGGCTTTGTTTTTCAGGCGTACAACCTGATTCCCGTGTTGACGGTCACCGAAAATATCGAGTACATCATGCTCCTCCAGGGAAAACCGGAAGCCGAACGCAGGGAAAAGGTCGATAAGATTCTCGCCGAACTGGGGCTCGACGGTCTCGAGAAACGCTTCCCCCACAGCTTTCCGGGGGACAGCAACAGCGGGTGGCCGTCGCCCGTGCCATCGTCTCGGAACCGGCTCTGGTTCTCGCCGATGAACCGACGGCCAATCTTGATTCGGCGACTGCGATCGAACTGATCGAGAGGATGCGTGACTTGAACAAAAATCATGGCGCCACGTTCATTTTCTCGACGCACGACACGAAGATCATGGATCGGGCGAAACGTCTGATTGTACTGAAAGACGGTGCAATCGAAACGGATGAACAACGACAGTAACAAAGTTAGCGCGGGTTGCCAGGCGCGGGTCCTGTCACCGATGGGGCCCCCGGCGAGCGAAGCGAAGTGCGGGTTATCATGCTCAGAGGCTTCAACAACCCAGAACGCGAGCCGCCACCCGCGCCGGGCCAGCAAGCATGGACAAGGACTCTTTTTTGACTCAATTTCGCGCACGGATAGCATCGATACTTCTCCTCGCCGTTGTGACGATGGTTGTCGTGCGCCCCGTCTCCGCCCTCGAAATCTCCGGTTTCTACAAGAGCTTCTTTGTGGCGGACAAACTTCCCGAGGCCGTACACCAGCAGATGGGGATCGAAGAGCCGTGGGTCGGGGCGGTCAGCCAGCGATTGAGGTTGGACGGATATCATGGTTTCAACGATTGGCTGTCGCTGAGTCTTGCGTACAACCTCGTTGCCCGCGCTCAGGATCCCGTTTTGTTCACGACCTTGCCCGTTGCCGGTTATGTAAACGCGGCCGGATACCGGGTCGCCGACCTTGACCCGTTACTGTTTCCCCACTCGTGGGACGACGTGGGGAGCTTCGCCGTTTTCCAGAACCTCGACAGGCTCTTTTTCACTGCGGAGGCGCCCTGGTTCGATGTCTACGTGGGACGGCAGGCGGTAGCGTGGGGTTCGGCACGTGCCGTCAACCCGACGGACGTCATCGCGCCGTTTCTCTATACGGATCTCGACACCGAGAATCGCATCGGTGTCGATGCCGCGCGGGTGCGGGCACCTCTCGGCGCGCTTGGAGAGGTCGATGCGGGGTATATCGCGGGCGAGGATTTCGAGTTCGACCAGAGCGCGTTTTTTCTCCGAGCCCGAACTTACGCGGCGAAGAGCGATCTCGCCGGTTTGGTCGTCGGCTTTCGCGAGCACCTGATGATCGGCGCCGATATTACACGCGCCATCGGCGGAGCCGGATCATGGTTCGAGATCGCCTACGTTTTCGCCAACGCGCTTGGAAGCGACCGCGAGGGCGGCGACCTCGATTATCTCCGCTTGTCCACGGGCGCCGATTACAGTTTCGGCAGGCTCTACGGGTATCTTGAGTACCATTTCAACCAGGCGGGCGCTTCTAACGCGTCTTCGTACAACGACGTCCTATCCACTCCCGCCTACACCGACGGCGCGGTTTATCTTTTCGGTCAGCACTACATAATGCCCGGAGCGTCCTTTCAGCTCACACCGCTCACCTCAATCCTGGGGAGCGCGCTGGTCAACATGAACGACCCATCTGTGCTCCTCGTGGCCGTCCTCGATTACAACTTCCGCGAAGACGTGTATCTCGAGTTTGGCGCCTATCTTGGTGTTGGAGACTCCCCCATCCTCACCAACGTCGGACCGACATCCATGGATTCGCAGGGCACCCTGGGATTCAATTCGGAGTTCGGCGCCTACCCCGACATGTACTACACGTCATTCCGTATCTATTTTTAGGATTCCCAACAAGCGATGGCACGCGGAAGCGGTTGGGCCAAAAACATGGACGCCGTTTTTGAAGCCGAATCGGGTATCCCGTCCCCCGGGAGAAGTCCCTTTGTCTTCGAAAACGGCGCCCAAGTCATCTGAGTGACCTGTGAGTCCGGAGAATCATGCCCCTCACTTACAGTTTAGCGCGGTTTTCAGAAATTTCACTGACCTGTGTCAATTTTTTTCAGAATATGCGCAAAAAAGGCAAACTTTCTTTGAAGAGCGCGGTATCACCCCGGATCGCGTCCGGACTGCCCGCCCAAGCACCCCCGAACACATCACTGTTCACCCAACGATGAACAACAGAACACCCCGCGGCAATGAGCCGCGGGGCGTTCTCTTTCACAAACCAGCAACAGGCCCGAAAAACGCCTAAATTGCTTCGAGGGCCTGTTCTACATCAGCAATCAGATCCTCGTAATGCTCGACTCCCACCGAGAGGCGAACCATGCCTTCCCCAATTCCCTGGTGCGCTTTGTCTTCCGCGCTCACATCCGCATGCGTCATCGCTCCCGGGTGCTGGGCAAGCGATTCGGTGCCACCCAGACTCACGGCGATGTGGAAAAGCTTGAGCGAATCGAGGAATTTGAACGCCTCTTTTTCGCCGCCGCAAACGTCGAATGAAATAACACCGCCATTGCCGAGACACTGTTTTTTGTAGATGTCGTACTGCGGGTGATCCTCGGTAATGTGTCCCAGGTAATGGACTTTCTCGACCTTCGGATGCCCTTTGAGATAATCAGCAACGTATTTTGCGTTCTTGTTAATCGCCGTCATTCGTAGCTTGAGTGTTTCGAGGCTCCTGAGGAGCAACCAGCACGTAAACGGCGAGCATGTTGTGCCCAGGAAACTACGGAGCGACCGGACGCCATTGACAAGCTCCTCGCTCCCGAGACACACCCCGGCGATAACGTCGCTGTGACCGCCGATGAACTTGGTCGCAGAATAAATAACCATATCGGCGCCGAGATCCAGCGGTTTCTGAAAGAGCGGCCCAAGAAAAGTGTTGTCAACCACGACGGGCGGTTTCCAGTCGTCTCTCGAATACTTCTTGGCGATGTCGACACACTCTTCGATATCCACGAGAGCGTTCGTCGGGTTGGCAGGCGTTTCGATAAAAACCATTTTCAATTTGTCGGCATGTCCCGATTTCTCGATGATCTCTTCGATCTCTTCACGACTACAACCGGCGCAAAAACCAACCGGATGGATGCCAAACTTCGGCAGAACGTGACGGATGAAATGGTCCGTACCGCCATAGACAGGCTCACTGAAGAGAAGCATGTCTCCAGGGCCAACAAATTGAAGAATAGTGGTGGAAATTGCCGACATCCCACTCGAAAAAACCGCACATTTCTCCGCATCGTCCCATAACGTCAACCTGTCCTCGAGAATTTCCAGGTTTGGGTTGTTGATTCGGCTGTAAATCAACCCGCGTGACTCGGTTGGGCCCGGTTCTCTTTCGCCCAGCGCAAACTGGAAAAACGATTTGCCGTCTTCCGATTTCTCAAAAGCAAATGTCGACGTCTGAAAGATCGGCACCTTTATCGAGCCCTCGGACAAATCGGGTTTGTACCCGTAACTCATCATCAGACTTTCCGGGCGAATCCGTCTTCCACCGATTTTGACTTCCTTATCCTTCTTGTCCACGAGCAACCTCCTCCATCTTGTAAACCAAAGCGGACAACGGTTTCGAGGATGATATCCCCGTTATTGCCGCACAAAAACCAGTCGTGAGGAATAGGACGCGATTGGCTCCACCCACACAACACTTCCCCATTCCAAGATCATTTGGGATGTAAAGAGTGCCGGATGATTGTACGCCTCCCCCCACGTATCGTCAAACAGGATCGAGTGCCTCCCACGCGTGAGTCTGGTGCGGTCTTTCTCTGACCCTCGCTCCGCTTCGCTCGCCAGGCGGGATCACGATTATTCCGCCTGATTCCCGTTGGTCACTAACCGCCGGCTACGCCGACGGTGGTTCCGGATGCGCCGGACCTTCGGTCTCGCTGCGGTCCCGCGAAAGGGCCCTTCGAAAGACCGCACCAGACCACGAATACAGATCGCATACAAATTTTCATGCGCCGGGCGGCGGGAGGTGTTAACATATAGAAGGGGTAGCGTTTCATTCTTCCGCATCACGTGCCCTATCGCGCCGCCTCGACGTTGTTCATTATTTCGGCGCGTCCTGCCAACACCGCCCATCTCTCTCGCGCGCCGGAGAACCGGATTCATTTGCAGCCAAGGGGAGGTTTCGGATGGACGCGAAAGTACGGATAGTCGAATATTTCTACACGATGGTCAACGACCGGCCTGGCGAAGCCTGCAGGATTCTCTCGCAACTGGCTAGCGAGGAGGTCAATCTCCTGGCCTTCAGCGCGGTCCCTATCGGACACGACCACACTCAACTCGTTATATATCCAGAACATGTGGACAGGCTTGCCCGGGCGGCCGAAAAGGCCGGTTTTACACTCACTGGGCCTCAGCGCGCAATCCTCATCCAGGGTGACGATCGACTCGGCGCCCTTGTCGGTTACCTTCAGAAGCTCTACGACGCAAAAATCAACTTGTCATCGTCGACGGGTGTAACTGACAGCCGCGGCGGATACGGGTATGTGATCCATCTCAGAGCGGAGGATATCGACCGTGCCGCCCAGGCCATGGGAATCTGACGATCCGGACAGCGGTTGTCTTTTGCTCGAAACGACAGGGTTCTTACGTCGGGCGAATCGAGCGTGAGGGCACGTAAACACGTTCCACCCGAATTTTTTCGTGATCGCGGCTCCGAGCGCTTTGCCTGCTGGAATCGCCATAACTTGTTGTTATTACACAGGATAAAATGCATGCCTATAATAGATGACATGCGAAAAGATTTCCCTAGTAATTTGTTATTTTTTTCACAAAGATACTTGAAATCGGTTTTTGAATATGGTATAACTAACATCAACTGGAAGATATAAGTCTCCGGACCGCGATGCGGACCGCGTAACAAGCGTGGAAGGTGTTGTTTTTTTTTGGGATAAGCCAGGAGCGGCGTGAATGATATGGAAGTCTTTGAACTGACATCGTTGGATATCCTTTTCGAACTCCTTAAAAAGAAAGGGTATACAGTTGTCGGCCCAACCGTCCAGGACGAGACAATTGTCTACGACGAGTTGGAATCGACGAACGACTTACCCATCGGATGGGGAGACGAGCAGGATAACGGGAAATATCGGCTAAAAAAGAGAAAAGATGGGGCCTATTTTGGGTTTACAGTCGGCCCACACACGTGGAAGAAGTTCCTTTTCCCTCCGCAGGATCGTATTTGGAGCGCCAATTACAGTGCTCACGGGTTCGAAGTCAAACAAGAGCCGATGGACCTGCCAAAGTACGCACTCTTCGGAGTCCGCCCGTGCGATCTCCACGCGATCGAAATCCAGGACAAGGTCTTCACCGGTGGCCCCTACGTGGCCCCCCGGTATAAACTCAGGCGCAAAGAATCGTTTACGGTGGTTGTAAACTGCTCACAGGCCTCCGGAACGTGTTTTTGTGTGTCGATGAACACCGGTCCGAAGGCGGACAAGGGGTTCGATCTCGCTCTGACCGAGATCATCGGTCAAAACCATCACTATTTCACGGTGGAAGCGGGTTCCGATCTGGGCGAAGAAGTGATGGAGGAGATTCCCCACAAAGCGGCGACCAAGACCGAAGAAACCGCAGCCGAGAAGGCGGTCGCGCACGCGGCGTCCAAAATGGGGCGCAAACTGGACACGACAAACATCAAGGAGCTGTTTTACGATAGTTTCCGTGATTCCCGATGGAAAGAGATGGAAAAAAGGTGCCTGGCGTGCGCTAACTGCACAATGGTCTGTCCAACGTGCTTCTGCACGAGTATGGAGGACAGGACCGATCTGACGGGGAAACATACGGAGAGATGGCGGATGTGGGATTCGTGTTTTGACAGGGATTTTTCATTCATCGTTGGTGGAAGCATCCGACAGTCTACCAGAGCACGGTACCGCCAATGGATCACACACAAACTCGCGTACTGGGTGGACCAGTTCGGTACGTTGGGATGCGTGGGATGCGGGCGTTGTATCACCTGGTGTCCGGTCGGTATCGACATCACCGAAGAAGCGAGGGCGGTTCGTGAGGGAGCTGCTGCCGGTGTTGCCGCTGGTGGTAAAACGTTAACCCAACCGAAAAAAGAGGAGCAACATGGGGACGCTTGAAGCTATTTTGGCGGAACATCCATTCCTCAAAGGTTTGGATCCGGCTTATATCGAGTTGATCGCGGGGTGCGCGTCGAACGTGCGCTTCAACAAAGGCGACTTCATTTTTCGTGAAGAAGACGAGGCGGACCGGTTCTATCTGATCCGGCACGGACTCGTCGCTCTCGATGTTTTTGTGCCGCAGCGTGGACCCGTTACCATCGACACTATACAAGAGGGCGAAGTTGTAGGGTGGTCCTGGCTTTTCCCACCATACAGGTGGCACTTTGACGCCAGGGCTCTCCAACTGACCCGTGCTGTGGCGTTCGATGGCAAATGTCTTCGCGAAAAATGTGACAAGGACCAGCAACTTGGTTACTCACTCGTAACCCGGTTCGCTCAGGTGATTATGCAACGTCTGCAGTCTTCCAGACTTCAACTTTTGGATCTTTATGGCGATATCACAAGAAAATAGGGCGGTCATTGCGACCAAAACAGATCCGATGGTTCCCCGTCCACACCGCATCAAGCGGATCAAACGGGAAACCCACGATACGTTCACACTCGACCTGGTACCCGCCGATCGCGGTCCTCTGGTCAACTTCCTTCCCGGCCAATTCAACATGATATATGTGGCCGGGGTTGGCGAAGTGCCCATCTCGATCAGCGGAGATCCACTCGAGTCAAACGCAACTGTACACACCGTGCGCGCGGTGGGAACGGTTACAAACGCGCTTTGCAAGTTAAAAGCGGGAGCGGTGGTCGGCCTGAGGGGGCCTTTTGGCACTCACTGGCCTGTCCGTGAGTCGGCGGGAAGCGACATCCTGGTCATCGCTGGCGGCATCGGCCTCGCGCCTATACGGCCCGCGATTTACCAGCTCCTGGGATACCGCGACAATTACGGCAAGCTGGCATTTCTCTACGGCGCCAGATCCCCAAAAGAAATTCTGTACCGCAAACAGCTGGAAAAATGGCGCGGCCGGTTTGACGTTGATGTCGAAATCACCGTCGACCACCCCGGCGAGGATTGGTACGGCCGTGTTGGCGTGGTCACCTTGTTGATCCTGCGGGCCAACTTCGACCCGATGGACACCTCGGTGTTTATATGCGGTCCGGAGGTTATGATCCGGTACACCGTGATGGAACTCAGGGAACTCGGCGTCGAGACCGACAACATTCATGTGTCGCTCGAGCGAAACATGAAATGTGGGATCGGCATTTGCGGGCACTGCCAGTGCGGTCCCGAGTTTATCTGCAAAGACGGCCCCGTATTCCCGTTCAATCGCGTGGAATCAATTATGAAAGTAAGGGAACTCTGATGGCCAACGCAAAAAAACCAAAAGTCGCCGTCTGGAAATTCGCATCGTGTGACGGTTGTCAGCTGGCCCTTCTAAACTGCGAAGACGAACTGCTCAGCGTTGTCGGTCAGGTCGAGATTGCTTATTTTCTCGAAGCCTCGCGTGCGACCGTCGCGGGCCCTTATGACATTTCGCTGGTGGAGGGATCGATAACAACATCGGAAGATATCGAGAGAATTCAGAAGATCAGGGAGGACTCCCGTTTTCTGATTTCGATCGGCGCCTGCGCGACCGGTGGCGGCATCCAGGCGCTACGAAATTTCAAGAGCGTCGATGAGTTTATTTCGATCGTGTACGCCCAGCCGCAGTACATTGAAACGCTGGAAACCTCGACTCCGATCGATTATCACGTGTACGTGGACTTCGAACTTCGAGGTTGTCCGATCAACAAGTACCAGCTCCTCGAAGTCATAAACGCTCTCCTCAACGGCCGGAAACCAAACATCCCAAGACACAGCATGTGCGTCGAGTGCAAACGCAGGGGAACCCCGTGCATTATGGTCTCGAAGGGAATTCCCTGCATGGGACCGGTCACGCAGGTCGGTTGCGGCGCTATTTGCCCGTCGTTCAACCGTGGATGTTATTCGTGTTTCGGACCGATGGAGTCGCCAAACACGTCGGCCCTCGCGGACTGGATGAATGGAAAACTCGACGTGGACAAGGACGATCTCGTCCGAATGTTCCGCGGATTCAACGCGTATTCAGAAGCGTTCCGTACGGAGAGTGAGATACATGACCGCTAAGAAAACAAGCACCAAAGCGAAAACCAAGACTCGCAAGATCAAAGTCGACGCGCTGGCACGCGTGGAGGGCGAGGGCGCCCTTTACGTAAAGATCCAGGGGGACAAGGTCGAAGACGTCAAACTGAGAATCTACGAACCGCCGCGTTTTTTTGAAGCGTTTCTCCGTGGCCGCCGTTTTACCGAAGCGCCCGATATCACTGCAAGAATCTGCGGGATTTGTCCGATCGCATACCAGATGAGCGCCTGTCACGCGATGGAGATGGCCTGCGGCGTAAAGGTCGGAGGACAGCTTCGCGAACTCCGTCGGCTCATCTACTGCGGTGAATGGATCGAGAGCCACGTTCTCCATGTGTTCATGCTCCATCTCCCCGACTTTCTCGGGTACGAGAGTTCGATCCACATGGCGCCGGATTTCCCCGACGAAGTCAATATGGCTTTGCGGATGAAGAAGCTGGGAAATGACATCCTCGACGTCGTTGTCGGCCGCGCAACGCACCCGATCAACGTGCGTGTCGGCGGATTCTACCGTTTGCCGACGAAGAAGGATCTCGAACCACTCCGCAAACGACTCAAGGCGGGACTCGAGGACTGCGAGACGATGATACGGCTCATGGGCACTCTCGAATTCCCCGATCTCGAAGTCGACTACGAATCGGTTTCGGTGTGCCACGACAAGGAGTACCCGTTCAACGAGGGCCGGATCAAATCGAACAAGGGTTTCGACATCGACGTTTCCGAGTTTCTCGATCATATTGTGGAAGAACATGTCCCGCACTCGACATCGCTCCACTCGCACATCGAAGGCGAGCGGCCGTATCTCGTGGGCCCGAATGCCCGTTACAATCTCAATTACAAACTCCTGACCCCTCGGTGCAAAAAACTGGCAAAGGAAGTCGGGCTGGGTCCGGTGTGCAACAACCAGTTCAAGAGCATCATCGTCCGCTCGATCGAAACACTTTATGCGTACGAAGAGGCAATCCGGATCATCGACAACTACGAGATGCCGGATAAGCCGTACGTCAAAGTGGATCCGAGCAAAGGGCCGGGCATCGGACACGGTTGTACGGAGGCTCCGCGCGGCGGTCTGTACCACCGTTACGAAATCGACAGGGACGGGGTAATAGTGGATGCCCACATCTGCCCGCCGACGGCGCAGAACCAGCCAATAATCGAAGCCGATCTGCTGCAATACGTGGACAAGTTCAAGGCGCAGCCCGACGACAAGCTCCAGTGGCAGTGCGAACAGCTGATCCGGAACTACGATCCGTGCATCTCCTGTTCGTGCCACTTCCTGAAGCTCAATGTAGATCGTTCGTGAGGTCTAATGGCAACCGGAGATTCCAATGAACGGCCCACGAAAGTGGGCCGTTCGGTTATAATAGGGGTTGGGAATCCCCACCGCGGAGATGACTCGGTGGGTCTCGTTGTATCGAGAACCCTCATGCGTCGCACGCCCGCGGCCGTGGAGGTCGTGGAATGCGACGGCGAGGCGACGAAACTGATTGATGCGTGGGCCGGCGCAGGCGCCGTGGTTCTTGTGGATGCCGTGTCATCCGGAGCACCGGCGGGGACCATCCATAAAATCGACGCTCGGGAAAACCCTGTAACTCCTGATCTGTTCTCGTGTTCGACGCATTCTTTTGGGGTCGCCGAAGCCATCGAGCTCTCGCGGGCATTAGGAACGCTTCCGGCGGTTTTTATTATTTACGGGGTGGAAGGGGCCGCTTTTGATACGGGCACGGAATTGTCCCCGGAAGCGGAGGCCGCGGTCGAAGAAACCGTTTCACGCGTGCTTGCCACGATAACCCAACTCGGTTGAAAGCAGCCGGTACGCCGGCAAGAAGATCCAACATAAAAATGAGCGAATCGATTAAACGCAAACTGGCAAAACCAATCATGGCCGACCGGGCACACCAGCGCCTCCGCCTGGTGATTAGAGGCGCCGTCCAGGGGGTCGGATTCCGACCGTTTGTCTATCGCCTTGCCGGCGAACTGAATCTCCCCGGATGGGTATCGAACTCGGCTGGCGGCGTATTCACCGAGGTTGAAGGCGACCCGGTCGTTTTGGAAAAGTTCCTCGCACGCCTCCAGAATGAGACCCCACCGCGCGCCCACATCCAGAGTATCGATCACACTCTTCTCGACACCGTCGGTTACGACGGTTTCGAAATAAGAGAGAGCGATTCGTCCGGCGAGAAGATCGCAGCGGTTCTCCCCGATATCGCGACGTGCCCGGAATGTCTCGCCGAAATCTTTGACCCGAAAAACCGGCGGCATCGATACCCGTTTACGAACTGCACGAACTGCGGTCCTAGATACAGCATTATCGAGTCACTCCCCTATGACCGGCCGAATACGACCATGCGCGGGTTTACAATGTGTCCGGAGTGTCAGTCCGAGTACGATGACCCGTCTGACAGGCGGTTCCACGCGCAACCCAACGCGTGCCCGGTTTGCGGACCGCGTGTGGAACTATGGAATAGCGACGGCGTTTGTGTTGCGACCAATGGCGACGCGATTGCAAAAGTCGTGGAGGCGATCCGCGGCGGCGCCGTGGTGGCCCTCAAGGGTATTGGCGGATTTCATCTTGTCGTCGACGCACGCAACGATGAGGCGATTCAACGGCTGCGCGAGCGAAAACACCGGGATGAAAAGCCCCTCGCGCTCATGTACCCGACTGTCGAGATGGTAACCCTTCATTGCATGGTCTCCGACACGGAAAAGCGACTACTCGAATCGCCCGAAACGCCGATTGTTCTGCTCGAACGATTTCCCGACGCGCCCGTCGCCGGTTCGATTGCGCCGGGAAATCCGTATATTGGTGCGATGCTCCCGTATACGCCGCTGCACCACATCCTCATGCGCGATCTGGGCACGCCGGTTGTCGCAACGAGCGGCAACCTGTCCGAAGAGCCGATATGCATCGATGAAAAAGATGTTCTCGAAAGACTCGGAGCTATCGCGGACCTGTTTCTCGTTCACAATCGACCGATAACACGACACGTCGACGACTCGGTAACCCGCGTCGTCTCGGAGCGTGTCATGGTTCTCCGGCGCGCGCGCGGATACGCCCCGCTTCCCGTGCTGCTTTCTAAACCGTCTAAAGGGACGACGCTCGCCGTCGGCGGACATCTCAAAAACACCGTCGCGCTCGCCGTCGGCGACCATGTCTTTTTGAGCCAACACGTCGGAGACATGTCGACCCAGGCGGCGTTTGGCGCTTTCGAAAGAATCACCGCCGACTTGCAGCGGCTCTACGATGTGACCGCCGATCGGGTCGTCTGTGATTCCCACCCCGACTACAAGACAACGCGGTACGCGACAGGGCTGTCAGCCAAATCCATGACCGTACAGCACCATTTCGCGCATGTGTTTTCTTGTATGGCGGAAAATGAATTGGAGCCGCCCATCCTGGGCATATCCTGGGACGGCACCGGTTATGGTGATGACGGGACGGTGTGGGGCGGCGAATTCTTGAAGGTAACACCGGATTCACTCGAGCGCGCCGGTCATCTCAGGACGTTTCGGCTCCCCGGCGGTGAAAAGGCCATCCGCGAACCCCGCCGGGCGGCGCTCGGGCTTCTGCACGAGATTTTTGGCGATGACGTCTTTGACATGGACATCGTCCGCCCGGTCCACACATTTTCACAAAAAGACCGGCAAGTGCTGCAAACGATGCTGAACAAGAATCTCAATTCTCCCGTGACATCCAGCGCCGGGAGGCTTTTCGACGCCGTTGCGTCGATCATCGGAATCCGCCACGAGGCAAATTACGAGGGACAAGCCGCGATGGAGCTCGAGTTTGCTCTCTCTGGGGCACGGACGAAGGAAAGTTATACTTTTGAAATGATCGAAGAGGATGGGCGGATCATCGCCGACTGGGAGTCGATGATCAGAGGCGTTCTCGACGACTTGGGGAAATCGGTGGCGCCGTCCGTCATTTCGGCCAGATTTCACAATACACTCGCTGAAATCATCGACTGGACCGCCATCGAACTGGGCGAACCGCGCGTCGTCCTGACCGGCGGATGTTTTCAGAACCGGTATCTTGCTGAAGAAGTTATACTGAGACTCCGGACGTCAGGACTCAAACCGTACTGGCACCAGCGAATCCCGACCAACGACGGCGGAATCGCACTCGGGCAAATCGCCGCGGCGGCATATTTCGACAACAGGAGTAACAAAAGCTGATGTGTCTCGCAGTTCCAGGGAAAATTACGGAAATCAGCGAAGGCGACGAACTGAACCGTCTGGGCAAAGTTGATTTCGGCGGCGTGGCCAAAGAAATCAATTTGTCGTTCGTCCCCGAGGCCAAACCGGGTGATTACGTTCTTGTCCACGCCGGTTTCGCGCTGAACACAATCGATGAAACCGAAGCGGCACGCGTCTTCGAGTACCTCAAAGAAATCGAAGAGCTCGGTGAGTTGGAGGACCCGGATTGATGAAGTTCATGGACGAGTACCGTGACGCCGACGCCGTCCGTGTTCTTGCCGACCGGCTCGAAAAGATCACGACCCAACCGTGGACGCTCATGGAGGTGTGCGGCGGGCAGACCCACGCCATCGTCCGCTTCGGACTCGACGAACTTTTACCCGAGAATGTCACGCTCGTTCACGGGCCGGGATGCCCGGTGTGCGTCACACCGGTCGAGCTAATCGACAAGGCTATCGAGATTGCCTCCCGCCCCAACGTCATTTTTTGTTCGTTCGGCGACATGATCCGCGTCCCGGGTTCGGCCGAGAATCTTTTTTCCGTCAAGGCGAAGGGCGCCGACGTCCGCATTGTCTATTCCCCGCTCGACGCGCTCAAGCTGGCCGAGAACAACCCCGACAAAGAGGTCGTTTTCTTCGCCATCGGATTCGAGACGACCGCACCGGCAAACGCGATGGCCGTCTACCAGGCCCATCGGCGGCAGGTCGGAAATTTCTCAATCCTTGTGTCGCAAGTGCTCGTCCCCCCCGCGATCGAAGCGATACTCTCCTCGCCAAACAACCGGGTCCGCGGTTTTCTCGCGGCGGGGCACGTGTGCGCGGTGATGGGTTACGATGAATACGCCCCGCTCGCTAAAAAATACAGTGTCCCGATCGTGGTCACAGGGTTCGAACCGCTCGACATTCTCCAGGGCGTGTACATGTGCGTCAAACAGCTCGAGGAAGGCCGCACCGAGGTGCAAAACTCCTACGCTCGCGCCGTACAACACGAGGGCAACACGAATGCCCAAAAGCTCATCAACAATATTTTCTGTGTGATCAACCGCAAGTGGCGCGGGATAGGAGAAATCCCATCGAGCGGCCTCGGGCTCCGGGATGAATATGCCGCATTCGACGCTGAAAAACGTTTTGGCGTTGCCGACGCGGCCGTCGAAGAACCGTCCGAGTGCGTGAGCGGTTTGATTCTCCAGGGAATCATGAAACCGTCCGAGTGCCCCGTGTTTGGCACACGATGCACACCCGACCACCCATTCGGAGCGACGATGGTGTCGTCCGAGGGCGCCTGTGCCGCCTATTATCGTTATCGTCGCCTGGAGAACAAGGAGTCGAAGTGACCGGCAAAGACGATCAGAAGGATTTTTCCCTCTCGTGCCCCATTCCGATCACCGAGTATCCCCACATCGTCCTCGGACACGGGGGCGGCGGGACGCTCTCACACACATTGATCGAGAAAATGTTCGTTCCGGCGTTCGGCAACCCCTATCTCGACGCGCGGCACGACGGTGCGGTGTTCGATGTCGATAAGTCGAAGCTCGCGTTTACGACAGACTCGTACGTGGTCCGCCCCATATTTTTCCCCGGCGGCGATATCGGTTCGCTCGCCATAAACGGCACGGTCAACGACCTCGCGATGTGCGGCGCCCGGCCCCTTTATCTCAGCGCGGGGTTCGTGCTCGAAGAAGGTTTGCAAATGGAAGCATTGTGGCGGGTCGTCCGTTCGATGGCCGACGCCGCGAAAATAGCCGGTGTATCGATCGTGACCGGTGACACCAAAGTGGTCGACAAGGGCAAGGGAGATCAGATTTTTATAAACACCGCCGGTGTCGGTGTTCTCGAAAGCCCGCGGCCAATGACGCCTCAGAATGTCCGCGCCGGTGACGTTGTGCTCATAAGCGGAGATATCGGCCGTCACGGGATGGCGATCATGGCCAGGCGCGAGGGCCTCGAGTTCGAGACGACCATCGAGAGCGATTGCGCACCGCTCGCGGATCTTGTGATGAAACTGATCGCCGAAGAACTTGACATACATTGCCTGCGTGATCTTACGAGAGGCGGACTTGCAAGTGCCGTAATTGAGATAGCGGAGAGTGCGGGCTTGCAGATAGATCTCGACGAGAGAGAAATTCTTGTTTCCGATCCGGTCCGGGCCGCATGCGAGGTTCTCGGACTCGATCCGATCTACGTGGCAAATGAAGGGCGCTTTGTCGCGTTTGTTCCAAAGGAACACGCCGACCGCGCCCTCAATATTATGCGCGAACACAAAGAAGGACGAGACGCCCGATGCATAGGTGAAGTCGTCGATGGACGAACGGGCCTTGTAACCATCCGGACCCAGATCGGAACCCGTGGGATCGTCGATATGTTGAGCGGCGATCAGCTTCCCCGAATCTGTTAGACCCATTCGCACACCCGCACGTATACAAGCTGCACGTTTTCTCCCGCATGCGAATTTTTTCGGCGGCGGAGCTGATTTCACAAATTCCTCGCATTGACGCAAAATCCCCAAGAAATATTTTTGGATTCGCATGATTTTTTTTGTGCCCGATCGTGCCTCTTGATTTCGGGTGCTTTCCCGTGATTTCCAAAAAACAGCACATCGAAATCACGCCGGGGCCGCATCGCCAGAAAGGCGCAAAAAGTGTGGTAAAATTATATGTGATTTATAGTTACATCAGGGGTTGATTTTGAACGATCCGGTTAAATATACAACTCAAAAATGAAAGATCCTGTCTTCGCAAGGAGGTCGTGATCATGTCACGGACATTGATCATGATTGGCATCGTTGGTCTTTTTCTTCTCGCCATGAACAACAGCGCGGTGGCCGTGGAATGGGCGACGGACGGAACCGCAATTTGTTCGACACCCGAACAACAACGCAAACCACGGATCGTATCCGACGACGCGGGCGGCTCGATCATCGTATGGGAAGACAATCGTGGTGGCGAGTATGACATCTATGCACAGCGCGTTGATGATCTGGGAAATCCATTGTGGACAGCGGAAGGTATCGCGGTCTGTGAATATTCGGGAAGCCAGCGCTATCCCGATGTTGCTTCCGATGGGGCGGGCGGCGCGTTCGTGGTGTGGTCCGATTACCGAAGCGAATGGACATACGATATCTATGCGCAGCGGATAAACGCTGCCGGTGAAGTTCAGTGGACGACCGGCGGTATCGCCATCTGCACGGCGGATGACTACCAGTACGATCCATCGGTGATCGGCGACGAGGTCGGCGGGGCTATCTTCTTGTGGGATGATTATAGAAGCCTTGAGAGCTATGACGTGTACGCACAGCGGGTGAACGGTGCGGGCGCCATCCTGTGGACGTCCGACGGCATTGCCGTGTGTGCCGCAACGGGAAGTCAGTATCATACCGACACGATCGCCGACGGACTGGGCGGCGTGATCGCGGTCTGGTCCGATTACCGAAACGGGTCGACGGACACCAATGTGTATGCGCAGTGGATCGACAACCTTGGTGTCGCACAGTGGACGGCCGATGGCGTGGGAATTTCCACGGCGGCGGGCTCACAAAAGGATCCGGGAATGGCGTCGGACGGATCGGGAGGCGCAATCATTGGTTGGGTCGATTACCGCGGCGGCGTTTCGGATATTTATGCACAGAGAATCACCGCGGCCGGAACCCCTCAGTGGACGACTGACGGCATCCCGGTTTGCGCGGCGGAAGATTACCAGACGTTGGTCCGCACCGTTGGCGACGGCTCGGGCGGCGCCGTATTTTCGTGGACGGATGCGAGGGGGGTCGGCAAGGACATCTACGCGCAGCGGACCGACGGATCGGGTTCGCTACTCTGGACTGCCGATGGAGTCACAATAACATCGGCGCAAAACGACCAGACCGAACCCGTCATGCTCCCCGACGGGACCGGCGGCGCGACAATCGTGTGGCAGGACATGAGGTCGGGATCGGCGAATGATATCTACGCCCAGCACGTCAACGGTTCGGGCGGCGTGGATTGGGCAAGCGACGGAGTCGCGTTGACGGCGGCGGCGTACAACCAGTCGTATCCGGCGGTCACCTCCGACGGCGAGGGGGGCGCCTTTGTTGCCTGGGAGGATCTGCGAAACAGCAATCTCGATATCTACGCTCAGCGGGTGATGAATACGGGACATGTCGGCGGCCCCGCGCCGACGATTGCCCTCGTGCAAGACCTTCCCTACGATCAGGGCGGCTATATACAGCTCATGTGGTACCCGAGTCCGTTCGACGTCGCCCCCAACACCGAAATAACGCACTACACCGTGTGGCGCGGCTTCTCCGTTCCCGCAAGCCCGTCGTCGACAAAACCAGACGGGGATTCCGAGGTCGGGATTCAACCGGCCACCGCACAATACACGTGGGAATCGGTCGAAAGCGTCCCCGCGCAAAATCTCGTCGCGTATCTGCGAATTATTTCAAGTCCGATCGATTCGACGCACTCGGACACCGGGTGGCAGTACTTCAAGATATCGGCGCACACCGCCCTCCCGTCCGTTTATTACGAGTCGTCCGTCGACAGCGGTTATTCGGCCGACAACCTCCCGCCCATCATCCCGCAGAGTTTCTCCGTCGCTTACAACACGGGCGACGGCAATCAGCTCTCATGGGATGCGCCGCCTGATGGCGATCTGGATCATTATACGGTCTACCGCGGGACGACCGCTGATTTCATGCCGACACCCGAGGATATCGTCAAGACGACCTCTTCACTCTTCTGGACGGACCCGGATCACGATGATCCGATGGTCCATTACAAGGTGAGCGCGTCGGACATAACAGGGAACGAAAGCGTTCCAACAGCGCCGACCACGGCGACGGGAATTGCCAACCGGTCGACAGGGGAAGCATTCTCGCTCCACGACGCCGTCCCAAATCCGTTCAATCCCACCACACGAATCGAGTTCGACGTCGCCCGTCAGGGATTCGTGTCGCTTCGGATCTACGATGCCCTGGGGCGCCATGTATCCACGCTCGTGGACGGTGACCTGCCGCCGGGCCGGCACCAGCGCACGTGGAACGGGACGAACAACGCAGGACAACGCGTCGCGACGGGTGTCTATTTCTACAAGATGAAGACAGGCGGTTTTACAAAAACCAGAAGAATGGTCCTCTTAAAATAATGTTTCGGGCGTATTTCCCGCGGCTGCCGTGATGTGGTAGAATGTGCGCCATGGCGCCATCACGAAATCCTCGCTCCAACAATGCCCTCTCCGCGGCGGTCTTGATCGCCGCCGCCGTGGGCCTTTTCGTTGGCTGGAAACTCTTCTGGTTTTTGACGGACGACGCGTACATCGCGTTTCGCTACGTGAGCAACAGCCTCGCCGGGCATGGATATGTGTGGAATGCGCCACCGTTCCGACCGGTCGAGGGGTACACGAGTTTTTTGTGGGTGTGGATTCTCGACACTGTGTGGCGAGTCTTCAAGGTGCCGCCTCCCGCCGCGGCGAACTGGCTTTCGCTGTTCTTTACTTATCTCAACCTTGTCCTTGTTGCCGCAATCGTCCACCGGCTGTCATGGCCCGGCAACCTTAAACCCTTCAAGACGCTCTTTCTTTTTCTTTGCTTTGTCTTTCTTTTGACCAACCGGTCGTTCCTCGCCTGGTCGAGTTCGGGACTCGAAACGGCGCTCTTTTGCGTCCTCGTCACCGCGTGGGTCTACGCGTGTCTCTATGCGAAATCAAAGTGGCGCCTCGCGCTCGTAAGCTTCTCCGCTTCGATGCTCACGCTTACGCGTCCCGACGGCCTCCTCTTTATCGCCGCGTCGTTTGTGTTGTTCGCCGTGTCTTACATAAAACGAGACCCCCGAAGCGCCCGGCGAATACTCCTCTCGGCGCTGCCGTTAGCGATCGTCGTGCTTCATCTCTTGTGGCGCCGGCACACGTACGGCGAGTGGCTTCCCAACACCTATTTCGCGAAATCAGTTTCGATGTGGCCGGCGAGCGGGTTCCGTTACGCCGGATCGTTCGTTCTCGAGTACGGGCTCTGGTTGTGGGCGGTTGTTCTCGCCGCGGCGGCGTATGTTGCTTTCATAAAGAAAGGAAGGTCACGGGGGCAACAAGATTCAACCGGTGTCCTGACCGGCCGGCGGGCCGTGCTCGCCCTTGTCGTCGTCACGCTCATCGCCCACGTGGGGTACTACACAATTGTTATCGGCGGAGATCACTTCGAGTACCGGGTGTACAACCATATCATTCCGTTTATCTTTGTGTCGTTTCTCGCGGCACTGTTCGCTCTCGGCCGCGGTATTCGCACATCCGTCGCGCTCGCCGTCCTGATGATCCTCGTCAGCCTGCCCGTCCAATGGACGCACTGGGCTCTGACGCACAATCTCAACACACGCAAACAAACCTACGTAATGGTGGTTCCGATCGCGCAACACTGGCCCGGCGTGTTCCGGTGGTATGCCAAACTCTTTGACGACGCCCAGAGCTGGCTCATCCCGCATCATGTCTGCATGCGTCATCAGGAGCACAAGATATTCCATGAGTTTATGATCGGCGCGTACCCGGACCGCGAGGAGGGCGGGCGAATCGCGGGCGATGAGTATCCGGTGTATCTTTGTACGACCGTGGGCGTTCCCGGGTGGGTGCTGCCAAACGTCAACATTCTCGACAAATTCGGGCTCAATGACTACGTGATCGCGCGGATGCCCGTGGCCGAATCGCAGTTCCGGATGATGGCGCACGACCGCCGCGCGCCGCTTGACTATATTGACGGATTCTCGCCCAACGTTGAGCTTTTGAATGGAAAAGTAACGATCGTGCGTCGCGAACACGCGCTCACGCCCGAAAAGATTGTCGAGCACGAACGTTTCTGGTGGAAATCGGTCAAGGATCGGCGCGTCGTACCCAGATAGTGTATCCCCTCCCCACAAGTCCCTTCGAATAGTACGCCGAAATATACTCTCGCACCCTGTAGAAATCGGCCGTCGTGTCTTCTCCCCCCACCCACGGTTTGTGGCTGATGATTTCTATGATAAAGCGGGGGCTTGCTTCTTCGAGGTTTTCGATGAATCGGTCGCGCAATCCCCTGATATACGGGTTCGAAATATGATGATAAAAATGGAAATCATATACAAAGGGCGTAGCAACTTCGGCACGCGCGATCAACATCGCGTGGAGCGCACCCCCGGTCCAGTCGAGGGGCTGAACGCGATCACCCGGCCTCAGGTTTCTCTCAAGGAAGGCCGCGATCTGATCGACCCGACCACCCATCGGCGCGGGGATTTCAGAGCCGCTGAACCGATATTTGAATTCGCGCGGCACCCGGACTGTCAGGGCGACCACACCAACGAGAACGAGGATGGGGATCAGTTTTTTTATAAAGTGTCCCCGCGATTTTTGTTCGGCAAAACAAAGCGCGCCCAGCTGGATAACAAAATAGAAAAACGGGATCCAGTGATAACGCCAGAACTTGCCCGCCAGAACCGTATAAAAACTGTAGGCGAGCGCGAGAAGCGCGACGAACACCACACGTCGTCTCGTGTCCGAATCCGGACGAATCAGAAGGACACCGCTCAACAGACCAAAGAGCCCGGCGACAAGCCACAGGCGCTGGTGTCCAAAAACAAAAAAGTTGGAGATGAGATATCCGACGCGCTCGCCTCCGGAAATCGTTTCGTGGACGCCGCTCAGGTTTGTGTAGAGCGGCCAGTAGTTGACCGCTATGTCCATGAAGGACGACAGCGCGCCGATACTCCAGAGATGTACGAGACTGATCAAAAACGGTAGCGCAAACCCGGCGAGCGAGAGCAGGACCAAACCGGACCATTTCCCTTCCGGCGCTGTCGTCACGTTTTTTGATTTCAAGAAGAACGAAAATAAAAACAACGGGGAAGCCCACCGCGGCCTGGGTTTTGACAATTGCCGCCATTCCAAAAAGGAACCCCGTCAAAAACCCTTTGAGGCCCGGGCGCATCAGGGGGCGCGACATCGCGACGAAGACGGATCCCGCGATTGGCAGCAGGATGAGAAACTCCCGCTGCAAACTGGTCATCGGGCCTTCTCCCATGTACCAGATCCCAAACACAACGGCCCCACACCACGCGACAAGACGGCCAAACCCTTTCATCCAGAACCAGGTAATGGTGAGGATCGCCGACAGGCACAACAGGTCGGCGATTCTGAAACCGAGATCGTTGTACGCCGAGAAGAAACGCCCAAGGAACCCATAGGCGTAATACGCCCCGGGCATATTCATGTCGAAAACATCTTTGTAGGGCACGTAGTTCAGGTGCTCGATCAGATATGTGATGTACAACATGATCGGCGAGTCATGCTGCATTCTCCAGCGAAGCGACATCACCGCCGCCGCCACAAACACAAGCGTGGCGACACTGAGCACAACCGCGAGCGATCGCTTCCTGATAATTGATGTGGTTGGCGTCGAAGTCACAATCCGTTTCCGTTTCATTTTATATAACCGAGACTCTTGAGCTTCTTGAGAAGTTCGGGATCATTAACTTTTTCTTCGAACCCCGGCATCATCCACCCAATCGGAGGCGGCGGCCCGATCGCGTCTTTTCCTTCGTTATTCATGACCATCTCATCGAGTCGTGAGAGGAGCGCTTCGAGAGCTTGTTTACTGCCCTCATCTTGCGCGATATCTTTCGTCTCACGAGGATCCCGGTCGATACGATACAACTCGTAATCATCGTCCGACCCCCAAATCAATTTCATCTTGCCGTCCTGAACCGCGCGCAGGCGCCGCATAAACGGAACCAGCTTTGCCGCCCGCCGGTTTCTCTCGGCGACATCGAGTTTTAAAAGATCAGGTTTGAACACCGACAACACCTGGCGCGGATAGTAATACTCGGCAAACACGGTGGCGTCCACCGACTCCGCCCCTTCGGCAAAGAGATCACGGCCGACCCGCCGGCCCCGTTGCTTGATTCCACACTGCTTGAGAATTGTTGGGAAAAGATCGAGAAGTTCCGAGCGGTCGCGCCTCACCTCGCCGGCGCGGGAACCGCCGGGGAAACGAACAATCAGAGGGATCTCGAGCAGCGTGTTGTGGACGCTGAAAACATGCCCCACGAAACCGTGATCGCCGAGGTTCTCCCCATGATCGGAGATGATAACAACCAACGTCTCCTCGATGCGACCGTCCCGTTTGATGATTTCAAACAGTTCGCCGATCCTCGCGTCGAGGTGGGCCATTTCTCCATCGTACAGACGATTTGCCAGCGCGAGACGCTCCTGGTCAAACGGTTCGATCAGATAATGACCGGAGAGATCCATGTCCATGACTTCGAGAACCTCGCCCTGTGAGAATTCGTCGCCAACGAACCTGGAACGATATGGCTCGGGCGGCTCGTAGGGCGCATGTGCTTCGATATAGTTGAGGAAGGCAAAGTACGGCCGTTCGCGATCGCTGGACATGAGGAACCGGCGGAACGCCATGTTGTTTTGCTCGGCAAAACTCTTGTCCTTGTCGCGTTTGACCTTCAACCGGAACACTTCGTCAAACACGTCGAACCCTCTGACAAGACCGCTCGGACGGTTTACAACGGGATTCGCCGATACGGCGTACGTTTGATAACCCGCACTTCCAAGAAGCTCGGCGAGCGTGGGGACTTCGGTTGAAAGCTCAAGTGTTTCCTGCGTCGCGCGGTGCCCCACGGGGTAGAGCCCCGTGAACAGCGACGCGTGGGCGGCGAGCGTCCACCCGGAGTTCGAATAGAAATGTTCGAACCGGACGCCTTGCTTCGCGATGGCATCGATATTCGGCGTCGTGGGACGGTCGTACCCGTAGCACGACAGCCGATCGGCCCGCACGGTGTCGAGAACGATGAGTACCACGTTGTGTTTGGGCGCAGCGGTGCCGGACTCACCCGAACAGCCCAGCAGACCCAACGTCGCGATGATGAGCAGGAAAAGCACAATCGCCGTTTGCGATTGTCTGCGTTTGAACGCGTTTTTGATTATGTTTGACGGCATGAGTGTTTTCGCCTGAGTCACATCGCAGGCGTGGGTGGCATCGATGGGGCCCCCAAAACGCGCGAAGCGTTAGCGAGCGAGTGTGGGATAATCGATGACAGGACCCGCGCCGGGATGCGCCTCCATTGCAACTTGTTTTCGAAATCCATCGTAGACAAGAATAACCGAATATCCTCTATCGAAAAAGTCCATATATGTCCGGCCGATCCAATCGAGGAGGTTGATATGACCAGAAACATGATGCGAAATCGTGTGGTGATCCTTGCCGCGTTCACTCTCGTGGTGTCCGCGTTGGTTTCTTCGTCCGAGGACTGGGAAAAGAGATGGAATGAGCGTCAGCCTCCCGACAAGGTGATGGACGCAGTCGGTATCGAGCCCGGTATGACCGTGGCGGAGTTCGGCGCGGGCCGCGGACGTTACGCCGTGCAGGTCGCCGCCCGTCTCGGCGCCAGGGGCAAAATGTATGCTGAGGACATCGACGCGGGCGCGCTCGAATACCTCGCGTCACGCTGCGAACGTGACAATATCCAGAACGTGGAGACGATCCTTGGTACGGTCACGGACCCAAAGTTCCCCAAAGGGTCGTGTGACTTTGCCTACTGTATCAACACGTATCACCACATCGAACAACCGGTTCAGCTCCTCCGAAACATGATCCCGGGCCTCAAACCCGATGGACGACTGGTCATCATCGAGCATTCACCGGAGAAAGCGCTCAAAGAGGGGTTTGAAGGGCACTGCACGCCGACCGATTCGGTGGTCGCGCACGCGACTGCGGCCGGGTACAAACTCGTGGAGACACACTCGTTTCTCGAACTCGATGAAATCTATGTGTTCGCGGTAGCGGCCAAAGAAAAAGCGGCCGATTGAGCGCTTTGCATTGCTCGACCGGCCGCGAGTCCGAAATGTCGTGGATTACTTCGCCTGGTCGCCAAAAAGATCTCTGAATTTGACCAGCTTGGGAGCGACAACCGCCTGGCAGTACCCCTGCTCCGGGTTGCGTTTGAAGTAGTTCTGGTGATACTCCTCCGCCTCGAAAAAAACTTTCAGAGGAACAACTTCGGTAACTATCGGCTGATTCACGAGCTTTTTGGATTCGATCTCGGCGATCTTTTTTTCGGCGGCTTCCTTCTGGCTCTCATTGTGGTAGAAAACCACCGACCGGTACTGGCTACCCACATCGGCTCCTTGCCGGTTGAGCGTGGTCGCATCGTGAATCGAGAAAAACACATTGAGAATTTCGTCAAAACTCACCACGCTCGCGTCGAACTCGATCTGGACGACCTCGGCATGCCCGGTACCGCCTGAACAAACCTCTTTGTAGGTGGGATTCTTTACCGCGCCGCCGGCGTACCCCGACACGACGGTCTTAACGCCTTTGAGCTCTTCGTATACCGCTTCGAGACACCAAAAGCATCCACCGCCGAGTGTCGTCATCTGTGTGTCGCCGTTCTTACCCGCCGCTTTTGCCGAATCGCTCATCAGCTGTCCTTTCGGGATTCCGGGGCCGTTCAAAACGAAGAAGCCCAGGACGAGAATTGTCATCGATATTGATTTCCACATTATTGACTCCCTATGATAGACCCGTGCAGAGTTGATTGGAATATACAAAAGAGACACGGCCGCGGCAAATCCTTCATGTATTAGCGCGTATGTGAACGCCTTCACGTGGATGGTCCAGTAAAATTCCTGACCCGCGCTGGGTAAGTGAGCGCAACCGTGACAATTGATGGGCGCCGTGGTAATATTTAACTTCAGAACAAGATCGAAACATTTGTCGAAACCACAATTACATGATGTCCTGGATTTCCGCATATAGACGCGTACTAACAGCCGGGGCGGCGCTGTCGTTGATCTGCGCCGTGGGTCTTTCGGTTTTGTCGGCCGGTTGCGGGCGCGGTGGGACGCCGCCCACGCGCAAACACGTTCTCGTGCTCACGATCGACACACTCCGTCACGATTATCTCTCCTCGGCGGGATATGATCTCCCGACGACACCCTTCATTGACTCGCTTCTGTCCGGCGGAGTCGTTTTTGACAATGCCATCACACCCATCCCGCGGACGACACAGGCGCTGGCGAGTATGCTTACAGGCGCTTATCCGCACACCCACGGTGTGCGAACACTCTTCGATTCACTTTCCGACAACGTAACGACCGTGACGGAACTTGCACGTGGCGCGGGATATAAAACGATCGCCGTGGTATCCAACCACATCCTCACGCGCGAACGCGGTCTCGACCGCGGATTCGATGTCTACGATTTTGGGACCGACGCGCGCGACGCCCAGGCGACCACCCAGGCGGCGATCACACAGCTGCAAACCGTGAATCGGGACGATAAGCTCTTTGTCTGGGTTCATTACATCGACCCGCACGTGCCGTATTATCCGCCCCAGGAAATCGTCCACGACTTCGCTCCCAACTACGAGGGACGGTACAAGTGGCATTTCGGAGCAAAAAAAGGCGGGATTGGAAACCATGCCTATCCCAAAGATCTTCCGAAATCGAAGGCGGTGTTCCAGAATCCGCTTCCCGATTACGTCAACGCGCATATCCGTCGGCTTTACGCCGCCGACATCCGGTTTTCGGACGACGCGGTGGCCGGTTTGATAACGTGGCTGCGGCGTGAGCTTGGCGAAGACTGGGTAATTGTGTTTGCGTCCGATCACGGGGAAAGCCTGGGCGAGCACGATTATTTCTACGATCACGGCGACTATGTGTACAATGCGACGCTTAGGGTCCCCCTGGGCATCGTCCTCCCCGAAACCGACCCGCTCTTCCGTAAAGGACACGTTGAGAGCTGGGTATCGCTTGCCGACATCACGCCGACACTCGCGGAGCTGATGAACCTGGAGTTCAACGGGGCGAATAAACAACTGGAGAGCCGGTCGCTGGTTCCCTGTCTCAGGGGCGAGTCGCTTCCCTCACAACCGGTGTTTTCGGAATGCGGCAAGGCGTTCTTCCCGGACCTCGTTCACCGCCGGACGGAGTTCACCGTGGCGGGACGTTTTCGAACGGTCATCGATGGCGACTGGAAACTCATCTGGACGCCGGGACAAGAGGACAGCCTGTCGTTCGAACTCTACAATCTCACGACGGACCCCGGCGAAACCCACAATATTCATGACCCGGCGCACCCGGAGGCCCGGCGTCTGACCGGGCTGCTCACACAGTGGCTCAAAAACACACCGCAACGCGACAGCACACCGAGCGACGCGGACATCGAGCGCCTCAAATCCCTCGGTTACATCTAATCCGACAGCGGGGTAGTTACCACTCGGGGTTTTCCGCGGTAAGATATTCGTGGATCGATCGTGCCGCTTTGCGTCCGGCGCCCATCGCCATAATAACGGTTGCGGCTCCTGTCATCACGTCGCCACCCGTCCACACACGCGGTTTCGAGGTCTTGCCCGTCTCGTCGTCGGCGGCGATATTGCCTTTTCTTCCGATGTCGAGTCCCGGGGTCGTCTGGGCGATCAAGGGGTTCGGGCTGTTTCCGATCGCGCACACAATCGCGTCGACGGGGACCAGCGTCTCCGAGCCTTCGACGGGCACGGGCCGGCGGCGCCCCGACTCGTCGGGTTCTCCCAGCTCCATCCTTTTGCACTCCATCTCCTTGACCCAACCGTTTTCGTCACCGATATAACGAAGCGGCAGTGTCAGAAGATCGAATATGACGCCTTCTTCCTCCGCATTTTCGACTTCTTCGAGTCGCGCGGGAAGTTCGTCCCTCGACCGCCGGTACACTATGTGGGTTTCGGCGCCCAGTCGCAGCGCGGTCCTGGCGCAGTCCATGGCCACGTTGCCCCCACCGACGACGAACACTTTCTTGTGGTTCTTGATCGGTGTACCGCTACCCGGGAGATAACCCTTCATCAGGTTCATTCGCGTCAGGTATTCGTTGGCCGAGTACACGCCGTTGAGGTTTTCTCCGGGGATATCCATAAACCACGGAAGCCCGGCGCCCGAACCGACAAAACAGGCGTCGTATTCTTCGAGCAGGCTGTCAATCGTTCTCGTCCTGCCGATGATATAGTCCGTCACCATCTCCACGCCGAGTTTCTCGAGATAGTCCACTTCGCGTTTGACGATCTTCTTGGGCAATCTGAATTCCGGAATTCCGTAGATCAATACGCCGCCCATTTCGTGGAGCGCTTCAAAAATCGTGACACCGTGACCCTGTTTGATGAGATCGCCCGCAACGGTCAACCCCGCGGGGCCTCCACCGATTACCGCAATCTTCTTGCCCGTCGCCGGCGGAATCTCCGGCAGCTTGAGATTTTCCTGTTCGGCTTCCCAGTCGGCGAGGAACCGTTCGACACGGCCGATGGCAAGCTCGCCGCCCTTTTTTTGCAGTGCGCACACGCCCTCGCACTGGTCTTCCTGTGGGCACACCCTTCCACACACGGCTGGAAGCAGGTTTTTGTCTTTGAGTATGCGGACACCTTCGGCGAAATCCCCTTCGGCCACCGCGGCCATCATCCCCGCGATATCGATCTCCACCGGACAGCTGCTAACACACCTCGGCTTCTTGCATACGAGACACCGGGCGGCTTCTTCCATCGCCAATTCCGCTGTGTATCCAAGCGCGACTTCATCGAAATTGTGCGCGCGCACATCTTCGGCCTGTTTGGGCATCTCTCTTCTATTGAGATCGATCTTCTTTTTTTCTTTCTTGGGTTCGGCCACTGTATTAATCCTCTTGCTTGACGAATTGCCTATTACAAAATCTTGATATTTGATTTCCGCCTGCTATTGCGACAGGCAGGTCCGCTTCTTACACCCGCTCGTCTTGATGGATTTGGTTTCTTCGGCGACGTATGACTTCCGCCTCTGAAACAGCTCATCCCAATCCACCTCGTGTCCGTCAAAATCGGGACCATCCACGCAGGCAAACTTGGTTTCCGATCCAACCGTCACGCGGCAAACGCCGCACATTCCCGTGCCGTCGATCATGATTGGGTTCAAGGCGACAATCGTCTTGATCCCCAGGGGACGGCTCGCGTCGCAGCCTTTTTTAAGGAGGAGCGTACAGCCGTTTATAATGATCCGGTTGACGGGCACACCAAGCGACTCAATGATTTCGGGAAGCTGGTCAACGTGCCCCTTGATTCCTTTTGTGCCGTCGCGAGTGATGTAAATAATCTCGTCGGCCACGTCGCGCAGTTTCTCTTCCCAATACATGAGATAGGAGCTTCTGCTCTCCATCACCACGACGACCTTGTTGTTTTTCTCTTTCAACCCGCGGGCAATCGGATACACACTCCCGATTCCGTAACACCCACACAAAAGGAGAACCGTCCCAAACTCCTCAATCTCTGACGGCGTCCCCAACGGCCCCGCAAGAGTCGGAATACTATCGCCCTCTCTTAGCTCCGAGAGCTTTCCGGTTGTGTGTCCCACGTTCTGAACGACGGTGGTTACCGTTCCTTTTTCCGCATCCCAGTCGGAAAGCGACAACGGTATCCTTTCACCCTCCTCGTCCGCACGGACAATAATGAACTGTCCGGGCTGAGCGGACTTTGCGACCGCGGGCGCTTCAAATGTCATGCGAAAAGCATTCGGGATGATCATCTCGGACTTGACCAGCTTAAACATCTTTTTTCCTTAAGTTTACACGCAGCGTACGCAACCCATCGGTGTCGGGTCCATCCAGTATAGTGCTCAACAAACCCGGCGGCTGTTCATCGATCAGGCGAGCGCGCCATATTTTTTCAAAACCGTCCGAATTGACGATAACTTCGTCGCCCTCGGAAACCCCCGCGTTCAATGCGTCGTCGCGGTTCATCTCGACCACGCCTTCAATAAACAACTCCCCTGTTCCCGGTACGAATTCCCGCAGGGAAAGTCCCCTGTAGGTATGCTCGGAGACTGCGACACGAAGAACAAACGGACAGTCGCCGGCATTCTCTTCCGGCTGAGATCCGGCGTCCGCCGCATCGTCCGATCCGGAACGATCCCCCTCCGGCAACGCGGCAAGTTCCATTCGCGCGGCATCAATATCTTTGTAACCGGCGACGATCTCTGACATTTCTTTTTGAATCTCGCCGACATTCTTGAAATCAAAACCGCTCTTCCCCATTTTTCTCGCGATCCGGCACAGGACATCCCAATCGGGCAGCGCATCCCCGGGAGGATCGACGATCTTACGCACCCTCTGTATCCGTCCCTCACCGTTGACAAAGGTGCCGTCCGCTTCGGAGAACGCCGCCGAAGGCAGTGAAAGGTCCGGATTGACGTCCGGCAGGGCCGGATAAATATTTTGATAGATCAAGAAATCGGTTTGAGGCCGCTCCGCGGGAGAACCATCGCCCACAAGAAAAGTCACCTTCGTTTTTTGCTTGATCGAGAATACGTAAGGCTCCGGCGACGATCCCGATCCGGCAAGATCGACACCCCACAATTTCGAGAGCTTTTTTATCTGGGCCGCATCGGATGAGGAATACCCACCGGGGAGAATTCCGGAACTGGCACCCATAAGGAGCGAGCCGAAAAGATTGTTGTGCGGAGGAAGAACGACGACCTTCGCGCCTATCGCCTCGCCGAGCAGTTTTATCGACCGGAGAATGTCCCGGGTCGACTCGCGCTGCAGAACTTCGGTTCCAACAAGAATGACGGGGTTATCCGCACCCCGCAGCATCGTCGCCGCGTTGAGAACGACTTCATCGACAGCGTCGCCCTCCCGATCAGCCGGGGGCTTCTCGCCGTTGCCATTGACCGAACCAAGAAGTTTTTCGAAGAACTTTCTCTCGGTGCCGGGTTGCGGCTTGATCCAAAGATCGCTCGATATCGCCAGTTCATTCGCGCGGGGATTGAGCGTAATAACTCTCGCTCCCCTGGCAACGGCTTTTCGAAGTTCGACGTTTACGACCGACTGAGCGAACTGGACGTCCAGACCAGCGCAGAATGCTACCTGCGCGTTCTTGATATCGGCGAGAGTTCCCGGCATTCTCAAAAGATCGACATAAGCGTCGAGGTCCGGCCCAAAGAAACGCCTCGCATCGGTATCGATGTTGCCGGAACCCATCACGACACGCGTGAATTTTTGAGCGACATATAGATCTTCGCTCGAACAGTTCGCTGACACTACCATCCCGAATTCTTCTGGACCACATTCGACAAGTCTCTCGGTCGCCAACGCTACCGCGTCATCCCACGAGCACTCCAACGACACACCATTTTCAAACGCGTACGGCTTGGTCACGCGCGTTTCGTCGTTCACCAGCTCCGGAAGACAAAACCGGCCTTTCACGCAAAGTTGAGCATCGCTTACGACCGGGTCTTCGACCGGCAGACTACCGATGAGTTCATCCCCTTTGGCCAGCAGCTTGACCTGGCAGCCTATACCGCACAGAGGACAAGTCGAAACTTCTTCTTTGTCCGCGACGCCATCCCATTTCTTGACTCTTTCCGACAGCGCGCCGGTCGGGCAAACGGCGATACACTCTCCGCAGAACTCGCAGCCCGCGTCGATCTGATCGCAGTCGTATGCCGTCCCCACCATCGTGTCCGAACCGCGTCTAAGAAACGCCAGAGCGGCCGAACCACGGAGCTCCCCACACACGCGCACGCAGCGCCCACAAAGAATACAAAGATTGTAGTCGCGGTCGATAAACGGGTCGCCTTTGGTCACTGGAATACCGCGGTATTTGATCGGATACACAAGCTCCTTCACACCGAGATATTCGGCCACGTCCTGCAGTTCGCACTGGCCATCCGTGGGGCAGTAACGGCAACCCGTGGTAACACCCGCCTTGCGAACAGTTGTTTGCTTCGCCCGGCAATCATCCTTCTCGCCGCAAATCAAGCAACTCGACGGATGTTCGCTCAATATTAACTGGAGAATATCGACGCGCGCAGATTGAACGGCTTTCGAATTGGTTTTTACTTCCATTCCCTCTGTGACCGGCGTCGTACACGCCGCGGGGTATCCGCGCATCCCATCGACCTCGACGACACACATCCTGCATGCGCCAAACGGCGTCAGCTCCTTGTGGGTGCACAGCGTCGGTATGTATATGCCGTTTTGCTCGGCGGCTTGCAGAATGGTCGATCCCTTCTCGGCCTCGACCAGCTTGCCGTCCATTTTGATTTTCATCTTCTGTGCTGTTTTACTCATTGGTTCCACCTGCTTCGTTCCCTACAAGAAGTCCGTCGCCGGCGACGGCTCCGAATTCACATATCTCATAACACGCCCGGCATTTCACACACTTGGTCGGATCCAGGACATGCGGCACCCTCTTTTCGCCGGTAATCGCCCCGGTCGGGCACGCCCTCATGCAGCGAAGACAACCCGTACACAATTCCGGGATAATCCGGAACTCGACGAGATCACTGCAAATCACCGCGTCACATCTCTTGTCGTTTATGTGAGCAAGGTATTCCGAACGGAAATAGCGAATCGTGGTCAGCGCCGGATTCGGCGCCGTTTGCCCGAGACCGCACAACGATGTGTTGCGGATAGTCTCCCCGAGGGATTCGAGCGTGTCGAGATCCTCTTCAACGCCTTCCCCTCGTGTGATCCTCTCGAGAATATCGACCATGTGTCGCGTGCCGATTCGGCACGGGTTGCACTTGCCGCACGACTCGGCCTGGGTAAAATTCAAAAAGTACTTGGCCACATCCACGACGCAGGTATCCTCATCCATTACGATCAGACCACCCGAACCCATTATCGATCCTGCTTGCGCCAGTGATTCATATTCCACCGGCGTGTCGAGAAACTCCTTGGGAAGACAACCGCCCGAAGGACCGCCCGTCTGAACCGCTTTGAATTCCTTGATCGAACCGCCGCCGATGTCGAAAATGATTTCCCTGAGCGTGGTCCCCATCGGCACCTCGATGAGACCCGTGCGGGCAACCTTGCCGACAAGTGAAAACGTCTTTGTGCCGCAGCTCTTTTTGGTTCCGTACTGGCTGTACCAATCGGCCCCGTTTCTCAGAATGCTCGGCAGCGAAGCGAGAGTTTCGACGTTGTTGATAACTGTCGGCTTTTTCCAGAGACCGGAAACCGCGGGGTAAGGCGGCCGCGATCTGGGCATTCCGCGCTCGCCTTCGATCGACGCGATGAGCGCCGTTTCCTCTCCGCAAACAAACGCGCCAGCGCCTTCTTTGATAGAAATATCAAAATCAAACCCGGAGCCGAGGATGTTCTTTCCGAGAAGCCCGAACTTTCGAATCTGCCCCACCGCTTTTTTCAAACGGGCCACGGCGAGCGGGTACTCCGCCCTTATATAGATGTAACCATGCGCCGCTCCAATTGCGTACGCGGCAATCAACAAACCCTCTAGAAGCGCGTGCGGGTCCCCCTCAATGAGAGAACGGTTCATGAACGCGCCCGGATCGCCTTCATCGGCATTGCATATCATGTATTTGGTATCGCCCGGAGCATTCCGGCAAAACTCCCATTTCTTTGCCGTCGTAAACCCGGCGCCGCCGCGGCCCCGGAGCCCCGCCGCCGACACCTCGGCGATCACCTGCTCCGGCCCATCCGCGAGCGCAGCCTTCAATCCAAGGTATCCGTCATTCGCAAGATAGTGGCCTACATTTTCCGGATCGATGATACCGCAGTTTTTGAGGACTATTCTCACCTGGGGTTTAAGCATCGGCAGGTCGAAAAACCGCGGCAAATCCCCGACGGATTCTTCGCCCTCTTTGCCGAAGTGGCCAACGGCAAAGCGCTGGAGCGGAGCGCCGTCCATGACATGCGATTTGATAATCCGCCGCGCATTCTTTGCGGTCACGTTCGAATAGCTGACCCGAGGCTCTCCGGGCATCGCGATGTCCATTAGCGGTTCGAGATAGCACGGTCCAATGCAGCCGACTTCCACGATTTTCGCTTCGAGCTTGAACTCCTCGAGCGACTCCTTGATCGTCTCCATCACCTGGAGCGCACCGGCGGCGCGTCCGCACGATGCCATCCCCAGATAGATGACGGGCACCTCGCTGGTCATCAGCGTCGCCCAATCTTCGTCTGCCTTTCTAATCGTGTTCAGAAAATCATTCATATTTTTCCAAAATTTCGTTGAGGTCGTTGACAGTGACACGGCTGTGAATCTCGTCCCCTATTTTTACAACGGGCGCGAGCGCGCAGCACCCAAGACATGCGGCGCGTTCGAAATCATAACGTCCGTCTTCCGTGGTTTGGCCCGGCGATACTCCAAGCTCTCGTTGGATACCTTCACTGAGAACATGCCCCCCGGCAACATGGCAGGCAGTGCCCAGGCAAACCTTAACCGAGTGCCTCCCTGGCTCTGTGAATCGGAACTGGGAGTAAAACGACGCGACGCCAAAAATCTTGCTTTCGGAAATCTTCAAAAAACGCGAAATACGTTTGACGGTCTCTTTCGAGATAAAACCGTCTTTCTCTTGAAAGTCCTGAAGGATCGCAATCAGTTCACCCTGCTTTCCTTCAAATTCGGAAAATGTGCTCGTCGAATCTTTATCAATCATGAGATGCCCTCACCATCGAAGTTTGTCACACACCTTGCCCCTGCTAAAAACATTTAACTAATCAGCTCGAGGCGGTGTTGTCCTTGTCTCTGGGTTTTCTTTTGTGCAGATGATAATAACAAGTCCGCTTTACGACATCTCGCAGCAGACATTTCTCGCGGAAGTAAATCCCGCACCGGAAACACAGCTCCGGCGGCGCGGTTTCCAACTCGACGATATCGGCGGACAACCGATCGAGAAGATCCGCGGTCTGGATGAAATCCTCCGGCATAAACTGTCGAAACAGGCCGTCGAGTACCTTGTCCTGGACCTTTTCGTATCTTTCGAGCAATGAATGTGCTTCCGGCGTAAGAGACAACTCGTTCACGCGGCGGTCGGTCTTCGATTCCACGCGCAGGAGATATCCACGGCGAACGAGTCTGTCGACCGCCTTGCTCGCGGCGGCGTTGGTCACCCGGCAAAAAGCAGCCACTTCGGTTATGCTTTCAACATTGGTCGAAGCCACAAGCTTGAGAAGCCTGAGCTGGGAGATGGTGACCTCCCCACCAAGTTCCTCTCGAAGATGCTCCATCATCAACTCGTCCACCGCGGAACTGAAGATATGCATGCTCGCGAGGAAGTCGTTGATAATCCTGGTTCGCTCTTTCACAGCCACGTTTTGAGCTCCTTGGTTTGGAATCGCGGGCACGGACTTTCGAGGCCTGCCGCCCTCGAATTCAATATATGGTGTTAATATTATATGGTGTTAATTTGTTTGGCAAGTTTTTTTTTGCGGTGGACGGGATCAGTATTTCGAACACCCATAAAGTGTGGGGTGATTCCGTCCTGGATCCCAAGTATTCATATATAAAATATTGTATGACAGCAATGTACGTCAATGTCCAAGCATAATCAGGGTGGGCGGCACGTCAGCAAACACCCAGACCGTCACGGACACAACGCCACAACCTAGCCTAATCTATTCGAAACAGTTGAAGTCCCCATTACGCCTGATAAAAACCCCAGGACTTTGTGAATTTTTTCCCTTGACCCTACGATTAACCAGGTTTACTGTTTAGTGGAGAGTTTGGCGAGGCTTACAATCTTAGCGCCTTTGAGCATCACACAACTGGGTCACCTCTCGGATGAAAGTGGAAGCAACTTCCAACCATCGCGGCTGAAGAGGGGCAAAATTGTGGAATCAGTTCAAAGAACGGCTATCATAAACAACTTCCTCGCCAGCATGAGCATCTTCTCGTCGGCGACCAATGAACTCATGGCCGAGCAGCTTAAAAGCAAGCTCGGTGGCGAGTTGACCATCTCCCAGTTGAGACTCCTCAAGTTAATCGCAAAAACTGACATTCGAAGCATCAGCGACGTTGCCACATTCCTCGGCGTAAGCAACGCCGCGGCAAGCAAAGCGGTGGACCGCCTGGCCCGGCGCAAACTGGTTTCGAGAATCGAATCTCCGGACGACAGACGCGCGACCCGTTTAAAACTCACTCGAAATGGCTCCCAGCTACTCGAACAATACGAGACGGCTCAGAATCATATCCTCGAAGGACTCTTCCGGCAGTTTATGCCGGAGGACTTTATTCAGTTGGCGGAACTGCTCGATCAGCTTTCCTGCGACATTGTCGAGCACGATTCCGGCCCGCGCGACGTTTGCTTTCGCTGCGGCATCTATTTCCGTGACAGATGCTCTCTCCGAAGCATTGTCGGCAACGGCTGCGGCTGCGTAAAAATCCGCGATGGGAAAAACGTCGACGGCGCCGACACACCCAAACACAATCTGTAGGAGGGATGTAACAAAATGAGGCCGGTGATAAAAAGTGAAACCCACCGTGACCTGGATTTCGCGCAGTGGGTCAAAGACCTTCACGGCGCTGAGCACCTCAAAGAGTGTATCCAGTGCGGTGTATGCAGCGGCAACTGTCCCCTCGGCAAATACATGGATTATAGTCCCCGGCGGTTGATTCACATCGCGAAGGAAGGCTTCAAAGAGGAAGTCCTCGGCAGTTTCACCATCTGGCTCTGCACTAGCTGCTATGCCTGCGCGGCAGATTGCCCCAGGGAGATCAAAGTCACCGACATCATATACGCGCTAAAACGGCGCGCGATCGAAGAAAATTACTATCCCCGGAAATTTCCGATCCCGACTCTCGCTCGTGAATTCGGCAAAATGGTTCGGAAAAACGGGCGCATCACCGAAGCCAAGCTTGTCATCAATGTATTCATGCGGACGAACGTACGACGGGCACTCAGTATGGCGCCGCTGGGAAAGGATCTGATGCGTACCGGCCGATTCTCTCTCAAAACGGAATCAGTCAAAAACAAATCTCAGATCGAGACATTGTTGAAAGCTCTCGAAAACGATAAGGAGGGCTCGGTATGAAAAAATATCCGTACTATCCGGGCTGCTCGGCCAAGGGCACCGGCAAAGCCTACGAAGAATCTCTCCTCGGAGTTTTCGAGGCCCTCGACATTCAACTCGACGAATTGGACGACTGGAACTGTTGCGGGGCGACCGCCTATATGTCAATCGATCAGACCCAGGCATGTGCGCTCGCGGGGCGCAACCTCGCGCTCGCCGAGGCGCTGGGCAACGGCCAGGATCTCGTGACTCCCTGCAATGCGTGCTACCTTGTCCTGCACAAAACCCAAACCTATCTCAACGAGCATCCGGAAATCCGCGACAAAGTTAAGAAAGCCCTCAACGCGGCGGGACTCAGTTACAAAGGAACGTCGCGAGTTCGCCATCCGCTGGATATCCTCGTCAACGACATCGGGATCAAGGCCGTTGGGGAAAGGGTCACGCAGTCGCTGAAAGGGTTGAAAGTCGCCCCGTACTACGGGTGTCAGATTGTCAGACCCTATGCGCTCTTCGACGACCAGCACGACCCGCAAACGATGGACAAACTCATCAAGGCCACGGGCGCGGAAGTCGTTGACTATCCGTTCAAGACACGTTGTTGCGGGGCCAGTCAGACGGGGACTCTTCCGGAAACGGGATCTCATCTCGTGTACCAGATTCTCCAGGAGGCCCACTACAGGGGAGCCGATGTCGTGGCCACAATATGTCCCCTGTGCCAGTTCAACCTCGACGCCTATCAAAAAAAGGTTCGGGGCAAACATGATCTCGAACCGATGCCCGTGGTCTACTTCACGCAGTTGCTGGGGATGGCTTTCGGACTGCCGGAAGAAAAAATCGGTTTCAGAAGAAACATCGTGCCGGCCGAGCCGGTCTTGAGAAGGAGAGTAGCTCATGGCGCCTAAAACCAACGATGGCAGCAACGGGACACCCCGCATAGGGGTCTACGTCTGCCACTGCGGGACCAACATCTCCGGCCCCGTGGATGTCGAGGAAGTGGCGGAGTACGTCGCGACGTGCCCGGTGTCAAGCTGGCGAAGGATTACAAGTACATGTGTCCGGCCCCGGGCAGGAGATCATCAAACAGGACATCAAGGAATTCGGTCTCGACCGGCTTGTCGTCGCCGCGTGCTCCCCGTCGCTGCACGAGAAGACATTCCGCAACGCGGCCGCCGAGGCGGGACTGAACCAGTTCTTTTTCCAGATGGTTAATATCCGCGAACACGACTCATGGGTCCACGAGGACAAGGGCAAGGCGACGGCCAAGGCAAAGGACCTGATCCGTGCCGCCGTCCGCCGCGTCGCAATGGCACAAACCTCTCGAAAGCAAGACGTGTCGGAATCCACCCGGACGCGCTGATCGTGGGCGGCGGGATCGCGGGCATCCACGCGGCGCTGACGATGGCCAACGCCGGGAAGAAGGTGTACCTGGTGGAGAGGGAGCCGACGATCGGCGGCCACATGGCCCAGTTCGACAAGACGTTCCCGACCCTCGACTGCGCCGCCTGCATCCTCACGCCGAAGATGACCCATGTGAACCCACCCCAACATCACTCTGTGGACGATGCCGAGGTGGCGAAAGTCGACGGCTTCGTCGGCGAACTACAAGGTGCGGGTGCGAACGAAGCCCCGTTACATCATCGAGGACCTGTGCGTCGGCTGCCTCGAGTGCATCGAGGCCTGCGTGTTCAAGAACGGGGAAGATTCCCGACGAGTTCAACCTGGGGCTGAGCAAGCGCAAGCCGATCTACATCCCGTTCCCCCAGGCGGTGCCGCAGGTGGTCGGTCATCGACCCCGAAGCCTGCATCGAGTTCAGAGCGGAAAGTGCAAGAAGACCTGCGTCGAGGCGTGCGCCGACCGCGACGCGATCGACTTCCAGCAGGAAACGAGACACGAGACGATCAAGGTCGGCACGATCATGCTCGCCACCGGGTTCAAGACCTTCGATGCCAACGGGTGCCCTACTACGGCTACGGCACGTACCCCAACGTCTACACCGCCCTGGAGGTGGAGCGACTCGTCAACGCTGCCGGCCCCACCGGCGGCGAAATCGTGCTGCGGGACGGCCGGAACCGAAGACGCGTCGGGATCATCCACTGCGTCGGCAGCCGCGACGAGAACACCAACCGCATTGCTCGCGGGTCTGCTGCATGTATTCGTTGAAGCTCGCCCACCTGGTCAAGGAGAAAACCGGCGCGGAGGTCTACAACTTCTACATCGACATGCGGACCCCGGGCAAGGGATTGGAGGAGTTCTACAATCGGGTCGCGGATGAAGGAGCCCATTTCATCCGCGGCAAGGTGGCGAACGTGTACCAGGAGCCGGAAAGCGATGGGGATATGGTCCTGCAGGTAGAGGACACGCTGGCCGGAATGTATCGCAAGATTCCGGTGGACATGGTGGTCCTCGCAACCGGAATCGAGCCGCAGGAGGACGCCGAGGACGTGCGCAGGATGTTCAACATCGCCTGCTCAAACGGGGGCTTCTTCATGGAGCGCCATCCCAAACTGGCGCCGGTGAGCACGCTTCACCGACGGGATCTTCCTCGCCGGGTGCTGCCAGGGACCGAGGGACATCCCCGACACCGTGGCCCAGGCCGGCGCGGCGGCGGCGGAGGCGCTGGCGCTCATCGACCGAAGGACATCGAGCTCGAGCCCAACACGGCGCGCGTCCACGAAGACGAATGCTCGGGGTGCAAGAACTGTATCGGGGTTTGCCCGTACCAGGCGATCTCATTCGAGGATGAGAGCAAGGCCGTCATCAACGAGGTGCTCTGCAAGGGATGCGGCACCTGCGTGGCAGCGTGCCCATCCGGTTCCATCCAACAGAATCTGTTCGAAGACGACGAGATCTTCGAGGAGATCTGGGGGTGTTATTGAACTATGAGTGATGCCAAGAAAACCAGACCAGGACCGTTTGAGCCAAGGATAGTCGCGTTCTTCTGTAACTGGTGTACTTACCTCGCCGCCGACCTGGCCGGCACCTCGCGGATGAAGTACGCCCCAAACGCGAGCGTGATCCGGGTGATGTGTTCGGGGCGGGTGGATCCCCAGTTCGTGCTGGATGCGTTCGCCAAGGGAGCCGACGGCGTTCTGATCGGCGGATGCCATCCGGGCGACTGCCACTACCAGGAGGGAAACTACAAGACACTGCGGCGCATGCAGTTCTTGAAGCGCATGCTCGTCGATATGGGGATTGAAGAGGAGCGGTTCCGGCTCGAATGGATTTCGGCAGCGGAGGCCGAACGATTGAAAAGCGTAGTTAACGAGATGGTCGCGAACGTCAAGAAACTCGGACCGCTCGAAGTCGAGGTCCCGGACGAAGACTTGTTCCAAGGAGGTGAACGCGATAATGGAAAGCTCGAATACGGCCAAACCCAAAGTCGCGTTCTACTGGTGTGCATCTTGCGGCGGGTGCGAGGAGGCCGTCGTGGACCTTGCCGAGAAGATACTCGATGTCGTCGCGGCGGTGGACATCGTTTTCTGGCCCGTGGCAATGGATTTCAAGAACAAGATGTACGAGGCGATGGAGGACGACTCGATTCTCGCTTCGTTCATAAACGGAGCAATCCGGACCACCGAGCAGGAGGAAATGGCGGAATTGCTGCGGGAAAAGTCAAAGGTCGTCGTGGCGTTCGGCTCGTGCTCACATCTCGGTGGAATCCCCGGCCTGGCCAACCTCTGGAGCCGTGAAACCATCTTTGAGCACGTTTACGCAGAGGCCCCCGGACACCATAACCCCGATAACATTCGCCCCCAAATGAACTATGACGACAACGGACGCAACGTCACGCTCCCCGGGTTTTTCGACACGGTAAGGGCGCTCGATCAGGCAATCGAGGTAGACTACTACCTGCCCGGCTGCGCGCCGACACCCGGCATTATCGCCGGCGCGGTCGAGACGTTGTTGAGCGGCAACCTGCCGCCAAAAGGCACCGTGCTCACGCCGGATGTCGCTCTGTGCGATCAATGCTCGCGCAAGGATTCGAAACCGGAAGACCATGACCATCACCGAGTTCAAACGCCCGCACGAGATCATCATCGACCCGGACAAGTGCATTCTCGCGCAAGGAGTAATCTGTATGGGACCGGCGACGCGGGCGGGTTGCGAAGCCCTCTGCGTCGAAGGCAACATGCCCTGCACGGGCTGTTTTGGACCAACGAGCCGGGTCAGGGATCAGGGCGCCAAGATTCTTTCCGCCATTTGTTCCAATATCGACAGCAAGGACGAGGCGGAGATCAACAGGATTCTCGACAAAATCCCCGATCCGATCGGCACGTTCTACCGGTACGGCCTTCCGCACTCGCTGTTAAAACGAAAAAGAATCGGTTCATTGGAGAAAAAGGTTGAAGTCTAAACGGCAAGGTGGTTTTCCATGTCCGACGAAAGAAATGACGCGCTTAAAGAAACAATAAAAGAGGGCTCCGGCAGAGCCAATGCATCCTACATGAACGCGCGGCGCCGGATCACGATCGATCCAATCACACGGCTCGAAGGTCACGGCAAGATCGATATCTTTCTCAACGATGAGGGGAATGTCGACCGCGCGTATTTTCAGATCCCCGAACTCAGAGGTTTTGAGAAATTCGCTGAAGGGCGTCTGTCCGAGGACATGCCCCAAATCACGTCGCGAATTTGCGGTGTATGTCCAACCGCCCATCACATGGCGGGCACCAAGGCCCTTGACGATCTCTACAACGTAGAGCCGACGGATACGGCCAAGAAAATCCGCGAGATGATCTACAACATCTTTATGGTGGAGGATCACGCGCTTCACTTCTACTTTCTCGGCGGACCCGACTTTGTCGTTGGTCCCGGAGCCCCGGCAGCCGAGAGAAACGTCCTGGGTGTCATCGGCAAGGTCGGTATCGACACCGGCAAAAAGGTGATCTCGATGCGACGGCGGCTTCGTGAAATCATCACGATGGTCGGCGGCAAGATCATTCATCCGGTATTCGGTCTTCCCGGCGGTGTGGCGCGCGGGATCAAAAAAGAAGAGATAAAACAGATCCAGGAGATCGCGGCCGAGGCCGTTGAGTTCGGCAAGTTCACGCTGGATATTCTCAAAAAAGTCGTCCTCGAGAACAACGACTACGTCAACCTGATCGTGTCCGACGCGTTCACACACAACACCTATTACATGGGTCTCGTGGATGAAAACAATAAAGTCAACTTCTACGATGGAAAGATCCGCGTCGTCGACCCCGAGGGCAAGGAATATGCGAAATTCAACACCCAGGATTATCTCGATCACATAAACGAGCATGTCGAGCCCTGGAGCTATGTCAAATTCAGCTTCCTGAAGAACGTCGGATGGAACGGTTTCAACGATGGCGTAGATAGCGGCATCTATTGTGTGGCCCCGCTCGCCCGCCTGAACGTGGCGGATGGAATGGCCACACCGGTTGCCCAGGAAGCCTACGAGAAGTATTTCGAGGTCCTCGGCGGCAAGCCGGTACACCACACACTGGCCAACCACTGGGCCCGCGTCGTCGAATTGATCTACGCTGCTGAACGTTTCCAGGAGCTTGCCAACGATCCACAGATCACCGAACCCAATATTCGCAATCTGCCCACGGAGAAACCAACCAGGGGCATCGGCGTCGTCGAAGCGCCGCGCGGGACGCTTTTCCACGATTACCAGACGGACGAACGCGGAGTGATCACAAAAGCCAACCTGATCGTGGCGACTCAGAACAACTCGGCACGCACCGCGATGAGCGTGGAAAAAGCGGCCAAGGGCTTGATCTCCAACAACAATGTAACTGATGAAATCTTGAACGAGGTCGAGATGGCTTTCCGCGCGTACGATCCGTGCCACGCGTGCGCGACGCATTCGTTGCCCGGAAGCATGCCGCTGGTTCTTCGGATCCGCGACCTCAAGGGCGAGACAAACATGATGATTCGGCGGGATACGAATGGCAGCATCCACAAAGAATAACCCGAAAACCCGTCTCCTTTGCCTCGGGAACGACATTCTCTCCGATGACGCGATCGGAATTCGCGTGGCCAACGAGCTACGCGGACGGCTGCCGGAAGCGGTGGATGTCGTCGACAGCATGGAATCGGGTTTTCATCTTCTCGACTATCTTCTCGGTGTCGACCGGGTCATCGTTGTCGACTCGGTCAAGACCGGCGGCGAGCCCCCCGGTTTTGTGTACGAGCTCGCCGAAGGCGATATTGATACGATTCCAGGCACTTCTCCCCACTATATCGGACTTTTCGAAACGCTCGCCCTGGGCAGAGAACTCGGTCTGGACGTCGCCACCGAGCTTGTCATTGTCGCCATCGAAGTGGTAGACTGTATGACCGTCGGCGGGGATATGAACCCTGTTGTTGAACAGGCGATTCCCGGCGTAATCAAGAGGGTGGAGGCTTTGGTGGGTCAATAATGCACGAGTTTGGAATCGCTAGTTCTATTTTCGAGACAATAAAGTCTGAAGCCGAAAAACAACCGGGAACCCGGATTGTCGCTTTGGGGCTCAAAATCGGCGAAGTCTCCGGTGTTGAGCCTGATTCCCTTGAATTCTGCCTGCACGCCCTCGTCAAGGATACCGAGTTCGACCCACTTGCCATAGAATTCGAGGCCTCCCCACGGCGCCAACGATGTCCCGAGTGCAATAACGAGTTCGATGTAGTAGACTATGAGGTGGCCTGCCCGGAATGTGGTGAGCTACGCACACAGCTCGTATCCGGGGATGAATTGGAGATTCTTTATTTAGAGGTGGAAGATACATGAGCCGTGTGCAGGTTAAACGCAAAGTCCTCAAGGAAAACGACCGCATCGCCGAGGAGCTCAGAAACCAGTTCAGTTCGCAGCGCGTGCTGACGCTCAACCTGATCAGCTCTCCCGGCGCGGGCAAGACTTCCCTTCTCGAACAATCGCTCCAGCATTTCAGCGAAGACGTCCGGACCGCCGTCTTGACGGGCGACATCGAAACCGAAAACGACGCTGAGAGACTGGCCAGCTACGGGTATCCGGTGCGGCAGATCACGACGGGCGGATCGTGCCACCTTGATGCCCGCATGATAGAGAAGGGGCTCGCCGATCTCGGCGAAGACGGGCTCGATGTTCTCTTTATTGAAAACGTCGGTAATCTCGTGTGCCCGGCGAGCTTCGATCTTGGAGAAGCGTCCAAGATCGTGGTGCTGAGCGTCACCGAAGGTGATGACAAACCGCTCAAATACCCGTCAACGTTCCTAAAATCAGATTTGCTCGTTTTGAACAAAATAGATCTTTTGCCCCACGTGCCCTTCGATATTTCGAAAGCAAGGGAGAACGCGAAACGCGTCCACCCGGATATCGAAATTCTCGAAGTGTCGTGCACGACTGGGGAAGGTGTAGACGCGTGGGTTCGATGGGTGGAGAACCGGCTAGATTCGCTTCGCTCGGCGTAATGCCGGAAGGATAAAATGGACGGCCACCGGAAATGGCGGCGCTTTTCAGCCTCTCCGCGCGATTTGGAACAACTATCTTGGGAGACAGAGGTATGACACAACAGACCGTAGCCCAGCACGTATTGCTCGGTGACGAAGCGGTGGCTCTGGGGGCGATCCACGCGGGGATAACCGCCGCGTACGCGTACCCGGGCACGCCATCGACGGAAATCACCCAGTACATTTTGAACCACAAAGCCCGCGAGGGCAAGCCGCACGCCGCCTGGTGCGCGAACGAAAAAACCGCCGTCGAGGAAGGGCTCGGCACCTCGTTCGCCGGCAGACGCGCCCTGGTATCGATGAAACATGTCGGCCTCAATGTGGCCGCGGATCCGTTCATCAATTCGGCGCTGATATCGATTCACGGCGGCCTCGTACTCGCCGTCGCCGACGATCCGGGGATGCACAGCTCGCAAAACGAACAGGACACCCGCATCCTGGTGGATTTTGCGCGTGTGATGTGTCTCGAACCGGCCAACCAGCAGGAAGCTTACCAGATGACGCTCGACGCGTTCGACCTCTCCGAGCGTTTCGACATTCCTGTCGTGCTTCGTCTCGTCACGCGACTGGCGCACAGCCGCGCCGTCGTCGAGGTCGGAGAGGCCCGCGAAGAGAACCCAATCTCGAGAGTGGCCGACAAATCGACCTGGATTCTGCTTCCTTCGAACGCGAGACGCCAGTGGCACGAGCTTCTCGGCCGTCAGAAAGACATGCTCGAATACACAGAGCAGTGCCCTCACAACCAACTCGCTCTCAACGATAAATGGCACGGGCTCGGCGTTATCACGACGGGGATTGCCAAAAATTACTACATGGAAGCGGCCGACGATATGGGAGAAACGCCGTCGCATCTCCACATAGGCGCGTACCCGATGCCCGTCGACAAGATCAGAAAACTCGTCGACCATGTCGATCGGGTTCTTATTCTCGAGGAGGGCTACCCCTACGTCGAGCGTGCCCTGCGGGGAATTCTCCCGATGAAGAAAGACATCCTCGGCAAGGAAAACGGTCGTGTTCCATTGGAAGGCGAACTCAACCCCGACATCGTTCGGGTTGCGCTGGGTCTCAACATCCCCGAGGGCGTTACCCTCTCGAACGTGAAACTCCCAAATCGGCCGCCCCAGCTCTGCAAGGGATGCCCGCACGGTGACGCGTACGGTGCAATCAAAGAGGCGCTCTCGGAGTATGAGAGCACGATGGTGACATCGGATATTGGTTGTTACACGCTCGGCGCGCTGCCTCCCTACTCGGCAATCGAATCATGCGTGTGCATGGGGGCTTCAATCGGAATGGCCAAGGGCGCCGCCGAGGCAGGCGTTCATCCGGTCGTTGCCGTTATCGGAGACAGCACGTTTCTCCATTCCGGTGTGACACCGCTCATGGATGCCGCGACGGCCGACGCCAACATGACCCTTGTCATTCTCGACAACGAGATCGTCGCAATGACGGGACTCCAGCCCACGGTGCTGCCCAGTTCCCGGCTTGAAACGCTTATCCCGGGCGTCGGTGTCGCGCCTGAGCATTTCCATGTTCTCGACGCCCATCCAAAGAAAATAAAAGAGAACACCGACATACTGAAGCGTGAGATCGCGCACAAAGGTCTATCGGTAATCATAATGGTCCGTACGTGTCTCGAAGAGGCCCGCAAAAAGAAACAGAAGTAGAGGTGAAGGGATGAAGTTCGACATCGTTCTCTCAGGTGTTGGCGGACAGGGGGTGCTTTCGCTCTCGGCGATCATCGCCTCCGGCGCCATGAAGGAAAATCTCTTTGTTAAACAGTCCGAAGTGCACGGGATGTCCCAACGGGGCGGAGCGGTTCTCGCAAACCTCAGGATCTCCGACAAGCCGATCGCAAGCGACTTGATACCTCGAGGCCGTGCCTCGATGATCTTGAGCATGGAACCGCTCGAGAGTCTTCGTTATGTATCGTACCTGTCGCCCGAAGGAGCGTTGATCACATCGACGACTCCGATGATCAACATTCCCAATTACCCGGATCTCGAGGAACTGCTGGGTCAGATTCGGGGCATTCCGGGGGCGATCCTTGTGGAAAGCGAGCGGCTCGCAAAATTAGCAGGCTCGCCGAGGGCCGCCAATATGGTCATGGTCGGCGCCGCATCGCACCTGCTTCCCGTCAAAGTCGAAACGATGGAGCATTACATCGAAAGCGTCTTCAAGAAAAAGGGCGAAAAGATCGTCGAGGCCAACTTGAAGGCGTTTGCGGCGGGGCGCGAAGTCTCGGCCCATGAACGCGCATAGCGCGCTCGCGGGTATTAGCAAAAAGATGATGGGTGTGCGTCATTCACAAAGCGGTGACGCACACCGAGCGCCGTTCGATCCTGTCAGGAAAACAACCTACGCATATCCATACAGAGAGTACAACAATGACACGAAATCAGATCCGGGAGGTTCTTGAGTCCGTTAAAGCCGCGGGGCGTGACGTCCTCCTTGAAACCGAAGGCATACGCATCCTCGAGGCCCTGGGTTTTGACGTTCCAAAATATGTTTTCATCCAGCGCTCGGGTGAAGTGGCCGCCGTCGATCTGGGCGCATTTACAGGCGATCGAGTGGTGGTTAAGGTGATCTCCCCCGACATTCTGCATAAGAGCGATGTCGGGGGTGTTTTGTTTCCGGACAGAAATCACAACGCAATCCGCACGGCCGTGGCGGAGATGGAAGAAAGTTTCATCGGCCGAAACATCGAGGGTTACACAATCCACCAAATGGTGTCTTATGACCGTTCGCTCGGCAACGAGTTGCTACTCGGGTTAAGATCGACGCCCGACTTCGGACCGGTCGTCGTGTTTGGCGCCGGTGGAATTTACACGGAATATCTCGCGGACAATTTCAAAACAGGGCGAGACGTCGCCATCATGTCCGCCGAGGTTCCCCCTGTCGGAGGGACCGGGAGAGTTCTCGAGAGAATCGCGCTCACGCCGCTTCTCGTCGGCGGTCTCCGTGGACAGCGATCAAGGATCGCCGCCGAGGATCTCGAGAGCCTGATGGACAACATGCTCGAGTTCGCCCGGACGTTTGTGCCCAATGAGATTTCCGAGTTTGAGATAAACCCGCTGGTCGTGTCCGAAGGTCATCTGATCGCACTCGATGTCGTCGTCAAACTCGCCTCCCCCCCGATCGAAACCACGCCGGAGCGGCCGATCGACAAAATCAGCTATCTTCTTACACCACAATCTGTTGCTGTAATAGGCGTGTCCGAGAAGATGAACCCCGGACACATAATCCTCAACAATCTGATACGCGAGGGTTTTGACAAGGATCGCATCTTTGTCATCAAACCCGGGATCGAGGAAATCGAGGGGTGCCGGTGCTACCCCGATGTCGCCTCGCTCCCGGAAAAGGTGGATCTTTTTGTGCTGAGCGTCTCTGCCGCTCAGACATCGCCCACAGTTACCGAAATTATAAAGACACAAAAAGCGGAAAGCATGATCGTCATCCCCGGCGGACTCGAGGAGAAGTCGGGCACCGAGACCATTGTTAGCGGCATGCGCGCCGCGCTTCTTGAGTCACGGTCAGATGCATGGAGGGGGCCGGTCATAAACGGCGGCAACTGTCTTGGGATTCGATCGCTTCCCGGCCGTTACGACACAATGTTCATCCCGCCCCACAAGATCGCGCTTCCGGACAAACCTCCCGCCCCGCTCGCCGTAGTCAGCCAGAGCGGCGCGTTTTCGATTTCAAAAAATAGCAAGATATCGTGCGTCAACCCGCTCTACACGATCTCGTTCGGAAACCAGACGGATCTTACCGTCGGAGATTACCTCACCTATATGAAGGACGATCCCGACGTCGATATTTTTGCCGTTTATGTCGAGGGCTTCAAACCGCTCGATGGAATCCGTTTCGTCAAAGCGGCGAAGGAAATCACCGAAATGGGCAAGACGGTGATCCTGTACAAGGCGGGACGTTCGTCCGAAGGGGCGAAAGCGTCGGCGAGTCATACCGCATCGATCGCGGGTAACTACCCCGTGACGCGCGAGCTGTCGACGAACGCGGGCGTAATCGTCGCCGAGACGATCGCGGATTTCGAAGACCTCGTAATGATGTTTACATGCCTTCGTGACAAAGAGGTGGCGGGGTGGCGGCTGGGCGCGATGTCCAACGCGGGTTTCGAATCGGTGGCGATGGCGGACAACCTCGGTCGGTTCAGGCTCGAGAATTTTGCGCCGGACACCGATGGGCTTCTTCTTGAGGCATTCAAAAAGATGCGAATCGAAAACATCGTCGACATCCACAATCCTCTCGATCTGACGCCGATGACGACCGACTCCGGGTACCAGGCAATCATGCGCGCAATGCTCGGGGACGACGGCGTCGACGTTGGAGTGGTTGGTTGTGTTCCGATGACACCCGCGCTCAACACGCTCGTGGCTGGCGAAGGTCATCCGGATAACGTTCACTCCGAAAAAGGTATCGTGGCAAGAATGAAGAAGGTCCGGGACGTATCGACAAAGGCTTGGGTCGCCATCGTCGATGCCGGCCCCGTTTATGACGAGATGACCCGGCTGCTCAAAGAGAACGACATTCCGACGTTCCGCACGGCAGACCGCGCGCTTCGTTTGTTTCACAGATTCTGTGAGGTTCGGCTCTCGCGGGGCTGACCTTTGCAGAAGGATTTGGTGGGTTTTGCTGAACGAGAGGCTCCGGACCAGCGGCGGCCTCGTCCACACAATTGGAGGTACCATGAGAATCCGTTTTATTTCGACGGCGTTTGTCGTTGCGGCCTTGCTGTGCCTTGTGTTGGGGCAAGCCATGGCCGAAACCGTGGCCGGTGAAGCGGCGCTTGGATCCCAGAAATACGAGAACTACGACCGGCCCGAAGACTGTGCGGATTGCCACGTAAATTTCTACGAACAGTGGACACAGGCGATGATGTCCCAGGCGTACACACACCACTGGGATGAAATCGAGTATTTCAATCTCGCCGTCCCCCATGCCGAAAGAGACGAGAAGGTCGCCGGCGTCAAGGCGGGTTGCAACGGTTGCCACGCGCCTATTGTCTTTTCTTGCCGGTGACATTCCACCGCCCAGGCCGAGTGAAAACTCGCGCGCGAACGAATCGGTGTCGTGCGACGTGTGTCACACCATCACCGGCTTCGAGGGTGATACGCCGTTCAATTTCAACTTTATTTCGTCACCCGGTGATGTCAAATACGGCCCAAATGCCAATCCCGATGTGGCCGATCACGAGGTCGCGAAGAGCGAGTTCATCAAATCCGCCGAATACTGCGGCACATGCCACAACGAAAAGAGCCCGTACGGCGCGTGGGTAAAGTCGACGCATCTCGAGTGGAAAGAAGGTCCGTACGCCGAACGCAATGTGCCGTGTCAGAATTGCCACATGCCGACGGCGTGGGGCGCCAAGGTCGAAGACGGAGCGGAAGGCTGGGTCGCCCAGCATCTCTTCCACGGCGCGCACGATCCCGGCAAACTCGCCGGCGCCGTCGAGATCCGGATGAATCCGAAAACGCGGAAGACTCAAAGACGGGCGGCCGTGTCGTCGTCAACGTCCAGCTCTTCAACGCGAAGGCCGGACACAAGATTCCGACCGGATCGGTCGAAGATCGTATCGTGTGGCTCCATGTCACGGCGACCGACTCGAAGGGCAAGACCTTCCACCTGCCGGTGGACCAGAAAGGATTTGACGGCGAGGAGTACACAATCGCCGCCGATGTCCTCGCCTATCAGGACATGGGTGTGCCGCTCGACAAACCCGACTTCAAGGGCGTCCAGCGTGACGGCGTTCCCGTCGGCGACCGGATTTTCCGGATGCCGTACTTCGACCCGCAGGGCCGGATGACGATCATGCAGTGGAACACGGCATCGTTCGGCGCCGACTATCGGATCGGCCCGCGTGAAACCAAGATCGAAACGTACACCTGGCAGATTCCCGCCGACGCGGCGCCGGGTAAAGTGGTTTTCAAAGCGGTAATGAACTATCAAAAACTCGTCCAGCCAGTCGCCGAGTTTCTCGGCGTCCCCAAGGACGAGACCGAGATCGTCGTGATCAACACGGCGGACACCTGGATCGATATCGTTGAATAGTGACTCGGTGGGGTCTTTCTCGGGCCCTCGTTAAGCTAAGGCGCGGGTGGCGCCGATGGGGCCCCCGCCGCGGCGTAGCGTCGCGGAGTGCGGGGTGTACCACCTCGCTCCTAGGGGCGAATCTGAATGGTGAGTGCAAATTGCCCTTGTCGGCGTATGAGCAACCGCACGAAGCGAAAGCGAGCACGCGCGGGGTAATCGGCGACAGGACCCGCGCCGGGGTGGCCGATGACAGGATCCTAGCGAAGCGTAGTGCGGGCCCAAGGTAGGTCGCTTTGTTTACCTAGAACGCAGCCGTACCGGGACCGAGAATGACCGAACCGGCCGAACTGCACCGGCGAACTGCTCGCACACAATTGGGAGGAGTTGTAATGAGAGTTTTCGGATGGATTATCGTGGTCGCTCTGTTGTTGATTCCGCTGGCCGTGGCGGCGCAGGAGTCGGAGCTGCCGGCCGGGGACGAGGCGCTCGGCACCAAAAAGTACGACCAGTACGAGATGCCCAAGACATGCGGGGCCTGTCACACTGATTTCTTCAGACAGTGGGAACAGGCGATGATGTCGCAGGCGTACACCCACCACTGGGACGAGATCGAATACTTCGAACTTGCCATCCCACACGCCGACAAAGACGAAATGGTGGCCGGTGTCAAAGCGGGGTGCAACGGTTGTCACGCCCCCGTTTCTTTTTTTGGCCGGCGATGTCCCGCCGCCACGCCCCGAGGAGAACTCGCGCGCGAATGAGTCCGTGTCGTGCGATTTATGTCATACCATCATCGGTTTCAAAGGCGACACGCCGTACAATTTTAATTTCATTTCGTCGCCCGGCAAAACCAAGTACGGCCCCAAAGAGGGTCTCTCGTCTCCCTACCATGAGACCGAGCTCCTCCCGTTCATCTCCACCGCCGAATTCTGCGGGACGTGTCACAACGAGATGAGCCCGTACGGCCAGTGGGTCAAGGCCACTCATCTCGAGTGGAAAGAAGGCCCCTATTCCGCCCAGGGTGTTCCCTGTCATCACTGTCACATGCCGAAGGGCAAGGGCAAGAACGCGGTCATGGCCAAGGAGGACTATATCGCCCAGCATCTTTTCCACGGCGCTCACGATCCAGGCAAACTCGCCGGCGCCGTCGAAATGCGGATGCACCCCGACGTGCGTGAAATCGAATACGACGGCACCATCACCCTCAAGCTCCAGCTCCATAACGCCAAGGCGGGGCACAAGATACCAACAGGGTCAGTCGAAGACCGGATTGTCTGGGTGCATGTAACCGCCACCGACGCCGACGGCAAGACCTACCACCTCCCCGTCGACAAAAAGGGGTTCGAAGGCGAGGAATACACGATCGCCGCCGACGTTCTCGCATACCAGGACATGGGTGTCCCGCTAAACGATCCAAACTTCAAGGGAGTTCAACGCGACGGCGTTCCGATCGGAGACAGGATCTTCCGCATGCCGTACTTCGACCCGCAAGGCAGGATGACGATCATGCAGTGGAACACCAAGTCTTTCGGAGTCGACTACCGGATCGGCCCGCGAGAGACCAAGATCGAATCGTTCACCTGGGAACTTCCAGAGGATATCGCGGTCGGCATCGTCAAATTCGAGGCGGTACTCAACTATCAGCGGCTCGTCACGCCGGTTGCCGAGCTTCTCAAAGTGCCGGAAGAAGAAACTGAAACCGTTGTCATCAACCGGGCAAACACATGGGTCGAGGTTTACGAATAGTCGGAAAGCGGCACCGAACGATGGGAGGAGATAGCGGAATGAAATGGCAAGCCTGTATCATAATGGTTCTAATCGGTATCTTTGTGTTTTTGTCGGTCACCCCGCCGGAAACCGACGCGATCCCCGCGTTCGCACGGCGGTACAAGTTGTCGTGCACGACATGTCATGCGCCGTTCCCACGTCTGAAAGATTTCGGCGATGAGTTTGCCGGCAACGGCTTCTACATCCCGGAGGAAGAGAAAGAGCGCGACTACGTGTCCGGTGGCGACCCGCTGCTCTCGCTCAACAAGACGTTCCCGATCGCCATCCGCATGGATGCTTTCGCACAGTATGATAGCGACAAGGACATCGGCACCGATCTCCAGGCGCCCTGGGGTGTCAAGCTGCTCTCCGGAGGCACGATCGCCAAGAACATCGGCTACTACTTTTACTTTTATCTCATGGAGCGCGGCGACATCGCCGGTCTCGAGGATGCTTACGTTCACTTCAACAACATCCGCGGCTGGGAGCTTGACATTATGGTTGGTCAGTTCCAGACATCCGACCCGTTGATGAAACGCGAGATGAGATTGACCCGCGAAGACTACCGCGCATACGTCGCCCGTCCCGGCGAGTCGCGGATCAACATCACTTATGATCGCGGCGTGATGATCCCCTTCACGATCACAAAGACATCAACCGACCTCGTCGGGATGGTCGTGAACGGAAACGGTCTTCCCGACGCCGATAGCGACCGGGTCTACGATGAGAATGGTTTCAAAAATGTGGCCTTTCACTTGAACCAGGCGATTGTCGATGTCGCATCGCTCGGCGGGTATGTCTATTACGGCCGCGAGAAGTCATCGGATCCGTTAGTAGAAAACGCCCCCGAATACCAGAATGAAGTGACTTATCTGGGCGTCGATGGTGGGGTGGATTTCAGTCAGCATGCGGCACTCAGAGCCCAGTATCTGTACCGCAAGGACACGAATCCGTTCTTCGTCGCAACACCCGAAGATGTCGAGACCAACGGCCTCATCGTCGAACTCGTCCTGTCCCCCGACATCGAGCGGGCTCGATATCATGTCACGCTTCTCTACAACCTCGTCGATTCCGATGACGATTTCACTGATTATGAAACGGGAACGGCGAGCTTGTCGTATCTTCTCGCCCGAAACGCGCGGCTGATGGGAGAGTATTCCTACAACGTCACTCAAAGCTTTAACCGGGTTGTGCTCGGCTTCATCGGCGCTTTCTAAATAGCCTCTCAAACCCCCGATTTCGCAATGGAATCGGGGGTTTTTGTGTCCATTTTGGTCTTGAATCCGCCCCCCGTGACCGCTATACTCTTTGGTATTACGAATATAACATTTGTAATACCAGGAGGCAAACCCGGTGAAATGGATTCTCGCGGCGATTTTATTCATAATTTCGACCCCGCTCGCGGTCTTCGCCCACGACATGTGGATCGAGAAAACCCCCGCGGGACCCACGCTTTTTTACGGACACAAATACGGACACAAGCACTCACAACACGAGGGCGCGGAGCTCGTCGAGTATTCTGCCTACATCATCGTCCGGGCGGACTGTTTTGACGCTGGCGGGGCGGGCGGTCCGGCCGTCCTGGGAGACACATCGCCGGTTACGATCGGCGGCCCCTGCGCGGCCGTTTTCGTGCTCACCTCGACCGGTATCTGGTCCAAGACCCCATACGGGACAAAAAATATCCCGAAAACAGAAGCCGACAACGCGATCAAGAGTTGGTTGTCGTTCGAGAGCGTCAAACGGATCGACGCGTGGGGCGAGCCTCTCTCCCGCCCGCTCACAGAGAATCTCGAGATCACACCGGTCGAGAACCCGCTCATTCTAAAAAACGGCAAGAAACTGCGACTTCTCGTTACATTCGAGGGCCAACCCGTCTCCGGCGTAGCGGTCGGTTATGACGGAGAACCACGCGGTGTCACTGACAAGGATGGCCGCATTAACATCAAGCTCCGCCACGGCGGATTCCAGCTTGTCCAGGCCTCGCTTCACAGGCCATACGAATCACCCGAAGCGGACGAAGTCATTCACACCACCAATCTCAATTTTGAGACGGAGCAGTAACCCATGAAAAAGATATGTATCGTCGTCGCGTGTGTTCTTTTGGTGTCGACACTCGTCCATGCCCACGAACTCCGGCGCGCGGTATCCCAAACCGACGCCGTCGTCATTGAGTTGACCTACGCCGACGGGACCCCGTTCGATTTTGAGCAATACGAGATTTATTCGCCCGGCGGCGGGGCGCCCTTTCAGGTGGGACGTAGCGATGCGCACGGTCGCGTGGTGTTCGTTCCCGACGTGGCGGGAGAATGGCGATTGAAAGCGTTTTCGGAGGACGGGCACGGAACTGATTTCACGTTTGAAACCAACGCGGGTGGAAAGGCAATAGGATCGGATCAACCGCTGGTCTGGCGTTATTCGATGATATTCGTTGGCGTCGCCATCATTCTGGGCGCGTTTGGATTGCTTTCACTTTTCTTGAAGAGGAGGACAGGATGAGATGGGTTGTTGTGGTGTGTGCGATTCTGGTTCTGAGCTCCGGCGTCGCGAACGCCCATCACGGCGTGGCGTCACTGGGTGTCGCCGGACTCGAAGGACCCGGCGCTCCCCTCGAGACGTCAACATCGGCCACACTGCCAAGCAATGGCTGGCTGATCTACGGCAAGGTCGATTACGCACGTTTTGAGAAATTCACGCCGGAACTAGATGCTGAGGGCGACTACAACGCTTTCTGGATGTACAGCCTCGGATACGGCATCCGCTCCTGGCTGTCTCTTTACTGTTTTGTTCCGTTCTATTCGAAGGTGGTCGAAGACAACTCGTACAACACGACGGGCTTTGCCGACATTTCACTGATGGGTGTCTTTGGATTCAAATACGACGAGGGTCTCAAACTTACGCGTGACACGGAGAGTCTCGACGACATGGAGGACTGGCATTTCACGCTCTACGGCGGAATGAGCCTCCCCACGGGAAACGCAAACATCAAAGACTCCGAAGGCAGCATCGACCCCGGAATGTCCCTCGGATTCGGCCGCCCGGCGTACCAGGCGGGGTTCACGGCGACAAAACTCTTTGCCCATCGCTTCACGTACGTTCTCGAGGGATCCTACATCGGGTTCACCGAGTACGAATACGATGACGGCAGCAAGGTACAGTTTGGCGAAGAACTTCGACTGAATAACGCGTTTGTCGCAAAGCTCCTCACCAAACCCAGCGCGAAGTTCAGACTCGACGGGATTCTTGAGGCGGACTACCTGAGCCTGGGACGCGACAAGCTAAACGGCGAGGGTGAACTTGCCACCGGCGGCGACATGCTTTACATCGTACCGGGCCTGCGAATTTTTTACAAAAACACGAGCCTCGCCGGCGGCGTCAAACTCCCGGTCTGGACCGACCTCAACGAAGACGATCTCCAGCAGGGCGCCGAGGGCAAGGAAAACTACCGCGCGATCGTCACGTTGTCGGTCCTTTTGTAGTAAACGGAGACACGGGTGCACATTCCCGACGGATTCATATCACCAAAGGTTTACATCCCGGCCTACGCCGCCGCCGCGGGGCTGTGGGTGTATGCGGCGCGGCGGGTCAAGCGGGGTCTTAGCGAAGAGGCGCTCCCGCTCATCGCGGTAATCACGGCGCTTGCCTTCGTGTTGATGATGATTGCCATCCCGCTTCCCGGCGGCACCTCGGTGCACGCTTCCGGAATCGGCGTCCTCGCCGTTTTGTTCGGCGTGTGGGTGTCGTTTTTGTCGATCTCGATGGTACTCATGATCCAGGCGCTCCTCTTCGGCGTGGGAGGCATCACGTCGCTGCCCATCAACGCGATCGCGATGGGGCTCGCCGGTGGTTTCGCCGCCGCGGTCGGCTTCCGATTGATCAAGAACCTCTCGATGAAAGCCGCATTGTTCCTGGCCGGGTGGCTCGCCGTGGTGGTACCGGCGATCATCCTCGCCGTTGTCCTCGGCTTGCAGCCGGCAATCGCGCACACCGCCGACGGCACACCACTATTTTTTCCGTTTGGAATCAATATCACGCTCCCCGCCGTTACGATTCCACATGCACTCGTCGGCATCGGCGAAGGCGTGCTTACCGTTCTCGTGTATCAGTTCGTCACACGCTTGAGGAAGAAATCGTGAACAGACAAACAGCGATCCTCATCGTCTACCTCACCGTGGTGTTCGCCATCACTATGATTCACAATGCCGCGGCGCTTGCCGTCGCGCTGTTCGGAGCGATCATCTTCGCCGGCGCTCGTCGTTGGCCGATCGCACGTCGATCGCTACTCGCCATCGTGCTTTTTAATTCGGTCGTAACGGTCTCGTACATACTGCTGACAATATTTCAGGGTGGATTCTCTTTCTATTTTGTTGTGTTGATAAATGTCCGCGTATTTCTTCTGACGTACCTGACATTTCTTGTGGTCGAACGGGTGAATCCATTCAAGGCCCTGGCGTTTTCAAACACACTCTCCTATCTCTTTTCCCTGGCCTACGGACACATCATCACATTTCGCCGTTTGTACGACGATTTCCGCCTGGCGCTGAAGAGCAGAACGATGAAACGCGCCCGCACGCGGGATCTCTACCGTCACGGGGCGGCAACCGGGGCGTTCTTTCTCCAGAAATCGCTCCACGACACGACTGAAATCACCGAGGCAATGAAATCACGGGGGTTCTTCAATGATTAGCGTCGAGGGTCTCGGCCACGCGTACAACGGTGACGAGTTGATCCTCAAAGGAGTGACCTTTGCCGTAGAGCCAGGAGAAAAGGTGGTTCTTCTGGGGACAAACGGGTGCGGCAAATCCTCGCTTCTCAAGATATTGAACGGGTTGATTTCACCACGCGAAGGTCGCTTCAACTATAAAGACGAGATAATCACGCCGGCGCTTCTCAAAGACGCGTCATTCAACCGCCGCTTCCGCCGTGAGGTCGTCCTACTCTTTCAAAACCCCGACGCGATGCTCTTTAACCCGACCGTCTTCGATGAAATCGCCTTCGGCCTTCGCCAGCTCGGAATCGATTCCGTAGACGACCGCGTCAAATACTGGGCGGATCAATTCGATCTCACACGTTATCTCGACCGGGTACCCTTTCAACTGAGCCGGGGGGAAAAGCAAAAGGTATGTCTCGCGTCGCTTCTCGCTATCGAGCCCGAATTCCTCCTTCTCGATGAACCGACGGCGAACCTCGACCCGCGGAGCACCGGATGGCTTGTCGACTACCTTCAGGATATTGAGATGACAACACTCGTCACCACCCACAACCTCGGAATCGCTTCGGAGCTTGGCGACCGCACGCTTGTGTTATCCGAGACTCACGAACTGATCTATGACGGCAAGATCGACGATCTCCTCGGCGACACAGACAAGCTCATCGCCGCGAATCTCGTTCACGTCCACAAACACAAACACGGCGATGTCGAGCACCGCCACTATCACACCCACGACTGGGAGTAGGAACATGGCCAGGAAGGATGACACCATCCGTTTTACCGTGTCTTTGCCCGAAAAGCTATTCAAGGAGCTGGACAAACGCGTGAGCCGGAAAGAATATTCGTCGCGTTCCGAGTTCGTACGCGATCTCATCCGCGAGCAGATCATCGAAACAAAATGGTCGGACAGCTCAGGCGCCGTCGTCGGCGTCCTGACGATAAGCTTCGACCATCATCAGCGCGGACTCACACAGAAGATACTCGACATCCAGCATAGCAAGTTTGTCAACATCCTGTGCTCGACCCACGTTCACATGGATCACCACAACTGCCTCGAAGTCATCATCATCAAGGGGAAGCCGCCCGAAATCGAGCGTATAAAAAATCAAATCGGCGGGCTTCGCGGGGTCCGCTTTGCCAAACTCACGCGAGCGTCAACAGTTGAGATGTAGCGGCCAGGGGCGGATCAGAAGAAGAATTTGACCTGAGCACATGCCACGGAAGCGGCGTTGAAGGAGCCAACGTTTGTTGCCGTCAACACATCGATGGCAAGCCTGTCCCGAAATATGAACCCAAAACCCATGTTGAGATTGAGCGTCGTGCCGTATGTGATCTGATGGTCGGTACTCCAATACGACAGGTTTTCATCGGGTTCCGCTATCTCGAGCAGACCGATCTCTCGCTCGAGCTCCCCACTCGTGTCGAGACGCGTTGCGCGTATCTGCGTACCGAAGCGCCAGGCCACATTGCGGTGAAGATTCCACTCCACTCCCATTGGCAAAACCAGCAGCCAGTATTCCCTCGTGTAGGCGGCCCGCTGGTTGTAGGCGGATTCATACGAGCCCGGCGTGCCCCCGCCGTCGACGGAAATGACACCCGTTCCAATGCCGTCCTCTTCAAACTCCTGGTAGTCGATCTTGGCGCGTACACCAAACGCGAATTGAAGCTTCTCTGTGATGGTGTCTATAAACGCGACGGAATGATCCGTTGAAAACCAGGTGGCGGTGCCATCCAAATCATATGACACGGCCACGGATTCTTCGTAAACGCTTACTTCGGACTCGTAGTAATCATTCTCGGTAATTCCCGTCCCGTCGCCATTTGATTCCCCCCATGAAACCCGGTGGAAGCTCCGAACACGATCGCCCCATCTAAATCCCAATCGGCCGAACAACAGGTAACTATCGTAAGAACGGGTCGCATCGTATGTCTTATTGTTGGAACTGTAACCAGGTGTCGGGTCATCCCAGTAACCCAACCCGTTGCGGTCGTAATCTTCGTCATGGACGGCCAACAAGTAACTGTCGTTGGTGAGTCTCTCACTTTGAACGACGCCCCCGAGGACGGCCTGTGCAAAGAAGCCCGAGTTTCGAGCCAATCCCAGGGACAGTTGGGCTGTCGCCCTCTCAAAATCGCCTGTGTCGCGGTCGTAACTATAATTCCTGATCAACTCGCTGAAATCCGGAGAACCGGTGTCAATTCTCTCATCGGCCCACACCCGGCCGTATCCCATATCGTCATAACTCGCCCTGATGCGCACTCCAACCCTCAATCCGTCGGATTGAGGATCGCCCGTTCCCAACGCGGCATCGGCAACGAAGTGATAGAGACTGGATTCCCTCCCGTTTGCATCGCCATCCAACCTCACATCGCGATTCCCGTTTCCAGACACGTTGACCTGAAGGACCTCCCAGCTTTGCAAATTGTCGTCACCTTTGGCCGCCGCTTCCAAAGAGAACGATAGCTTGGTTGATTTGGTCAACGGGGTGACAAAACCGACGGTGTATGGAGTGTAGGATCGCTGCCATTCGTAGCGCATGTCGCCCGGAACCTTCTCGGGTGGAAGCGTTGTGCTCCCATACGACGACATTCCGGAGTTGTCGGGGTAGTAGAATGTCAAAGGTTTGACGGGCAGACTCCCCGCGTATATCTGGCTGTCCCTCAGATCACCGACGCGCGCGGGGTTGAGGAAGGCGGCCGTTTGCGGATCATCGATGAGACCAGCGAAGCTGTCTCCAAGGGAAAAGATCCGCAATGAATAGCTGGTCTGGGCGAGAGCAGGGCCGCCAGCCACCCCGGCGATGAATACCAGCACCGCTGCGCAGAGCGATATTCGCAGAGCTTTGTTTCTGACTGAGAGGTAACGGTGCATTCAGACCCACTGATGTTACGAAAGCCACGAAAAGCCCAGCTCCGCCGTGGGGCGCGAAAAAGAAGGTGCCGGGACGTTTCGTCAGTATAGCGACCGCCGGATGGCGAGTCCACAAAGAAAGCTGAATTGGCCGCCCGTAATTTAAGCGAGGAAACGTTCTTCTCTCTCATCTTCACAAACTCGTCGCACATGAAAAACAAACAACGCTCTCAATCCTTCTTCATCTCGCCGAGGTCGATCGAAGAGATCTTCACCTCGAGTACGGGTTTAGACTCTCAATTCGTCACCGCAGGCTCGGCCAGAGAAAAACCCGTGCGGACCTTTAACGATCCACACGGGCTTTTTGTCAATTCTGTCGCAAGACTACGGGCAGACGATGTTGTTCTGTTGGGTGTCCCAGCAGGCCTTCTCGTAGTTGTTGTAATCCGGAACCTGAAGGCTTCCCGATCCATCGAAGTACCACGTGACGTTGTAGATCTCGGGAATCGACACGTCGGTAAGCTCGATGTAGTTCATCGCCGGAGAGTCGAAGAACACAACATTGTTGCCCTCGTCGGGGGACCCCGGATAGTTGCACAGAAGCGTCAGTTTGTGAACGTCACCAGGCAGGTTCTCCCAATCGATCCGCAGTGACTGCTCACCGGTCGTCTGCATCGCGGCCGCGGCGAGGAGAATCTCATCGGCGTTGGGTTCGTAGAACTGCCAGTAACCGGACACGTTGCTCTTCATCGCCTCACCGGTGAACCACACGAAATGATCTAGCGGCATCTCGGGATTGTTGGTTGATACTTCCATCCGCCACACCGTGCTCACACCCGCATCCTTCCCATAGAGGAAGATGGCGTATTCGATATCACCCTCGACAAAGATATAGGTCCACAGATAGGACCCATCATCCTGCGGCTGCGGAACCGAGTGGATGGCCAGCGCAAACGCGGCAACCGGCGGTTCGAGCGCGGCCCAGAACGTGAGCTGAATATAGAAAGCACGAACGGCTGCCTCGATGAAGTTCTGCTTGTTCGTTTCCGCAAGCGCCATCCCGTCGATGCTTCCCTTCTCCACCATCTGCGGCGTGACCTGGGCCTGATCGAAGAACGACAGGTCTACCGACATCGTCGACATGGCGGGGAGCGCGGGGGCCTGTTCTTCAACCGGCGCCGCGGGGTTATCGTCGCTGTTGCACGCCTGGACTCCCACCAGCGCGATCGCAAGAACGATGAACATTCCCGCTCTGATTGTAAGACGACTCAACATTTCAAACCTCCTGGATACGTCAGCAATTTCTTTTCTTGATTTAGTCTTCTTGCTTGCCCATTGACAAAGCACGTTGCGTGCCAGACGCGAAAAATCATAACCCATTAATAATACATTAGTTACAAAAACGCAGTTCCGCTAAAAATAGTGATAATCGGATACAGGTGTGGCCGCCGGGCAACACCCGACGGCCACGAAGAAAGAACGAGGAGCGATTAGAAAAAGTAGGACATCGAGAGGCCAAGAGAGCTCTGCGAGCCCTCCTCGTCGATCTCGGTACTGAAACTGTTTTCGCCAAAATCGATCGTGGCCTCGTTGTAGTTGATAATATTGTGGGTGAAATCAACACCCAGCCCGAAGTGCCGCGAAAAGATATAATCGAATCCGCCGCCAAATGCGATCCCACCGCCGGAGATGTCGGCCGACACACTGCCTTCATTGAGTCCAAGCCCGTATCCGCCCAACCCACCTTTGATATAGGGCCTGAACGAGTTCTCCGGGACAAACCGGTAGACGGCAAATAGACGAACGAAGCCGATGGCGGCATCGATTCTGGGATCCGACGTTTCGTGGCCCGCGGCGCCGGCGGAGAGTTCGAGAGCGAAGACACCGTTGAAATGGTATCCGCCAATAAACTCGAAGCCACCGCCATCGTCTTTGACGAAGAACACATCGTTCTCGGCCTCATCCACGTGGAGCGACGAACCGATAAAGCGGAGGCCAAGATAGAATCCCTTGTCCATTTTCTCTTTTTCTTCAACATCGTGCGCCAGCACGCTTGCCGGGAGCGCCGCGGCAAAGACGAACAACGCGGTCAAACCCGCCAACAATGCTTTCCTGAAAAATCCTCTTTGAAACAAACGCGTCATCATTTCGAACACCTCTTTTTTGTTCCCGTCATCCTGACACCCGGAATCCCTCATCATGCTTGCAATATATCCATTAACCAACAAACGTGCCATATTCGTCATGTTTTCGTAAATTCATAACCCTCTATTCTACAACCAGTTACTCGACCACAACTCGATCCGGGCATTGTGATTGAGTGTGCCTTCCAATCACACACCGTGTCGTTCATTCACGCTCACCCTTGGTAATCTCAAGGGTCTTCATCTTTTTGTGGAGGTTGGTTCGCTCGAGTCCAAGCTCGTCCGCCGAGCGCGACACATTCCAATCGTTTCTCTCGAGAGTTTTCATTATTAACTCACGCTCGAACCGCCGCCGCGCCTCCTGGAGCGGAACACCCAGATCCGCCGATGGCAAACCCGGGGCCGACTCCCGATCGCCACCTCCCACCACGGCATTACCCATACGGATCTCGACACTGAGGTCACCGGCACTCAAGACTCCCCCGGCGGCCATAATCGCCATCCGTTCGACCTGGTTTTTGAGTTCCCTCACGTTGCCCGGCCACGGATATCTGACGAGTAGATCCATCGCCTCCGGATCGATCATTTTTCGCGGCATGTCGTACTGTTCGCAATACTCGTCCAGAAAAGTCTGCGCGAGGTACGGGATGTCGTCGGGTCGGGAACGAAGCGGCGGCGCCATAATCGGCACCACATTCAGACGAAAATAGAGATCCTCTCTAACACGGCCCGCGGCAACCTCCGCCGGCAGATCTTTGTTGGTCGCCGTGATCACACGAACATTCACTTTGATGACTTTGCTGCTCCCCACCTTCTCAATTTCGCCTTCCTGGAGCGCGCGGAGGACCTTGGTCTGGACACGAAGACTCATGTCGGCGACCTCGTCGAGAAAAAGCGTTCCACCATCGGCCGCCTCGAACTTGCCCTTTCGCCGCTCGGTCGCGCCGGTGTATGCGCCCTTCTCGCTTCCAAACAACTCCGCTTCGATAAGTTCCTCGGGAATCGCCGCGCAGTTGACTTTGATAAACGCGCGCCCCTTGCGCCGGCTCCTGTCGTGGATCGCCTGCGCGAGAAGTTCCTTTCCCGTCCCCGATTCACCCAGGACGAGAACCCTCGCGTCGGTCGGCGCCACCTTGTCGATCTGAGCGAGGATCTTTTTGACCTCCGGGCATCTTCCGAGAAACTCGCGCCGCCCCAACACCTTTTTCTTCAACATGATGTTTTCGCGTGCGAGTGTGCGTCTCTCGAGGGCATTCTTCGACGTGAGCAGAATCTTTTCCTTGCCGCAGTCTTTTTCGAGAAAATCAAACGCGCCGAGCTTGACCGCTTCTACGGCCCGTTCGATCGAACCCTGCCCCGTAAGGATAACCACGATCTGGTCGGGGAGCCGTTTTTTGATTTCAGCGAGACCTTCGATTCCGTCGCGACCGGGCATGGAGAGATCCATAAAGATCACGTCAAACGCCTCGTCGGAAAGTATCGCCAGCGCCTCGTCCACGTCTCCCGCCGTCCGGGTGTCCCACCCGGCATTCTGATGGATCATTTCGAGGGTGCGCCGTATGTTTTTTTCGTCGTCGACGATCAGCACGCGTCCGGCCATTTTCACAGCTCCTGTTATTGTTTCATTCGATACTGAGTTGTCACTCCGACCCACCGCCAGGCACAGAACCGCCAGCCGGCAAGATGATCTTGAATGTGGTCCCCTGCCCTCTCCCGCTTTCCACGTCTATTGTTCCGCCGTGCAAGAGAATAATGTTTTTGACCATCGCAAGCCCGAGTCCGCTTCCTTCTTCTTTTGTCGTGAAGTACGGATCAAAGATTTTTGCGCGGTGTGTCTCGTCTACTCCAGAACCGTTGTCCGATACCATCAAAGCAAAATCATCGCGTTCGCGTGTCAGCCGGACACGGATGGCCGGGTCATTGACGTCCCTAACGGCGGCCACGGCATTGTCAAGAAGGTTGACGAGAACGCGCCGCATTTGATCCGGGTCGAACGCAAATTCACCAATCCCCGGCTCGACACTCAGCTCGATCCCCCGTTGTGCATAGAGTCCCACGACATCGTGGGCAAGGGCGTCAAACGAAGACCGCCTCGGGTTGATGTCGGGCATCCGCGCGAACGACGAGAACTCCTTTACGAGCCTTTGGAGATGATCGAGTTCTTCGCCGACCACATGGGCGCTTTCTTCAACGAGTTTTTTATAACGCGGGTCGTCACCGTCGTACTGGTCTTTGAGTTCTTCCACGGTCAGACGGATCGGGAGCAGCGGGTTTTTGATTTCGTGCGCGAGGTGACGCGCCATGTCACGCCACGTAGCCATTCTTTCCATATCGATGAGACGTCGCTGCTGCCCGTCGAGCCGGGACACCATTGAATTGAAAGCGTCAACGAGCCGCCCAACTTCACCACCCGAACGCTCCTTTAGCCGGAATGTCCAGTCACCGGCGGCAACGGCGTCGGCGCCCGCGGCGAGACGCCGGATCGGGTTCGCCATCCTCTCAGCCATAAAAAGCGCCACAAGAAGCGCCAGCACCAGAATCACACTGTAAATAATGATAAACGGATAAAAAAAGCTCCGTTTCAAAGTCGGCCTGGTCAATCGGAGCTCGGCAAAGATCTGCCGGCCGCCGATGAGTCGGTTGGCATCGTAGAGAAACGCCGGATCCATTTTTGAAAAAAAGATCGCGGCGCCTGGGTCCGAACCAGCGCCGGAGTCGGAAGACGGATACCAGGCGGCCAGCTGGATCGCCCGGTCCTCGGTATCAAGAAACATGATGTCATCCCGGGACACCGATACGTCTGCCCGTTCGATGAGACCCGTTCCATCGACGAGATCGAGAAATTCGGGGGTCCTGGTGATCCACCGCGGCGATGTCGGCGCGTCATCGCCCGATCCAAATTCGATAAACACGCAGTGGAGCGTATCGCCTGCCGACGAGACGACCCCGCCGTCGGACCGCTCTCTTTCCCCCGCCTCAACCCGGTCGACGACATTCACAACCTGTCGCTCGAAGTCCTTGTGGATCCGCAAGAGGTGCGCGCGCGCCACGGCCGACCCGCTCTTCAGAGCCTCTTCAACCGTCGTGTTCAAACCGACATCAAAACTTTTTTCAAGGAGAGTCTGAACGAGCATCGATAGCGGAATCGCCGGCAACAGCGACACCACGAGACACAGGACCACCAGGCGAATGCGTATCGACATCAGCGCTTCACCTCCACTCCGACAGGCAGCAACTGTGGGTCAAAAAACTCGGTGCGATACCAGGAACTCCGATTGGCGGAATTCTCCTCGCGTGAAAAGAAGTGGCTTATGAGATCGTTGAGATTCAGCACCTGCTCGTGCCATGATTCCTGATCGCCGCCCTGGACGTTGGCGCCGACCCATCCGGCGATCCGTTGCTGATCGCGGCTCCGCAGCGGGTGCACGGCAATGCTGAACTTCACCGCGTATTCCGTTCCGGCCGCGGCGTTTTCGACCGGGGCCACAGCCAGTCCCCTCAGGTGCTCCATGGCGTCGATCATTTCCGAGAGCGTGGAATAGCGCCGTGTTGAATCCACGCTTTCCACAATATAGAAATCATCCCATACATCGTAGCGGAGTTCGAAGGTGTGTAGTCCGCCGCCGAGCAGTTTGTCGTTCTTGTTGACGAGGTTGTAGAGGACCTCGACAACGGCGGGAAGACCACTTTGCACGGTTCCAACGATTTGATCGGAGAAGAGGCCATCGCTCGTCACGTCACTCACAATAACGCCGTCGACCACGGACATCGAAGCGCTGCGGATCACGGGACGTTCTCCGGACCCGGCGCCGTACACGGGCGCCCAAAACAGCATGAGAATGCTGACAAACGTGGGGAATGCCGATTTGCATACCGTCATGCGAGTGAGTAAGAACCTCGCTTTAATACGAGAAACCCAACAACAAATGAATCCTGAACGGATCTCCGGTCCGGCCCTCGGACAGAGGTACACCAACATCGAGACCGAGCGTGCCCAGCCAGGGCATGCCCAGGCGGACACCGTATCCAACCGCCGATTCAACATTACGGAATGAGAAGGACTCATCCCGCTGCCAACCCTGTCCCGCGTCAAAAAAGAAAAGTCCGGTGAGTCGCGGCTGCGGTCCGTGCGAGCCTATGAGCGGCGTTCTGATTTCAGTATTGATAAGCCAGAAGCCGTCGTTGCCTTCGGCCGGCGACAGGCTCCACTCGTCGAATCCGCGGATTGTGTAGTTGCCGCCAATGTAAAACCGGTCGTAGTAAGGCGCGTCGCCCGTAACCGCCCCCACCTTCATGCGGGAAGACCAGACCGTTCTTTCCCCGAGTGAGATGTGTTTGCGAACATCACCCACAACTTTTGTGAAAATCCTGTCGCCGCCGAGAAACGTATCGTTTATCTGGAGGGTCAAAAGCGAGAACGAACCCGAAAGCGGGTACGCATCGGAATCCCGTGTATCGCGGATCACACGGAAGAAAGCGCCGGTCGTAAGAGTTTTGCCGAGATCATCCTGAAGGGCGGTGGGAAGATCTTCGGGCGGGAAGTCTTCATCCTCCGACGAGTCGGTGAAAGTGCTGTCGGGTTCACTCGATTCGACATGGAGCCCCATTGAAAATCGTGTCGCACGGCCGACCTGGTACCGCAATGCAGCCTCCGCGCCGGCCCGCGTAATATCCTGGGTGTAGCGCCGCCAGTCGCTTCCCTGCCATGACGGGCTGCTACCAAAAAAGATGTGATTCTGATTGTAAATATGACCACGGATGGAGTACCCGATGCCGCCGCTCTGAGGTATCGGCGTTTCCCATTCGGCGTCGACCCCCGCAATACGAAATCCCAATCGAAGCCCCAGCCGGAAACGCGATTCGATCCCAAACGCGTTGTCCATTCGAAGACCGAGGAGTGTCAAGAACCAGCCGTAGAGATCGTCGTAACCGAAACCCGTTTCAAACGACAGGAGCGACCGCTCGCTCACCGCTACGATGAGAACGACCTTGCCGCGCTCGCCTCCCGGACGCGTCGAAAGCTCGACGGCTGAGAAATATTCAGTGGCAATCAAACGCTCCCGGGCACCGTCCAGGCGATTGACATCGATCTCGTCACCAGGTTCGATATTGATATATCGACGGATGATCTTCTCAGGCGTTCTGTTGTTGCCGGTGATTTCAATCGACTCGAGACGCAGGACCCGCTCGTCCGACGAATCGCCAACGAGCGAATCCGCGGATGCGTCGGAAGCCTGAACCGCCCAGGCGATCCCGCCACACAGAAAGACCACAGCGGCTGCGAGCAGGGCGAGGCCGGTTTTCATGAGTACATAATTGCGCATAAATCCCTGATATCGCAAGGGTTATGCCATCCATGGGCACGACGCAAAAACCACGTAACTTAATTTCCTTTAATGACTTATAAATCGAGCGGGCGGGGACGTCAATCACCATTCGCCCAATAGTGTGAAAAATATACACACCTGCGTGCGGAGGTGGAACGGTGGCTTTTTGACCGGGAGAAGGACCTCCCGGTGCGGGCGGCCCGGGATGATTTCAACCGTTTTTGGCTTTGCCGCCATCGTCGGAGGGATAGCGCGACTCCATCGATGTCAGAAAGCGAACGCCGTAGCGCTCGACGACCTGAACACGACCCATCCGCGAAAGCTCGGCGAGCGCGTCATCGACCTGGTCTTCCGACCACCTCGCCAGCGCCCGTTTTATTTCGTCCTCGCGGGTCGGATGCCGGCTGACGATATCAGTAATCGCGTCGACCACCGAGTCGAAACCGGCGAGATCGAGATCCACCGCGGCGGGATGGACAACATTTGCCGTGTCGCCAAGAATGGCCAGCGCGCGCAGAAGACCATCTTCACCGGGCGGTTCAATCCACGTCTCGGCGGGTGGCCGCGATGGAAGATTGATGTGGACGAGATCGGGACTCAACCGCCGGAGAATACCGGCGATGTCGCGGAGTGCCTCTTCGGTATCGTTCAAGTCTCTCATCAGCATCACTTCGGGCCAGAACTTCCCCTGGTAATCCGCGCGAAAGGCTACGAGCCCCTCGACATACGCTTCAAACGAAGTCCCGGGATGCGGCCGGTTAATCTTTTTGAACATCTCGGGGGACCCCGCATCGATCGAAGGCATCACGGCATCCACACCGAGAATTGCCACCCGGACTTCAGGAATCGAGAGCAGCGCCCCATTGGTGAACATCGCCACGGGTATATCGGTCTTCTCTTTGAGTCGGTCTACGAGTTCACCGATGTGTAAATGGAGGAGAGATTCACCAGACCCCACAATCGACACCCAATCGATATCGCCCGGCTTGTGTTTATTGAGGGCGGACTCGAACTCGGCGATCATGTCGTCGACCGGCGCGTAGTCTTTGCGATCGTTCACGAGCGGCGTGCTCCGCCCCAACTGGCAGTACACACAGTTCCAGTTGCAGGTCTTCATCGGAATGGGGTCAATGCCGAGCGACTTTCCCAGTCGCCGCGACGGCACGGGACCAAACACATATTTCATCGGTCATCTCCCAACTGATTGTTGCAGTCGAAGCGGCGGCACGAGTCTGCCCTTAATTGCCCCCGAGTATAGTACGTCGAATAGACCCGAAGCAACCCCAGGCACGGGCCTTCGGCAATTCGCGCTGGACGCGGCCGCCAAGGAAAAGCGACAATGACACAACCTCCAACCTGAGAATAAATAATGATCGGCGCATTTCTCATCATATTTCTGTCGGCCGTCGTCTCGATGCGGCTCAAGAGACAACCCGCGGCGGCCCGAACAGCGCTCGGTTTCGCCGTTGGAATCGGCGCGCCGATCCTGGCCATATCGGCGCTGGGACGCGTCGGCATCCATGCAGGCACCTTCACGGTAATCGGTGTGTTCGTCGTCATCACCGGTCTCGTTCTCGCCATCACCACCCGATATAAAGACGAAGAAGACGATACACGCTGGCTTGGCGTCTACGCGGTGTCTTTTCTCATCGCGGCGATCACGGCGCTGGTCGGCCGCTCGCCCACTATCGGCGTTCTCGTCGATCCATGGGCGCACATGGCGTGGAGCCGCGATCTCACAACGGCACACACATTCTACCCGCCCGGACTTCCGGCTCTCGATGCCATTCTACGGACGGATCACGGCCTGGCCGGCGCTTTTCGCATGGCGCCCACGATTCTCCATGCCGCGCTTGCCGCTCAGTTTCTTGCGCTCGGCGAGTGTGTCAAAAGCAAGAATCGGTCGGCCGCTCCGGCAATCGGGCTTCTCGTATCGCTCGCCGCCATCGCGTACCTGATCGTTCCGGTGGCGTTTGGCAAGTTTGATCCTCCGCGCCCGGAGCTCATGGCCGCCGTCTTTGTCACCGCTTCGTGGTGGATGATCGTCGCCAGGGGGAAAAGCCTCGCGTTCAGGAGCATCACGCTGGGGTTTTTCACATGCGCCGCATTCGTCACCCATTTCAGTAATCTCGAAATCGCGCACATCATCGCGCTTGGCCTGACAATCGCGTTCGGCAGTTCGGGGACTCCCATCCGCCGGCTGCTCCTTCTTCTCGGATCCATTGCGATGGGGCTTGCCGTGTCCCTCGCCATTTCTCCTTGGCCGTTGACTCTCATTTTCAATCGGGACGCACTTCCGTACGCCGCGGTGTTCCACAGCAACGTCACCATTCCGTCCCCGCTCGCAATCGCGAGAATGTACGGGCTGGGCTTGAGCGTGGCCGGGGCGGCGTGTGCCCTGTGGATCGTTCTGAATCTCCCAACGGCATATCGCCTGGTGAAAAGCGCCCTTGTTGGTTTGTGCGTCTTTGGAGTCGTTGTGGTGCTGCCTCTTTTCGCGGCCGCATTGGGGATAAACATCCCGATATCGCTCGCCGCTTACCGGTTTTTCTTGGCCGCCGCACTACCTCTCGCAATCCTGATCGGGCTGACATCGTCTCTCACGCGGAGACGGCCCGCCGCGGGGATGATCGTGGCAGCGGTGTGTTTTTGTTTTCTTGCACTCGATGTCACCCTGCGGGCGGTCCTCACGCCGCTTCTCGTCCTGGCCACCGCGGCCCTCGTCGCCGGCTGGTGGACGCTCACACGGACACAGACAACCCGACGTCTGGGGTTGGCCGCCGCTCTCGCGCTAATCGCCGCCACCGCGATTCGCATCGCCATTTGGTTGCCGCAGCCTCCCTCCGAAGCGACATGGCTCAACAAAAACGGCGATCCACATATGACCGTAGTAACCAACTGGCCGCTCACCAACGCGCTCGATGCATTGGTCGACCAACCTGTCATCGACGGTCTGGCGGGAAACGACGGCAATGTCGCACGACACCGTTCGATGGTGTTGTCGCCACTCCATGACCGTATTGACTGGTGCGGGGACGATTCGGCAACAAGCGTCGAAAGCCTGATCGAAACTCTCGAAGAGCTCGAGGCCCTGCCCGCATATCTCATAGTGGGAAATCGGTTCGCCGAATCCTGGCGTTTGTATTCCGAACAGCACGCCAGAAGAATCGACATGGGCGATATCGAGGATCATCCGTTCTACGCCGCCCCACCCTGCGAGGAACCACCGGCCGATCGAATTACAAGAATTCGCGCGGCCATCGCGGCCCACGACAGGACCTCCCTCGAGTTCGACGACGAAGGCGTCACGGTGTATCGCGTCGAATAAACCAGGGCGCAACCGCGGTCACATTACATTTTCCTCTTTACTGACTCCGCAAAAACGGCTACTCATGGGTGCGAACCCCAATCAGGAGGAATCAACAATGAGAAAATCACTGACAATTTTTCTGGTGATCTTGTGCATGGCCGCTACGGCGGTAACCACAATCGCCGGGAGCTCCGAAGAAGACGAGATGAAAGCCCGTCAGGGCCGGGAGAAAATCGATCTCGAGGCGAAATCGACGCTCGAACATCTTTTTGCGGAGAACGAATCCGCCAAAACCCTGTATGACAAAGCGTACGGATACGCGGTTTTCGACAACCTCAAGCTCTCACTATTCATCTCGGGCGGTGGCGGCAAAGGCGTCGCCGTTGAAAAGGAAAGCGGAAAACGGACCTACATGAATATGGGAACCGCGGGACTCAACCTCGGTCTGGGCGGCCAGAAATACCAGGTTGTGTTTTTGTTCGAACTCAAAGAAAGGTTCGACGATTTTGTCGACAAGGGATGGCAGGCCGACGCATCGGCAAACGCCGTCGCGGGCAAGTCCGGAGTAAACGCCGGCGCCAAATTCGTCAACGGGATGGCGCTCTACCAGTTTACCGAAGCCGGCCTGATGCTGCAGGCTGACATCGCCGGCACGAAGTACTGGAAAAGCGACAGCCTCAACAAATACCCAAAAGAAGAGACGGCGGAAGAAGAAGCAGCTGAGGACGCAAAAAAAGACGACTAACACAAGTCGTCTCGACGATCACAAAATCGCCGGTGTATTCCTTATGGGGTACGCCGGCGTTTTTATATATTTCACTAGTTCAGTCCTGCCTTATCGAGAAGGCCGGTGAACCGCGGGTCGGAACGCAAAACATCGAGACCGGGATGAACTCGCAAAGTCTCCATCCGGTGATCGCGTTCCTCGAAAGCCGAATTGAGCCAAGCGAAGGCCCTGTCACTCTCGCCCAACCCCGCATAGATAAGCGCCACACGGAATGGCGACACATACCTTTCACCCGACAACTCGAAAAGCTGATCCAAAACGCCGCGGGCACGGTCACCTTCGCCTGAGAGCGAGAAAATGATTCCAAGCTGAGAGAGGATCAAAGTGTCGCCGTCCCCCGCAAGACTCATCGCCTTTTGCGCCTCATCGATGGCCCTGGCGTACGCCGATCTGTGCGCGTAGGCAAGCGCGAGGAAATAGTGGGCGATGGCAAAACTGGGGTCCATTTCGAGTGTCTTGCGGAGCTGGTATATCGCCTCGTTATACCGCCGCGCGAAGTAGTACACCTGACCGAGGTCGTTGTTGATGATGAGGGAGAGCGGGTCGAGTTCAAGCGCTTTTCTGCCCTCGGCGACCGCTTCGTCGTGCCGCCCCATGTAAGTCAAGAATTCGGAGTACCACTGGTGGGCCGTCGCGTAGCTCGGATTCAGTTCGAGCGCACGTTTGTACTCTTTTTCCGCATTCGCCCAGTCCCAATCGTAATTGGCGCTTATCCACCCGAGCGATGCGTGCGCCTCTGCCAGCGTGTCGTCCAGCTTCGCCGGCTTTCTCCGCGGATGCCCTCGCGCGCGGAAATGCTTCCTTCGGCGAAAGGTGCCCGTACCACCCAAGCAGGGCGTATGAATCCGCTATCCCCGCATGGGCGATCGCGTAGTCCGGATCCTTGTCGATCGCCTGGCGATAGTACTCGAGGCTCTTCAGGTAACCGATCTCGGTTCGGAGATTCCAGAAGAACTGTCCCTTGAGATACAGGTTGTACGCTTCGACATCCTCGGTATGGCGTTTGACGAGAGCTTCTCTTTCGCTCTCCAAAAATTGTGACCCGCAACTTGTTGACGATGGCAAGTGTGATCTCGTCCTGGATGGCGAAAACATCCTCCATCTCGCGATCGTACCGCTCGGACCATAGATGATAGCCGTCCGCCGCGTTGATCAAGCTGGGCGGTGATCCGGATCCGGTTCCCCGCTTTGCGGATGCTCCCTTCGAGAATCGTTCCGACATTGAGCTTCTGGCCGATCCCGCGAATATCCTCGTTCTGGTCCTTGAACGAAAACGCCGAGGTTCGCGCCACAACCCGGAGCCCCTCGACTTTGGCGAGCGCGTTTAATGATTTCTTCGGCAATTCCGTCACAAAGATATTCGAGTTCTTTTTTTCGGCTGACATCGGCAAAGGGAAGAACGGCGATCGATTTCTGGAGATCTACGGGAGTAATTACTTTGCGGGGAAGCGGTTCGACGGCAATATTCCCGGGGGCCGTGAGATACTCGAGCATCTCCCCGGCGGTCTGGAAACGGTCGGCGGGATCTTTTTCCATCGCGTGCTCGACGATCCGCTGAATCGCGTCGGGGACTTCCGGCCGCAGCTGCTCGATCGGCACGGCCTCTTCATTTATGACGGAATATACGATCGCCGCGTCGTAATCGCCTTTGAAGGGAAGTTCGCCGGTAAGCATTTCATAGAGGATGACGCCGAGCGACCAAATGTCGCTGCGGTGGTCCACCTCTCCCCCGCTTCCCTGCTCCGGCGACATGTACGCGGCGGTCCCCACACTCTTTGTCGTCTTAGAAATCTCGGCGCCCCCGACAATCTTGGCGAGACCAAAATCCATAATCTTGATCTGGCCGTTGTCGGTGATCATGATATTGGAACTCTTGATATCCCGATGGATGACACCCCGTTTGTGTGCGGCGTCGAGACCGCGGGCGGCCTGTGCGGCGTATTCGATCGCGGTCGCGATACTCGCCGGGCCCTGCCGCGAGAACTCCCGGATGCTGTGTCCCTCGACATAGGCCATCGATATAAAAATGAGGCTTTCGTCTTCGTCGATTTCGAAAATGGTGCAGATATTGGGGTGATCCAGCGCCGCGGCGGCCTGCGCCTCCCGGATGAACCGCTCCCTGTGCTCCGTGTTCTCGAACGCGTGCGGCTGGAGAAATTTTAATGCCACCGGACGTTTGAGCCTTTCGTCCTCGGCCTTATACACGACTCCCATTCCGCCCTCACCGAGCTTCTCGAGAATCCTGTAATGAGATATTGTTCGTCCAATCATGATATTGGCGCTATCGTCAGATGACTATGGGCGGGGTATAGCGGTGATCAATCCACACATCATAATATACGTCTATTGTAGCAAGAAGGTTCCAGAGAGTCAAAAACGGTGAAGGCCTGCGGAGAAAGCGCAAAACTCGCCTCGCGAGCAATTTCGCCCAGCACCGCCACCAATGCAAGACCGCAACTGTTGCTTCGATAATAGCTTACAATGCTAAATAAATTTACGTCTTTTTATCCGTTGGGCGCGGTTGTACCATGTTCTGTGTAACCGAAAGGACATCATGAAATCCGCAACACGCCGTTCAACCGCAACTCTGCCGTTTGTCTTCGTCGTCGCAGCCCTCATTGTCGCCCAGGCAATGACCGGCTGCACGCACTACGGAGACCCGCGCGCCGAACTGATCGTCACGTCAAACAGGGATGACGCGACGATTTACCTCGTCCCGATTGACAAAGAGCTCGTCAAACCGCTCACTTCCAAAGCTCTCAAGCAGTACAACATCGGCTCCACGTCTTCACCACGCGGGATATGGGTCAATCACGGGTACTACTGGCTGGTGCTCGAAGACAAGGGAACCTGGTCGGGGCCGATCGAATTCGAGGTGCGGCTGGACAATCTCAACAAGGTCCACGTGGATTTTTGACCGAACGGTGGGAGACGGGGTGGAATCGCGCCAATCGAGGATCTTGTAATGGGAGATCGTCTTGCCGATCATGGGGTTGCCTTTGAGTGCCTCAGGATCACCGCCTGGTATTTCGGGTTGTCGCGAAGCGGTTCCCATCTCGGATCGATCTTCATGGTGGACGCGCACATAAGGGCCGGAATCGACAATACGTAATCAATCTTCTCGATCGCCCTGTCGTAATCGCCCACCAGGACATACGTCCACGCAAGAAAAGTTTCGAAATCCGCCCCGCGAATCGCGTCAATCGAGACCGGCGTAATCTCGACGGAACGCGTCGCCTCGCGAATCGCGTCCTCCGACCGGCCGAGGACGGCATAGACCGGACCCAGGGCGCTGTGTATGCGGGAGTCATCGGGGCGGATGGCCAGCTCCCTCTCGAGGGATGTCCGCGCCGATTCGCTCAGTTCCCGGCTCCTTGCTTCGTCTCCCATCATTGCGCTGGCAAACGCCGCCGCGGCCGCCGTGGGAATCGCGTGCGATGCATCCTCGAAAAACTCCACTCCGGCCGTCAGCGCGCGATCGCGGGCCGCCTCAAAGTCCTTTTCAAAAATCTCCTGCCAGCAAAACAGAAAATCGATCCAGGGCTCCCGTCCGCCGGGAACCGATTCGAGGATTGCGCGTGCCTCGGGAAGATTTCCTGTGTCGACCCACACGGTAAGCGCCTTGAATCCGTAACTCCAGATCTGGTCGGGAGCGACGGCGATCGCCCGATCGAATAACTCGAACGCCCTGTCGTAATCGCGCATGAACGTGTATGTAATGCCGACCTCCCGAAGCAGCTGAGGATCCCTGGGACTAAGTTCGAGACATGCGTTCAGATGGCTCAACGCCTCCTCCCACCGCCCCTGCCGGCGCCGGATCCATCCGATGTGCTGAAGGATATCACCCCGGTTGGGCAGCATTTCCCCAACCTTTTCAAATTCTTCGAGAGCACGGTCGTAGTCCCTGTGGCAATGGTAATAGTAATACCCCATCGCAAGCGTCGCCTCGGGGAGCTCCGGTTGGAGCGCAAGGGCCCGGTCCACGGCGGCCTTGCACTTTTCGACGTGCTCTTGCGTTCGTTCGGCTCCCATGTTGAAGATCTGCGAATGCGCGATGGCAAGATCGGCCCAGGCGACGGCGAAATGAGGATCGAGTTCGACGGCGCGTTCGAACATCTCGAGGACGAGACGCCAGAGCCGCAGCGAGTACCCGGCTCTCACCATGTAATCGCGTCCCCGAAGAAACGCCTGATACGCTTCCATGTTCGCCGTCGGCTTCGCGTCGATCGCAGCGCGTTCGGGCTCGAGCAGGGTCACATTGAGTTGCTCCGTGACCTGTATCGCTATCTCGGATTGAACGTCAAAAATGTCCTCAAGAACGCGGTCGTACTGGTCCGTCCACAGATGCGTATCATCCGACACGCGGATAAGCTGCGGCGTCACCCGCACGCGGCTTTCGCCGTCACCGGGGCGGTCCCACCGGACCGTTCCCTCGAGCACATAGTCCACGCCAAGCTCGTCACCAATTTCTTTTATAGACTTGCCCGCGCCTTTGTATTGAATCGCGCTCGTTCGTGAAATCACACCAAGATCGCGAAGAGACGCCAACCGGCTCGTGATCTCTTCGGTCACGCCGTCGGCAAAATACTCGACCTCCGATGGACCCAGATTTTGAAAAGGAAGAACGACGAGCATCGTTCTTTCGGGATGCGTGATCTTGAAGTCCTTATTGTGTTTTTGTTTGAGTGTGAACTGCCAGTTGATGGCGTAGGTGACGACAACAGCAATAATCGCCACCAAGATGACGCCCGCCCAGCGATCCGTTCTGCGACTTTTGCCCGGCGCGCGGGCGGGCGATTTTGACGATGCCGTTGACGGACGTTCCAGCCGGGGACTCTCACGATTCAAATCGGCAAAAACTTCGTCAATATTCTGGAAGCGATCGCCCGGCTTCTTTCTCGAGGCATCCGGCCACAACGGCTTCGAGATCCCCGGGAATGTCGGGACGGCGCGACGACAACGGCTCGGGCTCCTTGTTGAGAATCGAGTACATCACCGCTTGTTCGTGTTCACCGGAAAACGGAAGCGCCCCCGTCAACATCTCGTACAAAACTACACCGAGCGACCAGATGTCGGCCCGTTGATCAACATCATCTCCGCTCGTTTGTTCGGGCGCCATATAGGCGGCCGTCCCCACCGTAGTTCCGGCCTTTGTCAACCGGATCTGCCCGGACAGTTTGGCCAGACCAAAATCAAATATCTTGATCTCGTTGTCTTCGGTGACAAAAATATTGGCCGGTTTGATGTCACGGTGAACGATTTCGCCCGCATGCGCTTTGGCAAGACCTCGCGCAATCTGGCTGGCGATTTCGACGGCCTCGTCGACGTCGAGCGGCCCTCTGTCGATTCGTTCTTTCAGCGTCTCCCCCTTATAACAGGCCATACTGATAAACATCTGGCCGTCATCGGTCTCATTGATTTCATAAACGGTGCAGATATTATTGTGGTCCAGTGCAGAGGCCGCCTGGGCTTCCTGGATAAACCGTTCCTTGGCTTCCGCGTCACGAGTGAGTTCGGGGGGGAGAAACTTGAGGGCGACAATTCGCTTTAATTTGAGATCCTCGGCTTTATAGACGACACCCATGCCGCCCTCGCCGAGTTTCTCGAGGATCTTGTAGTGCGATACGGTTTTACCGATCATGGCTCCCCTTCGAGAGACCGGCGCACCGCTACTAGCTACAAGATGTGTTTACAAAGATGGGGTGCTGCACCATAACCTTTTCGATCACGCCCCTGCGAACAACAGGGGATTCAACGCGTCACATGCTCCGCCTATACTGCCCGCCGACATCAAAGAGCGCGGCGGTCACCTGGCCGATAGAGCAATACTTGCACGCTTCCATTAGTTTCTCGAAGATGTTTTTGTTCTGTATGGCGGCGAGCTGAACCGCCCGCAAGGATTCATCCACCTCAGTTTTATTTCTCGCATTCAAGGCTACGGTGGTATTGATCTGCTGTTTTTTCTCTTCTTCGGTGGACCGAATGACTTCCTGCGGAAGGACAGTCGGCGACCCTTTCGAATTGAGAAACGTATTCACGCCAACAATCGGATACTCGCCGGTGTGCTTGAGCGTTTCGTAGTAGAGGCTCTCCTCCTGGATCTTGCCCCGCTGGTACATCGTTTCCATCGCGCCCAACACGCCGCCGCGCTCGGTGATACGATCGAACTCGGCGAGAACGGCCTCCTCGACCAGATCGGTGAGTTCCTCGATGATAAAGGATCCCTGCATGGGGTTCTCGTTTTTGGCCAGACCCAACTCGCGGTTTATAATCAGCTGTATCGCAATCGCGCGGCGAACCGACTCTTCGGTCGGCGTGGTGATCGCCTCATCGTATGCGTTCGTGTGGAGCGAGTTGCAGTTGTCGTAGATCGCGTAGAGCCCCTGGAGTGTCGTACGTATATCGTTGAAATCAATTTCCTGCGCATGGAGCGACCGGCCCGAAGTCTGGATGTGATATTTGAGCATTTGCGCGCGTCGAATTCGCGCCGTACTTGTTCTTCATCGCCTTGGACCAGATCCGCCTCGCAACGCGTCCAATCACCGCGTACTCGGCATCGATCCCGTTCGAGAAGAAGAACGACAAGTTGGGACCAAAGTCGTTGATATCCATCCCGCGGCTCAGGTAATACTCGACGTACGTAAAACCGTTGGCGAGCGTGAACGCAAGCTGCGTGATCGGGTTCGCCCCCGCCTCGGCGATATGGTAACCCGATATCGACACCGAGTAAAAATTGCGGACGTTGTTGGTGACAAAGAATGACTGAACGTCCCCCATCATCCTCAGCGCGAACTCCGTCGAGAAAATACACGTGTTCTGCGCCTGATCTTCCTTGAGGATGTCCGCCTGAACGGTTCCTCTGACCTCGTTGAGCGTCCGTTTTTTGATCTTCGCATAAACATCGGCGGGCAGGACCTGATCGCCCGTTACGCCGAGGAGCATCAATCCGAGTCCATCATTCCCCTCGGGCAGCGCTCCGTGATACCGAGGGCGTTCGGCGCCCTTTTTCGCAAAAATATCTTTTATCTTCTTTTCAACTTCGTTCTCGAGTCCTTTCTCTTTTATGTGCAGCTCGCACTGCTGATCGATCGCCGCGTTCAAAAAGAACCCCAGCATCATCGGGCCCGGACCGTTGATCGTCATCGACACGGACGTCTTGGGATCGGCGAGGTTGAACCCCGAGTAGAGCTTCTTCGCGTCGTCGAGACAACACACCGACACGCCGGAATTACCGATCTTTCCATAGATATCGGGCCGGAAGTCGGGATCCCGCCCGTAGAGGGTCACCGAATCGAACGCCGTCGACAACCGCTTGGCCGGCATTCCCATGCTCACATAATGAAACCGCCGGTTGGTCCGTTCGGGCGGTCCCTCACCGGCGAACATCCGCGTGGGATCCTCCCCTTCGCGCTTGAACGGGAAAAGCCCCGCCGTGTACGGAAACTCGCCGGGCACGTTCTCCCGGAGACGCCATTTGAGAACGTCGCCCCACGCATCGTACCTGGGAAACGCCACCTTGGGCACCATCGTGTGCGACAAGCTTTCCGACTGGGTCTCGATGGCAAGTTCGCGGTCTCTGACCTGGAACTTGAACACTTTCTGTTTATACTTTTTCTTTAGTTTTTTCCACGCGTCGAGAAGCTTCTTGTTTTCCGGATCGAGACGCGCCTCGACTTCCTTGAACGACTTCTTGAGATCCTTAATGATCTCTTCGTTCACCTTGCCGTCACCTTCCTCGAGCGTTTCGATCGACATCTTCAACGCGTACAGTTTCTGCGCGATCTCACCCTGTTCTTCCGCCCACTCATCGTAGGCTCTGTTGTTCTCGGCAATCTCCGACAGGTACCTCGTCCTGTGCGGCGGAATGATATAGACCTTTTCGGACATTTCGTCGGTCACTTTAAAACTCGAGACGAGATCCGCCCCCGTCTTTTTGACGAGTTCGTGCATGATCTCGACATAGAGTTCGTTCATCCCCGGATCGTTGAACTGCGAGGCAATGGTTCCGTACACGGGGAGATCGGCATCTTTGGTCTCCCACAAGTTGTGATTGCGTTTGAACTGCTTTTTCACATCGCGGAGCGCATCGGCGGCTCCGCGTTTGTCAAACTTGTTGAGCGCTATGATGTCGGCGAAGTCGAGCATCTGAATTTTCTCGAGCTGTGTCGCCGCGCCGTACTCCGGAGTCATCACATAAAGGCTTAAGTCCGCATGCTCGCTGATATCGGCGTCCGATTGCCCGATCCCCGAGGTTTCAACAATAATGAAATCATACTCCGCCGCCTTGAGAACATTGACGGCATCCTCGACATGAGATGAGAGCGCGCGGTTGGACTGCCGCGTGGCGAGCGAACGCATAAAGACACGATCGTTGTAAACGGCGTTCATACGAATGCGGTCGCCGAGAAGCGCGCCGCCGGTTTTCTTGCGCGACGGGTCGACCGATACGATGGCCATCGCCTTGTCTTTGAAATCGATCAGAAAACGGCGGACGAGTTCGTCTATCACGGAGGACTTGCCTGCGCCGCCGGGTCCCGTGACGCCAAGAACCGGCGTCCGAACGCTGCCGGCGAGTTCGCGAACCTCGGCCATATCTTTCTTACATACCTTGGGAAAGTTCTCCGCGGCGGAGATCAGACGGGCGATCGAAAAGGTGTCCTTTTCCTTGAGCTTGCCCACATTGCCATTGAGATTGGCGCCTACCGGGAAATCGCTTTTCTCCACCACATCGTTGATCATTCCCTGAAGCCCCATGGCACGCCCGTCATCGGGTGAATAGATCCGCTCGATCCCGTAATCGTGGAGCTCATCCATCTCCTCTGGAAGAATCACTCCACCCCCACCGCCGAATATCTTTATGTGATCGGCGCCGCGCTCTTTCAAGAGGTCATGCATGTATTTGAAAAACTCGATGTGCCCGCCCTGGTACGATGTAATCGCGATGGACTGAGCATCTTCCTGGACGGCGCAATCCACGATGTCACCGACACTGCGATCGTGACCCAGATGGATGACTTCGACTCCGGTGGACTGGAGAATCCGGCGCATGATATTTATCGCCGCATCGTGCCCGTCAAAGAGCGATGCCGCGGTAACGATTCTCACGTGGTTTTTGGGTTTGTATGGTTTAATTTCTCGCATGCTTGTCTTCGTCCCCATTGTTTTGTCCGCACTTCTGTTTTTAGACACACCACCCCATCCCCGGACACGTCCAATTCGTCCCGTCCGCGTGGATCGAGGCTAACTTGTCGATCTTTCCCAGTTTACAGGAAAACACCGCGTACGGGCAACCCTCAGCGGCACAACAATAGGCGGGGAGAAGGATATGGGGGACAGCCGACAGGCCACAATATATTGTGGCCCGCCTTGGCGATAACCACTTTATATGGGGTGACAACCACCGTGCGACAAAAACCCTGGTCTATTTCCCCGGCGGGAAATTGCCGAGAATAATGTCAACGGCCTTGGTGATCCGCTCGTTTTTCTTCTCGGGATCCTGGGTGGGTTTGACCTCGGCTTCGACCGACCCTTTCCATGCAAGCTGTTTGGAGGCAGCGTCGAAGATATTGATCTCGAGGAATCCCTGCCGCCATTCATATGAGTACGTGTACGACCAGTCAAATTCCGTATACGGAAAGTCTTTGTACGCATCCGTTGTCTGGGTCATGGTCATTTCGTCTTTGACTACGCCATGATACATAACGAGGAAGTCGGGGTCTTCGGTGTTCCGCTTATAACCTCTTGCGGTGAGGTGTTTATCGATGGCGTTGAGAATACGGGCATGGGTAAACCCATCCACCGGACCTGCATCCACCGCCCTGTCCGCCGGCTCGGGCAGCCAGTTCCAGGACTGGTATTGGGCAAACTCCACGGTGGGGTCATAGTCCGAATGCTTCTGCACACTCGAGCATCCGGCAAGGACGACCGGCGCGAGAATGACCACCGCGGCAAACATTACAAATAGATTTTTCATATTCGAGTCACCTTGTCCCGTTGTTGAATCGCGCACGGCCGATCGTTGCGAGCGCCCGTTACAAGAAAAATGTCATCCCAAAACCCAACCCCGACTGAATGAGATCGTACTTAAAAAGATCGTCGCCGCTGCCCGTCGAGTAGTTGACGCCCCACGCTCTGTATCCGACGAAGAACGCGACATTGACCGCGAAGTAGTCGACACCAACAAATGCATTCCAGGAGAAATCAGATCCCACGCCGAACCCGCCGACATCACCGCGCAAAATAAATCGTGTGTTCTCGACAAATTCGTATGCGTAGCGCGCGCCGACGATCGGATCGATCCAATTCTCGCTTCCGCTGGACTCGGGCTCTCCTTCTTCGGTTCGATCAATAGCAACATCCATGTACCGAACCCCACCGAGAACCTCGAATCCGTAATCCATGTGATACGCCGCCCCCCCTTCCAACCGCCACGAGTTCATCTCCGTCCGGGTCGTATCTTCTTCATGATCGTTCCGCGTCAACTTGAAATCGAGAAGCAAAGATAAGTTGCGTTTCTTGCCCTCAACATGAAAATTCATGCTCCACGATCTGAGATTCCACATGTCACTGGCGCTGTAATCGATCGATTCACGCTGACCATCAACCGCGACATCACCGCTGAGCGCAGCCATCCAGAAGTACGGCGAAAACTCGATGTTCCACCTGTTCCTGCTGTGCGGCCTTTGCGAAAAGGCGTCTGTGACACCGGAGACGAGCAGCAACGGAACCAGAAGCAGGACGACTATTATATGTTTCATCGATTGAGCTCCAGATTAAGGTTCGCCGGCAATACTATCAAAGCCGCCGTTGCGGCGAGAACGAAACCACGGCCGCAGCTACTAGCGTTTCTTTCTTGACCCGCCCGACCCGCCGGATCGCTGCCTTGGCTGAGAACTACTGGATTGCTGTCTTGACTGCGAACTCTGCCGGTAACTCTGGGTGTTCGCCGTTCCACGCTGACGTGAGTTGTGCTGCTTGTTCAGATCTTGTTGCTTCCGCTGAGTCTGTGACTTGTCGCGGCTTGACGGCTGCTGCTTGTCCATCGACGACCACCCGTTCTTGTTGTTCTGTTCCCACCCCTTGTCTGTCTTTCGATAGACATTGCCGCTCTTGTCCGAGTAGACATTGTTCTGCCGGCTCGAAGCTCCGCCCAGTTGTTGACTGGATCTGTTTTGGGTTCCCTTCTGGTTCGCCGTCGCCGTCCGCGGCTGTTTTCCGGCCGCGGGTTGGGTCGACGCTCCCTTACGGTTCGCAGTGGTCGTTCGCGCCCGCTCACCGGTGTTGCGCACGCCGTCTCGTTGTTTGTACAGGTTTGGCGAAGGCTGCCTTTGCCCGGCGCGATACCCAGCGGCATACCCCGCGCTGGCCCCTTGCCGGTAACCATGATGATAACCGTGGTGATATCCGTGACGATACCCATGACGGTACCCGGTCGGGCCCCAATATCCCCTGTAAGGACTGCCGAACCCTACGTGAAACCATCCGTAGCTCATCCCGTAGCTGAAACCCCACCCCGTCCAAGGGTTGTAGTGAACGCGAAACCCGTAGGTGACCGGGCGCGGATAATAATAGTGGCCGTACCAGGGTCTGTACCAGTACCCCGTTCCATACACGACGCAGCCGCCGTACGCATAGGACCCGTAATAACCCGGCGTGTACCCCACGTACACGACGTCCGGCGTCGAGTCGTACACGTACACGTACTTTACATTGTAGACGGGCTCACTCGGTGGAATCGACTGCACGTCGTCGGGAACGCTCACGCATACCACCCACGGCCCCGTCGCATTGGCCGATTCGAACCATACGGCGTTGTCACAGCAGTAGTACTTACCATCGATATGAAGCACCGACTTGCCCGTGTTCACCGCGTAGGACACGTTCGTGTCCTCTATCCTCTTGAACTCCGGATTGCCGTCGTAGGTAACTTCAACGGTCGCGGTTTTACGGTCGACCGTCGCCGTTTGTGGAATTTGGTTTTCGAGAGCCGCATCGCGGGCTTCCTGAGTGCCGGCCACACTGGCAAGTACCGATTCCATATCGGACCCGGCCGGAATATTCGGGAAATCTTTTGGCAAGCTGTCGGGGGATACAAAAGTCCACTCGGCGCCGGTAAGTGATTTCGATGTATACCATCGGCCCGAAATCAACACGTAGTAAGTCTGGGACCCGATATCCATGATGATGTCGTTCTCGGTGTTTTTCATGTACAAGAGTTCTGTGCCCTCGACGGACGCATACTCGGGCGCGCCATCCGACATCAGCAGCTCGGTGGGTTCGGTGGCAACAACAACCTGTGGAATCACGGGTTCCGCCGGTTCTTCGGTTTCCGCTTCTTCGGGATCCACAGGCGCCTCGGCTTCGTCTTCGGGGGGCGCTTCCTCGACATGATCTTTGGCCAGGTCGACGACCTCTTTCGGCGGATCATCGATCGTCTGCCAACCGCTCATCACATCTTTGGACGTGTACCAGTACTCGCCGCCCTTGAGAAAGAAGCGTTTCGACGCCGGGTCCTCGACAACAAAGAAGGGGGTATTCACGAGATATTTATATTTCGAACCTTCAATCTCGTCAAAAATCGGATCGCCGTCGATCATCACGAGAACCGCGATGTGATCCGTGTACAGAATCTTCGGTGGTTCATTATTTATTTGTTCCGATAAAGTCTTCTCCTGCTCGACCAGGTCCATCTCGGCAAGAAGCCGGTCAAGCGAGAAGGAGAGATCGGCCTTGGCAAAGGAATCTTCGATAATAGCCACCAACTGCGCGGATTGTGCTTCATCAAGCGTGGGAAATTTGATCGCGTCGATTTTGAGCTCGAGGAGATCGACCATTCTTGTTTCGAAGTCCGTCGACACACGAGAGTCGAACCACACGGCGCCGAACACCGGCTCGGCATTCTCCGTTTCTTTGACCATCACCGCCGAACGACTCATGATTTTGTCGGATTCGAACGACTCGAGCTGGGGCTGATAGACCACCACAGTCGCCATGCCCGCTTGTATCTCGCGGGGCCAGTCCATGTACTTGCCCTCGTCGGCGGCATCCTGGGACAGAGCGATCGCCACGGTGGACAAGACCACGGCGGCCGTCAAAGCGATTGTCGCCCATACTCTGCATATCTCCGAGATCGATCTCATTTCAATTGCCTCTTCTGGTTATCGTACCCAATACAAAAACTCAAAAACGTTCATGCAGCCGATTTGTTCATCAAGGCAGCAAGGATTGCCGCGCCGGAATGGCAAGGACCGCGCACGGCGACCTTCTCACCACTTGTTCCGACCGGCTGCCCTTGAGCGCACCGAGAATTCCTTCCGGCCCTTCGGTTGTCATTAATATCAGGTCGACGGATTCTTGCTCGGCGACCTCGATGACACTTGCGACCGAATCTCCCGACACATCGCGTGTCGTCCACGCGCACCCCGGCGACTCTGGATGATTGACCTTTGTAATTTCTTTTTTGTCTGAAATGTTGAGCATAATTATTTCGACCGGCGACGACGCGGACAAACCGGCGACAAGACCGGCGGTCGTGGCGGCGATCCCCGAGCCGGAGCTATGATCGACGGCGACCAGGATCTTTTTGAGATCAATCCGGCCATCGTCGAGAGAAACAAAACCGCGGGCAGAACTAGGGACGAAAAGCGTCCTGGTTTCCGAGCCTCGCGCGATCCCCTCGGCCATCGACGGACGTAGCCAGCGGGGCAGGCCGTCTCGACCCTGTGTCGCCACAACGATGAGATCCGTGGGGTTCTCGTCGATGTAGTCGATCACGGCGGAGAGCGGTCGTCTCTTCTGAAGGCTCACCTTTTTGACCCGGACATCGAGCTCCCTGAAGATCGCCGTGCGCGATCCGCCGTCTTCGAGCAGACCCCAGCGTTCTAACGTCGCCCGCACCGACGGGAAATTCGACCATCGTTTTCTTTTATCGCCGACGCCGGCATTGAGCATGGTGAGGCTCGTCTTCTCGTGAAGCGCAATCGCCAGCGCGTGCGCAAATGCCCGTTCGCTTTCCTCGGAGAAATCGGACGGGTGGAAGATCGATTCGACAAACGGTTTGTGATCGTACGTTTGGCTCACAACCATAAAATCCTCGACTAATGCAATACCACCGCAACTCGCTTCAAATAGAGTATACCCTACTCAACCCAGCCCGCGCCGGGTTAATAGTCCTTGGACCAGCCGAAGCCGAGGCTTGTTTGCCCGCGCTGGCCGTATGTCGATTCCAGCCTGAACTGGCCTCGCAGAAAATACTCAAGGCTGACAAAAGAGTCCGACTCCGGATCCAGCGCCTGCGCGTAACTCAACAACGCCCTGGGGTTCAGATATTTTCCAACCGTCAGCGCGGTGCCTTCGTTGTCGCGGCCCGTGCTGGTGATCGAGACAACGTCCACCCCGACCTGACCGCCAAACTCCTCCTGGAGTTTGGCCGCGCCCAGCGATGCGATCATTTCTGTGGATCGTTTTTTAACGAGATCCGCCTGACCGTCGTCGAGATCATCGAATGTCCGCCCGAACAACAGAACGGACATGATATCGGATTCTGACATTTCGGGGCTGGATACAAGGTTGACCGCCGGTTCCTCGACCGTCCCGCCCATAATGATTTGGATCTCCGTGCCGTCTATTGTCGTCGCGAGAACGACGTCCAGGGACGGGTTGATTTCATCAGCGCCATAAAAAGTAACGGTTCCGCGTTCGAGTTGTAGTGTACGGCCGAGAACAATCAGGCTGCCCCGGGTGGCGCGAAGCTCTCCCGTCACAGTCGGGACCCCCTCCTGCTGTTTTACGGTCAAATTGCCCGACAACTCGAGGTCGAGACCCTTGCCGCGAATCCAGAATCCCGAGGGAATCTTGATCTCAACACTGAGATCCGGATTGATCTTGCTCTTTGGTGAGTCCGGGGCTTCGCGCGACCCGCCGCTGACAAGAGTGGAGTCTTCGCCGCCCAGCGAGTCTGCTTGTGTCCTCAGTAGAATCGCGTCCCCCTCGACGGGATGGAGGTTCTCCGGCAGGTCGGGAACGCGAATCAGGCCGCTTTCGATCACGATCTCACCCTTGATCACAGGGCGAAGGACCGTTCCCTCGACTCGTATATTCGAATTGGCGATCATTCGCGCTTGTTCCGCAACCCGCACCTCAAATCGATTCGTCCGAAGACTACCGTCCAGGCCGGGATCACGGACGGAGCCGCTTCCACTCAAATTTATCGTCATGATACCGCCGAGCCCAACATCGATGGGCAGCAACGGATCAAAATCGACGAGTTCTATATCGCTCGAGTTGACACGGAAAGCAACCTCGCCGTCCTCCGGCGTCCTCGCCCCTGGGGGATCGATGGAAATTTCAATTGGGTAAAATCCTTCAATGGAGAGAACGTCGCCATCCTCCCGTGACAGCCGAACCAGTGCCTCGGCGCCCCGCTGGTCGCTCGTCGACCGTTCGCCGGTCGCGCCCACATCCGGGAAATCCGCCGCTGTCGCAAGCGAATCCCGTTGTGCGGAAGTGCCAAACGCCGCATCGACCGAGAGTCCGTAACGTGAAAACTTTGGCCAGCCCGTAAAGTCGACACCAACAACGGCCCGCCCATAGGGCGAATCCACCGGACCTCGTATCGCGAGAGTTCCATCGAGCGACACCGTTTCGTCCTCCGGTATTTCCCCTGTTTCTCCAAGCATCCTCATCACTATCGGCATATTGACGATCGCGGCGTCGATCAACACGTCACCCTTATGGTAGTCGAAAGCAAACGGATACAGCGACAACACGGCGGGAAGCCGGAGATCGCTTTCAACTATTGCGCCGGTTGAGTCCCCGACCGTCAGCCGAGCGGCAATATGTTCGCTATCCGCGGTGAGAGTGAGATCCATTTCCGGCCGACGCCCATCGACCAGTTCAAATCCAGTCACCTGCGACGAAACGGTCAGATTGTGTTTCCCCTCTGCGTCAAATTCCAGATACACGTTATCCGGCCACGGCCGCACCCTCGATAACGCGGGCGGTTGCTCTTCCGGAAAATCGACCGATATCACTCCATCAAGACTCGAACTGTCCGCTGCCAAAAAACCGTCAATGTAAATAAACCCAAGTTCTCCCGTCAAGCCCAGTCCATCGACAACGATCCTGTCGGAATCGCGGGGAAGTCGAACTTGAAACGGTCGGTCCGCGTGCAGATCCCTGCCACCGATATCAAACTCGAGCGTGTCGATATCGACGGTGATACCGCCGACGGTGTCCACACGCAGCGACTGCCGCAGATTTATGTTTTCCCCTTCGGCGGTCATCGACAAACGGACCGGAACCAGAGTATTTGCGCCGCCGATCGACCGGACGGACAGAGTGGTGTGATTAAGTTCCAGATGAGGTGTCGAGATACCCTGGGGCGTTTCGAGGTCCAGCTTGACGCGGGTCGAGTCGAAATCAAGATCGGCCACGAACGAAGGGATGTCGACCGAGCCCGTACTAACGGCGCCTTCCATCGAAGCGATCACACCAGGAGACTTCAACGGTCCTTCAACTCGGGCTGACCCATACACGTTGAACTGCGGCAGAGAAGGAACGAATCGACCGGCAAACTCCGAATCGGTAACATTCAGAATGGCCTCGAGATCAACCGTCCCGTCGCCGATCGTCCCTTTGGCGCTCAAATTGATTCCCTGCAAAACCAGATTCAAGGTATCGATTTCCACGGCCCCACCCGATCCAGTGACGATAATTGCGGAAGAATCGATCCAAGCCGTCCCGCCGAAATCGATCGCAGCGCGATAACCCGTTCCACCGGAATCGGGCCATGTCGACACCGTCAAATCGCACACGACCGGTCCGAGATCGGCCACACTCGCGGAGTCGGGGAGCAACGGAGCAAGATTCCTTGGCCCCGGGAGCATGAGTTTTCCGGCGGCGGTTATTCGCGGCCCATCCGCCGCACCGAGTGTTCCTTCGATATCGATCTTGTAAGGCGCGTCGACACTCCATGCCGCGGCCAATGTATCGAGTTTGCCTTCAGTCAGACCGAGGCGGCGCGTCAACAGCCGCGGCGGATCCGACCATTCGACCGCGAGTTTGTAGTGTCCGTCGCCATCAAGAACCAGGTCCGTCCACAGCGCCAGTTCGCCGGCCTCTCCCGACACGCGAACCGGATCTGCCACAACTCGACGGGTTGAGGCGGTGTACGCGACACTCCCGCCATCCGATCCGCGCACGGAGATCTGCGATCGCTGCACCGGTATGGTTTGGAGGACAATTGGTGAAAGTTTCGCGGCGATTGTTTCGCCCAGGGAGACTTCCGCCCCCAAACCCAGATATGTGTCCACAGAGTGAATTGTAAAATCGATTCGGCTCGGCCCATCTGATGCGCCGGGATGAATCGCGGTGATATCGAGTTCGTCGAATTCAAACCCGCCGATGTTTCCATTTCCTCGGACCGCCGCGCTAATGGTCGACGAGTCCGGCGCCCGCGCCGCCTCGACGGTAAGCTGCGCGGACAACGGTTGGGGCGCTTCGACATCCGGAGCAAAAAGCGCGAGCCAACTCGACCCACGACAATCGACGATCGTGTATATCCCGACTGAGTCCGGCGCAATCCGTGCGTGTGCGCGAAGGGCCAACTCGGAGAAGTCGACGTCAAATCGCTGCACATCGAGCGCGCCGTTACGGTAGCCCGCGACAATGTCACCGTGCTCGACCCAGTTGTTCTTTTTCAAAACAATTGTAATGTCGCCTTGGAATTCCGGGGTGAATTCCGTACGGCCTTTCAAGTCGAGCGAAACACCGTCGAGATCCGGAAGACCTTTGAACTTTGATTCCAAGCCCGGGATTTTCGCGAGCTCCTGCGTCCCCGGCGTTTTTATTTGACCTTCGAAATCAATCGATTTGACCCGGGCGCCTTCATGAGCCACTTCAGCCAGGATACTCACGCCGATCTGCTCGGGCGGGTTGTAATTCTCTTCGGTTGTGAGAACGAGCGCGATACGATCGGATTCATCGGACGAGAGCGTGAGATGCACGGAACCATATGGCGGGAAATGCGCCCTCCCTTTTCCATCGACCCTTCCCCGATCGAGATCGAGAACAAGAGACAGACCATCCACGCTCCACTCGTCGGCGGCCGCTTTGGCGGTGAGCGTGTCGACCCGCAGTACGGGGCGCCGCCCGTATGACACATCGAGACCTGCCGAAACGACGACTCCCGTGATCGTCAATTCGTCGTCGACCCGAATCATCGGTGAGGTCACGTACACGCTTTCGACGGCAATCGACGGAACACCGGGGAGCGAACCAACCCTCGGGAATCCGTTCGTGCCGTCTTTTTTCGGTTCATCGGGCGGGCTGTCTTTATCGCTTTCGAACCGAGCGGTTATGGCGGGGATATCCACGCACACGCCGACGGCGACCAGTTCCTCGACGTGGACGTCTTTGTAGACGAGTGGCTTGAGGCGCACGTCGACCTTCACGCGGTCGGCAATCACCAGTGTGTCCCCCGCGTCGGTCCACAGAATATCGGAGAGTTCGATGGTTCCGAGAGCCGGCCATGACGCCACTCCAATAGAAAAGTCGCCGGGGATCACAGTCCCCACATCCTTGAGCACGCGCGTAAGTACTTTTCCGCGGAAGGGTGAAAGCAGGAGCACGGCCACGAGCACGACGACAAGCGCCACGGCACCGGCCAGACCGATACCGATCCGTTTGGCGAGGCGTTTGCCCGAAAAACGTCGTGTTGTGTTTTCTTCGACCGTCATGTCGTCATCTCTCATAGAACTCTCTTAGCATCGATCAAAAAGCCGGCCCGATCGAAAAATGAAAAACCCAGCGCGGCTGCGTTGTTTCATGATAGGTCAATCGATACGCGAGATCCACACGGAGTGGGCCGATAAGCGTGTTGACCCACAGACCCTGGCCGACCGCCACCTCAACATTGTCGACGGTCACGTCGTCGAAAGTTGGCCAAACCTGCCCGGCGTCGACAAAGGTGGTGCCCCTGAATCTCCAGAAAAGCGGATATCGCAGTTCGGCGGAGGTCTCAAACAACGCCTCCCCACCCAGCGGAGCTCCCTCTGAGTCGAGCGGACCTAGTTTTCGGCGCTTGAATCCGCGCATCGACACGGCGCCACCCGAATAAAACTTTTTGCTCGGGAGAAGTTCCGTCGATTCGCCGGTGGGTTCCGCCCCACCGACCGTTAACCGCACGGCGAGAACCGTCTCCTGAGTCCGAGGCACCCCCATGTATGCCGAGAAGGCCGGTTCGATCTTCCAATAATGATAATCGGTGATTCCGTACTTCGGTCCCCACTCAGCTCTTACCCGCGTATACGTTCCACGTGTCGGCACAATCGGGTCGTTGCTGCGATCCTCTTCAATCGTAAAACTCCACGCCGCCAGGAATCCGTCCTGTTCGAGATCGGTTATCACCTCGTCCGATTTTTCGATAACATCAACGTTGGACAATATCAAACCGAGTAGGACACGGCTTCGAAGAGAAAAGTTGTAGCTTAGCGTGAGGTCGCCACCGATGTCGCGCTGTGTGTAGCTCTCTTCGGTTTCTCGCTTGGCCCCGATCAACGCCGACAATCGGCTTCTCGCGACGATTATCGCGGGCCACCAGGCGGTAAAATCGATTCTCTGCCGGACGGACGAAGCCGCCGCGGTGGCGGCCCCGCCGCGAGCCCGCTTGAACAAATTTCTGTGCGTCCACCGGACGCCGCCATCGAGTTTCTCCTCCGACCAGTAACGGACACCGGCTTCGATTCTGTGGGGTTCGCGCATTGTGAGATTGGCAATCACTTCGAGCGTATCGGGCGCAACCTCTTCGAAATCAAAACGAACCTGACGGAACACGCCAAGGACCTGTAGATTTTTCTGTGATTCGGAGAGCAGTTTTGGCTCGTACCGTTTGCCGTCTTTCGCCGAGATTGATTTTTCCGCAACCGGCACCAAGTCCGCATCGACGCCTTGTACGACAACATTCCCGAAGTAGACAACCGGCCCGGGCGCGGCGGCAAAAAACACGTCGACACTTGTCGAGTCCACAGTTTCAACTCTGGATTTAACGTCAGCATGGGCATAACCGTTTTTGAAAAGCAGAAGAAGCAGGGATTCGACTGTCGTCTGGATAGTCTTGTCCGCAAACACCGCGCCGGGAGCGGCGACTGTGACTTCATTCGCCTTTTCCTGCAAATCGACCGGGATGCCGGCAACCGAGACGGATCCGACAAGAACCGGGGCGCCCATTTCGATTTCAAATATGACAGTTAATTTTTGTGCGTCGGCCTCGGCATCGAATCGAACGCCGACACGGGCATTGGGGTATCCGCGTCTGGCGAGAAAAAGCCGCGCACGGCTGAGATCATCCTCGAGTGTCTGGGGAAAGAACAGGGGGCGTTTGGTGCCGAGGAAACCCGTCTTTAAGGCAAGGGCAAGACCGTCTTCGAGTTCGACCGTCATTTCCTCTTCGAGGCCCTCTACAACAACATCAGAAACGGTCCAGCCCTTGTACACCGACACGTCCCACGTGTCCTCCGCGCGCACGGAGCCGGAGTACAACGCGGCCAACAAGATCACAGCACAAACAACGAATAATCTGGTTCGCCTCATGTGTGTCATGGATAAAAAGGTGCTCTGCCGTCAACCGGCAGTAGTTGCGAACGAGTGATATACGGGACTGCACGATTTGACGAGATCAAAACATAAAAATCAGACCGGCCGAGACACTCGCCTGTGCGATGCCCGTCCCGCCGAACGCGGTGTAACAACCGTAGCCGCCGCAGGAGATAACCGCGCTGCCGCTCGTTATGACCCATGGGAGCATTCCCTGAACACGCAACCCGATTCTTTCAGTGACATATAGTTTCGCACCCAATCCAAACATTATCGAGAACTTCCACTCGTCGCTTCCGCCCACGAACTTGGGTATGAACCGGGTCCCTCCCAGAGTCATCAGTCCGAACACCGTGGTTTTCCCGTTCTGGGTTCCTCCGAGCGCACCGACCTGCCAGAACTCGACGGCAAAATCCCCAACGGTCTGCTTGGCGCCGCCAGTCGGCTGGTAGATGAGTTCGGTATCCTGCCGCTGGTACAGGAGAACAGCCTGCCCGCCCGGGGTGACATTAATGTCGACCTCTATCCCCCACATCGAGCCGCTCGTGATGTCCAGTTTGCCGAATTCTTCCTCTATCTGGACATCGGCGCTTTGGCTCCACAAATATCCGCCATACGGAGAAATCTCGATCTTGTGCGGCTGCGTTCGGGCGTCCCAACCGGAAGAACCAATGCTCTGCGCCCAGGTCGACGGCGTAAAGACCAATAACAGCACGACCAAGAGACAAACAGATTTGACCTTCACCCGATACTCCCCGTTTTGGTTTGTCCGCCCATAAACGGCGAGACCGGCCTTATATGTCAGACCGGTCCGCCTCGAAATCGTCATCCGGTTTTGCGCCGCCCCAAATCTTATCGGGCGCGGCCGCGTCAACACCGGGGCTCTGTTTAACAAATGCCGGCGCTACCACCCCTGGTATGCCAGACCGACACTCACCGTCCAGTAGTTCAGATCGAGTTTGTCACCCTGGACTGATTCTCCGGCCTCGTAAGCCCAATTGTATTTTCCACTGACGTAGAGATCAGCTTCGGAGAGCGGAATTTGAAGCCCGATCTCCGGGCAGGCGCCAAAGTTCCAGTTGCTTTCCTCCACGGAGTGAACACCAATTTCGAACCTCTGGATGATGTAATACGTTCCCACACCACCGCCGACAAACATCCACACTGAGTTTTTGTTTCCAAAATACAAGTGGCCGGTGAGCATTATCGGGAACGAGTTGACGTACCTGTTCTGATAGCCGGTCAACGTGGAGCCTTCAAGTTCGATGGTTCCATCGGTGGTCTTGTTGAAAACGTGCCAGGCGAGCGACAACCCTCCGGTGAAAGACGAGCCTCCCTTGAACCATCGGCCGTCGAACCCGATGCCGCGGAAGCTCGTTTTGTCGATATAGTTTTCAAGATTCGCGTCGGGCACGGACATCTGATATGACAAAACCGTAATCTTGGTCTGTCCAAACGCGTTGGCCGCAACCAGCAGGACGAGCAGTGTGGCAATTATATATTTCATGTTCAATATCCCGTGTTAGAGTGGACGGTGTTTTATTGGCCTCTTGATTCCAAATACGGCGATTGAAAAAACAACTGGTTGATCGAGTCGGTCAACCGCTGCTCTTTACTCGATTTGGAGTCATCCAGAATACCGTTGATCGTGCCCTGCCAGAGCACTTCCACATCGAATTCACCGTCCGGTCTCTCCTCTATCGTCTCGGGATCGAACATGTCCACAAGAAGCGTTCCCGTCGTGTAGGCGTATCCTCCTGAAACCGGCGGATAGTAGGGATACCAACAACATCCCCATCCCCATCCGGGGTATCCGGGATAGTAGCTGTACACCTGCCAGTACTCGACGGCAGTCGCGCGGACTATCACGCCTACCTGCGGCGGCGTTGGGTTTGACTCGGGAACAAGCTCATAACCATATGCATCAAAATTCGCCTTGATGAGCGCGAGGGTTTCATTGTCAAATTCGCGTGAAAGCGGACTCTCCTCACCTTCCGCCACGATGTGGTAAATCGAGTCGGGCATCGCGTAGGTATTGAGTGCTCCATAATCGAATTCCGTATCGTATCGTGTGACAACGACATCCGACTGCTGCGCACTGATTCCCGAGTCCGGTGTACAGGATGTCAGGTTTAAAGATGCCAGCGCCGCGAGGATAACAAGCGCCGACAAAAGCGCCGGGTGCATCCTCGTTCTGGGTATTTTCGACATTAATGAATCCTCCTGAAGTGGAGCGTCGCAACCGGCCGGTCGCCAAGTTCCACGCTCGGTTAGACGCGCTTGTTCAAGGGTGTATTTATCCGAGTTGAAATACCTGTAAAATATTACACGAATTGAGGATGGAGTCAAGCCGATCGCAGCCCGTTGTCACGGACGCCCCCATCCGCGGCTATTCCAATCCGACGGAATTCCCCAAAAACCAGCGGGGCCGTCTGGCCCCGCAGTTTCTGCAAAATCTTAACGCTCTAATTTACTTTATATTAGGCGGATACGCCGCGAATACCTTTTGAACCACCGCCTGCAGGTTCTTTTCCTGCTGCTCGGGTGTCGGATTCGAAGCGAGCGCTGCGGTCGCCGAGCCGCGCCAGACGAGCTGCTTGGTTTTGTAGTCGATCAAGTCGAAGATCAACGTGCCTTCGTCGTAAGTCGTCACATCAACATTTCCGCCACCCCAGCCGCCGTAATAACGCGGGTACGAATAACCCCAATCGGTGACGTTGACCACCTGATCGATTCCCGTGTGATATGCGATGAGAAGATCCGGATTTTCGGTGTCGATCGTCATTCCCCTGCCTTCGAGCTCGGCATTGACGGCGGTGCGGATTCGCTTGTCGAGCAGTGTATTGGTCTGCATCGCCTGTTTCGCATCACCAACGGCCGTGGTCTGCTGCGGGACCCACGCGAATGAACTGTACGTGGAGAAATCCGCATCCCTGTCGTAATCGTGATTCACCGACACCGACGAGCAGCCGATCGAGACGGCGGCAAATACCATTAGCATTAGCAGACTAATTGATTTCAAAACAAACCTCCCGATGGTCACTAAATTTTCTTTAAAGTGGAAATTTGACAACTATTTCTTGCCCAAATAGTAACACCTGCCCAAAGCGGTCGCAAATCAATTCAATTAGCCGGCGGATAGGCGGCGAGGATTTTCGCCACCGCGTCGGGGATTCGCTGGTCGAGCTGCTCGGGGGTTGGTTTGTCGTCGATGGTCTTTGTCGCGGACGCCCGCCATACCAGCTGCATGGTCTTGGCGTCGATCATGTCGATGATCAAAGTCCCCTCGTGGTATTGATATGCCTGGATGTCACGCTGATAACCGTAATAGTGTCCGCTGTACCGATATCCCCAGTCGGCCACATCGACTTTGTCTTCCACGCCGACATGGTAGGTCAGCAGGATATCGGGATTCACCTGGTCTCGCACGAGCCCTTTGGCGTTGAGTTCCGACTCCGCGGCGCGCCTGAGCCTTGCGCTGAACAACTGATTCTGATTCATGGCCCTCACGACGTCTGCGGGGATATTGGGACGATTGTCCAACCAGTCGTACGTCTTGTACGTTCTGAAATCGGCGTCCTTGTCATAGTCGTTGCTAATCTTCAACGACGAACACCCGGACCCGAGCGCAATCAAGAATGCGACGGCGCAGAGTATGAACTTCCGCATCACGGTCCCCTTTCGGACTGGCAAGTGTCTGAGTAAATCTTGAAACGCCTTTTGCAGCGCCGTCACCGGCGCTGCGAACGGTGACACATTACTCGACGAAAGGAATCTCGTCCGCGATCTGGACGCGAATCAGAAGATTGATCAAGTTCTCGAGTTGATAAAACTTAACCACTTTTGTGCTCGGTAGAACCCAAGTGAATTTTCTCAGATACTCTTTCTTGAGGTAGGCTTCTTTTAGATCAAGCTCAATCGATTTCTTCATCATGTCGTAGGCCATGTCTCCGGTGACGTCAAAATAATTCTCGGCATACTCCGTAATGATCGCGAGCCGCGCGTCGTTAATTTTACGAAGATCCTTCTCGTATTTCCTGTACACCGGCCAGAATTTCGACGCCTCTTCGTCGGTGAACTGCATTTCTTCGGCGATGAGCGCGATTCGCTCTGCCCGAAGGTCCGAGCGGTACATCTCGATAACCGCATCCTGCGCATATACGGCCGAGGTCGAAAATACAACAAGTAAAAGGCTTACGAGCAAAATCGCCTTTTTCATCATCAAACCCCCAATTCCTTGAAAACGTTGAGTGTGGTTCCTGCCACTGCCCTGGCACTACAGAGAGAAAGAAAAACCAATAATAAAGAGCATGCGCTGATACGTCACATTGCTGACCAGCTGCAGATTTTCGGGAATGTCCACTTCCTCTTCCAATTCGGGAATGTAAGCCACTTGAACGTCGCTCGCGCCGCGCGCGTACTGGACCCCGGCTGTCAGATCGAGACCGGCGATTATGAAGGCGGCGCCCGTTGATACGTGGTAAAGATCCCATTCGGTTACGGAGGTCTGCGTGCTCGGGCTCGGCACCGCAGCGGAACGGTCAGTAAGAAAGCTTAGATACCCGGTGAGCGTTTTGTTGAACACGTGTTGCACGCCGAACGCCATGTTAAAGACCGATGTCAGTTCTTGGGATACTCGATTTTTGATCGAAACGCCGGGGATATCCGTCGGGATGGGCTCTACATTCAGCACGTCGTAATGGTCGACCGAGTTGAACCACTCCGCGCTTACATGAAGCGATGTGTGCCCCCAGCGGTAGGATCCTCCCGCCGCTATCGAGAACGGCGAGCGGTAGTCCGGCTCCAGGTCCTGTTGTGAATCCGCCAGAAGCCGAGAGTCCGGCTGGCCGTCGCCGTCGACATCCATCCCAATAATCGACCGGTTGAAATACGCGTCACCCCAACCGAATAACCCCACGCTGGGAGTCGTTATCGCCACACCCAGAGTGACGGGATCATCGTCCCAGGCGAGCCCGAATTTCCACACCAGCCTGAAATGGGAATAGCTGAATGCGTCGGTAAAATCCAATCCCATCCCATAACCATTGTCCGCCACCGCGTTGATCGTCTTCTGGATGCGGGTCCTCTGCCCTCTGTAAGCGACGTACATCGTGCCGCCAAACCCCACGGTCGGCGAAATCTTGTTTGACCATGTGGCGCCAAACCAGTTCTCCCCCATGTCCTGGTCGGAATAAAACTCAGCGGAATAATCCACCGAGTCAGGATATTCAGCTATCATCCCCTCCCCGGCGACACTTCTATTAAGACGTACTTTGAATTCCTGCCGGGTCAGTGCCGAATACGCGAGCTGACCGCGGAGCCAACTGGAAGGAAACAAACCCGTAAAAAGGCTCGGCGCGGGACCGAACCGCGTGTTGGAGAGAGGTTCAATGGCGTCGGATTCGCCGTCAACTTTAATATCCACGAGTTCGAACGCGTTCGCACTGAGCAGCACGTCGGGGTTCTCCATCAACGCGATCGTACCGGGGTTGTAGAACGTGGCACTGAGATCCAGAAAGCTCCCAACAACGGCGCCGCCGAGAAGCTGTGCACGGGTACCGTACTGCTGTGTCCAATAGTGCGTGTCCTGGGCGTTGACAGGCGTGGCGAGCACTGCGAGCATTGACGCCGCGGCGAATAGGGCGACAATTAGAAGAGATTTCTGCGGGTATCTATTATTCATTGTTTTCGATGCTCATCGATGCCACCGGTTGATTCACCCTCGAGTCACACTTCCGCTAGCTCGGGGGAAAGCGCTTGAGCATTTTCTTTACTGCGTCTTCTATGATCGGCCTGTTTTCTCGTGGCCCCGCTTGATAGTTCATCTCGGTCATTGATGTTCCCCGCCATATGAGTCGTCGCGACTCCGGATCAAAAATGTCGACAATGATTGTTCCGATGTCCCACTCTTCCGTATAACGTGTCGTCACCCTCGGGGCAAAAACCATGTAGTTCATGTACTCGTAGTAGTTCTCGATGTTCCTCTGGTTTAGTTCCTGATCGAGCGCCGCGTGATAGATCACAAAAAAATCGGGACTGTCAGGGTTCTTCATGTATCCGCGGTCGGCGAGAGCCGCGTCGATAACGTCGGTCAAAGCTTTCCTCACTTTCGGATCGTTCAGGCGGCGGTCGTCCGAGTCGAATTCGTCCACCGGCAGCCAATTCCAAGTTCGGAAGCTTTTGAAATCTCCTTCAGGGTCAAACTCCGTATGTATCGTTGTTGGCGAACACCCCATGGTCATCAGCATCATCGCCAACATTATTGTCGCGATCGAAAGCAATAGAACGGATTTCATCTTGCGCCTTCCTTTGACCATCTTGATCTGCCGGGCCTCCGCGAACGTGTTCAACGCACGCACTTTTCCGGTGAGATTTTTCTCCTCGTGGCGACTAGTCTATCAGGAGGACCGCGCAAATGCAAGAATCCATAACTTTCTTAAGTGTTGGGGGTTGACGCGCTCGGCGGCGAGGCCGGATCCAGTGTCAGACGGCGGCGGCGACGTTCACCAGCGTTGCATTGACATTGTGTTGCCGTAGTGTCAGTCACGGCAAGAAGCTCGACTTGCGTTTGTCGCGGTGCCGTCCGTGGCGCACGAACTCTGCCCGCGTTCGTCGTGGCCGCGCAACATGTTCGTTGTCGCACCGTCCGTCGTGGCAGCGCAACACGTTCGTTGCCGCACCGCCCTTCGCGCGAGGCCCTGCTTGCGATCGTATTCGTGTCACCCAGCAAGCGTGAGCGCCATGGCAACCATCGAAACTTTTTCGTTTTTGTTTCATTTTTTTCTTGACGGCTTTTTGAACGCGTTTTTTTGTTCGTCGCGATCGTGTTGTGATTTTGTGTTGTGCGTTATTGTGCGCGCCGTGGGAACGTCTTGATTTTATCGAGACGTTTTTGTTTTGTCGTGTCGTGTTATGCGTTGTCGCATGCCGTGCGGAAGCCAAAAACCCTCGTGTTATAATATTAGTGTTGACGATCCTCCCCGTTGACACGTGCAGCTGTCGTAAGTCAACATCCACGACGTTTTCCCCGGGAGGTTCCCCATGGCTCCAATCATCGCTCGCAAGTCTTTCCGACAAGATGCTCCTCTCCCGCCTCCACAAACTCGTCGCACGGGAGAAACAAACAACGCTATCAATCCTGCTTCATCTCGCCGAAGTCGAACGAAGAGATCTCTATCTCGAGTACGGGTTCAGTTCGCTCTTTGACTATTGTGTGGGCGCCCTCGGGTACTCACGCTCGGCGGCGGGCCGAAGAATCGCTACGGCCCGGTGCGTCTACCGTTACCCCGAGATCTTTGATCTTCTTGATTCGGGCGAGGTGAACTTGAGTACAGTCGGTCTTGTCGCGCCCGTACTCGACGCCAAAAACAAGGACCTTCTTTTCGGCGAAATCAAGGGCAAGACCCAGCGCCAGGTCGAGTCGATTGTCGCCAGATACAAACCACCGGTGGCGTACCGTGACCGGGTGCGGCCGGTCCGAGTGGCCGTGCCGCCGAATACCCAGAACCCCACGAATCGCCGTAACCCGTTGATTTTTAACTCCCGCTGCGGGAGTACTCATCGAAGTAATTCCGGAATAGTTGAATCGGATGGGCGAGAAGGGCGAATTTCGAAAGACGAGGCATTCGCCAGGCTCGGGTCGCAGCCGTCCACAAAACCGATTGGCGACCTAACGAAAACCGACCCGCGGAATCCCTCAACTTCGAAAAGCACAGATGGCACGTCCCGGATAGAAAAGCGATTGCTCATTCAGTTTCTTGCGAGTGAAGCATTCATGGGCAAGCTCGACGAGGTCAAGTCGCTACTGTCGAACAAGATGCCCGGCGCTACTTTCGAAGAGGTTTTTGAAGCAGTCATGGACGAGTTCATCGATCGGCACAGCCCGGAGGCGCGCCACAAACGACGGGAGAAACGCCGGACCAAGAAGCTCGAGGAACAAAACGAGAAACAAGATCGGGAACCCAAGCGCAAAGGAAAGGCCGACGGAAACAAACGACGAAACGATAAGCAGAAACCCACGGGAAAAGGAGGGGCTGTCGGGAACGAACGACGAACAGAGAAGCGGCAGCCCGCTATTGCTCGTATGGGCGCCGAAAACAAACGCACGCGGCACATTTCAGCGGAGGTAAAAGACACCGTGTTCAAACGCGACGGTGGGAAGTGCACGTTCATCGGCAAAGATAACAAACGCTGCAACTCGACATGGGGGCTCGAGATCGACCACGTCAAGCCGTTCGCAAAGGGCGGCGGAAATACCAAAGACAACCTGAGGCTTCTGTGCGGGAGACATAATCGTCTGGCCGCCGAGAAGGTTTACGGCAAAGGGTTCATGGAAGGGCACTACAAGAGAGAATAGACGTCGAGGAAATCGCCCGACCCCGTCAATCAGAATCATTCGAACGGCCACCGTCCCGCCCGACAGCATCAGATTCCGATTCGCCCGAAACATAAGCATCGATACGTGCGGCGAGCTTGTCGATCGCCGTCTGCTGGGATTCCTTGATTTTCTTCCGGGCGATGCTCTTCTGGATCCCACCCATCCCAACGGTCCTGGAATAGTTGACATAGTAGAGCGCGAGCCCGCCGGGAACGGCAACAAACGCCTTGATGCTTTCTTTGAAATAAACGGGCTGATAATCATCTCCCCCGTCATTCTTGATCGCCTGGGAATGCTGAATGGAAACACCCTCCCGGCGGAACTCATCCAGATGGCTGCAGTACTTGATCGGCGACAAGAGCACTTTAACGCCTTCCAGTTCGAGACAGGTTTCGTCACCTTCCCTTTTTATCTCTTTGATTCGCGAAGATACGCTTTTGCGAAAATCGGGATCGACATAGATCCGGAGCGCGGCTTCAGGTGTAATATTCGGGTGGTCGAAGAATGCCAACACTTCCGTGCGGACAAAACTCTTTTCGAATTTCGTCACCATTTTTCCGAGAGCGTCGGAGTCCTTTCCGGTCAGAAAACCCGGGTCGAGTGCGGTCACCGTTATGAACGGACTTCTTTCCCCTTTCAACAGCAGTTCGAACTGTCTCGACACGTCGGCAAATATACGCTGGCGTATCCCCTCGGCCAGATCCGAAGCATAGCCCTCATCGAACTCTTTCTTCTTCTCGGTCGCATAGAGTTCAACCTGCCCGGGAACGCGTTCGTGGATCGTGAGAGACTCTCCCCACCGCTCAACCGAGAGAACAGTTTCCTCCACGGTTTCCGCCCGAAGCCCGGACACGGCGCCAGCCACCAACGAAACAATCGCAAAACCCACAAACATCAGTCGTGGAAACAACTTCAACCTCCGAAAAATTCACAATGGATCACAAACCGTACGTGCCTATATTTATACAATATAAAGGAATCAGAGTTCACATTTCCAGTCAGGTTGGGTCTCGCGGCCCTCTACTACCAGGAAGCATATCCGACAGTTACTTGAGCGCAGTCCTGAAGGCGACGCCGTAGATATCCCACACGGTAACAAAAAGTGCGGCGACAACTGGACCAAGGATGAACCCGACGACACCAAACGACATGATCCCGCCCAGGGTGGCGAAGAGAATCAACAGTTCGTGAAGTTTGGCATCGCGGCCGACGAGGATGGGACGAAGAATATTATCCGCGCTCCCGACAACAAGCCCGCAAAACAACCCAAGAAGAATGCCCTTGAGAATCTGCCCGACGGCCAGAAAATAGAACACCGCCGGCGCCCACACGAGCGCCGTTCCGATGCCCGGTATGACCGAAAGCATCACCATTATGGTTCCCCAGAACACGGCGCCTTGAACCCCGGCAACGGCCAGCGCGAACCCGGCGAGCCCGCCCTGAACGACTCCGATAACCAGAGTGCCCTTTATGGTAGCGCGGCTCACCGACGCAAACTTGCCCACGAGATTCTCTTTGTCCGTGTCCTGCAGCGGAATGTACGAAAGAAACTTGTCGAGCAGCGTCCTTCCATCTTTGAGAAAGAAGAACATGGCGTATAACATGAGCGAGAGTTGAAAAAAGAACGCCACCGTCCGGCGCGTTGTGGTGGAAAGCCCGGCGACGAGGAAGTTGCCGATCGTTCCCGCCGCCTGGCCGAGTTTTTTGAGAATCTCCACACGGTAGGGCTCGATCCGCTCGAGCACCGGATAATCGGCGACCATCTTTGTAAAGAGGTCCGGTTTGTTCACCTGTTTCTCGATCCACGGCCCGGCCACCACGGCCACGCTCAATGCCTGCGAAGCCACAACCCCCAGAAACGTGAGAAGCGGCCCCACGATCAGCACAAGAATCAATATCAAAGAAAGAACCGACGCCAGGGCACGCCGCCCCCGGCAGAGCCTGACCAGCCAATTGAAAAGCGGCTGCGCGAGCGCGCTGAATATGGCAGCCAGGAGAATCGTAAGAAGAAACTGGCGGATCATCGACACAAACATCGCGGATATCGCAACGAGCAAGACAACGAGAAACACGATCCGGACTCTGTCTTGACTGGGTTGTGCCATGTGAGACGATCCTCCCATCAGCGATCAAACAACCGTACGCGCCGGCTCACGCCGGTTCCCGCCGACCGATGCGTGCGACCAATCAAATACCCTGTATACCGTCGCGATCCTGCCGAGATTACCAGATCTCTCTCTGAGCAGAGACATCGTAGACCCTGAGTGCGAATCCGGGCATTTCTCCGACTATTTCCGGGTAACCGTCCCCATTCATGTCGATCAGCCTGATTCGTGTTCCGAACGTGCCCGATGCCACATTGCTCGGCTCCACCGTGTAAAACCGCGAGTCGATTATCTTTCCGGTGTTGAGAATGATTTCCGGTTGAGGATCATCATCGACGTTGGCCACGAGAATCTCCTGCGCCTCGTAGCGATCCTGACTCCGCCATTCCAGGGCCGTGCTCTCGCTGTCATAGATATTGAGGAAGCCATCGCCAATAAAGATCAACTCTTTTTGCGGGTCGTTGTCAATGTTCTCGATCGCCATACAGGAAATGGTTTCGAAGGGCTCGAGAAAGTTCTCGCCGAGACGCTCGAAATTGATGGCATCAAAAACAATAATCCGCCCCCTCGCCGTCGACACGACCAGATGCGGCGGACCACCCTCTCTCAACTCGGTGACGTTGAGCGACGTGACGGCTGAACCCATGGTGGCCGTTTCCCAGATCATCTCGGTGCGGTCGCCCTTGACACCATACACGTGGAGATGAGCCGCCACATCCGAGTACAAGAATCTGACGGGGTGCTCCTCTGTGCCATCGAGTACGACAAAATATTTGTAAGCCGTATCAAACTTCTCGAGCAAATTGACGTTGAGTTCGGCGGATGTCGCCACATCGCTGCAACCAACATTGGTGACAAAAAACAAAAAAACCATAAGGACGATTTTCTTCATAACGGGGATCTCCTTTCGCAGCCCCTTGGGCCGGTCGATTAACTTTCAGATATATGATACCATTATATTTAAACACCCGAAAGATAAAGCTTTTCCCAAAAAAGCCCCCAGTGTATACTAGCCGCAACCAAGGAAACCACTTATGAAGACCGTTTTGAGCATAGCCGTCATCGCTATCGTCGTATTCGTTGCCGGATGTTCCTCGATGAGCGTGCATCACGATGTGGACAAGTCCGCCGATTTCTCCGTTTACAAGACTTTCCGCTTCACAGATTCCGCAGACATCGATACCGGCGCCGACGCGGATCAGACCGATTCCAAGGACTCTCCGATGGGGCATGCCGAATCGACGACAAGAGAGTTGCTCGTGGAGAAAGGGCTGAAATTCGATCCCGATAATCCGGACCTTTTGGTCACATTCCACAGCGGCGAAGAAAACAAAATCGATGTGGACGGCTTCGGGTACTCGTACAGCGGCGAATATTCTGGATGGCAGGACGCAGGAATTGGTATTTATCCATACAAAGAGGGGACACTCGTTGTCGATCTCGTCGACGCGAGGACAAAAAATCTCGTGTGGCGGGGCTCGGCCCAGGGGGTCATGTATACCGGGACAAAGGGGCAACGCAACAAGTTGATTACAAAGGCGCTCAATGAGATGTTTGAGAAGTACCCGCCCTCATATTAGTCAAAACTATCGAATCCATATTTGACCGGAAAAAAGGAGACCGTAGATGCCCTTCAACATTCGACACCGGCATTTTCTCAAGCTCGAAGATTTCACACCGGAAGAAATCATGTTCCTGCTCAATCTCTCGAAAGATCTCAAGGCGGCTAAATACGCCGGGCTCGAGGCGCCGCGGATGACGGGCAAAAATATCGCCTTAATTTTCGAAAAAACCTCGACGCGCACGAGATGCGCGTTCGAAGTCGCAGCGTACGACCAGGGCGCCCACGTGACCTATCTCGGGCCCTCGGGATCGCAGATCGGGCACAAGGAATCGATGAAGGACACGGCGCGTGTGCTGGGACGGATGTACGACGGAATCGAGTACAGGGGTTTTGGTCAGAGTATCGTCGAAGAGTTGGCCGAATATGCCGGGGTTCCCGTTTGGAACGGGCTGACCGATGAATTTCACCCCACGCAGATCGTCGCCGACTTCTTAACCATGATGGAGCACACGGATAAGCCTCTAAAACAAGTGAAGTTCTGCTATCTCGGCGACGCAGGGAACAATGTGGCCAATTCGCTCCTCGTCGGCGCGGCCAAGCTGGGGATGGACGCCCGGTTCGCCGCCCCCAAGGAATGCTGGCCCGAACCGGACCTCGTCGAGAGGTGCAAGATTCTGGCAAAATCGAGCGGCGCCAAACTCAGAATGACCGAGAACGTCACGACCGGTGTCAAGGGCGCCGACTTTCTTTACACGGATGTATGGGTCTCGATGGGTGAGCCCGAGTCCAAGTGGAAGGAACGAATCAAACTTCTCAAGCCGTACCAGGTGAATGCCAAGGCGATCGCGGCGACCGGAAACCGCAATGTCAAATTCCTCCACTGTCTTCCCGCGTTTCACAACAGGGAGACCAAGGTCGGAGAGGACATTTACAAGAAGTACAAGTTGGACGGGCTGGAGGTTACCGAAGACGTTTTTGAGTCGCCGCACTCGATAGTGTTCGACCAGGCGGAGAACCGCGTCCACACGATCAAAGCTATCATGGTGGCGACAATCGGCGACTGACCCGCGCTGTCTCACCACGGCACCGCGAGCAATCACGGAGAATGTTTATGAAAGCAAAGGAGTGGCACATGAGAAAATGGATTCCAGGTGTCGTTGCGGCCGTCATGCTGATCGCCGTCGTTCTTCCCAACGCGGCGATGGCGCAGAGCTGGAAAATGAGAGTCTCCGGCGGATTGAGCAACGCGAACTTATACGGTGGATCCACGATGTTTGGATCGGAAGACAGGAACGGATTCGCCGCATTGCTGGCCGCGGAGTACCTCCGGCAAGAAGAGGATACGTGGGGTTTTGAGTTTGGCCTCGGTTACGTAGAAAAAGGAGCCAAAGGCCAGATCCAGTACAATCCCGCGGACCCATACGAACCGCTCCCCGAAGGCTTCGATTTAGACGGAGAGTTTAAACTCGGTTATATCGAACTGAACCTCTTATTCAACGCGCACCTGATGACGAGCAAAACAACCGAACTCAGGGTCTACTTGGGACCATCGCTGGGGAACCTCGTCAGCGCGAAATTGACGGGCACCGAGAGCGGTGAGAACGTTGACGAAGACATCAAAGACAACATCGACACGTTCGACTTCGGAGCAACCGCGGGCGTCGCATTCGCCTACGAGTTCAGCAAGCTCTCCGTTTATGCCGAGGTACGCGGAATAATGGGTGGCACATCGATCACGAAAGAGGAGCTCGAATCGGATGTGAAGACCCGCACACTCCTGTTTATGGCTGGCATCGAGATACCCCTCACCGGCAAATAGAGCGCGGATCGAACCCCGGAATTCAACCGGGCACAAACAACGAACCACCCAGGACCTCTGAAATTACGACGGTCCCGGGTGGTTCGCTTTTTATCTGTCTTCGATGATTGTCGCCGATCGCCGCGACCGGCAAGGATTACTTCATCGCCTGAATCGCCGTACCCAGATCGTAGCAGATCACGCCCATGGGTTCGGCGTCCGACTCTTCATCTTCGGATCCTTCTCCGGCGCCAAACATCGCGCGGCGGGCCGACCGCAACCCCGTGACTACATAGAGACGGTCACCGACGATGTGAAGTCCGTCGTCGAGGTAATTCCCCTCGCCATTGAATGTGATTTCCCGTGTGAACTTCCCGTCCTTGTCGTACTCATCGACCGTCGCAATCACACCGTCGGGAGCGTCGAATCCGCCACGGCTGGATAGAACCCAGATCGTCCCATCTTCCCGCGGGAAGATCTCCTGGACATCGCGGTCCGTCTCGCTCGTCTTGACCTCGGGGCTCTCTGTCCGGTTGCCCCGCCGGAACATAACTCTCGGCGTAAAGATTTCTATTTCTTCCGGCGAGCGTTTGCGGTGCACGTACTCGCGTTCGATCACACGATTGAGCGTGCCGTCGGGATTCCAGACGTCAATATTGTACGCGTCAAAATTTGCACTAGTGAATACACGACCGTCGGCGGCTGCGTTCCACACCAAAGCCCCCATCATTTTCTTCTCATCCATCACAAGGTTTGCGAAATCCCGTTCGTCCCTCTGCTCGGAGTACGCCGCGAACTGATTTCCATCTTTATCGACCGCCACGAGCGAGGAAATCATCTCGAAAGATGCCTCCTTACGGGCAAACCGGTTGACCCAAAGCACCACAGCGTCCCCCGCGGCGGCGCCACCGGCAAACATCTGCATCCCCCCGTCGTCGGGCTGCGGCACGGCAAGATTTCCAGCCGGCTCCCCATCGGTGGTGAGCAGAATGACCTTGCCGGGCATCCGCTGCATCACCGCCACCTTGCCGTCGGTCGTCATAAACATGTCGCTCGGCCGCCGGAATTCGCCGGGGCCTTCCCCTTCACGACCGATCGAACGGAGGTAATTGCCCTCCGGAGAAAAAACCATCACCTCGTTCAACTGGGCGTCGAGAAGGTAGATGTTGCCTTCTCCATCCGAGGCGATTTGGGTGAGCACGCCAAACAGGAATTCGTCGTCCTCGTCCCCCTCAATTCGCCATAACTCTTTGAGATTCAGTGTAGATGGCGTTCCGGCCGGCGCCGCGGGGTTCAAGACGTGAATGACGCCGTCCCGCACCTCTTCGCGGCCTTCCCAGGCGAGCGCGGGGCACGCGGCGGCGATCAGCACAAACAGCAAAATGACCACTCCCAGCGCCCCGGCGCACCGGGCGATCACGGCATTAAAACTGACTGACATAAGCTACTCTCCCATTATTTGAAATCAGTGAATCGCTACCTCTGATTGAACACGGCCCCGAAAAAAAGGTTTCGCATTCGACCCCGACCGAACCCAGCACGATCCCCGCAATTTGAGCGAGGTTCCCGGTTATCAATACGACGGGGTGAGGCACGCCCCACCCCGTCCGATATATGTTTTTCGAGTCGGAACCGCACCGGAGAGCCAATCACCTCGGCGGCGGATATTTTGTGAAGATTTTGAAGATCGCGTCGTTGACGACCTGATCCGTCTTTTCCGGACTCCAGTTGGGATCGACCGTTCTCGTTCCCGACCCGCGCCAGACCAGTTCCTTGGCCTTAACATCGATGAGATCGATGATCAACGTCCCCTCATCGTACTGGTACACGTCGATCTGGCGGCCGCCCCATCCCCAATAGTCGTAACTGTACCGGTAACCCCAGTCGGTAACGTTTATTTTTTGCTCGACCCCGGTGTGAAACACGACAAATAGATCGGGGTTCGTTTCGTCGAGTGTCAGCCCTTTCTTCTCGAGCTGTTCGTTGACGGATCTTCGCACCCTCTGGTCAAAAAGCTCATTGTTGGCCCTCGCCTTCCGAGCATCCCCGGGAACCGTTTCTTTGTCGACTTTCAGCCATGCGAACGTCTTGTAAGCCGGGAACGGAGCATCCTTGTCCCAGTCATGATTGATACTTATCGACGAGCAGCCGACGGCAAGCGCTCCGATCAACACAATCAGGATCAATGAAATTTTGTTCATCACGGTCCCCCAATGGATTCTCCGGGCATTATTGAAATCATCATAAACTCGTAATCCAATACTAAGATATCGCTTATGGGGTGTCCAACACAAACAACCCCGGTTTTGCGCTCGAATGCTATGAGCCGGATGTGGTTCGAGTACTGTGATGCACCAACATCCCGCGCGGAACCCGAATAAACCGTCTAAACAACGCCAATTCGGTCAAGCACGCACCGGCGCAATTCAACGATTCTGGACGCTTGACGAACGCGGCCTTAACCCATAAATTGTGCGTATCGAATTTTCGCGGATTCGGCCTCGCGGCGATCTCCTATTGGCCGCTTCGCAAAATCCATTTACCTCAACAAAGGAAATCAAATGATCCGACTCATTCGTTCACGTGCGACCGGCGCGCGTCTCGCAATGGCTCTTGCGGCCGCCGTCGTAGCAATCGCTTTTGCGGCAACCAACCTATGGGCGCAAGACGACAAGGAAGAAAAAAAGTACGGATGGTTTTTGAAGGCCGACCTTGCATGGCTCATGACCACGGGTAACTCCGAGAACAGCACCTTTGGCCTCAACGGCGAGGCAAAACGCGTGTGGGAAAAATCCACACTCAAACTCGGCGCCGGCGGCACGCAAACCGAGTCCTCACTCAAGACGCGGACGGCCGTCGGAACATCGGAGAGTTTCGCCGTCGAGGAAAACAAGGTCACGGAAAAAACCGCCGAACTCTTCTATGCTTTCGGTCGGTACGACTACAACATTTCCAAGCGCTTTTTTACGTTTGGCGGCGCCCACTGGCTGAGGAACCGGTTCTCGGGCATCGACAGTCGTTTTCTGCTCGCCCTAGGCGCCGGTAACACATGGGTGAACCGGGAGACCATGAGCTTCAAAACAGATTACGGCGTTACATACACATTCGAGGAAGAGGTCGTCGAAAATCCGTTCCACTCGACCAACTTCCCCGGCATCCGTCTGGGATTCGATTACTGGTGGCAGATGACGACGTCCACGGAGTTTATCAGTGATTTCGTCATGGACTTGAATCTCGACAACACCGACGACGTAAGGATCGCGTTCAAGAATGAACTCCCCGTCTCGATCAGTTCGCACCTCAAACTCAAACCGGCGGTCACACTTCAGTGGCGGAACCAGCCCGCGCTGACCGAGGTCGCCCTGTACGACGACACCGGCACACCAACGGATACCAATGTGTTTATCCCTCTCGAAAAGCTCGACGTGCTCACCTCGGTGGCGCTTGTTCTCGAGTGGTAGCCGTTCGATACGAAGAAAAAAGGAAATCCACTAAAGAGGGCCGGGACATCCCCGGCCCTTTCTCATGTCAGTCCTTCTCGTTTCCAGCCATTTCCCATCCTTCCCCGGAACGGATGTTGCATCCCTCTGATTCTGTCAACTCAAGAAAGCAACCCGGGCTGCGGCGTGTGGCGCCGCTCCGATGTCCCGCTTCGGCGGCACAAACAGTTAACAGATTATATAACAGATAGTTGCGATCACGAATAACGCGAGGTACCTGCTATGAAGACGGCTCTTGTTGTTGGAATTTGTCTGGCAATCGGATTGTCACCGAGCATTCTGCACGACGCGATAGCGGCCCCCCAGAGCGGGTCGGGAACATCGCTGAGCAACTCCGAAATCTCGGATCTCAAAAACATGCTCAACCGCGATCAACGGGAACTCCGCGATTTCCAGGGACTTATCCGCGATCTCGAATCCGCCGCCAAAGAATCGAGCGGCGCTCGACGTCAAAAAACAATCGATAAACTCCAGGAAGCCATGGCACGCGAAATCATCCAGGCGGAAGAAAATCTCAACAAGGATTATTTCTTGCGGATTCACGGCGAAGTTTCCAAGAGAGACGCCTCAAGTTCCGTCCCTCAGGGCACATCCGCCGTCTTCACACCCGAACACCAGCGGCTCACCTATATGCAGTCGATCTATCGTGTGTGTTCGAGGGGCACACGGCGCGCCGTCAACAAGGAATCCCAGGGCGTAGAGAATTACCTTCAGAAGGTTAAGGATTTCGCCGTTCTCATGCAGACCGACATACAGAGAATCAAAAACCGCCTTGAGCAATGCCACGGGGAACAGCTCGCAGGGGGCATCGCTCTGGCAGAGCGGTTTCTAGAACATAGAATTTGGCTTGGTTCCGGTGGATGTTTCTTTGTCAGGACGTCGCACCCACAATGACCCCGCTCACAAGAGCGGGTCATTGTGTATTCGGCGCGACTATGATTTCTTCCCTCGAAAACGTTTGACCACTTCGCTCACCGGAAGCTGGCGACTCGACGGGCCAACCCTCACGAAGAACTTTTCATCTTTCCCGTGTTTAAAAAAGACCGGCTCGGTCGCCACGGCGCATTCGACGACAAAGAGGCTCTTACCTCCCACCGCGCGAATCGCCGCATCGACAAACGATCTTGCTTCCAGGCCGATATGATCCTTGAACAGATTATTAAAATGGAGAAGGAACTTGTCGTCGTTCTCAAACCGGTCGGCTTCTATTCCGGTGACGTCGCCTTCATCATCGATTCCGATGAAAAGAACACCGCCATCTGTGTTCAAGAACGCAACGAGTGTTTTGAGCCAGGCCATTTCGATTTCTTTGCCCGGCCGATCGGCGGAGAGATTCCAGCGCATCGTTGACTTGAACTCCAGACGGTCGCCCTCGCCTTCGGCGATGAGCCGGCGAATCGAGTCTTCGGTGCTCAAATCAAATGCCGGTGCCTCGGGTTGTTCCTTGAACACGTACCGGGTGAGAACGAAGGTGACCACGGCGCTCATCAATAGCAACCCGGCCAGCATCAGCGCATAGCGATGCTGCTCGTGCCTCACATCGTCAAGAAACTCTCTTTCGGGGAGCAACACGGCAAGATAAGGCGGCGCCGAATCCAGCGCCACAGTCCGGAAATCCACCCACCACCGCTCTCCGTCGCTTTGAATGATCGACTGGCTGCCGAGGGGCTCGCCGGCAGCCTTCCACGCGTCCACCGACTCTTTCTCGAGGCCCTCCGGTTCGCGGGTACCCACAATCGAATCGGCCGACGCCGTGCCTCCAGGTTCTGGTGTGATCACACGACCGTTGCCCGCAAGCAAAAACGCTTTTCCCTTCTCCCGGGCGATCGCATGATCGGCAAACCCGAGAACCGCTTCAAGAGGGACATCCAGGCCGGCTACATAGATGACCGGTTCGTCATCGGGCGACAACCAGTATTTTGACAGCGTGATCCCGATCTGCCGCGTTGTAAAAAACGCGTACGGCTGAGTCCACTGTATGTCACCCGTCCCAACCGCCGTGTCTTCGAGCGCCGCTCTGTACCACAACCTTGAACGGGGATCGTAGTCGATTGCCTCCGTCCACTCCTCGACGAATTCGAGCGTCGCCGTCCATCTTTGCCACGACACCATTCCTGGGTCGTTACCCGCATCTGTCATCCTTGTGAGCCAGCCGCTATCATCCCGGAGCATCATGTACTCGGCGCCGCGATCGTTGGCGATCATCATCGAAGTCACATATGGAAACTCATCGAGGATTGGGATAAAACGCGTATTGAGAGATTTGGGGTCGGAGAGATCGAGCGCACCGAATTCACCCCATTTCTCGGTCACCCTGAGATACGATTCGACCCTCTCGAAAAGCGCTCGAAGATCATCCCGGAATTCGACTTCGACACGATCCGCGGTATTTCGCATCAACGTCTGGAAAATCTCACGGCGGATTCCCGACGACAACTCGATGGTAACAGCGGAGACTACCGCAATGCCCACAAGGGCGAAAATAATCCCGTTGCGGAGCCTGACTCGTTTGTGCGGATGGTCTTTTTTGGAAGAGTTCATCGCCGACATTCTAGCAGGGCGCGGCGGCGGCGTCAAAAACCGTCCTTTTATTTCTTCGATGCGGCAATACACAAAAAGGCGTCCCGGTGTACACCGGGACGCCCCTGGGGATATTCCGCTATGTTCCGTCTGTCTGGACTATCATGTTCCTTAAATCTTCGGTGGCCCCAATCGATAGCGATTATTTGTAAAGCTCCTTGATGTGTCCCCACGTCTTGTCGTCTGTGGGCACCTTCTGACAGGTGAAACACTCTTCCTGCTCGAGCATAACCGCGCCCGTCGCATCCACGAACTGGACGACATAACAACAGAAATCCGGGTCGAGCAGAAACGCGAACTGGCCTTTAGACGATTCGTTCCCAATGCAGTCACCCGGCGTCAGAGCGAACCAATCCGCTCCACCGAACGGATTCAGAAAACCCGTCCAACCCACCGGATACTGGAGATCGATCATCACGCACTCGGCCACGGGCGGTTGCGGCTCGGGAACCATGCTCAGGCCACAAACGGCCGACGGCAGGCTGAAGTTCACAATGGTGAAATAAGTCCAAACATCCCAGGGCGGACCGTCACCAACAGTGACACAGGAGTCCTGAACCACCGAGGCTTCGGCGTGGGCGAGGACGGGTAACACAAGCACGACAATAAATGACACGGCCAGCAACAATAACAGTTGTCTGGTCATAAGGAATCCCCCCAATGGTAGAATTGCACTGCAAAAATTTAAGGTTCCAATAATTGCGGACTATATTCGACGGAATGGCGGTATTTTACACGAAATTGGCTCTGGAATCAACAAAAACCGGGTTGTTGCAGTTGACGGAAATCAACTGTTGACTTGATTATTATCAACAATGAGAACCAGGCCGCAGACATCACCCCTCGGCGATACGACGGAGCGCGCGGGGTTTTGGAACGGCGATGTTCTTCCGGTCGAGCGTTATGAGGCCCTTATCTGAGAACTCGCGAAGAATTCGCGAGAGCGTTTCGGGTGTTGTCCCGATCATCTGCGCCATCTCCTCGCGGAGCAGCGGCACGGTGATCTTGTTCGCTTTTTTGGATGACGGATGGAGGTTTTCGAGGAGCCAGAGAAGAAACCGGGCGGTTCTCTGACGGACGGGATCCTGGGTCCGGGTGACCATCTGTTCTTCGGAGATACGAAGCTCCGACGCGAGCTTTGCCATCAGCCGCATGGTGATTTCAAAATCGTCCTTGACAACCGATTCGAGCGTTTCTTTAGAAATTGTGCAGATGGTGGTTTCTTCGACCGCTTCGGCGGTTGCCGCATACGGCTCATCCGCGGCCAGCGCACGATAGCCGACAATCTCCCCCGGCCCGAGAAGACGGATCAATACCTTTTTGCCGTTGTTCCCCGTTTTGTACAGCTTTACAACACCAGTACATATGCAATACACGGCCAGAGGGGGGTTGCCCTCATAAAAAACGACCTGGCCGCGCTGGTATTCGTGCGCGATCTTTTGTCGATCAAGTTTTAAAAGATGTGATCCGGTAAGCGAGCAAAACAATCCTTGATCTCGCGCTCCACACGTGCTGCAACGCGGGAGCTCTGCGTAGGATTTCATGGATTGATTATACCCACCGCCGCGGAATGTGTAAAGTACCTCGGGGTAGAATTTTTCCGGAACGGCTAGATGTCGTCGTCGAGCAGCGTCGTATCACCCTTGTAGAGCGTTACGCCGTAAGGTGTTTTGTCCCGCGCAAACCCTCTTGGCTTGGTAAAAAGCGGATCATTGTACACATAACTAAGGAGTTCGTCGCGGTACCTCGGGTGGGCGATGCTCGCGATCGCCAGCGCTTTCGCCCCCGCGGTCAGTCCGCGCAGATCCGCAACGCCGTACTCCGTGACTATCACTACGCCGTCGTAGGCCGATGCGGTAAGACTGACACCGGAAGGATGCTCCTTGGCAATCTTGGAATCGCCCTTGTTAGTCACACTCTTGACGGCGATGATCGGGGTACCGAATTCGGGATCGTTCAGGGCGCGGACGAAGTCCGGCTGACCGCCTACGCCCGAATAGTAACTTCCCGCATCGATAAAGTCAGCCCAGACGTTTCCGAACAGATCCACGCCAATCGCCGTGTTCACGGAGACAAACGGGGCGTTGCGTCTGATCATCTCCGCCGAATTCGTGTACGCACAAGGCCGCATCTGAACGCCGGCGCGCATGTCCACAAAGTCATAGAGTTCTTTCGAACCCATGATGATACTCGTCGTGCTGTACCCGAATCCCGTTTTTTTCTCGCTGTTGGTGACGATCCCCATTTTCTGGAGATGCATTAATCCGTCGCTGTAGAGCTCTGTGTGCACGCCGAGATCTTCGTAGTCCGCCTCCTTGATCATTCCCACAACGGCATCGGTAATCTTGCCGATACCAACCTGGAGCGTCACACCATCCGAAACGAACTGGTCCGTGATGAGCTCCCCTATTCGTCTCGCACGCGGCAAAATGTTGTCAAAGTCGGGACCCGGGAAGTCGTAGACCGGTTTCACTCCGTCATCGACAACCAGGTAATCTATCGTACTGGCGTCGATGATGCTCTGACCGTAAGTAAAGGGCATGCTGTCGTCGTACTCGGCGATGACGAGCTCGGCGTGATCGATCGCCGTGTGGAGCCCTTCCACCGACAACCCAAGACTGAATTCCCCGGTTTTCTCATACCGGCGGACTTTCATGATAACGATGTCGGGCTCGTACTGACGGCCCTTCCCGATCAAGCTCTTGAGATTCGCCAGCGTGCACGGCACGTAGAACGCGCGGCCATCGTTGGCCGCTTTCCTGACATTCTCGCCCGAAAAGATCGAATACGCCATCACACGGTCCTGAAGTCCTTTTTTGACATACGGGACGGGGCCGCGGAGAAGCAGGTGGACCATCTTGACGAACGGAAGGGACGGCGTCCCCGTTTCAATCGCTTCGGTCAGGGCTTCCAGCGAAGCCGTGGGCGTTGCCGCGTTTGAACCGACGTAGCACGTAATTATGTCTTTGTGTTTGAACTTTTCGGCGATCACGCCGGTGATCTGGTCGAGTTTTATTGTTTCGGGCGTTTTCAACATTCTTCCTCCCGGAGGACTTTTAATTGGTTAACGGCGATACTAAATGAAATCATACCGCGGGTAAAGCCCGATAAAAACACGGCGCCCCCGCCTTGAGCGCCGGCGAGGAAGGGCGCTTCCGAGACCGCCGGCCTTAAAAACTTCGGAGCGCCTATCTCGCCCGGCCCTGAAACTCACGGTTGTCTCATTTGACGCGACGTCGCCCATCGCTATACGCTATAATCGAAATATCGGCATTGATGCAGCAGGCAATTACTCCGACGCGCACACACCCCGGGAACACATGCAGCGTCCTATCAAAAATAGCGACCACCTGGGTCAAAGTGGGACGTCGTCCGCGATCGAACTCGACGACGGCGCCCGTGTTGCCATAATGGGCGGCGGCCCAGCCGGCTCGTTCTTTGGATACTTCTTTCTCGATATGGCCGAGCGGATGGGTCTCGATGTCGCCGTCGACCAGTTCGAACCCAGGGATTTCTCCGGCCTGGGACCGGCCTCGTGCAATATGTGCGGGGGAATCATCTCTGAAACGCTCGTCCAGAATCTCGCCGCCGAAGGAATCAACCTGCCGTCCACAGTGATCCAACGTGGAATCGACTCGTACGTTCTCCACACGCACGAAGGCAGTGTGCGAATCGACACGCCCCTCCACGAAAAACGGATCGGAGCGGTCTACCGGGCGGCGGGGCCGCGCGTTCTCAAGGAAAAAAACTGGGACAGTTTCGACGGCTACCTCCAGGGTCTCGCGGCGAAAAAAGGCGTGCGCATCCGTCCCGAAAAGATTACCGGCATCTCCTGGGAAGATGACAAACCCCATATCAAAACCCGCGACGGTGATTTCGAACCATACGATCTTCTTGTCGTATCCGTCGGCATCAACTCGACGACACTCAAACTTTTTGCCGACCTCCCGATCGAGTACGAGCCTCCCAAATCGACAAAGACGTTTATTCGCGAGTACTATTTTGGGCCGGAGGTGATGGCCAAATACCTCGGCAGCTCGATGCACGTTTTTCTCCTCGACATACCCAGGCTCGAGTTTGCCGCGATAATCCCCAAGGGGGAATGCGCCTCGATATGCATGCTCGGCGAGGACATAGACAAAGCCATGTTGAATAGTTTTCTCGAGTCGCCCGAGGTCCGGCGCTGCATGCCGCCCGACTGGAAACCCGAAGACAACGCGTGCCAGTGCTCGCCTAAGATCAGCACCAGCGGCGCCGTCAAGCCCTACGGCGACCGAATCGTCTTCATCGGCGATTCGGGCGTCACCCGTCTCTACAAAGATGGGATCGGCGCGGCTTACCGGACGGCAAAGGCGGCCGCGTCGACGGCCGTGTTTCAAGGGGTGGCGGAAAAGGATTTCCAGAAACATTTCTGGCCGGTCTGCAAATCGATAGAGTCGGATAACGCGCTGGGGAGAATCGTTTTTTTCGTGACACGGATCATCCAGAAACAGAGGATCGCGAGGGATGGTCTCCTGAGAATGGTCGGCGCGGAACAGAACAAGGCGGGTCATCAGCGTCGCATGAGCACCGTCCTGTGGGATATGTTTACGGGAAGCGCAACCTACAGGGAAGTTTTCAAACGGACCCTTCACCCGGCGTTTCTCGGACGCCTGGGCCTGGACATCGCCCGATCGACCGTGTCCGCGGTGACGGGTCGCGGCGGGCCGGAGACGCAACGGACATCCGGGAAGGAGAAAGAGTGAAATCAGGCGAGCTGGGAAAGACGTTCGAAAAGGGCGAGCGGATCATCAACGAAGGCGCCAGGGGAGATTGCATGTATGTGATCCAGGAGGGTGAGGTCGAAATATTCGTCGAGAGAAACGGGGAGGATGTTCGGCTTGCCGTCAGGGGCGAAGGCGAATTTTTTGGCGAGATGGCCGTTTTCGAACGAGAGGATCGTTCGGCCAGTGTCCGCGCGCTGGGGCATGTCCGCGTGTTGACACTGGACAAGAAAAACTTTCTCAAACGTATCCAGGAAGATCCTTCGCTCGCCTTCCGCATCGTCCAGACAATGTCGAGCCGCATCCGCGAGTTGAGTGTTGAAGTTGCCCGTCTAAAAGGCAAGGGCTGACACGATGATCTGCCCGGTTTGCAAAACCGACAACCCCGGCCACGCTAAGTATTGCCTGTCATGCGGCAAAAATCTCAACTCGCCTCCCGCGACCCTCTGCAAGAGATGCGGCGAATCGCTTCCCGAGCGCGCAAATTTCTGCTTTGCCTGCGGGCTCCCCCTGTCCGGAACCCCCGGCCAGGAAAAGATGGACAGCGCGTTCTTGAGAGCCACCGCGACACTCGAGCGACTGATGCCGGCCCAGTACATCAAGCAACTCCTCGCCACAAGCGGGCGCGCCGTGGGAGAACGACGGGTCGTAACGATTCTCTTTTTCGACATGGAAGGATCCACGACGATGGCCGAGGTCCTCGATCCCGAGGACGTGATGAACATCATGAACGCGGCCTTCAAGGCGTTGATCGAACCGGTATTCCGGTACGAGGGAACCCTGGCGCGATTAATGGGCGACGCCATCCTCGCCTTCTTTGGCGCGCCGGTGGCGCACGAAGACGACCCGGTCCGGGCATGCCGGGCGGCTATCGAGATCATCGACGCCGCGCGGGACTATGCGGACCAGCTCGAACGTGAACGCGGAATCCGGGGATTCAATGTCCGTGTTGGAATCCACACGGGCCTGGTTGTGGTGGGTGAAGTGGGAACCGACTTTCGAGTCGAATACACGGCGATGGGGGACGCCGTCAATCTCGCCGCGCGGATGGAGAGCTCCGCCGAACCGGGGACCGTGCTCCTCACCGATGAAACCTTCAAACTCATCGAACCCGTTTTTGACACGGTTGATCTCGGTTACATAGACGTCAAAGGCAAGGCCAACCCCGTCCACGTCCATCGCCTGCTCGATCTCAAACCCGAGCCCGCGCCGATTCGCGATATAGCCGGAGTCCACTCGCCGATGGTCGGACGAGAATCCGAATTGGCGCTGATCGAGGAATCCGTTCACGAGCTACAAAGCGGACGGGGCGGGACCATTGCCGTCACCGGCGATCCCGGGTTGGGAAAAACACGGCTCGTTCACGAGGCGCGCCGCTCGACCGCGGCGGAAATCGACTGGATACCCGGCAGGTGCCTGTCTCACACCCAGAACATGAGTTTTGGCGCCGCACGAGAAATCCTTTACGGGCTTCTTGGCGCCGACATCTATACGCCGCCCAATGAGGTCGCGGCGGCGCTTCAAAAAAACATCCAAGAATATCAATCCGACGACACGGAGCCCGGCGGCGATTCCCCACTCTTCCCGTACCTTGCGCGTCTTCTCGATCTTCCCCCCGGCGAGGCGGGCGATCGAGAGCTTGGGACGATCAATGCGGAGACACTCCGGATAAGGATCCGCGACTCTTTTTGCAGGTTCATATCCATGCGGGCACAAAGAAAACCGCTGGTTCTCGTTTGGGAGGATCTTCGATGGATCGATCCGTCGTCACTCGAAATTATCGAAGCGCTCATTAGTCGCACAGAGTCCGAACGCCTTTTGATCGTCCTCGTCTACCGGCTCGATGATACGCGTATCAAGGATTTTCACGAACGTTTGTCAAAAGAGCAGGGCGATCGGTTCAAGGTCGTGACGCTGTGCACATTGAGCAAACGCGACAGCTCGCGGCTACTCGCCAACTTTCTCCAGGGCAGAAGCCTGCCGGCGAACATGGAACGGTTGATTCTTGAGAGGGCGGAAGGAAACGCATTTTACCTCGAAGAAGTTCTCCGCTCGCTCCATGAAACGGGCGCTCTCGATCAAACCCCGGGGCGCGCGGACATAAACCGGAATGAAGCGACATTCGATATTCCAACAACCCTTCACGGCGTCGTTATGGCCCGCGTGGACCGGCTTCACCCCAAGCACAAACAAACGCTCCAGACGGCCGCGGTGATCGGGCGGGCGTTCCAGCACGGCGTGCTCGATGGGATCGTCGACAAAGATCTAAGAGGCGATCCAACAAAACAATCGCTCGACGAGCTCGTTCAACGCGAGTTTTTTCAAATAATAAACCAGGCGGAATCCACGGACACGGGCGTCGCATCGAAGACGGACCGGAATGGTTCACCCGATTCATCCCACGCATTCCAGCTGCACTCAAGCGGCACGAGCGGACAGGCGGCTTTTCTCGAAACGGAGTATTCGTTCAAACACGCGATGACCGCGGAAGTCGCATACGAGAGTCTTCTCAAATCCCAGCGCCGCAGTCTCCACAAACGCACGGGAGAACTGATCGAGAAATACGCGCCCGAACGCCTCGACGAACTCTCGGCGATCCTCGCCCATCATTTCCGTCATGCCGGCGAGTTCGAAAAAGCGTACCGGTACATGACCCGATCGGCGATACGCGCCGCGAGCGTATTCGCGAATGAAGAAGCCGTGTCTTGTTTTTCGCAAGCACTCGCTCTGGCCGAAGAGACAGGACCTCTCGCGGATGCAAGTGGCCCTCTCGACCCCTCGCCGGCATCGATCCACGAATCCCTCGCCGACGTATACTACGTCACCGGGCGGTACTCTGAAGCGGCAGCACAGTTCGACCTGGCGTTAGTCACCATCGGCGGCTCCCCACACCGCGTTACCCTGCTCCGCAAGAAGGGCCAGGTCTACGAGAAATGGGGCAAGTATGCGGAGGCGAAGGCTCACTTCGAAGCCGCGCTGGATCTCATGAGAAAGCCCCTGGACACGATCGAGGCGGCCCAGATCTATTCGGGGTTGGGGCTCGCCAGTTATCACGAGGGCAATCTCGATGAAGCCGTCGACCTGGCGGCGCTTGCGCTCGAGATGATGGAAACCGTCGAAAACGCCCGCGGGATCGCCCAGGCGACGAGCAACCTCGGCGTCGTCTATTTCAAAAAAGAGGATTGGAAAAACGCGCGTCATTATCACGAACGATCGGTAGAAATCTTTGACGGGGCCGAGGATATTTTTGGACTTGCCGCCGGTTACAACAACCTCGGCCTGGTCGCGCTCCGCGAAGGTCAGTGGGACGCCGCGCGCGCACATCTCGAAAAGAGCCTGGAGTTGTTTCAAAAACTCGGAAACAAACACGGCACGGCGAGAATCTATGATAACCTTAGCCAGGTATTCTCGGAGATGGGGCGGAAGGACGAGGCCATCGACTACATGAAGAAAGCGGTAGCGATTCTCGCCGATATCAGCACGGAAGAGTCCGGACCGTCTCCGGAAATGTGGCAGTCCGGCGCGTGGTAGCACGCGGTCGAGAGGACTCGTCGCGACACTCCGTGGCAAAATCAGGGAGAGACAAATGACTGTGTTCGAGGTTCTTCTCTTGGGTCATGTCATTGGCGACTGGCTTCTCCAAAACGAGTGGATGGCGCTCAACAAGGGCAGCAACTGGCCGGCGCTACTCTCTCATGTTGCCGTCTACCACATTGTGGTTGGTGCTCTCCTCGGTCTTAAAATGGGATTCTCTTACATGCCGATCTATCCCGTCGTCGCCGTCCTTGCCGTTTTTCATATCATTCTCGATCGGCAGCACTTTGTTTATTGGGTCATGAAACACTTACGAATCATCGTCGACCGGGAGCCCGAACGCTGGCTTTCCGTGGCGGTCGACCAATCCCTCCATATTGTGTTGCTCGCCGCCGCAACAATCTATCTCGTTGGGTTTTAAGCGCCGGCGCCATACGCCTCCACGCATCACTGTCCGGCGGATCGGCGACGGCCCCATCTGGTTGACTTCATATCTCACTATTTAGCAACTAGTTATGTCGTGGCCGCAGCCCAGCCCAAGCAAATCTCCTTGACAGACGATTAAAGCAGTCGTTTAATTCAATCATTCGACAGAGGAGAATTTCATGGAAGACATTGATACCAAAACACGGATTCTGGACGCAGCTGAGAACTTATTTTCTGACAATGGGTTCAGTGCCGTCTCGCTCAGGGCGGTCATCAAGGATGCCGGTGTGAACACCGCGTCTGTCCACTATCATTTCGGCTCGAAGGACGGGCTGGTCGCCGCCGTCATCGAACGAAGGGCCACGCCGGTCAATGCCGAGAGACTCACAATGCTGGACGACATCGAGGTAAAACATCCGACAGGCCTCCTTCCGCTCAAACCCGTTCTACAGGCATTTATCTTACCCATCGTGAGACTTAGACGGGGTTCTAGAACTGAGAAACCTATGTTCGCCCGTTTGATGGCGCGGCTTCTCCACGAACCCGATCCGATGGCCGCCGAAATCGTTCACAAAACCTTCGCCGAGGTATTTTCCCGGTTTGCTCTCGCATTCGGCCGGGCGCTGCCCGAACTCCCTCCGGCAGAAATCTATATAAGGGTCCATTTCGCTGTGGGCGCGATGGCATTTTCCGTAGCGGGTCCGCAATTTTTTGACAATTTTGGTCCCGAGGGGGCTCTCGCCGACGGTTCACATGTCGTGGCGAGCCTGGTCGATTTTGTTGAGGCGGGGATGCGGACTCCCGTCGTTGAAAATGTCTTTGGGGGTAATCAATGATCCGTTGCCTGATAATACTCACCGCCGCGATATTGGCCTTCGGGTGCGCGTCGCCCCCCCAGCGCCAGTACCCGAACGTACAGGTGGAAGCACCCGACACCTGGACGGCGGTCGAAACGGCGGACACCTTTTCGAGCGTCGTGGACACGACGCGCTGGTGGATCGCCTTCGACGACCCGGCCCTCGACGGCCTCGTCGAAGAAGCGCTCGCAAACAATTACAATCTCAAATCCGCCGTCGCGCGTGTCGATGCCGCCGCGGCAATCGCGCGTATCGCCGGCGCCGATCTATGGCCCCAGGCGAACCTCGGTTTCAACGCCTCGCGCGCACAACAAAACCTCATCGGCCTCCCAATCCCCGGTTCCGACGGGGTCATTACCACGCGGACGTCATCTTTTGGTGTGTCGCTCGATGTCGGGTGGGAAATCGACTTGTGGGGCCGTGTACGTTCGGGACAATCCGCCGCGCTCGCCGACTTCGAGGCGAGTTGGGCCGATCTCGCGGGTTTGCGGCTCTCGATTGCCGCTCAAACAGTGAAAGCATGGTTCGCCCTCATCGAGGCGAGGCTCCAGCTCGAATTGGCCGAGACCACCGTCGCGACTTTCAAGCTTTCCGCCGACCAGGTCCGCAACCGCTACGAGCAAGGCGTTCGCTCGTCGCTCGATTTGAGACTGGCGCTCGCAAACTACTACGGAGCGGAGGCGCTGCTCGAGACGCGCAAAGAGCAACTCGATCGGACCACGCGCCAAATGGAAATCCTTCTCGGACGGTACCCGGCGGGGGCCCTGGCAACCGAGGATGACCTCCCGGTTATCACCGCCACCGTGCCGGACGGACTTCCCAGCGAGGTACTCATCCGCCGTCCCGATCTTCTGGCCGCTGAACGACGGTTTACAGCAGCTGAAAAACGCGTATCGCAGGCGAGGCGCGCGTTCTTCCCGCGAATCTCGCTTACCGGGAGCGGCGGCACACTCGCCGGCGAACTCGAGAGCATCGTCAAGGGGGACTTCAGCGTGTGGCGGATCGCGGCGAATGTGACCCAACCCATATTTCAGGGGGGAAGGCTCCGTGCGAATCTCGCTCAATCGCACGCGGTGTCCGACCAGATACTCGCCGAATACGCCCTCGCTTTGCTTACGGCGTTTGGCGAAGTCGAGTCATCGCTCACCGCCGAGGAAATCCTCACACGAAGGGTCGCGGTGACAAAGGAAGCCGCCGAACAGTCAGAGGCCGCCCGCGTACTTGCCGAACGTGAGTACAACGCGGGGCTCGCCGACTACATCACCGTCCTGGAAACACAACGGCGCGAACTCAATTCTCGAAGCGAACTACTAACCGTCCGGCGGCAGCGTCTCGACGCACGCGTCAATCTTCATCTCGCCCTGGGCGGAGGATTTGATTTAAACAAAGAATGGAAACAATTCCTGGAAACACAGAATGAATCGGAGGAAACCGGTGAGTGAGAAAAAACTTAAGATAATCCTGCCTGCGGTTATTCTGATCGTTGCGATTATCGTCACCGTCGCGATGATGAAATCGCGCGCGCCCGTCGGCACGCGACCACCCCAGGATTTCGCGCCGCTGGTAAGAGTCGTCAATGCGACACCCGTGACACATCAGTTTTCTGTATGGACGAATGGCACGGTCAAGCCACGGACGGAAGCCGCCCTCGTCTCCGAAGTCGCAGGGCGAATCATGGCGGTAGCCCCGTCGTTCGCCGACGGCGGTTTCTTTGAAAAGGGTGATGTTCTCGTCACGGTCGATCCACGCGACTACGAATTGTCCGTCGTCACGGCGCGGGGTCAGGTGGCACAGGCGAAGGTCCGCGCCGAACTCGAAGAAGCCCAGGCTAAAGTCGCCCGAGAAGAATGGAAATCGTTGGGCGGCGGAAAAGAATCGCCTCTCGCGACACGCGAGCTACAGGTGCAGGAAGCGCGGGCCGGGTATGCCACCGCCGAAGCGGCGCTCGAGAAGGCAGAGCGCGACCTCGATCGCACGCGGATACGGGCGCCCTTTCCCGGCCGTGTCCGTCAGAAACTCGTCGACGTCGGGCAGTTCGTGTCCCCGGGAATCGCCGTCGCGCACATATTCGCCGTCGATTATGTCGAGGTGCGGCTCCCGATCCCCGATTCCGACTTCGCGTTTCTCGACCTCCCCATCAATTACAGGGGAGAAACAAAAAAGCAAACCGGCCCCGAGGTCACGCTCTTCGCCGACTTCGCCGGCAAACGCCACAGCTGGACGGGCCGCATCGTCCGTGTCGAAGGCGAAATCGATCCGGTCAGCCGGATGGTTCACGCAATCGCGCAGGTTGACGATCCTTACGGCCGCGTCGACGGAGAGGAACCGATGCCGCTTGCGATCGGACTGTTTGTCGACGCCGAAATCAAGGGCCGTCAAATCGAAGACGCCGTCGTTATTCCCCGGTCCGCAATACGAGGCAAGAACATGGTGTATGTGATTGATGATGACGACCATCTTCGTTTCCGCGAAATAATCATCGCGCGGATGGATCGCGAGAACGCCGTCATCGCCGGTGGACTCGCCGCATCCGACCGCGTATGCGTTTCGATCCTCGACGCGGTCACCGATGGGATGAGGGTGAGAACCGCGGGAAGGGCCGATGCCGCGGAGAAGGAAGAAACGGAAGCGAGGACCGACACATGAACCGGATAATTGACTGGTATGTGAACAACTCGGTTGTCGCAAACCTCATGATGGCGTTGATCGTCATTGCGGGAATCCTTACAATTCCAAACGTGACGAAGGAAATCTTTCCCGAGTTCTCAATGGATATGATCACGATCTCTGTCACCTATCTAGGCGCGGCGCCCGAAGAGGTGGAGGAGGGCGTATCCGTCCGTATCGAGGAAGCGATCCAGGACCTCGAGGGGATAGAGCGAATCACGTCGTCATCCTCGGAGGGTGTCGGCAGTGTTCTGGTTGAAGTCGAAGACGGAACGGACCCCAGAGAGCTGCTAAATGACATAAAAGCCCGTGTCGATGGCATCGACACCTTCCCCGAGCAAACCGAAAAGCCGATCATCACCGAGGTCGTCAACCGCCGGCAGGTAATCGATATCGCCGTATCCGGCGCCGTTGATGAAAAAACACTCAAAACCCTCGGGGAACGCGTGAGGGACGAACTGTCCGCAATGGATGGGATTACCCAGGTGGAACTCGTCGCCGCCCGTCCCTACGAAGTGTCGATCGAGGTCTCGGAAGAGGCGCTAAGACGCCACAGCCTTACATTCGACGCGGTGGCGATGGCCGTTCGGCGTTCATCGCTCGATCTTCCCGGAGGGTCTATCCGCACGGCAGGCGGCGAGATTCTTCTTCGAACAAAGGGACAAGCGTATCGCGGCCGCGAATTCGAAGAAATCGTCCTCATTACAAGACCGGACGGGACGAGACTTATGCTGGGCGATGTCGCGAACGTCGTCGACGGCTTTGCGGAAACGGACCAATCCGCGCGCTTTTCAGGCGACCCAGCCGTGGTCGTTCGTGTCTATCGGGTCGGCGAACAGGACCCGCTGCAAATCGCGAAAAACGTCAAATCCTACGTCGAGGAGAAACAACACCATCTTCCCGCCGGAGTGAAGCTCGACGCGTGGAATGATTTCTCCAGAATTCTCCAGAGCCGTATGGATCTCATGATACGCAACGCGAGAAACGGGTACATCCTGGTGTTCATTATCCTTGCCCTCTTCCTCAAATTCCGCCTCGCCTTCTGGGTGAGCCTGGGGATTCCGATTTCGTTTCTCGGCGCTTTTTGGGCGATGCCGATGACCGGCGTCACCATCAATCTTCTCTCGCTTTTCGCCTTCATTGTCGTGCTCGGTATCGTGGTCGATGATGCGATCATTGTCGGCGAGAACATCTTCAGCCGTCATGAGAAAGGGGAGCGTGGCACTCAAGGATCGTCGCGCGGCGCCTCCGAGGTTGCCGTCCCCGTGGTCTTCGGGGTGTTGACGACTATCGCCGCGTTTGTCCCACTTTTGTTTGTCGCCGGCATCATGGGCAAGTTCATGCGTGTCGTGCCGATCATCGTGATCATCACGCTTGTATTTTCGCTGATCGAATCGCTGTTCATCCTGCCCTCTCACCTGTCGCACATCGGTGAACCGGCAAAACCGACTCGAACAGGTGGATGGTGGCGCAAGTTTCAGGGCGGCTTCCAGAAAAAAGTCGATCTGTTTATCCACCGGGTGTACAAGCCATCACTCGACCTCGGGCTTAAGTATCGTTATGCGACCGTCGCCTTTGCCACCGCGACGCTTCTCATTACCGTGGGGATCGTCGGCGCTGGATGGATAAAGTTCGTCTTCTTTCCCAAGGTTGAATCGGACGTCGTTTCCGCCGCGCTCACCATGCCCCCGGGCACCTCGGTCGACGCCACCGCCGAGGCCATGAAGAGGATAGAGGCAAGCGCGCTTCGCTTGCGTGATGAACTCGACGCGGAAAAGCCCGAAGGCATGAGATCACCCATCAATCATATATTCACCGCAGTGGGCGACCAGCCTTTGAGATCGCGCCAGGGCCCCGTCAACGTTCCGGGGGGGTTCGCACGGAGCAACCTTGGCGAGATCACCATCGAACTCGCCCCATCCGAAGAACGCGAGATCACCAGTGTGGAAATCGTCAGGCGCTGGCGCGAAATGACCGATCCCATTCCAGACGTGGTTGAATTGACCTACTCGTCGAGTTTGTTTCACCCCGGCGATGCCATAGATGTCCAGCTGAAAGGGCTCGACATGGACGTCCTCCAGGCCGCGGCGGAACGTCTCAAGAGCGAGCTCGGCGGTTACGCCGGTGTGTTCGATATCACCGATTCTTTCCGAATGGGAAAACAAGAGGTCAAGCTCCAGGTCAAACCCGCCGCCGAGGCGTACGGTATTAAACTCTCCGATCTTGCCCGCCAGGTTCGCCAGGCGTTCTACGGAGAGGAAGCACAACGAATCCAGCGCGGGCGTGATGACGTGCGCGTCATGGTCCGTTACCCAATAGACGAGAGGCGGTCGATAGGAGATCTGGAAAACATGCGAATTCGGACTGCGACGGGAGGAGAGGTCCCATTCTCTTCCGTCGCCGTCGCCACCCTGGGTCGCGGATACTCGTCAATCACGCGCGTCGACAGACAGCGCTCTATAAACGTGACGGCGGATGTAGATCCACAAAAGGGCAACGCCCAGGAAGTGTTGTCAAAGCTGAAGGCCGACGTGCTTCCCACGCTTCTAGCGGATTACCCGGGGGTGCGTTTTTCATTCGAAGGAGAGCAACGCGAACAGCGCGAAAGTATGCAAAGTCTGGCCAGAGGCTTTTTATTCGCGTTGATCGTCATCTACGCGCTAATGGCGATTCCGTTCAGATCGTACATCCAGCCATTGATCGTCATGTCGATCATCCCGTTTGGAATAGTCGGCGCCATCTGGGGGCATCTGATTATGGGATTGAATTTGACGATATTGTCGATGTTCGGGCTTGTCGCGCTGACCGGTGTTGTCGTCAACGACAGTATTGTCCTCGTCCATTTTATCAATAAACGCCGAGAGAAAGACATGACGGTGGCGGACGCGGTGCGAGAAGCAGGACTGGCTCGTTTCCGGCCAATTATTCTCACATCGGCGACGACATTCGCGGGTCTCACGCCGCTCCTTCTCGAAAAGAGCATGCAGGCGAAATTCCTCGTCCCGATGGCGGTTTCGCTCGGGTTTGGCGTGGTGTTCGCCACGTTTATTACGCTCGTGATCGTTCCATCGGTTTATCTGATTATGGACGACATGAAGCGCGTGGGGCTGCGACTGATCGGCCGGCGTCCTCAGGAAGTAAAAGAACCGGGCGTATCCGCCAGCACATCACCGGTTGGCGGACAGCAGTAACACTTTCGGTCTTTGACGCGGCAGCCGTCGTAAATCAAAAGGGGCTCCCAAAAGGAGCCCCTTCTTGTTTTCAATTCGCGCCGCGCTACCGGCTGTCATCGCATCAACGAATCACGGCGATCTTCTGCGACACCGCTCCCGCGGCGGTTTTCATTCTTGCGAAGTACACTCCCGAAGCGAGGTGCGACGCATCGAATCGCACACTCCCCGTCCCCGCGGGAAGCGCATTGCGTTCGAGCAGCGTAGCAATCCGCCGGCCCTTCACATCATGAATTGTGATCTCAACCGCGCCGGGCGCGGCAAGCGTGTAATGGAATCTCGCGCCGGTCGACACCGGGTTTGGCGTCGGCGCGGACAGCGACATCAAAGAGAGTGTCGGCGCATCCGTGGCTACGGACGTCACACCGCTTTCTATCTCGTCCACAAACCATACGGCCGACTCGGCCGTGATCGATACATGACCCTGATTTTCCGCCGGATAGTAAACCGCGTCGAAAGGGGTCAGCGACAAGATATCCGGATGCCCCGCTATATCAAAGAAAAGGTCGGACGTCGAGAGATCGAGCGCGCTCACCGTGGGAATAAAGCAGTGGTCGTCATGAAGCGCCACTATATCGCCGTACGGGGCCTCGGTCGAATCCATCTGCGCCATCGAGTTCCGCCGTCCGCCGGGAGCGTTGTCATATGGCAGCGTCCCGCTCACCGTCACCGTCATATCATCGGTCGGGAGCAAAATAATATTGATTAGCCCGTCGAAGATCATCTGTGACGACCCGTCGGGAACCGCCCATACATTGCCCGTGATATCGACCAGAAAACTCGTGTACTCATAGTCGATGATCTGAGCACCCGCGACAAACCCCTGGTTCGCCTGCGCGCCGCTGCCATTGGCAACCGCCACATTACGCACGCTCGCGGGATATCCGCCCACATCGGCAAAGTCGGCGAGCAAGCCCGCGCGCAGCGAATCGCTCTCTCCGGTCGCGCCCGGCGGCGTCGTGTGATGGTAAACGAGCATTTGCCGCGCGGCAGGCGTGTCCAGCCGGCTCAATAAAAACGCGGCGTCATCCGACATCCCGGAGAAAAAGTCGAGCCAGTACTGCATCCCCAGCGGGATGTTCGCTCCGCCCTGCGGACCGTCAAATGAAATAAACGTCCGCACCTCGTGGCCCAGGCCGTTGGTTTCCATGTAGGAGAGCGCATACCGGCCACACAGACCACCCATGCTCGCACCGATGAGCGCGATATCGCGGTACGAATCCAGATACGCCTCCACCTGCTCGAGCAAATCAATGACGGCAAAACTGTTGCGCTGGATGTAATCGGTGGCATCGGTGAAGTTCAACACAATCGCGTCGAACCCTTTTGTGCGGAGCGTCTCGATCAGGTTTTCCTGGTTAAGAAGATTATAGAGTTCATCCCAATTCATCGTGTTGTCGAGATCAAACCCTTCGATGACCACCACCGGGTTAATTATCGTCGTGTGTCCCTCGCCGAGATACACATAGGCTTCGCCGGTGCCATACCCGCCTTCGTAGGGAATCGTCGCCGTCACGCTAAGCGTATCGTTTGGATTGGGTGTCACCAAATTCTCGACACGAAAAGCGAAATCGCTGTAGAGAACGGTCCCGTCAACCAGAACGGCGCGGGTTTGAATCGTTTTCGTTCCCGAGCTTGTATAGCTTACGTGCTCCTGTCCATCCCACCGGACCGGCCGGAAACCGGAGCCGTCATCGAAATCAATCTCGATTACCGGCGCGTCCGCCCCGGTATTAGTGATGTATCTGTCGGCGTCGAAGACAAAAGCGACTTCCCCGCCACGGTGCGTGTAGTCTTTGAGCGCGGTGGCGGCAAACACACGATTGCTCTCGAAGGGGTCGCCGGCGACAATCTCCACTCCGCCGTTAACCATTGCGAGCGATCCGTCGTCGAACGCGCCCCCACGAATACGGGTGTATTCGAAGTTCATGAAAGCGATCGGGATACGCGATGGACCCGCCGACCGGGCGGCATCGCGTTCGAGATCATCCAGAGCGATCCAGGACGGATCGTCAAGCGACGCGCGGGTCATCTCGAAATAGATTTGTTTCCATTGGCGGAGACTTATGGGCGGCGACTCGATTGTTCCGTCGAATTCGCCGACACGCGACAAGGGCACCACTCGGTCGTAGAAAATCCCCGTCTCGATGAGTTCGGGATCGATCCCCTCGAGTGCGGCGGCGAGCTCCTGATTTGGAGTGCGTGACTTGGCGGCAACAGGCGCAAACAGAAGTGTAATGATAAGGCTTACGGCCAGCAATCCACCGATGACACGCAGCATTTCGGTTTCCCCCAATACTTAACGGAGACGTTTTATGATGTGCCAGCCGAATTTGCTTTTTTTCGGATCGTAGTGAGCGAGGCCCACTGCCCCCACGTCGAGAGCAAACGACACGTCGCCAAAAGACGGGGCCATCGACGAACGCGCAAATATCTGCATCTCGGGGTTGGCATCGTCTTCGTTGTTTACGACGGCATAAATCCCGGGGTACGAGTCATCCGTATACTCCTTGACCAACGCGCCAAAATCTCCGGTTGTTTTGGCCTCTTCGAATACTGACATGGCGAGTTCACGCGCTTCATCTTCCGAACGATCGAGGTCCTTGTTCGGAATGCTTCCTTTGAACGCGATCAGAATGTGCTGAACGGTGACTTTATCAACCGTGGGAATCGTCGAAGCCGCAGCGGAGGTCGCTTCCGATACTTCGGGCGACCCTGCCGTTTCACTTACGGTCTGATCTTTGGCGCCGCACCCGACGAGGATGAGCAGGATAGAAAGTACACACAATAGTCCCAGCCTATGCAACATTATGGTGCCTCCCTGGAAAAAACGACGGCTCATGATTTGAGAATGCAAAGAGGAAAAGGGAACGCTGCGAATCACCAGAGTATTTTAACAGCAGTTCGCCGCGGAGTCAAAACCAAAGCAAACCGGTCAAAATGTGGTATTCTCCCAGGATTACAACCGACACCCACAGGCGCAAAGAGGACGGACCAACGTGGCGGAAGACACAGGCTCACACGACGAAACAAACAGCCGTTTCGAACACAAACAGGTTGCGACGGTGGCGGGAGCCCACGCCGTTCACGATACTTACACGGCGTTTCTCCCTCCCCTGCTTCCCGAGTTGATCAACAAGCTTGCCCTTTCGAAAACAGAGGCGGGCCTGCTGTCGGTCTTCATCCAGGCTCCGTCATTGCTCCAACCTTTCATCGGGCACCTTGCCGACCGTTCGGGGCTCCGCCTCGTGGTAATCCTGACGCCCGCCATATCGGGCACCATGATGAGCCTTCTCGGTTGGGCCCCCGGATACGCCTGGCTCGCCGTTCTTCTTACCATTGCCGGTCTCAGCTCCGCGGCGCTGCACGCCGTGGCGCCGGTCATTGCCGGTCGATACTCGGGACAAAGTCTCGGACGCGGGATGGGGTTCTGGATGGTGGGCGGCGAACTCGGTCGGACACTCGGACCGATCGTGATTGTTACCGCCGTGGGATTTCTCACGCTGAAGGGCTCCGCGCTTCTCATGCTGGGCGGGTTTGTCACGTCGGCCCTCTTATACATCACATTGAAAGACCTTCCGTCCCGCATCCAGCCGGGAATCGCGTCGACCGACTGGCGCGCTGCCCTCGCCGGCATGCGATCGCTCCTGGTGCCACTATCAGTTCTGATTGCGGCGCGGTCGCTTTTGATTGTGTCGCTGACGATCTACCTGCCACTATATCTGACCGAAAAAGGCGCGTCGTTGTGGATGGCCGGGGTTTCGCTTTCCGTTCTCGAATTCGCAGGCGTAATCGGCGCACTCGCCGGCGGGGCGCTGAGCGACAAAGTCGGGCGGCGGTGGGTTCTTCTAGTCGCAATGCTCACTGCCCCGGCGCTCTTGTTTCTCGTGCTGAACCTCGAAGGGTGGATCCTCTTCCCGATCTTATTGCTCACCGGTTTTTCGTTACTATCGATCGGCCCGGTCATTATGGCCATCGTCCAGGAGAGCTTTCCCGAAAATCGCGCATTCGCCAACGGCGTCTACATGGCGATCAGCTTCTTGATCCGCTCCGTTGCCGCCGTCGCCATCGGAATGCTTGGAGACGCGTTCGATCTTCGCTGGGCATTTTCGATCAGCGCCGTCGTAATGTGGGCGGGAGTGCCACTGGTGTTCATGCTCCCCCGCCGTTTGAAATCGTGACAAAAAAGATGAACGATCAAAGGAAGACGTAGCGGGCGACGAAGAGAAGGCCGAGAAAGTAGACGAGCGGGGAGATCTCACGCCAGCGGCCGGTGGCGATCTTGAGCACGGGGTAACTGATGAAGCCGAGCGCTATGCCGTCGGCGATCGACCATGAGAACGGGATTCCGATCATCACAAGAAAAGCGGGAAACGCCTCGGTGAAATCATCCCACTCGATCTTGCGGATGCTTCCCACCATAAAGCAGCCGACAACGATAAGCGCCGGCGCCGTTATCGGCTGAAGCGCGCCCCCGCCGTCGAGCGCCACTCCCCCGCCAACCATTTTGACGACCGGAGAGAAGAAGAGGACGAGAAAAAAGAGCGCTCCCGTGACCACATTGGCAAGCCCGGTGCGCGCGCCCGCCTCGACACCCGTCGCGCTTTCAATATAGGCGGTCACGGTCGATGTTCCGAAGATCGAGCCAAACACCGTTCCCGAAGAATCGGCAAGAAGCGCCCGTGTCGCGCGCGGGAGCTTACCGTCCTTGAGAAGACCCGCCCTGTCGCTCACGCCGATTAGCGTGCCGATCGCATCGAACACCGCCATAAAAAGAAAAATCACGATAACGGGAATCATCGCCGCGTCTAGCAAACCCCGGAGATCGAGCTTCATAAATGTGGGCGACATCGACGGAGGCATCGACAAGAGCCCATGCCACTCGACAAGACCAAGCGCCCACGCCAGGGCGGTGCTTGCGAGAATCCCAATGAGAATCGCGCCTTTTATGCCCCGACCAAGGAGCGCGATCGTCAGCAGAAGCCCGAAACACGCCACCATGACCGGTTTTCTCGACAGATCGCCGAGGTGCATCAGCATTCCCGTGTCGGCTTTCTCAACGATGCCCGCCCCGACGAAACCTATGAACGCAATGAAGAGTCCGATGCCAACCGCTATCGCGTGTTTGAGGCTCGCGGGGATCGCGTCGATAATCATTTCGCGGATACGGAGAAATGTGAGAAGAACGAAAACAACACCGGAGATGAAAACAGCGGCGAGCGCCACCTGCCAGGACACGGCCATACCCACGCACACGGTAAGAAAAAAGAAGTTCTCACCCATCCCCGGAGCAAGCGCGATCGGGTAATTGGCAAGAAAGCCCATCGCCAGCGTGGCGATGCCTGCGGACAGGCATGTGGCCGTCATCACGGCGCCAAAATCCATCCCCGTCCCTGAGAGGACGGCGGGGTTGACGAAAACGATATACGCCATCGTCATGAATGTCGTCACACCGCCAAGCACCTCGGTGCGGACATTCGTGCCGTGCTCCTGAAGATGAAACAACCGCTCGACCATACAGGGATTTTAGCCGCAACAAAGGAGTGAGAGCAAGCGAAGCTTATCTCAGGCGGAATCTCTGGGCGGTCCACTTGAACCAGTTGCCAAAGTGGAAGTAAATGTCCCCCTGCCGGTTGAAACCGACATCAAAACGGGTCATTTCGGTGCCCGGCACGAGAATCCGAAACCCCAACCCGAAACCGGTCTTCCAGCGATCGGTGTTGAACTCGTCGGAATCGCTCCACGCGATACCGGTATCGGAAAAAAGAGCCAGCTGGAGACCCAGGGCCGCAGACCATTTGAGAAAATTGTAGGCTTTCAGAGGAAGCAGTGTGAAATTGTATTCGAAGGTGCCAATGAGCTGGTTCTTGCCGTACAACACCTTCCCTAAATCTACATTGTACCCACGTATCGAGTTCGCTCCCCCGAGCCGGTACATGAGATATTGCGGCACATCCTCGCCGACAGTCCCCGTCTGGAGCGAGGTCAGGGCTCCGAGAAAGAATCCATTTCGTTCGTTGATCGGCTGAAAGCGGCGAATATCGATGTTCGTGGTAAGAAACGTTCCGTCGCCGGTGGTGAAAATCGCCTGGATTTCGTGCTCCCATCCTTCGCGCGGAACACGCCACGAATCGCGCGAGTCGTATCCAATCGACGCTCCGACGCGGAAGAAGTTGTCCGAGTTGTCCTCCGACAGGGTGATGCCGTCGACATCAGATTCCATCCGGAAATACCCCAACATCCCCCTTACCCTGCCTTTTTCACCGATGTACCGGCCGAGCCAGGGCGTGACTTCATCGCTCATTTCCTCGAACTCGTTGAGCTCGTCGTCACGAATCAGGTGCGAGGCATCGAGATCGAAAGAGAGGTGATAGTCTCCCGTGATCCACGGCCACCGCAGGGTGATCAAGGCCGTAGTCGTGCCGCCAAAGAGCATGCGACCCGACAAACGCAATGCGCGGCCGAAAAGGTTTACAGACGAAATAGCGGGACCGACGGAAAATCCGTTTTCTTCTGTATAACGGAAGGCGAGGTATGGGATAAATGGCGGCATTTCCCTGAATTGCCACTCGAGCGCCACGCCATCACCGTCCTCTTCGGCATTAAGGATGATCGACCCGAATATGCTGAGGTTTTCGAGGTTCGTGTAGCTCTCGGCAAGCAAGTTGAGATCGAGCGGGTCACCCACCTCGAGTTCGATTTCACGCGTAACAATGAAATCCTTCGTGGAGTTGTTGCCCGAATATGTCATCGACATGATCGTCTTATTCTCATAGGGGAGGAAACTCTCCTCGTCAAACTCAGCCCGGACGGAGGAGGGGATGAACGAAATCACGATTATGATGAGAATCAATCCGGAAACAAACCGCATATTCCCTGGCCTTTTTAAGAGGTGATACGAAGTCTACCTGTGAAAACCATCAAGTTCAAGGTGTTTGATTATCTGATTTGCGGTACGGTGATGCTCCCCCCTATAATAGAGGATACTCATATTAGGGTGGAAAAAGCGGGACACGCATATTGAGCGAGAATTCCAAACGACGGAGCAGATTGGTATCCGGCGATTTCTGTTAAGAATATTACGCCCCGCAACGATGATTTTCCTCATTGCAATGATGGGCGTCACGCTGCCGTCGTGTCTCTTCTGGATCCGCGAGTATACGGACGCGCCGCATCTGGACGGTTACCCGATCTCTTCGCTGTCTTGCCGCCAGGTGATTCCGCCGGAGTCTACGGTGACATGGGTTGAAGCAGGCCGCGAGCGTGACAGGCGGATTCTCGCCGCCTGGTGCGCCGCCGTCGGACCCGCCGTCGTCGCTCCAGCCGCCCCAGGGGCGCCCGCCGTTCTCGATTCGCTCGCCGTTCTGAGCTGGAACGTCCATGTCGGCGGCGGCGATGTTTTGGGGTTTGTCGGGGACCTCCGCCGGGGCGAGTTCACCGCCGGCCGGCCGGTCGATGATTTCATTATTCTCCTTCAGGAAGCCCACCACGCGGGACCGATGATCCCCGACGAAGTGTCCGACAAAATCGTCCCACGCCGTATTGTTGATGCCCCCCCAACGGGAGAGCGAATCGACATCGTGGAAGCTTCCCGTATACTCGGACTCCACTTGTTTTATGTGCCGTCGATGCGAAACGGCCCGACCGGATCGACTCCCGTACCGGAGGATCGCGGCAACGCCATTCTCTCGACCATCCCGCTTAGAAATCTCAAAGCGATGGAACTCCCCTTCGAGTTCTACAGACGGGTCAACGTGGCGGCCACCGTCAGCGGCGTGACCACCAACGGTGAACCGTGGGAGCTTCACGCGTGCAGCGTGCACCTGGCCACACGAACGGGATTCCCCCGCTATTTCGTGAGCCTGGGAACGGGCCGGCTGCGTCAGGCCAAGGCGACCGTCGCGGCGCTCCCCGACAGCAACGTCGTCCTGGGCGGCGACTTCAACACCTGGGCGTTGGGATCGGTCGAACCCGCCCTCCATCATATCCGAAGATATTATCGCCAGCCGCTTGACCTCGACGGCAAGGGGACGACCAAGTCTCAAGTTTTTCCCCGACCGGCGGATCGATTATCTCTTCTTCCGATTGCCCGGACGCCGCACGGCGCGGTACCACCGCATCGACGACACCTATGGATCGGATCATTATCCGTTGATCGGCTGGGTGCAGCTGGCCGAACCCAAATAGAAAACAAAAAGGATTCCACAAGCTCGGCCGCGTTTCTTCCCTCTGTCGGCTTTTCGGCACATTGAAAAACGCCCGCTTTTTTACCGGAATCGGCGCGGGCGTTTGGCGACGCGGGCGTGTGTGTATTCCCCAACGGGACGAGCGGGCGGAGGCCAGGCGCTCGAGCAATCTACTTTGCGACCCTTCTGACACTCCCCACACCTACGGGGAAATTCTGCCGCTGCGGCTCGGTCAATTCGGGAACATCATCGCGGGCGTACACCCAGTACGAGCGATCGTCGAACCAGTCGTATCGCGACGACCCAAGAAGCCGGTACGCATCGAACCGAATGTCCGAGGCCATCGCGAAATGTTCGGGGTAGAATTTCGCCACGTAAATGCTGCGCGACGGAACGATGATGAGGTATGGCCGGATGTTCGCCACATAGTCGATCGAGAATCCGTTCTTGGCAATGTAGAGATCGGTGAGCGATTCGGGGTTGATGTCGATCGTCTTGAGCCCCGAATAATACGGGATCGCGCCAACATCGCTTATCGCTATCACTTTGTCCGGCGGAACATTGGCCTTCAGCCATTTGCCGAGCGCGACCGAGCACAACTGATTGCTCGTCTCGGTTATTTTTATGATGACGCGGAGTTCGGCGAGCACACCAAAATTGAGAACAACCACGGCGAAACCGATCAGCCAGAACGCGCGTGCGTTTTTGACGCGTTCACCGTTCTTCTCGAACAGGGGTGAGAGGATTTGGACCGCCGGGAACAAGAGAAGCGGGACATACGGCGAGTAGTAACGCATCGCCGGCATCCAGTCCTTGAAGTTGAAATAAAAAACAAAAAACACGAGCACGAAGGCGAGGGCAATCGTTTCGACAATCTTCTGCGGCGCCGCCGATCGTGAGAATTTCAACCCGGTGAAACCGAGAATCGCGAGGGCGAGGTAGTAGTACCCCATCGGCGGGATGTAATACATGTGTTTGATAAAATAGAAATTAAAATTGGCCGACCAGATGTCGAGGAACGACCTGCCGCCCCCACCTTTTGACAAGAACGGTGTCGGGAGCCACTCGCCGAAGTAACCAAACCGCCAGAAGTGATAAACAGCGAGGACAACGACAAAACCCGCGAGCGATACCAGCAGCTTCGATCTCCAACTGATACCCATTCCCTCTTCCCCTCGCTTGCCCCTGAGAAACCAAAACATCAGAATGGCAACGAGCGGGAACACCATCATCCCCTCGGGCCGGCACAGCGCGAGGAGAAACGACGTTACCGCAACCCCGATCCACTCGAGCCAGCGTCCGTTTTGAAACACCGAGTCGAGCAGATACACGAACAGAAGGAGAAGAAATGTGTAGAGCGGCATCTCCATACCGGATATGGCGTACATGACGACGGGACCCGAGCATGCGAACACGAGAAGCGGAAAGAGCATCTGCAGCGCGGGAATACCACGTCGTCTGAAAAGGGCCCAGAGCAGTGTAAGGCTGAAGACACTGATTAGCACCCCGACGACGGGCATGGATGACGGCAGATCGAAGTTAAGGATGTACACGAGCGCGCAGACAAGAATCCACAGGAAGTTGCTGTATCCCTCGACCGGCTGCTCCCCCTGGTTGAACGTCATGCCGTGGCCGTCGGCCAGGTTCTCGGCATAGCGAAAGGAGATGTAGGAGTCGTCGGGGACGTAGTCCATCATGAAGAACGAGCACGCGACACACAGGATGAGCGCGGCGAAGAGGACGATCTCCGCCGACTGTATGGATTTGAACGGTTTGTTGTTCGTTAGTGTCATAATTGTAGTGAGTATTTACGATAACTCGTTTTGTGTCAATCGCCTTAAGGACCGTCGCCTGTATCGATAGCCCAAGAGAGGACGGCACGGTCTTCCTCCAGCCCTCGCCATGATTGTACGGCACGGGTCCTGTCATCGGTCACCCTGAGCGAAGCGAAGTGCGGGATGTAGAGCTAAAATGCTTCAGCCACCTTCATGGTAAGCCCGCGCTTGGCTCACGCCTGCGGTGAGGGAAGTGCCTTGCACGACAACCCGCACCTCTCGCTTAAGCTTCGTGCGCGGGGGCCCCACCGATGCCACCCGTGCCTGCTCTTGAAGAGGACGGTCCGGTCTTTCGAAAGGCCCTTTCGCGGGAGCGAGCGAGAATCCACCGTCGGCGTAGCCGGCGGTTAGTCGAGCGAAGCGGAGCGAGGGCCAGAGAAAGACCGTACCGTCATCAGTATGGCGTTCCGACCGACCCGCACCGGCATCAAGACAGTGATTGCATCGGAGGCGGGCGTATATATAATAGACGGCACATGGGACTGATATGAAAAACCAACCGCCATATCGCATTCTGATTTCCGACACCATCCGTGTATGGGGTGGGGCACAACGATTTATTCTCGAGCTTGCCGAGGGGCTCGCCGCGCGCGGGCACTATGTCGCGATACAGACGTTTCCCGGTTCGCCGCTCGCCGTTCGTGCGCGTGAGCATGGTCTGCCCGTCTTCGAAGTGGCTTCGCGTGTCGATGCGGCGCCGTGGACGGTGCTTCCGCTTGCGTGGAAGTTTCGCCGCGACCCTTACGATTTCGTCATCACAACGTTCGACAAGGATCTGCGCACGACGGGGCTAGCCGCGCGTCTCGCGGGCGGTGGCGCCACCGTGATACATACACGCGAGTGTGACGATCCCGTCAAAAACAAGGCGCGGTACCGGTGGTTTTATACGAAAGTCGCACACCACATCATAGTCAACAGCAAGGCGACGCAGAAAACCACGCTCGACTCGGCTCCGTGGCTTCCCAAGGAGCGAACGAGCATTCTCTACAAAGGAATCGATCTGTCCGAGTACGATCCGCTCGATCCCGCCGACTGGCCGGAGAAACTCAACCCCAACGGCGATCGTGTTGTTATTGGTTACGCCGGTCAGCTTATCGGCCGGAAGCGTCTCGATGTCGTGATGCGGCTTCTCGCCAGACCCGAGTTCGATGATCTTCCGTGGACACTCGCCGTCGCCGGCACGGGTCCCGACGAGGCAAAACTACACGAACTTGCCAAACAACTAAAAATCGACGATCGAGTGATCTTCAACGGTTTTGTGACGGGCGTTCATCGGTGGATGTGCGCGATCGATATTTTCATCCTCCCTTCTTTTATAGAAGGATTCGGGTACGTCCTTGCCGAAGCGGGCGCCGCCGGAAAACCGTCCGTGGCTTACCGTGCGAGCAGCATCCCCGAAGTTGTCGCCGAAAACAAAACGGCGTTTCTCGCCGCCGAGGGGGACGACGACGAATTCGCCGCGCACTTGAAAACACTCGTCACCGACTCTGACCTGCGCCGTCAGATGGGCGCCGCGGCGCGCAGAGACGCATTCGAACGCCACGGCCTCGACAAGATGATCGACCGCACCGAGGAAATACTCGGCAACCTCGCGAAACTATAAATCCGTAAAAAATCTCTTAAGGGACGGGGCGCCAGTGCGGATAACGGTTGGGGCCATTGGCGGTGATGATCTTCACTCCGGAGCCGTCTGTTGCGGCCACGTATATCTCCTTGACATAACCGGCCCTGCCGTTGAATGCGATATAGCGGCCATCGGGGGAGAGATCGGGGAAGACATCGCGGACATCGAACTGATTTTGCGAGAAAATCTCGTGTGGATGTTTGCCCTGCGGAGAGATCGAGACAAGTTTGTATTTGCCATCGGAGTTGCTCATCAGTGTGTTGTACATTGAACGCCTGTCTTCACGTCCCGAAAGATAAACAATGTGCTCCGCCCCGGGCACCCAACCCACCCAATAGATGCCATTCGACACCGAGGCAATCTTCTCGACTTTTTTTGTGGCAACGATCATAACAAACAACTCGTGTCCCACCGAAAAGACGAGTCTGTCCCCGTTCTCGGAAAACGCCATTGCGTAGATCTGCCGACCGCCAAATTGAGGAACCAACTCGGGGTCGAGTATCGTCTCACGCGCGCCCGTCGTTCTCGATACAAAGAAAATGTTATCGCCGTTCGAATACGCCACGCTTTCGCCGTCCGGCGTTAGTGCCATCACGAACACCCGATCGCCCTCGACGAGATACTCGCGCTCTCCCTTGAGCGAGATTCGTTCGATCCCCGAATTGAGTGGCACCAGGATCGACTCGCTCCCCGGTTCCCAGAGCGGCGGCGCCACATAATCGGTCATGAGCTTGTGATCGAGATCGAACTGGGGCATCGGGAAATCACGGATCGCCACCTCATCGCCCTCATACCAGGCGGCGACAAGCGTGACATTTATCGAGCTTACGGGCAGGCTTGAACCACCCACGTCGAAAACGACCACCTTTTCCCCATCCGGTGAGAAGCGCGGTGTTATTGTCGCCGTCTCCGACCAGAAAAGCGACCTTGGGTCGCTCCCGTCGGCCGATGCAATAACGATCTCTTTGTATTTGTGACTGAAAACCAGGTCATTCTCGGTATCAACCTCGAGACCGAGATACACGCCGCTCTGCCAGCTGCACCCCAAAAACCACGAGACCACCAGAAGGAGCACGGCCAGAAAGATTGGTTTCATGTCGGTCAAACGTCGCATGGCATTAGTCTACAGAATACGGCGGCCTGTTCCCAAGGAAAACAAATTGATATCATGGTTGAGGTTAAGTACCATTCGAACCATCCCTCAACACGTTCATGGAGGAATATTCACTCATGCGGCGTTCAACACCAGATACTTTTTTGCTCGTCATAATATTCTTGCCGTCGGATTGATGTTCTCGGCGGCCTGCTCCACCACCGATGAATCCGCCGCGCCGGCATCGAAAAAGCCAAATATCATATTCATACTCGCCGACGATCTCGGGTGGGGTGACGTCGGGTATTACGGAAGCGAAATCAAAACACCGGTCATCGACAAGCTTGCCGAAACCGGAGTGCGCTTTGACCAGTTCTATGCATCGTCTGTATGCTCCCCCACGCGGGCATGTTTTATGACGGGGCGTTATACATTGCGTTACGGTCTTCAAACAGGCGTCATCCGGCCATGGGCGGAGTTTGGCCTGCCGGCGGATGAACACACACTTGCCGACGTCATGAAACGCTCGGGGTACGCAACGTCTATTTGTGGCAAGTGGCATCTCGGTCACGCGGGGCGTGAGTACATCCCCACAGAACGAGGCTTTGACCATGCGTACGGTCACTACAATGGTGCGATTGATTATTTCACCCATATCCGTGACGGTGGCCTCGACTGGCATCGGAACGACGGTCCGCTCGATGAGGACGGGTACTCGACCACGCTAATCGCGCGCGAGGCATGCCGCGTGATCGACGAGCACGTCACGTCGTCGCCGCTCTTCATGTACGTGTCGTTCAATGCGCCGCACTTCCCTCTCCAGGCTCCTCAGGAATATATCGACCGTTACAAAAACATAAGTCATCCCGGCCGTCGGACGTACGCGGCCATGGTCAGCGCGATGGACGACGCGATCGGCGACATTCTCAAAGCGCTCGACAAAAAGAAAATAAGAAAAAACACGCTCGTCGTCTTTTGCAGCGACAATGGCGGTGACCTTCAGATATCGAGCAACGGCCGTTTCCGTGGCGGAAAGAGGGATCTGTACGAGGGTGGTATCCGCGTGCCGGCAATCGCCCACTGGCCCGGAGTGCTCACACCACGCGTGGTCAATACGCCGATCCATATGGTCGATATGTTTCCGACGTTTGTCGGACTCGCCGGCGGCGCGATCGATCCATTGAAATCGTCCGACGGCGTCGATGTATGGCCGACGATTAAAACAGGTGTTCCAACGGGACGTAAAGAACTCGCCCTTGACGTATCACAACTGAGAGGCGCAATCCGAATTGGCGATTGGAAACTCGTATACAACGGACACCTTAAAGCCACCGACCTCGACAAGAACGGTCCCGACCGCTGGGAGCTTTTTAACATTGCCGCCGACCCGTATGAAGAGAACGACCTTGCGTCAGTGAATTCGGAACAAGTAGCCGAGATGCAAGACCGGCTCGATTACTATATTGGGAAGGCCGCCCCCCCGCAATTCGCTCCCAACGAACCACCGCAGGATTACAAACCGCCGCGTTTCTGGGCGCGTTTTATTGACGACTGACTATATTTCACGTCTTTCTTCCCTCCATGTTTGTACTCCTTGTCGTTGTGCGTTCTGCACGCGGTCAATATCTATTTGGCCGCAATCGACCACGTGCTTAATGCGCATGGCAAATATCCCACAATGTAATTGGCCGGAAACAGCCCATTGGTATGGGAACATCTCTGTGTGACCCGAACGCACGCGCAATCTTGAGAAGCATACGTGCATACCCGTGGCCCTCACGTACGTCACCGGGCACGTGCGTTGCTGCATCCCCGCAACGCAAGACTAAATCAACCAAACATCTTTGATTTTACGCAGATAATTTTACTGTGGTTTTTGTGCGTCTGGACATTCAACCAAAGCAGGTGACGGCCGTGCGAAGAGTTTCCCAACAACACAGAGCATTCCGCATCATGTTACTCGCGGGTCTCGTTGGACTTATCGCCGTAATGGGGAGCGCCGATAGTTTTGCATACACAAAACTCCAGGTGCTTCTTCCGGGCGAGACCGCCGACCCAGGAACGACAACGGGAAAAACTGGATCGGCGCGCACACAAACGGTGGGACTCCCGTTCAACGTCCGCGTTCGCGCGTGCGATGATGCGTGGTATACGGATCCGACCGTCACCAACGTTGTCCGGCTCGGATCGACCGATGAGAGCGCGACGCTCCCCGGTCCGACATCACTCGTCGCGGGTGAAGTGCAACTCACCGTGGTGTTGAACTCGGCCGGAACATTCACTTTCTCGGCGACCGATGATTCCGACGGGACGATTCCCGAAGCGGTTTCAACCACGGTCCGGGCGTATGCAATTCAGGGTTTCGAGTTTTCATCGATCAACCAAAAGAACCAGTACGCCGGTCAGTCCATGCCGATCACGCTTTGGGCCTTAGACGCGAACGGAAACGTGGTGACCGGTTTTTCCGGACAGGTTCGTCTTGTCGAGATCACCAGCTACGGCGAAGGACGGATTTCACCCGATGTCGTGACGCTCTCGGGCGGCCAGTGGTCGGGCAGCTTGACAATGTATCGCGCCGACGAGACGAGCATCAACCGGGGCAACGTTAACATCTATGCGTTTCTCGACGCCGATCAAACAAAGAACGGGACAAGTGATCCTTTTACCGTTCACCCCGGCACTCTCGCGCGGGTCCAGGTGGTCGCTCCCGGGCAGAGCCCCCTGCCGGGAAGCGTGAGTGGAGTCACCGGAGTCCCGGCGAGCCAGAGCGCCGGACAGGCGTTCACCGTCGACGTGTTTTCAACCGACGCGTATTGGAATCCGTTGCCGAGTACCGACATTGTCCGAATTACATCGTCGGACGGCGCGGCGAGCACACCGGTATCCGGCGCGCTCGTCGACGGACACCGGCAGTTCTCGCTCTCGCTCGGAACAGTAGGAACACAGACGCTATCGGTTTCGGATCAGACGAACGGATCGATACAGGGGATGACGACCGCCCCAATTCCCGTGATCCCGAGCGCGCCGCACCACTTCGCAATCTCGACGATTTCCTCGCCGATTACGGCGGGTGATCCAGTCGCGGTAACAATCCGCGCGGTCGATGTAACGGGGAACACGATCCCCGATTACGACGGGAACGGCGTCCTGTCAGCCAATACCGGTCCGGCGAGTATCTCGCCCGAAGCGATTCAATTCTCGAATGGCGCGTGGTCGGGGGACATGGTGTTCAAGGGGGCCGGCGGCGCCGTTTCGTTCAACTGTTCGGACTTCTCTTCCCCGCCTCATATCGGAACGAGCAACAATTTTGAGGTGCTTCCCGGACCGTACATGGGGCTCCAGGTGCTTCTTGAAGGTCAGTCTCCACGTGGCGGGACGCAGGCGGGATACGAGGGCTCGCCGGACGATCAAAATGCCGGATCAGCATTCACAGTGACCGTCCGCGCCGTCGATGAGTTCTGGAACCGCGTACCCGGGATCGACAACTCGATCTCGCTCCTCTCATCCGACGCCTTTGCCGATATGCCGGACGACACCGTCCTCCAGAACGGCGAGCTCGCGTTCCCCGTCACGCTCTACCGCGTGGGGCATCAGACGATTACGGCGACCGACATCGATTCATCGACGATTGCATCGCACACATCGTCCCAGGTCAACATTCTTCCCGGTCCGTACGAACGGATCGTCATCGTTGCCCCCGGGCAGACGATCGCGCCGGGGTCCGAGGAAGGACGGACGGGCGAGGCGACCGACCAGTCGATCAATTATGCGTTCACCGTGTCGGTATACGCGACCGACGCCTGGTTCAACCCAGTCGGCGCCGTGACCGACGTCATCAATATCACATCCAACGATCTTCTAGCCGAACTTCCGCCCGACGCGACGATGGTCGACGGGCGCGTCGACCTGAGCATTCGTCTTTCGACCGGCGGATACCAGCAGATCACCGCGACCAACGTAACACAGCCCCTCATGCCGGCAAGCACCACAGAGGTGCGTGCGATATCAAGCGGATTCCATCTGGAAGCGGAAGTAACACCTACGACCCTTCAGGCCGGCGATCCGTTCGAGCTTACTGTCAAAGTGACAAACGACGCGGGAAGCGTAATACAGGAAATCAATTCGACTGTGACCGTCGAGATCCAGAACGCCGCAACGCAGGAGCCGGGTCGCGGGATACTCGAGAGCACAGAATTCCAGCTTCTCCAGGGGCAGCGGACGGTGACCGAATCCTACACGTTCGCCGAACAGATCGTTCTCGTGATCCATGACGACGCGGGGAATTCACCCGCGGTGACCGAAGTCATCACTGTGCTCCCCGGTCCACCGGCCTCGATTGCGCTTTCGAGCGATCCGCCGTGGGTTCGCGGCAACAAACACGCGACGATCTCCGCCGCCGTGCTCGACCAGTTCGAAAACGGTGTCCCTGATCAGGTCGTCGTCTTCGATCTCTTGAGCGGAATGGGGACGCTTTCACCAATCGATTCCGCAACCGCGAGCGACGGGGTCGCCCGCGCGGATTTCCTCAGCCCCCGCGAACCCGAGATCGGACGGATTCGCGCTACGTCGAACGGCATCGCCTCCGAAATGGATATCGAGACCGCCCTCGTCGATCCCAACAAGCCCGGCGGGACGGTGACGAACTACTCCGAACCCATTCCATCCCGGAGAAGCGCCGACAACCATCGCGTACAAACTCTCCGACGACGCACGCGTGACGATGAAGATCTACACGCTGATGGGCGGCCTGGTGTTCGAGAAAGTTTTCGACCTCGGCGGAGAAGGCGGACGTACCGGGCTCAACGAATTCCAGTGGGACGGACGTAACGGAGAGAACGAACTCGTCGCCAGCGGCGGATACGTTCTGGTGATCGAAGCAAAGGGCGAGGGTGAAACCATACACAACATGCGCCGCAAGATCGCGGTCGTGCGCTAGAGAAGCGACCAAGGAGGCCTCATGATACGCAGTCTCGAATATGTCAAAAATGCCTTCGCGCCGGTCCTTTTGTTGGCGCTCATGCTTGCTGCTATCGGCGCCACAACGGCCCATGCCGAGGATCCCAACAACGGCGTTCCCGGCGACTGGTTCTCGCGGTACATGGGACCACATCCAGCGGGTCTCGGCGGGGCTTTCGTCGCACTTGCCAACGACCCGACAGGGGTCGTTTGGAACCCGGCGGGACTCTCGTTCATCTCGCAAAACACCATCCATCTCGAGTCGTCGCGTTACTTCGAATCGACGTCGATCAACGGGTTGAGCTTCGCCGTTCCAAGCCGGAAATTCCCGAGCATGGGGCTCACGATTCTCAATCTGCGCTCGGGGGATTTCGAGAAAACCAACGAGCTGAACGAATCGCTCGGTGAGTTCAACGAGAGTGATATGGCCTTCATCTTTTCCGCATCAAAAACCTCACACACAAGTTTGCGCTCGGCGCCAACCTCAAGATCGTCCGTCAGGCGGTCGACGAGTTCGACGCGGCGGGCGTGGGAGTCGATCTGGGCCTGATGTTCAACGTACTTCCCACGGTTAGCCTGGGCGCGTCGTTTCTCAACATCGGCGGGCCGTCCGATCAACATGCGTGAGATCGAAGAAACATATCCGGCGGAATTCAGAGGCGGTGTCGCGTTGAGATTCCTCGACGGCCGGGGCCTTGTGGCCGCCCAGGTGAATCATCGCTCCGGTCCGGGAACGAGCTTTTTTGGCGGGACGGAGTTCTGGGTGTACCGCTCGCTTGCGCTCCGCGTCGGTTACGCGGCAGCGGATCCAAGCGGCGGTTTTAGTTACCGTGTGTCGCCGGATATTCGGTTTGACTACGCGGCGACCGATCAGGAACTGGGAATGATACATCGTTTCGGGTTTCCTATGAGTTCGGCGGCTTCTTCGCCAACTCGGAAGCGGTTCCCGAAGTGTTTTCGCCGCTCGGACAGCAGTCAGTGACGAAGTTCAATCTCAGTGCAAGTACAAAAGCCGCCGCGAGCTCATGGGGCTTCAAATCGTCGATAAGTCCGGTCAGGTCGTCCGGCGGTTCGCGGAAAAGGGGTTCCTCCCGCGCACATCATGTGGGATGGCAAGGATGAGACCGGGTTTCCGCTCCCCGACGGCATGTACAAGTACCAGCTCGTGGTCGATTGACGAATTCGGCGACGAACTCGTGGCCCATCTGAGAACCGTCGAGATCACGACGGAGGGTCCGAAGGGAACCGTTCCCGTGATCACCGAAACCGCGACGAAGCAGTAAGGAGTTCGCTCATGGATCGCCAAACACGAATCATCGGATTTGCCTTCGTTTTGGCTTTGCACCGGGCCGTGGTATGGAGCGCCGACCATGGGCGTCGCGGATGACGGCGCTGTGACGGCACGGCCGGCTGCGCTCAGCGATATCGGGATAGAGTTCGACCGTGCTATGCGCGGTCCCGGTCGCGGACGCGCTGGACAATCTGACCGGTCTTGCCGTAGCCTCGATGCGTTCATCAACGACAAAGTCTTAAAAAGAGATCGAAAACCGCCGCGTATTTCTTTCCGGGCGAAATTCAGTTCTGGCCTGGCGAATTTCGAAGCCGGCCGCCGATGCATTCGAGGAAGCGGACAAATCGGACAAGAAAGGATGAATGCCGACGATGCGGCGTTCGCGCGAAATCCTCGCATTCCAGGCCGATGCGGCAACGACGCCGACGCGGAAAAAAAGTGGCAGGAAGTGGGAGAGAACGTTATCCCCGGAAGCCCGCTCGTCCCGAAGCGCGCCTCGCCGCGAACGTGGAATGCGCTGCGCCGCGGCTCGCTCAAAGAGGTCGATGTACATCTCACAAAAATTGGAGACTGAGCAACCCTATATGTTGCAGATTCCCGTGTCGTTCTCGCACGAGCGACGGCATCATATATGAGGGGAAAACCCGATGACGCACTCGCACGCTCGCTGCACCCGGTGATAAGCAACAGGCGCCAGCACTATATCTCGCGGACTTCCTACCAGGCCGCGGGACAGATGCTAAAGGCCGCCGCGCAGTTCCAGACGGTCATCGAGCGATACCCGCTTTCGGGTCTCCGCGATCACGCGATGCTCGCCAAGGCAAATATTTTTCTCGACAGCGGAGCGTACAAGACCGCCGCGGAAGAATTCGAAATGGTGATCGCGCGCGCCAACGATGCGAATGTCGTCGCGCAGGCGGAACTTCGCCGCGCGGCTTGCGTCTTCCTCGATAATGATTTCGAAACGGGAACGCAGCTTCTTCGTGACGTCACGGTCAACGCCAGGGCACCGAGGTGGCCGCATGCGCCCAGCTTCTTCTCGGCGAAGTCATGATGAGCAGGTCACAGTACGATGAGGCGATCCTCGAATTCAACCGCGTGCTCTCGGAATACTTCGAGCACGAGCTTGCCGCAAGCGCGCAGTACCGCGTGGGACAGTGCCTCGACGCACTCGGCCGACATAAGGAAGCGACGAGCGCCTACCAGCTCGTCGTCTCGGGGTACCCCATGGCGCCACAGTCTCCGGCGGCGGCATATCTCGCCGGAGTCGGTCTCCTCGAAGAAAACCGGCCCCAGGTCGCGGCGCCCGTATTTCCAGCTCGTCCTCGATCGTTACACTGGTGACGCGGGCGAAGAGACAATCGTCTTCACATCGCCTGAACGCCAGGAACTCGTCGAGGCATCACTCTGTCTTCTCGAGTATGCGTACCACTTGACTGGCGACCTCGGCCGACTCTCCGGCGTACCACACCTCATGCTCCAGCGGATGCCGAAGAGCCCATCGACCGTGGCGCGCATACGCACTACTCATCGACGCGGACGCGCTCGCCGCACAGGGGCGTTTCGACGAAGCACAGACCATGCTCGGTTCGCTCATCGTTGAGTTTCCCGAACACGATGCCGCCGTGCCGGCAAACCGGCTCCTGGCGTGGACGTACGCGAGGCAGGGCAAAGACGAGCTTGCCATCCAGACCGAGGAACGGATGCTCGCCCGTTACGCAGCCGAAGCCGATGCGACGAACTTGAGTTCCGCGTATCTCAACAAGGCGCACATTCTTTTCAACCGGAAGCAGTACGCCGACGCCGCCGACACCTATGATGATTTTCTCCGACGGTTTCCCGGTCATTCCGACCGGCCGCTCGCGCTCTACCAGGCGGGGCTCTGCCACTACCGGCTCCAACGCACCGGTGACGCCGTCGACCGTTGGGAAGAACTCGTCGAAACCGACCCATCGGCCGAAATCGCAGAGCGCGCCTGGGCGCGCGCCGGTGACGTTTACTTCCAAACGGCGCATTACGAAGACGCCGGGCGGTGTTACCAGGGGCTCCTCGATAATTTCGCGGCGAGCCAGGGCGCCGCGCTCGGGATGCTCCGGATGGCGCAGTGCGACTACAACGCGGGCCGTGACGCCGAGGCGCTCGGCGGGTTTTCGGCGGTCGTTGAACGTTTCCCCGGAACGGGAGTGGGCCGCGAGGCGGAGCGCGGAATCGAACGCGCGCTCTACCGGCTCGGTCAAAGCGAAGACGGCACCGCGGTACTCGCTCAGCTGGTCGAAGAGTATCCGACAAGTTCATTCGCCGCGGACGCACAGTTTGAAATTGCGATGCGACACTACGAGGCCAAGGAATACACCGACGCAGCCGACGCCTTCCGGCGCGTGATCCGCCAGTTCCCCAGCTACTCGCGATGCCGACCGCGCACACTATCTAATGGCGGACGCGTACAGCCAGTCCAGCGCGGACGGTGACGCGGAGCTCGCGTACGAACAGTTCCTGATGTTCTTCCCCGAGAGCGAATTCCGCTCTACGGTGCGGTTCCGTCTCGCGTCGATGCGTTTCGACGCGGAGGATTACATGCGGGCCGCGGTGGATTTCTCGAGCGTTATCGAAGAGGACACCGATCCCGAAATCGCCGCGGCCTCGCTCTTTAATCTCGCCATGTGCCAGCGACTGCTCCAGCAAACCGCCGAGGCGAGCGCGACTCTCGAACGGTACCGGGAACTCTACCCCAACGACGAGCGCGCGCTCGACGTGGCGTATCAGCTGGGCGATATCTACGAGAACTCGGATCGTCCACAATCCGCAATCGGCGAATACGAAACAGCGTTGACCCTTAACCCGGGCGATCTGACGGCGGAGCTTCATTTCCGAATCGGAAACTGCCGTGAAACATTGGGAGACGAAGACAGCGCCGTCGCCGCGTACAAAAAAGCTGTCGACACGCGGAACCACCGGATCCGTCCGGTTATCGGCGGTGGCACGATGCGCGGCGATCTATGAAACGAAAAAGTGAATTCAAGAAAGCGATCGCCGCGTATCGCGATCTCGTCGAAAACGCCGATGACCCAGAGCTCGTTGTCGCTGCCAGGGCGCGAGTCGAAGAGCTCGAAGCCGTCGTGAAGTAGATCGGTCGACACGAGACTGTCAGCAACAACTCAACAAGGAGACAAGCCGATGTTTTCGAGCTTTAGCTGGATGGACGCAATGACAACGAGCCCGATCGTTCTCGTCCTCGTAATTTGCAGCGTGGTCACGCTCGGGGCCGCGATTGAACGGATCTATTACTACTCAAACGGCGGGAAAATCCCGACAAGACGTTCCGTAAAGCAGTGGTTCGGGTCCGTGAGGGCAGGCTCCACGACGCGACGGTCGCCTGCGAGGCGAGCCTGCACCCCTTCGGTCCTGTCGGGCTCGAAGTGCTCCGCGGCGTCGGACAAATCCGCCGACGCATTTGAGGAACGACTCCATGTCGCCTTGAGCGGCACAGAAGCTCCTCCTCGAAAGAAACTTGAACGTACTTGGGACGATGGCCGCGGTCGCGCCACTCATCGGACTTTTGGCACTGTGTGGGGCATCATGCGCGCATTCTCCGATATGGCGCAAACAGGTTCGGCGGCTCCATCGGTGGTCGCCGCGGGTGTCGCGGAGGCGCTCGTCACTACCGCGGCTGGGCTCGTCGTTGCCGTTCCCGCACTTATTCTCTACAACCACCTGTCGCGGAGGATGAACGTGATGCTCACCGTGGCGGAAAATCACAGCCGTACGCTCCGCACCGTGATCCTCGAAGAGATCGAGCGGCGCGAGAAAGCGGCAAAAGAAACGGTCGCCCTCGAGAAAGCACGGATCTCCCGCGACGAAGCACGCTCCCAGGCTGCTGCCGAAACACCCCAACCCGAGCCGTCGCTCACGAGGTAACGCGGATGGGCGCCCGAAAGAGAAAAGAAGAAGACAACGGCGGAATGTTCGAGGTCAATCTGACCCCGCTTATCGATGTGTCGCTCGTGCTCGTCGTAATGCTGCTCCTCGCGACGCCGCTCGCGTTCGAGTCGAGCATCATGGTGAGGAAGTCCGAGAAAACCGCGGCGAAGGCGGAAAAGAAAAACGACGTCAACCGGATTGAGCTGCGCGTCATCTCGGCCGACGAGGTGCGGGTCAACCGGGAAGTCGTCGCGCGGGAAAACCTCGTCGACACCCTCAAGCCGCTTATAAGGTCGATATCGAACCCGTGGTCGTGATCGCCTGCGACACCGGAGTATCGCACGGCACGTTCGTCGATGTTCTCGACCGCGCAAAGATGGCAGGAGCGAAGGAAATTGCCGTCACCGGGAAATAACCCGATGGAGAAAACATGAAGCCACTGATTACCGAAAAGTTGCCGACGATCGCGCGGATCAACGTGACGCCGATCATCGATGTGGCGCTCGTCCTCGTCATTATCCTGCTCGTCACCGCGCCGATGATCGCTGCGAGCAAGATGGAGATCGATCTTCCCGAGGCGAGGACGCGGAGCATTGAGGATGAGGTACGTGTGAGTGTGACTATCGACTCCGATGGCCGCGTCGCCGTCGACGAAGACGAGATCGAGCGTCGCTCGCTCGCTCGTGTGCTCCGGCAGCGGATCGACGACGTCAAAAGTGACAACCTGCTCGTGGTCGTCCGCGCCGACGCGGGAACATCTTATGAAGCCGTCCACGAGATCCTCGGAGAGGTCCGATTGGTGGGCGCCAAAAGAATCGCCATCGCGACACGTCAACGCGGGAAGGTCGACTTATGATGGGACCGAGCTTCGAACTCACGCGCGAACTTTCCGACGCCAGCCGCCGGACGCGCCGGAGCACGGCGCTGAGCGTTGGTGTGCATCTGCTCGCGTTCCTGTTCTTTCTTTTCGTCCACCAGGTCGCGCCGGAAGAGGAGGGGCTCACCGAAATCACCTTTCTCGAACCCGTCGTGGAGCCGCTTCCCGCTGCGATCCCCGTAGCCGTCGCGAAGAGTAACCCGGCGCCTACGACAAAGATCGAAAGACAATCGCGGGACAAACGCGAACGAAAGTTCGAGCGCGATGTGCCGGTGGCCGATATTGCTCCTGAGCCGCAGGAGCTCAAACGCGCCGACGACAAACTGAGCGAGCGACTCGCTTCGATCCAGGTGAAAGCAACCGAGAAAACCGTCGACATCGCGGCGCTCTCGACACCGTCCCCTGTTGGGCGGCCAAAGCTCGCCGGCACGTCGGATACTTTCCAGCCGCCCGAGCGCGCGGAGCTCTCTCGCACCGATCCGGTGAAGACCAAACCCGTGGCGCTCTCGAGGAACCCGCGACGGATCCAGAAGGCCAATATCGCCACGACGCCGTTCAACAACACACCGATCGAACGCGCGCGCCCCAGGAAAACGGACAGTGACGCGCGTCGCGTTCTGGCAGGCGCACAACTTGTCGGTCCGGTTGCCGACCGTTCCGTCCTGTCGTACGACGTCCCCGACTATCCCGAGTGGGCCAAGACGGAGGCCGTCGAGGGATCTGTCACCATCTACTTCGTCGTTCTCCCCGACGGACGGGTCAAAGAAAATGTCATGGTCGAGAAAACAGCGGGGTTCGCCGATTTTGATGACAACGCATTGGAAGCAATCCTCGCCTGGCGCTTCGAGTCCTTAAAAGGAGGCGCGACGGGCGAACAGTGGGGCACGATTACATTTCACTATCGTTTGAGCGACACTAACTGACGGATCCGATTTGGATTGGAGAAATCATTATGAAGACCTTTTGCCGACGTAGATCGATTGAACTCGCCGCCTTCTTGTTCGTTATCCCGGGGCTCCTGTTTGCGACTGACGCGAATGCCGCGGATGAGAACACTTCGAAGGCGCCCGCCGACACAACGATGAAGCTCGAAGGCGGAGAGGAAGGGACCATCTTCAAAAGCCTACGGATCGAAGGCGAGGACCGCGTGCGGATAGAGTTCGACCGGCCCGCGCTCGATTTGTCGCTCGACCCGCGAACGGCGCCGGGCCTCGATTTTGAAATGGTGCTCGCCGCACTCGACCGCGCCGGCCACGATCTCGTCACACCGTACATGGACGGTTCGGCGCTCAACCGTGGGCCCCGCTTTACGCGGCCGTGGCTCGATCTATTCGCCACGGGCAGCGTAGTCCGATTCCAACCGGCGATCGAGGGGGTCGAAAAATGGCGTCTCGATGTCGCCGACTCGCGGGGACAAACGGTGATGAGTTACGAGGGAAAAGGAAAACCACCAAAAGAAATCAACTGGGACGGCAGGACGAGCGACGGCACACCGGCGCCCCCGGGGCTGAGGTACTCGTACGTCCTCGAGGCATACGACCGAGCGGGAAACAAACGAAACTTTGTCGGTGACGGGTTCGAGATTCCGCCGTATATCGTCGAGGACAAACAGGGCTTCACGATGCTTTTCTCGGGCAAGGAACTGCAGAGGACATCGTCATCTCCAGGCGCTGCGATCCCCGCACCCATTATACTCGAAGCGGCGACGCGTATTAACCAGTCCGAAGCGTTCGCCGCACCCATTCGGATCCAGGTGACCGCACGATCGTTCGATGACGCCAAAAGAACCGCAGACGCGATCGTGAATGATCTCACTCCGCTTCTCCTCGGCGATCCAATCCGGCTCCAGCCAATCACCACGGTCGAGCCCGATGCGCCCGACACGGGGACAATCATGATCGCGGTGGGGATGGAGAAATAGAATGAGCGGATGGTCCGCGTGAATAGCGAGAAAAAGAAACTAGGATTCCTGAGTTGATTCGGTTTTGCCCCACCACCGGTGGGTCTTGTACGCGGCAAATAGAATAAGGAGCGCCCACACAATAAAGAGGAGATCGAAGAACAGAGAAGGATCGGATTGAAGCGTGGGCGGCACGGCGGACGGGCGCCGGAATACTTCGAGGTCTGTGGGTGATACACGGATCATTACCCAGAACGCCTGCGGCACGCGAGAGAGCGATCCCCACAACCCACTTCCCCACAGCGCGCCCCAACCAGGATCGGTCTCACCGGTGATTCCACCCGTCGAGATTCGAAGCCACTGGATGAGATTGAGCGCGGTGACGATATAGACTGACCCCTGTGCGATCCATCCCAACCGGCAGAACGCAAGCAGCCCGAGAACGACAAACGGCACCAGATCGACAAACCGGCGCATCCCGAATGACCAACCCGCCCACCAGTCGTTGGGGAGCGAATTCATAATCCACTGGAGAACAAAAACACCGAGGATCGCGATGACAAGCCTACGTGTTTCCGGCTTGCGAAGCCACATCACCCATCCGGCCAGAGCGAGTACGAATAGCGGCGACCAGGTGAACAACCCATGGCGCGTTGAGAAGAGGACGTCCTTCAAGCGATCCATTCCGAGATGCAAGAACCCTTCGCCCTGCGGGAGATGCCACGGGGCGCCGTAGATGATCGTCCACACAACAATCTGCGGGAGAAAGACAACAAACGCGCTCGCCGTGTATACGCCGACGAGCGACAACTGTTCTTTGGTCACATCACGAACCCCACCGCGCCAACCGAGGATCAACGGGAATACCCAGAAGACGACACCCTGCGTGCGGACAAGCGCCATCAATCCTACAACCGCGCCGAGGATCATCGCCCGCCGCGTCGTCCAATCGCCGCGCCAGCGGACACCAAGATAGAGCAGAACCGATGTGACAAAAACCGAGCACGCGTGCGAGAAGCTCGGCATTTGCAAAACATAATAAATGAGCGGCGTGCCGAGATAGGCGCCGAGCATGGCGGCACTCCGCGCGCCGGGGGATGATTTCGAAAAGAATTCTTTGATGGTTCGGATGACGAGCGCGATGGACACGAGGAGATAGGTCCACGTCCCGAAGTGAGCCGCCCACAATGTCGATGACCCAAAGCCATCGGTGGCGATACCGGCGCCAAAGAGCGCGCCGAGCTTGGCGACAAGGGCGATCACGATGGCAAACGGGAGCCAGAGAAACGCCGACCCGAGGCCAAAGGGGTTCCCCCGTTTCCCGGTATCGGTGCGCGCGGCGAGTTCGGACCCGCCAACACCATTTTCGACCATTCCGAAGCGCTGATAATCATTGTCGAAGTCCACATCCCCATCCCACAAAATCGAATGCAGATAAACAAGATACGATGAACTGTCGGGGACGAGGTAGTGAGGCTGCACGACTAGATAAAGAGCGACGAGGATGATCGCGACGATGGCCAGGTGGCGGAGGACGGGGGGAGTGGCGGCACGTTCGCGCGACGCGGGGCGACCGGTTTTCTGAGAATCTGATGGGCGGCCGCGGCGTTTTGCCACTTTTTTCTCCCCGGGACGGCGGCTCGTCAAGAGCGCGTAAGGCGCCGGCGAGCCCGGATCAGAATTGTATCGTGTGATTTAAAAAGCAGTTATATAGATCATTCTACGCCCCGGCGGCCTCTGCCGCAAGTAAAGATTTTATATAACTAATACTTGAGAAATATATTATCTATACAACCTTTCGCCACCTTCGCCCGTCTAATTTTTAAGACCACGCCAATGCTGCTCGCGCAATTAAAAATCTAAATCCCCCCACCGGAAAGGAGACCGCCATGTCTGGGCGTCGGCGGACAGCCATTCCATCCATCCCATTCATCGTTCTCGCGATCATGGGAATTCTTACCCTCCTGGTTTCATCAGCGACAGCGGACGAATCAAAACCATCAGACGAAATTAAAGAAGTCAGACAAATTCGCGCGCTCAAAATCAACCCGCACGCGCCGAAGATCGACGGCAATCTCGATGACATCATTTGGCACAAGGCAGAGTTCTTTTCGGGGTTCACCCAGAAGGATCCCAAAGAGGGCGAGCCGGCGGCCAACCAGACCGAAGTCGCCGTTATCTATGACGAAAACGCCGTCTATTTCGCCGCGCGGATGCTTTCTCAAAAACCCGACGACATCATGGCGACGGTGAGCCGCCGTGACAAGACGGGCAACTCGGAACGCGTCATCATATCGCTCGATACATATCATGACAAACGAACCGCATATTCCTTTGCCGTCACCGCGGCGGGCACGCGCATCGACTACTATCACCGCTCCGACAGCGAAGGCGACCGCGATTACGATTTTAATCCTGTGTGGGAAGCGGCATCGATACGGACGGCGGACGGGTGGAACGCCGAAATGCGGATTCCTTTTACACAAATCCGTTTCAAAAACCAGGATGTCCAGACCTGGGGAATCAATATCAACCGCTTCGTCCCCACCGAGAGTGAGGACTCGTACTGGATCATGATTCCCAAGGAAGAGACGGGCTGGTCGTCGAAAATGGGTGAGCTGGTCGGGATCCAGGGGATCGCGCCGTCCCGTCGCGTAGAGCTTCTTCCCTATTTCGCGAGCGACGCGAAGTCGTCAAATCAGGCCGACGCCGAAAACCCGTTTGCGCAAAAAAACGAGTTCGACACGCGCGTGGGCGGAAACGTCAAGATGGGTGTCGGCCCCAACCTCACTCTCGAGGGGACAATAAACCCCGACTTTGGCCAGGTCGAAGCAGATCCGGCGGTCGTCAACCTCTCCGCCTTCGAGACGTTCTTCCCCGAACGGCGACCCTTCTTTACCGAGGGAAGCCAACTCCTTAAGGGCATTGGCCCGAGTTATTTCTATTCGAGACGGATCGGCGCGGCGCCGCACCACAGTCCCGACGCCGACTATGTGGATTCTCCGGATAACACGTCTATCATCGGCGCGGCGAAACTTACCGGGCGGCTCAACTCGGGGCTGTCAATTGGCGTGCTCGGCGCGGTCACAGACCGGGAAAAAGCGCAGACCTTCAACACGTCGACTGGTGTCGAGGGCGTTGAAGAGGTCGAGCCGAGAAGCGGTTACGGCGTCGTCAGGCTCCAACAGGAAGTCGGCAAAAACGCGTCGACCATCGGCGTGATCTTGACAGGCGTCGAACGCAATATGTCCCCGGCGAGCGAACTCACCGAGCTTCTCTCGCGTCGAGCCGTGAGCGGCGGCGCCGACTGGAACCTCCGGTTTGCCGAAGGTAAATACGAACTGATGGGGTACGTCGGCGGGAGTCATGTCGAGGGCACCACCGAGGCAATCTCCGAAGTCCAGCAGTCGAGCGCGCATTATCTCCAGCGTCCCGACGCCGATCATGTCCGTTTCGATCCGACACGGACATCGCTCAACGGTTGGGTTGGGAAACTCCGGTTCGACAAACGAGCCGGCAAACACTGGCGCGGAGGGATGGGCGTAGATGCCGAGTCCCCAATGTTCGAAATAAACGATATCGGACAGATCAGCACGGCGGACGACATAAACAACTTCGCTTGGTTCTTGTACCGGCACGACGACCCCGGCCGGCTCTATCAGAACTGGCGGATATTTGGCTCGGTGGGAAGCGGCTTCAACTTTGGCGGCGACCGTCAGTATGCGTACCTAGACCTCGAGGGCGTGTACACATTCAAGAACTTCATGGGGACATTCCTGGGCGTGGAGCTCTACCCCGCTTCGCAAAGCGACAACCTCACCCGCGGCGGCCCGTCGATGGGAACCGGCAATGCCGGTAATATATGGCTCAGTCTCTGGAGCAACGGCAAAAACAAAACGACGTGGGACACATGGACGGGCTTGTGGGCGAATGAACTCGGGCAGCGGGGATACCAGGTCGGGGCGCAAATGACCTTTCGGCCTGGCACACGCTGGGAACTGAGTGTCAACCCGCGTTGGGTTAACAAAACCGAACCCCGGCAGTATGTGACCGAAGAGGAGGGTGGAAGCGCCGCGACCTACGACATGCGTTACGTGTTCGCCTCGGTCGAAAGAAGCGAACTCTCCGCCCAGCTTCGGTTGAACTATGCGTTCACCCCAAATTTCACGCTTGAGTTTTATGCGGAACCATTTGCGTCGAGCGGAAAATACTCGAAGTTTGGCGAACTCGAAGCGGCGCGGAGTAAGTATCTGCGCGAATACGGAAGCGACGGCACATCGATCGAGAAGACCGGCGACGGAATCTACACGGTGACCGACGGCGATCAGACTTTCGAGCTCGAACAGAGCGATTTCAATTATGTATCTTTCCGTTCGAACATGGTCCTCCGTTGGGAGTGGAACCCGGGAAGCACACTCTTTGTCGTGTGGCAGCAGAATCGTTCGGATGATACGAGCGACGGCTCCCAGGTGGGGTTCAACAATCTCAGGGATTCGCTGTCCGCTCCGGGGGACAACTTCTTCGCGATCAAAGTGACCTACTGGATCCCATTCTTGTAAGCAAACCCCACCTCGGGACGAGGGTTCGCCGGCAGTTCCGACCGGCGGACCCTCTTTTATTATAAAGATTAATGAAATCTCATCCTGGCGGATATCGAGTTAGCGAGGGGTGGCGTCGGGGAGGCCGCCGTCTACGGGGATCGTCGCCCCGGTGGTCGGCGTCTGGTGGGTCACAAAAAAGAGGATCGCGTTGGATACATGTTCGGCGGTGACCCTCATCTTCAAGAGATTCCGGTTCTTGTAGTAATCTTCGAGGCCCTTCTCATCGAGGCCTCGGGCCTTCATCCGCCCGGGGCCTACCTCGTCCCACAAGCCGGAGCGCTGCTCGCCGTGCGAGAACACCGCATCGGGAGAAACCATGTTGACGCGGACGCCCAACGGGGCAAGTTCCTGACTGGCGATCCGCGCGAGCTGGTGCGCCGCCGCCTTGGTCGCGCTGTACGCGCCGAATGTCGCGCCCGGCGCGAACACATTCTTCGTCGACACCAGGATAATGTCGCCGCCGGTTCCCTGCTTTTCGAAGTGCCGGCCCGCCTCGGCGAACACATGCAGCGTCCCTTCAATATTGATCGCTTCGAGCTTGCGAAACGTCTCCGGGTCGAGATCGTTCAACGCCGCCACGTGCGCGGCGCCCGCATTCGCAATCACAATATCGATGCCGCCCCACCCCTGGATTATACGATTGAATCCTTCTCTGACCGACTCGGGCTTTGTCACATCGATGGGAACGGCGAACACACGCTCGCCGTAGCGCTTCTTGAACACTGCGGTGAGAGCGACCAGACGTTCCGCGTCGATGTCGGAAACGGCGACATGACATCCCGCATCCAGCAAACCCTCGCAGACTCCTGCGCCGATCGCGCCCGCGGCGCCCGTAACAACAGCGACGGAGCGGCCGAGCGCCGGGGCGGCGCCGCGTGCGAGCTTCGCATGCTGGAGTGAAAGATACTCCATGTCGAAAAGATGTTCTTCGGTCAGCCCTTCGTACTCGCACCCCGCGGCGGCAAGACGCAGTTTGACGTCGATCGTTTGCACGACGATGTCGCGGACAATCCCCGCCTCGTTGACATTCTTGCCCGCACACACCACGCCCACACCGGGGATCATAATGACGCGCGGCATCGCGTCGAACCGATCGACGCCGGGCGAGAGCCGCGAAGCGTGGCGTTCGAAGTACGCGTCGTACTCGTTCGCGTATTCGTCAATTGCCGAAGCGATTTGCTTTCTTATCGCGTCGCCGTCGTCGAACGCGACGTTGTCGACCCAGAGAACAAACGGTTTCGTTCTGATAAGATGATCGGCGGTCAGTGGCGGCGTCAGCGCAAGGGCCTTGCCGCGGTCGGAATCGACAAGGGCAAGCGCTTCATCGGTAATCAACGGTCGAAGTATCATACGATCGTACGGTTCGTCGGGATCATCGGTCTTGACGGCAAGGAGTCCGCGAAGAACCGGCGCGAGTGCGACAAACCGCTCACGGGCAACAAACGGATCGGTTTTTGAAGCGGGCAGGCGCGCGTCGCTCTTCTTCCCCGCCATATATTCCTCGGCTCGGGTGACGAGATCGATGGTCTTTTCGTACGACTCGCGCGCGTCGTCACCCCAGGTGAGAAGACCGTGTTTGGCGAGAACCATCCCGACGGCGTCCGGCGCCTTGTCGTACGCGTCAGCCGCCGCTTTGGCCAGTTCGAAACCCGGTTTGACATAGTCGATGACGATGACATCGTCGCCGAGCGCCTCGCGCACAACCGCCATGCCATCCGGCTGGTTGGTCAGTGCGAGAATCGCGTCGGCGTGTGTGTGGTCGATAAACTTGGCCGGTATGAAAGCATGAAGAAGCGCCTCGATGGACGGGGTCGCGGCGGCGGAGTCGAACAAACTCGTCCGCAGCGCATTCACCATCGCAAGGTCTGTGAGCGTGTCGAGAGAACGGAGCTCGCGCAGCCCCTCGAGCACCATACCTGAGTGCCCGCCCGGAACGATATCGGCAAGGTCATGCCCCGACGCTTTGACAAAAACGGCTGGCACATCACGGCCAAGGAGATCCGTGAACGTGCTTTTCACCGAAGTGTTGCCGCCGCCGTGGAGGACCAGCGCGCTCTCGGCACCGACGAGACGGCTCGTGTAGGTCCTCAAGGCAAGGTCGCCGCCAAATGATTTCACATAACGCGCGATAAACTCGGATGACTCCGAATCCGACCACTTGCTCTTCATCGTTGTTCTAGCCTTCCTCGTTCTTCAGCGTTTGATACATCTCAAAGGCCTCTTCGGGTGTCGCGTTTTCGTGGACGACCTTGCCGACCGCCTGGATCATCGCCTTCGGCGCATCGGACTGGAAGATGTTCCGTCCCATGTCGACACCGCACGCGCCCTGCTGAACGGCGTTGTACGCCATTTTGAGCGCATCCAATTCTTCGAGCTTCTTGCCGCCCGCAATCACGATGGGGACGGGGCACGACGCGGTGACCGAATCGAACCCTTCGGCAACATAGTAGGTTTTGACATACGACGCCCCAAGCTCGGCGCAGATACGCGTGGCGAGCCGCATATACTTGGCGTCGCGGGCCATATCCTTGCCGACCGCCGTCACACCGAGCACCGGAACACCATAGCGGTTACCCGCATCGACGAGACGCGTCATATTATTGACCGACTGCGTCTCGAACTCGCCGCCGATGAACACCTGGACGGCGACCGCCGCGACATTCAAGCGCAGCGCGTCTTCCATGTCGACGGCGATGTGCTCGTTCGACATTTCCTTCAGGATGCTCGGACCGCCGCTCGCGCGGAGCACGACACCCTTGTTGAAGGTCGGCGGGATTGTCGAGCGCAGTATCCCCCGCGTGCACATGAGCGTATTCGCCCACGGCAGCAGCGGAACGATATTGACATCGACGCGTTCGAGACCCGATGTCGGACCCATGAAATATCCGTGGTCGACGGCAAGCATTACGGTACGGTTGGACACGGGGTCGAAGATGTTCGACAACCGGTTCTTCATCCCCCAATCGAGGGAATTCGACCCGCGCAGTTCGTACGCGGGGCTCTTCATTGGTATGTCGATATGATAATCCTTGGTCTCCTTGAGACCTTCCTTGTCCGCCATTTGCTTTCTCCTTGGTATCTGGTGTATCCGGCCGGCGATTCGAGGACCGTCATGTTTCGGGACAGTATAACTCAAAATCCGCCCCCCGGTTAAGTGTGAAAAAGGCCGCCCGAAGCGGCTTTCATCAAATCTTTTGACCGAATTCGGCCGGGAGGCTACTATTAGCCGTCTGGTGAAGTGACAATCCGCTTACAGGAGGATGACTCATGAGTTACCCGTTCTGGGACGTTGGGATTGGATACGGATTTCTGATGGCGCTCATCGCCATCCCCCACGTGTTCGTGTCTCACTTTGCCATTGGCGGGGGACTCTACCTCGTTGTGGCGGAGATCTCGGCGAGACGAGCCGGCGATTCGTTCAGGCTCGAATTTTTGCAAAAACTCTCAAAATTTTTTGTTCTCGTCACGCTCGTCTTCGGCGCCATAACCGGCGTGGGGATCTGGTTCATTATCGGACTCTTGAACCCGGCCGCCACGGAGGCGCTGATCCACAACTTTGTTTGGGGGTGGGCGACCGAGTGGACCTTCTTCGTCATCGAAATATGCGCGGCGATGGTCTACTACTACGGCTGGCGCAAAATGTCGGCCGCGAACCACCAGATCGTCGGGTGGATATACTTTTGGGCGGCGTGGATGTCGCTTTTTATAATCAACGGCATCATCTGCATGATGCTCACTCCGGGCAACTGGCTCGCGACGGGCAACTTCTGGGATGGTTTCTTCAACCCGACATTCTGGCCGTCACTCTTTCTCCGGACGGGGATCTGCGTTCTCCTCGCCGGTATCTTTACGATAGCCGTGGCATCGAGAGAGAACTCGGACGACGCCCGCGGCGGGCTCATCCGCTACAACACGATCTGGGCGCTCATCGGACTCGCCATCATCGTCCCGTCGTTCTTCTGGTACTGGAAGGCAATTCCCGCTGAAATCACAACCCGCGCTTTTGAGATGATGCCGACGCCGATCTCGTCGATCAACCTGTCGTTCTGGTTCCTCGGCATCCTCGCGCTGCTCCTTGTTTTCTTCGGGTTGTTCATACCCAAGCGGCTTCACATTGGCGTCGCCGTCATTCTCCTCGCGCTTGGGTTTGGGTTCTTCGGCGGATTCGAGTGGATGCGTGAATCGATCCGCAAGCCCTACGCGATCCACGGGTATATGTACGGCAATGCCGTCGAGCTCGCCAAAGAGGATGTTTACAGGGAGAGCGGTTATCTCTCGCAGATATCGCTACGGACCGGTGATGACGGGGCCGATCTCTTTCGGCACCTGTGCCGGAGTTGTCACACATTCAACGGTTACAAGCCTCTAAAACCGGCCTTTGATGGCACCGACGCGGACGTATATCGCGGCGGTGGTCAAGGGAACCCACGTGCTCATCGGGAAACATGCCGAAGTGGTTCGGCACCGATGAAGAGGCGCGTCTCGTCGCCGACCATATCTGGTCGAAAGTGGATCAGCGACACGTGAGCGACATCCACGGCGTCGACGGCCTCGAACTCGGCGCCATCGTCTACGATAAACGCTGCGGCGGCTGCCATGTGGTCGGCGGATACAACGACAAGTCCGAGTCGCTCGAAGGTCTGACCGCCGAAGATCTCAACGATCTCCTCGACGCGGCGAGCGACTTCGGCGAGGAGATGCCCGACTTCACCGGTGACGACAGAGAGCGAGAGGCGCTTGTTCTCTATCTGCAAACGCTCGGAAAAGGGGGTGAGGAGTAATGACTCTCCCTGAATACAATTTTATCCCCGCTCCTCTGTGGCTGGTCACGGTTCTGCACCTTCTTACGCTGGTGCTGCACTTTGTGGCGATGAACTTCGTGCTCGGCGGTCTCCTCGTTCTCTTGTTCGGCAAGATAGAGAACAAATGGGAGAACCCCGCGCTGAGGAAATACATAAAGCTCCTTCCCGTCGGCGATGGCGGCGACGGTCACCTTTGGTGTCGCGCCTCTATTGTTCTTACAGCTTACGTACGCCAAACCGGTCTACTCGGCGGCGATCGTGAGCGCGTGGTTCTGGCTCGACATCATTGGCGCGGTCATTGTCGGGTACTACTGCCTGTATGCCTCGGCATTCGCGAACACGTTGAAAACCAACCGGCTTCCAATATACCTCTCGGTCGCCGCGATCATGGCCCTGTATGTCGCGCTTGTTTACAGCACTGTGTTTTCAATGGTCGAGAAACCCGACGTGTACGAGGCGCTTTATGCGGCCAACCAGTCCGGACTCGTGGTCAACACCGATATCGGCCACTGGCTCGTCCGTTGGATCCACATGATCCTCGGCGCCTTCACCGTCGGAGCGTTCTTTGTCGGAGTTATCGGCAAGGACGACGATGCGGTATTCACGATGGGCAAGAAATTCTTTCTCTTCGGAATGATCGCGACCATGGTGATAGGTTTTGTGTACCTCTTCACTCTCGGCGAACACCTGGTGGCCGTCATGCGCTCACCCGTCATCTGGGCGGTGACCGCGGGGACTTCTTCTGTCGCTCTTCTCGCTCCACAGTTTTTACAAGAAGAACTTCGTTCTGTCGGGGCTTCTCGTCTTTGTGTCGATGGCGGCGATGGTGATCGCGCGGCACTGGCTGCGCATCATCTATCTTGACGGCCGGTTCGACCCGACCGCGATGCCGGTGTCGCCGCAGTGGTCGGTTTTCGCGATGTTCCTGATCTTCTTCGTCATCGCCCTCGTGCTGGTGGCGTGGATGTTGAAAATGCTCTTCTCAGGACAGGAGCAGGAGGCGTAGGGGTCGACGAAAACCCCGAGAGTGCACGGGAATTTAGCAGTGCAACCTGCGGGGCGGGATTTCGTATGAATTGTATATAGACAAGTCGGGCGCGGCGCCTTGCCGTGACCGGGACGATCCACGATTCAGGGGCCGGCGAGGAGGATGTTGCCTTCCCGCCGGCCTTCTGAACGATGCGGTCACATTCCACAAGAGGCACTATCATAAACAGGACATCCCATAACTCGCTGTTATTTATACTAATAACCGCAGCGCTGGCAATCGCGGCCGCGGCGCCCGCGCCACTTTGGGCGAATGACGACCCGATCAAGATTTCCCCCGAAAAACTCACCGAAGAGATCGCCGCGCAGAACGCGGACATCCACTACGGCGGACTCATGATCCACGCAGACCAGACCGTCACCGGACCCGTGGTCATTGTCGACGGGGCGCTCGACATCCAGGACGGCGCGGTGCTCGAGGGCGACGCCTGGGTGGTCAACGGAAACGTCGTCATCACGGGCGGCGGCAAGGTTAACGGCCGCCTCAACCTCGTCAACAGCCAGACCTACGCATCGCATGACGCGGCGGTCACGGGCGGCACCACTCATTACAAATCCCAGTGCCGGATCGACGCCGCCAAGTACCAGCGTGAGGGGCGGCTTGTTTTTGTAAAATTCGAAGACCCGACGGTGCCCCACATTTCGCCCGCCGCCCTGCCGGGACTTCCAACACGCGTGCGCTACGACCTCATCCGCATCGGGGTGCAACGCGAATGCAAAGAGACTCCCGAGAAATTCTCACAATGGAGAGCGCTCGTACACATTCCGGCGTACATTAGCACGCAGCACGGTTTTCTCGGCTTCGACGTCACGGGGCGGATTCCGCTCACGGAAGGCGGACTCGCGCTCACACTCGACGGATACAAGATCCTCCACACCGAGGACAGCTGGCAGGTGTCGCGTATCGAGAATGCGGCGATGCTCGTCGCTGCGGGCAGCGAGTACGCCAACTATTTCGAAAAGCGCGGGGGCAAGGCGGGACTCGTTTGGAAATCAGATGGTTTCGTCAAGGTCGGTCTTTTCGGGTTTTACCAAGAAGACGTGTCGATGGAGACCCGCAAGACGTTTACGCTCTTTGGCGACGACGACGATTTGCCCGAGAACCCGGCTATCGAGGACGGCTACCGGGCGGCGGGCATGATCGGCGCCGCATACGACTCGCGCGAGGATATTTACGCGAACGAAAACGCGTGGTTTCTCGGATGCACGTTCGAAGCGGGCCGGCACTCGCCGCACGCCGACGGGGCGGATTCTTACGATTACTCAGCCTTCACTGTCGAGACCAATCGCTACAACCGGCTGCCGATGGGGTTTCAGTGGGACATCGGGGCGCGTCTCTCGTCCGCCTTCGACAGGATTCCCCATCAACTCTATCAAACACTGAACGGCTACGGCGGCATCCGCGGGACGAACCGCATTCCGTTCGATGTCGACCGCGGCGACCGCATGATCCGCGTGTCGACCGAACTCCGGTACGAACTTCCCTCCCTCCCGATCGTCAACTGGGTGTACTCGACGTGGCATCTGCTCGGGTTCGCCGACGCCGGTCTTCTCGCGCAGGCGGAGAGCCCGACATCGACATTCGGTTTTCTCGACACGTCGTTCTCAAACTGGAAGAAATCAGTGGGCGCCGGGATATCCGGCGAGTCGTTCTTTCCCTATTTTGGCATCTATGTCGCCAAGGAAATCGACGGCGACCGCAAATCGCCGCGGGTCATCGTCCGTATAGAAAAGACGTTCTGATATGACCGAACACGCCAACATACTCGTCGTCGACAAACTCCGGAAGGAGTTCAAACGGGTCGCTGCTCTGCGAGATATCGACATCGTTCTCGACAAACCGGGGGTGTACGGCTTTCTCGGACCCAACGGCGCCGGCAAGACGACAACATTCAAACTGATTTGCGGGCTTCTCCATCCGACATCGGGACGCGTCCTCGTCGACGGCATCGATGTCTCGCGCTCGCCGCGTGAGGCGATGACACGGCTTGGCGTCCAGTTCGACGCGACTTCTTTCTATCCTTATCTGAGCGGTCGCGACAATCTCGGTGTCGTCGCGCGATGGCTAGACAATCCTGTCGACGACAATCGCGTCGACGCACTTCTAGACCAGGTGGGCCTGGGCGCCGCGGCCGAGCGCAAAGTCGCCGGGTACTCGTGGGGGATGCGTCAGCGTCTCGGGCTTGCCTCCGCGCTTCTCTCCGATCCGCGGTTGGTGCTCCTCGATGAGCCGACAAACGGACTCGACCCCGCGGGGATCGCCGACATCCGCGGACTTCTTCCCCGTCTCGCGCGCGAAGAAGGGCGGACGGTTTTCTTGTCATCGCACCGGATGGAAGAAGTCGAACAGGTTTGCGATCACGTCACGATCATTCACGAGGGAGCCATCGTCGCGTCGGGAACGCCCGCCGGACTTGCGTCGGCAGAAACAGCCGTCGAGATCCACTGCGGCGACCCGCACGGCGCCGCGGGAATCCTCGAGAAGATGGCCGGCGAAATTAGCGCGACTGTGATCTCGGCGACGGCGCTCCGGGTCCAGTGCGGCGCCGCAACGCCAGGCGCGATCAACAAGCATCTTGTCGAGCACGGCGTCGCCGTCGAGCAAATCTTTGACCGTGGCGAATCTCTCGAACAGGTGTTTTTCCGCCTGACCGGCGAGAGAGGCACGTCCGATGCGCCAGGCTCCATCGGCGCGCCCGGCGACATCCGCGAACGCACCGAAGGCGACGGGGGGGCGAGCGGATGAAAGGTGATTTCAAAAAAGTACTGGCCGCGGAGGCGTACAAACTCAGAAGACAGCGCGCGCCTTATGTCCTGACGGCGATGGTCGTTCTTCTCGCCGTACTTATGTATTTCGTGTTCGAGTTCACCGCGCGGCGCAACTGGATGGGCGTGCCGAGCGGGCACTTTGTCTCCGCCTCCGCGCTCGGATGGATGACGACGGTCATGACCCTTCTCGCCATCGTTCTCACCAGCTTTCTCGTCGCGCAGGAATTCGCGCAGGGTACGGTCAAGAGCACGTGGGTTCGGCCCGTCACGCGCAGGAAATGGTACGCCGCCAAGATCGTCACCGCGGCATCGTCGGCGACCGGGTTTTTCCTTCTCGCCGCCGCCGTCATAACGTTGCTCGCCCTCGTCCGGCTGGGGTTTTCCGATCTTCTCGAAAAGAACTATGTCGTCCACACGGCGGGGAGCCTCACCGCGCGGCTGATCTTGACCACCGGCCTCACCATCTGGGGGTTGTGGGCGGTGTGCACGGTGGTTGGTGTCGTCGCGGGCTGGATCTGCCATCCAGGTGGAACCATCGCGACGAGCATCGGTATCGGCATCGTCCTCACCGTCGTGGGCGCGTTCGAAGTGGCGCAGCCGTTCGTCGTCACCACATGCGTGTCGGCGCCGTTCGAACAAATGGTGGCAATGACAAAGGGCCTGCCGCTTCCACACGAATGGAATGACCTGGTAAAGATGACACTCGCGTGCGGCGGCGCGTGGATGATCGCCGCTTTCGTACTCGGGCAGCAATTGATGAAGAATAAAGACGTCACACAGTAGGAGTGAAGAATGGCCTCCCTCTTTGGCAAACTCTCGCGCGCGTCGTTTTTGTCTCCGAATAACGGCGCCGCCGTCCGGCTGCTCGCCGTCGTTACGGCCGCCGTCATTATGGCCGCCGTCATGGTCATCGGCTTCGCCGGGGTGTTGAACGCCGAAGAAGAAGATGCATTCACAGTCTTCAAACTCAACGTTCCCGGAAAACTCCTGCAGCACTGGGTCGAGGATCTTGACGGAAACGGCCTCGAGGATATTCTCGTCATCCACCGAAAAGGGCTGGAACCCCAGGAGACCCGATGGGTGTCCGTTTTCTGGCAGGACGAGACGAAGGGGTTCGCGACGGCCCCCGACCAGTCGTGGGAGATCGACCATGACGCCGGCGTGCTCGACATTGGTGACGTCGCCGGCGACACGCGCAAGGAAATCTGTTATCTCACCGCCAAAGGAGTCCGGTATTACCCGATAAACGGCGGACTCTACCTGTACGAGTCGCAGCGGTTGTTCGACACAACGGGGATTGTGGTCTTCCCTTCGAAGCGCACGATTCCGATGATCGACTTTGTCCGCGACTGGAACGAAAACGGCAGCGATGACGTCGCGATTGCCACATTCAAAGGTCTTCACATACACAAAAGACTCGAAGGCGACGCGTTCGAACTCAGCAACACCATCGATATCGAACCCGAGACGGGGATCTACCGTGTAAGAACACATGGACGCGACAAGCGCACAGCCGGGCTGCGCGCGTCGTACACTTTTCCCAACGTAAATGTTCTTGATTTCAATGCTGACGGCATCAAGGACATCATCGCGTCCACCGAAGACCGCGTTGTGGTCTATCTGTGTGGTACGGACGGGCTTTTTGAATCACAGCCGTCGACAAACCATCTCTTCGACATCCGCACCCAGGAGGAGAAGATCGAAGACCAGGCCGAAATCGAAACCTATATCGAAGATCTCAACCAGGATGGATACGCCGACGCGTTTATCACCAAGCAGACCTCTAAGGGAATCACTAATTTCCGCGGTGTCGTAAATATATTCTGGGGCCGCCCCGGCGGCTTTAACGTCGAGCCGGATCAGCTTCTTATCTCGGAGGGCACCGCGTCGGCGGGCACCGTTTTTCTCGATGTCAACGGGGATGGCAGGAAAGACCTCGTGCTCCCCTCGATCCAGTTCAGCATCGCGGCGATCATCCGCTTTCTCATGAGCCGGAGCATCAAGGTCAACTTCAACATCTTTCTTCTTCAGGAAGACGATCGCTTCTCCGAACGGCCCGACTTCACCAAGGAGGTCAAGTTCAAGATCGATTTCTCCGGTGAGTCCGACGAGCAGGCAATGGATCTCGAGGGGGATTACAACGCGGACAAACGAACCGACTTTGTTTTCGCGACCGACAAGAACGAGTTGTCGATCTATCTCGGCGAGCCAGCGGGTGAGGACAGGTTGTTTTCAAAAAAACCGGTGGCAAAAGTGGCGGCGGACGCCTACGGGGAGCTGACCACACACGATCTCAACAATGACGGCTACTCGGACATGATCATTCATTACCCGGAAAACAAAGAACTCAAGGGGACGCTGGCCGTTCTCATCAATAGGGCGGTACTCCGTTAATCACCACCGACGTCTTTTTGACATGCGCGCGCGGATCGGCGATCCCCACCCACCGCGCACCCGCTATCGATTCCCCATACGAATCCCCGCGAACGCATCACCCTTCATCGGCGCCCATGCATGTCCGGTGTACACGAGTTCGGGCTTGAGTGCTTGCAAACGCTCGATACTCCGCGCCAACTGGTCCCAGTCATTCGCATAGAAGAGCTGAGCGTGCGGCCACCACCGCGACGATACGAGGTCGCCGGCAAACGCGATTCGATCTTCGACAAAAAGCGTGGTTGATCCCGGTGTGTGCCCGGGTGTGTGGAGAGATACCGCGTCGATCCCGAACTCGTCCATCCGCATCTCGTCTTCGAGAAGGATGTCCGGTTCGACCGACTCGGGCCCGATAAATCTGTTGACCGCCGGCATGATGGCTTTGACCACCGTTCCCCAACTGCGGGTGTGACCCAGCGGCGTCTCCCCCAGGGCCATCGCGCCGGCGTCGGCTGGGTGGATGGCGATCGGGGCTCCGGTCAGTTTTTTGACCGCGGCGGCGCTGCCGTAGTGATCGAGATGAGCATGAGTGATATAAATGAGGGTAAGCGGTTTGGGCGTGACCTTCCGGACGTGCTCGAGAATCAGCTTTTCCTTCCCCACCGATCCGGCATCGACGAGGACGGCGCTTTCCACTCCCTCGACAAGATAGACCCACCCGATCCCCGCCTTGAATCTGTGGACCACAACAGCCATTCCATTGTCTTGTCTAGAGTTATACGATCGTGCCTGTGGACTATAAAAAAGAGAGCCGGGCAACACCATAGGTGTTCATCGCCGCCCGGCTCAATACAAATCGCATAGAACTAGCTGCAGAACCTTCCCAATTGTTTTCTTGCCGGAAAGTACTAATCAGCTCGATATGAGATTTGCAACCATATGAATTGTAGCACACAAATATAGATTTTGCGCTACAACTTTGTTGAGAATTTATTGTCGGTTCACTTGTCCATCTTCGGCAGAAACGACGCATCCACTTGACATCGGGGGATTTGACGCTACTGTCAGAGACACACCGGCCGCCCGGGCCTTACCGGGGAGGTCTATCTTCCCCCCTCTGGCGCCCCGGAGCCACCTACAGATCGCGCCGCCTCGCGCGACCGCGCGCCGGAGACCCGTGACAAAGAGAGGAAAACGATGAAATACAAACTCCTGGGCCGAAGCGGTCTTCGCGTATCGGAACTCGCCCTGGGCACGATGACATTTGGCGAGGAGTGGGGGTGGGGCGCGTCGCGCGAAGAGAGCCAAAAGATGTTCGACGCCTTCGCCGACGCCGGAGGTAATTTCATCGACACGGCGAATCGCTACACCGAAGGCACCAGCGAAAAGTATGTCGGCGAATTTATCGCGGCCGACCGCGAGCACTTTGTCGTCGCGACCAAGTACACACTCTTTACGCGCCGTGAAGATCCCAACGCATGCGGCAACCACCGCAAGAACATGGTCCAGGCGGTCGAAGCAAGCCTCAAACGGCTCGGTACCGAATACATCGATCTCTTCTGGCTGCACGCATGGGATTTCACCACACCGGTCGACGAAGTGATGCGGGCGTTCGACGATCTCGTCCGCGCGGGAAAGGTTCTCTACATCGGAGTCTCCGACACACCGGCGTGGATCGTTTCACAGGCGAACATGCTTGCCGACCTGCGTGGGTGGACGCCTTTCGTCGGCCTTCAGATCCGTTACAGCCTCCTGGACCGTACTGCCGAGTCCGATCTTCTACCGATGGCAAGGGCGCTCGATATCGGCGTGACGCCGTGGAGTGTTCTTGGAGCCGGTGTCCTCACGGGAAAGTACAATCGCGCGAATCCTCCGAAAGAGGGACGGGCGAAGGACGGTGCCGCCAAGATCGATCGCAACCTCAAAATCGCAAACGAGGTCATGACGGTCGCCAAGGAACTCGACTGCACTCCTTCGCAGGTGGCAATCAGCTGGGTCGATCAACAGCCCGGGCAGATCGTTCCGATTCTCGGCGGACGTAATCTCAAGCAGCTAAAAAACAACCTGGGCTCGCTCGACGTCACACTCTCTCCTGATCACATGAAGAAACTCGACGAAGCCAGCCGGGTCGACCTCGGGTTCCCTCACAATTTTCTCAATGAGGATAATATACGCGACATCGTCTATGGCGGAACCTACGACAAGATTCACAACCACAGGCGGCGGTGGTCAGGAGAGTCGTTTTAGAGGAAGCACGGCGGCAAGCACGAGAACAAGCCAGCCAATAATTGAAATCATACCCGGCCAAAGAGGCGGGCTGAACTCCAGCGTAAGATTGTGATTTCCCGGCGGGATCCATTTGACCTGCATGAGCCCCGACCGACCGACGCCAAGCTCGGCGCCTTCAATTCCCTCTGCTTTCCAAAACGGGTGGTACGCGACCTTCGCAAGAAGCGACGTCCCGTTGTCGTCCGTTTTGACGTTCGCCTCGATCCGTCCCGTTGCGTACTCGGTGACATCGATGGCGGCGTTTCCGTCCAGGGGTTCGATCCACCCGGGGGCGGCGTCGGGCGCGGCTCCGCGGCCGACCGCGAATACGGTGAACCGCCCGATCTCCGCGAGCCGCTCGAACACACCAGCGCTGTTTATCCGCGCGGCGAGGACCGGGTTCGCCACGACCAGGTGCGTGGCGTTTGTCATCCGCATGCGCGCCTGTAGTTCGGCGATGTGCTCTTCGCGCGTCACCCTCATACCGTAGAGCAAATCGATCTGCCCCATCACCCAGGTCTTTGACTTAAAAGGAACGACGCCGTAGTACGGGACCGAGCTGGCGGACACCGGCTTCGTGAGCGGTCAGTGAAAGCACATGCGACCGCGCGAGTTCCGCGTTCTCCGGTGGCGTCATGAAGGTATCCTGGAGATACACCCGACCCCAGTCGCCGCTTTTGTTTTTATCGAGCCACGTCCAGAGCGCGCGGACGTCGGTCATTTCTCTGCTGTTCTTCTTTGGCGACGCCGCGCGAAGCGGCGCACCCCACCAGACGCAGAGACCGACACACACAGCCGCCGACACCCATCGCGCCCAGACACGCCTGGGAACAAGACCGTTATCCGCAAGCGCCGCAAGCAGAGGAATTGCGCCGAGCGCGAGCCCCAGGCGGACGAAATAGATGAGCCGCCAGCTGACCGGGCCAAAGATCCGCGCGTTCGACGTGGGCGCCACAAAGGCGACGAGAACGAGGACGACTAGCGCGGTGAGCAGACCGTAAAGGGTGAATTCGATTTTTCTTCTTCTGCGGAGCGCCGCACCGGCAAACCCCGCCGCGGCTAGAAGCCACATCGGAATCGCGTCGATCATCGTGCGCGCGGTCAGACTCGGGGCCTCTCCTTTTACAAGATCGATGATCTCTGTCGGAAAGAGCCAGCGCGCAAACACCATCGCCGGCGCAAGGTTTTGCGGCGTGAATGTCACGCTTTCCGACGAAAGCGCCATCGGCAACCAGTAAGACGCGGCGGCGAGGAGGCCGGCGACAGCGGCAACGGCCTGGAAACCGAGTTGTTTGAGGCCGGTTCGTTTGAAAAGCGAGTATGCCAGGTGGATGACGCCGGTGATGGCGAGAGGGACAACAACAAAGAGATGGGTCGACGCGATCAACCCAACCAGGAGCCCGATCCAAACAAAATCACGGCGCGAGCGAACGGGTTCGATGAGCCGCCGGATGAGAACCAGCCACAACGCGGCGGCGAGATAGTAGGTCCACATACCGCCGAGCGGAGAACCGAGCCCGACGAGCGACGGGTGCTGAATGAGCAGTACGTACGCGAGGAGACCGGCGAGGACGGGACTTAAGCTACGCCTCGCAACATAATAAAGCGCGAGCGGCGGGGCGATAAAGCCGACAAAAAGCATCAGCGCGTACAAAAAACCCGCGGGCAGGCCGAAGCGCGCGAGCATCCCGAGTGTGCCGTACCAGAAGGGCGAGTGGAGGGTTCCGACCGGAAAACCGCAGAACGCGATGTCCGACCATCCCTGGAACTGTTCTTCGGCCAGGCTGTGAATCTCGGCGAGATGCGATGAGTTGTCCGCGTATGTGAAGTACCCGCCCGAGAGAATCGGCCACGCGAGAACGAGCGCGGCAAGGAGCAGAGCGGCAACCGCGATCCGGTCCTCGTTTGCGGATCCTCTTGAGTTCGTGGATGTCGGGTTTTCCCGGGACACTTACTTTTCGTCCTTCGTCATGGTCTCTATAAGATCGGGGAGTTTTTCAACAAAAGCCTTTATCTCATCGCGAACCCGGCGGTAATGGCCGAGCGCTTCCTCTTCGGTCTTCGCATCCTTCGCGAGCGCCGGCGGATCGTCGAACCCCACGTGAATCGTTTTCACATCCGCCCCGAACACCGGACAGCTCTTCCGCGCGTTGTCGCACACCGTGATCACCAAGTCAAAATGCTCGTCCTTGAATTCGTCCACGTGCGTCGACTGGTGCCCCGAAATATCCACCCCGGCCTCGGCCATCACTTTTACCGCGTTGGGATTGAGGCCGTGTGTCTCCACGCCGGCGGACGCGGCGTCTACGGAATCGCTTGCAAGTGCCTGCGCCCACCCTTCGGCCATCTGGCTCCGGCACGAGTTGCCCGTGCAGAGAAAGAGTACCTTGGTTTTGTCGTCGTTCCCCACCATCGCGGGATTCTCCAATGGACTGGGTTGAACCGGATTGTTGGGTGATTATAGACGGATGCGCATGCGGGCTCAAGGACTCCCGTCGGGCTTCCCCGTCGATACCGATGGACTGATTTCCACCCTCCCACTATGATCGAATACCCAAGGAGGTTCATACCAGTGGCCAGACTCTCATTTCTCATAATAATTGTAATTTGCGCTTCGACGGCCATCGCCGATCCCGGCATCACCACCGTCGATTTTCTCGAAGGCGCAGGAGTTGAAATCAACGCCGCGGGCCCCGTCCTCGTCCAGATGGATGAAGGCCGCAACCGCCTCGTCGCGGCAAACACGCTGACGTCGTCGATCTCACTTATCGACTGTGCCTCGCGGGCCGTGAAGAACATCGCGCTCGCCGACCGGGCTCTCCAGCATCTTAAAGCCGAGGCGATGTCGATCAACCGTGCGACCGGCGGGATTTACCTTATCGGCACACGGTGCGTCCACATCGTCGATCCGGAGAAGGGGTCCGCGCGAACGGTCGAGACCGATGTTCAGTACGAATCAATCGCCATCGATGAAGCCACGGGCAATGTGTATGTCGCCGGGCGTGAGAGCGCCACGCTTGGTGTTATCAAGCCCGGATCGAAAAAGATCAAACACATCGATTGGCTCGAACACAAAGAACAGCTGATAAATCTCAACGCGACACCACCGCCCCCAATCAGAAAGGTATTCTGCGATCCCGCGCTCGAACGAGTGATTGCCGTGGACGGGTTCACGTCGACGCTCCATCTTTTCGATTCCAAAAAAATAAAACACGTGTCGAGCCGCCCGCTGGCGCTGACGAGCGGCGGCCGCTGGCACCTGGGCGGGTACGACACGGCCCGGCATCGGCTCTTTGTGGTTGTCGAGACCGACAAGCGCAAAGTCATCGAAGCGATTTCTATCGACATCGTGGAAGACGACGACGTGGTGGTCGCGCTACCGGAATACACCGAGGGTGTCGGTGTTATCTACAACCCCAAACGAGGGGACGTTTACATCCCGTATGACAACCAGGCGTCGGTTCACGTGGCCGGGTTCGAGAACGGCGGAACTCTGGACGAGATATTGATACCCACGTTTGGCAATGACGCGAGCGCTATCAACCTCGAACGCGATCTCTTGTACGTGGCCAGCTGGGCACAGGGCGAAGTCGATGTGATCGATCTCAAATCGAGGACTCTCGTTAAACGGATCGAGAATCTCGGAATTATCCCGCACATGTTTACGATGGCCTTCAACCCGGCAAACAACCGGATCTACTATTCAAAAGGAGCGTCGGCGGTCAACGGCACCTTTGGCGCGGCGGTCACCGAACTCGATCCCGAGACCGAGGAGACGACAAAAATACGAACGGGTTGGGCGCCCATCGACCTCGTCGAGGTTCCCGACAGGGGCGAGTTTTTTGTGTTCAACTCGGAGAACCAGTTCGCCGTCGTGAGACCCGACGGATCGTATGATGTCCACGACCTGCCGTTTGATTATCCCGTGTGCGCCGCGCTCAACAACGTTGGAGATATCTATCTGTCGTACGGCCCGCATCAGTCGTACTGGCCGACGGTGTATATCTGGGGCGCCCGGAACGGCATACTATCCATCGATCCCGCAACCCTCGAATTCTACGACCGGCGAATCCCGCGGCAGGCGCAGCGGATGGTGATAGGCGGCGACGGCGTGGCGTATTTCCCGCAGAACAACTGGGGCAAGGAAGAGCAATTTATCGGAACGCTCGAAGACGGCGTCCGTCTCTTTGATATCAACAAGAGAGTTCATCTCGTGGATGAGGTTCAGCGTGAAATCACACAACGAATTCTCGAGTATGATGCCGATTTGAACCGGCTCTACCTGGTTCGCATCGGCGAAACGGATGATGAGCGCGGGATGTTGTTTATCGTAGACCCTGTTGAGAAAAAAGTCGTCGAGCGTGTACCGCTCGGGCTCACGACAACCGACCTCATTTTTGATAACGAGAATATCTACGCGGCCAATTTCGACTCGGGGAATGTGTCGGTGATCGACAAGCGAACCTTCGCGTCCACTGAACTGCCAACCGGCGAAAAACCGCTCAAGCTCCGCGGGGTTGCCGGGACCGTCTATGCAATCGATCACAACGGACACACGCTTCACGAAGTCCGCGAGGGCGGCAAACACTACAGAATCCCCGGCAAGGGATATCCGGACAATCTTTTTGCGTGGCGCGGCAAGGTTGTCGTTACCTCTCACAGCGCGGACAAACTCGATGTCTCTTTGTTCGATCCGGAGAGCCGTTCGTTCGACAGCCTCCACAAAATCGAGTACCCGTACGGAAACACCCGTTTCGACACGGCCAACGTGTCCTTCTTTGTCCGTGGACAATATGGCGATGTCGTTTTTGAAATCACGCGCGCCCTTATCGACAAAGACGACCGCCTGTGGATCACCGATTTTCTCTCGGGCAAACTCTTCATCATCGAGTAAAAACCTGACGAGATCGGGCCGCCCGCGGGGCGGCCCATTCCCCCTCCACTTCCCCGAAAAAAAGGACTGGACTCTTATAGGAGTGTTGTGATACTCTTATTAGAGCCTAACAAGAGCGAAATCCGGGCTCCGCACTGGCGGAGACAGGCACTCAACCGGTTTAATTGCAATGGCTTACACCTCTTCGCCGAGGAGATCCGCCGTGGTTGAGAGATTTGCACCAGAGAGTATCCACCCCCCTCACCGGAATCTGGAGTTTGCCCGTCGATTTCAGCTTTGGATTTTCGCCGTCATCGTGGTTCTCGCGCTCCTCATCGGTAACACGATCCGGCCCGATCTGTTTCCGTTATCCGGTCACCACGCGGTTCTCGCACCCATCACCATTCTTCTCCTTTTCTTCTCGGCTCTGGTCTGCGAGTACGTCGACTCGAGCCTCGGAATGGGGTACGGAACAACCCTTACGCCGCTTCTTCTCCTGGCCGGGTTCGAGCCGCTGCAGATCGTACCGGCGGTGCTCCTGAGCGAATTTGTTTCCGGAATGGGCGCGGCGGTGATGCACCAACGCGACGGCAATGTTGATTTTCTGCACGACGCGCGTGCACGCAAGATCGCACTCCTGCTCTCGGCGCTCAGTATTGTCGGCGCGGCGGCCGCCGTCGCCGTTGCGGTAAGCATATCCAAGTTCTGGCTGACCCTCTTTATCGCGTCGATCATCCTCTCCGTCGGTGTCGTCATTGTCGCGACAAGCCGGCGAAGACTCGCATACAAGCAGGGGCACATTATCGTGCTCGGCGCGATTGCTGCTTTCAACAAAGCGCTCAGCGGCGGCGGATACGGACCGCTGGTTACGGGCGGACAGGTCGTGTCGGGGATTTCGGCGAAGCAGGCGGTCGCGATCACATCGCTCGCCGAGAGCCTCACATGTTTTGTCGGGCTCGTGATCTATTCCATCGTCAAGGGCATGCCCGACTGGTGGCTCGCCATTCCATTGACGCTAGGCGCCGCTCTTTCGGTGCCGATGGCCACACTCACCGTGCGTAAACTTCCCGAAAAGTTTGTTCGCACCAGCATTGGGTTCGCTACGCTTTTGCTCGGCACATTGACACTGATCAAGCTTTTCACATAGAGAACTCCCGGAACACGCCCGAAAAAAGAAAACGCCCGCGGGTCTGGATCGTCGATCTTCCGCGGGCGTTTTGAGATCCGTGCGGCGGACCTCATCTCTATTATTGTGCGTGAGCGCGGCTACCGAACGAGCATCGCTTTGGCAAACGCTCCGTGGAGGCGGCCGATGAGCTTGGCCACGTGCATCGTGAGAAGCAGCCACAACACACCCACAACCACCATGAACGGCACCAACCAGTCCGGCGCGTAGTATGACGAATGCCCCGCGTGTACTATCGGCACATCGAAGCCCCACTGGACGACAGGCATAAGCACTCCCGCCAAACCGAACGCGATCATCGTAACCAGAACGGTGAAGTAGATAATCCCGAGAGGCATCTGGAGAATCATGTATATCATCGCAAACCACGGACGCGAATCCAGCACCAACGCTTTGAAGCGACTCCAGAATCCGTCGTGTTTCTTTGTGAACAAGGGACGCCGTGGCATCCGCACGCCGAGAAGCGCCTCGACGATCCGTCCTTCCACGAGGGTTATGCCTCGGATCGACAAAAAGAAAAGAGCGACAAAAGGCAGTCCAATGATGAGGATGATCAGACCCGCCGCGAGGGACAAACCCGACACAACCCATGTAAAATAGAAAATCCCCGTCGCCATCGCGATGAGCATGTACACGAGCGCGCCGTATGCGTGCGGATCGATGAACACACCAAAAAACTTTGCGGCCAACGACCGTTCGCCCGTGCTTTTGCGCGGAGCCAGGGGCGGTCCGACGCGGGCTTCGATCTGTGTGTAGGCGGCCGCGATATCGGCCGGCGCCCCGAACTCTTCCACAACCTGTGCGAGGGCATCCGCGTGATTCAATTCCGGGTGAGCGGAGGCCAGCTGATCGACGCCGTCTCTCAGATATTCCTCGGCATCGGCGAGCGCATCCTGGATCGTCGCCGGATCGCTTCCGGTTAGAGCCTGTCTGAGCTGACCGAGATATTTCTCGATACCGTTAGTCATTCTCATTTCCTTTCAGCGTCGAATCCACGAATGTTTTTGTTTGATCCCAGATCTCCACCCAGCGGTTGAGGGCTTCGCGCCCCTCGTCAATGATCGTGTAATAACGCCGCGGCGGACCGGACACCGACGGTTCGATCCTGCTCTCGAGAAAACCGTTGTTCTCGAGCGATCTGAGCACGGGATAAAGCGAGCCGTGCTTCATTATCGGAATATTCACCGCGGTTTTCTCGATCCGCTTGGCGATCTGATACCCGTACATCGGCTCCGTTGCACGGTCCAGGACACTGAGAAGCACGAGGGACACGGTCCCCGCGTTCAGCTCCTTCTGGAATTTCTTGCTCGCCGGATTGGTATCGTTCACTGTCATGTCACCTTTCCTCATGTCGAACGCTTCCCCATCTCATTCGTGGGGCTTATGTGTCCGCCGCGCCGGCGGTGGGGTCTCGAATAGTATGAATTTGCCTATATGTCTCATTTGCCAATACTCACTAGTTAGTATTACTACTAACTATCACATTAGTCAAGAGCAAAATTTGTTGATTTGACACAGCCGCGCCCGACAAGTCCCCTTGTCATCCTGTAACCGTCTCAAAATAAATGGGATAACCATGAATTTTTTTGAACCCCAGCACGTATTTTTCCCGTAGAATAGTCTATGGGTCGCCCCGGCGGGCTCGCGGAGATTCGAAATCCCGCCCGGGTATCCCCCCCACAACCTGTTATGTCACGCAGAATCGTATAAAGGGAGGAACACCATGATCAATCACCGTCCGGGTATCGCCCGGCATGTGCTCGTCTGTCTTCTCGCCATCGCCGTCCTGGGGATCGGCGCCGCCGGCGTTCTCGCCAAGGACAAGGCGCCCGATCTCGATAAGCTCTCCGAGGAATATGACAAAGCCCACGAAAAGGGCGACTACGTAAAAGCGCTCGAAATCGCCGAGCAGATGGTCGACGTAACCTGGCCCATACACATCGACGCGCTTTACAAGGTTGCGGCGATGCAGTGCAAGAACGGCAAAAAAGATGAAGCCTACGAGTGGCTCGAATTCCTCTTCGATTCCGGGTACGGGATGTTCCACGAGATGAAAAAGGACGAGGACTTCGCGCTCGTACAAGACGACGCCCGTTTCAAGAAGATGGTCCGTTCGACATGGTCGCGCCGTTATCTCGAGATGCTCGAGCGCGCAGAGCGTGATGATTTCCAAAAACCCAAAGAAGTTATGGAGGCGCTTGCCATTAAACCCGGCGAGAAGGTCGCCGACATCGGCGCCGGCTCGGGTTACTTTACCATTCCGATCGCCAAAGCCGTCGGTGACGAAGGGGTCGTGTGGGCGATCGATATCCGAAAAGAAATGCTCAATTACATCGAGGGCCGCCTGATCGACGAAGATCTCGAGAACGTCCGCCTTCAGCTCGTCGACAAGGACGACCCGCAGCTCCCGCAGGGCAAGGTGGACACGATCCTCATGGTCAACACCTGGCACTACATCCGCGATCCTGAGTACGCCAAAAAACTCGCCGCGGGTCTCGCGCCCGGCGGCCGTGTGATCATTATCGACTACATTCCCAAACCGTGGTCGGAGCGTCCATGGGGTCCGCCCGAGTCGCAGCACACGTCGCGCGAAGAACTCGACGGACACTTCGCCGAAGCGGGACTCAAGGTATCAAATCGCACGACTTCCTCACCGAACAGTACTTTGTCGAATACGGGGCGGAATAACCGGTGACGGACGCCGGTCAAGAATCGCGGGGCACCCCCAAACGGGCATTGTCGCTCTTTGATTCCACGTGTCTCATTGTTGGAATCATTATCGGCGCCGGTATCTATCAAACGGCGCCCGATGTCGCCAAGGGTGCGGGTGCGTGGTGGGGTGTGCTCGCCATCTGGATGGTCGGCGGTCTTCTGTCGCTCTTTGGCGCCCTCGGGTACGCCGAGCTTGCCTCGGCGTACCCCCGGGAGGGCGGCGACTACGTCTACCTCGGCCGCGCGTACGGCCCCTGGGCGGGATTCTTGTTCGGATGGATACAACTCGTCGTGGTGCGTCCCGGAGACATCGCCGTCATGGCGTTTGCGTTCGCCATGTATGCGCGAACCATCTATGACCCGTTTGCCGGGACGTCGTTCGCGTACGGCCAGCAATTCTACGCCGTCGCCGCCGTGGTTGTTCTCACTTTGATCAATGCCGCCGGTGTGCGCGAAGGAAAGTGGACACAAAATCTTTTGACTTCGGTCAAGGTTCTCGGTCTGCTCGCCATTGCCGTTGTCGCCGTCGTCGCGCCGCGCGGACAGTCGACACCGATTTCAGTGGATCCCTTTCCCTTGAGTGTCGCGATGATCCTCGTTCTCTTCACTTTCGGTGGCTGGAACGAGATGGCATATGTCGCCGCGGAGGTCAAGAACCCCAAACGCAACATCGTTCGGGCCCTCGTTCTCGGCACCGTCGCGGTGACCGTTATCTATCTTCTCGTGAACGGGGCGTTTCTTTACACGCTTGGGTACGAAGGGACGGCGACATCGTCGGCCGTCGCCGTCGATGCCGTGTCGGCGGTCTTCCCCGAAATTGGCGGACGTTTGATTGCCGCGTTGATTTGCATATCGGCGCTCGGCGCCGTAAACGGACTTGTGTTTGCCGGGGCACGGATATCGTACGCGGTGGGCGCCGATCACAAAGCGTTTCGGATGGTGGGGCGTTGGAGCCAAAGGCGCGGGACGCCGGTGCGAGCTTTGCTCCTCCAGGGGGCGATCGCCATCGCGCTCATTATCATACTGGGGACGTTTATCAATTCGATCCTCTATACAGCGGCCGCGGTGTACACGTTCTACCTCTCCACAAATCTTGCCGTGATCGTGCTGCGGTTCAAAGAGCCCGGGGTGGAGCGGCCTTATAAAGTCACCGGCTATCCCGTGACGACACTCGTTTTCTGCGCAGTGTGCGCTTTTCTCATATACGGCGCGATCACATACAAGCCGTGGATCGCGGTGAGTTCGTGCGTGCTTCTATTGCTCGGGCTTCCCGTCTACTGGCTGACGACGAGAAGACGTGCGTAAGCCAACGTGAAACCAAACGCCGATCACGTCGTCGCTCGCATGACAAAACCCACCCTCACCCTCCCCGCCGATCGTGTGGTCATTCACATCATTATTGTTTTATTTTATTCCCAAAAACATTCTTGATTTTGTTCTTGACGTGTTTTCAGACGGGCTGTTTTCAATATCGTGTATACGCCTCCTATTCGACGCGCACACGCGATTTAGTGAAATAAGAACCGCTCTTTTCTAAACTTCGACATTTTTGATTCGTCGGCGTGTTTTGTCATTCCACCCGCCGCACACGGCCCTCCAAAAACCCCATGTTATAATACAAGTGTTGACGATCCTCCCCGTTGACATGTGCAGCTGTCGTAAGTCAACACACGACGTCTTTCCCCGGGAGGGTTCCCATGTCTTCCAATCAATCGCTCGCCGGTCTATCCGACAACGCTCTTCTCTCTCGTCTTCACAAACTCGTCACCCACGAAAAGCAAACCACACTCTCTATACTAGAGCACCTCGCCGAGGTCGACCGGCGGGACCTCTATCTTTTGTACGGCTTCAGTTCCCTTTTTGATTATTGCGTCGGCGACCTTGGGTACTCGCGTTCGGCGGCCGGCAGACGAATCGCATCGGCCCGATGTATCCGTCGTCACCCCGAAGTGTTCGCTCTTCTCGAATCGGGTGACGCCAATTTGTGCACCGTTGGACTCGTGGCGCCCATACTCGATGACGAGAATAAGGATCTTCTTCTCAGCGAGATCTGCGGCAAAACCAAACAGCAGGTCGAGTCGATCGTGTCCAGGTACAAGCCGCCCATCGCCTACCGTGATCGTGTTCGCCCCGTGCGCGTGGCCGTCCCTCAATCGAGGGCAAAACACCCAGAATCGCCGTAACCCATTGATTTTTAACTCCCACTGCGGGAGTGCTCATCGAACTAATTCCGGGATAGTTGAAGCCGGCTTCGAAGCAGTCGTCCGGCCCGGAAAAGCCCGGTCGGCGAGACGAGTCCGAGCGTAAAAATCGAAAAACGGATGCTCATTCAGTTTCTCGCTAGTGAGGAGTTCATGGCCAAACTCGAAGAGGTCAAGTCTCTCCTCTCGAACAAGATACCGAGACGGCCAAGTTCGAAGATGTATTCGATGCCATGATGGACGAGTTCATCGACCGCCACAGTCCAAAGAAACGGGAAGAGAGGCGTGAAAAGCGCCGTTACACCGGCGCGCGGGTGACACAGAAGAGATCAGGCACGGGTGGCGCCAAGGGGGCCCCCACAACGAGTGAGCGTTCGCGAGCGCAAGCAGGACTCGCTATACCTCATGAATCCACGCTCGTAAAAGCGAGCTCGTGTGGGCTCCCCACTCAGGCAGCAGAAGCATCTGTGCAGGACATCCCGCACTCCGCTTCGCTTCGGGAAATCGGCGACAGGACCCGTGCCGACAAGCGGCGACAGGACCCGCGCCCCCGATACATTCCCGCGAAGACTCGCGACGCAGTTTTCAAACGCGACAATGGAAAGTGCACGTACGTGGGAAAGACCGGCAGACGATGCGGGTCCACACACAACCTTCAAATCGATCACATAGTGCCGTTTGCGCGGGGCGGGAAAAACACGCTCTCGAACCTGCGATTACTGTGCGGAAAACATAACCGGCTGGAGGCCAAAAGAATTCTTGGAGCGAATACGATGAATCAATTTGTCAGGAGAGAGTAGCCGAGTGACACCAGGTCCTTGCGGTCGCACGTGAACACACCGGCATCAAAAGCTCACCGTCAAGCCCAGCACCAAATCATCACGGTGGACCCGGGCGTCATTGGGAACGTCACCCAGTGTGTCGAAGAGAAATTCGAGGCGATCGAGGGAAATCGCGGATAAATCGAGTCCGAGATTTTGCAGGTATCTGGCGTATTCAATACGAATCGCAATATCGGTTCCGCCGGGCAGTTTTCCCGAACGTTTCCATGGGATGAACTCAAACCCGAGCCCAAAATGCCAGACGTTCGGCCAAATACTGTTTGGTTTTATCCAGTCTGATTCTGATGTCGTAAACAACTCACCGTTCGCCCGGACATTCTCAAGCTTGTACCAGCTCCACCCATACCCACCCTTCAAGTAAGGCTGAAAGCGCGATGTCGACAGGCTGTACCGGATACTCCCCGCGTACTCCCAGTAGTTGATGTCGGCGCTGTACGAATAAGAGGGAATGTTATTGAAATCAAGGGTCGCCCCAAACGACGACCGCGAGTTGCGCACGGTGTTCTCGCTCGTGAATCGGCCACCAATATAGAAAGCGATTTGCAAAAACGGCATCACCGAGTCATCCATGTACTCGCTGCCGCCGGTCACCACGGTCGTACTATCCCCGCCGTTCAGCACTATATGAAAAACAGGTTGGAGAAGAAACTCATCGTACTGGGCCGGATTCAGCGCCAGAGAGGTGAAATCGTCGTCAAAACTCTGAACTGAAACACCCGACGACAATCCGACGAAACGAAACGGGACGCCTTCTTTGGGATAATAAATGGGATCGCGGCGCCCGAATGCGCGTTTGAAAGGATAGGCCACGATGCGTGTCAGAAAATCGAGCGGAGGGAGGTTCAATAAGATCAGCGGAGCATTCAAGTAACCGAAATCGTTGCGAAAGCTGTCCTGGGGCCCCAGCGGAAAGATTGACGGCAACGTATGGGGCTCATAAACAAAGTATCCGGGCGCTGAGCCCGCGGCGTTCCACCCCGGGTTGAACGACGGACCGATGGGGGCAACGTTTCCCGTATCGAAGTGTTCGAGCACCCCCGCAAAGGGCGATATTGTCGCGGGGTATCCCCAGCGAATCGGAAGAACGAGCCAACTCCAGTCTCTTCGCGCTCGCGCATTCGTGTGCGTGTGATCGATAACCCGCTCCCAGTCGGGAACGAGGCACAGCCGATCCGGGCTTGCGAGACCGATTACGCTTCCCCGCTTGAACACCGGGCCGGTGGTTGTCTTGCCCGCCTCGAGTTGTTTCCAGTATTTCCTGGGATCTACATGCACCGCAATCTGATCGTTCGTCCCCCCGGTCCCACGGCCTGGTAGCGGCCGGGCAGCGGATAGGTGCCGTGCGGGTTGCGGTTCTTCCCGCCCGGAGGCGCCATCATCTGATCAAACCCCTTGTTGTCGGCGCCGATATACCCGAACGGATGTGTATTGATTATTATCTCATCATCGTCCACGTAGGCCATCTGGCGAATGGCGTTCCAGATCTCGTTTTCGTTGAACCGGAGCTGGGGCCGGTTCTTGATGTCCGCTTTCCATTGATCCCGAGTCTGGTACACATTGGGGCTCGAGAAATCGAGCGTCATCACAAGGTGATGAAAATAATAATCCGCGCGCTGAATCACCAGCGGGTCGGCCGCGTCGTCGGTCGCCGCGAGAGCGCCTGTTAAAATGTCGTTGATTGTCTTCGCGGACAGCGGCCGCTCCACCATGCTTCTCGGGGCCACCACGACATTCATGTGCTCCCAATCCCCCTCGTGGTTCATCCCGCTGTCATTGCTCGGATAGAAGAACCAGTACTGGAACACCAACTCGTAACCCCATACGGCGCCCTTGTCATCCACGGCGCTCCGAATAAACGGATGCACGTATGCGTGCGGGAAGGACGCCCGCTTTTCTTCCGGGGTCTTGTCGAACTCGGCCTCGAATCCCACTTCCCAGTTTTCCGGTCCCTCTCCCGGCCAGTTGAAAAACATAACGGTGAAGAGGTCGGGACGTTCCCTGACAATTCTGTCGTTGAGGGCTTTTTCCTCGAATCTCGAAGGGGAATACCGCTCCAGGAGTTCCCTGAGCTTACAGTCTTCAATCGCGGCATCGGCGGTTGCTTCCGGATGTTCATCGCTCGCATTCCCGAGGAGTGACGGATCACACTCCGTCTCGCCGAGTATGGAGAAATTGATACCCATCGACCCCAGCAGCTCGGGCGCAGTATCGGTCACATTCCACGTGTCCACATGCAGAGAAAAATCATCCCGGTTTTCGATATAGGTATCAAAGTTGGTTGGCAGGTTCGTCGTGTTCTGCACGAGATACGGCGCAAACCGGACGGCCAACGCCATCAAAACGTCATATCTTTTGTCGTCGATGCCATCGACCGGGTTTATGTCCCGGTAGTCTGGGTCATCGCGGTCCCCGTACAAGCGCAGTGCGTCCGACGCGGCGGTCTGCTGAACCAGGCGCGGGGCGCTTAATGGTACGTGTGTGAGATACTCACCTCGCGGCACCTCAGCCGATCGTACATTGCCGACCCAGACGGCAATCACAACCGAGAACACGATAAACAATATGGTGGTTTTCATTTTTCTCTATTCGGATGGTTGGGCCGAGATTCATGGCGGCGTCTGGTTCCAATTTCGCCGCGGCGGCATGGTTGGGTGTTCTGTTTTGCCGAGACCTGGATTATAACTATAGTATGGGCCAGGGTCAACACAACGAAGACCGGCGTCGGCCGCCGGTCTTCGCACTCTGACTCTGTCTTACGCGAGACCGCGCTTCAAGAGCTACCCCTTATGGCTCGCCCGAAGCTCTGCCGCCTTCTCCTTGATCTCGGCGAGATCGCGCACCATCTCGCTCCACCCATACCACAACGCGTAGTCGGGGTTCGCGTGAAACGTCCCCTGGAACGCGCGCATCCGGTGCTTGAGATGCATCTCGAAGAGCGTCTGCTCGATCGGTCGTCGGGGCGTCGTGGAACGTGAGAAGATCGGGGAACGCGTATGTGTAACCTTCGGGCTTGGGAATGATTCCGTCCTGATAGAGCCCGGCGATAATACGAATCGCTTCGGCAAGAAGGTGATCGGCTTCACGGATCATGTCGTCACCCTTGGCGAGCTCCGCCTTGGCAAAGTTCTCGGAATGACAGTCGCCGCAGATCGCGATCATCTTGTTGCGTTCCGCGTCAAAGGCTTCCTGCGTCAGACGCGCCACATCGGCCGCCTTGACCACGTCGAGCCTCGCCGTCGGATTGCCCTCGGGGTCGAGCACGCCGAGCGCCTGGAGAATCGTGACCTGGTCGGCTTTCCACTGTTCGTCTTCGGGCAGAGGCAAACGCACAGCAAGGAATCCCCACGCGGTGCGGACTTCGTGGTTGCCCTCGGGCATGTGACATGTCTGGCATGTCGGCGCCGCGGTGGTCTCGGGCAGCGTTCCGTTTTGCTTCAGCAGATGACGGACACCGTGCTTCGAGGCCGACCACATCTCCCACTGGGGATGGTCGAAACCCATGTGGCAGGTCTGGCAGGCCTGCGGTTCGCGGGCTTCCTTGACCGAGAAGGTGTGGCGTGTGTGGCAGGCATCGCACGAGGCGTGGCCGAACATGGACCCCTGGGCTTTTAGTGCCTCGATCTCTTCATCGGACTTGAGCCCGATCTTGTGGCAGCCGCCGCATCCCTTCATTCCCGGTCCGAGCGCCATCGGCAGCGCATGTGTCGTCGGCATCGCGTTGAAAGGCGCCCACGCGAGAGCGTGCTTCCCCGCCGAGAACTGCGTCATCTGCGTATCGTGACACTCGCCGCAGGTCGCCGCGGTGATCGTCGTGATCTTGTCGACATCGTCGGCCGACGTGTGACCCTCGCCGTGACACGTCGCGCACGTCACATCGTTACTCTTGTGCAGACTGATCTCCCAGTCGGTCACGATGTTCGGCGTGATCTCTTTGTGGCACTTGATACACGCGTCATCGGCGGCAGCCGCCGCGACGGCAACGAGCATCAGTGCCGAAAAAACCCAAAAGACCTTTTTCATGGTCTTCCCCCTTCTAATAACAGTTCGCAAACCATACAAACCACGTTTTTCACATGGCCGGAGAAAGAAAAGTCCCCGGCGCTAAAAAGCTCTTAACCGCAAAACGGTTTGCTCGGTGTTTTTTCGGTGATGAGTTCCGCGATGGTCGCGTCGCCGAGGAGCCGCTCGATCTCGGCAATCGCGCTGTCGAGTCTGTGATGCACGGGACAAAGTTTGTCGTTGTGGGATTCGAGACCCAGCGGGCATTTCGTGATCCGCTTGATCGGATCTACCACGTTGATCACGTCGAGAAGTGTCAAATCCTCGGGGCTCACGGCCAACGTGAACCCGCCGTTGAGACCCCTCTGGGAACTCACGAGATCGGCGCGCCCCAGTGTCTGCAGGATTTTCGACAGATACCCCGAAGGCACTTTTGTCGCCTCGGCAATCTGCTGGTTCGTTTTTGCCGTTCCCCTCTGGACCGCCAGCCAGACGATTGTCCGAAGTGCATACTCGGCTGTTTGCGAAAACAATTCTTGGCCTCCCGTTCATATTTTGGACATCTGGATCTTGACATCCAGAATAGGATTGCGTAGACTTCATGTCAAGTGGATATTTATATCCAGATGGTCGATTCCAAGGAGAAATAACCTTATATGCCTGTAAAAGAAACAATTACACAACAACACGGCATGGACAACGCGATTGCGGATCCCAAGCAGGCAGCCGAGGCGGCGAAGAAGAAGGCCGCCGCCAACCGCCGCCGGCTGGTTTTCTTCACTCGTCCGGACCGCGCCTTCTCGGTCCGGATGGGGATACAACTCCTGACCTTCGCCATCATCGTGGTAATGGGGGTCCAGTTCTATAACTGGGTCGGCAACCTCGAGGCGGGCCGGATTGCGGGAACGCGCCCACCGGGAGTCGAGGGCTTTCTTCCCATCGCGGCGATGATCAGCCTCCGCCATCTTATCGAGTCGGGCGAGTTCTCGATGATCCATCCCGCGGGTCTCGTGATCTTTTCGCTCGTCTGCCTTACCGGTCTATTATTGAAAAAAGCATTCTGTTCGTGGCTCTGCCCCGCGGGCACCATCTCCGAGTACCTGGCACGTTTGTCGTTCGTGATTTTCAAACGCCGGATCAAGATCCCCGCGTGGCTCGACTACCCATTGATGTCCCTCAAATATCTGATCCTCGGCTTTTTTGTCCATGCGGTGGTATTTCGAATGACGCCGGCGGCGATTTCTTACTTTCTTGAGTCGCCGTACAACCAGGTGGCCGACATCAAGATGCTCTACTTTTTTACGAACATCTCACCCTTTGGTCTCAAGATCCTGATCGGGCTCCTGCTTCTTTCGTTTGTGATTCCCTACTTCTGGTGCCGGTACCTTTGTCCGTACGGCGCGCTCCTCGGGTTGTTGTCAATGATCTCACCGCTAAAAATCCGCCGGTCACTGCCGGACTGCACCAGCTGCGGAAAATGCGCCGCCGTCTGCCCCAGCTACATCGCCGTCGACCAGAAACGCACGGTGTCATCGCCGGAGTGCACGGGTTGCCTCGAGTGCGTCGTCCACTGTTCGGTCAGCAACGCCCTGGCCGTCAAAACACCGGGGCCGTTCGCCCGAACCGTCAAACCGGTCGTTTTCGCCGTGCTCCTCGCAATGCTTTTCTACGGCGGGATCGGCATGGCCAAGATCGCAAGACGCTGGGAATCGAATGTCAATCAAGAGGAAATAATGAAACGCGTGCAGGACGGCATCTACGGCCCCGAATACGGGCACTTTGGCCGTTGATGATTTCATCATCACGCGCACGCAGTACACAGTAACAACCAACACGGAGAATCCACATGAGCGAACTCATCAACAACAATGACAAACGCGTCGAAACGCTTGCCGAAATCATAAAAGGCCTCAAGGAAGGCGGGGACACCGGCGAGGTTAAAAAGAAGCTCGCAGAACTCGTTCGCACGACGACGAGCGAAGAGATCATCGCAATGGAGCAAAAACTCATCTCCGACGGGATGAGTGTCGGCGAAGTCAAGGGGATGTGCGATCTCCACTCGCAGGTCCTCGGCGACATGCTCACCGAGAAGATCGAGGCACAGACCACGCCCGGGCATCCCGCAAATACATTTCATGCCGAGAACATCGCGATCCGCGATGCCGTGGGCGAGATGAGAGATCTCGTCGGATCGATCACACGAATCAAACCTTGCCGAAAAACTCCCCGAGGTTCGCGGTTTCCACGAAAAGCTTCTCGAAGTCGAGAAGCACTACGCCCGAAAAGAAAATGTCTTCTTCCCCTATCTCGAGCACCACGGCGTCACCGGTCCGTCACAGGTGATGTGGGCCAAGGATGACGACATCCGCGTGCTTCTCAAATCGTTCAGAACGGCGATTGCGGATGACGCGATGACATTTGTTACATGGTCGGCCGGCGCGAAAAATATCGCTCGTCGAAATGCTCGATCAGATTGAAGAGATGACAAACAAAGAAGATAAACATCCTTCTTCCGATATCCCTCAAGAAGTTGAACGCGGAAGAATGGGCCTGTGTCCATCGGGACTCACCGCGATTTGGCTTCTGTCTCGTGGAACCGGGGAATGAGTACATGCCCGCCGCCATTGACACAGCGGCCGAAGGTGAACCCGCGGGCCTCGGCGCCGCCGCTGAAATAATCGGACTCGGCGCGGGAAGCATCACGTCAGATCAGCTAAACGCGCTCGTCAAAGTACTGCCGTTCGATCTCACATTTGTCGATGCCGACGACCGCGTCGCGTTCTTCTCCGAGGGTGCCGATCGCGTCTTTGCGCGGACACCGTCCATAATCGGCCGCATGGTTCAGAACTGTCACCCCCCACAGAGTGTCGATGTCGTCGACCGGATTCTGTCCGACTTCCGGTCGGGAACTCAGGATGTCGCCGAGTTCTGGATCAACTTCCAGGGGCGCTTCGTACACATCCGCTATTTTGCCGTTCGCGACGAAGCCGGCAAATACATGGGCACGCTCGAGGTAACTCAGGATCTGACGCAGCCGAGAGCTCTCGAAGGCGAACGGCGCCTTCTCGAGTACGACGGCCAGCCGACTTGACAAATACCTGTGGGTTAACCATATATGTAGCTTGAAATGCGGCACGGTTTCGCCGTAGACTCTACGTTTTCCCATTGCGGCGGATCCCATCCTGTACGGGCGATCCCGCCGCTTCACTGACCTCGACAATCGTAAAAACCAGACTGAGGAAACGACACATGTGCGGAATTCTGGGATATTGCGCGACAGAATGGGACCCGGCGCTCGCTAAGTTTTTTGGTCTCCAGGGGTTCAACCTCCAACACAGGGGACAGGAAAATTTTGGTGCAACATACAGTAACGGAAGAAAGTTCAACCATTTCAAAGACAAGGGACTCGTCTCCCAGGTCTTTTCAAAGGAACGCCGCGAAGAGTTCAACAAACTCCAGCCTCTGATCGCGATCGGTCAGACCCGCTACGCCACGGCCGGCGGAACCGACGCCATCTCCGCACAGCCGCACTGGCTTACGCTGCTCGACGGCTTTTATTCGAATGCGACGAACGGCGATCTCCCGATGCTCGAGAAAGAAGTCGAAGAACTCGAAAAATCAGGTGTCATCATGCTCTCCGGTAACGACGGAGAGCTTATTCTGAAAAAGATCCTCCAGGCCGCCCACAAACACAATGACGGCGACCTCGTCAAGGGGATCAAACACCTTATGGAGACAACACCTGGCGCATATTCGGGGTGTCTTGATGACACTCAATGAACTTTACCTCTACCGCGACCCGCACGGTTTCCGCCCGCTCTACTATGGACGTTGGCGCAACACCTGGGTGTACGCGTCGGAGACATGCGCTTTCCACGAGCGCGACGCCAAAATCGAGCGCGAGGTGTATCCCGGTGAGGTCATCGTGTTCGGCATCGATGGAAGCAAAACCCACCACCAGGTGGTCACGCCCGAACACAAGCGCCAGAAATGTATTTTCGAACCAATTTATTTTGCGCGCCCGGACAGCCAGGTATTTGAAAACTCCAACGAGGTCGGCGGTTTTCGCTTTCAGCTTGGCAAACAGCTCGCGCGCGAGCACCCGGTCAAAGATGCGATCGTCATCCCCGTTCCCGACTCGGGCCGATTTTCGGCGGTCGGTTATTCGAACGAATCCAATCTCCCCCTGCGCGAACTCTTCATACGGAACCCGTACATCCCAAGGACGTTCCAGATAGCCGGGCAGGCGAACCGCGAGGATCTCGTCCGATTGAAATTCACGGTGATGCGTTCGCTTCTCAAAAAATATCGCAAGTTCGTCGTTATCGATGATTCCCTGGTACGCTCGACAACGATGAAAATCCTCATCTCGATGATCCGCGAGGGATCGGAAGCCGCGGGAGTCGACCCCAAAGAGGTCGAAGTTCACATCCGTCTCGCTTCACCGCCAATCAAGGGGTGTTGTTACTACGGAATCGACACGCCGGAATCAAAAGAGCTCGCCGCCGCCAACCAGACGATCGAGCAGATCGCCGCGGGGATCAACGCGACAAGCCTCGCGTATCTCTCTATCGATGGCCTGGACGAGGTAGCAAGCCGCTTTGACGATCCGGCTAATTTCTGCCACGCTTGTTTTACGGCGGTGTACCCGACACCGTACCAGGTCCGGTCCAGGTAGGTCGACATGATCGCCATCCGCAAAGCCAACGAACGTGGCCACGCCAACCATGGCTGGCTCGATACATATTTCACATTCTCGTTCGCCGAATACCACGACCCAAAGCATGTTCGCTTCGGACCACTCCGTGTAATCAACGATGACACGATTGCAGCGGGAGGCGGTTTCGGCACCCACCCCCACAACGACATGGAGATCATCACCTATGTCCTCGAGGGTGCGCTGGAACACAAGGACAGCATGGGCACGACGAGCGTGATACACGCCGGCGAAGTTCAAAAAATGACGGCCGGGTCGGGAATCACACACAGCGAGTACAACCATTCCAAGACAGATCCCGTCCACCTCCTCCAGGTCTGGATATTTCCCACGGAGAAGGGACTCAAACCCGGCTATGAGGAAAAGGCTTTTTCAGATGAGACAAAAAAGGGCCGGCTTTGCCCGATTGTCTCGCCCGACAGGCGGGAAGGGTCACTCGAAATTCATCAGGATGCCGTTGTGTACGCGTCGGTTCTTGGGAAAGATGACTCGGTCGAGCACGGAATCGAATCCGGCCGCCGGGTGTGGGTCCATGTGGCCCGGGGACAGATTCGTTTGAACGACATCGAGCTCAGCGCGGGTGACGGGGCCGGTGTAACCGATGAAACTGGCATCGTGCTCACCGGGACAGATCGAGGCGAATTCTGTTGTTCGATCTCGGGTAATGCGCACGCGAAAGTGCACGTTGAACGATTTCAAAAAAACCGCCGCGGGCACACGCTCGCGGCGATTCTTTGATAACGAGGGGTTGTTGCCAACCGCTGTTACTTTTTCTTTTTTTTCTCACGGTACGTGACGTACAACGGACATGGATCCCAATCGGGAATCCCGCATTTTCCCTCATGGTCACACGAGAAATACGAAAGCGTATCTTTTCCAGTTTCGTTTTTATCGTACCTGGCGGTCACCGTCACCTTGTCCCCCATCACCGGGCACCCAAGCCTGTCCACCTGTCCTTTTTTTTCTGCCCCGTCACCAGCCATGGTCGTACCTCCGACAAAAAGCGATTCATTGTGTCCTGGCTGACAGAAGTATAGCACACGCCATTCCGGTCGAAGCTCATTTCTTTTTGTCGGCGACACGGATCTTGATCTTGGCCTCCGGCGTAACCACGACGATGACACCGTTCTCTTCGTCGTGCGTCACCTTAACCGCAGGCGTTCCGCGCACTTCGACATCGGCGCCGGCAACTTCGCCCGAGAACCGAAGCTTGAACGCCCCATCATGATAGAAGTACGTTCGCCTGGGACTTCTTGGTTCCACACGCGGCGGCCTCTCCAGCGTCTCCATTTTGACGGTTTTTGATTCCCCATCTCTATCGATGGTCCACTCCATCGTCTTGCCGGGCTCCGTGTTTGAAAACAGTTTTCCGCCCTCACGAGTATCGATTCGAACGCCCTCGATATGCGTCAACACGTCCCCCTCTCGGATCCCCGCCTTGTCGGCCGGTCCGTCTTCGTCCACAGAATGAACGCGGGGCGGATCCTCGAACTGCCACTGCGCGGGCTCATCGTCCTTTGACGCATTGATCGTGCATTTGTCGCAGGATACGCCCATCCCGTACCAGGCACGCGGCCAGAAGTGAATATCACCAATCTCCGCCAACTCCTCGAAATGTTCGAGTTCGGCCAGCGAAGCCAAATCCTCCAGATGAATCATCTCGGGCATTTCGGGCATCTCCGGAATCTCGATCTCGAGTTCCGACATCTCTTCGAGCGCTTCTGAGAGATGTTCGAGTTTGACGTTAAGATCGGCGAGCGACGTGCTGCCGAGGTCGAGCGGGTTGTCTTCGGGACAAACACTCTTGGCGGTGATCGTCTTGTCGATCAAACGGTCGTCCCGGCGAATCTTGAGTACGATCTTTTCCCCCGGATCGATATTGCCAAATCGTTTTCCGGCTTTTCGAGTTGTGATTAACATTCCATCGATCTCGACGATCACATCGCCTTTTTTCAGAATCCCCGCCGCCGGGCCGTCCGGATCGATCGACTCGATTTTCGGCTCGTTCTTGAAATACCACCGCTGGGTATTCTCATCCGTATTGATTGAAAAAGTCCCCTTGAACGCGAGTCCTTGTATTCCAATGTATCCGACCGGCTCGCCTGACTCGCAGTCGAGCTTGTCGCGGCCGCGGTTGCGGCCCGCCGCCGCCGACTCGTACATCACGAGCAGCATGGTCAGCACGCCAAGGAACACCAGTGCTTTTATATAAAACCGGGACATGAATTTTGGTTTGTCTATCGTTGTCATTTCAACCATCTCCGTTCATCCAACCATGCGGTCAGAACTGGATTATCTTCGGGTCATTTTGTGTATCATCCGCTTCCGTGGTCTCGATGGCGTTCACAATGCACTTTGACAATTGGTCTTTGGGTATGATCTTCGCCATCTCGTCGGCGGCGGTGTACAGTGTGATCAGCGCCACCTCGCGTCCCTGTCGCAGTTCGTCGGAGTTTCGAGCATCGTCACTCTCGGCCGACGACGACATCAGGGCGAGCCTTCCCAGGGCCGCCACGTACGCCGTTCCCGCCTCCTGAACCGAGAGCGCCACAGGAACCGCGCTTGTGCGCGTACCTGCGCCCGTCGTCGCCAACTGCGGAGAAATAACCTGAGTCGGCGTCGCCACTAGACCCATCGCGAAGCCGCACACGACAAATGCGATGCACGCCGCCACGGCGCCCATAAGCCGCTTGTTTGTGATTTCAATTGTGCGTCTTGACGCTGCCCTCAACGTGCCGCGCCTGCGGAGTGTCCGCACCACGCGCTCTTCGAGAAAAGCGCTCGGCACGCGTTCCTTGGGCAGAGTCTCCAACGCTTTCTTTTCTTGTGGAGTAAGATCGTCTTTGTTCATGATCAACCTCGTCTTGATTCGGCGAGCAGGGTGCGAAGCGCCTGCCGCGCCTTTGAAAGTTGGCTCTTGCTCGTGCCAACCGTTATGCCCAACTGTCCGGCAACATCTTCGTGTTTCATTCCTTCAACATCATGGAGAACCAGTACCGTCCGGTACCCATCGGGGAGGAGCTCGATCGAGCGTTCGAGATCGATACGATCTTCGGGGACATCGATCGGACCCGGAGGATCGGGAAGATTCTCCATGTCGAGTTCGATCGAGCGCGCATTCCTCCGCATATAATCCCTCGCTACATTCAAACCGATTCCCAAAAGCCACGTGGAAAAAGCCGATTCCCAACGGAAACGGTCCAGCGACTGGCTGACCCGAATCCATGTGTCCTGCACCACGTCCTCTGCCTCGGCCTCCGTCCTGCCCAATATCCTCATGACGAAACCAAGCAGCCTCGGCGTGTGCCGCCGGTAGAGCAGACGAAACGCGTCCTCGTCGCCGGCTTGCTGCACCGCTTCCGTTAGTTCCCTGTCGCTGAATTCGATTGGTAATTGGGCTTCCATCTCATCCATGGGTCGTCATCCAGGTCAAAAAGGTTGCCCCGCTCGGCGGGTTTCTCCAATATTAATACTGATATACGTCCACCGTCAGTATACACCCGGAGGCGCCATTGGTCATCTCGGCCAGCAGACGGACCGATATTCCCTGTTTCTACGCAGACTGGCTCATGAACCGGATCCGCGAGGGGCGATGCCGCATCCCTAACCCATTTAATCCAAATCAGATATCCGAGATATCGCTCCGGCCGGCCGACGTCGACGCCATTGTCTTCTGGTCGAAGAACCCGCAGCCGATCTTCGAACACCTCGATGAACTCGACCGGCGGGGATTTCTTTACTATTTTCTGGTCACGTTGAATGACTACCCCGCCATTTTAGAACCCGGCGTGCCCGAGCGGGCGGCCAGGGTGGAGGCCTTCGTGCAGCTGGCGGAAAACCTCGGAAACAAACGAGTTGTGTGGCGCTACGACCCGATAATCATCTCTACCGCCACGCCTTTTGGCTACCACAAGGAGCGTTTCGGAGAACTGTGCCGGCTTCTCGCCGGTTCGACGCGCCGGGTCATCGTCAGCCTGGTCGACTTTTACAAGAAAACCGAACGACGGCTCTCTGAGATCGAGACCGGCGGGCTTGAGTTCGACCGCGAAGCAGCTGGACGGCCCGAAACGAGAGATCTTCTGGCGTGGATGAGCCGGATGGCGGCGGACAACGGGATAGAGATCCAGGCGTGCGCGCAGCGGGAAGATTTTGACGCCGTGGGGGTTCCGGCGGGGAGTTGTATCGACGGCGAACTGCTCCGCGAACTCGGGGCGGCGATACACCCCAAAAAAGATAATGGACAGCGCGACGCGTGCAGGTGTGTCGAAAGCAGGGACATCGGCGTCAACGATACGTGCATCCATGGGTGCCGGTACTGCTATGCCACGCGGAACCATGATCTCGCGGTGAGAAGACACGCCGAGCACGATAGCAGGGCGGCGGCATTGTGGGTTCGGAGCTGATTTCTGTAGGCATGAGACTGGGGGGACGGATATGATTTCAACTGATTTTGAGCAGAGGCCGTCCGTATCAGCGCATGGTGCGATCTTTGCTAGTTAGCGGAACGGAAAGCAACACTCTTGACCCAGGAGAATGACACCATGCGAACACCAGTTGGGATAACACAAGAGAAGACAGCAAACCGGTCGGCCGGGCGAGTCATAACGATACTCGGTTTGACCTTGTTGTTCCTCACGACATCCATTTGTCTTTCCGGATCGGGCGCCGCCGCGGCGGGCTTTAGTTTTCCAAAAGGGTATCTCGGCACCACGGCCGCCAAATATATCGATGCCTTCAACTCGGGGAATGACAGCCTCGTTGCAGAATTCCACACCACACATTTCGTAGAAACTTCTTTTGAGACGAAATCGATGAACTCACGGCTCTACAAATACCAGAGTCTCTACAAAATGTTTGGTGAGCTCGAACCGGTCGAAACGCTCAAAAAGAGCAAGTCGACACTCGTCATCCGGGCCCGCTCGGAGAAGCTGGGGAGTTGGTTCGAGATAGGATTCGAAACGGACAAGAGCGCGCCGGACAAGCTCGCTCATCAGTACATTCGTCCGACGGCCAAACCAAAAGTGCAGAAAGCATCGATGTCCGACTGATCGCGGAATACAGCCGGACATCGATAGAGCTCGAACGACCGGGGAATTCCCCGGCCTGTTCGGGCCGGAGTCACCCGCCGTCGAGAATCATCAAAATACGATCCCAAGACCCAGAGAGAGTTCATACTGCCACGCGCCGTTACCCCCCGCACTTTTCACACACCCATCATCATTACATATATAGTCGTCCCGGTTGCCGATCACCGTGTACGGAGCCCTGCCCTGGAACCGGAGCATAAACCGCTCGCCGAGGTAATACTTCATTCCGAGCCCAAATCCAAAAGAGAACTTCCATTCGTCGTTGGAATCTTCAGCCTTGGGTCCGTAGTGAGTCGCGCCAAGAGAGAGGCTCGTGTACCAGAACCTCTTGCTCTCATCTCCACCGAGGATAAAAGCCACATGCATGTAATCGATGGAGACATCGGACAAAAAGGTTTTTTCTCCGTTCAATTCAAAATTGTACTTGGTCTCCTGGCGGGTGTACATGAGCTCGATCTGTGTTGCCTGCTTTTTGAGATCGTAATCGACGGCAATGCCCCAGAACGGGCTCGAATCTGTTTTCAGCCGTCCGCTTTGGCCGCCGTACAACACGTTCTGGCCCGAACTCCACATGTACCCTCCGTAGGGGATGACCTCGACCTGGCGCTTCTTTTCTTCCTGGGCGCCCGCATCGACCGCGAGTGAAAATGTAAAATCAGACCGACAAGGAGAATCCAGCGCATGGTTCTTTTTCCCTTTCTGTGACCCCTGAGAATTCGGTTAACGGTCCTGCCAGTCCTACATGTGTTCCGCGGCAAACTTTCGGAAATTGGCAAAGTTGATTTCGTTGAAGTACCCACTCATCTCACCCTCCCGGCCCGTCACATTGACCAGGATCGCGTCCGCCCTGATCATCTCCCAGAGCTCGTCGCTGGTAATGGCGTACTCGAGTATTTCCGTAACCCACTTGCCCGACGGATCCTTCTCGCGATTGAGATTGCTATCCGCCGTGAACACCATCGTATTAAGGTCAACCGTGAGTTCGAGCGAACGGCCCTTTTCGATTGTGAGCCATTCATCGGCAACGTAGGTGAGAATCAGCCAGTAAGACACATTGCCCGCTGAATCCTTCAGCATACGCAGGTCGATGTAGCATCGCTTCGCGACACTGTAGTTTCCTTCTTCGAATTCCGCATGGTACTTTGCGGCGCCCTCTACCGTGATCTCGTTATTCGTGAGGATATATTCCGTCGATCCATCGTCACCGACATCGGTCTTCACGTGATAAGACCCCGCGCACGCGGCGAGCTGGACGGCAACACCGAGTACGATCACGGCCATCAACACATTCTTGGAACGCAAGATTCAACCTCCAGCCCATCCCCTACTTCGGGTTTGGAATCTTGAAAAACATCGTGTAGAGAACCGGAACAAACACCAGCGTGAGCAACGACGCAAACCCAAGTCCGAACATGATAGTCACCGCCATTGACTTGAAGAAATCATCCTGGAGCAGCGGAATCATTCCCATGATCGTCGTCGCGGCGGCGAGAAGCACGGGACGCATACGGCTGACGCCGGAATCAATCACCGACGATATACCGGTCCTTACCGCCTCGTATTTCGAAATCGATCTGATCGATCAGCACAATGGCATTCTTTATCAACATCCCCGAAAGACTCATCATTCCCAGGAGCGCCATAAATCCGAACGGCTGTCTGAACAACAGAAGTCCCGCCGTGACCCCGATGATCGATAGGGGCACGGTCAACCAGATGATAAGCGGCTGGCGGAACGCGTTGAACAGGAAAATCACAACAAGGATCATCATCCCGAAATAAAGCGGGATGTTCGCTGCCAACTGCTTTTGCGAGTCGCTCGAATCCTCCGCTTCACCGCCCCAGGCCATATAGTAACCGGGGTACGCCTTCAGGGGGATCTTGTCGTTATACAGAATCGGTAGTGTCGATGCCGTCAATTTGGCGTAGGGATCATCCGGCGGACCAGCCGTCTTGCCATTATAGGCAAGCAGGTCGACGCCAAGGGCAGCCTCGATCTGGGGCTTGATCCTGTTGAGAACGACAAAGGGCAGCTCCGTCCGCGGGTCACAGTGAAGCTTGATCATTGTAGAACGATTCCAACGCGACACGCGTGCATCTTCGATTTCAGTGTCGAGACCGCGAACGATCTGCGCTATAGGAATCGTCTGATCTGCCGTCGGGCTGTACATTTGCAGATCCCGCATGTTCTCTACGGTCATCCGCTCGCCCTGCAGGAGCACGAGCGACGATCGGGATGAGTTCGATTCCCTCCCTGTACACCCCCGTCTGCGTCCCGGTGAAATTAGATTGGAGGGATTGCGCGACCATCGTCCGCGATATCCCCAGGCGGCGGGCCCTGTCATCGGCGAGCTGCGGACGAACCGTCTTGACCTTGTCGCCCCATTCGTCACGAACCGCTTTTGTGCCAGGGTCATCGTTCATGATATTCTTCGCCTTCACGGCAAGCTGGCGCAGCACTATCGGGTCCGGTCCCATAATACGAAGCTGGATCTTGCCGCCCGCTCCCGGACCGAGAGCGAACTTCTTCACATTGACCGTCGCATCGAGGTATCTCCCTTCAAGATCATTCTGGATCTTGTGATACATTTTGTCGATCGCGGGATACTCATTGACCGTGACGAGCATCGCCGCATAGTTGGTCGATGCCTCGACCGGCGCGCTGTAGGTCAGAATAAACCGCATGTGTCCCGCGCCGATCGCCGACGACACGTTCGTAATGTCTTCGTAATCCCCCAAATAATCCTCGATTTCGCTGACTCGCTCCTGGGTCTCGCTGATATGCATTCCTTCGCGAAACTGGATCTCGATCAAAAACTGCGGGGCCGTTGACGGCGGGAAGAAGAGACTTTCCACATACCCAAATCCGAACAGCGCCGCCGCAAAGAGGGCCACCACGACACCAACACTGATCCACCGGAAACGGATCGCCTTTACAAGCAAGCTGCGATAGACCTGAAAAAACTTGCCCGCGTAGGGATCGCTTTCTCCCTCTCCGTCATTCGACTTTGTCTTCTTCTTTTTGGGGAGGACAAAAAGCTTGGTAACGAGCGGAGTCGTCGTCACCGCGGTCAACCAGCTGAGCGAGAGAGAGATGAGTATCACGTAGTAGAGCGACCGGCAGTACTCGCCCGTACCGTTGTCCATCCCGCCGATCGAGGCGAACGCGAGAACAGCCACCGCGGTGGCGCCGAGAAGAGGAATCGAATTTTGCCCCACAACCTCCTTCGCCGCTTCAAGACCATCCATCCCCTTTTCCATTCGCACTTTCATCCCGTCCACCACAACGATCGCGTTGTCGACAAGCATCCCGAGCGCGATGATCAGAGCTCCCAGCGAAATACGCTCCAGTGTGATCTGGTATTTGCCCATCACCACAAAGGTCGCCGCAATAGTCAGAACGAGGATAAAACCAATGATCAGGCCGCTCCTCAATCCCATCGTGAAGAGCAGAACAATGACAACAATTACCACCGCCTCGAGAAGGTTGACGAGGAACCCGTTGATCGCTTTGGTAACGGAGGCGGACTGGAGAGTGATTACCTCGAGCTCCATTCCGTGTGGAATCAGGTTTTCGAGTTCGTCAAGCCGTTTCTCGACGGCCTCACCCATTGTCACGACATTGCCACCCATAAGCGTCGAGATTGCGATGCCTATCGCCGGTTTGCCATTATACCGGAGAAGCTTTTTGGGCGGATCTTCGTAACCGCGAATCACGGTCGCCACGTCGCGGAGGTAGATTAAATTGCCGCCCTTGGTCGCGATCGAGTAGATCTCCGAATTCCTTCTCGGATTTGAATTCACCGGTCGGGCTTATCGCCATGTGCTCGGGACCAATTTTTAGTTTGCCCGAATCCGCAGGGAGGTTCTTGGCGCTGAGCGCTTCAAAGATCTCCTGGCGGGTGATCCCCAGGGCCGCCATCTTTGCCTTCGACATCTCGACAAAGATCGTTTCCTTCTGCTCGCCAAAGAACTGTATCTTTTTGACATCCTGAATGGTGAGCAATTCCCGCTTGATGAGTTCGGCAACTCTTTTCAGTTCCGCATACGAATAGCCCTCGCCAACCAGAGCGAAATAGACGCCGAAAACATCGCCAAAATCGTCCGAGATGATCGGTGGACCGGCGCCCGGCGGAAGTTGAGGTTTATAATCGGCGATCTTCCTGCGGAGCTCATCCCACACGGCGGGAAGGGCTTTTTTGTCATACTGGTCCTTGATGACCACCTTGACTTTTGACCGGCCCCGTTCAGACCAGGATTCGACACGCTTTAGTTGTCCCATCTCCTGCATGGCCTTCTCGATCACCTCTGTGACCTCTTTTTCCACTTCGACGGCGGACGCGCCCGGATACGGCGTGATGATAACCGCCTCTTTGATGGCGAATTCGGGGTCTTCCAGACGAGGCAAGTTCATGTACGATATTGTCCCAAGAACTAGAAGGACCGCAGTCATCGTCCACGTGATCACACTTTTCCTTATAGAGAATTCCGCGAGATTCATCGGCTACTCTTTCTTTTGCATGAAGGATCAGATACCCAATCGTATTTCCGGTTTTTAAAAATCAATTCCACCATCGCCGTCTGTTACTGATCCTGTTCATCCCAAAGTCGGACCTTCATCCCGTCCCGGAGTTTTGGCAATCCGGCGACAACAACGGTCTCGCCGCCGTCCAACCCGTTCACAATCAAGATGTCATTTGTGCCCGACATGCGACCGATCGCCACAATTCGTTTGCTCACCGTCATATTCTCTTTATTGACCACGAAGACAAATTCATCTCCGTTTTCGTCGCCCATCACGGCGATCGCCGGTATCGTGATCGTTTCCACCGCGATATCCTCTTCGATCGCTCTCACAACCACCCTCACTTCGGCCGTCATCCCCGGAAGAAGATTGAACCCCTCCGGTTGCGGCATTGCGAATGTGACCCTGAAGGTCTGTGTTTCCGGATCGGCGCGATTGGCCACTTCTTTCACCGTCAGGGGGAAATCCACACCGGGCGCCGCTTCGAATACGGCGAACGATTCGGCCACCGCTCCCCGGCGGATTCCCTTTATCAAGTTCTCGGATACGTTGATAATGATTTCCACACTTCGGACATCATTGACGTCGACGATCTCATCCTGGGCGCGAACATCCATATGATTCTCAACGTAGCGCCGGCCGACCTGCCCATCGAATGGTGCACGCAGATACGTGTACATGAGATTTTGCTTCGCTTCATCGAGCCGCGCCTGGGCCACGTCACGCTGAGCCCGTCGGAGCTCGAGGTCGGACAAAGGAACCGCGTTCTTTTCGTAGAGCTGCTGATATCGCCGGTGGTCCGACTCCGCCTTTGTAAAAAGAGCCAAGGCCTCGCTGGCGGCGATTTCGAAATCGATCGGATCGAGACGCCCGATGAGATCACCCGCTTTGACCGTTTGTCCCTCGTCAACTGGAAGTTCGATCAGGCGGCCCGACACCCTGAACGAGAGAAGCGCTTTTTCCCCCGCCTCAACCGTGGCCGGGAAAATAAATTCACCCGATGCGATACCCCCGACTTTGATGGTTTTGACGGGGCGGATAACGGGCGCGACTCGCCGCCTCCTCCTTTTTGCCGCAACCGGCGGCCACAAGAATCATCACAACGACGGCCACCGCCTTCACCCAGGAAAGTGGTTTTGTCCAACTCCGCATTACCTGTCTCCTTTGCATTTTTGTGGGCTTATCCGCTCTTTAAGGCGCTTCGACTGCCGCCTGAATCCTCCGGACTAGTTCTTCTTTTTCTTCCTGTGTCCGCTCGTCTTCGAACCATGAAATTGCTCGCTGGAAATCAACGAGATCTATAAGAAATCTGTACACAGTTCTCGCGGCATTCTGCTCCGCGGTAAACGCATTGGTTTGCGCTTCCAGAAGATCGGTAACATTGACGATTCCCTGTGCATACTTTTCCCGGACTATATCAAGATTCTTGTTCGAACTGCTCGCTTCCATCTTTGCGAATTTGATCGTTGGGAAGGAATTCTCGACATTCCGCGTCGCAGTGCGAGCACTTTTTTCGATGATTTCGCGTATGAACTGTTCTTCGCGGTTCAGGCCCTCGAGAATCGAGCGTGACCGCCGCATGTCGTAGAGTCTTCCTCCGCCATTGAACAAGGGATACGAGGCGAATACCCGGAAGTTGAAATAATTCTGGTCAACTCCCTCGGGTATTCCCGGATTGTTGTGAATAAAATAGTCGTACTGTAAGGACGTCCCGAAGGCAGGGATAAAAAAGCTCCGCTTTCGCCGGGCAAGCTGGATTTCTTCGGACTCGGCCGCCTTGTCGATAAACATCAACTCGGGCGCGTTTTCAATCGCGAACTGGGCAACAAACTCCCTGAACCTGGCCAGTTTTCGCGCATCCTTGAATATCGGGTCGATGCGTCCGTCGAGAAAGAAAAATTCTTCCGGATCCACATCGACTTCCTGTGGCTGCCAGCTTTTACTCTGTTCGACTCCAAGAATCTGGTTGAAGGCGATCCGTTCAGCCTCGATATCCGCTTCGCTCTGAAAAAGGTTCTGGCGACGGCGGGCGAGTTCCGCTTCCCATCGATACACCTCATCCTGTCCCGAATAACCCACATCAAATCGAACTTTCGCCAATTCGAGATTGTCGCTCGTCAGGTTCACATTCGCCGCGACAATTTCATAAGACACTCTCGCCAGAACGTATCTCAAAAACGCGACTCCGGCATCGCCGAGGACATCGAGCCGAGCCGCCTCACGCTCGTACTCAGCGCTTTCGAACAGTCTCTTGGACGACCGGTAATCACTGACGAGACGATCGTCATAGATCATTTGAGTCAAGGACACACCCGCCCGGCCGCTGTTGGTCGGGAGAAGATCATCGAGAGGCCCCGCCTGGTACGCATTGTACGTCCCCGACGCGTCGATTTGCGGGAGAAGCGGGCTTCGGGCTAACTGTTTTTCCTGGTGGAACACGTCGACATTGGCGTCTTTTATAGTCAGGGCGGTGTTTCCCTTCTCCGCCTCACCCAGCGCCTGCTTGAAAGTCAATGGTGTTTCTTCGACCCGAAGGGCTTCCGGGTAAAGAAACTCCGCCCAGATTCGCTCTTCGAATGTCGGTGCATATCCCACAGCGACGGCCGTTCGACCGTTCACAAGCGGGCTTAATTCGATGGGAAGAAGAATCGGAAGATCGCCAACATCCCCGCCACGAATCAGGAGATTCAAATTGAGTGCGACGCGGCGAGCGACAATGCCATCGAGCTCCGGTACCAGCGCGGCGAGGGCGCCTATTTCAACATCGGGATGACCAATGATGCTGAATGTCGGAATCCCCTTCGCTGTCAGTCCCTCGATAAGCTCCGCGCGTTTTGCGAGCGACAACCGTGGCGTGAACGCGAGAACAACCACATCTACACCGTCACCCACGTTCACCAACGTTCGCGAAATGTCGTCTGAAACGGGCAGCAGTTCGATGTCGAGCCCGAGACTATCCTCGAACTCATCCTGCCCCTTCGAGAAAACATGAAACTCTTCGGCGTACAAATCGTCGATCGCCACGTGACAGGTATCAAACGGGATCATCTCTCGAAATGTCTCGATGTCCCGCACGAGACCCTGCGGGATATGTATCACGCTCAGATTCTTTTTGAACTTGCCATTGATTTCGTAAGGAGATTCTTCGAAATATCCGAAATGCTCCGGGATCGCGACGAGCACCGGCTTGGTCAATACCAGATCGCTGGCGCCCGCTTCCCGCGCGGCAATCAGGTTGACAACCATCACGTAGTCAACCTCGGGGTCGTTCAAAGCCGCCATAAGCGCCGGGCGAACACCGCTCATTTTCCAACCGGCATTGAACTCAGGAGCGCTCTTGAAATTCACCGTCGCGCCCGTGATCAATTTCAGTTCCGCCTCCACCTTGTCCCGAATAGCGCTCCCGCTCCCGGGCCCATCTGAGACGACTCCAACAGTGATATCGCGGGCCGCCGCCTGATTCGGGGTTCCCGCAAAGAGGGTTGCCGCCACAAATAAGTGTATCAGGGCCGCCAGGGTCTTCCCCGTCGCTCGCATGGATTATCTCCTTGTCATACTTGTGTTCGTGTCGAGGGCGCGCCGAAGGTTCGAGTACACTGCGGCTCGTTGGCGCACTCAGGAACCGCCATTTTAGCACACGGGCACCCAATGCACCAGCCACACGCGGCGACGGCGAATCCCATGTCCTGAACCAGATAATCAACAATGAGTTACAGCGGAAATCAACCTGAATCTTCGCTACGGAGGGCGAAGACATTGCAAAGGCCGCGGGGCGTGTGTAGAATAGTCCATCCATCTGGAAAGACCTCTGGATCAAAGGACTCGACATAGTGGACATGCTTTTCGAAGGACCCGAAAAAAAACTCGAAATCACAACGGCGCCGGGGTATCCGTCTTTGCGATCGCTCGGCGGGGATTTCTGGCCGGCTATAGTCGAGCGAGCCCGCGCCAGCATACTGTCCACAATGTCAAACGACTCGTGCGACGCGTATTTGCTCTCCGAGTCTAGCCTCTTTGTGTGCGACCACCAGATGGTGATGATCACCTGCGGGAAAACAACCCTCGTCGAAGCCGCCGTGGCGCTTCTCGAGACGATTCCCATCGCCCAGATCGATTCACTCATATACGAGAGAAAGAACGAATACTTCCCCGACCAACAAATGACAACATTCGTGGAGGACGTTCGCGAATTCGAACGCCTTGCTCCGGGGATCTCTATCATATTTGGCAACAAGAATGCCGATCACATCGCGCTCTTTCATCTCGACCGGCACTTCGAACCGGCGCCCGATGACGCCACGTTGGAACTCTTGATGTACGACTTCGACCCCGAAATCCGCGATCAGGTTCATAAGCTCTCAAGCGGCCGTCGATCCGATCGGCGACATAGGACTCGAAACATTCTTCGTAGACTATGATACGGACGAGCACCAGTTCAACCCGGCCGGGTACTCGTTCAACGCGATCGGGGGCAGAACGTACGCGACGCTCCACGTGACACCGCAGGAAGAGGGTTCCTACGTCAGTTTTGAAACCAATCGCGTGTGCGACTCACTCGAAACCCGGATCATTGTGTCGCGGCTTCTCGATTTCTTCAAGCCGGCCCGCAGCGACCTTCTCCTCTTCCAGGGCACCATCGAACTCGAGTCGATCAACAGCGGTTTTCGCGTCACGGCGTCCGATTCGCGCGAGCTCGCCTGCGGATATTCCGTAAAATACGCTCACATCGAAAACTTCCCAACCACCCGGCAGAGCACGCCTCTCTAGCAACACTCGTTCTGCTCAAACGGAGGGATCCCCGGACATGTCAAACCAGTCTACCGAAGACCACACCTGGATCGAGGAACGCTTCAAAGACTTCCTGGGGATGCGGTATCGCATCAAAAAGGTTCTCTTTTCGGGCACGAGTCCTTTCCAGAAGGTTGAAATCGTTGAGACGACGGGACACGGGAAGATGCTCCTCAATGACGGCCTGGTTATGATTTGCGAGCGGGACGAGGCGGTCTATCACGAAATGATCGTTCATGTTCCGCTCTTCGTTCACCCCGAGCCGCGGCGTGTCCTGGTGATCGGAGGCGGGGACGGCGGAACGGTCCGCGAAACACTAAGACACCGGACCATCGAACACTGCCGCCTGGTTGAAATCGATGAAATGGTGGTAAGCGCGTGCCGGGAGTTCATACCGCAAACTTCGTCTTGTCTCGACGATCCTCGGGTCGAAGTGACGATTGCCGACGGTGTCGAGTTTGTCGCGACAACCGCCGAGAGGTATGACGTCGTCATTATCGATTCGACCGACCCGATCGGCCCGGCCAAACCCCTGTTCGGAACCGAGTTCTATACAAATGTGAAAAGGATTCTGACCAGCAAGGGGATCGTCGTGTCACAGGCCGAGAACCCATGGTACGAAGCGGACAACCAGCGTTCACTCGTTCAGAATCTCGACGGTGTGTTCGAGCATCTCAGCGTCTACAATTATTCCAATCTCACATATCCTGGTGGTTTGTGGTCGTTTGCCTTTCGTCAAAGGGGTTGAGGCCGGTATCTGATTTCAACCCTTCGCGAGTGACGGACGCGGGCATGAAGTTTTTGTATTACAACACCGGCATTCACCGGGGGGCGTTTGCCCTGCCTGAATTCATGCGAAAAAACCTTGAGGGATTGCTCGACGAGGTATAAGCGGGAGATAAAGAGGACGCCCCCGAGGAACGGGAGCGCCCTCTTTGAAAAGCAGTCTAGTCGTCCTTGCTCGATGCTGTCGTAATCGTCTCCAACCCGTGAGCATTCGGCCCCGTCTCCGATCTCCGAAGCAGCCACGCGAAGAAGAACCCGAGGAAACCCGAGATAGAGAAGATCCACATCCCAAGCGCATAGCCGCCGGGGTTGGTGACGGTTGCGCCGGAATAGTCATTGGCCCAGCCGATGAGCAGGTTGAACCCGGCAAGACCGATGTTCTGGATCATCGTCATGAGTCCATAAGCGGTGCCGAGTTTCTTCTCCTCCACGATATACGCCACCGAAGGCCACATGACGGCGGGAACCAGTGAAAACGCGATCCCCATCATCGCCATCGGGACAAGGAGCGGGATGTCCGTGTAGGCCATCATCAAATAGACCGGCACAAGGAGCACCGATCCGAACATCATAAAGAGCGAACGTTTTGCCACGCGGTCAACGAGTAACCCGAAAAGCGGCGTGCAGATCATTGCGAATAGAGTCAAAAGACTCGAGAGAAAACCCGCGTACTCGCGCGTCGTCCCATGACCTTCCTGGAAAAACTTGATGGCAAACGTCTGGAACGGGAAGATCGCCGAGTAGAACGTCACGCACAGCAAGACGACAAGCCAGTACGACCGGCCCAGCATGAAAAGACCGGAGAAGGAGACCTTGTCGGTTTCCCCGGCGAGGCCCATCTGGTACTTCTTACTCGCCTGGTTTTCCATCACCCAGTAAACCAGCGGACCAACCACACAGAACGTCCCGAAAGCGACCGCTATAAGGAGCGGCCACTGCCAGTTCTCAAACGCTGGTTTGGCCCATGTTGGAGAGTTGAGCGCGAGAAAAGAACCGAGCCGCGCGATGGTGAGATTGATGCCGAAAGCGAATGAAAGCTCCTTGCCCTTGAACCATTTGGCAAGTGCCGTCGTCACGGCCACGATCAACGACTCCGCTCCGAGGCCGAAGAGGAGTCTTCCCGATATCATGACATTCAAGTTGCCCGATGAAGCGGTGAGCACGGCGCCGGCAAAACAGAGCACGCCAAAGACCATCGTGGCGCGTTTGACGCCTATGCGGTCGATGATGATTCCACCGATCAGCACCATAAAGATGTTTGGAATGCTGTAGATGGCATTCAGCATGCCGATGTTTTTGTCGGAGAAGCTGAGCTGCGTCTTGAGAAGATCCGCGATTGGGCTTATCGCGTCGTATACGTAGTAATTTCCGAACATCGCCAGACTGATGACGACGAGTACCGTCCATCGGTAATAAGTCGGCGGCGGCGGGAGAGGAATAGCCTGGGCGTCGTACGTCTGGTTCATCAATCCGCTCCTTGGTTTTGCGAGCGTCCGAACAGAAAAAGTGGTTATTCGCGAACGGTACCATACTACCGAATTGTCGACAATGATTTACTCGAAGTCGTGAGGGGGGGGTATCGCGGCTATTTAATTGCGGAACTCGATTGACTCGGCCCACAGCGGCTGTCCGTTCTGGCACATCGCGATCCAGTAGAAGTTGGAGCGGTAGTACTCTTCCGAATCGGCATAGATGAAATCAAAGGTCATTACATGAATTCCGTCGGGAAAGACCGTCGCTTCGAGCTCCTCGATAACACCGACTCCACATACACGGGGGTAGTAGAGTCCGTTGGTCGTGAGCTTGAGCGAGTCCGAAGTCGCCGTTTCGAAAACCATGTACAGCAGTTCGCCGCGGTTGACCACCCGCGGGAACACCCAGTATGTCGTGCCGTACGCCATCGCGGGAGCCATGTTCGAGAGCCCCGACCAGTTGTCCAGTTCGTCGCCGGTCTTCATGGCAAAAAAGTAACCCGTCTGGTAGGAGAGACCATGGACAACAAAACTCTCCGTCTCGCCCGCCGGACTCGGGTTTGGCGTGACGGCGATACGGGTCATCGTATCCCAATCCTCCCCCGTGCTGGTGGGGTCGGCGGAGTAGCGGATATCGTATCGCGCCGCGCGGCCCAGGTTGCCGTCATCCCCGGGCGCCGTCCATGTGAGTTCGAATGAGTAATCATCCACCGCCCTCGCGGCAAGGTCGTTGACCTCGCCGGGCGGGATGAGTTCACCCGCCGTCACTCCGGACGCGCAGTTGGATAGACCCGACCAGTTGGGAACCTCATCGGCGGTTTTTAAAGCAAAGAAATACTCGGTGCCGGAGAGCAATCCCAGAACGACGATCGTCTCGATCTGTCCACCCGGTTTGGGAGTGGGGAGAATACCAGGATCGATGGGTGTGGCCTGAGCCCAGTTGGAATCGGCGATCTCGGCAAGGGAGTAACGGATATCGTACTCGGCAGCGGTACCGTCGGCTCCGTCGTCGCCGGGCGATGTCCAAACGACGGCAATTGACTGCGGGGCGGGATAGTCAAGCCGGAGGTTATCGACAATTGCGGGTGGAACGGTATCGATCGGCGGATCGACAATCACACCGGGCGTGTTTGGATTTCCCTCGTCGTCACCGCAGCCGATGAACACGACGACTATGCACATCGCAACCACAAATATCGCCCATTGCCCTCGCATCTGCTGAAATCACCTCTGTATTCTATTATACACAATTCCCCCGTGCTTGCATATATTCCCGTCGCCGGTCGTCTGTTGCGGTCTTTCTCTGGCCCTCGCTCCGCTTCACTCGACTAACCGCCGGCTGCGCCGACGGTGGATTCTCGCTCGCTCCCGCGAAAGGGCCTTTCGAAAGACCGCATCGTACGACCCGCGCGGGTTGACACGAAAAGCCCGAGAGGCTTGGGGCCTCCCGGGCTTTCGAAGCTGTCGACAAGTCGCCAGGGTTATTCCGCGCCGTCGCGTTTTACCCAGCGATCGAGCCAGTCGATCACCGTGTCGTGCCAGAGGATGCTGTTGTGCGGCTGCAGCACCCAGTGGTTTTCGTCTGGGAAATACAGGAACTTGCTCGGTATCCCGCGCCGCTGCAGCGCCGTGAACGTTGACATTCCCTGCGTCTCGACTACGCGATAATCCAGGGCGCCGTGGATCACGAGCATCGGTGTCTTCCAGTTCTGAACGAAGTTCACCGGATTGTGTTTCTCGTAACCTTCCGGGTTGTCCCAGGGGGTTCCCTGGTGATCCCACTCGGGAAACCACAACTCCTCCGTGTCGTAGTACGCGAGACGTTCATCGAGATTGCCGTCGTGGTTGATAAGACATTTGAAGCGGTCGGGCCAGTTGCCCGCGATCCAATTGATCATGTACCCGCCATATGACGCACCGAGCGCTCCCACGCGGGTCCCGTCCATCCACGGATACTTCTCGAGCGCGGCGGCGAGACCCTTTTGGAGGTCTTCGAGCGGTTTACCGCCCCAGTCGCCGCCAATCGCGTCGGAGAACGCCTGGCCGTAACCGACCGAACCGTGGAAGTCCACCATCACCGCGGCATAACCCGCTCCCGTGTACGCCTGCGGATTCCAGCGATAATGGAAGTCGTTACCAAACGATCCCTGCGGACCGCCGTGGATCAAAAACGCCACGGGGTACTTCTTCGACGCGTCGAAATCGACCGGCTTCACGATATATCCGTAAACCGTTTCGTCGTTCCAGCCTTTGAATGTGAACTGTTCCGGTTCGCCCATTCGCGCCGCGGCGATCTTTTCAGCATTTATCGTCGTGACCGGCGTCATGCTCTTGCCGTTGGTTTTTATCGTATAGAGTTCCACGGGCGACTTGAGATGATCCATCCCGAAAAGGATGCGGTCACCGGCGAGCGACGGCGAACGAACGTTCCCCATTTCCAGGATCGTTTTGACTTCGCCCTTCTTGACATCAATTTCGTAGAGCGACACCTGGCCGAGATTGGCCGCGGCCGTGTAAATCTTTTTCGCGTTCTTCGACCAGACGATATACCGCGGCGAGCGGTCCCAGTCCTCGGTCAACACGCGCGTCTCGCCGCCGGGCCACGAACGAAGAACGATGCGGAAGCGATCCGCCTCGTAACGCGGCTTCGCCATCGCCATGTACGCAAGCGTCTTGCCGTCGGGCGAAAAAACAGGGTTCGTGTCCCACGCTTCGTTCGCCTCGGTAAGACACTCGGGCGACCGCGAGCCGTCAATCGGGGCGAGATAAAGATCGAAGTCCGTTGACCACGGTTCCTCGAGCCCAACATCACGCGCGCCAAAGACGACACCCGCCCCATCGGGCGTGAATGTGATTTCTTCCGGGCCGCCAAACGGTTTTGACGGACTGTCGGCGTCCATCCCTTTCATTATGTCAACGGCATCCCCACCCCCCGTCGGCATGACGAAGATGTGCGCGCGCCGGCCGTCTTTCCATGTGTCCCAGTGGCGAATGAACAACCGGTCAAAAATAACACCGGTCGTCTTGGCCTCTTCCCTCTCCTTGAGCCGCTTCGTGGTGCATTCGATATCCTCACAGTCGACGAACACTTCCATGGTGAAAGCAATATGAGCGCCGTTGGGCGACATGACGAGGTTGCCCACATCGAGCGGCTGGTCGGTGACTTGCTGGGCCTCTCCACCGGCCAGCGAGATCCGCCAGATCTGCGACGACCCCGAACGTGTGGACAAAAAGTAGATGGACGTGCCGTCAGCCGACCAGCGGGGGTTGTAATCACCAGCCGGATCGGCGGTGAGACGCTTGAGTCCCTTACCGTCAACGCCGGTGAGCCAGATGTCCGTCCGGCCCTTGTTGGCGTCGAGGTCGGTCGACCGCAGCGTAAACACAACCAATTTGCCATCGGGCGATACGTTCGGATCGCCGATCCGGTCCATCGCCAGCATATCGTGTATCGAGAACGGGTGGGTCTCCTGGGCTCCGGCAGGCACGGCCCTCATCATCGTCGCCATCGCCAGCACCAACAGCCATAAAATTGATTTTTGCATATCGCGATATTCCTCCCTTTTGGCTCGCTCAATCGTGCGGCTCGTTCGATCGTGCAGAATGATCTTTTGGTTTTAACACCGATGGACCCGATATTCAAGACTGGATTGTGAGGCTGAGTGTTTGTGTCGGCGCGGAAAAGCTAATAAGTCCAACCGATCGAAGTAACGATGCCGTAGTCCTTCTTCTCGCCCTCGCCCGATGACGCCTTGCTGTCGTATTCGAGGTAATAGCTCAAATCGAAGAAGAGATTGGAGACGATTTCACGGCGAAACGAGAGGTCATAGTTTACACGATACCGGCCGCTCTCCGTCAGACTCGGGTAGAACTTGAGCGCCGTACTGATGTCGGTCTTCGGAGTGTTGTAGTTGAATCTCGAGTAGCTGGCCATCAAGACCCCTTCGAAACTCTGCGTCTTGTTGCCGTTTGTCGACGTTTCCGCGTTGCCGGCGAGGCCCGTGGAAAACAGGAGGATGTCGTGATTGTTCTTGATGGGGCTCACACCGGTGGTCGCCGTCACCAACAACCGGCGATCGAGATCCAACTCGTCGTTTCGTGACACGGAGATGCTGGTGTTTCCGGTCCACTTTTTCTTGAGAAGCCGGACGTAAGAAAATGTCAGGTCAATCCGCTGCGTCGTCCCCTCCTCGCCCCCCTTGTTGGTGATGGTCGAGTTTGCGCCGAGATCGAACAGATTACGTTCAGCAACATATCGGTTGGCCCAGTTGAACGTGAATTCCGCCACCCTGCTCGCCCGTGTGTAGCTGTATCCGACGCTCAAAGATCCGTCGATCTTTTCCCAGAAACTCTTCTGGATGGGAGTGATTTCGACGACGTTCACCTTTTCGATGGAGGCAACCGTCCCCATGCTGGCAACACGGAGTGTCGTCTCCTGTTCCTTTTTTTCCAGCACTCCGAAGTACCGCGTCCCGTTCGTGTCTTCAACCCGGTAAAAGTACTCACTCTTGATGCCAACCACGTCCAGCCACTCGATATCGAGCGTTCCCATCGAATCGGTCTTGACCTGGATCTTGCCGCGGGTCAGTGTCTTTATCTCGCAGCTGATTCTGTCGCCGTTCTTCAAGATGAGTACGTCCGTCTTGGGCCGAGCGGACACGGGGTCCACCAGCGCGAACGTGAGAACGAGGAAAATCAGGCATATGGGGAGCACGTGCCGAGACATGGTGACTAATCTACAATTGATCCGGGCCGCGGGCAACCGTAGATTCACCCCGTTTGATCGCGAAATTCCGTCGGGGTCAGGCCCGTCGTGGCCTTGAACTGCCGCGCGAACGCGCTCTGGTCGTAGAAACCGCAGGCTGCCGCGACATCGCCGATCGATTTCCCCGTGTGCCGAAGGAGGTCGCACGCGGCATCGATCCGCGTCTTGGCGATGAATTGCCCGGCGGTGAGCTGAAAAATCTTTTTGAGCCGCTGTTCGAACTGATAGACGGAGAGCGACGACATTTTCGCCAGCGCATCGACACGGAGCGGATCCCCGTAGTGGGTCTGGATATGCTGGATGGACGCGGCCAGCTCCTCGTATCCTTTGGCGTCGCGGGCGGGAAGGTGAAGGTCCTTCGACACACCGACGAGCCCGCACACCGTCCCGTCATCCGCAATCAATGGTGTCTTGTTGGTGATGCACCATCCGGGCTCGCCGCGGACATAGAGATGAAGCTCCAGCAGGTCCTTCACATGGGTTCCCTTTTTCAAGAACCCGCCGGTCTTGTTCGAAGTACCCTTTCCCCATCGGGTCCGGAAAAATATCGAGAACGGTCTTGCCGATAAGGGCTTCTTTATTCTTCACGCCGCAGCGTTCGACGAGCGTCTGGTTGACGACGACATAACGCGCCTCGGCATCTTTTACAAAAAACACGATATCGGGGACCTGGTCGAAAAGCGCCTCGGACGCTTTGACCAGTGGGAGGTCGGCCGGGTTTATGATTTCATTGTCGGGCATCGCATTCCGTTCGTGGTTGTGCTGAAAAGCGAGTCGTGCCTTTGCTATTGTCCTAGATCGGCGTGATAAAATAAAACAAAATCCCTACGCTTCGCGGCGTCCCCGGCACGGGACGGGAGAATCACGATGAATACCGGCGTAATATTTGATATCAAACGATTTGCCGTCCACGACGGGCCGGGAATCAGAACCACCGTATTCTTCAAGGGGTGCCCGCTCGTCGTGCGAGTGGTGCCACAACCCCGAAAGCCAGTCCGCCGCTCCGGATGTCCTCTACCGCGTCCAACGGTGCATCCGCTGCGAAGCGTGCATCGAGGCTTGCCCCGAAGACGCCCGCGCGCGCTCCAACGGCGGGATCGCCCGCGATGAGGCGCTTTGTGTGCTGTGCGGCACATGCGCCGAAGAGTGCCCCTCGGGCGCGATCGAGATTGTCGGACGCACGCGAACCGTCGACCAGCTGATGGTCGAGATCGAGCGCGACACGCCGTTCTTCGATCAGTCGGGCGGGGGCGTGACCTTCTCGGGGGGCGAGCCGCTCGGCCAGCCCCGTTTCCTCCACGAGCTGCTCGTGCGCTGCGGCGAACACGACATCCACCGCGCCGTCGACACGTGCGGTTTCGCCAAACCGGGCGTGGTCCGATCGGTGGCCGGTGAGGTCGACTTTTTCTTTTCGATTTGAAATTAATGGACGCGGCGGAGCACATCGAACACACCGGGCGTCACAACGAACCCATTCTCGAAAACCTCACCATGCTCTCCGAAATGGGATGCGACGTCCAGGTCCGCGTCCCGATCATTCCCGGTGTCACCGACGGCGCCAAGAATATTAAGGCGATCGGCCGCTTTGTCGCCGGTCTCCCCAACCGCCATACAATAACGCTCCTCGGCCATCATGCGACGGCCATGGACAAGTACCCGCGATTTGGCTTGAGCAGCAGCCTCCCCGGCGGTATCGATTCGCCGTCGCGGGCGGAACTCGGCCGCATCGCCTTCGATCTGGGCGAGCACGGTCTCGAAGTTGCCTATTGATCCGATGAAAGGACACTCGATGAACGAGCGCGTCAACCGCTTGAGACAGGAAAGTTACGAGACGCCGGTGACGATATCCGCCGAACGCGCGGAGCTTGTCACGGATTTCTACCGCGAGAATATCGGCAAGCATTCGACGCCGGTTACACGCGCGCTTGCGTTCGAACACCTCTGCCGTCACAAGACCATTCATATCGGCGACGACGAACTCATCGTCGGCGAGCGCGGCCCGCGGCCAAAGGCCGTCTCGACCTATCCCGAGCTGACCTGCCACAGCGAAGAGGATCTGCGCATTCTCGACAGCCGCGCCCGATGACGCCGTATACGCGTCGCCGAGGACGACCTCGCCGTTTACCGAGACAAGGTCATCCCCTTCTGGCGCGGACGCACGATGCGCGAGCGGATCTTCGAGGGGCTCTCCGACGAGTGGCAGGCCGCCTACGAGGCGGGAATTTTCACCGAGTTCATGGAACAGCGGGCGCCGGGGCACACCACGCTCGACGGCAAGTTCTATTCAAAGGGGCTCCTCGATTTCAAACAGGACATCGACGAACGCGCATCGACCGGCTCGACTTCAGGCGCGATCCGGACGCCGCGCGGCAAGCGCGAGCAGCTCCGGGCGATGGCGATCGCGTGCGACGCGGTGATCCTCTTCGCCGAGCGTCACGCGGACCTGGCCGACGAGATGGCCGCCGCCGAAACCGAGCCGCAGCGACGGGGCGAGCTCGAACGGATTGCCGCCAACTGCCGCCGGGTGCCCGCGCATCGCCCCGCGCGATTTCTGGGAAGCGCTGCAGATGTACTGGTTCATGCACCTCGGGACGATCACCGAACTCAACGGCTGGGACGCGATGAACCCCGGCCACCTCGACCGGTATTTCTATCCGTTCTACAAGCGCGACCTCGAGGCAGGGCGTCCTGACCGCGAGACGGCGCCAGGGAGCTGCTCGGGTGCTTCTGGATCAAGTTCAACAACCATCCGGCCCCGCCCAAGGTCGGCGTCACGGCGGAGGAGAGCGGCACCTACAACGACTTCACCAACATCAATCTCGGCGGCGTGCTGCCCGACGGCAGCGACGGCGTCAACGAGCTCTCCTACCTGATGCTCGAGGTGATGGACGAGATCCATCTGCTCCAGCCGCAGGGCAACATCCAGCTCAGCCGCAAGAACGCGGATCGGTTTCTTCAAGGCGGCCTGCCGGGTGATCCGGAACGGGCTACGGTTATCCGTCGGTGTTCAACGCCGACGGCGTTGTCGAACAGATGGTCCGCTGCGGCAAGACGCATCGAGGACGCCCGCGAGGGCGGCACGAGCGGGTGCGTGGAGACGGGCGCCTTCGGCAAGGAAGCGTACATCCTCACCGGGTATCTCAACACGCCGAAGATCCTCGAGATCACGCTCAACAACGGCGTCGATCCGCGCACCGGCAAACGGATCGGCATCGAGACGGGCGACCCGCGCGATTTCGAATCGTTCGACGAACTGTTCGAGGCGTTCGAACGGCAGCTCAACCACTTCGTCGACATCAAGGTCGCGGGCAACCAGTTCATCGAACAGCATGTACGCCGCGGACATGCCGGCGGTGTTCCTGTCGGTGCTGATCGACGACTGCATCGAGAAGGGCAGGGACTACAACGACGGCGGGCCCGCGGTACAACACCAGCTATATCCAGTGCGTCGGGATCGGCGACCATCACCGACAGCCTCTCCGCAATTCGCAAGCATGTGTTCGAGGACGCGACCATCGGCATGGCCGAGCTGCTCGACGCCCTCGACGGCGACTTTGACGACGCGGAGGCGCTGCGGCTTGAGGCTCGTCAACAAGACGCCGCGCTACGGAAACGACGACGACTATGCCGACGCGCATCATGATGCGGGTCTTCGACGCACTGCACGACGCGATCGACGGCCGGCCCAACACCAAGGGCGGCGAGTACCACGTCGACATGCTGCCCACCACCTGCCACATCTATTTCGGCTCGGTGCTCGGCGCATCGGCCGACGGCCGCAAGGCCGGCACGCCGGTGTCCGAGGGGATCTCGCCGGTCCAGGGCGCCGACCGTCAACGGGCCCACGGCCGTCATCAAATCGGCCGCCAAGATGGATCAACTGCGCACGGGCGGCACGCTGCTCAATATGAAGTTCCTGCCGAGCGTGCTGGAGAGCGACGACGGGATCGACAAGCTCGCGCAGCTCGTTCGGACCTATTTCCGTCTCGACGGGCACCACGTCCAGTTCAACGTGGTCGATGCGGACACGCTCCGCGGGCGCAGGAACACCCCGAGGACTACCGCGACCTGATCGTCCGCGTCGCCGGCTACAGCGACTACTTCTGCGATCTGGGCCGGGAACTCCAGGACGAGATCATCGACGCGGACCGAGCACCAGTCGTTTTGATGCCGGCTCGAAGCGGGGGCACGAAGGACCCGTATCGTCGAATTTTGCAGCATCTAGTGGATCAGGATTGGGGGCGCTGACCAAGGAAGTGACTCGAAGAACGATTATTTCTTGTAGAGATTCTTAATCGCACCCCATGTTTTGGGCTCGGCCTTCACTGTAGCGCAACCAACGGGAAGCGCGCCGATGAGGATCCCCGCTGGGGAGATTCCCGGTGCGCACGGGGAGTCGCTCTGCAGATAGAGGTTCCCCGCTGAGGGACCACAGAATTGAGGATACTGGGAGAAATTGATTTCTGGAAGACAAGAGTCCGAAAGGTCCAATAGATCATTAAAGAAACCACCGATGCACGCTCCGGCGTTCCTATCCCAAATGATGTTAAACTCGCAATTCAGTCCTCCCGACATATCCACACGGCTGTTTCCAAACAACGTGTTGTTTCGGAGCCACGCATCGGAGTTTAAATCTGCGCCGACCCCAACCCCATTGCCAGTAATCACGTTATTCGTCACGATAATAGTGGTGCATCCAAAGAGCAAAATCCCGAGGGCCTGAGATTCATACCAGCTATCGGGACACCAAACAAATCCCTCGATCCAGAAACCCGTGATTTCCGTAGGACCCAGATCGATACCGTAGCAATAAAACGCGCACATCGGATTGGTCGACGGGACTGGGACGATTTTCGTTTGAAACGGCCCGGACTCCGAAATCACACTGATCCCACCCTTCATCAAAATGTATGGGGCAATCTCATAAGTCCCCGCGGCCACGAGTACGACGTCCCCAGCGACGGCGCTATCCACCCCCGCCTGGATAGTCGGGGCGTCTCCCGTGCCGTCGGGCTACGATGTACCAGGTGCGCGCCGAGGACGACGCTACCCATAGCCCAAGGATTAACACGGCAATCCAACCCACCCGCATCACCGTTCGTTTCGAGGCCTCACCAACCGCATTATTCATCTCGCACCCCCTTTGAGTCTTCTTTGCATGCTTTACTCACTTCCACCCGTTGGCAGTTCGATAATCGTCAAACGAGCAGGCCTTCCGTCCCCAAAAGCGTCCTCCCGAATTCGAAACTCACGAATAGTCTCCACTTATTCTTAAGTGGCAACGATATGTCTGATTCTAGTTGACAAATCAGGGGGAATTTGAAAATCAGCGGGTCAGTTGTTCCAAATCGATATTGCTGATCGAATGCGGCAATACGCTGGGGAAACCAGAGCCGCTATTCCCTGTAAAGATCCTTGATCGCACCCCATGTTTTGGTCTCGGCCTTCACCGTGGCGCACCCAACGGGCAGCGCGCCAATGAGGCCATTCTCAGAAACAGGCGAATTCCCCGGCGCGCACGGGGAATCGCTCTGGAGATAATAGTTCCCTGCCGATGGACCACAGAACTGCGGATCCGCTGAAAGGCTGGCATATGGATTACAAGCATCGGACAAGTCCAATACATTGTTAAAGAAACCACCCACACATCCACCTTCGCTTACCCTGTCCCAAATAATATTGAACCTACAGTCCAACGATCCACGCATTAGCACGCGTCCATTTCCAATCACCGTGTTGTTGTTGAACGAAGATCCGGAATTCCAATCCTCTTGGATCCCAATCGCGTTTCCGGTAATCACATTGTGAGTCACAGTCAGGCCTGTGCACCCGAATATCATCATCCCGTTCCCCAATTCATACCAGCCATCAGCAGTTTCAACAAATCCTTCGATCCAGAATCCCGAGACTTCCGTGGGCACCGTGATTCCGTTGAAATAAAACGACGTCATCGGGTTGGTCGACGGATCGGGAACGACTTTTGTCTGCATCGGCCCCGACTCAGACGTTACTGTAATTCCTCCCTTCATTGCTATCATCGACACGATTTGGTAAGTCCCCGCGGCCACGAGTACGACGTCACCAGCGACGGCGCTATCCACCCCCGCCTGGATCGTCGGGGCGTCTCCCGTGCCGTCGGGCACTATGTACCAGGTGCGAGCCGAGGGCGACGCCACCCACAGGCCGATGATCAACAAAGCAATCCAACCAAACAGCATCACCGTTCGTTTCGAGGCCTCACCAACCGCATTTTTCATCTCGCACCCCCTTGAGTCTTCTTTGCACAACTTACTCGCTCCCGCCCGCTGGTAGTTCGATAATCGTCAAACGGGCAGGCTTTCCGTCCCCAAACGCGTCCTCCCGAATCCGGAACACACCGTCGCGAGCCCGGACGAAGCCGACCACAAGGGACGGAGTCGCAATCTCTTGTAATATATTATATCGCATAATTTCAGTTATGTCCACCAAGACGGGCCGGTTGTCCCAGCGACTAGGTAAACACAAGCTTACCACAAATTCGGGCCACCTAACAATTAACTAATGAGAAAAACTTCTCATTAACGGGGAGGCGCGACTTTTTGGCGCAAGGGATTGGCAAAAACGATCTATCCTGTTGTTATAGAGATAGATACATCATGATGAATGGCTGGTACGGTATCAGGTTTTGGCAGTTTTTGTGCCGACGAAGGATTCTTCAATCGAAGTAACCGTCATTATGGCCGAAGATAACGAGGATCTTGATGATATTGATCGCCATACTGTCTCGACAAATATGGCGAGCGTTTCACTCCCCACATCCGTCTCGACGGCCACCACGTCCAGTTCAACGTGGTCGACGCGGACACGCTCCGGCGGGCGCAGGAACGCCCCGACGAGTACCGGGACCTCATCGTCCGTGTCGCCGGATACAGCGATTACTTCTGTGATCTGGGGCGGGAACTCCAGGACGAGATCATAGGGCGCACCGAGTACAAAACATTCTAACTAATTGTCCAACAGCACGTTATACTGCGAGGTCGCAAGCTCTTCGCGCCTAGTCGGCGACGACCAGTTTGACGAGTTTGTCGCGTTTGACGATCGATTTCTCGCCAAGCCAGACTTCCCAGAGGACGGTCGCAAGTCCCACACTGACGATCGGCTCCTGTTCCACGCCTTTTACGGTCGTGAGGAGGACCCCGCCGGGAAGCCAGCGGAAAACGTACTGATCGTTCTCTTCAACATCCTCTTCAAAATATGTGAGAAATCCGTCGAAAAGAGTTTGTATCTCGACGCGCTCTTCGTCTGAAGCGCTTTTGTTGAATCCGTCGCTGAACGCCTTCTGTATCTTCTTGGCCTCGACGCCGCGGGCGAAATCGAGAACGAGCTGCTTGGCGTATTTGTCGTCTAAAACCGCCTCGAATGCCGCGTCCTTGTCATCGAAAACGGCCGAGTGCTCGGCGTCCAGGTAGTGGGCCACACCGTACACCTTGAAGACCGCTTTCTTGCGCGCGGCGACACCGGTCAGGTTCAGAGTGTACTCTCCACCGTCATGTTCGAACGCCACCGTGACGGGAAAGAACTTCCCCGTGGCCGTTTCCTCGACGGTGTCCTCGGGTCCCGCCGACACGGGCAGACAAAACGCGGCGACCGTCAATACGAACACAAAAAATAGCGTGGATTTCATGGTGAACCCCTCCGTGTGTATCAGCCGTGGGCCAGGAACCGTTTCCACCAGAAGAATGGCACACGCGCGCCCCGGGCGTCAACTCGCGTAACGCCCCGAGGATGGTTTGCCAGAAAACGCGACTGTGATACAATGAATCTCTTCGCTTCACGCCGAACAAAGGATTTGCGGGTTGTCAAAAAATCGCCTGATAATTGCCGTCATTGTTGTCGTCGTCATCGCCGCCGTGTTCGCCATTCTCAAAACGGGTGTGTTCGGCCCTTCGGCGCAGACGTTTCATTTCGAGTCCATGGACGACTTTCTCGGCGCGAAACGCGGCGCTGCGGATGACGACCACCAGGTCGTTATGATCGGTCTCGATGGCGCGTCGTGGACGATTATCGATTCGATGATTGCCGATGGAAAACTCCCTACAATAGAACGGCTCAAACGCGAGGGCGCATCGGGGATCCTGCGCTCCGTGGACTGCTATTTCACGCCGCCCGCGTGGACATCGATGTTGACCGGGTTTCTTCCCCAGCACACCGGTGTTTACACATTTGGCAAGTGGAGCACGGGAAAACGGCGATTCGACGCCGTCTCCGTCCTCGATGTCGAGGTTCCCTTTGTGTGGGACGTCGCGTCGGCGGCCGGCCGGCGGGTGGGGGTCACCAACGTTCCGGTGACGTACCCCACGTACTCGGTGAACGGGATCATGGTGGGCGGACTCATGTCGCCCCTCGTCTATGACAACTGGAAGGACCCGCGCACGGTGAGTTTCCGCAAGTGGAGCGGAACCGCCGGTGTGCCCAATGACCGCCGCACGTTCTCCACGCCGCTCGTGGCGAAGGCCGCCGCACACTCGGCGCCGATTCTGTTTGTGCTCTACGACACCACGGACGACCGCACGGAAAACTACGACACGGTCGCGATGAGGGTCTACCGCCCCGGTGTCGTCGACTTCGGGCTGAACGTACAGCCGGCGATCTTCCCCCTCGGCGAGTATTCGCCGTGGGTTTCATTCGAGTGCCGCAAAGAGAGGCGAGGCGCGACGGAAACGGTTCTTGGCTGTGTCCAGGTCGAGCTTGCCGCTCCTGTACCGAGCCGCCCGGGACGGAAGGGGACGCTCTATTTCGCGCCGTTCCACCGCCTGCCGACCGATCCAAAACTCGCGCTCACCTACCCCGTATCCCTCGCCGCGGACATCGAGAAACGTTTTGGCAAATACATCATATCGCTCGGATCGCATGCCGACCTCGTCGCCGACCAGATGGGCACGCTCACCGGGTTTGCCGATTATTTTTATGACTTCAGTGACTGGGATCTTTTTCTCTATGTGTTCCAGGCGCCGGACAACGTCCAGCACCGCGTGGGTTTCGGGGATGAAGCGGAACGGGTCTATCAAAGCCTCGATGATTTCCTCGCCCGGCTGATCGACCGCCTGCGCGAGGATGTGACGCTTGTCATCACATCAGACCATGGGTTTGCCGACTACGATTACATCATCGACTTCAATTACTTCCTCGAGACCATCGGTCTCATCCCCAACGCGAACCGGGTCAATTTCAAAACGGCGTTCGCGTTTGCCAATGAGTGGTGCCTGTATTTCAATGACGACCTCCTCACTACCGAAGAGCTGGCCGGTGTGGGGATCGAAGTCCCCTCCGGCTCAACACCGCGCGCGACACTCATCAATTATATAAGAGAACGCGCCGCGCAGATCACACACCCCGACACGGGACAGCCGATGCCCATCGAGCTCATCGACATCCCACAGGATGGGCAGGGTGTGCCGCCCGACATGGTCATCACCGGCACGTACTCCAACTATCTTGTCGAGGGCAACGACATCGAAATGAAATCGCGCCAGGTCGTCCGCGACGCCCCCGCGTACCCGTATCACCACCGCGACGGTGTGTATCTCTTCTGGGGACCGAGGATCGCGGCGGGCTCTTACGCGGGAGTGACCAACATAGAGAACATCGCCCCGACGATGCTCTACCTCATGGGGCTTCCTCTCGACCCATCGATGGACGGATCGGTCATCAGTGAAATCATCAAGCCGGAATTCGCCGGTGACCCGCCGTTCACAATCGACGACTACAAAACTCTCCGACCGTCCATAACCTAACGATGAAGAGGATCGCGAAGGGCTCGAGGAGATGCTGCGGAGCATCGGTTACATTCAGTGATCGGTCGCGGCAAGTTTCGAAGACCGTGATCACTCGCCGGGTTGATAGCTTTCGTCCGATCCGTGTAACCTCGAAGACCCCGCCTCGTCTCATCGGATAAGCAAGTCACAACAGCACATTCTCGGGACGCTACGTGTTCCGAAAAATGAATCCACAGGCGCGGAGCCCCGGCCTCGTTATGTCTTGCATAAGAGGTATGATTTGATAGGGTTATAAGCGAGAGGAAGATCTGATATGCAACGAACTCTGTTGATTCTGACAGTGTTGGCATTCGCCATGACGCTCGGAGTGTTACCGGCATCGGCGGATAACGACGGGCGTGATCATTCTTTCAGTTGGTTTCGTGATGCCGACGGTGACGGCATTCCCAACTGCCTCGACGAGGATTGGGTCCGGCCCGAGAATGGCATGGGCTATATGCCGCGGCACGGCTTCGGAACGTTATTCCCCGTGACGATGACGGCGGGTGGCGGCAAAGTCCAACATAAGCACCATCTGCAGTATCAGCAGCGCAAAAAGAAGCCCGCTACGATAACCCCGTAGCGGACACAAGAGCCGGACAGCGAAGGCTCAGCCGGTTGTTTGAAAAAGAAGCGAAGCCCTCGGCGTCGCCGCAACAGCGGCACGCCGAGGGCTTTTTTTTCTCCGGCATGAACCTGAATGGAGTACCTGTTACATTCAATGACCGGATGCCGCCATTTCGAGGATGCTGAATCACCGGCGCTGCGTCGGCCAGTTCGACAAGCGTTTCACCTACCAGATCAGTCTCAACGGTTTCCGAAGGACAGTAAACAACCATCCAGCCGCGCCGCGTGTCATCGGTGACTTTGACGCGTTCGTTCCCCGTAATAGGCGTGTCGAGCGGTCCCTGCGCGTCGCAAAGAAGCGGCTTTCCCTCGAGATTGATCGGCCCGCGGAGTGAGATGTAGCTTTCGCCGGGCGCACCCGCGCGAAAGGCATAGGGTGGCTCGAACGTTCCCTCGGCCATCACGCAGCACGGGACTGCGAGCTCGGCGGACGAGACAGTTGTTGATATCGACAAAGGGATGGATCAAAGGAAGGTCTTCGCCTTTGACGAGACGCCGGAGAAGCGCCTCGGATGACGGCCGGTAACGAGTCGGATCGGTTCCCGCCCGGCGGAAGAGCTTTCGAAGCGCCGTGACCGTGGGATCGTCGGTAAGCGCGCTTCCCTCGTAACGGGCGCGGACACGCCGCGCAACATCGTCGAGAAGATGCGGGAGCTGGTCCTGGCCGGCGTCGGTCAGTTCAACGTCGGCCCAGAAAAGCATCCAGCCCTCGAGTTCAAAGCGAACATCAAACGAAGGTGTTTTCATTGTGGAACCTCAACCGTGTCAATTGGGAGACTGGGAACCCTGGTTGATAAGGTTATCGACATATGTTTTCACGTCGTGTCCGGTCTTGTTATCCGGCTGCGCCTCAATCATCTGTTCCGCCACGGCGCGCGCCCGCATGGAGCTCCCCGTGCTTGATATAATGATCGGCAAGAGCGAACAGAAACTCGATGTTGCCGGGATCGGCGTCGATGGCGGCCGGCAAAGCCCGTTCCGCTTCGGGAATCCGCCCGAAAGCCTGTTCGACCAGCCCGAGGTTGTACCATACACGCCCGCGCCCGGGCATTCCTTCCGCCGCCTTGCGCATATACACGGCGGACTCTTCGAGGTTGTTCATCTCGGCTAGAAGAAGCCCCAGCGAGTACGCCGATTCGTAGTGTTCGGGATAATCCTCGACGATTTCGCGCAGCAGCTTTTCGGCTTCGTTGTTGCGGCCCTGAGTGTTGTAGAGTACGGCAAGGTTGACTTTAGCCGGATAGAAAAGATGGTCGATCTCGATCGCCGCTTTGTAGGACGCCTCAGCCCGTTCAGGATCACCCAGAGTTGTATAGAGATTACCAAGGTTGTGGCCCGCGAATGAAAAATCGAGCGAGTACGTCATTGCCGCTTCATACTCTTCGATCGTTTCTTCCAGCGCCTCCCTCTGATACGGTTTGAACAGTTCATCGGGCAAAGGGGCGAGCCGCACCGCCGCCTGCATTCGAACCGCGCGAATGGGATCGAAGAGAAGCGGCGACACCAGTTCGAAGAGCCGTCTCGGGTTCGAGGATGTTGGCGTTGAGCACCGCCGTATACCGCATAAGCGCCTCGGGATCGGACAGCGCACGGTTGAATGCCGCCGTCGTCGCGTCACCGGGATAAGCGCCGAGCAAGTTGGAGCGCCGTTGCGCGGACGATTGTCGGGATAGAGTTCGTCACCGGCAAGGCGTATCAATTTGCCTCCGGCCTCGGGAAGGCGTTCGCGGCCCGCCGCGAGGATCGTTCCGTAATGAGGTTTCTTGGCCTGGCCGTACCACTTCGCGTAGTGATGCGCCGACCACTGTCGGGCTTGTCGTTGTGACACCGCGCCTGGCTGCACGCGTTGGGCGTTCCGGTCTCGAGCGTGAGATCGGGACGCGGCACGCGCAGACTGTGATCCGCCCGCCAGTCAACCACCATGTACGGCTGCTCGGCCATATGGCATTTCACGCAGAGATATCCGTCGCTCGGTTTGCCCTCGTGCTCTCGCTTGTGAAAGTGATGATCGTAACTGTCGTACACCTCGGCCTGGTGGCACTGAAGACAGAGGTCGTTGCCTTCTTTGACGAGCTTCGAGGCTATGAACGTCGTGACAGTCCGCGCAGCGAACATCGTTCTTGTACATTTTGCTCTGCGTGAAAGAACCGTAGACATAGACTTCGTCGAGGATCTGCCCGTCGGCATAGTACAGACCCTCTTCGAGAACCGACGGGACGACATTGTCCAGGATATCGGAACGCGTGTGATCGTAGTCGCCGATTTCCATCCGCCTCGAATGACACGGCGCGCAAAGTTCGACCTGTTGGCGCGATTCGATATTGCCGGTACGAATCACAAGCTCGTAGTTCTCCGTGTCGGGCCGGGCCATCGGCGGAATTTCCGCCCACTCGACATGCCGCGACCCGGGCCCGTGACACGCCTCGCAGCTCACATTTATCTCGGACCACGTCGTTGCGAACGTTTGTGTCGCGGCGTCATAGTTTTTCTTGAGATTTGTGGAATGACACTCGGCGCACATCCCGTTCCAGTTCTGCGCGCCGCGCGTCCAGTGGAGCCAGTCGTCGGGCGGAACGATCGAATCCGGGTAGAGGTAGAACCACCTGGACTCGCTCGGTGTCCCAGGCGATCGTCAGGCACTGGAGACTGCCGCCCGGGAAATGGGATCAAATACTGCTGGAGCGGCTCCACACCGAAGGTGTGTGTGATCTCGAAGTCGCCCGGCTCTCCCCCAGGGCCCTCTGTGTGAACAAAAAACTTCCCGTCTTTTTTGAAAAAACGGGCCGTGACGCTTTCATAGCGCAAAAACACTATTATTGAAGTCACCCCGTACCGTACTGTCCGCCGCCACCGCCATCGCGTTATCGTGATCGGAGCCCCGCCACGATTCGTACGCCTTCTCGTGGCACTTGATGCACTTTTCCTTGCCGACAAATGCCGCCTCCGGACCCGGCTCCGCATCACGCGCTCGTTCGACAAAGGCCTCTTTGAGCGACATAAACGGGAACCGAGAGACCACGATGACCAGTGGTGGCGATGAGGCCGGCGACTTCCACTTATGCAAGGTGTGTCGGGGGTCACGCGTGGTGTCAGCCTGCGCGGCGTCAGAAGGATTGCGTTTGATCGGGTCGACCGTATCGACTTTCACGATCCCGTTTTCGATCCGCACCGGGTGCAGATCGAGCGCGCGAGGCGCCGGCGGGCTCAAGACCTCGCCCGTGATGTCAAACGAGGACGAGTGACACGGGCACACAAACCGTCCTTTCTTCGTCGTCCCAGGGAACGGTGCAGCCGAGGTGGGTGCATTCGCGAGACAAGCGCCAGAAATCCACCGTCTCTCAAACACACCAAATAAAACTTCCCATGCGGAAAAGCCGTCACCGACTCGGGCTCGAACCGTTCGAGCGGCCCGGCCACCACGACCGCCGCTTCGCCGGCGCCCTTTTGCCTTCCCGCGGGCGGAGAAAATTGAGCGCGATCACGATATACTCGACGAGGGCAATCCCGCCAATCACGATCCACAGCTTAAGAAGAACGAGCGGCGGGAGGATTCGCGGAGGCGCAGGCCCGTCACCGGCACCGCATCATCGTTCCCCGGCCGTCGCTTCCGCGGACATCGCCGGTCTTGCCCGGGTCGGGCTTTTTCTTTTTGTCTTTTGCCATTGTAGTCACTTCACTCTGGATACGATCATCGCATCCACGGCCACACAAGCGCCATTCCCTCCCCGCGGAACCAGACACCAGCGATCGTCAGAATCACGAAAGCCGTCGCGAAAAAAATAAACAACCGCCTGGACCGCTTCGTTGTTCGTCGCACCGTATCGTCTTCTTGAAAAAAATGTAAAACGCCATGCGAGCGCCGAGAAAGAATCCCGCCGTGAATCAGACCGTTGCTCACCGCGGCAGGCAGCTGGGAAACCACGCGGCAAAGTCGACCCAGTACTCCCCCGTCACAACGGCGATCGAAGTCGCGATCGCGGCGATCGGAAGGCCGCCAGCGCCATCCGCCGCCCCTTGTGCGACATCAGGAAAACACCCGATGTGTCCTCGTCATACCGCAGGTACGGAATGAGAAGCGAGACCGAGCGCCGCCGGCAAGCGGAATAATCAACACGGCGGCCACCGGATGGAAATGGAGCAGGAGTTCCTGAAAACCCATGAAGTACCACGGCGCCTTGGCGGGGTTGGGGCTCATCCCCGGGTTCGCCGCGTCGACCGAGCGGCGCGTCAAACAACACCGCAACGGCCATCACGACGGCGATGAGCACCATCGCGGCCGATACTTCGCGGAGAAACAAGTTCGGCAGAAACAAAACGCGCTCGGGTTTCTCCTCCGGCGCCTCCCCAGGCGAGAGCGGAACGACAACCCCGCGGGCCCGCCGTACCCGCCAAAAATGAAACGCCATGAGAACGATCGACGAGAACTGGCACCACGGTTGTATGAACCGTATAAAATATAATGAGCGTCGAGGACCCGATCTCTGCGCCGCCGCGAATCGTATTGACCAGCCAGATCCCCCGCCAACGGGATGTACCCCAGCATCCCGGTTACTATGGTAATAGCCCAGTACGAGAGCTGATCCCACGGCAAAAGATACCCGGTGAAATTCGATACCAGGACACAGCAGAGAAGCAGGAGTCCCAGGATCCAGTTGAACTGGCGGGGCGCATAGAATCCGCCGGTGAAGAAAACCCTCAACAAATGCAGCAAAACTATCGCAATCAGAAAATTGGCGCTCCAGTGGTGGATGTTGCGAACAAGCTTTCCAAAAAGAACGCTGGTCTGGAGCGTGACGATCGACTCGTATGCGAGCCCCGGCGACGGCTCGTAAACAAACATGAGAAGAACGCCGGTCGCGACGAGAAGTCCGAAGAGGACGGCCGACATCCCGCCCAATCCAAAAGTGTGGGTGTACCGAAGCGTCCGCGCGTCAACACGAACCGGGCGGTTGTGGAGAATTAGATTGTTGACGACGATCAACTTGCGATCCGTGTCGTCCTTCGGAACCACGGGGCCGCGCGTCACCGATTGACCGATGCGCTCGAACATACCGGAGCGTTTTTTCTGAGTGTCTCGATCGTCTTTGTTGCTCAAATCCGGATCCTGAAGTGCGGAAAAAGGTAATTTCTCAAAGGGATCAGACATCAACCATACCGATCGAATCGACAAGCGTCAAGAGTCTCGACACTCGACCGGCGGCAATGCGTTCGAACATCGCGAAACTGAAAGAGACATATCGACAGTGATTTCCGGGGCTGAATGTGTTATAATAGATGGACAAACCCACCTCTCGTTGACTATTTTCCCCGGAGTCTGATATGCGCCGCTCCGCCACACTCTCGTGTCTTTGCATCGGTGTCTTCTCCCTGATTACCGTCCTTGCGAACCTTGTAAGCCCCGTGTACGTCCAGGCGCAGCTTATCGGCCCTGAATTCATGGTCAACACATACGTCACCGGCGACCAGGCATTCCCAGCCGTGGCGATGAACGCATCGGGGGATTTTGTCGTCGCATGGGAGAGCACCGACCAGGACGGAGACGGGCTTGGGGTGTACGGGCAGCGGTTTGATGCGATGGGCAACAAGGTCGGCCTCGAGTTCCAGGCAAACACATACACCGCCCTCGATCAGAGTTTTGCGGGTGTCGCGCTTCGTGACGACGGGGCGTTTCTCATTGTGTGGCAGAGCACGGGCCAGGATGGCAGCGGCCGGGGGATCTTCGCCCGGTTGTACGACTCCGCCGGCGCTCCGACGGGGCCCGAATTTCAGGCCAACACAACTACATTCAGTAACCAGGCCTTTCCCGATGTGGCGGTCAACCCGGTGACAGATGGGTTCGTCGTGACGTGGAGTAGCGCGTTCCAGGACGGCAGCAGCGACGCGGTCATCGTGAGAAAGTTCAACGCCGACGGGGTTCCGACACGCCCCGAAGTCATGGCAAACGACTTCACATATGGTTTTCAGGGTTATTCGCGCGCCGACTGCGACGCGGCGGGCAACTTCGCCGTTGCCTACACGAGCTTTGAGTATGACGGCGACCAGTACGCGATAGGCGCGAGACGTTTCCGCGCCGATGCTGTCCCACAGGGACCCGAGTTTCTCGTCAATACGTTCTCCACATCTCACCAGGATTACCCCGATGTCGCCACCGCTCCCGACGGGAGCTTTGTCGTGGTGTGGCACAGCGCGATCCAGGACGGCGACGGCTACGGCATTTACAAGAAGAGATATACGAGCGCCGGTGTTGCGCTAACCGGAGACGTCCAGGTCAACACGCACACGGCATCGAGCCAGTGGTGGCCCAAGATCGAAATGAACGACTTTGGCAGTTACACGATTGTCTGGCAAAGCGACTCGCAGGACGGAAGCGGCCGCGGCGTATACGGAAGACGCTACCAGTTCGACGGCACGCCCCATACATCGGAATTCCGGATCAACACAACGACGGCCGGAAATCAGGATCGTCCCGCAATCGCGTCGGATCCCCTGGGTAACCTGGTGGTGGTTTGGCAGAGCACAAATATCGACGGCAGCGGCACGGACATTTTTGCGCAGAGAATGTCGAGCGGGCACCGTCCCGGTCGCGTTTTCCGCCGTTTCCGCCGAGGCGTTCGACGGATCGGTCCTCGTGCAGTGGGACGTCTCCTCGGATATCCGAATCGCCGGGATAAATGTTTACAGAGATGACGACACGCGTGACGACATAAAGATCGCGTCGATGCTTCCGAGTAACATAACCGAATTCACCGACCACACTGCCGAGCCCGGCAAAGAGTATGTGTACACGGTTGGTGTCGTCGACGCCGACGGACGCGAGACGCATTCCCGTAGCGTCACCGCGGCTGTTGATGCTTTCACATATCGCCTTCTTCAGAACCACCCCAACCCGTTCAACCCGTCCACCACAATCGAGTACGTGCTCCCCACACCGGGCCATGTCGACCTTCGCGTGTACGACCCGCGCGGGCGCCTGGTGACGACACTCGTATCCGGCGACAAAACCGCCGGGCGTCACACAACCTCCTGGAACGGCCGCGATGCCGTGGGAACTCCGATGACCACGGGCATGTACTTTTATCGGCTGCAAACCGATACGTTTACCCAAACCAGGAAAATGCTCTTACTGAAGTAAATGCGCGCGCCCGGGGCAGATCGTCGCATAAGATGTTCTAGCGCTTGATGTTGCCCGCCAATAACTTTGCCAATACGGGCCCGTTTGTGCTATTCTTGGTGCAAGCGATTTTCTATCCTGTATATGACAAAGGGACCGTGCGATTCCCGTGAATCGTATGTAAACACCTGTATATCTCGCGACCGCTGGGGGTTCCGGACGTTGAGGAACGAATTCCTTCCATTTTCACGCCCATCGATAACCGAAGGGGACATCTCCGCCGTTGTCGACGTGCTCCGGTCCGGCTGGATCACCACCGGGCAGAAGTGCGCCGAGTTCGAACAGGCGTTTTGTGAATACACCGGCGTGCCCGGGGCCGTCGCGGTCTCGTCGGCGACCGGGGGGATGCATCTCGCCCTTCACGCCCTCGGGATCGGGCCGGGTGACGAAGTCATCACTCCGTCGCTCACATGGGTGTCGACGGTCAACATGATCGTCCTCGCCGGCGCCACTCCTGTGTTCGCGGACGTCGACAGGGACACACTCAATGTCACGCCCGAGTCGCTAAGCGCGTGTATCACCCCAAAAACAAAATTGATAATACCGGTTCATTTTGCCGGCGCCCCCGCCGATATCGGCGCCATCCGGCGAATCGCCGCGGACAAAGGCATCCCGATTATTGAAGACGCGGCGCACGCCCTCGGAACCGAGTACGACGACCGCCCCGTCGGCGCTTCCGGAACATCGATCTTTTCATTCCACCCAATAAAAAACATTACGACCGCCGAAGGCGGGATGGTGTGCTCCGATGACGCTGATTTTATCGAACGAATCCGACGTCTCAAGTTCCACGGACTTGGGCTTGACGCCTATGACCGTGCAACGCAGGGCCGCTCACCGCAGGCGGAAGTCCTCGAACCGGGCTACAAATACAACATGACCGACATTTCGGCGGTTCTTGGGATCGAACAGCTCAAACGAATCGAGACATTCAACCTCAAGAGAACGCAACTGGCGCTGAGATACCGGCAACAGCTCACCCATATGGACGGGATTCTGCCCCTCGCCGACCCCGGCTACCCCATGACCCACGCGTGGCATCTCTTTGTCATTCGGGTGGATACGGACAAGTTGGGATTGAGCCGCGCGGAATTCATGGACAGGCTCAAGACCCGCAACATCGGAACGGGAATTCACTTTCTTGCGGTTCACAATCAGAAATACTATAGAGAAAAGATGGGCGCCGGGCCGGGGATGCTTCCCCACACCGAATGGAACTCCGAAAGGATCTGTTCGCTCCCGCTCTTCCCCGCCATGTCGGTGGAAGATGTCGACGATGTCGTGGACGCCATCAAAAAAGTAATCAGCGAGTAAAGTACATACACAAAACGGAACATCATGCACAAGATCTTGTCCCTATCAATAGTCATCCCTGTTTTCAACGAGGAAGAAAGCCTCCACGAGCTCATCGACCGCTGTCTGGCCGTGTGCCGGGATATGGCGCGGCCCACCGAACTCATCCTCGTCGATGATGGAAGCATGGACAACTCGATGGAGATCATCTCCGAAGCGGCGATCAAACACGACGGTGACATCGTCGGTGTGTTTCTCAATCGAAATTACGGACAGCACGCGGCGGTTATGGCCGGTCTCGGCGAATCGAGGGGCGATATCGTGGTCACGCTCGACGCCGATCTCCAGAATCCGCCCGAAGAGATCCCGCGACTCGTGGCCAAAATGGAAGAGGGTTACGATGTCGTCGGGACCATTCGCGTGCCGCGAAACGACACTGCATTCCGCCGCCTGTCATCGCATCTCGTGAACAAGGTCGTCCAGAAATCGACCGGCGTGATGATGCACGACTACGGATGCATGCTTCGCGCGTACAAACGCACGATCGTCGATGCGATGCTCTCGTGCCACGAACGGAGCACATTCATCCCCGTTCTCGCAAACAGCTTTGCCCGCAAGACGGCGGAGATCGAAGTCAAGCACGAGAGCCGCACGCAGGGCACTTCGAAGTACAGTCTCTGGAAACTCGTCAATCTCCAGTTCGATCTCCTGACGAGCATGACCACATCGCCGCTCCGTATCTTGAGTCTTTTGGGAGCCGTCATTTCATTTGTCGGAATCGCGTTCGGGGTGTACCTGTTCGTGGGACGACTGATCTACGGAGCCGAATGGGCCGCCGGCGGGGTTTTTACCCTGTTCGCCGTTCTATTTGTTTTTATCGGAGCGCTTTTTATCGGCATGGGACTCCTCGGCGAATATATCGGACGTGTCTATCACGACGTAAGGGCGCGGCCGCGGTATTTTGTCGAGCGGGTTGTCGGACGTCCGGCGTCGAGACGAACGGACTCCGAACACACATCACGGAAGTTCGACGGTTCCGGAACATCGCGTTGAAGGATTCAAAAATGAAAGCTGTCGTTCTCGCTTACCATGACATCGGCTGTGTCGGCATCGAGTCGCTCCTCAAGAACGGATTCGACATCGCCGCCGTGTTCACGCACAGGGATGACCCATACGAAAACACGTGGTTCGGATCGGTGGCGGAGACCGCCGCCTCGCACGGCATCCCCGTATTCGCCCCCGATGATGTCAACCACCCCATCTGGGTGGAGAAGATCAAGTCGATCGAGCCCGACATCATCTTCTCCTTTTATTACCGAAACCTTGTCGGCGAGGAGATTCTCGCCATTCCGGAGGCGGGAGGACTCAACCTCCACGGCTCGCTTCTGCCCGCGTACAGGGGCCGCGCGCCCGTGAACTGGGTTCTCGTCAAAGGTGAAACCGAAACCGGCGTCACGCTTCATTACATGACCCGGCGACCCGATGCCGGAGACATCGTCGCGCAGAAGAAGGTCGCCATCGCGGACGATGACACGGCGCTGACACTCCACAAAAAAACCGCCGCCGCTGCGGGCGAAATGCTCGACAACATTCTCCCGCAGATCAAAGCGGGGACGGCGCCGCGCACGCCACAGAGCGACACCGGCGCATCGTATTTTGGCCGCCGCTCGCCCGAAGACGGCGAAATCGACTGGACGCTAACTGCATCAGACGTGCGCAACCTCGTAAGGGCCGTGACACATCCGTACCCGGGGGCCTTTAGTTTTGTCGGCGAGAGAAAATGCTTCTTCTGGTCTGTAAAAGACGTCCATAACGGCGGTCCCGCGATGCACCCCGGGACGATTCTGTCGACCGATCCTCTCGTCATCGCCTGCGGAGAGGGCTCTGTGGAGGTTGAGTTTGGACAACCCGACGATGGCATCCATGTCGCGGGATCCCAGTTGGCAAGCGAGCTTCATCTCACCGTCGGCATGAGTTTTGGCAAGAGCATGGTGTCGCGAGCGGAAACGGTGAGAAAAAAGAAAGTCCTGATCCTCGGTGTCGACGGTTTTATAGGCAATGCGCTCGGCGAACGGCTCCTCGAGAGCGACGACTATGAAGTCCACGGCATGGATATCCGCTCGGAGTATATTGAGCGGCTCATGGACCGGCCGGGTTTTAATTTCACCGAAGGCGACATATCGATTCACAGGGAATGGATCGAGTATCACATCCGCAAATGCGATATTATCGTCCCTCTCGTCGCCATAGCGACGCCGGCGGAGTACACGCGGAACCCTCTGCGCGTGTTCGAACTGGACTTCGAAGAAAATCTGCGCGTGGTGCGCTACTGCGTAAAATACAATAAGCGGATCATCTTCCCTTCGACATCGGAAGTTTACGGGATGTGCCAGGAGGACGAGTTCGATGAGGATAACTCGCAGCTCGTCCTGGGACCGATTCGCATGCAGCGGTGGATCTATTCGTGCAGCAAGCAGCTTCTCGACCGGGTTATCTGGGCATACGGGCAGAAAGTCGGCACGCGGTTCACGCTTTTCCGGCCCTTCAACTGGATCGGCCCGCGGCTCGACAGCCTCGAATCCGCGCGGATCGGCAGCTCGCGCGCAATCACGCAGCTGATTTTGAATCTTGTCGAGGGCACACCAATCAAACTCGTCGACGGCGGCGACCAGAAACGCTGCTTCACCGACGTGACCGACGGGATTGAAGGACTATTCAGAGTAATAGAAAACAAGAATCACAACTGTGACGGCCGGATAATCAACATCGGCAACCCGGACAATGAGATCAGCATCAAGGATCTTGCCCATATGCTGGTCGACATGTTCAAACAACATCCCCTGCGGTCGCAGTTTCCTCCGTTTGCCGGGTTCCGCGAGATCGAAAGCCGCTCGCACTACGGTGTGGGTTATGAGGACATCCAACACAGACGTCCGAGCATTAGAAACGCAAAGAAACTTCTCAAATGGGCGCCGACGGTGCCGCTCGAAGTGTCGGTTGAAAAAACCCTCGACTTCTTTCTCCGGCAGGCGGTGGAGAGCGAAGGGTTCGACACGGGACCGGTCAACAAGGCATGATGAAACGTCGATAGCTGTAATTCGAGTCGCGACTTCGTTTCAACCGCGAGCCCATTGAAATTTGTCTATGAGAATTGGCCTGAGAATTGATGTCGATACCCACCGGGGCACGCAAAGGGGCGTCCCGAATCTTCTGCGGCTGCTTGACGATCACCATATCGCGGCCACGTTCTTCTTCTCCGTCGGCCCCGACAATATGGGACGTCATCTCTGGCGGCTGCTTCGGCCGCAATTTCTCTTCAAAATGCTGAGAACGCGGGCGGCCAGTCTCTACGGCCCGGACATTATCCTCCGGGGGACATTCGGCCGCGGACCACTTCTCGGGGAAAAGTTCGGCGATATCATGAAAGCGGCCGCGGACGCCGGGCACGAGGCGGGGCTGCACGACTGGGACCACTACACCTGGCAGACACATCTCGACAAGATGGACAGAAGCGTGATACGCGCCACACTAAAACAGGGTGTCGACACGCTCACGAGCATTCTCGGAACAACACCGGTGTGTTCGGCCGTTCCGGCCTGGAAATGCAACGATACGGTGCTTCTTGAAAAGAACAGATTCCCGTTCCGGTTCAACAGCGACTGCCGGGGGAAAAACGTCTTCCGGCCCGTCGTCGACGGAAAATCTCTCGACCAGCCCCAGATCCCGGTGACCCTACCGACATACGATGAAGTGATCGGTCGCAACGGGATCAACAACAAAAACTTTAATCATTTTATGATCGAACAGCTCGACCTGAACGGTTTGAATGTGCTGACAATTCACGCCGAATCCGAGGGCATATCCTGTCTGGGGCTCTTTAAAGAGTTCGTCGAAAAAGTCCAGTCACTTGGCGGATCGTTCTGTCCGTTGGGAGAACTCGTAGAACATGTCGAACCGCTTCCACGAGCGAGCGTGTCGCGGGGATCGCTTCCCGGCCGCGAGGGATGGCTTTCGCTTCAATCGCTCTATGAGTAGCGGCGTTTTTCGAACACCCAAATGAATAAATCTCTTTCAATACTCGTTCTTCTTTTTGTCCTCGTGTATATGCTCCCCCTGGGTGCGCGGCTGTTTATTATCCCCGACGAAACCCGTTACGCTGAAATCCCGCGAGAAATGCTCGTGTCGGGAGACTGGATGTCTCCGCGTCTTGCGGGGGTCCGCTACTTCGAAAAACCCGTTCTCGGTTACTGGATGAACGCCGCGTCGATGGTGGTTTTGGGGGACAACCGATTCGCGGCGCGCCTGCCGTCCGTGTTGTCGGTTGGTCTGACGGCGCTTCTACTCCTCTTGTTCACAAGGCGTTTCACGGGCGACAGATTTGCCGGACCGCTCGCCGCGGCGGCGTTCCTGACGTGCCCGATGGTGTTTGCATTCGGAGTGTTCAATATTCTCGACAATGCGTTGACGTTGTACCTGACCGCCGCAATGGTGGCTTTCTTCTGTGCGCATACGGCCGACACGCGCCGTTCTCGATTAATATTCCTCGCCCTTTTTGGCGTGTCGTGCGCCGCCGCGTTTCTCACCAAGGGGTTTCTCGCATTTGCCATCCCCGTGGTTTCCATAATTCCCTTTATGTTGTGGGAGCGCCGATGGCGCGAATTCCTCACAATGCCGTGGATTCCGATCCTTGCCGTTCTCGTCGTCGCAGCGCCGTGGGCCATCGCGATCCATCTGCGCGAGCCGACGTACTGGCATTATTTCTTCTGGGTGGAGCACATCAGACGTTTTATGTCCGAAGGCGCGCAGCACCCGGAACCGTTTCATTTCTTTATCCCGCACATCGCGTGGGGAATCCTCCCATGGCTCGCGCTCATTCCCGCCGCGGTCATGGGCTTCAATCGAGAGGACTTCAAGACGGCGCCGGTTCGGTTCGCCTTGTGCTGGTTTTTGTTTCCGTTTCTCTTCTTTTCGATGTCCGAGGGAAAAATCGCCACGTACATCCTGCCGTGTTTCCCGCCGCTCATTTTTCTCATCACGGTGGGGATCGTCGGATATATAGATAGCTGTCGGCGAAAAATGATCACCGCGGGGGTGTCCCTGCTCGCCTTATTGACCGGGGGCGCGGCGGTGGTCTTGCTTCTCAGCCAGTACACGGATTTCATGGGATTCAAGATTTACGAAGATCAGGAAGCGTCGAAGATTCTGATTCTCGGAGGTGGGATACTCGCGTGGGCGTTGATCCTCCTGTCCGCACTCCGAGCCGGGACCACCCGGCGGGCGGTTGTGCTGTTTTGCGCCGCACCGGTGGTGGTGATGTTCGGCATGCACTTCATCTTCCCCATCGAGTTCGAAGGCAAAAAGATGCCGGGACGCTTTCTGGAGTCGAACGCCGGCCGGATCGGACCCCGGACGATCATCATCTCCGAAGGCGAACTTGCCGTCGCGGCATGCTACTACTACAAACGCGACGATGTTTATCTGTACAGGGGAAAGGGCGAACTCGCATGGGGGCTCGATTATGAAGACGCCGACGGACGCTTTCTGAGTGATGAAGATCTTCGCGAGCTCTTCGACACGTATCGCGGCGCAAGCCGGATCGTCCTCGTGGTCCGACGCGGCCACTACGAGGAGTACCGCGACAAGTTCCCGCCTCCGGTCTACGAAGACACCTTCGGCCGCTTCACATTCGTAGAGTTCTAAACCGGCTGACGCGCTGATGACCCGGTACGGGTCCTGTCGCCGATTATTCCGCGTCGATCACGTCTTCGAGTGTGTCCGCCGTGGCTGCGTTGACGAGCCACTTCTCAAGCGTGGCCGGCGTCTCGGTCTCGAGTATCTTCGTCCGGGCCGCGGCGTCCACGGCGATTCCCCGTGCGTCGAGCAGCGAGAGCAGGCTCTCGGCCGTCTTCTTCGCTTTTTCTTTCGTGGCGGCCTCCGCGGCGCGTTCGCCCGAAAGCTGGTGGACCTTCAACTGATCGCCGGTCGCGGCGGCGACCTTTTCATACCACTCTTTCGGATAGCCCGGGTGCGTGACCTCTCCGTGCTCATCCTTCACATTCCCGTCGAGATACTTATAGAGAAGGAATTTTCCAAGTTCCCGCCACCGCTCAACCACGGCATCGCCCGTCCGCGTGCTGTAATCGGTCAGATAATCGCACGCGAGCTGCGGCGACTTTTCGTGGAGCGCCAGGGCGGCGGAGTCGATTCCCCGAACCTCGGCGATAAACTTGTTTTCCAGCTCGCTCTGAACAAGCTGGACGTCTTTTATCATGTCGCTGTACCGGAGATACGTAAAGTTCGACACATAATTGAAAACCCAAAAAGCCGATTCCCACGTGACATGGTCGAAGTCGCCCGTCCCCACTGCATAGCTCTTCGGCACGTCCGTCGAACCGCAGTACATAGGGAAATAGACCGTGCTGTACGCGTCATCGACACTGAACCAAAAAATCCCGCCGATCGGATCGGGGAGCCACGAACGCGCCTGCGCGACAAACGAAAAACCCGTTTGCTGTGTTGACGTCGCACGTTCGTTGAGGAAGCTGCCGTCCCCCGCCTTCCACGTCAGCGGCCGCCAGCGGTACGGAAGTTCAAACGGACCGGCGCCGATGTCCTGCGTCATATCGAGCGGCGTTCCCTCGAAGTGGTCCCTCATGAACGACATGATGTCGGCGACGGTGAGTTTGCGGTCTGGCTTGATCCACAGCGGGATCGGCTCGGCATCCTCTTCCACACCGAGCGACCAATTGATGGGAAGCTCAAGCGACGGAGCGGCGCGGTTGAACATGCACCACACACGCGCATCGCAAAAACGCCGGGACCCAAAACGCGGCGGGTTGTATACCTCGGCGAAATTGAAATCCTCGTCGCTGCCTTCGTAGAATCCCATGTCGCGCGCAAACGAGATAACGTCCGGAGCATAAAGCGTGTTTTTGTCCTTTTTGGGAAACTGCGTGATCCGCGCGGCATTGGCGTGAGCTGCAATGTACCCATCGGGCACCCGGCGCGCGACCCAAACGGCGCCCTTGTTTCCGGGTCCCTTACCGATCATGTCCATGATCCACACTTCGTTGGCATCAGCGACTGAGAAGGTCTCACCCGAGCTGTAGTACCCGTACTCCGCAACGAGTTTTCCCATGATCTCGACGGCCTCGCGGGCCGTCTTTGCGCGTTGGAGTGTGATGTACATCAGGCTGCCGTAATCGACGATCGCGTCGGGGTCGTGCAGCTCGTGCCGCCCGCCCCACGTGGTTTCACCGATCGAGACCTGGTGCTCGTTCATGTTTCCGACAACGGTATACGTCTCCTCCACCTGGGCGATCTGTCCGAGATGAGTACCCGTATCCCACTCGTAGACGTCGAGCATCGCCCCAGGGGGGTGAATCCGCGCGGGCGTATAATAAAGCTCACCGTAGAGCACATGCGAGTCGGCCGCATACGTGATCATGGTTGATCCGTCGGCGCTTGCGCCTTTCGTTATCAAAAAGTTGGTGCACGCCAGAACCGCCGGCGCGGCGGCGACGAGCGCCGCTACAAAGATGGCTGTGAAAGCAATAACGGCCTTTTTCATAATAGCTGCAAAACTCCCGCGTGTGCGCGCCGGCTGCCGCCGCCGCGTCGTGACAGAACACCCTGTTTCAAATATGGTTTTGTGTGTGGCTGACGATTCTACAGTCAAAACACCCGATTTTCCAGCGCGAATCATTCTCACCATCGGTTCGGTCTTTGGCCTGCCCGCTGGAGCGCAATCGTGAGCGCCTGCCACTATTGAAGTTAACTTTGAATCCCAAGCACGGATATGATACACTTATATAAGGAGTGCAGCTCAGGCAACCGCAGCGGATCTGTATTCTACATTTGTCAAACCCGGGGGGGGCGTCATGACGCGCAAACGGATCGGACTGCTCGTACTGGTCGGTTCTCTGCTTCTTCTCCTTGTTGTTCCTCTATCACACGCAATCACAAACTCATACTTTGAAGATTTCACCACGACGGCCAAAAAAGATGGCGACTTCACCGACGCGTGGTGGGACACGGCGACCGGCAAACTCAAATTGAGGTCTTTCAACTCGTCGCTCGTCGGGTACTACATTACGTCGGAAAATGCGCTGGGCATCGACGTCGATGGGGATTACGCCTATGTCGCCGCGGGGAGTGAAGGGCTCATCGTGTTCGATATCACCACGAATACTCCTGGGCCGGGATACATCGGCGCGTACGACACGCCGGGGTCGGCCTGGGGCGTGAAAGCGGATGGAGACCTGGTTTACGTGGCGGATCTCAATACGGGGCTCATGGTAATCGATGTGACCGACCCGTCGACGCCGACACTGTACGGCAGCTACGACACGCCGGGATGGGCGCGCGACGTCGTTCTCGACGGCAAGTACGCATACGTCGCCGATGGAACCGACGGTGGAATCCAGGTTATCGACGTGAGCGACCCGTCGACGCCGGTCGGGATGGGAAGCTATAACACACCGGGGGAAGCGATCAGTGTCGACGTCAAAGGCCATTACGCGTACATCGCCGACCGCGGCTCGGGTCTTGTCGTGGTGGATATCGCGAACAAATCATGGCCGATACTTGCTGATTTCTATGATACGACCGGCGACTGCTGGGGCGTCGCCGTGTCCGGTGACTACGCATTCACTGGCAACGCGTTGCAGGGAATCCGCGTCTTCGACATCAGCAATCCACTCGACATCGGATATGTCACGACAATCACCCCGGCGGGATCCCACCGGCGGTTGTCCGTCCAGGGGGATTACCTTTACGCCGCCGCGTACGGACAGCTCTACACTATTGATATCAACGACCCGTCCCTCCCCGTTGTCGTCGGCTCGTACACGTCCATGTATATCGCGACGACCGCTGTCGTCGACGGAGAACACGCATACGTGGCGGATGGGTCCGGGGGACTGAGGGTCCTCGATGTAAACGAATCGTTTCCGCCCTTCCGTATCGCGGAGCGAGCATCGACGGGCAGTTGCGAAGCGGTTCATGCCGAGGGCGACCTGTTGTACATGGTTCAATCAAGCGGCGCCACGCCGTTCAAGGTATTTGATATTCGCTTTCCCGACGGCCCCACTGAGATCGGGAGTTGTGATGTGGGCGGGTACGATTTGTTCGTGGCAGGCGACCTCGCTTACACAGCGGATGGGTCGTCCGGCCTCCAGATTGTAGACATTTCAGATCCTGTCAACCCGGTCGCGATCGGAAATTACAATACATCCGACAACGCCACAGGCGTAGCCGTTCATGGGAATTATGCGTATGTCGCTGAAAACTTCGCGGGACTCCGGGTGATCGATGTTTCGGATCCGATGAATCCAAGCGTGGTCGGTACCTACAACACGCCTGACCGCGCAACTGACGTCGTGGTCAAAGGAAATCTCGCGTACGTCGCCGATGGGAGCAGCGGCCTCCAGATCATTGACATATCGACACCGTCCAGCCCGACGCTGGTCGGATCGTACGATACGCCTGGGTTCGCGGTCGAACTCGCCGTCGCCGGAAACCTCGTGCTTGTCGCCGACTCTGACGATGGACTGGCCGTCATCAAGGTATTGAATCCATCGGTTCCTCAACATCTTGCACAGATGTCCACGCCCGCGTGGGCGGTCTCGGTGGTAATTTCCGGCAACTACGCGTTTGTCGGAACTGGGGCGAGTGTTCAGCGGGTGGATATCCAAAACCCATCTTTTCCGACGCCTGTTGACGACGCGCCGGTCGATGACTATGCGCGCGGACTGTGCGTATTCGGAGATTATATTTTTGTTGCGGACGCGGACGACGGACTCAAAACGTTCCGTGCTTTCCACCACAAATTCACAAATGCCAACAGCGCCCGGTCGTACCCGGTCAACGATACGGACGATACAATCGTCCGTGCGCGGCTGACCACGACAGAGATCGAAATCATCGACTGGGAGTTGTCCTCCGACGGCGGCGGTCACTTCGAGTCGGCAGACCCCGGGGAATGGGTACGTTTTTCGTCGCCGGGCGCAAGCCTCGCCTGGCGCTCGACGCTCTTCCCGAAAGGCATGGGAACCCCCTATTGTTCGGAACTCACCCTCGATTGGCTCTACGAATTCCCCGCGATCGAGTACGTCGAAGACGTGCCCGATGATGAGGGAGGGACGGTCAAACTGAAATTTGCGCCATCGGGTTACGATTTTGCCGACGAAACCGAACACCCAATCGATGAGTACATCGTGTGGCGGCGAGTGTTGGAAACAAGCACGGGGATCGAAACTTCATCGGCAAAAGAAAACCCCGCGTTCTTCGCGGAAATGCCGCCGGGAACCTGGGAAGAACAAATTACAATCACGGCCTCCAACGCCGCGGGACACATCTCGTATCTGAACACGGCGGTTGATCTCGGCGCCCCCGGCGCCGCCCCATCGGTCTTTGTCGTGTCCGCCCACACCGCGGAACCTTCGACGTGGTGGGTAAGTCCGCCGGAGAGCGCGTATTCCGTCGACAATATCGCCCCGGCCGCTCCAACCAATTTCTCGGTAACGTACAACACACCCAAAGGCAACCACCTTCACTTCAGCCGGAGCGTGTCGCCAGACGTCCATTACCATGCGGTCTACCGTGGCGAGACCGAGGATTTCTCGATCGACGGACTCACTCCCGTGACCAAACGAGGAGGCACGAACTGGGACGACCCGATCCTGGAAGGTTGGCGGTACCATTACAAAATCACCGCCGTCGACATTGCGGGCAACGAGAGCGACGCCGTCATGCCGGGGACCGTATCGGGAATCGACACTCCGGTTAACCCTGAGCATTTCGCTCTCCACGCCAACACGCCGAATCCGTTCAACCCGTCAACGGTCATCCACTATGATGTTCCCGCCGGCGGCGGACACGTGACAATCAAGGTGTATGACGTGACCGGACGATTTGTGCGATCGCTCGTCGCCGAGCATCGCCCGGCGGGCACACACGAAATCGAGTGGGATGGAAACGACGGCAGCGGCGTAATGACATCAAGCGGTGTTTATTTTTGTCGTCTCGAAGCACGCGGAATCGTCCAGACGAGACGCATGGTTCTCTTAAAATAGCGAATCGGCGGTAAACAATACCGCGCTCGACTCCTCCCCTTGCGAGCCCAGGGCTTGCTTGCTATCAAACGGCCATTGTTTGACACGACGATCGAATCGGTGTTAGATTCACTCGATCTTGTAAACTCTATTACTATCAAATGCTTCCGCCTGCGCCGCTCCATTCGAACCACCAATGGAGACTGGCGACGGGTTTTGAAAGCACAAAATGGACGCCGATTACTCCATAGAAATCCAAAACCGTCTCGCGGGCGAAGTCCGAAAGGCCGAACTTCACCGCCCGCCGCGGGTGAGCAAATACGAACCCGGAACGGAACTCGTCTACGACGTCACGGCGCTCGATACGGGGCTAACCGGCCGCGCGCGGCTCGTCATCGAAAAGTTTGTCGGCGGCGGATTCGCCGGGCAGGTGTACCGGGTAAAGGTCCTGGCTATCGAGGCGAACGGTGGGACGGTCGGGGCGCCCCTCGGCGGACTCGAAATCGGCGCCGTCTACGCGATGAAGATCCTCATTCCGCCTTCCGGGTTTTCGCGCATCTTCCGCAATGTTCTCTACCGGATCGGCTTCCAGGGACCATTCCAGCTCCAGGTAAACCCCACGGCCGCGCGCGCCGGCGCACTGTGGCAGAAGTTCATCCGCCGCGCCGCCTCGCGCCGTTTCGGCGACGACGGATCGGTCAACGACATCCACGCGACCTTTGTCGATCACACCATGGGAAGCTGCGGCGAATTGAGCGACTGGGTCGACGGGAGGACATGGCGCCTCGAAGTCGATGACCGTCTCGATCTGCTTCGAAAATGGCTGCAGGCGAAAACCGGTAGACGAAGCGGCCGTCGGCTCGCCCGAATTCCGCGCCAAACGAGTGTTCATGCGCACCTTTGTCGACCTCCTCCACGAGATGGGCGGACACGAGTTCGCCCGCCAGTACGAGTGGACGACATGGAAGAGCCAGCCAAACTGCCTGAAGAGAAACGACGCCGACGACAACCCGGCGGAAGGGCTCGTCGCCGTCGATTTCCGCGCGGGACTCGCACTGCTGCCGTTCCTTCCGATGAGCCCCGGTGATTTCAAACTCATATTCCAGGGAATCGGCCGCGGGAGCCTCGTCCAGTTCGACCGCGGCGATACGGCCAGGCTCGAACGGTATGTCGACGCGCACGCGGAAGATTTCAAAGACATGCGAGCGATGCTCGATGAGCTCAAAAAGGACGAAGAGGTATACAGAAACTCGATCCCCGACATCACGCACAACCACGTTCGTCTTCTTTACAGCCGGACGTTGTGGTCGACTATTTTTTCGAGCGCCGTCACCGGCTGGGCCGTCACGAATCTCGTCGGCAAAAACGCAGAGGCGCGGCTGCGCAAGAGCGGCCTGCTCACATTTCTCTTTGGTCTCATTGGAATCATCCCGTTTCTTGGGAACGTTCATCCGGCGAATATGGGGCCAGGACTACTGGCGAAAGCACTACGCGGCCTTGTTTTCGAGCCCCGCTTACTTCAGACGGGCCGTCCGCGCGAGGCTGCTTGAAAAAACTATGGGCTGGCACAGGGCGGGGAGACTGAGCGACGGAAATGCGGACAGGGCCTCGCGCGGCTTATGGCGGATCGGGTTACAACTTCCGTTCTCGATACTCCCCGCTCGGCTTCATCGATTTCTTACCGATGGGGAATATGCGAGGGATCGACTCGGCTATTATCTTCTTCGACCGGTCCGGTTGTATTTTAAAGCGGATCTCCGCGAACAGTGGCTCCGCGACATGGTCACCGACGGCAAGAAGGAACACCTTCTTAGCAACGACGATGCCAATGTGATCCTTTCGCGGATCGACGAACCGTTTATTCAAAAATATCTCAAGAGCCTCGCCGTTCATGTGTGCACGCTCCCCGTCACACAGATCGTCTCGGTTCTCATCGCCGTCATCTATGTGCTGACGCACCCCGACATGCCGCGGGCCCAGGCGTACAGTATCGGTGTGGGGATCATCGCACTCTTCCAGGTTGTCCCAATCTCGCCGGGATCGCTGGCGCGCGGTCTTTACGTGGTGTATCTCGTCATTCGCGAGAGGAATTTCAAGGATTACAATATTGCCGTCTTTCTCTCGTTCTTCAAATATGTGGGGTACCTCGCGTTTCCGATCCAGATGGCGTATCGCTACCCCACACTGGCCCGTTTTATGGCGGCGCACTGGGCGACGGGTGCCGTCCACACGGTTCCTGTGTTTGGCGAGCGGGGCGCCCTCCTCGAACACTGGGTATTCAGCGCCTTCTACAACTGGCCGCTCACGATCCGGCGCCGAATGAGACGCCGGGCCGAACTGCGCGCGACACTGACGCCGCGATTCTGGCACGTGGTGCCAATCGGGATTTTGGGCGCGGGCCTGTTTGGGCTTGCCGATTATCTTTATCTCAACCAGGCCGGCACCATTCCCGCACTCAAGCAGGTTTGGTGGCTGGTGATAGTCGTCCCATTCGTCTGCGGATCACTGGTCACATTCGGGGCCGGCGGGGCGTCACTCACCCGGCGCGTGGGCGCCGCCGCCGTATGCGGGAGCCTGATTGGGATTCTCTCCCTCCTCCCGCCGACGCTTCTCGGCGCAAATACACTCACCGGGGCGGGCGACCTGATTTCAAATGGTCTGTGGCGGGTCTTTCTTTTTGGACTCGTATCGACAGTCGGAGTTCTCCTCACAGAGCTGAGACTCCCCGAACCGGCGGATCCGGGGCGTTAAACGGCGGCACCCGCTCCGCTTTCGCCTATTGCGCCGGGCAACCCGACGTAGTATCTTCTCGCATGGGTTCGCGTGTCGGATGCGAGCCCCATTTTATGCCCACAATCGATCATGTGCCCGAACAAGGACCCCCGAATGCCGAATCAAAGACGAAGAAAAGACGTCCGCAATGTAGCCATCATCGCCCATGTCGACCACGGCAAAACCACACTCGTCGACGCGCTGCTCAAGCAAACGGGCGCATATGATTTTCGCGATGGCGAAACCACAATCATGGATTCCAATCCCCTCGAAAGAGAACGTGGGATTACCATTTTCTCGAAGAATGCGTCCTTCATCTGGCGGGATACGACGTTCAACATCGTGGACACACCGGGGCACGCCGACTTTGGTAGCGAGGTCGAACGTATTCTCAAGATGGTCGATGGTGTGCTGCTCCTCGTCGATGCGTTCGAAGGTCCGATGCCGCAAACAAAATTCGTCCTCAAGAAATCACTCGAGCTTCACCTGAAACCCATCGTCGTCATCAACAAACTCGATCGCCCCAATTCCAGGCCGGCCGAAGTGGCCGACATGACGTTCGATCTTTTTTGCGAATTGAACGCGACCGACGAACAGCTCGACTTCCCCATCGTCTACGCATCGGGCAAAGACGGTTATGCAAAATTCGAAATCGAGGATGACAATACCGACATAACGCCGCTTCTTGACACAATGTTTCACCGGGTGCTTCCACCCGTCGGGGATATCGAGAATGATTTCCAGATGCTGGTTACAATGATCGATTACGACAACTATGTGGGGCGTATCGCCGTCGGAAGGATCTCTCACGGAACGATCAGAACCAATGAACCGGTGGTCCTGGTCAAGCGCGACGGCAAACATGAACGCGGCAAGGTCACGAAGATCTTGAAATACCGCGGACTTCTCCGCGTCGAAACGGATATCGCGATGGCCGGAGATATCGTCTCGATCGCCGGGATGGAAAACGCCAAAGTCGGCTCCACAATCGCCGCGCCGGAAAACCCCGAGCTCGTTCCCATGGTCAAAATCGATGAGCCGACGATCTCGATGAATTTCTCGCACAACACGAGCCCGCTGACCGGCAAAGACGGTGGACGCTTTCTCACATCACGTCATATCCGCGAACGGCTCCAACACGAAGCAATGATAAACGTCGGAATCCGCGTCGAGGAGACTCAGGGCGGAGAACGTTTCAAAGTGTCGGGGCGCGGCGAACTCCATCTGTCGATCCTCATAGAAACGATGCGGCGCGAGGGGTACGAAGTCGAGGTATCGCGTCCCGAGGTGATTCTCAAGAAAGTCGACGACGATGTGCTCGAACCCGTCGAAGAGGTGGTGATCGAGGTCGATCCCGATTTCCAGGGTCCGGTAATGCAGGCGATCGGGCGAGCGCAAGGGCGACATCGAGAACATCACGGTAAGCACCGTCGGAACGGTGCGGATTGAGTTCTACATTGCGTCGCGCGCGCTCATCGGTTTCCGCGGCGAGTTTTTGATGATGACGCGGGGAACGGGGATCATGTACCAGAATTTCTACCAGTATCAAAAATACAAGGGTGAGCTGCCCAAGCGGAAGACAGGCGTAATGGTGTCGATGAGCCCCGGCAATGCCGTTGCCTACGCACTTTGGGGACTGCAGGAACGCGGTGAGATTTTCGCCCACCCGGGCGACGCCCTTTACGAGGGAATGATCGTGGGCGTCAACAACAAGGGCAGCGACATGGTGGTCAATGCGATTAAAGGCAAAAAGCTCACAAATATTCGCGCCGCCAGCGCGGACGATGCCATCCAGTTGACGCCGCCGCGCGAGATGACCCTGGAGTTTGCTTTGGAGTTCATTGCCGACGACGAACTCGTCGAGGTCACGCCGAAGAATCTCCGGCTGCGCAAGATGAACCTCACTGAAAACGCGCGGAAGCAGGCGGCAAAAGGCCGCTGACAACCGTTCAATTCCACCTCGGGCCGGGGAGCCCCGGCCCACATACTACAGCTTAACTTTACAAGTTAACCGCAAAACCGACGAGAAAGGTGAACTGGCGGTAGTCGGCCTGCACCTCATCACCCCCCCCAATCACCGCGCCTTCGTCACCCGGATTTAAATCTATCTCCTGGACAAACGTCTGGCTGCCCCACCCATACCGAAGCCCCAGCATGATCTCGGTTCGCTTGAGCGCAAAATTCGCTCCCCCCGCCGCATGATAGTCTCCCGCGCCCATGGAAGCTCGTTTGGGAAATTCACCCGCCATTTCGGGCATCCTATCATGAAACAGCACCCGCTTTCAACTTCTCCCTGACACACGAAATCCTCATAACTTATCTATTTTTAGAGCGGTTACATCGATACTGCCAATATTTTGTCCCACCCGGTAGTACTCAAAACGCCCAAATAGTGGTATGGTGGTAGAACGCCCCCAGATTAAATTGGGGCAACTCGAGCGTTGGGAGAGAATTATGTCGAAATCAGATTCAATTAAAGATGAGAAAGCCCGGGCCAAACCGCGCAAAGAGCCCGGACAACGGTCCACACGGATCGCTGAAGACGTCATAGCCGACGTTCTCTCGGGGGTAAAACCCCGGTTCGTCGTCGACCCGGACAAGTATTTGCAGATGCTCTGGGACGCCAATCCACAAATTTATGAGATTCTCAAGGCAGCCGGATCCATCGAAGACGCACGCGACAAAGTATTTACATATCTCGATCATACCGAACGGGCCGTTTTCTCGCTGGAAGACCCCTACCACGAGCTCGAGAAAGCGATCGTCCGGGACTGCATCCGGGTGTTCAAGAGCGTCATCGGACCCATCAACGAAAAACGGACAGAATTCAGCGCGCTGAACTGTCTCTGGAGGCTGGCCAGGGGGGACGCCCAGAATGCACAGTGTGAGATTTCACTCGGTTTCTTGATGGAATTCATCAATCTGTTCCGCGGTGTCGCGGGGAACAGCAACGTTTACCTTGAGCAGGAAGAGGTGCGGAAGGGCATTCCCGATTTTCTCCGGCTCGACGGCCGGGAGGCGGCCCTCTCGCGGTCCGAGACGCTCGACGAGATGGGCGGCACGGTCCGTAAGTATTTCAAACGATACCCATCGGGTCTCGACAAAGAGGTCATGGCCTGGCGCCAGCGCAACCGCGAACGGATTCTCAAGTATTTCGACGCATCCGATGACGACTGGAACGACTATCGTTGGCATCTCAAGCATGTCATCCGAACCGCCGACGTTGTTTTCGATCTGATCCAACTGTCGAGAGTGCGGCGCGACGCGGTGAGAAAAGCGCTCGAGACACGTCTTCCCTTCGGAATCACACCATACTATCTCAGTCTCATGGACAGGAACCCGGCGGTAGGGTACGACCATGCCGTCCGCGCCCAGGTTCTCCCACCACCCAACTATGTCGAGCAGGTGTCGATGTTCAAAGAGGATCGGAGCATGCACCTCGACTTTATGGGCGAGCACGATACGTCTCCCATCGACCTGGTCACACGACGCTACCCGCTCATCTGTATCCTTAAACCCTTCAACACCTGCTCGCAGATATGCGTGTACTGCCAGCGGAACTGGGAACTCGACGAGGTCCTCTCCCCCGATGCACAAGCCGGGTGGGAAGAAATTGAGAAAGCAATAGAGTGGATCGCCGGACAAAAAGCAATTGGTGACGTACTGGTGACGGGGGGCGATCCCGGTATAATGAACAACACCATGGTCGAAAAGATCCTCGAGCGGCTCTCCGCAATCGATCACGTGTACCGTATCCGTTTCGGGACTCGGACACCGGTGGTGCTGCCAATGCGGTTCGACGACGAGTTCTGCGACCTGCTCGCCCGATACCACGAACCGGGCAGACGAGAGATTGCCCTCATTACACATTTCGAACACAGTTATGAAATCACACCCGAGGCCCGCGATGCAGTCCAACGCATTCGCCGCCGCACGATCGGTGTTTACAACCAGTGCGTATTCACGGTCGAGAACTCGCGGCGTTTCGAGCTCGCCAAGCTGCGCCGCGACCTCCGCCGGATCGGCGTCGACCCGTATTACACCTTCAATATGAAGGGAAAGAGGGAGACCGGCGACTACATGGTGCCGATCGCCCGGCTCCTCCAGGAACGCAAGGAAGAGGCACGGCTTTTACCCGGTCTCGACCGCACCGATGAACCGGTATTCAATGTGCCGCGAATGGGCAAGAACCACCTGCGTGCGATGCAGGATCACCGGATCGTTATGATTCTCGCGGACGGCTCCCGAGTGTACGAGTTCCATCCGTGGGAGAAGAACATCACACCAATGCCACCGTACAACTACGTCGATGTTCCAATATACGAGTACCTCGAAGAGCTCGCTGCCCGCGGAGAGAAGATCCGCGATTACCGGACGATCTGGTACTACTACTAAAAAATTCCGTTCCGCACAGAATTAAAAAACCGAAGGGCCGTGTCTCGCGACACGGCCCATTCGGCTCCAGTGAGGACATTCACAAAGTTGTGCCGCCGAAGAAGGTCAGGCTCTATCAATAGGCGGCCCTTTTCACTGTGATGCGACCCCACGGATATGTCGTTCCCGGCAATCAGCCGTTGCCCTGACCGCCATCGCCGGTACCTCCACCCTTGCCTTTGTCATGATCTCCATTGCCCTGTCCGCCCGGTCCTCCGCCCGTCCCATTATCCATCGGGTTGTGGCCGCCGCGTCCGTCATGCTGGTCGGCGGGACCCATCCAGCCGTGCTGCCACATATTCTGCATCATCTCTCCCAGTTGTTGCTGGTTGCGGATGCCACGCTCGAGTTCGTCGCATACGTCGTCGTTCTGGCCGCCGTGCATGTGCGCCGTCATTACCATCCAGCCGAGCTGGCGCATCTCGCGAGAGGTATAGCCGTTCTGGAGCGCGTCGCCGGAGAGGTTGACGGCCCGTTTGCGCTCGACACCCATCTCTTTGAGTTTAGCGGCGGTTTCGGATGCCGCGACCAGGTCTTCTGTCGTACACGATCCGTCGCGGAGACGGCGTCTCGCACGTTCACGCAGCTGATCTATATCGCCCTCTTCGAGACCGTGCCACATGTGCATCGCCATTTCGCCTGTCCGCCGGCGTTCGACGTCCGCGTCACCGGGAACCACACCGTCTTCCCTCGCCCGTTCCATCACCCGGTTGGCGGTGCGAACATGAGCCTCCATCTTGTCACAAACCTGGTTCAACACTTCTTCGTTTGCACCCTTGCGCCGGCCTTCCCGGAGCTTTTGCATAAGCGGGTCGACGGGCAGCCCATCATGCGCCATCGCAAGCACCCGTTCTTGCGTGCGGATCTGTTTCTTCAAAGGCTGCGATTCGTCGAAGAGCGCGGCGACATCCTCGTCACTCAGGCCAAGATCGCCGCAATCGCCCAGATGTTTGCGCAGCTGTTCGCGCTCCTGGGTCTGGAGTCCGTCTTCGTTCTGGATGCGATCGCGAATCTGCTGACGAAGCATATCGCCCTGCGGATCCGAGTCCATATCCCGCACCTGTTCGCGCGTCCGCGTCTGCGCCGGATCGTCGTCCTGCGCAAAGGCAGTGGCTACCGTCATCCCGGTGAGCATGAGTGTCACCAGAACAACCATCGCTGCCACGGACAAACATTTCCCTGTCATGATGTAATCCTCCGTTGGTATGGGCCTGTGGTGGCCTGACGCACAGGCTCTCTCCTCACCTTTTTAGACGACCGAAGGGGGTGAGGGTTACAGTCCGGGGGGCAAAACCTCAAGAATTCCGTTCCGCCCACCAAATCCATCATTTACAATGAGTTTCGCCTCTGGAGGCGTGGTCCATTCGCCGTCAATAATGTAGATATATTCGTATGTTCCCGGCGAGATTACGAGCCGCGCCTCCCACCAACCATCTGCGGCTCTCGAGAGCGCCGTTCCCGTGGAATTCCACTGGTTGAAGCTCCCCGCGACCGACACCGATTTCGCTCCTGGGGCCTTTATCCGGAAAACAACTCGATCATCAGGACCGGGCTGCTGAACCGAACCGGCGCTGTCCCGGGTCAGTGTCGCGATGTCCACTCGCGGCGGCGGCGCCGTTTTTGGGCGCCCCCACGCATACTGAAATCCTATGGCCATGCGATGGGTGTCCTCGTCGCTCCCATCCGTCCACGTATAGTTCGAGAACCCGTAGCGAACCAGGGCCGTCCACCCAGGGAGCATGTTGTATCGGAGTCCGATGCCCGCCGAGAGGTAGTCATCTCGGTTCTCTCCCGTTGGCTGGTTGACAAACTCCCGTTCCTGGTATGTGCCTGAAACCGTCAAGAAAAGTGTCGAAACGATGCGCGTGTCGATGCTTCCCCCGAGTGTCCAGGAGTTCGAATTCGAATATGGATCGTTGGCCTCGGTACCCTGGAGAATACCATCCAATCGAACGCCCACCCGTTCGATCGGCGCCGTCCGTATAATGAGTCCGCCACTCCACCCAACCTCTTCGTACGACCCGGTCGTGTTGTGAGTAGTGGTGACTTCGAGGTTCGGGTAACTCCTGCCGCGAACACCACCCCACAGTTCGGTGTTCCATTTTCGTCTGACCAGTCCGATGCCGAGTTCTCCACCGAGCCCAAGCCGGCGGATGGCGCTCCGCTCCGAGTCGTCGAAGTAGTCAAAGGAAGCAGAAAAGCGGCCTCGGAAACCCTTTCCAAAATTCTGGAGGAGATTTCCCCATACCGTTTGACCGTACAAAAAGCGGGATTCACTGTTGAAGTAGCGTTGGAGCGAGACAAATGTTCCGAAGTCGAGCAGCCCGCCGTTGCCGACAAATCCGCGGGCGGCGATGGCCGGCGTCAGTTCAATAAACGCTCCACCGGGAACGATCGTCCGTGTTAACCCGGGATCGATCACCAGATCCGACTCGTCGCCGCCGGTGAAGCGCACCTCGGGGTTCACCCGCCACTGCGACACCGCCGGCGTAACCGCCGCACACACGAAAACCGCTCCCACAAACAACAAGAGAGCGATTTTCAAAAGGTTGACTCGGACGGTCAAAATATTGACCAACTCACAGCTCCACATCAATAACGGCGTTCGTACCGCCAAACCCATCGTCACGTGTTTGAACGGCAAGCGGGTCGGTGACCCAGCGCTCACCGTCCTCGATAAACATGTACTCGTAACTTCCCGGCGGGAGAACGAGGATCGTACTCCACGCGCCGCCCTGCTTCACCAGCGGTGTGACGTCCGGATTCCAGTTGTTAAAATTCCCCACCACCGTCACCCGCTTCACATCGGAAGATGACGAAACGTAGGCAAACCGGACATATTGATAACCGTCATCCGACGCGCCCGCCTGGCTTACGAATGTCGGTGACGCGTCTTCCATGACAACTTCCATCGACTGAGATGCGTCCTCCTGTGTGAGCGGCCCGATGTCGCGGTTGATTCCCGCCCACCATCCTCCGACGTAGGCAACAATGGCGACGGCGGCGGCCGCGGCGAGTCCGATCCATCGTGTATTTCGGTCAGCTCGTTTTTGGCGGATGATTACCGGGCGTTCATCGTCGGCGGCGACACTCTTCATCACCCGTTCGGTGAAGCCTTTCGGCGCGCCAGGTGTTGGAAGGGTCTTGCCGAGCACGAGCAGTTGTTCGTATGCGCGGAGGTCCTTCGCCAGTGCGGGATCTTCCCCGACCCTGTCGAGAAACTCGCGTGCTTCGCGCTCATCGAGGTCACCATCAAAATAACGTGCCAGCAGGGCGTCCATCGTTCTCACCTTTCCTCATTCCACGATGTCTTCGGGTGTCATCCGCGTTGCATCGGGAAAAAGCTTATCTTTTAAAATAGCGCGGGCGCGGTGCGCCCTCACTTTGAGCGAACCAACCGTGTCGCCGGTAATCTTACTGATTTCGTCGTATGGAATATTCTGTATATGGTGAAGGACGAACACTTCGCGGTACCCGGGGGGGAGTTCCTGGAGCGCGGTTTCGAGTTGCTTTCGCATCTCGCGCTCGCTGATCTCGGCAAGGGGATCGTACTGCGGACGCCTGTCCTCGAGTACCGCCGTATCCGTGTCCTGTTCCAGCAACGCGTCTAGCGACACCACATTGGACCGCTTGCGCGCCCGGATGTGATCCCGGGCGAGATTGACGGCGATCTGGATGAGCCAGGTACCAAATTGCGACTGGCCCCTGAAGCCGTCGAGCCCCCGGTAGGCGCGGACAAACGCCTCGTGCGCGAGTTCTTCGGCGACCTGGCCATCAGCCATCAGCCGAAGAAGAACGCCGTACACACGATCCTTGTGACGGTTGACCAGGGTCGCAAATGCTTCCCTGTCACCGGCTTGAACTGCCTTGACTGTTGTCTGGTCGTTATTGGTCATAATCCGATCGCCATCTTGAAAGATAGGGTCCATCAGGTTGGACGACCAGAAGCATACAGGGTTACAACACTTTTTCTCGACTATTTTCTGGTGCGTCCGGTTGGGGGCCGCCCGACGCCGAACCGTTCTTGACCTGGAACTCGAGCTGCTCGACTTTGTCGAGAAGCACCTCGAGCACACGGACATCGTGATCGCCTTTACTCTCGCTGAGATTGACGTCCATTTTACGCGGCGCGCCATCGCGCTTGCGGTCGAGGACACGGCCGACAAGTCCAACCACGGTGGCGCCGGCAGGAACGTCCTTCACGACAATCGCGCCCGCGCCGATGCGCGCATCATCGTCAACGGTGACCGCACCGAGCACTTTGGCGCCGGCACCGACCACGACGCCATTGCCAAGCGTCGGATGCCGCTTCTTTTTCTCGAGACTCGTTCCCCCCAATGTGACCGCCTGGTACAACGTAACATCGTTGCCGATCTCCGTGGTCTCGCCAATAACCACACCCATGCCATGATCGATAAAGAAACGTCTGCCGATCGTGGCGCCCGGGTGGATCTCGATCCCGGTGAGCGCGCGATTGACATGGCTCAGCAGCCGGGCAAGGAGCCGTATGTTCGACGTCCACAATCGGTGCGCGATCCGGTGCATGACGATCGCGTGGAGGCCCGGATAGCAGAGAATGACTTCGAGAACGCTTCGCGCCGCGGGATCCCGCCGGAAAATCGTCCGTATGTCTTCCGCGATTCTCGCGAACGGACCGGAGCGCCCGGCGGTCTGTGTGGTGTCGTGTACGTGTTCCATTGTAGTCTCCTCTGACCCTATGATGTTTGTGCGGCGGTTTTCTGGTCTTCTTCGAACTGAAAAAGCGGTGTCGACAGATACCGCTCACCGGTGTCGCAGAGTATGGTCACAATTAGCTTGCCCGCGTTTTCGGGGCGCTTCGCCACCTCGACGGCGGCGTGAACATTGGCTCCCGCCGAAATGCCCGCGAGGATTCCCTCGGAGCGTGCGAGCTCGCGCGCCATTGCGAACGCTTGTTCGTTGGTAACCTGCACTATTTCATTAATGATTTCAGTGTTGAGCACGCCGGGGATAAATCCCGCTCCGATCCCCTGGATCTTGTGCGGTCCGGGCGCGCCACCCGAGATGACCGGTGAATCGACTGGTTCTACGGCGATGGCCTGAAACGCTGGGTTGCGCTCGCGGATAACTTCGGTCACTCCGGTAATGGTCCCGCCGGTGCCGACTCCAGCGACGAAAATATCGACCTTGCCGTCGGTGTCTATCCAGATTTCCTCGGCCGTCGTGCGTCTGTGTACTTCGGGGTTCGCCGGATTCTCGAACTGCTGGAGGATCACGGCGCCGGGGGTTCGTTCGGCGATAACGCCGGCTTCGGCGATGGCGCCCTTCATCCCATCAGCCCCGGGTGTGAGGATCAACTCGGCGCCAAGCGCGCGCAGCATGTTGCGCCGTTCGACACTCATGGTGTCGGGCATCGTGAGAATCAACCGGTAACCCTTGGCGGCGGCGACAAACGCGAGCGCGATTCCCGTGTTGCCGCTGGTCGGTTCGACGAGCACCGTCTCGCCGGGACGGATGCGGCCGTCGCGCTCGGCGGTCTCGACCATGCTGACGCCGATCCGGTCCTTAACGCTCGAAAGAGGGTTGCAGAATTCGGCCTTCCCGAGGACACGACCGCCGCCCTTTGGCGAGAGACGCCCCAGTTCGATAAGCGGCGTTCGCCCGATAGCCTGTGTGATGTCAGAGAAAATCCGTCCCATTTTGTTGATTCCTTTCGAGTGTCGTTCGACGAGTCTGTGGCAAAAAAAAACCCGCGGCAAGGCCGCGGGTTGGTATTCGTTCGAATGATATTAAAGTACTCTATTCGATAATAAATACACCCCGGCCCATGGCGCTTCTACAAGCGCAACAACAGCAGCAGAATTCTTGGGTTCGGGACGTCAAATTATCGCCTTTTTCGATAGATGTTTGATTAAGTATATAGGTATCGGAAGGCATTGTCAAGCCGCCTGGGGCGATTTGCCATGTGAATCGGTTATCAAGCGTTCGTCGGCAGCGGCTTCTGACGGCGCCGCTCGTGGAACACACCCATCACACCCAGAACGATGAGCACCGATCCGCCGATCGTCCACCGCGTGATCGGTTCGTCGAGGAGCACGCGGCCAAGCAACACCGCGACGACAGGATTCACATAGGCGTACGTCATCACGATGTTGGTGGGCAGGAGACGGAGCGCTTTTACAAATGATGTGAAAGCAAAAACCGACCCAAAGATGACGAGATACCCCCACGCAACCCATGCTTCCGGAATCGGTGTCGGTGCCGGTTCGTTTACAAGGAGCGCCACCGTAAATAGTCCGATCCCCCCGAACATATGCTGATATCCTGAACTCACTTCGGGTCCGAGCGAGAGCGCCTTTCGTTTCTGGAAAATCGCGCCCATCCCCCAAAAAACCACGGCGGCGATTATCGCAATGGCGGCAAAAATATCCAGGATGTTGCCGGCAAGAATCACGGGGCCGTTCAACACGCCGACACCGACAAGACCGACAAGGAGTGCGCCGAGGAGACGAAGCGACGGAGGTCGCCTGTCGACAATCGCTTCCATAATGGTCACCCAGATGGGAAGCGCACCGACGAGAAGCGCCGCGTAGCCCGAATCCGCCCGTCGTTCCGCCCACGACACCAGACCGTTCCCTCCCACCCACAGAAGAACCCCCGATACGGCGAGCACGCCGAGTTCACGCTTGCCAACCTTGAGGTTTTCTTTGGAGAGTTTCGCCCATGCAAAAAGAATGATGCACGCGGCAAAGACACGCATCCCCGCCATCGTAAACGCGGGAAACCCGGAGCCGTCGCGTACCGCGACACGAATCGCGAGGTACGTGCTTCCCCACACGATGTAGACAACGATGAGATGAAATATTCCACGGAGGTTCACGCGGTGGAGCCTAGTCGTTAATAGGTGTTGATAAATGTCTCTGTGTCGATGACCGTGGCGTAATTGCCGCCCAGGGTTTTCAGGGTCGAGAGATGGACATCCACGGAGTCGATTACTTTGTCGTCATACTCTAAGGAACGTGTCGCGCACGCATCACCCACCAGGATACATTCGAAACCGAGATCGTAGGCAGCCCGGACGGCGCCCTCGACACACATGTGTGTCTGCATCCCACAGATCACCAGACGATCGATGCCGGCGCCCTTGAGATAGTCGAGAAGGTCCGTGCCGTTGAACGCGCTGACCTCATCCTTCATTACAACCTTCTCGCCGTCGATCGGTACGACGTCCGGATGAAAGTCTCCACCTTTGGACACATTGTGCCCAACATGAACGACGGTGAGGTTCCCACCTCTGAATTTCTCGATCAGCTTTTTGCAGTTGGCGCTCGCCTTTTCGGGCTCGGCGAGCGGCATGAATCCGTCTGGAAAATAGAAGGCCTGGACGTCTATGACGACAAGCGCCGTCTTCGCATCCAACGGCCGGGGCCCTTCCGCGTCGGCGGCGACCGCCGCGGCGGGGATTGCGGCGAGAACCAACATGAAAACCGCGACGACCATCGTCTTTAGCTTCCGGATTCGCGCGAACCCTCGTGTTTGCCCATCGATAAATTGAATTGGCTTGTTTTTCATTTTTTGCCTCTTAGCGCCGTCGCGCCCGCCGACTTCGTTGGAGATTTCCCGGGGGCAGTTTGTGATGGGGCCCCCCTCGCGCCCCATCGTACCAGAAAACCCCAAACGGTCAAGGAAGGTACTCCGTCGGACAACTTATCGACTCGTCGTCGGACTCTCCCGTGATTGAACGTCCTTTAATGGACGGCCGGGGGCGTAATGTGGTATCTTCGCTTCGGCGCATGCTCCTCTCCGACACCCTGCATCCCAGCTATACCACCTGCCGGACGGGAGCCTTCCTTTTTGGAAAACTCAAACTGTTGACGGAAGGATTACCGATGGGCGGCTTTTTTGGTGTTGCTTCAAGAGAAGACTGTATCACAAGCCTCTTTTATGGAACCGACTACCACAGTCATCTCGGCACCAAACGCGGCGGACTAGCGACGACGAACGGGGGAGGCTTTGTCAGGTACATCCACGACATCACAAACGCCCAGTTCCGGAGCAAATTCGAAACGGACATTCAGTCTATGAAAGGCCGCCTGGGTATCGGTGTCATTAGCGATTACGAAGACCAGCCGCTTCTCATCAACTCGCATCTCGGGAGCTATGCAATCGTGACCGTTGGCGTTGTCAAAAACGCGGACGAACTCGTTCGAAAAGCGTTCAGCAAACGAGGTGTTCATTTCTCGGAAATGAGCGGGGAGGAGATCAACCCGACCGAGCTGGTGGCGTCACTCATAGACCAGGAAGAGAGTTTTGTAGAAGGAATCAAGAACGCGCAATCGCATATCGAGGGCTCGTGCTCCATATTGCTCCTCACAAAGGACGGCATCTACGCGGCGAGAGACAAGCTGGGACGGACGCCGGTAATTGTTGGCGAGGGCCCCGAGGGGTATGCCGCGACGATGGAAACATGCGCCTTCCCCAACCTGGGGTTTAAAACCACAAAGTATCTGGGACCCGGCGAAACCGTGCTCATGACCCCCGACGGCATCGAACAGAAAACCCCGCCGGGGCCTGACATGCAGATCTGTAGTTTTCTCTGGGTGTATTATGGTTACCCCGCGTCAAGCTACGAGGGCTTGAATGTCGAGGCGGCGCGTTACCGGTGCGGCGCCGCGCTTGCCGACGCCGACAATGTTGAAATCGATTACGTGGCAGGCGTCCCCGACTCGGGCACCGCCCACGCGCTCGGCTATTCCGACCGTGCAAACGTCCGCTACCGCAGACCGTTTGTCAAATACACGCCGACTTGGCCGCGAAGTTTTATGCCGCAAAACCAGTCGATCCGTGACCTGGTTGCAAAAATGAAACTCATCCCGATCCAGGAACTCACCGAGGGGCAGAGGCTTCTCTTTTGTGAGGACTCCATCGTCCGAGGAACCCAACTCAAAGACACCATACAGAGGATGTACGAGTACGGGGCGAAAGAAGTCCACATGCGCCCCGCGTGCCCACCGCTAGTATTCGGCTGCAAATTCCTCAACTTCTCGCGTTCGCGTTCCGAACTCGATCTTGCCGGAAGAAAAGCGATCGCCGAAATGGAAAACGGCAGGGAACCCAATCTCGACGAATACACCGATGAAACATCGGACAAGTACCATGCGATGGTCGACCGGATCGGAGAAACCATCGGCGTGACATCGCTTAAGTATCAAAAGCTCGATGACATGGTGAAAGCAATCGGGGTCGCCCGGGAGAAGGTCTGCACCTACTGCTGGAACGGCTGCGACAAACCTGGAATCTGCAGCGCGCCCGTGGATGAATCGCGGGCGGCGGTCACGGAAGAATTGTAACCATGTTGCGGGCACCGGAGTCAGAACGGGCCCTGACTTGCATCACAACATCGAGAGTCGTTGACCCCACGCACCGGAACCAAAACAGAGAACCCCGTAACGGAACTCGGCACTCGAGCCCCGCTACGGGGTTTCTTCAAACAAAGTGAGGAGCAGCGGGGCTACGGCCCCATCGACAACAGACCGTCACTCTCGAGAAACGTCTTCGCGTCCTCAGAGTTTCGCATCTCGATCTGATTCCATTCGGCCTCGAGAATCGCGTAGTGGCTCTTCTCCATATTGGCCATGTATGTCAAAACCTGCCGGGCATTGAGGTCATTTGTCTTCTGGGCGAGACTCGAGTAAAACTCCTCGGCCATTTTCTCCGCCGTCATTCCGGCATCAAAGAGTTCCTTGAGACTCGCTTCCCTGCTAAGGACCTCATCGATCATCGGGACGATCGATTTGGGCGGCAGGGCAAGATCAACCTCGGGGAATTTCTTGTTGTAAACTTCCGTCAAGATCTGCTCGTGTTTTTCTTCCTGTGAAATCAAGAAGGCCATTTTTTCCTTGAGATCGTCCGCGTCGACGACTTCCTTCATTCTTGTGTAGAGCTTCACAGCGTCGATCTCGGATTTGATCGCGATGCTCAGGACCTCCAGAGTGGTGAGATCGTCTTTTGCCATTTTGTTTCCTTTCTGATTCTCTCTCGCGAATTGTCACAGTTGAGGCCGGCCGCGGGGACACCCGTCGCGTCGACCGATCCTTGATATTGGTTCGTGTCAAAACCATACCATAAATCGAGGTTTCGGGGAATCGCAAACCTAAGCCGGGCGGACGCAACCGGGTCAAACAAGGAATCAAACACGCTCCTCTCAACTCTGTCTTTCGAGAAGGGCCTTGAAGCGCGGATGCTCGCGGAGCGCATCGAGGTCTGTATCCTTTTCTATCCAATCGGAGTGACAACAACCCTGGCTCAAGGCTTTTTCGAGCTGGTCGATCGCCTCTTCTTCACGTCCCGTCAGCGCATAAACACACGCAGCGCCGTAGAGAATCATCGGATCGTCGACGTCGATCGCAAGCGCCCTGTCGATCACCTCGAATGCTTCTTCCCTCACCCCGTTATTGGCCAGGCCGATGGCATACATGTATAAGGCGCGGGCATGTTCCGGATGGAGTTTCGCATATTTCTTGGCGTTCGCAAGCCCGCGCTCGTGCTGCTCCACCGCTTCGTCTTCTCGCCCCAGTGCTTTGAGAGTCTGCGCGAGAAGAATCGGTGAATCAAAATTATCGGGATCTTTCTCCACCGCGACGGCAAAAAGCACGGCGGCCTTTTCGAGACCACCCCAGCTGTAGCTGTTCCTCGCGTATGCCTCAAACGCCCCTGGATGATCGGGGTTCAATTTGATAGCCATCTCAAATTCTGTTTCCGCCTCGGCGTAGCACCTGTCATGGTAAAACGCTCGTCCACGCGCAACATGCCCATCCGCCGCTTCGGGATCCAGGTCGATTGCTTTTTGCCCCAGCGCCATTGCTTTGTCGATGTTTGCCCTGTCGGCGTCGTGAAAGCTGTAAATATATGAATAACAATCCGCCATTCCAGCATACGCAGGCGCGTAGTGTGGATCCCTTTCGATCGCGTGTTCGTACATTTCGATCGCGTAACCGATCCCCTTGCGGTGGGTCTGCCTGTAGAACTGCCGGCCGCGAAGATAAAAATCATACGCCTCGTAAATCTGCGTTGCGGATTTTGCGAGGACGCGTTCATCCTTCGGCGTCAATTTTACTTTTAGGGCCTGGACGACGTTTTCCGCGATCTCATCCTGAATGGCGAAAACATCCCTCAACCGGCGATCGTAACGCTCGGACCACAGGGGCGCTCCCTCGGCGGCATCGGTCAGTTGAACGGTGATTCTCAACGCGTCGCCGACTTTTCGCACGCTTCCCTCGAGGAGATTGCGCACACCCAGCTTCCTCCCAATCTCCTGGACATCTCCGTGCTTACCTTTGAAGGCATACGTCGAGGTTCTTGCCGCAACACTCAAACCGTCGATTTGAATGAGCTCGTTCATGATTTCTTCGGCGATACCGTCGCAAAAATACTCCTGATCCTTGCCCGGGCTCAAGTCCTCGAACGGAAACACGGCAATAGAGGGGTGAAGCTTGCTCTCTCGCCGGGTGGCCGCCGCGCCCGGATGCCGGGCGGACCTGGGGTTCTTCAGTTGGGCGAGGAATTCACTCATCCGCTGATACCTGTCATCGGGGTTCTTGGCCAGGGCTCGTGACACGATAGCGTCCAGGTCGGCGGACACCTCCGGCCGGATTCTCGACGGCGCCTTGAAGTCTTCATTAAGAATCGAATACACAACGGCCGCGGCAATGTCGCCCCTGAAGGGCAGCTCGCCGGTAAGCATTTCGTAGAGGCAAACCCCGAGCGACCAGATATCGGTTCTGTGATCGACTTCCTCACTCCTCGCCTGTTCGGGAGACATGTAGGCGGGGGTGCCGACACCGGTGGTCGTTTTCGAAATCTCCTTGCCGCCGCCCATCCGGGCGATACCAAAATCAGTTATTCTGACCCCGCCGTCTTTCGTCACCATGATGTTGGAGCATTTGATATCGCGGTGAACGATTCCCTTCGCGTGAGCGGCGGCGAGACCGCTGCCGACCTTGATGGCAATATCGAGCGCACGATCGATCTCCAGCGCCCCGGAAGCGAGAAGTTCCTTCAGGTCGGCGCCATCGACATAGACCATCGCGATAAAAGTCTTATCGTCCGATTCCTCAATCTCGTAAACGGTGCAGATGCTGGGGTGGTCCAGCGCCGCCGCCGTCTGGGCTTCGCGGATGAACCGTTGTTTTTGTTCCTCGCTCCCCACGGCGGCCGGCAGGAGGAACTTGAGCGCGACGATTCGCCTCAGGTTGACATCCTCCGCCTTGTAAACCATACCTACGGCGCCCTCACCAAGCGGCTCGAGGATACGGTAATGGGAGATGGTCCTGCCGATCATCGGCTTCCTCTCACACGATCGAGATATTTGGATTCGGGGTTCTTCTCGGACAAAACGCACACCATCTCTAATATTAGCAAAGAACGCCCGATGGTCAAGGAAAGCGACGAAAATCCGGTTTTTCGTCCGGCCGGCGTAACCCGTCGGAGCGAGTTCCCGTAGTACTAACAGAGATTGGAAGCCACTTTCTACAGACCCCACCTCTTACAACCCACACCGGCCGCGGGCCGTTACGGGTACGACTCGCGGCCGGCCTTCCTATCAAAGCAAGAAAGTGCCGCGGACCATTTGGCTCCGCGGCACTTTTTTTATCTATTGTCGGTACGGAAGACGCTTAGGGAGCGCTCCCAAGAAGAATACCAATACCGGCATACAGGTCGAACTGGGTGATTCCCGTTCCGCCAACGCTAAGCCCGCCGGTGCCGACACCGACAAACCCGTCGGTGATGCTTATCGGAATGTTGCCCTGGACGCGGAGCGAGATCTTCTCGTTGAGATACATCTTCGCGCCCAAACCAAAGATCACCGCGAACTTCCACGAATCGTCATAATCTTTGAAGGCGAACCGCGACGCCCCGAGCGTCACTGATGTGAACGGGCGAACGTTTCCGCGCTGAACTCCCGTGATAGCGCCGATCTGGTAATACTCAAGAGCCAGGTCGGTCAGGGGCTCGGTCCGGCCTCCGGTCTTGAAGGTAAGTTCACTGTCCTGGCGGCGGTAGAGAAGCGTGAGCTGCGCTTCCGGGCGAACGTTGATGTCCGCGGCAATTCCCCAGAGCCCGCTGTTCTTGATATCGATGGAACCGGGCTGGTCGCCGACCCATGCATCCTGAGAGAGCGTCCAGGCATACCCGCCGATAAAGTAGACTTCCGCTTTGTGCGACGGCGCATTACCGTACCAATTGCCGCCACCGCCACCGCCACCCCACCGCGCTGAGCCATCGCGGCCGTAAAGTCGAGCGCGATCACGAGGGTGACAACGATCATTAACATCCGCTTCATGGTTTCCTCCTGCCTTAGGGGAGCATCCGATGTGCTTACGTTTCGGAAAACAAAAAATTGTCGACGCCACGATCCTATCCAGGTCGATCACCGCCGCGCCAATATGCGGTAATACTAAGCGATGAAATTTCAGTAATCAAGCAAGAAACGGCCGGCATCACCCGGGCTCCGGGTGGCGCGGGGGTTGCAATCCGGCTCCGGGTGTGCATAATTATACTTCATGGAAATCTTCAAGGAGTTCACTTTCGAGGCGGCCCACCGGCTTCCCAACGTCCCCGAGGGCCACAAGTGCCACCGGCTTCACGGGCATTCCTTCCGTGTCCGGGTCTACGTCGAGGGCGAATTGGATCCGAGTCTCGGGTGGATCATGGATTTCGCCGAAATCAAGACGGCGGTCGACCCCGTCATCAAACAGCTCGATCATTACTATCTCAACGAGATCGATGGGCTTGAGAACCCCACGAGCGAGGTTCTCGCGAGGTGGATATGGAAACGGCTGGAACCGGTGCTCCCGGCCCTCAGCCGTATCGATATCAGTGAGACCTGTTCCTCGGGGTGTGTCTACAGGGGCGACTGAGCCCCCCCGGCAGCCACCTATCCTCCCTGCGCCGAAGTACTCCACCCTTGCCTCGCCCGGACTATCCAAAATTTCCCAGAAACCCTATTGCGACGAGTATTATCAATAACAGAACGATAAGCGACCCGGATATGAGCGACGCGAAGAATACGGTCTTGAGAAACATCAGTCGTCTGGCTTCCTTGTACGCTTCCATTTTATCCTCCTTCGTGAGCGGGACCGGGATATCCCCCGGCAGTTCGCCCACTTCCATTTTCATTACGAGTTCCGACAGTTCGGGATCGGTCCCCATTCGTTCCTCGATCAGCCTGCGCGTGTCTTCGCTCGCCTCACCGGCGACATAGAGGGGCAGAAGATCGAGTATGACGTTTCGTGTGATTTCCATGATCAAGACGCCTCTCTTTTGATACGCATATCGAGCAGCTTCTTTCTGACCCGGTGTATTTTGACCCTGGTCGCGGCCAGCGTCAGATCGAGAACGCGCGCGATCTCGGCGTACGGCAGGTCGTGCTGGACGCGCATGACAAAAGCGGCACGGTCGATCTCCGGGAGCGTCTGGAGCACCCGATGAATTTCGAGAAGTTCAAGACGGGTTTCCGCGCGGACGTCGGGGCCCGGCGCGGTGTCCTTATGGACATCTTCAAGCTCGACCTGTCGACTCTCCCGCCTCTTCTGCTGCAAATACACGTTCCGTGAAATGGCGAAGAGATATGCTTTCAGCGTTTCGGTGCGGATCGTACTCCTCCTTGCCCACGCGCGGACGAACGTCTCGGACGTTATGTCCTCCGCGTCAGTGCTGTTACCGGAGAGCCAAAATGCAAACCGGTACACGTCCGGCGCATATGACTCGTAGAGTTCCTGGAAATTCATCATGACTGCTCTCCGGACACAATATGCGCGGGGACCGGAAAAGTTACAAAGTATCCAGGGGAAACAAAAGAAATGCGACGGGAGCTTGTTCGGCTTGTCCGGGAGGACGAAGGATCAGTCCTTCCAACGGATAAGGCACTTCCCGTTCATGTTGCGGATATCGGCTTTGCCGTCGACGAAGCTGCCGTTGATCGATACAACGTGTAGCGTGGCGTGGAGGCGGTCGTTCTCCAGACGCAAACAAGCTTGTTCGGAGGTCATGGTGCCCCCACCGCCGGGACCAGAAATTTTTGGCAGCAGCCCACCGACCCATTCGCGCAAACCGATGACAAGCGTATCCCCATCGGCGCAAATCAAGAGCGCTTGATCGATGCCGTTCCACGATATGGTTCGTGCGCTCCCATCGATTTCAATTGAACTCATGCACGCCTCGACGCGAACCAGAATGTCGGCGTCTTCCAGAGGGAGGACATCGGGGTCGGGAGAAACCGAGAGGTGGAAATCCTCGCTGTCGGAGAGCGGCTGGTTCCATTTGGAGATATACTCGACATTCATCTCTTTCATTATCCCACGGACGAGTACTTTCCCTTTGTTGAACTCGTACGTGTGGGAACCGTCGACGGAGAACGTGTCGATCTCCGTCCACCGCTCGCCAAACCACGGAGCAATGTCGCCGGCGCCATGCGTGGTCACCACGTAGTCGAGCACCGCGCTGATCTCTTTGCGATCCGCAAATTCAATATCGCCGGCGGCGGGCTGGATGACCCCGTCGGAGAGAAGTTGGTTGGCCTCGAGAAGACCGGTCAGGCGGTTCATCTGGCTTTTTTTCGACACGGCGAAAGCGCCCCACGGGCCAAACGACGTCACAAACGCCAGACCGCAAAGCGTGATCGGTATCAATTTTATGTTCCGCGTGCGGCTCACCACAAAATAGACGGACATTACCGCAAGCCATACGGCAAGAACGGCGAGCAGATATCGGTTCTCGGTGACGCCATATTGATCGATCCGCTTGCCAACGGCGAGAAGCAGCATCCCAATTGCCGGAATCATGGCCGCATAGTACCAGCGCGAATAGTTGCGAACCCACTGACTCCCGCCTTCGCTGCGCATCGGGTACACGAGAAGATGGGCGAGGATCCCCACAACGGCGACGCTCGATACCAGATATCCTATCCAGCCGCTCGGCCACACCCGTGTGGCGATGACTTTCCCGAGATAGATCGTGAGTATGATGAGATAGATGATGACGAGTGGAACGAGAATATACTGGGCGAACACCCTTAGTCCCTTTGTGTACTCGGTGACATCTTCGAGTCCAAGAATATCCTTCGGCACGCCCGCGATGAATACCCAGGTATTGAAGATCGCGACGATGACAATCCACAAACGAATGTAGACATCCTCATCCACATGGATTCCAAGAAGTTTGTCTATCGCGAGGAGCGCGACGGAGAGCCCGGCATAAAGCACTACCGAGTAGAGCGCCGACAGGCAGAAACGGAGGAAGAGCACCCGGTTGTACTGCCAGAACCCGTTCAGCCGACCCGCGCCGGCAAACGGAGTGAACGCGACGAGAAGGTGCAGACCGATGGTGAACTGGACGTGCCGCGTAATGGCGACCGGCGTGAACGCATCGGGCAGCGTTAAAGCGTAAGCGGCCAGTGCGCCGCCCGCGACGGCGACCCCGACAAAACGAAGCGGGCGCAGGCGGTCATTCGACTCTGCCTTTACCGCGATAGCTAACATGAAAGCAATACCGAGCTGGCCGGCGAGCAGGATCTTCAGCCAGATCATCTCTTCGCTGTGATCGACGAGGATATTGGCGGCAATTGCCGCCGTGACCGCAGCAAGGAGGACAAACGGGAAGCGCGTGATAGACTCGCGCGCGCCGTGACGAAGATTGTCGAATGTGGGGATTCGCATAATTCAGCCTGTCGATGTCATCACTCTGACATCTCGCCCCCCCCCCTGCAAGCGGGAAATTTGACTATGCGGTTTGTTCTACGCGTGCGCCCTTGGTGCAGAACGCCGGGTCAAGTTTGTCGCTCATTCTTGGATAGACTCCCGCCGTGGGGGGATTGGCAGAAATACAACACCAAGCTCATCAAGACGCAACCTGTGTTTTATCTATGACTTGCGAACTACTTTGCAGGAGTCGGCCCAATGTGATGGTACCCGTCAACCACGGGCGAGAGATCACGCCGACGTCTCAATAGTCGGCAAAATATTCCTGAATTTGTTTGGGGGAGCTGGTTTTTGTTAGTGCCAGCCGAAGCAGAATGCGAGCCTTTTGAGGACTTAGATCGTACGATGCGACAAAGCCCAATTTGTCGTCGTCGAGTTCAACATTGCGACCGACATAGCCGGTAGGAACACGCGAGGCGCGTACAACGACAACTCCCTTTTCCACCGCCTTCGAAAGGGCCTCAACGGCGGCATCAGTCATGTTTCCATTTCCCACACCCGAAGTGACGATTCCCATCGCGCCCAGTTTGACCACCGCGTCAATAACATCGCCGGGAACATCTTCATAAATAGCGATGATGTCAACACGTGGAAGTTCAACGATATCCTTTACCGAAAACTCGCTTTCGCGCGTATGCCGCCCGGTGGGCCTTCGGAAAAAGGCCACATCACCGTAAGTTACCGTCCCGACCAGGCCAAAAGTGGGAGAGATAAATGATTGAACGTCGGACGTGTTTGACTTCGTGACCGCGCGTGCCGAGTGAATATCATCATTGATCGCGACGAGCACACCACGCCCCACGGCATCGGGATTCCCCGCGACAGCCACGGCATTATAAATGTTGAGCGGTCCGTCGGCGCTGAGCGCCGTCGAGGGGCGAAGCGATCCCGTCAAGACGACGGGTTTCTCTGATTTCACCACGAGGTTGAGAAAGTACGCCGTCTCCTCCATCGTGTCGGTACCGTGGGTTATGACGACGCCATCCACATCTTCCGATCCAAGCAAGTCATTTATTCGGCGTGCGAGCTCGATCCAAATGGCATCGCTCATGTTCTGGCTGCCGACGTTGGAAACCTGCTCGCCGGAAACTCTGGCGATCTTTTTCAGTTCGGGCACGGCGTCGAGAAGAACGTCCACGCTCAACTGGCCGGAATCGTAATTCGGCTGCGTCCCGGTCTCAGCCGATCCCGCGATGGTGCCGCCGGTCGCCAGAATGACGACGCGGGGAAGATTCTCTTTTTTGGCAGACACGTCCCCAGTTAAACAGAAAGCAAGTACAACCGCCAGCAATATCCAGAAATTGAGAACTGATCGGGCGAACATGGCAACCTCACAGGATAGAGGAATTGTCTGGTCCGGTTCGAATCATTACATCTCGCGGAACTGTTTGTAAATGCTGTATTGATCGGACGGCGGGACGGGAGCATGTCCTGTCCGGCTTGACAAACCGACCCCGGCAGTCTTTAATTTGATGATACAAATCAAATCAACGCACCACCCAGATCCCACTTCGAGCAGCGAGGAAAACCCATGAACAGACGATGGTTATTAACAGCTATCATTGTGTTGTGCGGAATCGGGCTTGTGGCGGTCTGGGCTGGGGAGCTCACCGCCGCCACTCCCCCGAGCGACGCCGATCCGTTTCCGCGCACGCTCGAAAGCTATCATGATGACGACATGGGGAACATCGGCTCCATTCTCAAAAACCGTGTGACGCAAGAGCCCTTCAATCTGGTCGCCACGCTGATTTTTGTTTTCGCGATCATCCATACATTCCTGACCGCCAGGTTTATGACCATCTCCCACAAGTGGGAACACAAACACCGGCAAAAGATCGACAACGGCGAAGTCCCCCGCGATTCGGTACATCATGGCGCCGAGTTGTTTCATTTCCTTGGTGAGGTTGAGGCTGTTTTCGGCATCTGGGCCGTCGCCCTGATCGTCGCCATCGTTGGATTCTATGACTGGCACACCGTCGTGGACTACATCGGCCACACAGTCAACTTCACCGAACCGGCATTTGTCGTCGTCATCATGACACTCGCAGCCACGCGGCCGATTCTCAGGCTCTCCGAGAACATGATAAATAGCATCGCGAAAGCGCTCGGGGGGAGTCTCACCGCCCGCTGGCTTACTACCCTAACCATCGGCCCCATTCTCGGATCGTTTATCACCGAGCCCGCCGCGATGACAATCACGGCCCTGGTCCTGGCCAGGACATTTTTCGAGCTCGAGCCCAGCAACAAGTTCAAATACGCCACGCTGGGGCTGCTGTTCGTGAACATCTCCGTGGGGGGAACCCTCACGCACTTCGCCGCCCCACCGGTGCTCATGGTCGCCAGCCCGTGGGACTGGGGTATGGGGCATATGATGCTCAATTTCGGCTGGAAAGCCATTATCGGGATTCTGCTTTCAAACACGCTTTACTTCCTCGTGTTCCGCAGAGAGATGGCCGGACTCGAAGAGAAGTCAGCGCTGGTCAATCTCAAGGATGAGATCCAGAGAACCTACCTCAAGCGGCGCGACGTTGATGCACGTTTTGAGGAACTCGCCAAACAGGCGAACAAGGACGAAGGTGTGTTCGAGGCGTTTAACGCACAGATCGACAAAATGTCGAATGACATCCGTTCGCGTCTCGAAGAGCACTTCGTCCCCGAACTTCTCGAACAAGGGATCGAAAAGGATCTCGTCAGCAAGGCCTTCGCGAAGAGATTCGAGGAGATCAAGCTGCGCGAGATGCGGCGGCTCTTTCCGGGATTGTTGCCCGCCGAAAGGCGCGGGGAGTTCTTCGACCCCGACTGGGATAAACGCGACGACCCCGTGCCCGTCTGGGTGACACTCATCCACGTCTTTTTTATGGCGTGGACAATTGTGAACGCCCATTATCCGCCGCTCTTTGTTGTTGGCATGCTGTTCTTCCTCGGGTTCGCCCAGGTGACGCGTCCGTACCAGAACCGCGTCGATCTCAAACCGGCGATGCTCGTCGGTTTCTTCCTCGCCGGACTGGTGATTCACGGTGGAGTCCAGGCATGGTGGATCGCGCCGATCCTGGGGAGTCTTGCCGAGGTCCCGCTCATGATCGGGGCGACTGTGCTGACCGCCTTCAACGACAACGCGGCGATCACTTTTCTCGCGACGCTCGTTCCCAATCTCACCGACAGTCTTAAGTATGCGGTGGTGGCGGGCGCTGTGGCCGGCGGCGGTTTGACCATCATCGCCAACGCTCCCAACCCGGCGGGCGTATCGCTTCTCAAAAAGTACTTCAACAACGAGGTTTCCCCCGGGGGAATCCTGGCCGGCGCACTGGTGCCGACAGTTATTGTGTTTCTGATGTACCTGTTGTTGTAGGCAATCGAACATCGGAAACGGGAACGAGTCGACGACAGCGCGACTACCTGCAAAGAAGCCCGGCCCGAGGAGTGTTCATCCTCACGATGGCCGGGCTTTTTTACACATGATTTCAAACAAGCCACAGATTACTTCAAAAACACGACCTTTCTCGTCTGGATGCCACCGCCCGATTCGAGACGCACGAAGTAAACACCACTGCTCACCTCCGCGCCCCCGTCATCCCGGCCGTTCCATGTAGCCGTAGTGCGGACCCGCCGTCTCGTCCGCGTCAACCAGGGCCTTGATCATACGGCCCGCCGCGTCATAAACACGAAGGTTCACGCGCCCCGCTTCCGGCAAAGTATATGCGATGGTCGTCTGTGGATTGAACGGGTTGGGATAATTCGGGTGCAGCGAGAGCGAACTGCTCGCCGGCCCGTCCTTTATTCCCGATGCTTCGCAGTTAACCAGCGTAAACGTGCCGCCGGGACACTCGCTGCAGTCGACACCAAAGGTTCCCGTCATCATCACGTCGCTGATGAGTGTCGCATCGCGGATATTGATTTCATTCCACGGCGCGGCCTCACCCGTAACGATGTGTCCCGCGAGATAAGGAGGCTCAAAGAGAATCCGCCCCGTCACCGGTGGCGCGAGCCCCGTGCTGCTCGTAATGACGCCCATGTCATCTATGTTAAGGGTCACGTTGTACGTCGTCGCCATTTCCGCATGAACGAACGAGCCTTCCCAGCACCCACTGGTGTACACAGGAGCCATTACCTTGTGGGTTGCCCACGGCCCCAGAGCACCCAAGGAGAGCTGCGCCAGGGTATCTGCGTCGAAATACCCCGTGAACGGCGCATAGCCGTCGCTCCAGAGAAACCCGGTGATGTCACAGTTGGTATCAATCGAATACTCACCCGCCGAATCGGGGACGCCGAACGAGCCCAGCTCGTCGATCGTTCCCTGCCCATCGAAGTTCATATACACCGAATAGTCGTAAGCCTCCACGCCGGTAATCCGGATGATCCACGGGCCGTCGAGCGCGGACTCGTCGCACTCGCGCGTTTCCGGTCCAAGCGACAAACCGTAGCATGACCGATGCCCCCGGCGATGAGATCGACAACGCCGGTGCCGTCGAGATTGCAACGCTTGATCTTTGCGTACGAGTCGCCCGTATCCGAAAAATAAATGTATCCGGCGCTCACGTCGAGATCGATCCCGACGGCGAGATCAAGCCCCGTGGCCACGAGATCCTGTACACTCGTCCCATCGAGATTGGCGCGCTGGACTTTGTGCGTACCGAGGTCGGTCCAGTACATTTTACCGCCGGCGAGGTCGAGCGCGATCTCCATCGGCGCGGACAAACCCGCTGTCACGAGAGTTTCAACATTCGATCCGTCCAGATCGGCCCGTTGGATCGTTCCCGTTAGAGCCCCCATCGTCCAGTACATCTTGCCGCCGGCAAGATCGAGGGCGATTCCGTTTGGATGGTTGAGTCCCGTGGTCACAAGATCCTCAAGGGAGAAGCCCGTCAACGTGCACCGCCGGATCTTGTTCGTCGCAAATTCGGTCCAGTAAAGTTTGTTGCCGGGGACGTCGAGCGCGACACCGTACGGCCCACCCAACCCATTGGCCAACGTGAAGACGTCGGTCCCGTCGAGCCTGGCCCGCTTGATGTCCGACGTTCCCCAATCGGCCCAGTACATATAGCCCCCCGCCCGGTCGATCGCGACGCTCCCAACAGCATCAAGCCCCGTGGTCACGAGTTCCTCGATACTCGAACCCGTCAACGTGCAGCGTCTGATCTTGTTGTGTCCAACATCGCCAAAGTAGATCTTCTCCGCCGCCGACGCGCAAACCGCAAGCACGAGTACGGCGGCCAGGATCCAAAGAACCAGCTGCTTCCTCATTTTGATGCCCCCCTGTCAAGAATTCATAGCAGTAACCCTGTCCTCCCAGAATCCGCATACGGACGGGGCAATTATACCACAAATAGTGTTTAACTAACACGGTTGATAAGGGATATGGGGGCTCTGCGGGGCGGGCAATCTTCTAATGAAATCAAATTCGCGCGCGGAGATCAGAACTTCATTCTGACCTGGAGACCCGCTTTGGCCGAGTCGTCGGAACCGAAGGGGTTGACCAGCGGGGCGACAGTGAGATCCTGCCCGGCGGGGCTGGAGAAGCGAATCGACATGAGCCCGGTCGCCGCCGATGCGAGCCCGGAAAAACCGAGCATGATCGAGAAATCGTGGGTCTGGTCCGTGTCCGCAACCATCAGCGCAACAGCCGAAATCGCCATCGTCGTCGACCCGAGAACAACGCCAAACATCCCGCTTCGTCTGTTTGTGGTGCCGGCGGCCAGAGACCATGTGTTGGCGAAGGCGACACCACTGTTCACAGCCAGAGCGCCGGCGCCCAGCCAGGAGACATTGTTGGCCGGTTCCCCGGTGAATTCGTCGGCGGCTGCACCCACAGGGATAAGTGCAATGATGACAATTAATAATATCGTTCGAGTGGCCATATTGATGTATTGAGCTCCCGAAGATGGAATTCGGTCCATTTTTCCATGCGACCCCTTAAAGAAAAGCCCGTGGCGGTGCCGAGTCAAGCGATTTTGCGGGCTGAGAACCCGGCAAAAAAAGCGAAGAGAAGGGTCGTGAACACCCTCTCTTCGCTTAAGTTACACTGTTTTGCCCGAATTCGGCTATTTGACAGCCTGAAGCTCGGACGTCACGGTGCCGCCGCCCATCATAGCAGGCAGCTGCATCTCAGAACGGACCTTTTGATGGCCCTCTGCGGTGCTGACAAATACAGTGCCGCCACCCGGCTCGCCGTCCATGTTGGCGAGCTCGACCTTGAACGCTTCGAAGGTCCCCGCTGGAACGGTTACCTCTTCGATACCGACAACCTCGAGCGTCATGATCTTGGTCGACTGGGTCAAGATATCGAATGTCCTGAATGTCGTGGCATACCCCGGCGCGAGGGGAAGCGACGCCAGCACGAGATCAAGCGCCGTCTCGCTTCCGTACACGGGAGCAATGAGCTCGCTCGCCAACGGCATTTCCCTGCCGGGCATATTGATCGAACCACTGATCTCGGTCTCCGAGTAGTTGACAACCACGGTCGTGCCACCCTGTTTCACCCCACGGTACACGGGGAGAAGCGAGTTGTAATCGACATCGAACGTATCGATGGCCGCGCCCATCGGGCCGGTCTGCTCGGAGATAATCCGCCACACATCCTGGTCGCCACGCTTGGCCTTCGCGCATCCAACGGCGACGACCATCTCGACTTCCTGCCCCTCACAGCCGCGGTGCTCGCGTACTCGAGGTTCATGGGCTTCAAGTTGCTCGTGTCGACAACCGGCAGCGGAGCGGTCTTCGCCGCCTCGATATCACCCTTGGGCTCTTCGATGACGACGGTTTCGACCGGCACCCACATCGCGTCGAGCGCTTCCTGAACACTCGGTGTGACTTCCTCCTGGAAACGTCCGCCGAGGTGCTTGGACCAGAATTTCTCCATCGCCACCTGGAAGGCGGTCCGGTTGTCGACACCGGCGAACCCGTGACCCTCATCGGCCGCCACCAGGTACTCGACATCACGATCGAGGTCGCGCAACGCGATCACGATCTGCTGTGATTCGGGCATCTTGCAGCGCGGATCATTGGCACCCTGGACGATAAGAATCGGCGCGGTGATCTTGTCCGCCGAAAACAGCGGGGACTGCCGTTTCATCCGTTCGACATCTTCCGGGTTTTCGGGATCACCGACATGCTCGTTAAAAAACTTTCTCGCCGTTTCCCAGTAAGGCGGAATCGACTGAAGCAAGGTGATCAGGTTGCACACACCAACGTAGTCGACTCCGCAGGCATAGAGATCCGGCGTATACGCAAGACCGGCGAGCGTGGCATACCCACCGTACGAGCCCCCGTAAATCGCGACCTTGTTCGGATCGGCGATGCCTTCATCGATGAGATACTTGACACCGTCGGTGATGTCGTTCTGCATCTCTTCGCCCCACTTCTTTTTCCCGGCATTGAAGAATGCCTTGCCGTAACCGGTCGACGAGCGGAAGTTGATCTGGAAAACACCATAACCGCGATTTGCGAAGAACTGCGCCTCGGGGTTGTATCCCCAGCTGTCGCGCGCCCACGGCCCGCCGTGCGGATTGATGATCACAGGAATGTTCTTGGCCTTGATTCCCTTCGGCGTCGTCAAATAACCGTGAATGGTCAAACCGTCGCGCGAGGTGAACTTCACGGGCTTCATATTCGCCAGGTGCTCACTCGGGAGTTTCGGTCGCGGTTTGTACAGGAATTCGGTCTTCCCGTCCTTCATATCGAACAGATATGCGACGCCGGGGTTGGTGTCGCTCGTCACCGCGATAGTGTGGTAGCGGTCATCATTGGTCGACGACGTGATATAGATATCGCCGTCTCCAACTTCTTTTTTAAGATCTTTCTTGAGCTTTTTGTAGGCTTTTTCAAATTCTTTGTTTTTCCAATAGATTCGGACTCTCGAGCCCTCATAAGTCGTTGCGATGAGTTCATCGGTCGCCCTGGAGAACAATGCGCCTCCAAAATCGACTTCTTTTTCAGGGTCCGTTTCAATGAGTTCGGTTTTCCCCGTTTTGGGGTCGAAGAAAACAAGCTGAGACAAGTCGTTCTCGGCGCCTTTGTTGGTCACCATATAAGCGCGTTTGCCGTCCTCGTGATATCGGACGATGTAGGCCTGTTCTTCGTTGGTAACCGTGTACACGGACACAAGGTCTTTGCCCTCGACGCGGAAGAACTCTGTCCCGCCGTCTTCGGTCTCGCGCGTGGCCATCCGCAGCTTACCCTCACGGTCGAACTCAAAGCCACTCATCGCTTCGGTGTTCTCCCATACGAGTTCGCGTTCGCCGGTCGAGATCGTTACACGGTAGACATCGTGGTAGCGTTCGTCCCGGTCGTTGAGACCAAGATAAAGAATGTCCGGTTCGCTTTTCGGGAACGAGTAGAACGTCACCCTGATGCCATCTACCGGCGTCAGGTCGCGCGCTGCTGGAACGTCCATGCCCTCTTCTGGTTTTTCGGTGGGATCGATGACATAGGCGTGGAAGTTTTCGTTCCCGCCTTTGTCCTGAATGTACATCAGGTATTTGCCGTCGCGCGTCCAGAAATAACGAAAGACGGGGCGCGTCGTATCCGCACTCATCGGCCGGGCCATTTCGAACGCTTCATCGACACCTTTGACCCAGATATTGAGATGGCCTTTATATGTTTTCAGGAACGAAATGTGTTTTCCGTCCGGTGAAATTCGCCCGGCGGCGATTTCCGGATCGCCAAAGAACACATCGCGATCAATAAGCGGCGGCAGCTTATCGAGATAATCGAGTTTCTCGGCCGCCCCGGCAATGCCGCTAACGAGCATCACCGCGACCAGCAACAACAGAAATCTCCTCATCTAACTTCCTCCCTTTCGGTACAGACAAAATGTTGAGGGATTAAACACCTAAGAAGGCTTCTATTCTATACGGTTCCGTGCGAAAATCGTTACGAAAAAATGGGGTGGCCCCATAACCCATATAATTATAATGAGTTGCGTGGCAACAAAAAATAAGGCTCGTCAAAGAATCGCTCTTCGGCGCGCCATCTTTGCCACCTTGTCACCGGGCTTTTTTTGATATAGTCTCAGGCCACCCAGCAGTCGTCTTACCATTTTTGTCTGTGCTCCAACATCATATACCGGCCGGGTTCCTATGAAAGACGCGTACTTTTTGGACAGTTCGATTCAAGAGAAATCCAGTAAAATGCTAGGACGAGTGAGCCCGTTGCGAAAAGACCGTGGGGGCGGGTTTGACGCCACGCGGTCGGCGCTCCTTGTGCTCGATATGCAGGACTATTTCCTCGAGCCAACATCGCACGCTTTTGTGCCCAGCGCCCCCGCGATCATTCCCGGCATTCGCAATCTCATTGACGCCTTTTCCGGCCGCGGCCGCCCTGTGATTTTCACACGGCACGTAAACACCGGCGCGGATGCGGGCACGATGGCGACATGGTGGGGCGAGTTGATTCGAGACGAGGATCCGAGAAGCGCCATTACCGCCGACCTGGATCTGTCACATGGCAAGTTGATAAACAAAACCCAATATGACGCGTTCTACGACACCGGGCTTGAAAAAGAACTAAACGAAAGCACCAGCGACCAGGTGGTAATTTGCGGCGTAATGACCCATCTCTGTTGCGAGACAACAGCGCGGTCGGCTTTCGTGCGGGGGTTCAACGTCTTTTTTACTATCGACGGAACGGCTACCTATAATGAGGAATTCCACATGGGGACACTTCTCAATCTGGCGCATGGCGCGGCGGTTCCCATGCTGGTCGAGGAACTGGTTTTGAAGTTAACCAACGATAATGACAACTGAGAAAGTCGCAATAATAGGGGCGGGGCCGGCGGGACTTTCCGCCGCGCTCCAACTCAAACGCCACGGGATCGATGCGCTCGTTCTTGAACGGGACTCGATCGGCGGAGTGCTTCGAAACGCAAACCGGGTCGAAAACTATCCGGGGTTTCCCGATGGAATCACCGGCCCGGCTCTGGTTCGCCTCTTCACAGAGCAGGCCGCCCGCGCGGGTGTCGTTGTAACCCATGACGAGGTTCGGACGCTCGACTTCAATGATGGCGTGTTTGTCATCGGCGGCCGGGATGAAAAGTACCGTTCGCGGGTGGTTGTTATTGCGTCTGGAACCCGGCCCAGGACATTCACCGGGCTCGATATTCCCGAAGAGGCCCGGGACAAGGTGTTGTACGAGGTCTACCCTCTCCTCGGTGAGTCCGGCAAAACAATCGCGATAGTCGGCGCGGGCGATGCCGCATTTGACTACGCGCTCAACCTTGCCCGTCGGAACTCCGTTGTCATTCTGAACCGCGGTAGTGAGCTCAAGTGCCTTCCGCTTCTCCGGGACCGGGTCAGCGCCACCCCCGGAATCGAGTATATTGAAGGTATTTCGATTACAGCCATCGCGTGGAATGACTCGAACGGACTTCGGCTTGAATGCGTTGGTCCCGCGGCCCGGACCAACATCGACGCCGATTACCTTATCGGGGCCATCGGCAGGGCCCCCAACCTTGACTTTGTGTCAAAAAATGTTCACGACAGGATTGCGCAGTTGGGGGAGAAAGCATTACTCTACTTTGCCGGCGACATCCGGCATGGACGGCTCAGGCAAACGGCGATCGCCGTCGGGGACGGAATCCTGACGGCAATGACAATCCATCACGGGCGAGAGGAAGCTTCACGTTGAACATCGTGGCATCATCGGGCAGAGACGACATTGCCGTCGTCTACATCGCGGAGTTCGGAGACGGCAAATGGGTCGAGTGCGTCGAGGCCGTCCAACCGCCGGCGCCCCGCGAAGACAAGTGGATTCTCCTCGTCTCCACATTGTACGGTTGTCCCGTCGGTTGCTCGATGTGCGATGCCGGCGGGTTCTATCACGGTCGTGTGTCAAAAGAGGATTTGTTTGCCCAGATCGATTTCCTTGTTCGCAAGCGGTTCCCCTCGGGTGACATCCCCAGCAAGCAGTTCAAGATCCAATTTGCGCGGATGGGCGATCCCGCATTCAACCCCGCCGTTCTCGATGTCATCGAAGAACTCCCCGATCACTACGGGGTTCCGGGGTTCTTACCGTCGCTGTCGACGGTGGCTCCGATGGGCGTCGACGCTTTCTTTGAAAGACTCGAACAAATCAAGCACGATCGATTCCCCGGCGGACGCTTCCAATTCCAGTTCTCGATCCACACCACCGACGAGAAGCGCAGGGATGAAATCATTCCCACAAAAAAATGGAGCTTCGCGCGGATGGCGGAGTACGGGCGGCGTTTCTACAAAGAAGGCGACCGCAAAATCACTTTGAACTTTGCGCTCATGCAGGACGCGCCGATCGACCCGGCAGTTCTTCTCGATCATTTTGACCCCGACTACTTTCTAATAAAGATCACACCGTTAAATGTGACTTACCGCGCGGCGGAGCATAGCCTCACGTCTTACATCGATCCGCTTCGCGCCGACGACGATTATCCGATAGTCAACGATCTGCGCACAGCGGGCTATCAGGTCATCGTGAGCATTGGCGATTCCGAAGAAAACTTTATCGGAAGCAACTGCGGGCAGTATCTCCAGCGACACCTCAACGCCTCGAAGCCCGTGCAGGGCGCCTACACATACACCATCGATCCGGCCGAAACGAGCGCCATCAAAAAACAATAACGCCGCATCAGACAGCTAATTCCCGAAGGAGGTTGACGTCGTGAGCGATAAATCCTCGAAGACTCGAAGGGAATTCTTACAGATGGGAACGGCCGCCCTTGCCGGAGCAGCCCTCGCCGGCTCCGGCGCGTGCTCTTCGTCATCGCATGATGAAACAAAGGGTGACAGGGCAATCATTCGACGCACACTCGGGCGGACAGGACTAGAGCTGCCAATCATAAGCATGGGATCCGCCTATGCGATAGACCTGGTACGGACGGCACTCGACGAAGGCATCGTCTATATTCACACATCAAGTGGTTACTCCGAAAACCGTCACGAGAAGATGCTTGGCAAAGTCTTTCGCGGACGCCCGAGGGACTCCTTCGTTGTCGCGACGAGCCCCGACCTTCCCTACGAGGTCGACAGGGCAAGCGGGAATTCGAACGATGTCGGTACCGCGGTCGACCCCGGCCTCATCGCGAAATCTATGGAGGGCAGTCTCGACCGTCTCGGGCTCGAGTATGTCGACATTTACTACCTCTGTTCGGTCTCGACTCGCGCCGCCGCAATGCATCAGCCGTATATCGAGGCGCTCGACACACTCAAACGCGACGGCAAGACTCGGTTCACCGGCATCGCGACACACGCAAACGAACCCGAAGTAATTCGAGCCGCCGCCGATAGTGGTTTTTGGGATGTAATTCTCACCGCATACAACTTCAGACAATCGCATCGCGCCGATGTCCGGTCCGCAATCGAATACGCGGCGGGCAAGGGACTCGGCGTGGTGGCAATGAAAACGCAGGCAGGTGTCTACTGGGACAGCCGCCATGAACAAATGATCAATATGAAAGCCGCGCTCAAATGGGTTCTCGAGGATAAAAACGTCCACACGACCATTCCCGCGTTCATGAATTTCAAAGAGATGGAAGAAGACCTGTCGGTCATGCAGGATCTTTCGCTGACTCCCGAAGAAGAGCGCGATCTAACAATGGGCGACCGGTTGGGTTTTTCGGGGCACTACTGCGACCAGTGCGGCCGGTGTATCGCCCAATGCCCGTCGAAAGTGGATATCCCCACCCTCATGCGTAGTCACATGTATGCGTACGGTCATCGCAAGCCGGCAAAGGCGAAAGAGACCCTGACTCATTGGTCGGCATCGGATATCGCATGCACGGATTGCGGCGACTGTGTGGTCGAGTGTACGAAAGGTTTCGATGTCAGGACGAGAGCCGTCGAAATCGGCCGCATACTGGACGTCCCCGGCGAGTTTTTGGGATGATCGACGCCGTCTCGTCCTACGGGCGAGGGGCTTGTGACGTCTTTCACAAGAATATTCGCGTGCCCACCGCGGCGTTGATATATTGCAATCTACTTAGGAAGACCAAACAAATCGCGACACACCCAATCACTCAAATATGCTCCGGCGGTGGCGACCCAAGAATCACCACATTAACAGACAGTAAACCAACAAGTTATCACACCGTCAATTGCGCGGTTCACGATAGTTGTCTGGCATGATATATGCGGATCTGCCCGGTTCATGAGTGCAGCGAAAACTCATACGGTCGGAAATAACATTCACGCTACGGAAAGCGCAAACAAGAACCTTGCACATCTTGATAAGGTTCGCGCGATCTTCGCGTCGTTATCCAAATACATTCACGCCAAAACCATCTACGCGAGCAACAACCCACACGTTGGAAAATTCGCCGGGGTCTTTTACGATTCGTTTAAGACGATTTTTAAACACGAGAAAGAACTCGTTCTAACGATCGAGCAGTATCAAATTCGGTGGAACGACGAAGTCGTATATAACAACACCGAAAAGAACACGAGCATCGCTTTTCTTCTCTTCAAAGACGGGGTCGGCGAGATCACTATATATTCGGCCGTAAAACAGACCGAACTCGACCACTTCGTTGACTTGATCAAGAACGAGATATACAACCCGTCGGCACATCTCGACATCGTCAGCAGACTTTGGCAGGCGGAGTTCAAGGACATACACTACCGTGTATTCGACGAGTGTACGGACGGCGCGTCGGGGGAAGGCGGAAAAACCGGCAGTGACTCCCAGGAGCAGCCGCTTCGCGTTAACGACCACCGCAATACCGACTCGACGGGCGATGAGGCCAACGGTGCCGCCGCCCGCGCCAATAATCCGTTCAATTCACTCGGCTCATACCTTGCCGGCGTCGTCGAGAACGGCCGGCCCGGCGCTTCGACTTTGCAAAAAGAGGAGTTCCTTCAAAGCACCCTGGATTCGATGTTCAAAACGAGTTCCGAGGAGCTGGAATCGTGGAGAGAGGAATTCTTCTCCTCGAACGACCAGGATAAACTTCTCTGGCTTCTCGACACGATGGTCGATTTCACACAGGTCCGCAGCACTCCGGCCAAAACCCGCGACATCCTGGACGTGATCGATCGGGTGGTACGCTACATCATTGCCGAGGCGAAGATTCCCGCGCTCATTACCCTGCTCGAAGTCAAAGAGAAAATTGAACAGAGTCCTGCAACCGTCCAGGAATTTCAGATCCTCCCCGAGCGAATTTATCGGGAACTGACGAACAACGCCTTTCTTTTATTGCTGGGCAAGAACACCAGCACATCACGCGATGGCGCGCGTGAGGCGTTGCGATTCTTTCATCTGATCGGAAAAGTCGCCGTGCCCGGCATTCGGGAACTATTGAAAAACTCGAGAGATCCGCTGGTTCACAAGGATGCGTGCGACGCGTTGCTCGCCATCACCGGCCCCGACATTATGCCCGTGGTGGAAGATTTCGACCTTGAAAATCACCATGACGCCAGAGATGCCGTCTATCTTCTCCAGCGCGCGTTTCCCGCAGAGGTTCCGCCGGCGGTCAATAAAATTGCATCTTCACCCGACCCGCAGATTCGCCATCTGGCAATCGAACTTCTCATAAAAGCTAAATCCGATGAAGCCGCGGCATTGCTGTGCCGGCTCATGGAAGACCCGGACAGCGACGTCCGCGTCAAAGCGTATGCCGGTGTGGAGAAGGTATCGCACCCGGCTGTCGTCAAAAAGATGATTTCTTTGTGTTTTGGCGATATCAATCCCGCCAGAAGTGTCGATGAGCTCGAACGCATGTTCCGGACGCTTGGAATTCTGGCGGGCGAGAAGGCGCTTCCCTCGCTAAAACAAATGATCAAGAAAAAAGGCTGGATTCCTTTGGGAAAGAGCCGCGGCAAGCAGGATAAATTGCTCGTCATTACTGCCTTGAGGCATATCCCGGGCAGGACGTCGGTCGAGCTTTTGCGGAAGTTGGCCGACGATCGTGACAGTCACGTCAGGACGAAAGCGTCGTACGTACTGAAACGCATCGGCAAACCAGAAGACGAGCCTGTATTGCAGGAAGTCGAATCATGAATGATGCCCTGAAAAATCCTTACCTCGCGATGGCGGACACTATTGATTCACCGGACGATCATGACGGCATCGACATGCCCCTTTCGATCGATCACAATGAGCGGCTGGGGCCGACCCTTATCCAATGTCTTTTCAGCGTCGCCAAAACAATTCAAATCTACGATGCCACGAATCGCGCCACCAAAAAAGTAATCTCCAGGCTGCGCCTTTGCCTTGAAGAACTCGCCAATATCGAGGGACGCGTAACCGTGGCGGTATCCACGGACTTGCTCCTGATCAACGACGTACGAATCATCGTTGAGTCCCAGAGCATGGGACCGGTCTTGTATCTCATAGATGAGATGAAGAAAAGAAGAATCGAGGAAATCGATTTTGCGCTTGAAGTTAGCGAAGAGGATACTGGCGAAGTTCTTTACGCTGTTTACGAGTGATCCGAACGAAGAGGACGCTTTTGGCGCGCTCGAGCGGGGGCTTGAAGCGGCGAGGATAAAGCACATTCGACTCACCGAGTGGATCGAACGCGTAAAGTATCTCAGGGCGGCGAAGGTTGAAAGACAGGAGATCAGGGAGGAAAGCAACAGGGCAATGTCCAGGGCAATCCTCTTTATGAGCGAAGTAATGAGATCGATCGAACAACGGCGACCGATTCAAATGCCAAAGGCACACCGCATCACCCAGCAAATAGCCGACATCATTCAAGCGGACGAAACGGTTCTCGTCGGTCTAGCGAGTATTAAGGACTATGACGAGTACACTTTTTCCCATTCGGTTAACGTCAGTGTCCTGTCGATGTTGATCGCCGACAGGATGGGACTCCCTAAAAACGAAACCGCGCAGCTAGGCGTCGCGGCCCTTTTCCACGACATCGGCAAAACCCACGTTCCTCAGTCTATTCTGAACAAACCCGCGACATTGACGGACGACGAGTGGATGCTCATGGAGCGCCACTCTATGCTCGGTGTTATCGAGTTATCCCGCGTGAGGTCTCTGCGGGCGGTAATCGACCCGATCTTTGTCGCGCTGCAGCACCACCTCGGATACGGCGGGCAGGGGTATCCCAAAAAGCCCGGCGGGTGGGTGTTTCATCCGTATACGCAGATCGTGGCGATAGCGGACGTTTTTGACGCGATGTCAACACCGAGGGTTTACAGGAAGAATACGTTGACCCAGGACAGAGTGTTGAATTTCATTCTCCACAAAGGCGGCGAACTGTTCGATCCGTTAATTACGAAAGTATTCGTCAAAGCGATGGGCGTGTATCCCACGGGCGCGGTCGTCGAACTGGATACCGGGGAAAGAGCCGTCGTCGTCCGTCAAAACGATAAAACATGCTGCTCTTGCATCGCCCCGTGGTTACCATACTCGGAACCGAAGGACCGCAAGGCGACCCTGTCGATCTCTCCCGGCCGGAATCCGGACGGGGTATCATATGCGCGCACAATCGTCAAATCGGTGCACGAGCACGACACCGAGGCACAGAAGGCGGAATGCTTCGTGATGAAGTAAGTCTCATCCAGTAACGCGCATCGCGGCCCCGACCGTCGTCTTTATCGCAACGCCACTTTTTTCTCACAGCGTCGCCATCTCGACATTGTCGAAATTGCGCTGATAGAACTCCATGTACTGGACCTTGCGTTCAAGCGCGTGAATGACCTCGCGGCTGAAATTGACCCCGGTGAATTTCTGGGCGCTCCCCAAACCGCCGGGACTGAACACATTGATCTCCATCAACTTGTCCCCGACGATGTCGAGACCCACGAGAAACATTCCGTCAACAACCAGTTTTGGACGAACGATCTCAGCGATTCGAAGGGCCTGTTCCCCTACTTCAGCGGCCTGCAAACGGCCGCCGGCGTGAATATTCGATCGCATGTCGCCGCCCGATCGGACGCGCCGGAATGCGGCATACTTGCCCTTGTGACGGAGCGGCTGACCGTTCATCAAAAACAGCCGCATGTCCCCCTCCGCCGCAGCCGGCAGATACTCCTGGGCGATAACATAACCGTCACGGCTGACGGCATCGATCATCTGATTGAGGTTTGGAACGTCGTCGGGACGCACCAGGAATACACTCTGCCCACCCGATCCCTGCAAAGGCTTGAGAACGATCGTCCCGCCTTCCTCTTTTGCGAACGCTTTTATCTCATCCCGGTCGCGCGTAATGAGCGTGCGCGGCCGAACCTCTTCCGGAAACGCCTGGAAATACATTTTCGACATCGCTTTGGCAAGGCCGTTCGGATCGTTCAAGACAATGACGCCGTGACGGGCCGCCATTCTGCCAAATAGGAGTCCTGCCGTCGCCGCCCACGGACGAGACACCGCATCGGGGGAGGGATCGTTCCGCAACATAAGCACGTCGAGATCATCGACACAAATCCGCTCGACGATCGCACTCTTTCCCTGCAAATCCTTCAGGTATCCCGCGGTGGTTTTGTATCGTGTTTTCGGCACACGCCTCGCACGCGCACTTATGTGATCGCTTGGGTCATAAGCGAGTTCCCCAACGCCCATCACCCAAACTTCGTGATCGAGGTTGACGCCGGCCACGCCGAGGCGGGTCGTCGTGAATCCGGCTTCTTCGGTCATTATGTCATTAACAACAAGTCCTATTTTCAACGGTATTCCTCCATGACAAGTTTCGAAACAGATTCATATCGCCGCACGCGATCCAGCCGCGCGCTCGTTTTGGGCATTTCCATATAGCGAGGCTTGAGAGGCGCATCGCGAAGAACACGACGCCATAAGAGTTCTTTGATAATTGGAACGTGCTCGTCCGCCATCTTGCCAACAAAAAGCGGATGGAATTCACCCCCATCATTCAGATAATCCAGCAACTGGTCGAGTCCGCTCAAATATATAGCATCTTTTGTGAATCCACCACCACGAAACACACGCATGGTCACGGTGAAGGCACTGTATTGCGCCAATCCGAAATCACTGTTGAGCTTTCGATAACAATCGATAAATGTGGCGCCTTCGATCATCATTCGGACGGCAAGGACTCTCGCGGAGAGGAGGCGCAATCGAGGCCGGCTCAGCCCGCCAACAAGGTACTCGGCCAAAACGGCGAGGCCTTCCTGAAGCGCCTCGTATCCGGCCAGCCCGGAGTACAGTAGTTTGAGAGGTTGGGCCTTTCCATTATAATATGTCAGTATGTGCGTTCCGACCTCGTGCTGCAGGAGCGCCTCCACCCTCGAGGTCGGGATTCGGGCCTGGCTCCCGACGAGCAATGATCCGCGGGACACGATCAATCCACTGTTGAGATCATCCCTGACCGTAACTGTTGCTTTCACATCCTTCCACTGCTTGCGGTACCAGGCGATCTCGTCCGCGGCGCGGCGTGCAAATGCATGAGCATCCAGAACCCCACCTCCCGCGACTTCGCGTGCTCGCGACGGAAGCCGTTCGAGAACTTCGACCGCAGTTTCCATCAGACTGTCCCCAACTCCCCCGTACAACTGGATACTACCGTGGACAAACCGATTCGTGTTCAAATCAAGAAGCATCGTTATCTGCCGATCGAGTTCATGCTGTTTCTGACGGAGCAGGAAAGCAATGGCTGGGTCCTCCACGCGTTCGAGCGGCGCGCTGAAAAGGGACCGTTTGAGCATCGAAGGATCAACCGGGACCGGCCGATACTTGAATACCGGTGGCTTTTCGAAGTGATTCCTCCTGAATTGATTCCAGGCCGGCAGTGCATTGATCGGCGTGGTCTGCAGGATGAGATCAAACTTGTCCGACACGTCGCCAAAGCGGCTATCCACTTCCCAGACAGCCTTGGCCACGGCGCGTCTGCCGAGCATGTGGTAATGCCTTGGCCGATGGGTGGTGTACTTCCGTGAAAATTCGAATAAGGAACGCTTGAGCGCCAGACTGCAACTGTCGTCGGAACGGCCGCATGCGCAGGGGATACAACTGCTCACCCGCTGGATCACGATAGACGGGGCGAACCTCGATGCCGGCGACTATGCAATGTCCCTCGTTCTCGGAGCCCGCACCGATGATGGGAGACATCCGCGGCGGGTGCGGTCGCCGGCTTCGCACAACTGTCACTTCCGCGCGCCGCCTCATCAACCTGACCCTTTGGAGCGCGGACTCGAGGGAATCCGCCAGAGTATCGAATTTCTTGTCCGGCGGCAGAAAAATTCGAAATCCCGGAACTATATTAGTACCGGAAGAGGCCGCCGTTTGTGACGTTTCCGCCGCGGCCTCCGAATCCGTAACCGCCAACACCGCCGGTTCCGTGTGTGCGGCCCAGATTTCAAGAACGAGAAACGTGCCGAATTGCTCGCCAATTGTCTTGGCAATACTGCCAACCAGCTTCGAAATACCCTTTTGGTGCTTTGCGAGTCCCGTTGCCCTTACGTACGCCGCTTCGGTGGTCACCAATCGGTCGGTTCCTTCATCATTCGAAACCCTTGGCTTGCGATAAACACACAAGAAAGGCAGAGCCCGATCGACGTGCACACGTCCCCACACCGGCAAACGCCGTCTCACGGGTTTGTTTGCGGTCAGGCGCTCGCAAATGTCCTGGATATTTCGGTCGGTAATCTCGGTTGGCCTTTTGCCGGCGGTAGTTTTTACAGGCACATCAGTTCCTCCAAAACTCCCGGGACGGTAGTTTCCAGTGCCTCGCCTATCACTCGAACCATTTCCGTGTCGGGCGCGCCGGTCCATTCATCCATAAAGAATTTCTTAAACTCGATTGCCAGCGAACAACCTGATAGCGGAAACGTTTCGTGTATCCACCGTGAAAACTGCCCGCCCTTGAACTTCACGTTCTCGCGGACATCGAGTGATCCTCCCGGAAAATCGAATGATCGGAGATCGCGAATGAAACGGTCAACAACCGGCGCCCAAAGCGTGCGATCCATTGTTCCCGTACCAATATTGACCTGGGGATTTGTCTCGGAATCCGCCGGCGCTGCGTCCGGCCCGTTTCGCCGGTGGTTGTAACTGTGCAGGTCAAAAACAACAAATCGGCCGTGACGCTCCGCGATATCGCGGAGCACATCTCCAACGGTGTTATAAAAAGCGTCGTACTCGGCGCGCGATCGTTTGATCAGATCATCGTCAGGCCTTTGCCGCCAGACCTCGAGCCCCCATGCGTCGGAAGGTTCGACATACACTGCTGTGTCCCGGGGCCGGTTCAGGTCCACCTCGAAACGAGAGCCGGTGCCCACAATTCGTGTCGGAGCCACAGCCGTCCACGTGGACGTAAACGGATCTTCCTCGCGAAGACGATCGCCTTCGGTTATGGCAAACAAGGCTGCAACCTCATCGCGGACGGCGTGGCCGTCGTGAATCGCGGCGGCCACGAGCGGTCCTTCGCCCTTAGCCAGTTCCCAGATTCGATCGACCATCGTGTTCTCCTCAATATGACCGGATACCGTGGAAGCGCACCGAGCATGATTCCCGAGACCTGGCTTCCGGCAGATTCATGTGTGCTGCCAACTAAGGATAGTCGTACAGGAACGCTTTCGAAAGATATTTCGATACGGTGTCAATCCGCCCGGCGGCGGCCCACGAGGGACCGACCCGCTTTGCGCCCCGTCACCCACGCCCACAAAAAATTGTATCCACCGAGCCGGCCGGCAACATCGAGGATTTCACCACAGAAATAGAGCCCCGGCACGAAGCGGCTTTCAAGCGTCGCGGGTTTGATTTCATCGAGTGGGATTCCCCCCCCTGTGACTTCGGCTGTGGCGTATCCTTCGCTGCCCGTGACCGGGAGTTCATACCGTTCGAGATTGTCGACCAGCCATCGACGCGCCTCGCGTTTGAGTTCGCTCAAACGTATCGATGGCGCGACGTTCGCTCGCGCCGCGAGCATTGCCGCAAGCCGTTCCGGAAGATGGCGTCGAAGCGCGGATCCGACTGTCGCCTTGCCGCCTTCGCGCAATACTCTCTCCCAGTCTTCAACACTGCTTCCTCCCCATTTGACCTTCAGGGCAACGTCACTGTCGCCCTCGGTCGCACACCGGCTGACATTCAGAACGACCGGGCCGCTGAATCCGCGATGTGTGAAAAGAAAGTCGCCCTCGCGCTCTTCCACACGACGGCCTTCCCGTTCGACAACAATACTCACGCGCACCGAGAGACCGCTCAACGCCCGCCAGCGGTGATCGCCGGAGAGAAGCGGAACGAGCGCGGGATACGGGGACAACACACGATGACCAAGGCCCTCTGCCATATTGAGCCCGGCGCCGTCGCTTCCGCTTTTTGGAAGCGCGAGCCCCCCGGTCGCAAGTACAAGTTGTTCGCATTCGAACCTCTCGCCTTCCGACACGGCGACTTCGAATCGCCCGTCATCACGACGACCGATGTCAGTGACACGTGATGACGTTCGCAGCTCGGCGCCGCTTTTCCTCAGAGCATCGAGAAGCGCTTCTACAACATCTTTGGATCTGTCGCTTCGGGGAAACACCTTGCCGGATGATTCTACCTTGAGCGGAATACCAAGGTCCTTTTCGAAGAATGCGCGCACGTCATCGAGCGGCCATGAGAAGAGGATATTGCGCAGGGTGTTGACCGAGCCGGCGGTGTGAAAGTCACCGAGTTCGACCTTCGATGGCAGGAAGTTGCAGCGGCCGCCGCCGCTCACGCGTATCTTGGCTCCAGGACGCGGGCGCGTTTCCAGAACGACGACGGACGCGCCGGATCTTGCGGCGAAAAT
>CAWBQK010000010.1:0-111838 GCA_963791045.1 Candidatus Latescibacterota bacterium
CTTGCACGGAGCGGCAACTACGCCATGCGCATGGGGATTGTCGAGCAAGAGAATGTGTCCGGCCAAAGCCAAGTTTCTCAGGTGGTCAATCTCCCGGCAGACGCTAGCTCCATCGTCCTCAGAGCCTATCAATACCCAACGATTTCGGGGACTGTTAACCCGGCGGATCTGCAATTTTTGACTATCTACGAAGCAGAGACAGGACTGGTTCTGCGGGAAGTCTTTGCGGAGCAGAGCGATGAGAAGGAGTGGCTACTCAAGACAGACGATCTGACGGAGCTGATCGGCAGGCAGATTAGCCTAGAATTTGGCGTGCAGAACGATGGTGCCGATGGCACAATTGCCATGTACATCGATGATGTTTCCATGGTTTCGTGTGGGCAGAGCGCCACCGTCGTTAGCCCCCCGTCATTGGTCCGACAGCGCCCGTGGCTCCGTCAGCAAGTGCAACAGAGATCGACGCCACCGCAACGGTGACATTTACAACCCCAGAGTTCAATTTAACACCCATTACTCCAGTGACGCCGACTCCGGGTGCGACAGGTTCACCAGCGGCAACACCATATCCAACATCTCCCATCGGCTGCGTGAATCTGCTGCAAAATGGGAACTTCGAGACAAACGACGGTTGGATCTTTGGCGAAGATCCCGTGCCGCCCGGTTACGTAACAGAGCCCAAAGTGAGCGGCAATCGATCTGTGCGGTTAGGCAACCCACCAGGCGGCGCAGCAGATGTCAAGACATTTTCGTCTGTGCGGCAGCTTGTGACCGTGCCTGCAGCGACCGATACGCTGACGCTCCGATGGACGGCTCTCTACCATACCCAAGAAGCCGCGGGCAGCGCACCTAGCCCAACGTTTGACCGGCAAGATGCCATCTTGCTCACCAACTACCATCTACGGCCAATTCAGATCGTCGACCGCCAACTTACAGAAAGTGGAGGCTGGGTCAACGAGCTGGCGGTGCCGATGTTTCGTACCTGCGGGGCAAGAGTTTCTACGTCTACTTCAATGCCTTTGATGACGGCAATGGCGCACGCACGTGGATGTTCCTGGATGACGTCGAACTGCTCTTGGCCCGCTTGGTGTCCAGCCGACGGCTGGGCCACCCACAAGCACCCCAGGAGCCACCGCAACGATGATTCCGCCACCGGCAACCACGACGCCATCTCGGCGTGACTGCCACTGGCACGGTGACGGGTACTCCTCCTAGTGGCAGTGGATCGGCTGATCTAAAGATCGTGGCCATGGATATCAGCATAGATGGCAATCCAACATGTTTGCAAACAACCCTTCCATACGGTATCCGTGTGACGGTTCGGAATGATGGAGACACAGACGTGGTAACTCCATTTTTGGTCGATGTAAATGGCGCACGGCAGACAATCAACGGCCTTACAGCAAGTAATTCTCTCTATAATATCGTAGCCACGGCTTGGTTTACAGGCTATCAGGATGTGAATGTTGCTGTAGTCGATGTAGATAACCGCGTGGCCGAGAGCGACAAGTCGAACAACACATTCAGTCCACCAACGCTCCTCCTACCGACGGCGATTCCGGCTTGTAATGGGGTGACGCCCACACCGACAGAGAGCAGCGGTGGCGTCGTTGTAGCTCCGTCTCTCGACTTGCAGAGCCGACTTCTTGCCATGTGCGGTGGTCTGATCTTCGTCATCATACTGATTGCAACTCTTCTCCGCTTGTTCGTTCAAGCGAGGAAGAAAGAGTAGCCCTTCAATTCTGCATAGTGGAAAGCAGATCACTTGTAGAACCTACACCTCTGCACTATACTATTTGTAGCGCCGTTTGCACAGGTTTTCCGGTAGCGGCGTTTTTTTTATTCTCTGTCACCAACATGCCCGAAGAGGATTCGTCCATGATTGCTGCGAGTGGATGCGCAGTTCGCCCAATTAGCATATCGAAGGAAGAAGAGTGCAGCTGTTTAAGTCTGGATGAGCTTGACTGTACCATCTATGGTCCGACCGATGACGGGTTTTCCGCACTGCGTAATGGCTGGAACAAGCTGCTGCGGAGCGCTCGTTTTAACACCATCTTCTTGACTCACTAGTGGCAAACAACTGGTGGGACTATCTCGGCGATGGCGAGCAGTGGATTTTGGCCTTTACTCAGCACAGAATGAGCTTGTTGGTATCGCACCGCTCTATCGCTTTGTCCACGGGCAGAACGAGCAGAAAGATGATGGCGGCCGTAGTGAAACACCACCAGAGCTGATCGGCAAAAGCCAGCTCTCCATCATCGGCGGCACAGAAGTCTGCGACTATCTCGATCTGATCATCGCCTGCCGGGCTGGAAGAGCAAGTTTATGGTCAGCTTATCCGTTGGCTGCAAAGCAGTGACGCACCACAGTGGGATATTCTCGATCTGCGCAATCTGCCCGAAGAGAGTTTGCTCTACCAGCTTCTTCCGCGACTGTGTGACGAAGCTGGCTTGAATGCTCAGGTTCTGCCAGAAGATGTTGCGCCCCAGTTTCAACTGCCCTGGAAGCACATACGAAGCCTATCTGCAGGAGAATGTTGACAAAAAGCAGCGCCATGAGATCCGCCGCAAGCAGCGCCGAGCCGAGCGTGAGACAGCCGTTCATTTTGACATCGTTGGTTTGAACCCAGCTTCAGACGCCGATCGGTTAGAGCAGGAGATGACCGAGTTTATTGCGCTACAAAAGGCCAGCGCTGTAGATAAGGCCGAATTTATGACGCCGCTGATGGAGCGCTTTTTTGCGCGATTGCCAGCCGCATGAACGAGATCTGCCTTTGCGCCTCTGCACGCTCTCGCTCGATGGTCATAAGGCAGCGGCCCAGCTAACCTTTGGTTATGAAGGGCGCTTTTTGCTCTGACAATCTCTGGCTATGATCCGGGCGCCAGTGCCCATCTCAGCCCGGGCTGGGTATTGCTGGCCTACTCAATTGAATACGCCATTGCCAGCGGCTACTGGCTCTTTGACTTTATGCAAGGCGACGAAGAGTACAAATATCGCTTTGGTTGCCGCGAATACAGCGTCATACGGGTGACCGCGACTAGGTAGCTTCCGATCTTTTCTGGTGAAGTCTTTTGTGGTACAAAGCAGTGGAACTGTTCGCTTTATTTCGCGTCTTTAGGAGAATCCCCGTGAGCACAATCCAACGAATTTGCCCCGAATGTGGCAACAAGGGCGAGTTAGAGGCAGATCACTGCCCCAGCTGTGGCTTTGATATACATGCCGGATTGCCCGCCCGTCAGCTGAATCTACCGGCCACAATCGGCAAGGCAGCGGTTCCTGTGCTGGCTGGAGCTTTGGCCTAGCCGTCCGTGCTGGGTGGAAGTTTGTTCAAAATCGACTTGACGCGGCTGCAGCAAAACGCGCTCCAGGCACAAAAATCCGGTGCCCGTTGCGCCAGCCACCAACGCGGAATCGCAACCACCCATTCAGCTAACTCAGCGCCCCAAGCGGTCATTATCCGCATTCGCTCATCGTGGGCCGTTGGCGATGCCAATGGCGCTCTGGAAGAACGGCACGTCAGAGCATACGATCGAGATCGATGATTAGGGATTGATGACAAGCACTCTATCAACTTCTTGACGCCAACTCCACCAATGACGCGGCCGGGATCATGATCTGGCCGCTGTCCGGCGGCGGTGCCAAGCCTTGTATGGCGGGCTGGGCAGGATCGCCGGCTTGGGATGATTTTGCGCTGGGCATCAAATGGATCATCCACCAATCTGAACGGCAAGCTTGACCGCAGCGGATGGGTGTGGCGTTGGCATGTACGTGAATGCGCTTCTGCCCTATGCTGAAGAGGTTATGGGCATGGATATCGAGCCAGATCATCTCGCCCAAGCCGCTGAATCTCTGCCAGATGCCGATATCCAGCTAGCTGCGGGTGAAGCTCTTCCCTATGCCAATGACTCGTTTGATCTGGTGTTGAGCCACGAAGTGTTGGAACATGTGCAGGACGATGCTCAGGCCGTCGCCGAGATTGTGCGGGTATTGAAGCCTAAGGGTCGGGCCATTGTCTTTGTGCCCAATCGTTGGCATCCTTTTGAGACGCACGGCCATGATCGGCGAGGCAACTATCACTTCGGCAATACTCCGCTCATCAACTATCTACCCGATGATCCGCGCAACCGCTTGGCGCCCCACGTACGCGCGGATACGAGCCATGGTTTGCAGATGCTCTTTGCTGGTCAACCGGTGCGAATCCTTCACCATGGCCAGGTTTTCCCAGGGTACGACAATATTATCCGCCGTCGCCCAGAGTTGGGAAGTTGGTTGCGTCGGCTCACCTATGGCTTAGAACAGACGCCCCTATCCATTTTGGGGAATAGTCATCTGTTGGTGGTTGAGAGGGTGTAGTCGTTTAGCAAGTCAGCACTTTAGCAGGTCAGTTCCATGTCGCGTTGAATGATCTTGAATCGAGCGCGTATATTTTTTTGCGAGGAAATAGCGATGCAGCTTCGACAAAATCGAGAGGTGCAGCTCTTTTTGACCGCGGTCATGTTCTACACGCCGTCCGCCTGTTCCGGGCTGGTTGCCCTATTCTGGAAGAGCTGCTGAACCACTCTTCACGCTACTTCCCGTTGGTTGGACTGCTGGTGGGGGCTGTGGCTGGATCGACCTTTTGGGCTGCACAGCTCGTCTTGCCAGTGACGCTTGCCATTTTGCTGAGCATGGTGGCATCAATCTGGATAACGGGCGCTGTCCATGAGGATGGCTTTGCCGATCTCTGCGATGGCTTTGGCGGCGGCTGGGGCAAAGAGCAGGTGCTCACGATTATGAAAGATTCGCGCCCGGGCACCTATGGCGCGGTGGGGATTGGTCTTATTGCTGGGGCTGAAGTTCTTTGCCCTGCATGAAATGGCCGAGCAGATGATTCCGCTGGTGCTGGTTGTGAGCCACTCGCTGAGCCGATTCGGCGCAATTTCGTTCGTCTACACACATGAGTATGTACAGGATGATTTACAGAGCAAGGCCAAGCCGCTGGCCATTCGCATGTCGACAGCTGATTTCTTGCTCGTGGGCATTCTTCCGGTCTGCTGCCGCGATCTCTGCTTTCTACCTGCGTTTTCTATTGACGCTTGTGCCGCTAGCGATAGGACGTTGGTGGTTGGGGGGAAACTCTTTGTGTGCCGGATCGGCGGCTATACGGGCGACTGCTTGGGGCGCGACGCAACAGGTGCTAGAGGTGATCTTTTATTTGGGCATCGTGGCGCTGGTGTAGAGAGAGGGGAGATAGAATGCTCTATGCAATGGCAAGCGGAATTTCATCGACTGGCTCCGCTAGAGCTGGTGCGCTATTGCTGAGCCGATGGAAGATGTATTCGTCTACGGGCTCGTTATTTTTGAAGGGTCTCTTCACAATGCGGTCGAGTACTTCCTCATCGACGCTGTGATACCAGATACCGTCAGGGATAGACCACGAGTAGTGGACCGCCATAGCAGACGCCTAGGCAAGGCGTGATCACGCTCGACGTGCTCGGGGTTGCCGTATTCGCCTAGCTCTCCGAGCTTCTGAGCAAGCTTCCGGTAGATATGCTTGCTCTGCCCCTCTGGATCACAATATGACCCTGTGCAGATTAGGACGTGTCGGTTATAGGGCGCTTGAATAGGTCCTTCGGGCATGGAAGTTATTTCCTCGTGTAGATACGCATAAAATAGCAGCAAAGCATGGAGATCGCGAAGGGGCACGAAGAAAATCTCCTTCGTTGCTTTCGTCATCCCGTTGCGTCTTGGCAGCAATCTTCATACTAACAATCGGCTCATCTGCACAGGTGTGCGCTGCGCAGATTTCCTCTGGGTGCCATAGGCACTTTTGCACACTCTTGGCAGATGGGCGAACAATCAGGTAAAGCGTATTCCAAAGTGGTTCGGGTACATTCTGCTCATGGTTCTCGTAGCGGGCCATAACAAAGAGCGCATCCGAGAGGCGATTGAGGTAAGGAATCACAAACTTCGCCGACCGATCCCCTCTGAAGCCGGTTAGTTCTGTCACTCTCACGCTCGGCGCGGCGACAGATAGTACGTGCGACGTGCAGATGCGCGGAACCAATAGATCCCCCGGGCAGGATAAAGTTTTCCAGCGGGCCCGACGATCTGAGGTCATCTCGTCAATGAGCGTCAGGGCCTGCACGTGCCGCTCTTCGATCTGGCGTGAATCTGTGCTCTCACTAATTTTTTTTCTTTGTACTTCCTCAAGAGAAGCAGAGATCCGAGCCCAAATGGAAGAGTTCATTCTGGATCAAGCGGATAACAGCCACCTACAACAGACGGTGGAATCAGAGGTTTGACGCCACGGCCACGCCGATCTGCGAGTTAAGCTCATCGACCGAACCATAGACACCCACACGTAGTGAATCTTTTGGTACGCGCCTGTCCACCGCCGAGGGCAGTTGTTCCCTGATCACCCTTGCGGGTATAAATTTTCGTTAGACGGGGCATAATATTCCCTCTTGTGATCGAATAAAAAAAGCGCAACGTCGACCATCGACAGTGCGCCATTGGACATAAAGCAACCTTGACAGGCTAATTTGTGTCCAGTAGATGCTTGATGACTCAGATCACCATCTCATCTACTTGCGCTCGTCTTCTCGTTCCTCGAAGCCTTTACGAGCTAACCGTGCATAGGTGGGGAATCGGACTTTGACATTGGGGGTTTTCGATGAATGATTTTGGATCGACGAGTAGTTAATCAGCAGATCGTCAAGCGAAAACCCAAAATTGACATTACCGTTGCGTCAGTGCCGGACTGGTCAACCTCTGGTTACAGAGAGTTGACTTCACCAGGCTTTCCCCTTGCGCGCAGAGCATCCGGGCATCATGCGCACCTTGCACATAGCTTATCCAATTGTTAGACAGTATTCTACTGGAGGCGCTATTCAGTTGTCAAGGTGAATGATTACAGTTCGATGGTATGATTGTCGCTCTTTCGTTAGCACAAGATTGATCGGCTCACCTGGCACAAAAGACTGCAGCGACCTTCTGCTCAGAGGGAGGCCTCATTTTGTACTCTGAGCAGATGAGTGGAGCAGATTTCCCTAAGATTGTCGCTTGAGGAACTGCTCACAGTAAACGCTCTAGGGCACTTTGGGTATTCAGGTGGTTTGCTTGCGTAGGTCACATCTCTGGCGTGATCTACGAACAGGCCATTTTTCTTGTCAACCACACGAAATCTTATTGAACCAGTTTTGTTTGTTGATTAGAGATGGCCGCTTGGGACAAATCGTGCATAGTTTTGTATACTAACTGGGTAGTGCCACTACCTTATCTTTTCGTCCATCTGCCAAGAGTGTGCAAAAGTGGTTGTCGCACTCTGAAAAAAATCTCCGCTCCGCACACTTGTGCTAGATGAACCGATCTTTTACATCGACACGACTTACGCAGCGATCTGCGATATCTCGAGGGAAAATGCTTGTCAGCAGCATTCCTTCTCTCTAATGGTCACATTATTTCAACTACGTACAATCCATTGACCGTTCACTCTGAAGAAAATCGAGAAGATTGTACGAAGTTTAAGTGACTTCTCTATAAGCTTGCGTAAGTCCAAATCGAATTAAGTAACTTGGACAGATATGGATTCAAACGATTCATCGACGAGCGAAGAAAGATCGCTCAACCGCCGCGTCTCTCTCACTGGCTTGGCCGGTAATCAGCGAAAATTTCTTGCAGACCATGCTGGGGATCGTGGATACGATCCTCGTGGGGACGCTGGGTGCGGCGGCGATGGCCGGTGTGGGCGCGGCCATCCAGATCATGTTCTTTATCATTTCGGCGCTGAGCGCCATTGGGTGGGTAGTTCGGTGTTGGTTGCGCAGGCCATTGGCGCTCAGAGGGTGACGGAGCGGACCACTGGCCAAACAGTCGCTCACTTGGAGCGTGATCTCTCGATACCGCTGGTCTTCGTCGGTCTCTTTGCGGACCGGGAATCATGGGCATCTTTGGCATGGAGCCGGCGGTCACGGAGATCGGCACAGTATCTGGAAGTGACCATGGGTACTGTAGTGGCGCTGACGTGCTGATGCTGGGCGGCGGCGTGCTGCGCGGGGCCGGCGATTCGCGTACGCCGATGAATGTAACGGCCATCGCAAAGTGGATCAATGTCGTGCTGACCTACGGGCTGATCTTCGGTCGTTCGGGATGCCAGAACTCGGCGTGGTGGGCAGCGCCTGGGGGACTTTCCTCTCGCGGGTCGTGGGGTTTGGCTGTTCTTCTAGGCCCTCTGGCGGGGCAGAAAAGGCGTGTCCGTTCGCGGGCGGACGGCTGGCGGCCCGAGTTCCCCACAGCGAGGAATCTGCTGCGCATTGGCATACCTGCGGCGGTGGAACAGATATTGATCTCCCTGGCCTTCCTCGTCATGATGACGGTCGTGGCGCGACTTGGCACGCACAGAAACGTTAGCTGCCCATCGGATCGCGTTCAATGCACTGTCGCTCTCCTTCTTGCCCGGCCTGGGCTTTGCATTGGCCGCCACCGCGCTTGTGGGGCAGAGCGTTGGCGCCAACGTGAAGACGAAGGTCAGCCGCCACGTGGATTGCCACTACCTGGGCCATGATCTGGATGGGCGTGATGGGCGTCTGCTTCATCATCTTTGCCGAACCGATCATGGCATCTTTACCACCGATCCAGAGGTGATTTCGGGCAGTTGGGGCGACTAAGCGTGGCGCTGAGCCAGCCATTCTGGGCCATTCTCTTTGTGCAGGGCGGAGCGCTTCGCGGTACTGGTAGTACCCAGTTCCCCGTTGCGAGTCAATGCTACGGGCATTTGGGTGGCGGTTGTCTTGGGAGCGGTGCTTGTCCAGTTTTTGGGCGGTGGGCTAGTGACTCTGTGGGCCGTTTTTCTGCTGGTTAGCCCCACTATGTGTCTCATGCTCTGGCGGAAGTTCCACTCGACAATGCAGCAGACATTGGGCACCAGTTCATTCGCATTAAGCCCCCATTAGCATGGGCGAAGCTTGAACCAGATTCATCAAATCAAAGAGGAGCTTGACCCATGGGCCAAGCTCCTCTTTGATCTGTGTTAAACTAGCGCTCTCTAAGCAGCAGTGAAGCCATTAGTGGTTCAAAATCTGGCTGAGGAAGAGCTGGGTTCGTTCGTGCTGTGGGTTGTTGAAAAAGGTCTCTGGCTCTGCCTCTTCGACAATTTGCCCAAAGTCAAACATCGCAACACGGTGCGCAACAGCGCCGGCAAAGCCCATTTCGTGGGAGACGACGACCATCGTCATGCCCTCTGCGGCCAGCTCGATCATCACGTCGAGCACCTCTTTGATCATCTCGGGGTCAAGGGCCGAGGTTGGCTCGTCAAAGAGCATGATCTTGGGCTGCATGGCCAGCGCGCGGGCGATGGCCACGCGCTGCTGCTGCCCACCCGAAAGCTGCGCCGGATAGGCGATGCGCCTTTTCGGGGATGCCCACCTTGCCAGCAGTTCCAGGGCGATCTCTTCTGCCTCGTCCGGCTTGCGCTTGCGCACGAGCTTTTGGCGCCAGCATGACGTTGTCCAGCGCCGTCAGATGTGGAAAGAGGTTAAAGTGCTGAAAGACCATGCCCACTTCAGTGCGGATCTCACTAATGTTCCGCACATCATGGGTAAGCTCGATCCCGTCAATGATAATGTCGCCCTGCTGATGCTCTTCTAGCCGGTTCATGCAGCGGATAAAGGTCGATTTGCCCGAGCCAGATGGGCCACAGATCACAACGACTTCGCCCCGGAACGAGTTCATATCAATTCCGCGCAGTACGTGAAAGTCACCATACCACTTATGTACATCGCGGCAGCTGATGATCGGCTCTTTAATTATTCCATTTTGGCTCATAATACATTCTCGTATGGATATTCACTCGTGATTGATTTACCGCACACCAAGACCAGTTCGTTCCTCTAATCGGCGGCTGTAGGCCGAGACCACAGAGCTAACGACAAAGTAAAAGACAAACATAAATGCATATAGTTCGGAGCGTAGGCCAAGCCATTCTGGGTTGGCAATAATCCCGCGCACAACGCCAACGAGATCAAGCAGCCCCACAAGTGCGACAAGCGAAGAGGATTTGAATGTGCCGATCACCGCCGCCAGCCAGCGGAGGGATCAGGATACGCAGCGCCTGCGGCAAAATAATAAAGCGATATTTTTGCAGCGTGTTCAGGCCGAGCGGATCTGACGCTTCGTACTGCCCTTGCGGAATCGCCTGCAGACCGACCGCGCACGCAATTCGGCCATATACGCAGACGAGAAGATTGTATAGCCAATAATCACCGCCCAAAAGAGCGATCGACTTCAATCTCACCGCTCGAGAAAAATGGCGCCATAATAATCGCCATAAAGAGCAGCGTGATGAGCGGCACGCCACCAGGATGATCTCGATCGACAAGGATGCTGAACGCCTTCACAACATTGCCATCAAACGATCGCATAAAATCGTCGGCAGAGACGATGATCAGCAGTGGCCAGAGCGAAAGGAGCTGCTCGAAATCCAATTACGCGAAGTCGTCCACAGTTCGGGCGTGCTTGTCAGCAGCAAGTATCCGGTTGAAAGCAGGGCCACGGGCCAAACAATCCAGCTGGGGATCCCCTGCATCCCTGCTCGACGCCCTAGCGCCAGAAGAATACCGATGGGAAATCGATAAGATCGTGACGAAGATGGCAAAGATCATCGTCAACAGCAAGCCACCCCAGCGATCGACGTCAATCGGCGGGAAGACCCCAGTTTGCGCAATCATGCGCCAAATGATGTAAAAAATCGGCCATGCCAGCACCCAAGCAATGAGGCTCATTCTCGATAAATGAATCACCTTGAAGAACCACAATACCGACATGATAGCCAGCAGGACGACAACCCCGATAGTAAGCGTTAAGCCATCAAGTCGTAGCCCACCGACCTCAAAGACAGGCTTTACCCAAAATGCACCGCCCAGAAGCGGCACTGTTTTGGAGGTTGACAGGGTATCATCAAGACCAGCCAGCAAGATGTAGGCCACAACAGGTGAAATCAACCACAGAAGATTCATAATGCGGCCAAAGAGCGGCATCGATTCCTTCACTCGTGGACGGGTGGCAATATAGGTAAACAGCCATAGACTGAGGGCAATCCCCGCTGCCAACAGAACTCGCCACGTATGCTCTGGTGCGAGGGGGCCAGTCAGCAGTAGCTTCCGAGCGCCCCAAATCACCCCCCAGCTCGCGCCAGTGGAGCGTACATCGGGCGCGGTCAATGCTGGATCAAACGTGGCGTTGACGAATCCCCAATTCCATATTTGCGCAAAGACCTGGCCAACCACTAAAGAGACGAGCAAGGTAATCAACGTATTAGAAACGCTGTTAAACATGCTCTCTTTTAGCCAGCGTGAGACGGGCGTATGCAGCGTGAAGAGCTAACCGATCACCGATGCAAGAACTGCAACTGCCCACACGCCGATGATGATACCCGCTCTTTGAGGAGCAGAGTTTAGCTGCGAGATAGCCACTGCCAGCGTGATGACAGTCAGAAATCCGACCCAAATCGCCAGCCACCGAGAGCCGGTGATGTTATCTTGCAGAAAGTAATTCCAATTAAAGGTTTTTGAGAATGTTTCAGCAATACGGTTCTGTTATGTGCATATTACTGGTTCCAGACTACGTATTGCTGTTCTCGGCCGCCAGCGGGGTCGACCGGATCGTGGCGCTGGACGAAAAGGCCGGGATACGCGGGCTCCGTCAGATCATAGAGTCGCACGGGGGTACGGACGCAGTCGTGATCGATGCCCACAATACTATGAGGAGCCAACTCCTCGGCAGAGGCCTCGGCGGCGCCGACACGCGGCTCAAGAAGTACTATGCCGGACGGGTTGGGTTGATACTTTTCAAACGCCCGTGCACCATACCGACGATGGCACGGAGATACAGCGACCTCGGAGAGTCGCTTGGGTTTCCTCCGATGACGGCGCGTGTCGGCGGCATCGAGATTCCCCCGTCCGCGCGGAAGTCAGTCGACAAATCGCTGACGAACATTGAGGGAAAACTGGTCTCGATCGCGGCGGGAAGCCGCTGGCCAACCAAAGAGTGGGGGCTCGACAAATATATTGAACTCACACGGCGGATCATTGATGACCGCGACATCCACGTTCTTCTCCACGGCAATACTGATGAGCGTGAAGACGCGGATGTCATCGCAGGACTGTTCCCCGGCCGTGTAACCAACCTCGCCGGACGGACGGGGATTCTCGAGACCGCGGCGGCCATCGAACGGTCGGCGATCTTTGTGGGAAACGATTCGGGGCTGATGCATCTGTCCGAAGCGGTCGGCACGCCGGTTATCGCGCTTTTCGGACCGACAGTCGAGCAGTTTGGATACTTCCCGTCGCTTCCTGGGAGCAAGGTTGTCGAACGGGCGCTCAACTGTCGCCCCTGTTCACGAAACGGGCAACGCCCGTGCCCGCGCGGATCGCAGGAATGTCTGACGGGGATAACAACGGACTGGGTTGAAACCGCCGTGCGAGACGCCCTCGGCGCGCGCGGCCCGAGCCGATACATTTACAACTAATTATTGACCATCAACATGGCCCGACATTCTTTCAAGAAATCTCTTTACAACCGAGTGATACTCCCCGTTCTCTACGGCGGAGTTCGCGCTGTGGCGCCGTTTCATGCAAAACTGGGAGCTACGGTCGCGGGACGCAAGGACTTCAGAGAGCGCTGGCGCGAGGCCAGAAGCGCGATGCCTGAGAGGCCGGTGTGGTTTCACGTGGCAAGTGTCGGAGAATATGAACAGGCTCGCCCGCTGATCACCGCCCTCGGGGAAAAGTATCCCGACATCCCCGTCGCGATCAGTGTGACTTCGCCGTCCGGCTTCGTATACATCAACGATAAGGAAGATCCCAAGGGCCCGGGCAACATTCGGTTTATCGACTATCTGCCCTTCGATCTCGCGTCGAACGCGCGGTTTTGTCTTGCGGCGCTCGACCCCAGGCTATTAGTTTTCGTCAAATTCGACCTGTGGCCCAATCTGGTTTGGGAAGCCGCCGAACGCAAAACACCAATCGTCCTTATCGACGCCACTCTGAGCGAAACATCAAAACGGTATTCGGCTATCGGTCAGCATATGTACTCGGCAATCTACGGCGAAATCGAAAAGATACTCGCGATCTCCGATGATGACGCCGTGCGCTTCAGAGAATCCGTCCCGGACCATCCAGGGATATCGGTCGCCGGAGACACACGCTACGACAGGGTGATGGAGAGGAAGAAGAACAACCAGGCGAGCAAACCGCGGATCGACAAGCGGGGCCGGCTCACGATCGTCGCGGGCAGCACGTGGCCAAAAGATGAAGTCCATCTTCTCGATGCACTTGCGCGCCTTGCCAAAGCCGACAAGAACCTGCTCGTCATCATCGCTCCGCACGAGCCGCGCCCCGAACGGGTCACCGAATTGCTCGGATGGGCGGAATCGAACGGCCTCGAGGCCGCGGCGCTGCGCGCGCATTCCCAGGCGCCGGGAGACGAACAGATCGTCGTGGTGGACTCGGTCGGCGTACTTGCGGAAATATATGAGTACGGTGACATTGCCTATATCGGCGGAAGTTTTTCCACCGGCGTGCACAGCGTGATAGAACCGGCCATCATGGGAATTCCGGTTTTATTCGGTCCCATACACAAGAATTCTTTTGAAGCGCTCGAACTCATAAAGGGGGGTGCCGCCATCGAGGTGAACACCGCCTCGGATATGTACGAATCGTTGAAATCACTTTTGAACAATGACCCAAAACGAAAGCAACTCGGTCAATACGCTTACGCGTACGTCGAGTCACAACTCGGCGCCACGGACCGGTGCCTGGACGCTATCATACCTTATCTTTAACTCTGCGACATGCCGGGGGCACGTTCCCCGCAAGCGAGACCGGAGAACAACCCAGTGAACAAATTTCCCAATCCTGAATATATTCAAATTGAGACCAACATCGCCTGCAACGCGAGTTGTCCGTTCTGTCCCCAGAAAACGATGACCCGGAAACCGCACCGCATGGAGGACGCCGTCTGGGCAAAGATCATTGACGACACACGGGGGCTTGGAATCACCTACCGGCCATTCATGATCAACGAGCCGCTTTCCGACAAGCGAATGGGCGAAATCATGCAGTACATCCGCAAGGACGATACGGCCAAAATCGAAATCAACACAAACGGCGAGCTCATGACGGAGGAAATGGCCAACAGCATCCTCGACGCCGGAATCGACGCCATCCGTTTCTCGATTGACGGTTTCTCGGAGGAGACTTTTTCTCAGTCCCGTGTCGGTGTCGACTATCAAACGACCGTCGAGAGAACGCTCAAGTTCATCAAGCTGGCAAAAAAGCGGGGTGGAGCGCGGAGAATCGAGATTCGAATGATCGAACAGGACATCAACCGCCACGAGCGCGAGGCCTACAAACGGTTCTGGACCGACGCCGGAGCGATCCCTTTGATTACGTCGCTTTACCGCTGGCCATGGGAACCCGGAGTGGAAGGCGTCAACGTGCCCTGCGTCAAAGTGCTCAAAGAGATGTTTTTCTATGTCAACGGCAAGGCGACGCTGTGTTGCTGGGATGCGCACGAGAGGGCCGTCATCGGCGATGTAACAGAAGACCACGTACTCGACATCTGGAATGGCGCGATCAACCGCGAGTATCGAGGATATCTCGCCGAAGGCAAACGCGACCAGATTCTTCTCTGTTCAAAATGCGAGGCCTACAAAGACCGTCAGTTCGAAGGGTTCACTCCCCCATCCCAGTCATAGCTCCCCTCACGGAGAACGACGGGAGAAGCGCCGGTGAAATCAATAAGTGTCGACGGCGCGCCCACCGACGGCGACACTCCGGTGACAATCAGATCGACCACCCCGCCGAACTGTTTTTCGATCTCAACGATATCATCAAGCGGGGACTCCCCCGCCGCGTTGACGCTCGTCGACGCGATGGGCTCCCCCACGATTTCGATGGCACGCACCAATAGCTCAAGCGCGGGAATACGAAACGCGATCGTCTCGCCCACCCACTCAGGGCAGCTCCCACCCGAACGAAATATCGCCGTCATCGGCGCCGGCCAGATCTTCGCGAATTGGTCGCGAGAACCGCACCCCCATGACTCGATGTATCGTTCGATCATCGAGGTCGAACTTGCAAGGTACAGATAGTTTCGCCCTGCGCCGGAGCGCTTCAACGCGCGAATTCGATCGTGCCCTTTTGCGCTGGAGAGAAGTGTGCTGAATCCGTAGAGTGTGTCCGTTGGCAGAACGACAACGCCGTCAGAGGCGAGGGACTCTTTTATGATGTCGGCGGCGCGGAGCCCGTCGCCTCGAATTGATTTCATATCATCTCCACCGGCGATCCGGACTATTTGAATCCCTCGCGGTAAGCGTGGAGTTTTTTGAGGAGCGCATCGTCTGAAAGCGCGAGCATTTCCGCTGCAAGAACCGCAGCGTTCTTGGGGCCGTGCGATCCGACACCCACCGTGGCCACGGGTATTCCGCCGGGCATCTGCACTATCGACAGCAACGCGTCGATCCCCTTGAGCGGCCCGCCGGGAACGGGTATGCCAATTACCGGCTTGAGAGTGTGCGCGGCAATAACGCCGGGGAGCGCCGCGGCCAGACCCGCCGCCGCGATAAACACCCGGATACCTTTTGCATCCGCCGAAGTGATGTACTCACGGAGTTCGTCGGGCTGCCGGTGCGCCGACAACGCCCGCATTTCCCACGGAATTCCCAGTTCGTCGAGAATCTTGAACGCGGGTTCGAGGTGCCCTTCATCGCTCTTGCTACCCATTACAACCGAAACAACAGCATCGCTTGCCATGCCTTTTTACCTCTCTTAAAAATCGCGACTGGACCGCCTAAAGCGCCCGGCGGCCGATGTCTTTTCGCCAGAATGCTCCATCAAACTTGATCTTGTCAATTCCCTGGTACGCGTGGCCGAGCGCGTCCGACAGATCGCCGCCCCAGGCGGTCACCGCGAGAACACGGCCGCCCGTAGTGACAAAACCCGCCCCTTCAGCCGCTGTGCCCGCATGAAATACGACCCGGCTTGGATCATCAACCTCGTCGAGTCCCTCGATTTCGAAGCCCTTGTCGTACGAGCCGGGATAACCCCGCGACGCGACAACCACGGCGGCGGCCCGCCGGTCCGGGTAAAACTCGACATTGGGGGAGAGATTTCCGCCTGCCGATTCGTACAGTATCGTGAAGAGGTCGCTCTTTATCAGCGGCAGAAGAACCTGTGTTTCCGGATCGCCGAAGCGAACGTTGTACTCGAGCACCTTGGGCCCGTCGCTCGTCACCATTAGCCCCGCATAGAGAACTCCGTCAAACGGATTTCCTTCCGATCCCATCCCGTTTACCGTCGGCATGATGACTCTGTCAAAAACATACTTCCTGAATTCATCGTCCACGAACGGAACGGGGGCGTAAGCGCCCATCCCGCCCGTGTTGGGTCCTTTGTCATCGTCAAATATCCTTTTGTGATCCTGCGATGAAGGAAGCAACACCGCTTTGCCGCCGCCACAGATCGCATGAACCGACACCTCCTGGCCTTCGAGACACGATTCGATCACCACGCGTTTTCCCGCGTCGCCGAATTGCCGGTTCACCATGATGTCGTCGATCGCCTGGATGGCCTTCTCGACGGTTGGTGCAACAATGGCGCCCTTGCCCGCGGCAAGTCCGTCCGCCTTGACGACGATCGGAGCCCCACGCTCGCGGATCTTCGCCTTCGCCTCATCCGCATCATCACAAACAATAAAATCAGCGGTAGGAATCCCGTGCCGTGCCATGAACTCCTTGGAAAACACCTTGCTGCCCTCGAGCTGCGCAGCTCCGCGGGTCGGGCCAAAACATCGCCGTCCCGCCTCCTTGAAACGATCGACAATACCATCAACCAGCGGAGCCTCGGGCCCGACAACCGTCAAATCAATCTCTCTCTCGACCGCAAACTTCGTCAACGCGTCGATGTCCCCCACCGGAATGGCGACGTTTTCGGCTATCCTCGACGTACCACCGTTGCCCGTGGCGACAAAGAGCTCATCGACGCCGGGGGATTTCTCCAGCGCCCAGGCCAGGGCATGCTCACGGCCGCCGCTTCCAACGATCAATACCCTCACTATAAACCTCCTGAACTCAAACGCGGCAGCAGACTGTTTCCGTTTGTTATCACCGCGATCTTTTTGGCATTGTGTTTTTCAAGAGCCTCGGCAAGAAATGTCTCGGCATTTACGCACGGTTTGATTCCACAGGAGAGAAGAACATCGACATTCATGTCGGAAACCATCCCTACATCGAACTGTTCGGTGAGTTCGTACAGCGACACCGCCGTCTGATTGTTGAGATCGTATTTCTTGTACGCCTGTCGCAGGTACTTGGACTTGTCCATCGCTAGCGCCGCGCCGAGGCTTTCCGAACCCATCCCCTCCCCACACTCGGCAAAGTAGAGAACCGTCCCTCCCTCTCTGAGCGCACCCGCCGTGTTTCTGAGCGGTTTGTGACTCTGGAGGAAATTCATGTCGTAGGGATAACCACCGGCGCTCAAAACGACCACGTCGTAGGTATCCAGGACCGGATACTCATGAATCTCGGCGAACCTTTTGCACGCGGCCGAGTGGGATCGTATCGGGTCTCCGGCGTTCAAGAACTGGAGGCTGCCGTCGGAATCCGCAAAAAAGTTGATCGCGAAAATTCGCTTGAGGGCCTCGAGCGTCTCGATCATGTCTTCATGAACCGGATTGCCTTCGAGAACGCCGGGCCTGCAGCTCGGATGGAGCCTCGCCGGCCGTTCGTCGACAAGGCTCAGGCGGTGGTTCGCCAGGATCGCCGGTCGGTCCGCGCACCCGGGAAGAATCAGTTTGCGGCCGCCGCCAAACCCGGCAAAATAATGATAAGACACCGGGGCAAGTATGATGACGAGCCCCGCGTCTTTGAGCGAGAGGTTCACGCGAACCGGCGTCCCGCGATGTGTCAGGAGAAGGGCGGAAAGCCTCTCGGAATCATCACAGTCGTGTTCCTCGAAGGTCACTCCCGCAATCGCTCCCTTCTTAAAGAAATCTTTTTCCGCTTTCGAGAGTTTCCTGTGCGTGCCCCTCGCGACAACAATCTTAATCGAGATGGGATCGATCCCCAATTTCTTGAGATGCTCGACACAGAGGGGTAGAACTTCCTCGGCGCCCTTGCTGCGGGTCAGATCGGACACGAGGATGACAACATTCCCGCCCGCCTTGACCATCTCGTCGAGCGTCGAGCCTCCGACGGGCTCCCTGCAGGCGCTTAAGAACGCTTGCGAAACGTCACCGATCGGAGCCTCGTCCACTGGCGTGAGAAAGTCGACGTCTATTTCCGGAGGCATATGGAGCGTCTTTGTTTGCTGACCGTATGGGAGTTTAATTTCCGTCATCGAGCACCCGTCGAATAGTGGTTCCCGCTTCGCCCCTCACCGCGGCAAGAAGATCTCCGGGTTGTGTAATAATCACGCTTTCGCCGCCGTATTCGAGAAACTCGATCGACGCCCTGATCTTCGATCCCATGCTTCCCGCGGGAAACTGCCCGTCCGCAAAATGAGATTTTATTTCTTCGAGAGTGACGAGACCGAGTGGTTTCTGCGTCGGCTTCCCGTAATCAACATAGACCGCGTCGACATCGGTAATAATAATCAGTCTCTCGGCTTCGAGATGACGGGCGAGAAGGGACGACGCCAGATCCTTGTCTATGACGGCCTCAATACCCCGGTAATGATTGTCCTCGAATACAACCGGAATCCCGCCACCACCCACGGTAATGGCAATCGTCCCGTCACGAATGAGACTTTTGATCACCTCGATTTCGAGGATTCTCATCGGATAAGGACTGGGGACCACCCTGCGGTATCCCTGCTTCTTGTCTTTGACAATATTCCAGCCGCGTTCGTTGCGAAGCTGCACCGCCTGCGACTCGGAATAATAGGGTCCGATGGGTTTCACCGGTTTCTGGAAAGCCGGATCGTTAACATCGACAAGGACTTGCGTGATTATCGAAACCACTTCGCTTTCGTTTCCTCGCTCAACGAGCACGTTTCGCAGGGATTGCTGTATCATATAACCGATTCCACCTTGGGAATCCGCACCACACACATCCAGCGGCATCGGCGGAATAGAATCTTTCATCGCCTCGTTCCTGACAACGATATTGCCGACAATGGGGCCGTTGCCATGCGTAAGCACGACGTGTCTTCCATCCGATACGAGACCCTCGATCTCGAGCATCGCCGTCCGCGTGATCGCGACTTGCTCCTGTATCGTCCCTGTCTTGCCGACGGGAAGGATCGCGTTGCCGCCGAGTGCTATAATATCAATTGCGCTCATCGCCTGACCTGCTCCTTGTTTCAATTCTCCGTCCCCACACCCCATCAAATATTCTCGAGCGCGTGCTCCATACTCTCGAGGGCCGCGCGAATGTTCTCGCGCGAGTTCGCGTACGACAACCGAATAAAACCTTCTCCATACTCACCGAACGACGGACCCGCAACCACCGCAACACCGGCCTTATCCATCAGGAAACTCTGCATTTCTCCCGATGTCATTCCCGTTTCGGTGATATTCGGGAAAACATAGAACGCACCCGCCGGCTTGTGACATCTGAAACCGGGCAGCTTGTTGAGTCCATCGACGAGCAAGTCCCTGCGCGCCTCGAATTCGGCGACCATCTGATCGACGCTATCCTGCGGTCCGGTCAAAGCCTCCAAACCGGCCCTCTGCACAAAACCGCACGTGCAGCTGTTCGCGTTGGAAAACAAACGCGACACGACGGGCGTGAATTCTCGCGGCATTACCGCATAGCCAAGCCGCCACCCCGTCATGGCATAGGTTTTCGAGAACCCGTCGACGAGAATCGTCCTTTCCGCGGCGCCGGGGATCGCGTAAAAGCTCGGAACCGTTGAATCGTAGATAATGCGCGAATAGATCTCGTCCGAAATGACGTAGAAATCATGTTTTACGGCGAGTTCGGCAACAGCCTCGAGCACGTCGGCGCCCAACACTCCACCCGTCGGATTCTGCGGGGAATTCAAAATACAGACTTTGGTCTTGTCCGATACGAGCGACGCGAACCGGTCGGCGTCGATTGAGAACCCGGTATCCTCTTCAAGAGGCATCGGCACACCCACACCGCCGAGAACGTCGATGGTCTCCTTGTACGCGGGAAACCCGGGATTGGGGTAGACAACCTCATCGCCGGGATCGACCAGAGCGGCCAGCGAGAAAAACAATGCGGGCTTGGCCCCCGACATGACAACAACCTGGTCCCGCCCCACCGGAACCCCACGTGTGCGGGCAACAAATTCCGCGACGGCGTCCCGAACCTCGGGCAGCCCCGCGGACGGTCCGTAATGGGTGTAACCATCCTTCAGCGCACGAATACCCGCCTCGACAATATTGACGGGAGTGTCAAAATCCGGTTCGCCAATTTCCATGTGAATTATCTTGCGGCCCTCAGCTTCGAGAGCCTTCGCGCGGGCGAGTATTTCCAGTATCGATACCGTTTCCGGCAATTGCGCCCGCGCCGCGAAAATATTCTTGTTCAACGTCCCATCCTCCATCAAAACAAAAATGTCCCAGGGGTTCCGTACACCCCCCGTTGCCCATGACCACCCACCCGATACCGGTTCAACCGGAGCCGGCCGCCGGCCCGATGATACTCAGTTTGGGAAGGTATGTCGCGAGCGTAACAACAACAAACGCGTTTGTCAAATTCCCTGTTTATAGCGGGTTTCCGCATCGGCGCCCATCGTCGCAGGCTCGCCGCCCACCCCGCGATCACCGCCTGAACTCGCCCCCCAGATAGACCCTTCGCCCCGAACCCGACGACCCGTGAAAGAAGACAAGCGTCGCGCCACCCCCGATTTTGAAACGAATCCTGAGCGACAAATCGGACCCGTCGCCGTAAAGCCCGGAGAAAAGCTCAAAAGATCCAACACCGGGTCGCGTTATATACACCGCCCGCCCGGGCGGCAGGGAGTGCCCGACCGCCTGAACCCGCGCGTCGACACGAGGCGAGGCGAAGCCGATGGCGAGAAGGAGGGCCGTTCCCTTTTCGATCCCGAACGTGGGTGGCAGATAGTCGAGGCGCACCTGGCACCAGGGGCCCGCACGTGTCCCGGCGCGGAACTTTCCCCGAAACCGAAGATCGCCCGTCCGTTCACTCGCGTGACTCGAGGCGACCGACCCCGTGGGGAATCTGGTTTCGGTTTGAAATCGGTTGTAGACCGAAAGCTCCCAGGAGATGGGCCCGCTTCCACGATTCCGAAATCCGGCGAGCAAGCGCCGGTAAGAAATCCGCTTCTCGCACGACCACAAACGGCCGGAAAGCGCCGAACCAAAAACCCTAAATTGGCGAGCCACATTCATTACCCCGTCGAATCTCGTTCCCTGATGGCTCTTCGTCATTTCTCGAATATCCGACAGCAGATCCGACGACATCCATGGCGCGCGAAACAATAATATCTCCCAACGCCATCCGTTCGATCGGCTCCGCCCCCGAACGCGAAATGCATAAAAAGCCCTCCCCGACGGCGTCACCACAACCTCGCCGGCGCCGCCTGTAAGCCGTCCCCGGCTCGCGGAGTGAAGGGACAACACCCAGCGGCGTCCATCCGCTCGATCGTCTTCGGAGACGAGTGACGCACCGAGCGCCGCCCCAAACGAGTAGCGTTTATCACGCATCGCCACGTCGAACCATGCGGCCGATGGATCAGCCGTCTCGATTTCGCCGGCGGGACGGACCAGCGTCGTCCGGCACGTCCAACGCGACCGGCCGATCTCAAGCGCCGCACCTGTCCTCCCCGACCACCGGGAAAGCGAGGGGGACACGGCCATTCCATCCGCGACCGAACCGCCACTCGATGTCGAATACAACCCGAATCGGCGCCCGACGATGAGACGTTGCCCCATCCGCACGCTGAGACGGCCCACGTGCAAACGGCGTATCAACCCGCTGCCGGCGAGAGCAACGTACCCGATGCGGCCGAACTCTCCGGCCCTCACTCCGGCGGTGACATTCCGCCCCCATCCCACATAGCTTTTGAACTCTGAACGGCTTCCTGTAACACCTCCGATCATGCAATCAAAATTGTCCAATCTCGAACCAACGCTCGTCGCATCGGTCTCTCCCGCAACGGCGAGATCCGAAGCAATATCGGTCAGTTCCGCTTCCCCGCTTCCAACCGTCGATCCCGCATCAAGCAGATCCGTTTCCACGATAACCATGGAATCAGCCAGCATGCCGGCGCCGCCGGGGGAACGCCGGGAATTCTTTTCGACGACTGGGGACGAACACGAGGCCAGAATACACAACACCACCACACACCCAACCCTCATCACATCTATCGCCTCCAGGAAACAAACACCGCCTTGGAAACGCCGAGTACGGAGTGGGCCCCCGCACCGACGTGGACACCCACCGAACGCACGCACACCGAAACCGAGCCTTTCAACATACCGGCGCCCTCGTCATATCCCGCAGCGGCGGATACCGCATGAGAGAACCGGATTCGCGCGCCAAAACCGGCACAGGGGACACCGTGGCGCGTAAGCGCGAGACCGGCCAGGGCACTGACCACCGCCCCAGGAAATAAAACCACCGCCGCCGATACGTCGGCGCCCGGATCGGGGTCACCGGCAATCCGAACCCGGTCGATCGTCGAGATCAGCCGGACCGTCTCTGAGAGTTCGACAACCGCCGACGCGGCGGCAAAAAACACACCGGCCGTTTCGAAACCGTCCAGGGCGGCAACATCCGCTCCCAAACCCGTCGCGACGCGGACCCTCCGCGAACCCAGGTACATGAGCGATGCGAAGTACCGGCTCTCCGCGCCAATTGGCGACGAGACAATAAGAGAAGACACAACGAGACCGAATCGAGCGCTGCGAACACCCACCTCGGCGCCGTTCGAAACCAGATCATCGAGATCGAACAATCGCCGCTGCCCCGCTTCGACCCACCACCGCTCTCGCGGCGGATCGGGGTCGAGAAAGACCAGTGCATGCGTCGAGCTGTCGAGACCGAGAGCCGCCGCTTCGGGGCTTCGGAACCCGGAGCCGCCGGCTGCCCGGGCGGCCACCGCCAAAAACATACCGGCGGCGCACAATACGATCGACAGCGCCAGTACTCCACACACAATTCTCGAACGAATGACACTATTGTTTCCTGCGCGCACACCCAACCACCACCTTTTCCACCCATCGAACACCGTCCGAATTCGTGTAAAATTCACATGCCAAAACGTACAAACCCGCCCGCGCGAGATTGCCGCCCGAATCGCGACCATCCCACATAAACACGGCGGGAAACGCCGTCGTCGAACCCATATCGGCAACCCGCCCACCTTCGATGTCGAAGATGCTCGCAACCACACGCACACCGGCACCGGCGTCGGGAACCGTAACGACCATGACCTCACCCGTGTAAGGATCAAATGGGTTGGGTACCGCCGTCACGGCACTTCCCTGAGGCGGAACCGCTATCGACCCGTTCGAGATCGAACCAGGGGATGCCCCACCCGGCGCACGTGACAACGCCCACACGTGGTCGCGTGTTCCCGGAAACACGTCGACCCGCTCGAGGCTCTTGCCTTTTGTGCCCGTGGGTTGCGGCGGGTATGACACACGATCCAGTGGAATTGACCACCGGTCGGCGACGATCACCGAATCGGCGAATGACCCGGAACCGGTCGCGTTAAGCGACGGCCACGGACCTTCCATCTCGATCACCGCATTCTCAGCCAGGCCGGGAAAACACTCGAGAAGCGCTTCAGCGTCCGGCGTCACGACGATACAGCCGAACGCAGGGATATCCACCGAACGTAATGAAATCAACTCGAAGTCATGCGCGGCGTCCCGCGCTCGGCTGCCGGACAGCCCGTGCGCCGCGCCACCGTTGTTGAAAAGTTCGATAAACTCGGGACACGAGCCCCCCGGGTCGCACATCACTTCGCTGATCACAACCGGTGACACACCCACCCGGCGGACCAACGTCGCCGTATCGTTGGCTCCGCGTTCGTCCAACGCGCAGACAACACGAACCCTGACCCAGTGGTACCCCACCGTCATCGTGACATCAAAATCGACCGATACGCTCTCACCGGGTGCGAGCATTTGCGAGAGTTCAACCGACTGCTCGTCAACCATACCAACGTCCGTTGAATCCGAAAGCGTAACCACACCCTGCTCCATCACCACCGTCCCCAGATTCCGCACGCAAAAAACCATGTGTTCGACAAACGAGGACTCGAGCACGTCCACCACCTTGGTTTTTTCTGGGGTCAGTTCGAGATCGTGTCTCGGGATATTGAAAGCGCCGGGCGAAGGCGCCAATACGGCGAAGTCCACACTGTTGTCATCCGTGTCGGCGCCGTCGGGGCGGCGGCAGAGGCTGAAGCCTGAGTCCACGTCGGGCGCGGGGCTCGTTTCGAAGAACCCGATTCCTTCGAGGTCTCCGTACCCGAGAACGTCGACAACGGCACCCTCGAAGGTCAGCCGTACCGCGTCGGGTCCGTTCTGCAACCCGAGTTCCTCGTAAAAATCCGGGGCGGGCGTGACGTGCTCGCCTCCGACAACGAAGAGCCCATCCGGCGGGATCGTCCGGCCGGACGCACCCCGCCAGACAACGGACCACCCGGGTGACGATCCATCGTGAAACTCGAGCGCGTACCCGCCGAGATCCATGGGCTCACCGGTCAAATTGATCAGTTCGATGAACTCGTAGCCCTCGTCACGACCGGAATGGTCGTAATAAACCTCGTTCAGGAGAACACGGCCCGATAACAAAGAAGGAATACAAAGGAGAAGAATAGCGAAGAAATACCACCGCACACACACCACCTCCCAAAAGGACACAACCACACACTCCACCCTACCGGCGATTTATCAGATCATCCCAACCCTCTTTCTAATAATCCACTCGATACTCAAAAGCACCAGGATCGAGACAAATACGATCACGCTCGTGCGGAGTGACATTTCGGATGTCACATCGGTCACACGTGGCTCCAGAGAAATTCGCGCATGCAACCGTTCGGCGCCCGCGGCATCAACATACATGCCGCCCGATTTTCTCGCGATCGAGGCGAGGTTGTTCCGGTCCTGATCGACCCGTTGAAACTCGACCGATACCTCCGATACGGAAACATCAATCGGCTGCGATACAATGGTCCGACCCGGCAGGTCCGCCTCTCCCCGCAGCCGATAACGTCCCGCGGGAAGCGGAGGCAGCGATACTCTGAACCGCGGGTTGTCCGACCCTTCGCGCCTCATCGAGTAGATATCGAGCGGGACCTCTCCATTTCCACCCACCCTGGAAACTTCCACGCGAACCGGCGCGCCTGTGACGGGCTGCATTTTCTCGTTAAAAATCTCGGCGGTCAAAATCGCCGTTTCGCCCGAGTCGTAAACATTCTTTTTTGATTTCAGTACGAATCGTTCGGTCTCGCCACCGCGAGCAAGGAAGTCGAGCATTCGCGACATCAGGTCATCGTAAACCGAACCATCCTCGGCAAGAAAACCCCAGCGCCAGATGGGGCCCGCGGCGATCAAAGCGACGCGTCCACCACCCGTGTCGAAAGACACCATGGCCGGAGCGCGCGTCCCCTCTGTTTCGAGAAGGATCTCTGCGCCGGGCTTTGGCGTAACCGGGGAGTAGTGGCCAAGAAGCGGACTCCGTTGCTGCCAATCCGTCTGGCTGAGGCGTGGGACGAGCCGCGTCGTCATCGGGTTTGACATCGCCTGGGGCCCCGGTCTTACGATCGTGTACTGGTTCTGAAAACGAAGCGGTGGGTTTGCGCGGACGGGAAGAATGTCGCTAAGGCGGTTCCACGCATCGGGTCTTTCAAAGAGCGATCCCGATCCCGGAAGAACAAGAAGACCCTTTCCCTCGGTTCGAACAAACCTCTTCATCGCTTCCGCCCTCGGGTCGTTTATAAAACCGCGTTCCACCGAAATTAGCACGAGCGCGTCGTACTCGCGTAATCGTCGAACAAAATCTCCCGGCGCAACAATTCTTGCGTCATCCAGCGACGGGTGCTGGGCAACGACCGAGACCAGATCAAAATCGAAGGTTTGATCCTTGCGGAGAAATCCCGAGAGAAACCGCAGCTCCCACGCCGGCCTTTGATCAACGACGAGAACGTTGACACCTGCTTTCTCACCTTCGATTACGATTTCGCGTCTGTTATTCTCCGGCTCGGCATCGTACCCGCGCACATCCACATCGAGCACAAAATTTCGGCGGCCTTCCTCCCGAAAATCGACTCCAATTTCCTGTGTGATTTCCTCACCCGGTCCCACGATCAACGTGTCCTTCTCAAAAACGACACGACCGTTTTCCATCAGTCTCATACGGATTTGTTTCGCCCCACCGCCGCCACCCGTATAGTCGACGGTGGCGCGGATCAAGCTCTGCGACGGCACGCGAACCACACTGTTGTAATCAACATCCTTAATGCGAACATCCTCGGGCGCGACCGTGTCACCCACACCGACCGTGTAAACGGGAACGCCCGGCACCGCTTGTCGGATCAACCGCTCCTCGGTGTCGACACCATCGGACACAACAACCATCCCGGTGAGGTTTCGACCTTCGAACCGTTTGAACGCTTCGGCGAGCGCGGCCCGTATGTCGGTTCCCTGTCCACCCGGGTCGAGCGAATCCACGGCGGTCGTAAGATCCGCACCCGAAAAATAAAACTCGCTGTACACGCCGTTATTGTCCTCGACGTTTTGTTTCAATCGCCGTGCAAGAGAGAGCGCCGCGTCAAACCTGTCCTGGGCGCCGCCGCTCGCGGCCGGAAGCGACATACTCGCCGAGCGATCGACAAGCACCGCGATCTCGGCCGACTCGCTCTTCTTTGCGCGCAGGACGTACCGCGGATCCATCAGCAAGAAGACTATCAAAAGAAATGAAAGCACGCGCAGGCCCGTCAAAAACACCCTGAGCCGGGGCGATACCGGGGGCGTGGTGCGCCGATAGGCCAGGAATGACACCGTCAATAAGACCAGTGCGATCACAATAGTTAGAAAACTGATATTGAATGCCATTGTCAAAGACGGCCGTTCGAGGCCGCGGGGGGAGGAAATTCAAACAATTCCAGTCCGTGTGTACGGCATTCGCGAATACCGTAACGGACACACTCCGGTATACACCGGAATAACCTATATTGTTACAATATAGGGTTCATTGAGACGCGGGTTAAGGGCAAAATACGCAGATTGCGCCCGGCAGGGAGCTTTACTTTGCGAAAGCGTCCACGGCCTCATCGATTGACGGATAGGCCTCGAGAATGGACTGAAACTCCAGCAGCTGGAAAACCTCGAACACGTCTCCAACCATCCCCGCCAGCTTGAGGTCTCCACCGTTATTCCGGATCTTCTTAATTTCTCCGATAAATATACCCCAACCGGCCGAACTGATATATGTGACCCCGGACAGGTCGACGACGATCTTGAAAGTCGTCTTCTCAAGCAGCCCGTAAAGAGCCGCTTCCAGTTCGCTCGCGGTCGTCGTATCGAGATAACCACTTACTTTTAATATATTTACGTCGTTTCGCCCTTTGGCGGATGTAACGCTGACAACAATTCCATGCACCGTCATAAATCAAACCCCTCCATTCGCCTTCGCAGCGGCGAACGTCTTGACTTTCACCTAACCTTCTTCTGTTTTAGCACCTGCAGCGGACTGAAAGTCCCGCACCGCCTCCCCTTTATCGCTATATGGCTTGAGGATGTTGTTGAACTCGAGCAAATCAAAAACTTCCCGGACCGGCGCCGTCATCGACGCGAGCTTGATATCGCCCGCATTGCGCCTGACCTTCTTGATTTCACTTATAAATATACCCCAACCTGCTGAGCTAATATAAGTTACGCCCGTCAGATCTACGACGATGCGGAAGCACGAATCCTCGATAATCCGATTGATGGCTTCCTCGAGAGTTGACGCGTTCGTCGTCTCGATCGTCCCTTTGAGACTGAGCAATGTCAAAGGCAGAGGCGAAGTTAGCCTCTCCTCTGAAATTATCAACTTTTCCATAAGATCCCCTTCTCGCTGCACTTCGATGCAAAATTTAGTCCAAGAGCGCTTTCAGCAAGAGATGTATCCCCTGGCCGTCATTGACGGCAAGTTTAAGGTTTTTCTCCGCTTTTTTAAAGTTTTTGTTTATTGTAAGCGACTTATGGAACGAGTCCTTTGCTTTGTCAATATATAGTTTGCACTTCGCGGTGTAAAGCACGCCGAGATCGTTCTGCAGATCGGCGTAACCCGGATTGGCCTCCAGCGCTCTATGCGCACGCTCGACGTAACGATCTATTTCATCTTCGGTTAGATTCTCAGAGTTGAACTTGAGAATCAAGTAGAGATCGAGCGAGAGATGGTTTTGCGACAGCCGCGATGCATCATCCTGGATCCCGGTCAAGAGCTCGTAAGCCTGATCGTACCGTTCGTTGTCGACCGCTTTGAACGCCTCCCGGAACTGCTCGGTATCAAGCGACGGCCGCAATTCGAGACACTTACTCAATACACCTTTTAAGCGTTCCCTGAGACCCCGCGACAACTCGAATTCCTGCTTCTCCACTACATTGAGGCAAAGCGCGATCGCAAGATTGAGATGTGCCTCGTGGTAATACTTGTTCAGTTCCACCGCACTCTCGAAAACACGCACGGCATCTTTGCACCTTTTGAGCCGCAAATAGGCACAACCAAGATCGTTGTGGAGGTCGGGGTAACTTGGAGAAAGCTCGAGACCTTTCTGGAACGACTTTATCGCCTTTTCGTATTCGCCAAGTGCAATGAGCGCGTTTCCCAAAATCGAGAATGCCTTCGATTGTTCGACGCCGAGTTTGACCGCCCTGACAACCTCCGCCATCGCCTCCCTGTACAGGCTCTGGTAGAAAAGCGCCTCACCGAGTTTGAGGTGCGATTTCCCGTCCTCGTTTTGTTGAAGCTTGGCTTTGATCTCGAGCAGTGAATTGATCCGGCTTTTTTTCTCTTCGTGATACGCTCTCACAAGGGACCGCGCCGTGTCGATCGGAAGCGACGTATCGAAACCTTCGACCTGCTTTGACAGCAGACTTCCTTCGTGAAACACCGATGTCACGATGGTCTTCTGAGCGGGGACAAGGTTTGTCTGTATGAAATACCTGTGTCCCTCGGCGACTATTTCGCTTCGGAGATCGTAATTTTCCATGATTTCAGTCGTGTGTACCTTTTAGAGCGAATCCGACACTGCCAGGAATCAAATTCTAACCGATTCTCGCGATCAACCGTTCAAAAATCTTCGGCGTCCAAAAGAGATATCGCAACCCGAATCAGTGTATTGCGGGTCAGTCGTCCCCGATCCATCTTCTCAAGCTCCGCCTGCACGGCGTCTAAGTGCTTTATATCAGAAGGGGTTAGGGACACACTGACCACGATCTCTTCCTGCTTGCGCTCCGGTTTCGAGCGCTTGCCGCCAAGGATCTTTTTCAAAGACCCCGACGCGCCTTTTTGTTTCGCGCCGCCGAAGACATCCTGTCCAAGTGATTGTTTGCGTTTAGGACGCACGGCGCAAGAACTCCTCGGTCAATTGATAGTAGTCAAACGCGCCACGAGAGAGCGGCGAGTATTCAAAAATTGTACGGTTGAAACTGGGCGCTTCTCGCAACGACGTGTTGATCCGGATCACCGTATCGAACACGCGGTCGCTGAAATGTTTTCTCAGATTGTCCAGAACTTCGCTCGACAACTTTGTGCGGCCGTCGAAAAACGTCGGGAGGATTCCGAGCACCCGCGTTTTGGTCGGCGAATAATCGTTGATCTCGTCAATGATCTCGAGTGTCTGTCGTGCACCCTCCTGCGCGAGATAATCCATACTCACTGGGATAATCACTTCATCTACATATGTAAGCGCATTGATGTTAATCAGGTTTATCGTCGGCGAGCAGTCACAGAGCACGTAGTCGCAGCCATCGAGGTGTTCGAGCGCGAGGGTAAGACGCGATTCACGGTGCCGCTTTGAAGCAAGCATCATTTCGGTCTCGGCGAGATCGCGCCCTCCCGAGTCCACGACATACAGATTCTTGCGAACCTGGAGAATCTCGACCTCACCCGTTTGCAAGAGATCGCAAAGAGTCTTGCGCCCCCTCACGTCAAATGTCACCGCGACATTCCGCTGGGCGTCGCAATCGATCACCAACACTCTTTTCCCGCTTAGGGCGAGACCATGGGCGAGGTTAACCGCGGTAGTCGTCTTTCCAGTACCACCCTTCGAGGTGATAATGCCTATCTTTCTCATGAAGCGTCGTCGTCTTCTTTCTTATCTTTGCCGTTCTTTTTCTTGATCTTCTTCAGCTTCTGGCCGTATTGCGCCCATCCCATGTCTCTGATTTTCTTGTCCTCGGGAACGTGATCGTCGAATTCGGCTGAGTCGACATCGATATTGTGAGAGTCGGCGGACAAATCGACAAACACATCGTCACGAACTTCGGCCGGACCGCGGTCGGATTCGTCCTGAGCCCGATCGACTTCTTCTTTTTCATCCGCCTTCTCGAAGGACGGCGACTTCCACAGAGAGCGTGTGGGATCATCTTCTTTCACGGTCTCATCGACCGCTTCGGTCTCGACCGCCTCATCATCATCCGCCCAGGACATCGCACCCCCTGTCAGCTCTTCTTCGTCCCATTCCGACACAGAGTCGGCGGGCCCTACTTCCGTCGGCGTGCCTGTCTCTATCGGCCCCAGAATGTCTTCTACCGACACGTCGTCGATGGGGCTCGGAGTCGTGTCATTATGGTGGTCGATCGGCTCGACAAACGAGGGCTCGGCAGGCGCCTGAGGGCGTGGTTTCGCCGGGTCGGAACCTTGCGCGCCAAACGAGGTCAGCGCCTCGCCGCGGGTAAGGTAGGTGCTGATTATCGAGTGCAATTCGAGAAGACTGAATATTTCGTAGAGATCCTGGTTCATTCCGCATATCGCGAGCGATCCGCCCCAGCTTCTCACTACTTCGTTATATTTGGCAACAAGACCCCACCCTGTACTCGATATGTAATCAACATTCGAAAAATCAAGCATCAGGAAAATCGGTTTGGACTGGAGTTTGTCTTTCAACTCGCCGTCCAACCGATCCACCGCCACGGCTTCGATCGGACCTCTGGCGGTCCCGACGAGGACCCCGTCAGACTCTTCCCAACGCGCCCACTCATTGCCATGACTCACTAACGGTTTCAAATTGATTTCTCTGCGTACGGGGGCTTCGGGAATCGGTGGCTCAACCGGTGGCTCAACCGCCTTTTCAACCGGCGGCGCTTCCAATTCCGTCGTTGGCTCGAACGTCGCGGGGGCCGGCTCTACATGCGCGTCCGCCGGCGTTTGAGGATGATCTGTCGGCTTACCGCCGGCCACGCTGTCAAAATCCTCGATAGCGTCGGTCAACACATCGAAAGAAGAAAGTACGATGTTGAAACCAAGCATCGTAAATATGTAGAAGACGTCGGGGTCCATCCCGAAGAGCTTTATGTCGCCATCGTGTCTTCTGACGTCTCGAAGGCGCTCGGTAAATGTGCCCCAACCACCACTACTGACATACTCGACGAGCGACATGTCGATTACGATTCTGTAGATGCCGTTCTGAATGACTTTGTCAATTGCCTGTCGCAAGTTCTCAGCGCTTACCGTGTCGATAATTCCAGTGAGGGACAATACGGCGCTGTTCCCGGTTGCCCCGACGGTCGCCGCTTCGATCCGCAGGCTGTCCCACTCGGTGACTTCGGTCTCCACCCTCTGCAGTTCTTTGGACGGCTCCGCATCCTCGCCCCCTCCGGCGAAACTCTCCTCGATCTCGGACGCAGGACCCAAAGGCTCAACGCGGGCCACAAGAGGAGATTCGACGGGCGCCGCCGGTGCCGCCGACATTCGCTCATCCACGGGCTTCATGAAGTAACCGCACGCCGCTTCGATATCGGGCAGCGCCTTTAGAATGTCGCTAAAACCAAGAAGTTCATATACGTCATAGACTTCGGCTGACATCCCGACGAGCACCACGTCGCCACCCTGCTCACGAAGATGTTTGACCTCGCCGACCATAATACCCCAACCACCGCTCGAAATGTAGGAGACACTGGAGAGGTCCACAACCATCTTAAGCGCGCCCCTGGCGATAATATCGTTGAGTTTCTGTTCGAGCGCGGTGGTGGACACGGAATCGAGATGACCGTCAATGCGCAGGATCGTGACATCGTTGGCATCCCGGACGACGTTCAACTCGAGGTCGCCGACGACTTCCATTTCTTCGTTGTCAAAAATACTGTCTATCGATGACGCATCGAATGCGGGTTCGCGAGGCGGCGGAGCGGTGACGCCATCGTCAGTGCGTGAAATGGACGTATCAATCGTGTCTGGTATAAACCGTCCCAGTTCATCGAGGAAATCGGGTTCGGGCTCCGGTTCCTGCTCCACGGCGGGCGTTTCCGCGGACGGCTCCTCGGCCTGTGGCGCTTTCAACAGGTCTTCGACCATATCGCGGCTGCTTCTCCGTGCCGCCGCCTGGTCTTCCTCGTAGAGCTGGTGCCGCTTGAGATACTCTATGCGGAGTTCTTTTGTATTGAGACCCAGACGCTTCAACTCGTCGTACACCATTCTTTGCGTGATCTGACGCGATTCATCCTTGTCCTTGTTGAATTCTTCGGCGATTCTCTTCGCACCCAGCTCAGGGTTCGCTTTCACAACCGCGAGAAGCGCCTTGCGCTCTTCGATGCTCACCCGTTTGAGATCGACGTCCTGCCGCAATACCTTGTTTTTAACCCGCGCTCGCCCATCACCTCCATCCGCTTCCTATATTTGTAGAACGTCGAGGGAGACACCTTCATCTTCGCGCAGGCTTCCTTGACGCTTACGCCCTCGACTTCGACCATATCGATGAGCTTTTTGCGGATGCCGGACAGAACATCGTCCGCCGTCAGCTTCTCTTTTACGGCGACGACAGTGATATCATCGTTCTGTGGCTCCCGCCGGTAAACGCTTTAATTTCCTTCTCAAGACGCTTGATAAACTCTTCGGGATGGAGATGACCGTATTTCTTTATGGTTTCGATGAGGCGGTCCTCGCCGAACTGCTCCCGTCTCTCGTTCATCGCTTCCGTGACGCCATCGGTGTAAATCAGAAGCATGTCGTCTTTTTTTAGCTTAATTTTCTCGAGACTGATCGACTTGCGGAACAGCTGGTCATCGGGAAGACTGATGCCGACCGGGAAACCCCTTGGGGTTGAGGAAATAGGTCTCGTTGCTCTCGGCACGGTAGAGAATCATCGGATTGTGCCCGGCGCTCGCATAGCTAATGATCCTGTTCTTCGAATCGAGAATCACGTAGAACATCGTAACGAACATGCCCTTTCGCATGTCGTCCGTAACGAAGTCATTCATTTTGGCCATCACGTCGGAAGCGTTCTTGTTGCCTCTTGCTTCCATCCGCAGCGCCGTACGGATCATCGTCATAACCAGCGAACCGGGGACGCCCTTGCCGGATACATCCGCGACCACGACGCCAAGGGTATCGTCATCGACCTGGACGAAGTCGTAGTAGTCTCCGCCGACCTCTTTCGCCGCCTGGTAGTAGCGGCGCGATGTCGTAGCCACTGATGTCGGGATGCTTTTTGGGAAGCAGCGCGTGCTGGATCTGCTTGGCGACCTCGATCTCCTTCTGGAGTTTTTCATGTTCGAGGACACTCTCCTGCGCCTTTTTGAACTTCTGGGTGATTTCATTGAAAACCGACGCGATGGCACCGATTTCAGCCGGGCCCTCGACACTGATCTTTCCGTCAAGAGACCCCTGGCCGATCGCGCGGACACCATCGGTCAATACCTGGATCGGCTTGACGAATACCGACACGAGCGCCGCGATCAACAGAACGCCGATGAGGAAAAATCCAACAAGGATAACCGACGTCAAAAGCCTTGGATCGGCGATAGTGGCTTCGACAGCATCCTCCCACACGCCGAGATGGACGCTGCCGAGGACGAGATCCTGGCCCGTCTCTTCGGCGCGGAGCCGAACACGGAAGTCGATATCCCGAACCGGCCTCTCCATGTGTTCGTAGCGGGTCCAAACCACGCGGTCGTCTTCGCGAAGGATCTGATCCCCTCCGGGATCATTGTACTCGGAATAGATCTCATCGATAATGCTCGACGAAAGTATTGTCCCCTCCGAATCAACGACTCTTACATAGCTCAACTCGTCGTTGCCCTCAAGGATTCGACTAATAAATGCTGTGAGACTGACCTGCTCGACGGAATACTCTTCGGGCTCGAGAAGAAGCGCTTTGCTTCGCTCGGAGAGGTTTTCCGCAAGCCGTCTCTTCTCGATCCATTGCGAGGTTTTTTGTTCCTTGATCGTGCCCGTTTGCCGGACAAAAACAAAACTCCAGATCGCGGCAATCAGAATCAGAAGGCCGAGGCTCGCTCGAAGCGTAAATTTGTATCGAAGCGTACCGCGCCATCCGATACGGCCGGGCAGCGAGCGCGACAAGGCTCCCATGCTCGACTTGCTCATAAAGAGCTCGTTACCCGATTCAGCCGCGCGGTACTGGACCTCATCCATCAGGCGGTTTATGAGAAAAACACCCAGGCCGCCCTTACGTCCCGTTTCCACGTACTGGTCGAGATCGGGATCCTTGACCCCCGCAAAATCGAACCGCTCCCCTGTATCAAACAAACGTATCGATATGTTGCCGGAAGAAATCTCGGCTTTGATGTGGATTTCGCCGACCACTTCCGAGTAAGCGTGCTTGATGATGTTGGTACACGCTTCGTCCACGGCGAGTTTGGTGTTATTCGTCTCGCGCGACGAGAACCCCGCCTCGTCACAGCATGTCGAGACAAAATCCCGGACCTTACTCAGCTGTCCCTCGTCCGCCGGGACGCGGAGTTCGCGGACTTCGATGTGTTTGTCGACCAGGTTTGCGGGACCACTTGCCATGATTTACTGCCGTTCCTCGAGTTGTTTTAGTCTTTCCTGCGCCTCTTCGATATTCCGCTTCACGCTCTCGTTTGTCGGATCGATTACGAGAATCTTCTCCCACTCTTCGATAGCCTTGACGTACTGGTCTTTCGCGAAGAACTGCATTCCGCGGAGGAACAGTTTGCGAATCTGATCTTCCTCATCCGTCGTTAGCGGCGTGAGTTTTCGTTTTGCCAGTGTGAGAAGCTTCTTTGCTTCCTCATGGTTCGGTTCGAGAGCAAGAAGCCGTTCGAGCCTGGTCATCGACCTCTGGTAATTCCCGACGTTGAAATCCTGAAGCGCGTCGTTATACAGATTGACAATCTCGAGTTGCTTATTCGACTGCTCCAGATTCTGACTCTGATCTTCTATCATCTTGCGTATGCGCGCAATCGCGAGACGCGCTTCTTCATTGCCGGGCTCGATCGCCTGAACGTTGTTCCACTCGCCGATCGCCTCGGTGAGTCTCGAGTCGCGCTCGAGCTGCCGCGCCTGTGTCTCATGACCGGCAAGCATCTCGTCAATTTTGACCTGCGTCCGGCCGAGATAATCTTCGGCTTCAGCATGGGTGGAATCGATGGCGAGAATCACTCGCCATTCCTCACGTGACCTCAGATAGTCGTTCTCCTGGTAGAGACGGAGACCCTGCGTGAAATGAGTATTGATGGCGGTCTGTTTTTCGAGATCGCGTGCGGCGAGCTCCTGCTCCTGGACGATTTGCCGTGTCAACAGGTCGAGGTGTTCGGTCGCCTCCCCATCGCCGGGGATAAACTCGAGAACGATTTTCCATTCGTCCACGGCGCCCGGAAGATTGCCATCGTTTTCAAGAATGGTAGCCTGATCCCGATGCACCTGGACACGAGCGAGGAACGCCCGCTGGATCATCTCCTGATCCTCCCTGACACGCTGCGCGGCAAGTTCTGCGCGTTGTTCATCGAGGGTCTGGCCGTATGTCGCCGAGAACGTAACGGGGTGTGACGATCCCGCCGTTTCTCGGCTGACGAGCCCGTAATCGAATCCAAACCCGTGAGTCGTCACGCCAAGACCAAACGAGAAGTTGCTGTCATCGAGCCCGACGCGAAGCGCCACGTATTTGGAGAAAGCATACTCGGCACCCGCTCTCAACTTGCTGTCCGCCTTTTCGGGCATGTCGAGCTGGAACATCACACGAAGCGCCGAGCCATTGCCGAAACCGTGGGTGTACCCCGCGCCCGCCATGATCGTCCGCGGTGTTCGATCCGCCTCGGTGTTGAGCTTGTGTTCGGCGCCGACGAGATCCTGGAAATTGAGCCCGATCGAGAATTTGTCGGCGAAATTCGGGATATACCTGAAACCGAGGTCGACGCCCGGTGACGTGCTCGAGAACGGGTCCACCTTCTGGTTCACGATCTTTATCGAGGTCCCCGTCGCAATCCGTCCGGCAAGCCACCTTGGAGACCGTTCAAAGGCGTACCCAACCATAACCTGGGTTTCCGAGTATTCCCCCTCCCCCAACGGGCGGCTGAACGAATCGTAGCGGTCGAACGTGTTGGCGACCCGCATGAGTCCGATGCCAAAAGCGCCGGCGTTCAACGTAGGGAAACTTGCGCCGAAGAACGTATACGTCGCCTCGGTGAAATCGCCGTAAAGCGGCATATACATAAAGCTGAGCTGCTTTGTCTGGACATTCCTGAGCGTCGCCGGGTTCCAGTAGAGCGCGCTGGCGTCGTCCGCCAGGGTTGAATAGGCCCTCCCCAGCGAGATACCGCGAGATCCGGCGCCAAGCGAGAACACACTCTGGGTGCCGCCGTCGCCATCCGCGGCGAACGCATGGACGGGGATCAGAAGCACACACAAGAATAGCGCCGCATACTTAAGAACGTGCTTGCTGTCCTGATACGATTTGGTCATGCCGGTTGTCTTTCTCATTTCGCCACCGCCATTTTGATCCGCGTCGATTTCGAACCCGCATCGAGCTGGCAGATATACATTCCGTTCCGGACTACTTCGCCCTTCATGTTGCGGCCGTCCCAGGTAACCTCCTGGGGGCCCTCCCCGGTCCCCGGTTCACCCTGTGAAAATTGCTGCTCGTAGACGAGCGAACCCCGCAGGTCGTAGACCCTTATCGAGACGGGCCCGGCGCTGTCCATAATATAGGCGATCCGCGTCAACTCGGACCCCGCCTGGAACGGGTTGGGATAGTTGTGCGCGTACTCTTCGAACTCATTGCTCAGGATAACGAGCGGCTGAGAGCGGATGCGGCCGTTGATGAGTTGGCCGGTGTCCTTGTCGACCACGGCGATCGGCCGCCCAGAGTCATCTTCCTTGACGGCGATCGAGAACGGGCCGTGGAACGAAAGGACGATTTCATCGAGCTGGGCGTTGTCGGCGATGCTCACCGCGAAGACAAACGAGTCTGCGTCCGCCTGCTCGAGGATGATCCCGCCGGCGTCTATAATCATCGGGTTTTGCGTGATGACTCCGTCTATTTGAGATGCAGGATCACCTCGCCGATAAACGTAGAATTCGCTCAGCGTCCGCGACGGCTCGTCGACTTCGCGCCCGTTCTTGTCGAGAACGGTCACACGGAAAGTGTCGATCCGGACCCGTTCGGCACTATCGTCGAGGTTCGCCACCTCAACGGCCAACATGTCGATGTCGGATGTGCCTTTTGGCACCACCATCGCTTCAATTCCGATGTCGCTTGAGAAATCGTCCACGGTGACGGCGTTCGACTCGGTCTGGATCGCGATCGGAACGGGTGAGCTCGAAACAACCGCGGCGGAGCCGGTGTTCTCATCGTTGGGAATCGAATCCATCACTACGCGGATGAGTTCTAGCGAAGTGAACCTGATGGGTGCACGAACTTGCCACGTTACGGTTTGGCCAACCACAAATGGCTGCAATGCATCTCCCGATACAATCGTGTATTCGAATTCTGGGTCTAGATCCGGAAGTTCGATCCTAAGCCGCGCGCCGGCCGTATCCACCGCCGCCAGGCCGAGATTATCAACCCGCGCTTCGATATCAAACACAGTGCCAAACGCCACGCGACCATCTTTTGCCTCATCGGGACTCGTGATCGATGCCGTGTACTCGAGACGCGCCTTCGTGACCGTCGTCACCGACAGCGTGTCGCTGAACGCCTCGATGTTCTCGCTCGAGTTCTGGTCGAAGCCGTCATACGTCACCAGGAATGAGACCTCACCGGGAGTCGCCGGCGCATCGATACGCCATTGCACAGCTTTTTCGCCACCATCGCCGTCACCCAGCGAACGGACGCTCGGATCGATCACCTGGCCGACGGAGCCCGACAGGACCTCGAGTGTCGCCGTGATATCCGTCGTGGTCGCCTCGGCAAGCGTCCGTGCCTGAATCGTGTAACGCTGGTCGGTGCTCACCGAATCGTCCATTGCGCCGTCCGGTGAAATCACCTCAAAGACAAGCGGTGTAAAACCTGCCTGCTCGACAATCTCGAGGGTCACGGGCGCCGTTCCGGTGGTCACGACGGCCACGTCGCCGCTGTTTCTCTCAATCGGACTGTTTGTAATGTCGACTTCGAGAACCTGGTTCGTCGCGGGGAGTTCGGGCGCGCGGATGTCCCACTGAACCGGTGCGCCGACAACAAATGTCTGAGTCGCCGGTGATCCCGCGTCGATCGTGAACCCCACCGGCACCGTAAGCGTGAGGGTTCCCGAGTTGTCCACCAACGACTGTCCGTTATTCGTGACGAGCGCCGTAAGTGTGAACGGCTGCTCCGTGCTCAACGTCGTCGCGTCAGGCGGGAAAGTAACGCTTGCCGCCACGTTTAGATCGGCCGGCGTCTGAATGAGCATATCGATCCAGCCGTCGTTGCTCGTGTTGTCCGACACGTCCTTGTCCCCGTCGATATCGTACCCGACGAAGGTCCCGTCAATCCGAAGCGCGCCGGACGGTCCCGTCGTCGTGCCGGTCGACTCGACATTGAAGACGAGCGTATCAACCGCACCAGACCGAAGCGAATCATCGCCGGATATCTGGAATACCGCCACATCGGGGATCGTGTACTCGGTCGTCACGTTGCCGGCACCCGAGACACTGATAGAGAGCTTCGTGAGATCGGGCTTGAGCTGGAGCGCCGCAGCACCGTCGTTACGGACTATCATGCGCACCTGCCAATCCCTCAGCTGCCCTGCAGTGACACTGTCCTGCGAGGCCAACATATCAACAATAACGACCGCACTCTCGGCGCCGATGGTGACCCGGTCGCCCGCGAGCGTAAAGGATTTTGAATAGTTGTTACCGTTCTCCGTGCCCACGATGTCAACGGTGACGGGGTAAACACCCTCTGTAAACGTGCTCGGGATCGGGACTTCCTCAAAGGACAGCGTGGTATCGGTTCCCGCGAGGATCGCGCCTACCTGAGACGCGTCTAGACGCGGTTGGATCGTCGTGACTCCGTCGGTGAACGAGAACTTCGTCCGGTCCGCGTCGAGCACCAGTGTCGCCGCGCCAACGATCTGGCTTACGTCGATTCTGAATGTGGCCGGCTCGCCGGCATTGACATTCTTGGGAAGCAGGGTGCCGGCGATATAGGTCGGATTGGGCTCGAGCTGGACCTCCACGCTCCCCGCCTGCTCAGCGGGCGTCACTGGTGTACTCTGGTTGAGCTCGGTTCCCTCGATGTGCGCGGTGAAGGGCTGATTGCCGAAGCCGTCGCTGAAATCCTGGGTTTGCGGGATCGTAAACGTAAGGATCGTCGACGCCCCACCGGCAAGCAACAGCGATCCCACAGGGCCCGTGACCCGCGCGGGAATGCCGTTCGCAAACTCGATATAGGTTCTCGCCGGATCGTTGCTCAGCTGCACCTCCGCGCCGCCGTCGTTTGTGACGCCGACGCTGATCGTCCAGTCGTTCTCCTGGAACTTCGTCACCGGGTCCTGCGACGGCGTGACGGACGTAATCCGGATATCCCCCGGTGTCTGAACCGTAACCTCGTCGCCCGAGACCGGGCCGACCGTCTGTTCGTCATCGGGGCTGTTTGCATCCTCGGCCGTCACCTGTCCGCTGATGGTATAGGTGTCGGGCGCTCCCGTGTCGGTCACGTCGAAGACCAGGGTATCCAGCTCGTTCTCCTCGAGCTGCACACCACCGCCCTGAAGCGCGTTCCGCGGCGTCGCGTTCCATCCGGCATCAGCAGGATCGAACGCCACCGACGCCGAACCCGGTAGTAAGAGATCGAGCGCCGCTTCGCCGCTGTTCCGGACCACCATCCGGATCTGCCAGCTGGTCTGTCCCTCGGTGACGGTAGGCCGGCCTGGCGTGATACCGACGATCTCGAGGACGCCGGGCAGCTCGACGAAGAGCGCCCCCATCCCACCGGTCGACGTGTCGACCGAGATGGGGTCGTTGTTCACGAGATTGGTCGCATCGAGGAAACCCTCGATCGTATAGGCACCCGCAAGAGGCAGTGAACTTCCATTCACCACGACGTCAAACGTGATGCTGCCGTTCGTGCCGCCCGCGAGGGTGTCCGAGCCTGAGTCGAAAACGCCCGGCGGCGTGAATATAAACCGGCCGGACTGGTTGACCCCCGCCCGGATGAACTCAATATCCGTGTCGTCGAGACGAATGTCCGCGCCGCCCCTGTTTTCGACGTTGAGCGTGACGGTGAAGGACGCCGATTGATTGTTCGTGATCGTGTCCTGCGAGGTTGTGGTTGACGCGATCGCGACATCCGTCGCTTCGAGAACCTCGATCGATTGGGCAGTCAACATGAACTCGCGCTTGAATCCGTTGTCCATGCCGACCACGCGGACCCGCGGTATGTACGACGGACTGGCATCAGACGACACGAGGGTCGACTGGAAGGTCAGTGTTTCCGAACCCGCGCCGGGAATCGTCGTCTCACCGACCAACGGGGCATCGAACGATTGGCCGTCGAACCAGAAACGTGTCGAGTCGGGAATGAGAACGAGATCGGCGCCGCCGTTGTTTGTGGCGGTAAACGAAAAGCTTACCGAGGTTTGGCGGCTCACATCGAGCGGCACCAGACCACCGCCGTATGTAATGTCGGCCGGCGTCTACGACGTCTCACCAGGTCATCGGGATCAACATCGGCCGTGTTCAGGACCGTCGGAGAACGACCCGCCGTTCTCGTACCCTCCAGGTGAATCTCAATCGGGATAGCTTCCCCCGTGAAAAGCCGTTGGCACAACCACATCGTCGAATACGATCGTCTGCTGGGCCCCTCCGCTGATCGCAACGGGCGCCGCCAAGAGCGCGGTATACACGTATGCCCGTGCCGTCGTTGAATGTGATGAAGCTCAACGTCTCGTCGAGCGTCACCGTGGCTTGCGCCGGTATTCTGAACGTCAAGAGAGAATCCATAACTGTCGTCCGCGCGTCACGACAGGCGGATCGAGAGTGCTGCCGATATACGCGAGATCCGCGGCGCTTTCGATCGTCCAATTGCCGAGCGGATTGGGCGATACGTCATCGTCACTCACCGGCGCGCCGTCGACAGTCCCCGACACGGCGGCGTTGATCGTGAACGTGCCGAGTTCGGATGTCGGTCGCACGGTCACGCTCAGGGGAATCGTGACCCTCTGCGGGGCCTGCGGGGTTCCGGGGGGAACCGAAACCGCTGGAGAAATGGTTTGTGAGACACCGTCGTACGCGCCGCCGGAGAACGTAAAGGACACAAAGTCGATGAGCGCCTCGACAGGGCCCTGGTTCTCGACGGTCACCCGGATGACTCCCGTCTGTCCGCGGCTTACCGGCGAGTCGGCGCTGATGCCCAGAATCTCGATCGCCGTCAGGCGGAGCGAATTGACCGGGAGTGAAACGCCCGCCTTGGCATAGTCGGACTCGTATTCGTCCCGTCCGACAAAATCGACGACGGGCGTGTACTGCCCCGGATCCATTGCGCTGCTGATCTGACTCGATGAAAACGTAAGAGTGTCCGTCTGCCCGTCAAGGACCCACGTCGCCGCCGTGAGGAACGCAGTGAAGGTCTCATTCCCGTCCGAAAACTTGAAAGCCGTTCCACCGAAAAGCCGCACATTGGTGGCGTTTTCGGTCTCGACATTAACGGTGAAGCCAACTGTCTGCCCGGCCTGCACAATCGATGGGGTCGGCCCGGAAACGACAGTGAGGTTCGGCACCGGCGCGAAGTACGACGTTGCCGTCGTCGTGGCCACGGGATTATCGAACGCGGTGAGCGTCACAACCGCCGCCTGCACCGTCGTCTCCACTATCGCGCCCGACCGGAGTATGAGCGAGACCGTCCCGTCCGACGCGGTCGCCCGCTGGTGGCCCGGCGCGGGATCGACGTCGTCCGATTGAATCGTCCCTCGATCCGTCGAGACGGTAATGAGCGTGCCCGTGCTGACAATATTTCCGTAAGCATCCTGGATGGGGTCTGTCTGAATCGTGACCTCACTCGCGCCGTTCGCCGTGATCGTATCGGGCTCCGCCGACACAACGATGGCATCCGGTATCCCCGGCTCGATCGCAATGGGAACACTCGTTCCCGTCGCCCCACCGCCCTGGGTTTCCGCTTCGATTTGTATCGGTCCGACGGTCTCCCACGCGAGTGTTGTCGCCGCCTGTCCGCCGGCGAGCTGTATGGGGTTCGTGCCGAATCCCGTGATGGCTCCGCCCGGGAGGACGCGGAGATCAACAAAATTTGTCGCGGTCGTCACGAGATTGTCCTGAGCGTCGAGCGCCCGGACGGTAAATCCGAACGCGGTCCCCGCTTCTTCGGTTGTCACATCGGGAATAACTTCATAACTCGCAATGTCGCCGGCAATCGATGTCACGGTAAACGTCTTCGTCTCGAGCGCCGGTGGATTCCCGTCCTTGATGCTCGAACGCACGTTGTGCGCGCCGGCCTGGCCCGACACGGTTAAGTCCACGGTCGCGACACCGGACGAATTCGTGCTCGTGATCCCGCCGTCGGACAGCGATGCGGTTCCATCCGGAGCGAGTGTAATCGTGAATACGACGGGTTCACCGGATACGGGATTCCCGTACTGGTCCGTGACCGTCACCGCGAGCGGCTGAACCTGCCCGACGGGGACCAACGTACTGTCTCCGGACGTGATGGTTACCTCGTAGGCCGTTGCGGGCACAATCGTGATCGTTGTGCTTGTATCTGCCGGCTCTCCGCCGCCCGTACTCACAGTGAGGCCGGTCTGTTCGACAACATCATCGCTTACCGATGTTGTAAACGCGCCGTTCGTTAGTTGTCCCGAGGGCGGGCTAAAAACGGGGTTCCCCGTCGTGCTTCCGAATACGACGGTGGTAGCGTCATCGTCGACGGGGTTGTTGTTTGTATCGTAGGCCTGAACGGTCACGTTGACCGATTCGCCGGCGGTCCACGTGGTCTTGTTCGGACTGAATGTGAAGAGATAATAAGAAATCGCCGTACTCGCCTGCGTGGTCACATCGAATTCGACCGCGTCGGTATAGGTGCCGTTGTCGAAGTTTGCGCGGACGCGGTTGAGACCAACGGTTGATCCCGTCGTGAGAACCGTCGAGACCAGGCCGTTTACGTCGCTCGTATCGGAGTCCGGCGCAACCGAGGCTCCGCCCGGATTCTGGATGACCGAGAACGACACGGTCTGGCCCTGAACGTTGTTGTCGTAAATATCCCGTACTTCCGCCTCGAGAGGAGGCGTATCGTTTCCAGCAATGATTCCCGTAAGTGGATCCGTGATTCGCGAGAGATGGTGGGCAATATTGGGCGACACTGTGACGGTGCCGCTGTACCCCGGCGATCCCGGTGCGCCGGAGACGCGAACCTTCATCGTCCTCGCTTTGTTGTACGTTTCGCCGACGGCGGCCTGACCCGACATGAGCGTCGCGCTCCGAACCGTCAGCTGTTCTCCGGCGGGAAGCTCGGCCTGTGTCCCCGCGTCCACAGCGTCGAGATCAATCGCGCTGTTCGCCCCGAGAACAGTATTGCCGTACTGATCTTTCGCGGTGACATTCACAACGAACGGATTACCGGCTACGACACTTACCACCGTGTTCACCACATACGTGGAGATGGTACCCGTATCGGTGATTTGAATCGTTTCATCGCCGGACCCAAGCACACTGCCGTCGTCCTCCGCCAAAAAGTCCCACGTGCCCGTAATAAATCCGCGCGCGTAGACGGTGACCTGTCCGCCGCTCAACACGAACTGCGTTGTCGGGGTTCCAAAATCCGAGGCGCTGAATACGAGACCGCTTCCCGATTCGGGGACGATGTTGACGGTACTCGTGTTGGCACCGTCAAGATTTCCCGTCCCGTCAACCGCCTCGACAAGAAACGAAAACGTCTGACCGGCGTTCTGGGGGTCGGGCGTCGGTCCCGTGATCCGCAGAAGCGTCGCCTGTCCAACAACACTCGTGAACGTGACCGGGCTCACCGCGGCGGTGGCCTGATCGCCAAAGGCATCGATCGTATCTGACTGACCCGCGGTGGCCGGCGCCTCATAGAGCACCGATATCTGGCCATTCGAATCGGTCAAACCGTTTTGGAGCGTAGGGCCGCCACTGGTCGGGTTGGTCGATCCGGGGTCGGATTTGAGAGAACCCTGGGCAATATCGGAAATAAAAATCGAGACCTGTTTGTTCGGAACCGCGTTTCCATACGTATCAACGAGCGTCGCCTCGACGGGCGGAGCATCCGTCTCGACGGTGACATTCTGGCTCGCGGGGGTGAGCGTGATCTGGGTTCCCGCCCCCGGCGTACCCGTCGCACCGAATAGCACATCGACGGCAGGCGAACCGGTCAAATAAGCGGTCGCCGTATTGGAGCCGGTCGTCGTGCCCAGTCGCCAATCCTGGCAGGTTGCTTCACCCAGAATGTTCGTCGTCGCCTCGTTCTCGACGGGGCCGCCCGAAATGACATCGATTAAACCGCCGCCCGACACGACTTCAAACGTCACCGACGCGCCGTCGACGAGGTTGTCGTAGTCATCCTTGACACGGACGACGAGATCGTTCGCGACGAACTGGTTGACCACGGCGGCTTGAGTGTTACCCGAGACGATTTCGATTTGCTTCTCCGGACCATTGTCGACGACGATGGACCCCGAATTGTCCGACACGGGACCACTCTCCGCACCGAGCGTAATCGTCTCCTTTTTGAAGACCGTCACGTTCAAGACAGCGTTCCCGCCATCGAGCGGATCGAATGTGTAGAATTTGCCGCCGCCATCCAGTCCAATTGTCCCCGACCCCGAACCTTCGGACCAGTTCCCCTCCGTCCCCGTCGTCGTTGTCGACACGTAGACTTTTCCCGCGTAATCGGTAATCACGTTTTCTTCCGCATCCCGGGCCTCGAGCGTCACCGGCTCGGGCGTTCCCGCCACGGCGTTCCCATCCACCGTCCACACAAACGTCGCCACCGCACCCGGCGTAAAATCGATCTCGACCGTGCCGGTGATCGGCGTTCCGTCGATCGTCGCGCTTACAGTCCTCGGACCGGTCGTCGTGCTCGCGAGGCGGCCCGTCGTCGTCCCGTCGACGCCGGTCAGCGTGGTCGGCTGCGTGAGAATCGCGCCGTCACCCGGCGGGTTGATCGAAAGCACAACGAGCGCGCCTTCGATCAAGTTGTCGAATTCGTCTTTTGCCGTGATTGTGATGATGCTCTCGTCGGAGCCGTTCGCTTCGACCGAAAGCGGATTGGCCGCAATCTCGCTCAAATCCGGGTCCGCCGCGCCCGCGATGAACGCAACCGTCGCGCTGTCCGCGATCTCCACACCGTTCGCCGTTGCTCCCACCTTGACCATCTCGGCCTTTGTGTTCCGTACAATTCCCTGGGCCTGGCCCGTCGGATCCGTCGGAGCCGGCGGGTTCACGGGGAGCGCACTTCCCGTCACACCGAGCGACACGCTGGCGCCGGATACAGGGTTTCCGAATTCATCCCTCACGATCACGCTTACGGGGCTTTGATCAACGCCGTCCGCGACCGCTTCCGGATCGGTCGTCATGACCGTGGACATAGTCGAATGGACGGAGGCCGCATCGACCATCACGGTCGTCGTGCCGCTCAAGCCCGGCAGGAGTCCGTCGTCGGTGAGCATGATCACGCGATGCGGCTCGTTCGCGTTCGTGTCCGTATTACGGTAGTCGATCACGGCGGTCTGGTCACCCGTATTCATCTGCAGAACCGCAACCGGGGTCGTGTGATCCGACGGAAGATAAAACTGACCCGAGGAAGACTCTTCCGGAGCGGGCGAAATTTCGGAAGCGTCTGCGGTGGGGGATGACGACAACAGGACCTGGCGGTTCTGCGTCAGGTTCGTTGGATTTCCATAGGCATCGACGACATCGATCGTGTAGGACAAAAATTGTCCCGCCGTGAATGTTGCGCCGTTGGGAGAAAGGATGAGTCTTGCCGGCGGCCCCGGAATTACCGACTGCATCTGGGTCGCGTCTCCCCAGGATTGACCATTCGCTGAAGCGGTCAGGACGGGAGAACCCGGGATCGTATCCGCATAGAAAAACGACACACCCGAAACCCCTGCCGGCATCAAAACACTGGTGATCGGCGCGCCTTCGCTCGTCGCGGCAAAAGAACCTGTTCCCGATGTCGACGAGAGGTCGATCCACTGACCGCTCGCCATTTCGCTCACGTTTCCATACACATCGCGGGCTTCAACGTAGATCGGTCCGCCCTCGCCGGTTGTCGCAAACACAAAGGCCGTGCTTGTAAACACGAGTTCGACGGCCGGCCCGCCTTTGAGATTGATCGTCGGCATATCGTTAATCGGAGACACCGCGACGCCCGTCGGGTCGCTTTCCACAACAAACGCGACCGCTGGATTTGCCGCCGTTGGCGGGGTAACGCGTGCACCCGGATTGGCGCCGCCACTGTCGTCGCCATAGACGATGGTGATAAGTTTGGGTTCGGGAAGGTCGTCGATGCCGATTGTCAAAATCTGCCCGGAAACCGACGGAGTCAATACGGCGCCGTGATCGCTGCTGACGGTGACATAACCCGTTGAGGCGGGGTTTGTGACCTGTGGTGGCGCCCAACCGGCGGGAAACGTTACGGCAATGGTCCCGTTCGTGAAGTTATCGTCGGGATCATAAACAATCGTCCACGTCCCCGGCGTGATCAACAACGCCCGAGTCCGGCGTTATTGTCGCATCGCCGCTCCCGGGCCCGATCAATCCCGCGATCGCGGGCGCCGTGTTGCCGAGGAGAAAGAATGCAAAGGGGATAAGTATCAACAAACCGCGTAGTGGTCTAATAGCACGCAATTGAATCACCGTATTGGTTACAGGCCTTCGATTCCAATTACAAATCGGATGGAGATTATAGCACGAACCCGTCAACAAGCTGCAAAATGCGTGCCTTAGTTCCGGGTGGGCGCCGAGCAGGACTTTCTCGCGCAAAATCAACGGGTTCCGTCGCCGATCGACCCCGATTTTGCACGATCGGGCCGTTTATCCGGGTGTAATCCCCCAACCGATAGCGAAATTGCAATGAAAACGGGAAGTTAGACCCACCGGGGCCCCCTGGATCGGGCAAACCCGACCCGCGGGCTAGCATAACCCTAACCTATTGGCAAAAAATATTTTACGCTGGAATTATTCTTGCGGATTCTGTCAGCCGGAACCCCATCCCTGAGATAGCCGGACGAGAAACAATCCCGTGACGCGTAACATGTTGATATATAATACTATCGAGGCCGAACCCGAACGACCGAGTTTTCCCCGGAGAAACCGTCTTCGACCGTCTCCGGATTGCTCGGATCCGATGTCCATTCGGTGCCGTTCACAACGAATTTGTACTCGTAGACCCCTGGGGGGAGGTTGTAGTACAACGTCCATTGTCCATCGCCATTCTCGTCGACCATCGGGTCGGCGGTTGGTGACCAGTTGTTGAAATCGCCGACGATATAGACCTTTTTTGCATCCTGGTCGAAATACCGGAAAATCACTCCGTCCTCGACGATTTCAGGGCCCGCACCAATGCCCCCACCTTTCGAGCCGCCGAAGCAACCGGCGAGCGCAAAAGACAGGAATACAACGCCAAACACCAATCTCGTATGTTTAATACTCATAAGTAGTTTACCGGATTTCCAGCCGGTCGCTGTCGGAGTACAAAATGACCTGCGAACACGTGCCTGTCGGGCCACCGGATACCTCTTCAGGCACCCCCGGATCAAGATGCCACGTGTTTTCGTCCACCCAAAACAAATATTTGTACCGCCCTGCCGGCAACGCAACGGATATTTCCCAGATACCGTCGCTATCCTCATCCTTCATCAAACCGATATTGGCCTCCCCGGCGCTGCCGTCTCCTCTCGCCCAGTTATTCTCGGGCCAGTTACCGGCGAGCTGAACCCTTCGCGCCGACGGAGAGTAGAACCGGAATACGATTTCACCCTCCTTGACGGCGGGTCCCGCGCTCAGACTTCGGGGGGCGATATATCCGCAACCGGCCATCGTGCAGATCAGCACGGCGGCGATGATCAAACCTGTTATTGCCCGTATACGGAGCATCATCATTCGGATTGTCCTAGAAGAACACGATCACTTCAAGTTTTAACACCCTGTTGTCCTGAAGGGATTCCTCCTGGCGGTGAATTCCCTCGCCCAGAACCGCCGCGTCGGCACGTCCCACCCCCACAGGAATCGCCTGACGAAGATGTTCAAGACGGCCGATATCGGAATACTCGTTGATCACCGGATCGAGTACCACGGGATCGAACCCAAACCCCACACTTGCTTCCACCCAGTCCCTCCGGTACCCGGCTTCAAGGTAGAGCGAATAAAATGTTTTGTTGAGCGACCACGAGTCTTTGTCGTAAACGGCAATTCGCGAGTCGAGCTGACCGTAGATATATTTGTAGATCCGATGATCCACCACCGCCCGGAGATCCGCGTATTCGACACCACCAAAAAATTCCCGCATCACCAGTGCGCCGCTCGCAAATACGGAGGTCCGCGCCGCGTCGGGAATTCGCGACAACCGCGACAACACGCGCTCGTTCCATACAAACGCGCCCCCAAACTGGGTGCTTCGCGGGTTATCGAACACGACCATATTCTCCACGGTCAATTTGTCGCGGTAGTCGAGCCAGAAGTTTCTCGCGGGCGTGAAGAAGTGGAAATCATCGGGCGTGGCGCCGTAGTCCTGATCGAGATATCCAAGTCTCGCTGTTGCTTTCCATTCGTCCGCGCCATACTCGAGGTCAACGCCCGTCGTTTGAATCGTTGCATCCGCGGGCTCGTACAAACCCGCTTTAAATTCGAAACGGCTCCACGAGTAATACGCGCGCGCCGTCCACCGCGATTTTTCGTATTCGAGCGCTCCATGCCAGCGCTTGCTCGTCTGCATTGGAATCTTCTTGTCCGACGGGTCGGTATTTTGACCGACCGAAATGTCACTACCCGAAACGGAAACCGGGTATGTCGACACCGCGTCGGTCCGGACATCGGCCGTCGCCCTTCCCAGCCCAGCAACGGCGGCGAGATGCGACAAAAACCTCCAACGGAGCCACACTACGTCGGCGCCCCAGAATTCACGCGTTGTGTATGCCGTCGCCACGCCACCCGAATCGCCTTGTTCAACCGAGGCCAGTGTCCCCGGTTGAAATCCCTGGTTACCGCGTTTGACATATCCGAGCTTGAAACTCCCCAGGTCGGCAAATACTTCGAACCCCCACGTATCCATCCCGCCAAATGTATTTTCGTAACCGTACACCGGCTTATCGCTCTCGCCCGCCAACTCTGTCGAATCGACGGCAACGGGCGGACCGGGACGCGTGCCGATCTTGTCGGTGTAGAGCGCGCTGAATTCGACGTTCAACGGGAGCGGCAGCACCGCGGCGACACCGTGGCGTTCGTATCCGGCGTTGTAATCGAACACGCCGACTTTTCCAAAAAGGTTAAACGGGTCGGACGATGTCCAGGTGGTGTCGTTTTCGAACCCCCTCACAACCTTGTCGTCAAAATGGAGGTCGATGAACCCGCGATCGAAATCGACCTGCGCTTTCAATGGCGAGAGACTCCACGAATCGTTCAACGTCTTGAAGTCGACGCTCGCGTCAATCCGCTTGCTCGAATGTTTAAATATAAAATCGATCCGCTGGTCGGAACTGGTAGCACCGTCATCGAGCAAAAACGCCCCCGCATACCGAAGGTGCGGTTGAAGCACCGCGACGACTTCTTTCTCTACCTCCTCGGTCGACCCGAACGCAAGCATCCCACCCCGCTCTTCGAGAACCAGCACGGATCCCTTGGCCGCGTCCACCGGCGGGTTGTCGGGATCCACGACCCACTCCCCATCGACCACAAACTTGTAACGGTAGGTTCCCGCGAGAAGAAACAGATACACCGAGTACTTTCCGTCGACCACTTCCATTTTTTCCAGCGTGGGGTTCCAATTGTTGAAATCCCCAACAAGGAAGACGTTCTTCGCTTGGGGCGCATCGAGCGTGAAAATAACTTCATCATCGACAATACGAACCGCCGCTCCGGACGTGCCGGCAATCATAACCGCCGCGAGCACGCAGACGATGAGGCATATGCAACCGGGCCGCTTTCTCAAAAATCACCCCGGAGTGTAATAACCCACTGCGAAGACCCCGAACGGAGCACGCCAAGATCCCGGTCCTCGAGAACGAACGGATCATCCCCGAAGTACGAGCGTCCATACCCGACGTACGCAAATATGCGGTTGCTTGGCCGGTACTCGAGACGGAAGAACGTCGCCTGAGAGACTGTAAAATCCCGACTGAGAAGAAACCGCCAGTGCAGTCCCCAATCCGGCGTAATGACCATCTTGCCGTCCCACGCAAACAACCGTTCGGAATAAACCGTGTCGAGATCCTTCCACATGATATGGGCGCCGGTATGAAGTTTCTTAATCCGGTAACGCACGGCGCCGTGAACGTAGTTCTTTTTGGTTTCGATGGGCTGTTCATCGATCCGCCCCACACCCCCCCTGAGGAAACATTCCATCCCGTTCTTCAGAGCCGTCCATGCGCCCGCTTCGACAAAATCTCTCTCTTCGTTTTCGAGCACGCTGCGGGCGCTCTTGTGATAGAGAAGGCGTCCGCTGACACTCACATCGGTGGCGAGAAAATATGCCGCCGCCGTTTGCCCGACCTGCGACCCTCCCGGCATACCCAGGTCGCTCACAAACTCTTCGCCAACGGCCTCATACTTCCAAACGACACCCAGTCGCCCGGCATCGGTTACGGGTATCGATCTCAACCTGACTTCGGCAAACGCCGCGCCGCCGCGCGGGAGAACCTGGCTGAAGTTGGTGCCGTCGTACGCGCCCCAATCGAACGATCCACCGGGGAGAAAGAACCCCGAATCCTCGTATCCGGATTGTTGATATGACACCGAGACAAACGCGAGTTTCCACGCCGAACTCAGCTCCGTCTTGATCAACGCGTGGTTAAGCGGACCATGAACACCGGGGTCATCCATAAGATACGACGCAGAGAACGATGCGAGTCTGTGCGAGTAGAGAGCCTTCAGATAAGAGGCGCTCCGCGCGTCGCCCGGATCGTCTCCAAAAAGAGAGTACAAACCGGTGATGTCGAAACCGGACCGGGTCTTTATATCGACACGCGCACCGCGGTTGTCTCCCGATTCTCCCGCCCGGTCATCGTCGATAAGGGGCGTTGTAAAATCGCAAACAAAGAATCGCCGCTCGTTGGCGAAGAGGCGGATTCCGTAGTCCCACGTCTCGAGCTTCTGGCTCCACAGATAGTCGCCCTGTTCAAATCGAAATCGTTTTTGGGTGTCGTTGTCGCCCACAAATCCCCAGTAACCTGCCCCCTTGAGATACAGGCTGCCGTAACGGGTTTCGAGCGCCTTGAGATCGAGCATCAAACGAGTCCGGTCGATCGCCGCCTGGGTGGTGGCGTTCCACGGATACGGGTTCGACTGTTCATCGAGTAACAGCTGATACTCGAACCGGCCGCCGAACTCAACATTTCCTAAACGCGCGGCCTCCTGCGCGCGGACGGCCGGCGGCGCGAGCGCGACGAGGAGAACCAGTATGGAGATACCCCTCCTTACCACTCGCCCACCCCCTCTTCATCCAATTCCGGAAGCGATATCCCCACCGAAAAAAGATAGCTCAGCCCGAGCATGTCGTGCGATACGACACCGGCGTCGATTACAACGTTGGACACCTTGAGACCGATTCCGCCGGTGACGCTACCTTCGCGAAGACCGGACCGCAATCGCAGGAGCTTCCCCGCCTTGACTTCGATACCCAAGAGGTCACGCCACTTGCCGTCCTGTCCACGCTCGCGTTCATACACCATCGATACACGCCGGTCCCAATGATACGCGACGCCGATCGCGTGGACCATTTCGAGACTCGTCGGGCCGGCCCACGAGCCGCCTTCACGTCCGTTGAGGGCGAAATCAAACTCGGGCTCACCGATGTTGCGAACCGTGTACCCGAAACCGATGACGGGAAAGGGCCGCAGGAGAACGGACAACACTCCGGAGACGGCGGTTTTCGAATCGGCTACACCGGGGTACGCGACATGGGTGACATCGATTGCGCCGCCAACCGAGAGCGAGGCGTCCTGCGACGTCCGTATCAGATCGCGGCCGTAGGCCAGCGAAAAAAGGTCTTCGGAAGTTACTTCGGAGAGAGAGAATCGATGCCACGACAAACCAAACGCGCCGATTTTTGTCGGTATCACGCCGGCGAGAAAATACTCGTTCAGGTCGGTCAATCCGTATGGCTGGGAAATTGTCGAGAGAACGCTCGCCGTCGGGATTTGCGTCAACCCCGCAGGGTTGTAGATGACGGCGCTCGCATCGTCCGCCACGCTGACAAACGCGCCGCCCATTGAGAACGCGCGGGAGGAAACATAGAGACGCTCGAAGTGGGCATCGGCCGTCACCGGCACGAGCACAGCCGCAAGGATAATCAGAAGAATGGTTGATCGCCGCCGAATTATCAACGTGTCACTCCGTTTACCGAATGACCGCAAACGATGCCCTGGCCGTATTCTTGATCGAACCGCTTCCCGCTCCCCCGGAGACCGCGATGATATAGACACCGCCGCCGACCGTGTCGCCGCGATCATCTTTGAAATCCCACTCGATCCCGAACTCGCCTTGCGAAAAATCGACAGGTTGATCGTCGATCAAATTGCGGACGGCATACCCCGCCGATGAAAACACCTTTGCCGTCACATAGACCGGCTCCGTGTAATCATCCGTATCGAGCACCACCGGAAATGTCGCCGGGACACCGTCCGACGGCGACAGGAGTTTCTTCTCCAGCTGAATTCTTAGCGAGAACACCTGTCTCACCGTCGTGTCCTGCGCATCCGCTGATACGGCGTACGTCGCCTCGACCCTCGGCGAGATTCCCATATCGAGGATTCCATCCGAATCCGAATCGAGCGGAATTCTTACATGATTGTCGGTGATTGCAACGCGTGTCGAATCGTTCTCGAGGACAATAGAAGGATCGGGTGCGGCGTCACCCGCCCCGGTGCTTTCGCCGCCCGTAATGACGGCGAGAACGCCGAGGACCGGCTGCCCGGGCGGAACACGAACCCCCTCGGGCGCACGTTCATAATCGCCAAGCTGGTCCCACGGTATCGCCACCTCGAGTGCGCCGCCGTTCACCCCATCCTGGACATACATCGACTGGTACTTCCCGTCCTCGATCAGATTGAATGGGCTGACACAATCGACATAACCCACAACCGGCTCAGGAGACGTCCGGCTTACGCGCAGCAGGAGATTCGGGGACATTCCGCCAAATTCGATATTCCTCCGAAAATACTCCTGGGTGGCGAGATTCTCGACGCCGCCACAGGACACGTCGAGAAACAACATCAAAGTGCTCGTCATGGTAACGGCGGGTACAGCCACGTATATATTGTAATTATCCCATGTTACGGCAATCGCTTCGACCTCGTTATCGCGTCCCCAACGGGAATCTCCTGGGCGTTCGCGAAACGCCGTCGCCGAGTCGAGCACCCACTCGTCATCCTCAAAGTCGACGGGGCTGCCATCGATGATTATGCGGGAACGGAGGTCGGGGGCGGTCGCTCCATAAACCGCCCCTGTGTGGAGGAGCAAGGCCACAGACAGAAGAATAGCACGAATCATTTTGGCGAGTCCCTCTCCTCATCCAGGCGCGTGAGACCTTCGAGCATCAGATGGTCGAGAGGGATATCGATCCGGATTTCCTGAGACACCGGTGTCTTGCCGGTAAGAAACGTAAACGAGCCTTCCTGCCAGCGGACGACTTCAAAAATCACATCTTTGATCTGTTCGATCACTGCGCGTCGAAGATCGATTTCGTTTATGTGCCCATCTTCGATCAGGACAGCTCCTATCCGCTTTCTCTTTTTGCCGCGCTTCAAAAGCACCGCGTCAAGAAGCTCCTGATTAATGATTCCCGCCCTTATGAGATACTCGCCAATCTTCACCGGCCTGTTCTTTATCCCGGCAAAGGTAACGTTTCCATCTTCAAAGAATATGCTCGCCGAATTTTCGCTCCCCTTGAGCTTCAATTCACCCGTCGCCACGGCAAGGTTGAGCATCTGCATCACCGCAATCGGCTGGAATACCGCGAGATTTCCCTTAAGATCCGGCATCTTGCGTACCTTTCTTGATGTGTCTCACCCCGATGATCAGTTGGGAGACGATCACCGACCCAAATATAACCCCGAGAAACGGATACAACACCCCGCCAAACCGGGCACGCCACTCCATATCCGTTTGTGAAAGTACAATGATCAGTATACCAGCGACGGCCTGGAGTACACCAACTATTTTGCCCACCGGCGTCGCCTTGAATTTCAACGGCCCAGCAACAATCCGCGCAACCACCGCGCCGGCCAAAAGAGTCACGTATCTCGCAAGCAGGACTATCAGCACCCACGCTGGGATGAAGCCTCTGACAAAGAAAGCAGCAAAAAGCCCGGCGGTCGTAACAATGTCAGCCGCGGGATCCATGACGACGCCAAACTCGGTTTCCCGGTGCGTCCGCCGCGCGACAATCCCGTCGGCGATGTCCGTCAAACCCGACAACACATACAATGCGAGCGCGCCCATCATTCGATCGTGGATGACGAGCATGACAATCGGCACGGCGAGGAGAAAACGGGAGAAGGTGAGCTTGTTTGCCCAACCGAGGACGGGTTGTCCACCGCCGGAGCAGTCGCACAGAAGCCCGATGTTGAACAGGACAAACGCGAGGAAAACCACACCGCCCACAGTGGAAAAGATCGCGATTGTTGCAAAGAGTCCGGGGCCGGACGACAAACAGGCGACCGCCAGAATGGCGAGGACCACGATGTGGCACAACATAAAAAACCGGACGATCTCGTAAACGAGCGTCCGGTTTTTGTCGATTTCAATGATCGAGCCCACTGTCACTTCTTCAGCGACGCCTGTGCCGCCGCCAGCCGGGCCACGGGCACCCTGTACGGCGAGCAGCTCACATACTGCAGTCCGACATCGTCAAAGAACTCGATAGAGGCGGGATCTCCGCCGTGCTCGCCGCACACACCAAGCTTGATGTCTGGTTTGGTCTTCTGCCCGCGCTCAACGGCAAGGCGGACGAGTCCACCGACACCTTTTACATCGAGAGAATCGAAAGGATCCCCGGGAAGCACACTCTTCTCCACATAATCCTTGAGAAACTTGCCCGAATCATCACGGCTGAACCCAAACGTCATCTGGGTCAGATCATTGGTTCCAAAACTGAAGAAATCGGCTACCTCGGCAATCTCGTCGGCCACGACGGCAGCCCTGGGCACTTCGATCATCGTACCGATGAGATACGGTATATCCATGCCTTCCCTTTCGAGAACGGCGTCGCCGACCCGGGCTATCATCTCGCGGAGCAGCGCGAGTTCGGCTTTGGTTCCCACCAGTGGGACCATAATCTCCGGCTGAACGTCCACGCCCTCGCGTTTTGCCAGGACGGCCGCTTCGAGTATCGCCTCGGCCTGGGTTTCATAGATCTCGGGATAGGTAATTCCGAGACGGCATCCCCGGTGCCCAAGCATCGGATTGAACTCGTGCAAATTCTCAATCGCCGCCTCGATCTCTTCCACCGAACGCCCGATCACTTTCGCCGTGCTGGCAATCTCGGCGGCCTCTTTGGGTAGGAACTCATGGAGCGGCGGATCGAGAAGACGGATCGTCACGGGCTTGCCGTTCATCGCCCTGAACACGCCAAGGAAATCATCGCGCTGCATCGGCTGAATCTTCTTGAGCGCGGCAATGCGCTCGTCTTGATTCGACGCCATGATCATTTCCCGTACCACGGGAATCCGGTCTTCGGCGAAAAACATATGTTCGGTTCTTGCGAGCCCGATTCCCTCGGCGCCGAACTCGACAGCGATTCGGGCGTCTTCGGGCGTATCGGCGTTCGCGCGGACCTTCATACGACGGTGTTCGTCCGCCCATCCCATGAACTTATGATAGTAGTCGTCGAGAACAGGATCGACGGTGGGCAAGACACCCTCGAACACACTACCCGTGGTGCCGTCGACCGTAACTTCGGTACCGGCTTGATAGGTCTTACCATCAACCGTGAATGTTCTCTTATCGTAGTCAACGGAGAGTTTCGAGCAACCGGCGACACAGCACTTGCCCATCCCGCGGGCAACAACCGCCGCGTGCGAGGTCATCCCGCCGCGCGCGGTGACGATCGCCTCCGCCGCCTTCATTCCCTCGACATCTTCCGGGGACGTTTCGAGCCGCATCAACACAACCTTGTCGCCCGCCGCGACCCGACTCAGCGCCTCTTCGACCGAGAAGACCACGTGCCCGCAAGCGGCCCCCGGAGACGCGGGAAGCCCCTTCGCAATCGGCTCCGCTTTGATAGAAGGGTCGATCATCGGGTGGAGGAGCGTTTCGACCTGGTTTGCATCGACACGGAGTATCGCTTCCTTTTGGTTAATGAGCCCCTCATCAACCATGTCAATCGCAATGCGGATGGCCGCGCGCCCCGTCCTCTTGCCGTTTCGGGTTTGGAGCATCCATAGCTTACCCTTTTGGATCGTAAACTCGATATCCTGCATGTCGCGGTAATGCAACTCGAGATTTTTGTAAATCGATTCGAGTTCGCCATAGATCGACGGCATCGTTGCCTCGAGACTCTTCGCGGATAATTCGCTCGACCCGTCCTTATTTATTGGCAGCGGTGTCCGGATGCCCGCAACAACGTCTTCACCCTGCGCGTTCGCCAGATATTCGCCAAAAAACCGCTGCTCGCCCGTCGCCGGGTCACGTGTAAACGCGACACCGGTCGCACAGTCATCACCCATATTTCCAAACACCATCGCCTGAACGTTCACGGCGGTGCCCCAGTGGTGGGGAATGGCGTTCATCCCTCTGTATTTGACGGCACGGTTTCCATTCCACGATTTGAACACCGCGGTGATGGCGCCCCACAGCTGTTCCATCGGCTCTTCCGGAAACGGAATGCCTTTTTCTCGTTTGACTATTTGCTTGTAAGTTTCGATAAGACTCTTGAGGTCATCGACGGACAATTCGTTGTCAAGATTGGCCCCAACTTCTTCCTTCTTCGCGTGGATGGCCTTTTCGAAAAGTTCATGCTCGACATCCATCACCACATTTCCATACATGTGGATGAACCGACGATAGCTGTCGAACGCAAACCTGGGATTTTCCGTGCGATCGATAAGCGCCTGGACCGTTGTATCGTTCAACCCGAGGTTGAGAACGGTGTCCATCATTCCGGGCATCGACGTTCTCGCGCCCGAACGTACGGACATGAGGAGCGGGTTATCGCCGTCTCCGAATTTCGAACCCATTACCTTTTCAACCTTGGAGATATTTTCCTCGACTTCTCCGGTGAGAACGTCCGGATAATTTCCATTGTTATTCATAAAAAGAGTGCACACTTCGGTAGAAATCGTAAAACCAGGGGGGACCGGTATTTCGAGGTTGGTCATCTCGGCCAGGTTGGCGCCTTTGCCGCCCAGGAGATTTCGCATGGTCGCGTTCCCCTCAGCCTTGCCTTCGCCGAAGAAATAGACGTGCTTCGACATCTGTCACTCGCTTTCGGTTGGAATGATTTTTCTGGGATAATAAATCCGGACCTGATGGCCAGCGTCAACGGCGGATCAAAACCAGCTTTTTGCTCACCGAGGATCCACCAACGGATAATCTATAGTAATAAACACTCGAGGAAACCGCAATACCCCGATCGTCTAACCCGTCCCATTCCACGACATGCTCACCCGCTGATTTTGCCCCTTCGAAGAGCCTTCTCACCAACCGCCCCTTGACATCGTAAATAGACAGAGCCACTTGCCGCGTCTCCAGTCTGTCCGGAGCGGCCGCCGGCGCGGACACCCCCTGGGCCATTGCCGAGCCCACCAACCGGAATCGAATGGCGGCCTGGCCTGAAACGGATGGGATGAAAGGATTTGGCACACTCTGCATCAGGACGGCGGCCGGGGATATCGCCGGCGGGGCGACGGACACACCGGTGGCGCCATAGAGCGCCGCCTGGTGGGCGTCGATGACCCCCCAACCATACTCGTTGTCCGGGCTCGAAGAATGATCGCCAGACGAACGTAGCGCATCGCGAAGGTCGATCGGGCTCCAATCGAGGTTCATCTGGAGACAAAGCGCCGCGGCCCCGGCGACCAGAGGCGTGGCAAGGCTGGTGCCGCTCGCATAATAATACGAGGTCGACCCGGTTGCCGCCGCGGCATATACCGATACGCCCTGCGCGCAGACATCCGGTTTGATGCGACCGTCAAAAGTGGGCCCCCGCGAACTTGAAGACCAGATAAGACCATTGGAATCTACGGCCCCCACGGCGACCACACTGTCACCATCGGCCGGTGCAATGAGCCCGGGCCACGGGAGAGGTCCTTCATTCCCCGCCGCCGTAATGACGAGTAATCCGCGTGCGGCGGCGATGTCCGCCGCGATGGTGGTAACCGCCGTATTGCCGTCCATATCCTCGTATGTGTACCAGTCATAATATCCAAGAGACGTGCTGACAATCACCGCGCCGATACTGTCGGCCCATTCAAGACCTCGAACGTAGTCATCCTCTTCCTGTTGGATTTCTACGTCCACCTGTTCGGTCTTGCCGATCGCGTAAGTCGCCCCCCACGCGGGACCCACAAGAGTTCCTGGAGCGTATCCGCCCATGGCGGAAAGTGTCGCCGTCCCGTGGTTATGCTGCCACGAGGGATCGCCCGCTTCGTTCTCGGTGACGGGATCGTTGTTTACAAAATCCCATTCGGCGATCACATCGAGATGGGCGAGTGACTCGTGCCGTCTGTTGAACCCTGTGTCGAGAATTGCGACCAGGATCCCCTGCCCGTAGAGTCCGGCATCGTGAAGAGATATCACATTGATTAAATCCAATTGCCCAAAACTTGGCCCATAGGTCAACGCTGCGGGCGACATATCCGAACCGGGACGTACCGGAGCCGTGGGAGATGATGTTTCAATTATGGATATATTCTCGGGGCGCTTGCGATGGGCCGTCTGAACCCGGTCGATCCTGCGAACAAATTCAAATCCCTGTATAACCCGGATGTCCCCGGCCGTCGCGTAGGCGCTGACCGCGTTGAGATATTTCGACCGGTGCTTCACACGGCAGCCGGCTTCAACGATCTGACGGACATACGCTTCCCGCACGGGCAGGTCGTGGATGTCGGCCAGCGGGCCGTCCGAACGGTTCACACGACGCTGGTACGCACGCTCTTCGAACGTAATCCCCGCAACCATCGACTCGAGATCGCTCTTGTCTGCTTCACCATGGTCCGCGAAATACACCCAGATTTTGATCTCATCCTGGGACGGAGACGCAAGGTAGTCCTGTACGGCCGACGAGGTTTTGTCGAGTGTTTGTGCGCCGAGAGGAACCGCGATGCAAAAAAAGAACAGGATGAAGAGCGGAGCGATTTTCATTGTCATCAGATCCTTTGGTGGACTGCGGCCACGTGTTGCCGGTTCGCCTCACACCCAAAGCGAACCGGATAAGCTGTTGTTACTAAATAATATCACATTAGGGCCCGCATGTCAAATAATCGAGCGGTGTCGGGCGAAAAGAGGTTGGGTTTTCGGCGTGGGGGGGGGTGCACAGGAGTGGAATCCGGACCAGGCCGAAGGAATCAGTCTACCCGCGGGAGTTTCCACTCCTCGAACAAAATAACTTCAAGGGCTTCTTGGACTTGTGAGGGCTTGAAAAATACCGGCTCGAATCCCCACACGACACTTCTCGCCGCAACACCTCCGGCCCCACCCGGCAAGCGATCACCATAAGTCGAGGTCCAGAATCCAACGGGCGCGCCGTAAATAACGGACGCTGCGTCAAGACACCCATGACCGTACATCGGTTGAAAACAATCCCTCTGAGGCTGTGTTTCGGCGACCCTGCTGCAGATATCCTGGAAATACGGCGGGTTGTAAATATCGTTTACCAGTCCCCTTCTGTCCTCGGAAAACTCCTTCGTAGCGGCCGCCACTTCCGGTCGCAATTCCAGGGTTGGGAACCGCAACGAATCTGCCGGAATCGCGAAGCGAAGACCATTCGTGCGGGACAGATGATCTCTTGTGAGAATGACCGAGCACGAGTGTTGCGGAAACTGGCGAATGAGTTTTTTGTTCGTGATCGAACTGATATCGATGACATTCAAACAACATTCGTTATAAGCAAACGACAGCTCGCCGACACCTTCCTCGCCAATCGAAGAATCCTCATAGGATCCATCCTGATCGCCCGTGAGCTCGTACCGGAATATTACCGGATAACCGGGGGTTTTCGTCCCGCCGGCGAAAACCATCGGGTTGATGACCGCCGTCATCGGTTGTTCACCGCAGAGCAGCAAATGACCGCCCGCCGCCAAATACAGCGCTAGAATGTTGGGCTGCACTTTACCGGTGACCACACCACCAAGGCTGGGGTCGCTGGGAATGAAGTGTATCAGATCGGGGAGAACCGAGATCCCCGCCTGGATATTGTAACCGCTGTACGCGTCCCAGATCATCGACTTGTAGTCGGCCACCGCCTGGATGGGCAGATCGTTATCCACCTCGATCATATCGACCGCGGGATCGAAATCCTTTACGTTTGCGAGAACATCGCGCCAGAACTGGTCGTGCTCCGCGTCACTGGGGACACCGCCGTTGGTCGCGGCAAACCCCGGACTACCGCCCTCGTCATAATCATCGACCACCAGCAGGTTCTTCTGGAACGTAAACGGGACGATGTTCACACGGATTCCGGCTCTGGACGTGAAACCCGAGTTGTCTATGACCTCGACGTGAAACGTATGGGAATCGAACTCGAACCTGCGCGACGGCGTCTCGGCCGTGTTTCTGTTCGAGAAAAACGGTGTGTAATCGATGTCCCACTGGGTTCGGTCGTTGAGATCCTGTATGTCCCACCCGTACCTGTAACCCGACACCACGCCACCATAACTGGACGCATCGGCTGAAAAGCGGAAGCTCATCGGCACTTTTGCCGGCAAATCGATAATAGTCGTCGGTGTGTTCGGGCTCGATGTAATAATCGTTCCCATATACTTATTGAATACTGTCAGCACGGGCCCGGTCAGTCTCTGCGAGACCAGGATGCGGCGGACGTTTCTCGCCTCGTCAAAAACAGGACTGACGGCGCCTGCCTCATCCATAACCTGCAGAGCGAAAACATAAGGACCAAATTCAAGAGGACGAGTCGTCCACGTCTTGCCGGAGTCGCCAACCGCCCTGTAATACCGCCAATCCGACCACTCGGGAGCATCGAGGTTTGACCTGATATATTCGATCGTGTTGCCCCAGCTCTCGCCAAAATCCCGGGTGCTGATCATGATCCAACGCACCGAGTCGGGTTCCTGCACCTGGCGCTCGTTCGACACGTAGTCCTTCCCAACCCATCTAAACGATGAGATGGGCGGCACCTGGGCGGGGTTGGAACCCACTCGCCTGGGAACGAGAATATCCACGACGGGCGAAAGCGTCCGGGCGGTGAACGATCGGTAGGCCGGTCTTGCGGACGCCAATCCCATGTCGTCAATGGAGCGGATGAAAAAAGTGTGCGAGCGCACAAAATCAACCGGCTCGAGATTGTTCGGATCGGTGGAAGAGCTATCGGCGAGCTCATCGGCAGTAAAAGTGAATGTGGAATCGTTCGAATACACGCGATGCCACTTGTCAACCCCGACCGTGTCGGCCGGATCGAATACACCGTTCCCGTTATCCGTAATGCAGTATTCGAAATAGGCGACATCACCATCCGGATCCCAACCACCCCAGAAAAGATGAAGCGTGTATTCCGACACGGTTCCCTCTGGCGGCGCCGAAGACAACCAAACGTCGGGTGCCTGGTTCGCCTTCTGCGTTCCGACGAGATCCTCGTTGGCGCAACCGATGGCAATAGCCACAACTGCGACACAAACCATCAACGCAAACACTGTGTTTATTTTTATGTTCTCAATCGCAATCATAGTGGATCACCAAAAACGCGCAAGGCTCTCTGTTATCCGCGAGATTTCGGAATTTGTCTGGTGGGGACAGTCCTCAGTTTTCATAGCGCGGCGTGCGCGCCACGGCACTCATCGGATAATAATCAATCGACCATACACCCAGTTGCCGCTCACTGATTCCAGTCTGAATATGTAGACCCCCGACGCCACTTCGTCACCCGCCAGGTTCCTCGTGTCCCACTCAATGGTCCCGGGTCCATCGGTCTGGGAAAACTCCCACACCAGATCTCCCGCGGGGGTATATACCTTGAGCTGACACTCATCGGGGGTATTGACAAAGCGAACCTTGTTATCGGGATAGTTATGGTAATTTTCAGTCGTGTATTGCGATGATCCCGAACGGTACGGATTTGGAACCGCGTAGACTTCCGGCAGATCGCGCTGCGGATCCACCTTCGTCGTGACCGTCACTATCTCCAACGGACACGGATAAGGCGTGCCTTCGGTAACGGGACAGTGGTCAAATTTACTTAAACCCTGAGTCGTCGACCTGACATTGTAACCGCGATCGAAGGTTGTAACAATGTATTGATATGTAAACCCGTTGAAGGCGTTTCTGTCCACCCACCACAGCTCGTTGGGACCGAGCCGCCCGTTCGGGTGAATTTCCCGGATATCAATTGTCTCGCCAACGCCGGGAATTCCACCTGGATAGTCAAAGTAACCCCTCGTTCTCAACGCTGGGATGATATCCGCATAATAAAGCGAATCAAACGCTGCGCCGCGGAACGCTTCTTCTTTTGACGTTTCTCCGATATTAATGAAGTCGTCACCATTGTCACTGATACCCCGAAACACGTGGTTGCCCTCAAAATCCTCGACACCCAGGATAAAGATACCGTTACTGTCCACGAGCCCTTCGGTAAATGAAATCGTAAATCCAAGATCGAGCGTGGAACCGTCGTTCGTATTTCTTAAAATACATTCGATGGGCGCCCCGGCCGTATAGGCGGCGCCAATATCCACTGTATTCGTCAAAAATTCGAACCCAATAATATCATAACGAATCCGGATATCCGGCCGTTCCAGTCCGCTGATGCCCACGCGGCCGCTGTTCTGGACGGTAAACCTGATGGTCCTGTCCACCGATCCGGAATACACACCACCGGAAACGGGTGTGGACAGGCTGTCCTGCGGGTGGGGGGAATTCTTTGCGCGCCATCCCGTGGTATCCGGAGTGTGAATCAGAGTGCCGATGTCATCCGGGATGTCCTCCCAGAAAACATGGTTGGCAAACGAGCTCCGGTCGTCATTCATCTTGGTGATGACATAAACATTCGCTGGCGCAACGAGTTGAAGGGTATCCGCCGCCGCCTGCGCGTGAGATTTCGCCGGCACGAGGCACAGGCAAAACGCCAGAAATAAATATACGACCCCAATAGCCCTCAGGCTCTTCATCATCACAGCTATTGTCCTCCTGTTGCGCTTAATTACGCGGCAATTGCCACTCGTCGAACAGAATAATATCCATTGCCTGCTTCACTTGAGACGGAGTGAAATATACAGGATGGAACCCGAATACGGCGCTCCGCGCCGCGACACCGCCCGCATCCGGGACGCGTTCTTCGAAAACAGTTGTCCAGAAAGCGACCGGCGCGTCATAAATTGACTCGAATTGAGATCATTCAGACATCCGTTCGAATAAATCGGCATGAAACAATCCCGCAGCGGGATGTTTTCCGTGAAGTCCTGGCATGTACCCGTCGCGTCGCCGCCTTTGGGCACGTTATTGAAATAAGGCGGATTGTATATGTCACAGTTGATTCCACTACGGTCGGGAGAGTACCATTTGCCCGGCGCGGCAACTTCCGGACGCAAGTCCAATGTCGGAAATTCGTAGTCCACATCAACGGGCATGGCCATCCGCAGACCGTCGGTCCTCTGATTCTGCGTCCTCATGGTCGTCACCGGGCACCCCTGGATACCCGGACGACGGATAGACAGATTGGTACGAATATACCCGATATCGAGAACGTTTAAACAACATTCTTGATAGGCAAACGAGTCCTCACCGACACCACGCGTCCCGATGTTAGAATCCTCGTACCGTCCATCCTGATCCCCCTGCAATTCGTACCGGAAAATAATCGGGAACGACGGGGTGGCCGGCGCGAACGACGTACGGTTAATCGCCGCCGTCATTATCTGATTTCCGCACAACAGAACGTGACCGCCGGCGGCCATAAACAGTGAAACGATGTTCGGCGTCGTTTTCCCTCCGCCCGAAGGGATATCGGGATCAACAAACCTAAGGACATCATTGATAAGAGATGGCGTCGTCGAGTTGTGCGCGGCCGTGGCCACCCAAATCAACGACTTGTAATCAGCGAGCGCGTTGATCGGAAGTTCGTCTCCTACCTCCATCACGTCGACCGCCGGATCGAACTGATCGACGTCGGCCAACATATCGTTCCAGAACGCGTCGTGTTCTACATCGCTGGGCAAACCACCCAAAGTCACGCCAAACCCGGCGCTGTTTTCTTCCCAGTCGTCCACGAGGAGCACGTTTTTTTGCATCGTAAACGGCACGACGTTCACCCTCACGCCAAGCCGCGACGAATAACCTGAATTGTCGATCACTTCGACATGGAAGGTGTGGGAGTCGAACTCGAAGGTTCTCGCCGGGCTCTCGGCAGAGTTGTTGTCCGTCACGAACGGTGTAAAATCGATATCCCACTGTGACGGATCATTGAGGTCCTGGATATCCCAGCCGTACCGGTATCCGGAAACCACTCCGCCATAGCTCCTCGCATTCGCCCTGAATCGAAACGACATGGGAACCCTGGCCGGGAGATCGATGATGGTAAGCGGTGCATTCGGGCTCGATGTCACCATCGTCCCGATAAATTTGTTAAACACAGTGAGAACCGGGCCGGTTGAGCGCTGAGACACGAGAAGCCGCCTGACATTCCGCGACTCGTCAAACACCGGGCTCACCGCCCCCGCTTCGTCCTTGACCTGAATACCAAACACATACGGGCCGAAATCGAGCGCAGGTGTCGTCCAGAATTTCCCCGAATCTCCCGGCGCCGAGTAAGACTTCCATGGATACCATTCCTCGGCGTCCGGAGTGTTCCGTATGTATTCGATCGCCGCTCCCCAGCTCTCGCCAAACGGCTCGGTGCTAACAAGAATCCACCTCACCGAATCCGGATCCTGGGTCTCGCGAATATTGCTGACGTAATCTCTCGCGACCCACTGAAAGGTTGAAATCGGCGGCACCTGGGCCGGCGTACTGCCCGATGTGGTAGGAACGAGGATATCGATCACCGGGGACAGCGTCCTCGCGGTAAAAGATCGATACGCCGGTTTGGCCGACGCCTTCCCCTCATTATCGACCGCGCGGATAAAGAACGTGTGGGAACGGATAAAATCGATGGGCTCAAGATTGAGAGGATCCACTTCATTGGAATCGGCCAATTCGTCCGCGGTGAAGGTAAACGACGAGTCGTTTCTCACCACCGCGTGCCACTTGTCGGCGCCGGTTGTATCCGCCGGATTGAAGATGCCGTTCACGTTATCCGCGACCGAGTACTCGTAATAGGAGATCTCGCCGTCGGGATCCCAGCCTCCCCAGTACAGGTGGAGCGTATAATTGCTCTGAGTCCCCTCGGGCGGCGCGCTGGACAACCACACCGACGGAGGCTGATTTGCCTTGCCGGGGCCCTCCAGCTGATCCGAGGCACAACCGATTAGCGACGCGCCTAGAAGGAGCACAAAGACGACGTACAACATATTCCTGATCATGATGTCTTTCCTCGCTTGGTTATGCAAACCCGGGGTCGGGGTGGGGATCGCAAACCCAGAATCCGCTATCTCGTCACCTTTAAATAGAACCGCAATGTTTTGTGTTCGGTCCATCGGCCCAACTGTGAGGCCTGGTACGAATTCAGCTTCTCCTTTTCCCCGGCAACGAACATATACTGTTCGAACTCTTCCCGTCCGATATCTCGTCCGTAAATATCGAATTCATACTCTTTATTCCAGAACGCCGGCTGATTCGCCCATATGTTGGCCCCGCCCGGATCGGCGGCAAGGTCGTACCTGTAAATAACCTCATAGCGATCGGCGAGCACATTCGGGCTCGGTCCCTCAACCCAGGCCTTGGAACGGCCAAACTTCTGATTCACGCCGTCCAATGTCCGTGTGAAGAGGTAATACCAGTTCACCACACCGAAGTTCACGTTCTCCTTGGGATGATCGTGACCGGTCGCATTGATATCGAAATAATAGATCTTTTTGGCGTTCACCTTGCCGGTGCTGAAATCAATCTCCACGGTATCCGTGTTCGACGGATTCCACCAGTCCCAGACAAAGGTGTCCGCAGCCGTCGGCGCGACGACTCCATCGTAATTCATCAGATACGAATCGTCGAGTGTCGGATTGAAGTTTCCGACAATTTCGATTTCGGATTTTGGCAGACCGAACTCCGGTCCGGGGTTGGTCTCGAACATGTTGCCGTCGGCTTTGCCGTACTCATCCACCGACCGCGCCCGAATCACATATTCGACACTGCCCATATTCATTGTCGTGGAATCGGGTGTCCCATCGGGGTTGTTGTCTTCCGGCGTATCGGGAAGCCAGCGGCTCCTGGAGCTGGCGCCGGGTATCCGCGCGGAGTCACGCTCGTACTGGAGCTGATAGCCGATACACTTATTGACATCATCGACACAGAGAGTGCTGTCCCGCCTGTCATCCCATCCCCTGTAGTCCAGTCTCAGCCAGCTTTTATAGGGAACGGTGTCCGGAGGACTTCCCGCATCGATATCGATAAACTCGCGGATCTCCTGGCTCGCGACAAAGTACGTATTCTCCAGCTGGTTGATCTCCGTATCCGGCTGGTAGTTGACCACGAGTTGAACCACACCGTCGGTAAAACTTTTTACATCGGCACGGGACTCGGCGCTCGACTCATCTTTGCACTGTGTCACGAACCTGAAAACACCGCTCGGCACCGCATCATCGCCAACATTCGGGAAGTACCGAATCGTATCGGCGAGATCATCACTCCAGAGATCTTGTCCATCGACATTAACTGTCGCCGTCAGCGGGTAATACTTGTATGCGAGGATCAACCCGTTCGACGTTATCCCGCGATAGGACAACGAAAACGGTCTGAACATCCCAACCGTGTCGAGCACGGCGGGATCGTACGCACTCGTCAACGGCGGCGCGCCGGGATCATACGGATCAATATTTGTAATGGTCGTCGCGAAGACAACCCTCGGCAGTTCCCCTACCGTCGCGACAAACTCCACTGCCGCCGGAGTGGAATCGATTACACCGTTGTCATCAATCGCGGCAATATGAAACGCCTGCCGGTTCTTCCTCAACCCAACACCCGCCACATTCTTGAAAGCCTCAAAGGCTATAACCGTATCCGTTCTCGAAGTAATTCTTCCGGCTCGGTAATCGACCACTCGTTCGGCGGGACTCCATCTGAGATCGAGGTTCGCCTCGAGCGTGTCGGTGATGGTCCAGATGTACTGAGTGGCGGTGCCATCCATGTCAATCCCCCGCCAGTACAGGTGTACATTCCAATCATACTCCGTCGAATCGGGTGGCGCGTACCACAACTCCGTATCGGGAGAGCGGTTGGCGTCAACGAGCGACGGCTGGTTTCGCCGGCAGGAGAAAAGTATGACCGATAGGCACACTAATATCAGGAAAAAGGCCACTCTAAGCTTCATGAAGCGAGTTCTCCTTTTAAGTGCTCTGTGGGGTTTGGTGGGGACTGATTACGAAGCGTTAGAAATATAAAGGATTTACCCGGATGGTGTCAATAGAAAAACTTGGCCGAGCGAGGCTCTAAAGCATGATAAAAAAAAAGGATACATAAAACCAGGGCCGGCGCATGGCACCGGCCCTGATTTTCAAACCACGATTCGGAGACTTCCTACTTCAGAAGAACCATCTTCTTCGTCTGTGTGAAGTTCTTCGTCATCAGTTTGTAGAAATACACACCACTCGAGACAGGCTGGCCCTGGTCGTTCATACCGTTCCAGTCTTTGGTGAAACCGGCTTCGGCCGGGGCGACTGCATCTCGTCGACGAGGTCCGTACCAGCTGTCCGGCAACGTTGTAAACCTTGAGCGACACATGACCACGCTCTTTAATGGTGTACTTGATCGTCGTTGTCGGGTTGAACGGGTTCGGATACGCATTGTCGAGTTTGTTCTCGAACGCGATCGGATCGATGCCGATTGGATCCGTCGAACGATGTTCTGGAAGAAAATAATGATGTCATGCATATGCGTCACGCGATCAGGGGCGCCACCGCAGGATCCGTCGTCGCGGATAAAGTTGAGCCAAACCCGCTGAGCACGCACACGCGCGTTGGTGCCTGCAGGGTTCACCGTCGGCCTGGGCCATCACAGCGCCATTCGGGCCGTCCTGGGCACCGTAGGAGCTATCGCATGAAACAGGCCGGGCCACCCGGTGGCGCATGACATCAAAGTCATTGATAACCGCACAGCCACCATAGGCGAACATGGTCGGCAGGACCGATCGGCGTACCCGTGTTCTGGTAAACCAGAGGCGAAACCGGCAGGTTCGTCACCGGACCAGCGTGGTTGCCAGTCGTCAGGACGTACGACATGTACGTACCCTTGAAGGCTACCGCATCCGGATGCGCCAGGGTGGCCCACTCTTCGGCAAGGTCGTCACCGGCAAAGTAGATACCCGGGTTGTTCGGATGGAAGTCCATGAAGAACTTCAACGCGGTCCAGTCAAGCGACTTGTCGGGGCCACTACCACCGTTGGGCGGGCTTCCGTCGCAGACGAGGCCGGCAGCTCAGGTCACTCGAGTTCCAGAGAATCTTCTGATACCGCTCGACGAGCACTGATACCTTTGATAGCTCTTCACTCGGGAGGCCAGACTGTTCCCCACCTGTGAGGACGGTCCGATCACGTCGAAACGATCGACGAGGTCGAGGATCCCCATGGAGTCAAACGCCCAGTCGAAGTACAGCTGAGCAGGGCCGCCACGATCGTCGGCATCATCCACGAAGAGGATGTCACTGTCGGAGACTTCCGCATCCGGCAGAACCGACCACTCACACGCCGCGTTGTATCGCGGTGGCGAGGCTGGTGGTCGGGTCGGCGGCACCCTGGCCTTCCATCGTGTAGAGCGGATGGCCATTGTCAAGATAGCTCCACTGACCCAGTGCGTTCACGGCCCCGAGGAAGTAACGGATCACATGACCCGGCACGAAGGCACCGGTGTTGCCCGCAATTTCTTCGTATGTTATAGTGAGGACCGGTGGCGCCGAAGCTACATCCATGAGGTCGGCACAGTAGCGATCGCTCACCGGCCGCCACCCGAGGATGTAAAGATCGCGTCACACCGGAAGTGATTCCAGCCAGCAGGCAGTCCAGCGGGAGCGGAGGCGTTGCCAGCCGAACCACAATACGGATGACGCTTGGTGGCGCTAACGTCGCCAACATAGCGCATGAAGTCCGGGGACTCCATCGCCGCACCGGCTTCCACCCATGTCGTTGCCATAGCGATCGACCACTTTAGCGAACACATAAACCGCGGGCCCACGGCAAACTGGGGTATCAACACCCAGTCCGCCCGGATCGGTTACTTCAAAAGCAATCGAGTCACCAGGAAGGATCGCCGGGTTGGCCGCCGGCAGCACGTCCTGTGCCATGTCGCAACGGGCAAATCCAGTGATGGTCACTCGCCATCTTCGGGGAAGTTGTCATGGAACAGATCAATATGACGAACATTCCACTGCGGTCCCAATGTGAATCAACACGAACAAGTCTGACCTGGTCGATCACCGGTGCATGGCTGTGACAGGCGCCTGTCCCATACACACCGCACCAGAAGGTACACATGTCCACGGCACCGATCGATGCCTGAACATCAGTCGCGGTACCCGGAACAAGACTTCCAACTTCCCACGCCGTGCGGATCCAGTCCTTCTGCCCACCGTAGTAGACAAAGTTGAAGTTATCCCACGTCGTCGGGCAACCCGCTGCGTCCTGCGTACGAATGCTCCAGATGTAGAACTGGAGGTTATCGAGCGGCAGGTCACGGTAGGTAAGAAGCGACAGACGATACTGGCTACCAGCTCCGGCGTTCGCCACAAATGGCGACCAGATCTCGTTGTTCATGTACAGCCCACTGGCATCCGGGCCATACGGCATCGCGCCCTGTGTCGGCCAGCCGCCACAGGCGTAATTTGTAACCGAGAGGAACGTCAAAAAACGCCCACATGGTCGACAACGGCCGCAGACAGGGATCTTCCTGAACGACAGTCGCCGCGGAAACCAGATGTCCATAGAGGCCGTAACGGCGTGGCCGGCTCGGACTGCCAGAAACCATCCTGGGAATTCAACAGCGTAACAGGCTTCCCCTTCAAAGTCCTCGTAAATGTCGGGCCGGCGCCATAGGTTGTCGTGATGTCGTCAACTTTGAACGCGCCTTCTGTCGTCGGCCAAAGGCCGTCTTCATTACTCCAGGCTCCATCCGACTGGAAGTGGAAGCGGAGCTGCTGTTGGTTCGATCCTGTGAACGATGTGGGTCTCTGACAGGTCCACCGGTGCCATCATAGAAGCCTACACCACCGTTGACCGGAAGCGAGACCCACTCCGTCGACTATGTCCCAGTAATCCACATAGGTGAAGTCATAACCCGGCTCGGAATCCCAGATACACGTATACGTGATCGAGGGCATGAGAACCGGTTGATCAGCTGCGCCCAGTTATTACCATAGCCTGGCAGCGTCCCCCAACCGCAGTACGGTACCGCGGAGGTACGCCCAGCTCGCCACACCACATCGACTGGGACCGTTGACAGCGCTATGCCGCTACATCCCGGACCATCAACATGGAAGTAAGCCGATCTGGGCGGTCATATCGGTTGCGGTCCAACCCTGAAATCAGGTGCGCCGACGCCGCTGTCAAACTGCCACCAACCCAACACGGTGGTTCCGGCAGCGGCGGCCTGGAACATTGATCCACCGATTTCCGAAGGGTTCGAAACCGCTTGCGGAAGCTCGGTGAAATTATAATCAGCATATTTACCCTGCGTGTCCTTCGCGAACGAAGCCGCCGAAAGGAGGCTAACCGCGAAAACGGTACACAAAAGTTACTAGAAACGCTTTCCTCATCGTATCATTCCCCCATCGTTGCTGAGAAGGATTTGAATACGCGAAAACCAAAGCCAATTTATAACTTCCTCAGGCTGCAGGAAGTAAGCTGGACAAGAGGCAAAGTGCTACGAACGCTTCCTGAATAGTGTTCGTCAACACGTCCTGAAACTACGGGGTCACCTCCTCGTCTCGGCGTCTCAGGATAAGCCCAGTGGTAACCGTCGGGTTTACACTAACTTTGTCGAGTAAAAGGCACACACCAACGGTGGTCGGCTAGTTGTGCACGCAATTGAGCATGCGGATCCAACTATCAGGAGGATTTGCGGCCGGTGCCGCAAACCATAACCCTTTGCCCCTAGGCCAGCGCAAATTGTACCATAGAAATGGGGTAAATGTCAAGGTGTGAAAACGGTTCCCGGCGGTCTATAGTTACTTGGAAGGGCTGGTCATTTCTTCAACAATGAAGGAAAAATCTGCATATCTCGAAAACAAGATAAAAACCGCCGCCAGAAACGCGTGCCGGCTTTCCCGCAGCCGTTTGTCGTCGCAGTTGACGAGGACCTTGTCGAAATAGGCATCGATCGTCGGTCCCAACTCGGATAACACCGCTAAAACAGAGGAGATATCATCCGCGGCGTCGAATTTGGCCATCCGCGGGACCACACGTCGGATTTCCTCGAAAAGGGCGGTCTCGGCGTCCTCCTCGAAGCGGTCTGCGTCGATCACGGCGCCGCCGGGGAGCGAACCGCCGCCCACCCAGGCGTTCTCGAGCGCGTCCCATTTGACGCCATAGGCCTTCATATCCTTGCCCAAAATGTTCCCCACCCGCTTTGCGCCGGTTATCAATAGCTCGAAGGCTTTGTCGCCGCGGAGCTTCTGGACGGCCCTGGCCCTGTCGAGCGCGATTCCCGGGGTCGACCACGCAACGGCGCCCACGGCGCCCACCACATCATAGGCAATCCCGTTGTCCTTGAGGAACGTCTCCGTCCGAACCCGGAAAAAGTCGATCAGCTGGGCGAGAACTTCGTCGCGGGCCTTGTCCTTACCAAGCCCCAATTCCTCGTAGGCCTCGAGCGATTTCTCGACAAGCGGATAGATCGACACCGACGGCATGTTTCTCAAAATTCGGACCAGACCCGTCGCCTGGCGCCTGAGCGCGTAGGGGTCCTGGGAACCCGAGGGAATCAACCCCGCCAGGAAACACCCGGCGATAGTATCGACACGGTCGGAAATACTCAGTATCGCACCGAGACGCGTTTTGGGAAGGTCATCCCCGGGCGTCCGCGGCATATACTGCTCGCTGATCGCGGTCACGACATCGTTGTCCTGCCCCGCTTCCCTCGCGTAATGGCTTCCGATGAGGCCTTCGAGCTGAGTGAATTCCTTGCCGTCCTTCACCATCTCGCTCGCAATATCGGCCTTGGCGAAACGCGACGCACGGCGAATCTGATCCTCGGCTACACGCTTGTCAGGCGGCGCCATATCGTTTATCGCGCGTCCAAGCGCCGTCACCCGTTCGGCCTTGTCGGACAATGTGCCCAACCCCTCGATAAACACGATCGACGAAAGTTTTTTCGAAAGCCCGTCGATCCCCGTCTTGAGATCCTCCTGCCAGTAGAAGAGAGCGTCTTCGAGCCGTGCCCGCAGCACCTTTTCGTTGCCCTCGCGGACGAGCGAGGGCGAGCCCGCCTTACGCTCGGTGAACGTGAGGAATTTCGGAACGAGCTTATTGGAGCCCGATCTGAATGCGAGGTAACGCTGGTGCGCTTTCATCGCCGTCGTCACCACTTCGGGCGGAAGCTTGAGGTACGCCTTATCGAAATCACCAACAAGCGGGTCAGGCGATTCGAGCATAAAGGTAAGTTCGTCGAGGAGCGAAGCGTCTTCGATGATCTCCATACCGAGCGTCTTCGCCGTCTTCGCCGCAAGCGCCTGGATCTTGTCGCGCCGCTCGGCATGATCGACAATAAGACCGGCGCCGGCGAGCGCGGCAAAGTAATCGTCGGGACCGTTAACTTTGTACTTGTCGTTTCCCAGCCAGGGGATAAACCGCGTCACACTGCCCGTCTTTACGCCGGCGATCTCGAAACGGATCACTTTGCCGCCGTAGAGACAAACCATCCAGCGAATCGGGCGCGCGAACCGCGTCCCCGACGCTTCCCACTTCATGAGTTTCGGGAAACGCAACCCCGTGATCAACCGGGGAGGAGTTCCTTGAGTATCCCCGCGGTCTTTTCTGATTTCAACTTCCTTGTAAACCCGACATATTCGCCGCGGTCGGTCTGAATGCGCTCCAGCTTGTCGACGGCCACTCCCTGCGAGCGGGAGAAACCGAGCGCCGTTTTTGTAGGCTCGCCGTTCTCATCGTACGCCTTGGATGTGGGCGGCCCGGTGACGAGTTCGGTCGAGCTTGTCTGCGATCCGGCAAGCCCGCGGACTACGAGAACGAGACGCCGCGGAGCGCCGGTGACATAGATGCTCTCGAACGGAAGCCGCAGTTCGTCAAGCTTCGCCCCGGTGTCTTTTCCAAGTTGTTCAAACGCCTGGCGGATCGACGCCGGCGGAAGGTTTTCACAACCGATTTCCAGAAGCAGGTCTTTCATGCGTTGTCGGCTCCTCGAAGCAATGGGAATCCCAGCGCTTCTCGCTTTTCGATGTAGTTGATAGCTATTTTTCTGGCAAGCCCGCGGATGCGCCCTATGTAACCGGTTCTCTCCGTAACGCTGATCGCTCCGCGCGCATCGAGCACGTTGAAGATGTGCGATAGTTTTATCACGTAGTCGTACGCGGGAAGAACCAGGCCCGCATCGAGCATTGCCGCCGCCTCTTTCTCGTAGTCCTGGTACAAGCGGAAATAGAGCTCGGTGTTCGCCGCTTCGAAATGGAACGCCGAAAACTCCTGTTCCGCCTGGAGGTTGATTTCACCCCAGCTCACACCGTGGCCCCACTCGATATCCATCACCGAGTCGACCTTCTGCAGGTAGAGACAGATGCGGAGTAGACCGTAGGTGATCTCCGCCGAAATCGGGTCGAGTTCGAGCGAACCGGCCTGCTGAAAATAAGTGAATTGCGTGATCTCCATCCCGTCGAGCCACACTTCCCAGCCGAGGCCGGACGCGCCGAGTGTCGGCGCTTCCCAGTCGTCCTCGACGAGACGAATGTCGTGTTGTTTGGAATCGATCCCGATGTGTTCGAGGCTCTTGATGTACAAATCAATGATGTCCGCGGGAGGCGGTTTGAGAATTACCTGGTACTGCAAGAACTGTTGAACGCGGTTCGGATTGTCTCCGTAGCGGCCGTCCTTGGGCCGCTTCGACGGCTCGACGTACGCGGTTCGCCACGGTTCCGGCCCGAGCACGCGCAAAAACGTCTGCGGGTTGAGCGTGCCGGCGCCCACCTCGGAGTTGTAGGGCTGGAGCGTCACGCACCCTTGCTTCATCCAGAATTCCTGGAGCTTGTGGATAATCTCCTGATAAGTCGGTACTTTTTTGGTTTTTTTTGAAGCCAACGGAAGCGCCACTCCTTTTAGATGTCGGACGGTCGGCTCTTGCAACCGCCGTTCGTCCCTTTTCCTTTTATTCTCTTGGAATCAGCTTGAGCGATTCGGGCAGGCGATAATTATTTACGTGGAAAGTATACGTCCAATGGATGACGGCGCCCAAGCCTTTTCTTGTGTCGGGCGACACGATCGAACCCGCGGCCGCGGCGAGCGGGTCGTCGTCGAGCGATTCGACGAGTGAAATCAACTCCCCCGTAAGTTTGATCCGCTGCGGCTCCGGCTGCGTGTGGGCGGGGCAGGCGCAAAGACCTTCATCGGGATGGTAGAACCCGCCGTCGAGCTTTGCCCCGCAAGCGGCGCAACCGCCAAAATCCGGTGACGCGCCGAGCACGGTGAGGAGCTTCCACTCGAAGGCGAGAAAAAAGAAAACCGGGTCGATGACGTCGGAGGTTTCCAGGTACTCGAAGACAAGATCGACGATACGGGATTCGGGGCTCTCCCAAAAACACACCCGGTCGAGAAGTTCGAGAACTGCGAGCGCCGTCGCCATGCGCGAGAGCGATTCGCGGCCCGACTCGAGAAGCGACCGCACGTTGACCTCTTTTAGAAAATAGAGGGTCCGGCCTTCCCTTCGGTAGTAGACCACTTCGAGGCGTCCGCCCGTTTCGAGCGCCCCTCTGAAGGGGCTCTTCGGCCCCATCGCCCCTTTGGCGAGAAGCCGGACCTTGCCCGACTCGCGGCCGAGAAACGTGACGAAACGGCTCGTTTCACCCGAGCGTGTGGTCTTGAGAACGACACCTTCGTCTTTTTGCAGCATGTGATTCTGTTAAGCGCCGAGGAACGCCACGTAGAAGGTGGCAAACGTCATGTAAATGATAAGACCGATGATGTCCGAGGTCACCGTTATGAACGGGCCGGTGGCGATCGCAGGGTCGATCTTCACCCGGTTCATGACCAGGGGGATGAACGCCCCGAGAAAAGCGGAGACGACCGTGACGGAGAGAAGGGTACAGACAAGAAGAATTCCAAGACTCACGTCCCGCTGCCAGAAGAAAACGATTCCAAAAAGAAGAACGCCCAGAACGGCGCCATTAAGGACCGTCACCTGCATCTCGCGAAACACACGGCGCCAGATGGACGCGGTTGAGACCTGTCCGAGCGCGATCTCGCGAACGACGACCACCGCCGCCTGGATGCCAGTACTCCCCGCGGTACCGATGACAAGAGGAATGAAGAACGCCAGCGTGACCAGCGTCTCCAGCGACACGGCGTAGTGACTCATGATGACGGCATTCAACACCTGGCCGAGCATCGCGATGGCAAGCCACGGGAGCCGCGCCCTCGAAATCTTGAGCGGCGACGTTTCGCCGATTTCTTCCTCGACCGTACCGACGATCCTGGCGATATCCTCCGATGCCTCTTCTTCGACAACGTCGAGAATGTCGTCCGCCGTGATCCGGCCGACGAGCTTGCCCTCAGCGTCAACCACGGGGAGCGTGAACTCGTCGTACTTTCCAAAGAGGCTCGCGACCTCTTCCTGGTCCATTTCGACGGGGACGCTTATCACATGGTCGTCCATGATATCAGCCACGCGGGTGGCGTCATCGTGGAGGAGGAGATCGAGTACCGGCACGCTCCCGACGAGCCGGCCATCCGGCTCAACGACATACACGCTCTGGATATTCTCGATTTCATCGGCCAGCTGACGCACGAGCGCAATGGCGTCGCGCACCGTCGCGCCCACGCCCACCGCGATCTTCTCGATTTCCATGATACCACCCGCGGTATCCTCTTCGAATGTGAGAAGCTCGTGAATCATCTCGCGGTCTTCGACCGGGAGCAACGCGTCGACCTGTTTTGATTTTTCGGGCGGGAGGTTGGCGATGATATCCGCGGCATCGTCCGACGGCATCTCTCCGAGCAGAGACACCACTTCCGAATCGGTGAGCAATTCAAGAAGCGCCTGACCCGAGTGCTCGTCGATTGCGGTCAGGACCTCAGCCGCCGTCTCGGTGCCCAGCGCCTTGAGCACGCGCGCCTGCACCTCTTTGTCGAGCCCCTCGAGAATATCTGCGATATCCGCGGGGTGGTGCGGCTCGAGCAACTCGGCAAGCGCGATCATATCGCCGCGCTCAACGAGATCGCGGACCTGTTCGGTGGTTTCTTCGTGGATGTCGCTCATAACACAGGATCGTAGAAGACGGGCGGGGATTATACAAGCGGTTTTGAGCGGGCCGGTCAACTTCCCGGCGGCGATTCACCCGTAAGGAGCGGCGGGGCGAAAGCGCCCCCCGAAATCACGATTTTCATCGCCTCTTCGACATTGATCGGGAGCGGAAAGGTCTCGCGAATCGGAATCATCAGCATGAACCCCGACGTAGGGTTGGGCGTGGTGGGGATAAACACGTTTATCAGCTCCTGCCCGACCTTCTCGCTCACGGGGCCGACCTTCTCGTTGGTGACAAACGCGATCGCGAATGAATCGTGGTGCGGGTACCTTATCAAAACAACACGCTGAAACGCCGTCTTCTTGTCGGCGAGAAACACCTCGCTGAGTTCCTTGGAGGCCGAGTAGATGCGCCGGATGATGGGGAGCCTGCGGAGCATTCTTTCTCCCACGGCAATCACACGGCGCCCGATGAGATTGCTGGCGAGAAAACCGGTGATAAGGATAAGAAGGAGCACAACCACGAAACCGATCCCCGGAACGTCGATCAGCGGGAATTTCCTCTGGAACGGTTCGATGATGTTGTCGATGGTGATAAAGATCTTGTAGACCAGCCAGCCGGTCACCACGGTGGGGGCCAGTACGAGCAGTCCCGTCAAAAAGTAGCGTCTCAACACCTTCACTGTTGTGCTCCAGCGTCGGGGATTATCAAGTGTTCGAATCCGGATTCCGCCGGAACGAACTTAACCCTTTGATCCGAACCTTGTCTATCCTTTGTCTCACAACCGATTCGATCCGAAACTCGAGTCCGCGCGTCTCGAAAACCTCACCGACACGCGGAACCCTCCCGATGGCTTCGTAGAGAAAACCGCCGAGCGTATCCGCGTCTCCCTCTTCCAAATCTATGCCGGCCGTCTCGTCGAGTTCATCGAGACGAATTCTCCCGCTGGACACGATTATATCCTCATCAACCACGAGGACGAGCGCCTCTTCGGAGTCGAATTCGTCTTGTATGTCGCCAACGAGTTCTTCGAGAACATCCTCGAGCGTCACCATTCCCGCCGTCCCTCCGTATTCGTCGACGGCGATGGCAATGTGGATCCGTTTCTTTCTGAACTCGGCGAGGAGGTCGTCGATCATTTTCGATTCGGGGACGAAGAACACCTCCCGCATGATATCGGAGAGCAAAAACTCCTCGTCATCGACAATTCTTTTGAGAACGTCCTTGGTGTGCACCACACCCACCATCCGGTCGATACTATCGTCGTATACCGGTATCCTCGAGTGACCGGCGTCGACGAGAAGGTTGAGCACTTCTTCGGGATTGGTGTGAACGTTTACCGCCACCATGTCGATCCGCGGCACCATTACTTCCCTCACCTTGGTGTCGCCGAAGTCGAACACACTCGACACGAGCTGCTGTTCGTCGATTTCTTCGTCATTGTCTTTGTAGCCGTAGAGCTCGATCCTGCGTTTGAGCGGAAGGATGGGAAAAGACATCCCGTCGAGAAGACCGGGCGCCGTCCGCTTCAAAAGCGCCACGCCGGCAAAAACCACCGGTTTCAAGATGTAGATTACCGGATAGGTAATATACTTGGTTCGCTCGATAAATCCGTCCGGGTCGCGAAGCGAGATAAGTTTCGCGGCGAGAAGCGGCACGAAAAGCGAGAGAAAAACGACAAGAAAAAGGCCGGGGGCGAACAGGTTTCCCTCGAGGAGATATACCGACGCCAACCGGCATGCGAAGAATACCAGAAGCGTTAGCGCCAGGATACGGCCAAGCCCGAGCGAGAGATAGTGATTTACCGGTTGACCGAGGAGATGATCGATAAACCGCGGCTTGTCACCGTTCTCTTCGCCGTTCTTTTCGGTATAGCGCCAGGAGAGGATTTCTACGGCGGAGTAGGTCCCGGAGAGAATCCCGAAGACCAGACCCGAAAGTGCAAGGAGTACCAACTCGATTTCTGAACCCATCTATAAGTGGAACAACCCGAGGGCACGGGGTCAAAAAAGTTCCTCCACCTCCGCGGGGCTGAGATATTCAAGCAACAGACGTTTTTCCTCCGCTTCCATCCTGTCGAAATCCGCTCCCGTTACGTGAACGTATCCGAGAACGTGGAGGAAACCATGCACGCCGATCCGGAGAAACAAGTGTTCCGGAGCGATACCCTTTTCACGCGCTTGTGTCTGAATGGTTTCGAACGAAATATATACTTCCCCAATTATCCGTTCCAGGTCTTCCGGTGATTCCCCGTCGTCGAGGTCGTCGATATACGAGAATGAAATCACATCGGTGGCCCGGTCTGTGTCGCGGTAATCGCGGTTGAGTTCGCGGATAAACGTGTCGTCGACGATGGTCACCTCGACCACCGCGTCCTCCGGTTGGAGAGAGGCGGCGCTCATGCCTAGCCGATCGGCGATCCGCCCATCGAGCCAGTCGATCTTAGCCGTGTTGCACCGGTCATGCCGGTTTAACGAGAGCTTCACTCTCTTTGCCATCCCCCTTCTCCTGCCCGGGGTAGGCGACACGCTTGTGGTAAATACCGGTGAGAATGGCGATGAACTTATCCTTGGTCTTCGCGACATCGTTGAGCGTCAGCCCACTGTCATCGAGCTGACCCTCCTGCGCCCGTGCATCGACGAGCTTGACGACCATGTTGCGAATGCTGGTTGGGGTCGGATCCTTTAGCGAGCGGCACGCCGGTTCGACGGTGTCCGCAAGCATGAGAATCGCCGCTTCCTTGCTCGCCGGTTTCGGCCCCGGATACCGGAAGTCATCCTTGTTGACACTCGAATGCGAATCGGTGTCGAGGGCTTTCTGGAAGAAATACGCCATCACGGTGGTTCCGTGGTGCTGCTTTATCGCATCCAACACCAGCTCGGGAAGTTTTTCCTCGCGGGCGAGTTCGACCCCGTCCTTGACGTGCGAAAGCAGAATCGTCCGGCTCATCTGCGGCGTGATCTTTTCGTGTTTGTTGAATCCGGACTCCTGGTTTTCCGCGTAGTACTCGGGTTTGAAAATCTTTCCAATGTCGTGATAATACGCCATGACACGCGCCTTGAGCGGATCGGCGTCGATGTCCGACGCAATAGAATCAACGAGATTACCAAGCAGCATCGCGTGATGATACGTGCCCGGCGCCTCCATGTTGAGACGCTTGAGAACGGGCTTGTTGAGATCGGTCAGTTCAAGAAGCGCGAAACGGGTCGTCACGTTAAAAATAGCTTCAAAAATCGGAAGGAGGAACATCGCGGCCAGGCTGCAGAACAACGCGTTGCCGAACGCCCAGAGAATCGTCATGTAGAAATCGGAAAACTTCAATAGCTGGCCGAGCTGCGTGCCGACGATGCCGACCAGGTAAGCCGCCGAGACAGCGATAAAAATCGTATAGAAATGGCTCCGCGATCGCATCTGCATAAGTCCCATCACCGCGGCGGTACCGGCGAGAAGAGACGAGAAGACCACGTTTGACCCAGTGTTTGTGACAAGGGGGAGCAGCACGCAGGCAAAAACCGTCGTGGCAAGACCCAGCTTGAAATCGAACAGTGACGTGATCATCACCGACACCAGCGCGACGGGGATGAGATAAGGATTGAGCCCGAGCCTGATGACGGCGGCGGTAAAAACAAGAAACAACATAAAAACGGTGACCAGCGCGGCCATCTTTGCGAGATCAAAATAGAGCCGGGAACGGAAAGCGAATATGTATCCTCCAACGAGCAGACCGAAAAGAAACAGGCGGATCACCTCGCCCACATAGAGACCCACAATAAGAAGCGGCGAGGTTTCGCCCTTGAGTCCGCGTCGCGTGTCTTCGAGCGCGGCGAGCATCTTTTCCTGCTCGTCGGATACCTTGTCGTGTTTTGAAATTATCCTCTGGTTCTTCGATATCTTTACGGTCTTCTCCACCTCGGCGATGGCGAACTCCCTGCGCGCCTGGGTTTCACTCGTGTCGAGAATGAGGTTTGGCCTGAGGTGAACCTTGGCGATTTCGGCAAACGCCTGGGCGCGGTCTCTTTTCTTTTCGAAACGCCGCAGCGACTCCTCGCGTGTGAGACGATCGATGCCGCCCTGTTCGATAACGTTGTCGACCGACAACCGCCGCTCCTCGGCGCCGTCTATGACGGCAATTTCGGTGTACGCGCGCGCCCGAAGCGGGCCGGCGTTATCGATCATTCCGCGGGAGAACACCCGTTTCTGGTACTCGAGCGTTTCGGTGCGGATCGAGGCCAGACGGACCGGGTCGAACAGCTCGCTCACGAGGCTTGTGGATACGTACGGCACCTGCGCCTCAACCATACGGATACGGGTGTCATCGGTAAGCGTGTCCATTCTCGAAATCGTTCCGAGGCTGTCGAAGAGCTCGGTGAGATCCTCCGTGAGTCCGGATTCGATAGACCGGTCGCGAACGTAAACCGGCGGGACTTTCAGAAGAGCGCCGGCCTTGCGAACATCGAGTTCGGCGCCGGACAGGGGCACTTCGAAGTCGAACGGCGCAATGATCGTCCTGTCGGCGATTTCACCCCGTTTGAGCGTGACGTCGCGCGCGGACTTCGTCGGCGGAAAAAGAGCAACGGTCGCGGCGACAAAAAGGGCGAGCAGACCGATACGCGGGAGAATTCCCCGGTACATCTCCTGTCTGAACCTCAGACGAAAACGTCTCGAAAACTTCTCGGCACGTCCGTTCCGGGTTCTGCCCCGGCGGCGCCAGTAAAACGGTCTCATGCGTTTTGGTTCCCCGTGTTATCGCCGTTGTTGGCAAAGGCATCAATGATCTTTTGCACCAGCCGATGCCGCACAACATCTTCGGTCGTCATGTAAATAAATTCGATCCCCTCGACGCCGGAGAGAATCCGTTCGGCTTCGACGAGCCCCGATCGCGTAGGCGGGTCGAGATCGATCTGCGTGACGTCGCCGTTTATGATCGCTTTCGCCCTCTTCCCGAGACGGGTCAAAAACATTTTCATTTGCATCCGCGTCGTATTCTGAGCCTCGTCAAGAATGACGTAGGCATTGTTGAGCGTGCGCCCCCTCATGTACGCCAGCGGGGCGATTTCTATAGTGCCGTTTTCCTGGTACTTCTGGGTCTTGTCCGGGCCGATCATGTCGAACAGCGCGTCGATGACGGGCCGCATGTAGGGATCGAGCTTCGCCTGAAAGTCGCCCGGCAGAAACCCCAGGCTCTCCCCCGCCTCGACCACCGGTCTGACCAGAAAAATCCGGTCTATCTCTTTGCGCTTGAGCGCCGCGACGGCGCTCGCCACGGCGAGGTACGTCTTGCCCGTCCCAGCCGGTCCGATCGAGAAAACGATGTCGTGTTTGCGAATCGCCTCCGCGTAGGCCTTCTGGTTTAAGGTTCGCGGCTTGATCGCCTGCCCGTTCCTCGTGACCACCACGGTGTCGCGATCGAGTTCGTCGTACCGCGAAACCTCCGCCGCGATATCCGCTTTGAGAAGCCGGCGGAAATCCCGTTCGGAAACCACCCGGCCCTTCTTCGCGATTTCGATCACGTGCCCAAAGAATTCGGTAAGCGACCGGATATCGTCTTCGCTTCCCCGGAGGATGATCTCGTCACCACGAACAACCACCACTCCCGGAAATCTCTTTTCGAGTATACCCAGATGGCTTTCTCTTTGTCCAAATAGCTTCAGAGGGTCTACCCCGGAAAAGGAAAGAACCCTCTTCTTGGTTTTCAATCCGCGAACACCTCCGATGACGCTGCCACCCGCGAACCCCGGCAAACACGCCAATTACCCTTTAGAACTAAAGGGATTCCAAAGAATCCCCATAATACAAAACTCCTGGAATAACGCGCAAGGCGCCTCTTCCAAGAGCCGGTTTTTTACTCTTTTTTTTATTCGACCATGGTCCTCTCCCCTAAGGCCCATACAAATAATAGGCCAAATCGTGACACGGCGCAATCCCCACGCCCAACAACACTCTTAACCTGTTTTTTTATAAATAGATAGAGCCCACCTGTGGAATTTCACCCAGACGGTTTTGACGGTCCGGCGCCGGTTGGGAAGACAAAACGGAGAGCAAAACCGGCAAAATTCCGCCGTTTTGCGCCGTCAGTCGGTTGGCCAGTCACGCGGGATGACAAGGACGGTATCCGGGAACACGTAGAACGGATCGTCGACCTTATCCTGATTTGCCTCAAAGATTTTCCACCACTTCTCGACATCGTTGTAGACCTCGGGGAAGCTGGCGATCAGCGACATGCTCTCGCCGTCCTTGACGGTCCATGTCGAAGGCAACGCTTTGACCTCCGAGATCAGATCGTTGAGGGTCCGGATTTCCGCTTCGAGCCTGAGTACTTCGCGCTCGACCGGATCGATGGCGAGCCGGGTCGCGTCGATCGCTTCCCGGGTATCCTTGAGTTCTTGTGTTTTAGCTTCGAACTCCTGTTGCGTTCTCGTGAGTTCAATACCGATCTCTTCACAGTACTGATTTTTCTTTTTGTCTGACAATTCGGCGATCTCGTCCTCGCCATAGTATTCCCCGGCGGAAACGTCGACCTCCCTCTTCTTCGTGCCGCTACATCCGCCCGACACAAACGCCAGCGGCGCCACGAGAGCCGCGACAATCACAAAGGCCAGAAATGTTTTCATAATATTTGTCATGTGTTGTCCACCCATCAGGAACCCGCCGTCGTTTCAGTCGTTTCTTCTTCAACCGGCTTTACGGTTACGCCGCTGGCCTTCTTCAGCCGTTCGAGTTCGGCCTGGAGCACGGGAACCTGCGTGCTCTTGTTGTCGCGCTGCGCTTCCCAGTCGGCAAGCTCGGCTTCCACCGTCGCAAGCCGTTCATTGGCCTTGGCGAGCTGCGCATCGAGGTCCCGGATATCCGACTTCAATTCCTCAATATCGATGGGCGTGACGGTGCAAACTTTTGGTGCCGCACATCCCAAAATAGCAACGAGGGAGCAGAGCGCCACGAAAAGCACCACACGTTGAAAGATATTGTGTCTCACCCGCGTCATCTCCTTTACCATCAATTTCGTGGGGTTTGAAATCGTGGGGGAAAAGTCGTTGGTAGGGTAACAACCCTATGTGGCGTCTGTCAAGGCGATTCTGGCATCGAGCGCCACCCACCGTCCCACAATTCCACTCACTTCTTTTTCTTCGTCTGAATATGCAGATCGTCCAGCTGCTCAGGATCGACCGGCGACGGGGCCTCGTCCATAAGGGACGTGGCCTTCTGGGTCTTGGGAAACGCTATTACGTCCCGGATCGAGTCGCACCCGGCCAGGATCATGATGATCCGGTCGAGCCCCGGCGCGATACCGCCGTGGGGCGGCGCACCGAATTCGAGCGCGTGGAGAAGGAAACCAAACCGCTTGTCGGCCTCCTCCCGGGATACGCCTCCGACGGCGAGAATCCGCTCCTGGAGCTCCCTGTTGTGAACCCTGATACTCCCCGATGCCAGCTCGACGCCGTTGCAAACGAGATCGTATAGGTGCGCGCGCACCTTGAGCGGTTCCGTTTCGAGAAGCGGGATATCTTCTTCCCTCGGCATCGAGAAAAAGTGGTGCGACGGCGTCAGCGCGTTCCGGTCCTCATCCCATTCGAAAAGCGGAAAATCATTGATCCACGCAAACGCAAATTTACGCTCGTCGGGGAGCGACAACATCTTGCCGATCTCGACCCGCAGTCTCCCGAGAATCGCCGACGCCTTGCCGTGCTTTCCAACGATGCCCAGGAAGAGTCCGCCGTCTTCGAGGTGTGTTTTTGAAATCAACTCCGCGGCCCCGTCCCCAAGAATCTTGGCCAGCGGCCCCTTCAAGGCGCCGCCCGCATTCTTGAGATGTATGAGCCCGCCGGCGCCCATCGCCTTTGCCGTTTCTTCAAATTTTTCGATGGCGCTTTTTTTGATTTCCCCGCCACCGGGAACCACAAAACCCCGCACGGTCTCGCCGCGCGCGATCGCCTCTTCGATAAACCGGATCCCCGATCCCTCGAAAACCGAATCGAGCGTTTGGAGTTCGAGGCCAAAGCGCATATCGGGTTTGTCCGACCCAAACCGTTCGATCGCTTCCCGGTACGGGATAATCGGGAACGGCGTCTCGAGTTTTATCCCCCGGCCCGCGTCAAATATTTCCGTCATCAGCGATTCGAGAAGAACAAACACATCCTCCTCGCGCACGAAGCTCATTTCGATATCGATCTGTGTGTGTTCGGGCTGCCGGTCAGCGCGCAGGTCCTCGTCGCGCATGCAGCGGGCAAGCTGAAAATACTTATCGAACCCGGCGACCATGAGAATTTGTTTGTAGAGCTGTGGACTCTGCGGGAGCGCGTAAAAGCTGCCCGGATGGAGCCGGCTCGGGACGAGGTAGTCCCTCGCGCCCTCGGGCGTGCAGCGGACCAGCATCGGTGTCTCTATTTCAAGAAATCCACGCCCGGCGAGAAAGTTGCGCACGGCGAGGATCACGCGGTGACGGAGTTCAATAATTTCCTGCATTGGCCGCCGCCGCAGGTCGAGGTACCTGTACTTGAGCCTGAGATCCTCGTTGGCCTTCACCTCGTCGACGATCGTAAACGGCGGCACCTCCGACGCATTCAGGAGCACGAATTCGTCCACGGCAACCTCGAAGGCGCCCGTTTCCATATCGGTGCGGACCATTTCGTCGGGGCGGCGCTGGACGGTACCGCGGCAGGCGATGACGTCCTCCATGTTTAGATTTTTCGAGAAATCATCGAGGTCCCCGCGGTTGGGGTCGACGAGAAGCTGAACAAAACCATAGCGGTCCCTGAGGTCGATAAAGCGCAGACCGCCGAGGTTGCGGACGCGGCCGACCCAACCCATAAGGCGCACCTCTGTTCCAATATCCTGTTCACCGATCTCGTTGCACTTGTGCGACCGCGAAAACGGCACAACAAATCTTTGCTCGCTCATTCGTCACTCACTTTGTCATTGTTCGATTGTTCTTCGGCAAACTCGAGGAGGTTTTCGTCTTCGATCTCGAATTGTTCGCGCTTTTCCATATCCTTCCACTTGACCCGGCCGGGGAAATCGCTCTCAACGATTACCGCAACCCGCGCGCCGTGTTTTTCGGCGTTCTTGAGTTGTTTCTTCAACACCCTCATCGTCGCATCGACCTCGACCGACCCGAAGGCCCTGAGCACGCGGGCGGTGGTTATCGCACGTTCCGCCGCCGCCTCGTCAACGCATATTACGTAGAAATCAACATCGCGGCGTGCGTGGGCCAGGGCGGCGCTGTCCTTCGGAAGCACGCTTATGATCCTTTCGATCCCCGCGCTAAAGCCCACCGCCGGGGTCGGCGGACCGCCGCACTGTTCCACGAGATTGTCGTAACGCCCACCGCCGCACAACGCGTTCTGCGAGCCAAGCGACCCGTGGAGGATTTCGTATGTCGTTCTCGTATAATAGTCGAGTCCGCGCACAAGCATGGGATCGACGTCGTACACCCGTTCGATCGCGTCGAGGTGCGACTTCACTTTATCAAAGTGCGCGGCGCACGCAGGACAGAGATGCTCAGATATCGGCGGGAGTTCGCTTTTTATTTCCTCGCATTTTTTGCAGTCGAACACGCGCATCGGATTGCGCTCGGCCCGGTCGGTACAGTCGTCGCACAAACGTCCGGCAAGACCTTTGAGCGCGCCGGAGAGGATTTCGGTGTAGGGGCCCCGGCACTCCGAGCATCCCACCGAGTTGAGCTTGACGATCAGTTCTTCGAACCCGAGCGCCTCGAGCGCCGTCATCACGACATCGATTGTTTCCACATCGAGGATCGGGTCCATTCCGCCGACGACTTCGAGCCCGACCTGGTGAAACTGGCGGTAACGTCCCGCCTGCGGTCTGTCGTAACGGAACATCGGACCCGTGTAGCTGAGCCTAGACACGCCGCCGAGCCTGTGCATTCCGTTCTCGAGGTAGGCGCGGATGACGGCGGCGGTGTTTTCCGGACGAAGAGTGAGGCTACGCCCCCCTCGGTCTTTGAACGTGTACATCTCCTTCGAAACGATATCAGTGGCCTCTCCTACCGAGCGAAGAAAAACATCGGTGAATTCGAAGATCGGCGTGCGAACCGGTTCGTAACCAAACCTCTCAAACGTCGCTTCGAAAACAGCTTCAACGTAGCGCCACACATAAATATCGGGAGGCAATATGTCCTGTGTGCCTCTCGGACGCGAATATTTCATTCTTATTTCCCTTCTCCCGGGATGCCCCGTGAGGTTTCCAGCCGGGATTTCCGTTTGTCCCCAAGACCGGTAAAAACAAATATGCCGATTCCGACGGCAACGCCTAGCGCATCGGCGCACCAGTCGTAAACGCTCATCATCCGCCCTGGAATAAAACTCTGATAAATTTCGTCTAGCCCGGCGACACTGACGCCGACGGCAAAAAGAAAAACAAACGTCGCGAAACGCGAACGGCTCACCGTCCACCCGATCCCTCTGAAAAGAAGAACCCCGAGCACGCCGTACTCGATGAAGTGAGCGATCTTATCCTTGTTAGCGAAGCTGGGTCCCGGAGCCGTCAACGAAGGAATGGATGACAAAGCGAGAATCAGGAGCACGTAGAAAAGCACCGGCAGCATGCGACGTTGAATTTGGAACATGATCCGACACTCTGACCTTCCTATTTCTCGACGGGATTCTCGATGCCGGAATGCCGGCCATAGAGAGCGGGATTGTCGCGAGACTACCGATCTCCAAACCGCTTAAAAACCCCCAGCACGTCTTCGACCTCTGTCGCACTCCGAAGTTCCTGGCGAAACTCCTCGTGGTTGAGAAGCCTCGATATCTTGGCAAGAACCTTGATGTGATCCCGCCGGCTGGCTTTTGGCCCAAGTATTATAAAAAACAAATCCACGGAGTCACCATCGAGCGCGTCGAAGTCCACACTCTCGCGCGTGCGGAAAAATCCTGCGACGAGTCGCTCGACACCATCGGTGTAGGCATGCGGGATGGCAACCCCGTTGCCAATGCCCGTACTCATTACATTTTCACGTTCGATGACATCGTGGAGGGCGTTATCGAAATCCTTTATCAAATCCTTTGAATCAAGCGATTTGAGAATCTGCTCGAGCAGAACTTCCTTCCCGGCCGGTTCGATGTCCAGGACGATGCTGTCTTCCTTGAAGAGATCTGAGAGCTTCAACGTTAACCTCAATTAGATCGGTCGGGTGTTTCGGTCGGACACACAATAAAACTACAAAATATTTTTTATGCGGCGAACTGTCAAGGTCTTATAGTGCTTTCGGCCCGGATCGCCGCATCAAACCGGTCGAATAGCGCCGCCGTACGCTCGATCCTCGAGGGAGTAACAGGTTCGAGCCGGCGAATACCATGGGACCTGAGCAGGTCGACGGTGTCGTCCCTCCTCGCCGCCAGTTCAGTCTCCTGAAGCAGCGCGGCCACGGCGCCGAGCTTCCGCGTATAGTAACTCGAATCCGAGCCTCGGGCGCCGATCACGATGTCGGGCAACGCGTCCTCCGAATGGATCACACGGATATCGCTCGCTTCGAGGATACCCCTGTCGATCAGGGCGGCCAGTTCGCTCAGCTTGCACGCCCCCCACGGGTACTTGCCGTGGAGGACCGAATAGATCACCGGGGTGCCGTCATCCCGGGTCCCCACAAACCGATAATCCTCTTCGCCCAGCCCGGCGCCCAGCCGTTCGAGGTGGTCCGCCTGCAGCCAGAACCCGTTGACCGATCGGGGATCAGCGAACGCGACGTCTTGCGCCCGCGCACCGGACGGCTCCATCCCTTCACCGGCCGGCCCCGCGATCAATATCGCCTTGTCGCGTTGCCTGTCTGTGATTCCGATTTCAAAGAGCGGGGTGATTGGAAGAACGTTCGCGTGGCGAAAATATTCGTCCATGGGCATCACGAACAGATCGAAGTCGGCGGGCCATTCGCCGGCGCACTCGACCAGGACCGCGGGGCGTCTCGATTCCCTGCTGACAAGCGCCCTCAGCGGCTCGAACCGGTTTGCCGATTCGCCGGGGTGAAGCCCGGCCGGGACGCAAATCCTGATGATGTCCCTTCGGGACCCCAGGTCGCCGTTGAAGAACGCGCTCACGGCGATCAGGATGACGGCGATCGTCACAAAAAGGGTCAGCCATCGTCCCATATACGATGAGAGCATGCTGACGTCTATGATCCTGGTTTTGTTTTTCATGGCGTGGCGGCCGCGGTCCGTTTCGAGAGCGGCCGCTGCCTTCTGATTACATCTACCGCGGTTCCGTCGCCCGGCTGATAAACACACGCAGGCTGTCGATATCGAGCGCGTATTTCTCGACACCATTGGGAACGATTACTTCGGGAGCGAGCATGTATTGCCCGGTCGGTTTACCGCTGAGATCCACCAGCACCGATACATCCCGCGACGACAACGTGTCGAGAAGAGCGCTCGGGCCCTCGAGTGTGAGCGACACCGTGTTCGGGAAAACCTCGGTTGTGAAGTCCTCGTGATCGACAAGAATCGTCGGCGGAATATGGGCGAGCACGCGGCGTCTTCGTTCGCTCACATAAACGGCAACCAGGACCCTGGAAGGTTCACAGCTAAAAAGGTCCGGGTTAAAGTCGAGATCGACATCCCGTTCGATCGACTCTCGAATCTTCCCGAGGTCGATCGGTTTGGTAAGAACCTTGTCGAGCGGCTCGACGGCGCTCTGCGCGCCCCTCACCATCACCCAACCAGGCACCGATTCGGGGACGGAACTCAAAAGCTGTTCTCCGGGTAAATTACCCGCGAGCGAGACGCCGACCCGGACCCGTTTGGCCACCACGAGTTCGAGAGTCACGTCGATAAGCAGGGGCGCATTGATCCGCACGTTTCGCGGTTCGACACCCGGCGGCAGAAGAACGTCCGACACGGACAAGCGCTGGCTGAACCTGCCCGGCGCCGCCCGGTTCATGTTCACCGCCACGCGAATCCGCTTGAATCCCATGAGAAGCAGATCCCGGCGCGTACCGGTTATTTCAAGCTCCGCTTCTTCGGGAACCCTGCCGGTGACCGTCAACGAATCGGGAACATTGACAAACATAAGCGGGACCTGGAACGTTCTCTCGTCTTCACGCTGACCGATCGCGTTGAACCAGATCGCCACCGCGACGAGAAGCGCGAGGAGTTTCACGCCGACGTTTCCTATAATTCCGTGTGCGAATTTAGCGCCCGTCATGTCGTTCCCGGATCACGAGTTCCTGCCCCACACGAATGACGTCTTTGTTCCCGAGTCTGTTGGACTCGCGAATCGACGCCACGCTTGTACTGTACTGTTTTGAAATCCCCCACAACGTATCGCCCCGTCTTACCTTGTGCACGAAAAGGCGGCCCGTCTCGTCGGGCGGCGGGGGGTATTTCCGGAGATATGAGATTATGCCGGCTGCTATGGCGTCGGCCGCGGCTTGCCTGCCCTTTGCATTTTTGAAGATCGACGCATCCTTGGAGTTGGAAAGAAAACCCGCCTCAACCAGGACCGAAGGGATGTCCACCGACTTGAGCACGGCGAACGATTTTTGTTTGACGCTGCGGACGGGGGGAAGATCCTTCCTGTCCATCGCTTTTAAGATTTCTTCCCCGAGAAGAAGGCTTCGCTGCATCATCGCCTGCTGGTTGACGTCGACGAGCATATGCATGATGTCGTCGCTCTCCGGTGCGTCCAGACCAAGTTCTCTTGCCGCGTTCTTTCTGTTGGACAAAAACTTTTTCGCGGTCGCCTCGGCCCCCGCCGGAGATATCAAAAACAACTCAACCCCTCTGGCGCTCCGCCGGGGCGCCGAATTGAGATGGATGCTCACGAAAATATCGGCGTTTCGCTTCTTCGCGATACGCGTCCGCTCGACCAGATTGAGAAAAACGTCACTGTCGCGCGTCATAACCGCTTTGAAACCATCTTTTTCGTTTATCTTACGGGCCACCCGCCGCGATATATCCAACACGACGTCCTTTTCCCGCAGCTTATACTTGCCGGTGGTTCCCGGATCCTTCCCCCCGTGACCGGGATCAATGGCGACTATGATCTGCTGTTTCGCCTCCGGGGGACGCATGCGCGCCGGAGGAGGAGAAGAAGCCGTCGTCGTTTTTGCTTTGGTATTTGCCGGCACCTTCGGCTTGGTCGACGCCGTTTTGTTTGCCGGTTGACCGGGGCCGTTTTTTACATCGACGACAATCCGGTTGGGCATCCCGTCGACGGGAACGAGATACAGATCGTTCCATTCCGCCGCGTGCCTCAGGTCGAGAACAACCTGCGTTCCCCAGGACAGCCTGTTGATACGCACACGCCGGACAACTCCGTCGTTTATGTCGGCGCGCTTGGCGTCTCGGGAGAGTCTGACACCGGTGAGATTGATGGCGATCCGGTCCGGATTCGCGAATTTTCGAATCTTATAGTCCGCCCGCCCGGAGAGATCGAGGACAATCCTCGTCCGATCGGGGGCGACTGTGTACCTTATTTTTGAAAGCGAGGGAGAAGGGCTCGATGTTGAATGGGTGTTCGTCGCCCATGCGCCAAGGAGAAGCACCAGTGTAACAACCGTTGATATACGTCTGATGATCAACATCTGCGTCGACGGTTTCCTTTGGGCGCGAAAAGCGCAACTCATGGATGGAACGGCCGGGCCGAGTTCCACCGGGTTTTGCAGGAGACATTTCTGATGCGTATCAAAAATAGAACAGGGGGAAAGTAAATGGCAAGAGAATATTCAGTCCCTCTAATCCACAACTTCGCGGTTGGAAAGCACATAGGCCAGGGGATTCTTTTTCTTCCCATCCTTCGTCACTTCGTAATGAAGGTGAGTGGCCGTCGACCGGCCCGATGACCCGACCCGTGCAATCACATCTCCGCGTTTTACTCTTTTACCCTTCTTGACAAGGAGTTTAGAGCAATGGGCATATCGGGTGGCGAAACCGTGCCCGTGTGAGATTTCAACGGTCCAACCAAACTGGTACCATTTGCCGGCAAAGGTCACGACCCCATCAGCGGTAGCGAGAATGGGAGTGCCCAGGCGCGCCGAGTAATCTACCCCGTGATGCCACGAGGTTCTCCCTGTGAAGGGATCCATCCGACGGCCGAACCGGCTCGAAACATAACCCGAAGGAAGTGGTCGAATTGACGGTGTTGCGTTGAGCTGTGCCTGTCGTTCCGCGAGCGTCTCGATGATCGTTTCGTAACTTTCCCTCTGCAGTCTGGCCTGGCGGGTAAGTTTGTCGATATCTTCACCCAGAATGTTGACCCTCCCGCGCGTCCCCTCATCCAGGAGCGAGAGAGACTCGATGGCGCCATAATCGGGACCACCGACACCGACCTCGGCAACGTCACCGTCCAGATCGTCCAGGTTGGCGAGAATACGGGCCTTTTTCTGAAAATCGAAATTCTGCTGAACCTGACGTTCCAGCAGCTCGACCCGTTGGGCGTAATCGTCCAGCTGTCCCCGGAGAACATCGTTTTCTTCCGCGGCTTGCGTCAGCCGATCGGCGGTCAACGCGCTCGTCGACAAATTGATTACGAATACGGTCGCAGCGGCCACGGACAGGGCCACAAACGCCAAAATCCCGAAAACGAGAAGTTTCGGGACGCGGACGGTCTTCAGCCCGCCGTCCTTCTTGGGGACGTACATGAATGTGAAATATTTGTTCTTCATCTCAATCGATCGCTTGGCAAATAACAGGCCGTCAAATCTTCGGGTAGGCTAATGAATGCCCCCCCGCATGTCAAGCGCATTCTCCCAAACCTGATGAAGGGCTGCAACTTCCATACCACGGGGACACTCGATGGGGCCTCGTTTAAATACAGAAGGTTACCCGGTGCGTCAAATTATAGCACCGGGCAACCTTCCGGTATTTGGCGATATCGAGGCCAAAAGAGCAATCGGCTAGCCCTCGATATAACCTTTGAGGAACTTGGACCGCGACGAGTGGCGAAGCCGAACTATCGCTTTTTCCTTGATCTGGCGGATACGTTCTCTCGTGAGTGAGAGCTTCTTGCCGATTTCTTCGAGGGTAAACGGTTCCTCTCCGTTGAGTCCGAAATACAGTGAGAGGATCAGCTTTTCCCGATCCGAGAGCGTATCGAGCGCTTTCTCCATATCGTCGCTCAGCGCACGTTCGTAGGTTTGTTCGTCGGGACTCTGAGCGTTGTCATCCTGGAGATAATCGACGAGCGCGCTGTCATCCTGATCGTTCGAATAAGGATCATCGAGGGACACATGCGTATTGGCGATGTGCATGGTGTCCTGAACCTCGGTTTCCGAAATCTTTAATTTTTTGGCAATCTCCGCAGCGCTCGGAGCCCGTCCCAGTTCCTGGTCGAGCTGGCGCGATGCCTTCCCGATCCGGTACAAGGTTCCCGCTCTGTTGAGGGGAAGCCGGACGATCCGGGAATGCTCAGCCAGCGACTGGAGCATCGCCTGACGGATCCACCAGACAGCGTACGAAATAAACTTGTACCCACGTTCCTCATCGAAACGGTGCGCGGCCTTGATAAGACCGAGATTACCGTCGTTGATGAGGTCCTCGAGGGCCAGACCCTGATTCGCGTACTGTTTCGCGATCGAGACAACGAACCTGAGGTTCGCTTTGACGAGCCCATCGAGCGCGTCTTTGTCTCCCTTTTTGATCCGGCGCGCGAGTTCTTGCTCTTCTTCACGCTTGAGCAGGGGTGTCTTATTGATCTCGTGGAGGTAGACGTCGAGACTGCGGTTGCCGCCTGTGCTCTCGTTCTTCGCTCCCCGTCTTTTGGCTGGATCTGGCCTCATGGCTTTTTGTCCTTGGTTAGATGTCCGGTCCGACTTCGCAACACATCTATTATCACTACTTGTTGGGAATCACCGGTACATACTGTGACGTTCGTTCTCTTTTGATCAGGAAAGCAATTGGTTCCGTCCGGTCTTTCAACTTCTCGGAGATATCGACGTAGTCTTTCAAGTTCTCCACCTTCCGAGAATAAACTTCCGTTATCACATCGCCTTCCTGAATCCCCGCACGACCCGCCGGACTTCCCTCCTCAACCCCGATAACCTTGACGCCGTTTTCTTCGTTGCTTCCGACGTCGTCCACGCTCAGTCCGAGCCAGCTTTCCTGCCGCTGCGGAGCCGCGGCCAGCACATTGTCCCTTGGTCTCTCTGTCAGTATGATGCTCAATTCTTCGCGTTCGCCGTCACGGACAACGACGACCGGGACACTGGTGCCTACTTCTGTGTTACCGACCATTAGTCGGAACCTGTCGTCATCCCTTACAGAATTTTTGTTGTATTCCACAATAACGTCATTTTTCTTAAGCCCCGCCTTCTCGGCCGGCGTATCCGGGAGTACCTCGGTCACGAGGATTCCCGCTTCGACATCAAGATTGAGCCCCTGTGCGAGGGTCTTGTTGAGCTCCTGGAGACGGATGCCCATAAACCCATATTGCACATGGCCGTTCGCGATCAGCTGCCGGCTGATGTTCTTGGCCATATCGATGGGAATCGCGAACCCGATCCCCTGTCCGGATGCGTTGATCGCCGTGTTGATCCCGATCGCCTCACCCTTGAGATTGACCAGCGGGCCGCCGCTGTTTCCGAAGTTGATCGACGCGTCGGTCTGGATGAAATCCTGATACAGGTTGGCATTGCCGCCCATAATATACAGGTCCGTCCGGCCCTTAGCGCTTATAACACCGACAGTTACCGATCCGGACAGCTGCCCGAACGGTGTCCCGATCGCCATAACCCAGTCTCCGACACGCATTTCGCTGGAGTCGCCAAGCGGTATAACCGGCAATTCCCCGTCGGCGTCGATCTGGATAACTGCGATATCCGTAAAGGCATCGAATCCAACAACTTCGGCCTTGTATTCGATTTCATCCGGAGCATAACCCAGAACGACTGTGATCTCATCGGCATCGCGGATGACATGATAGTTGGTCAGGATCCGCCCTTCGTCATCGATGATGAATCCCGAACCGCCGCCGGGTACCCGGCGAGGGTGATCTTCGGGAAGGTTTTCGCGGAAGAAATCAAACGGTCCGAATCCCTCGCGCTGCTCGTCCCCGCTGATCTCGCGCTCGGTCTTTATGTAAACGACACCCGGTGTCACAACCTCGGCCACATCCGCAAATGTGGAGTGAAACTGCCCCGGAGCGGGTAACGCCGAACGCTGGACAGTAGCCTCGGCCTGGACAGACGCCGGATCCATATCAGTCGTCAGTATCAGACTCGCCATAAACCCAGCGAGAAACACGGCCGTGCCCAACAAAAACACCCTGAGCGAGCGGCGCAACGACGTCATTAGCGGTCTCACGACAAACCTTTCCATATTTTGGAACTTCCTTAGACGTATACAAACGAATAGGTTGGGGGAGCCGTGGGGGGCGAAACTATTCGTTTCATCCCGGATTCAGAGGTCTGTCCTGCAGATTTCGGAGCTAAGTGAACCTTCCATAAGAATTTTAGCCCAGATTCCGAAACCTGTCAAGCTCCCGTAACTAATTTACTATGCTTAGGTTATTTCTATGCGGGGCGAGATGAGCTGTTCACGCAAGAAGGATTTAGCAAAACAGGATACCAATTGCGCAATACCGTGTCAAGTCCGATCTATCTCAATCGCCCCAATTTCTTTACCCACTTGTTATACGATATGCCCCTCCCAGGGTTCCGGAAATTGCGTCTTGCAGCCAGAAATAGAATTGGTACAATGGGATGCAGTATTTCTACAGGCTGGGGCAGCGTTTATTCAATCCAATCTGAACCCCACCCGGCAGGGGTCTGGCGAGGGCGGCCACACCGTCGAGACAACGATGACAGAAACGTATAAAAAGATAGCGGCCAGCGAAGTGTTTTTTGTCGCTGACAGCCACTTCAGGGACCGGGCGCTGCCCGGGGAAGCCGAGCGCAGGGACCGTTTCGCGCGGCTCCTCGAAACGGTCCCCTCGGACGGGGCCGTATTCCTGTTGGGCGACATATTTGATTTCTACTTCGAGTACAAGTCGGTCGTGTCCAAGCGGTACTTCGACATCTACCACGCGCTCTACGAGTGCTCGTCGAGGGGCGTCGAAGTGCACTTTCTCGGTGGGAACCACGACTACTGGTTCAACAATTTCCTCGAGGACGAGATTGGCGTGGCTTCGCACGGCGAACACCTGTTCGTCGAGTGCCAGGGACGCCGGATCTGGTGCACGCACGGAGATCTCTTCATGCCGGGTGACGAAAACTACACTACCGTCCGGTCGATCCTCCGGAATCGGTATGTCATCGCCGCGGCGAAGATAATTCACCCCGATCTGATGGACGCCATCGCCAAGAAGGTCTCATACGGGAGTAAAGCGAGGGACAGGGGATCTGTCGAAGACATGGCCAACCAGCTCGCCGCCAGGCCAACCCAGCAATTCTTCTCGCGCGGTAACGACGTGTTCGCCATGGGGCACGTCCACTACCCGCTCCACCAACAGAAAAACGGCAACGATTTTCTGATCGTCGGCGACTGGATCACAAAATTTACCTATGGATTGATGAAGGACGGCCGGATCTCGCTGGAGACCCTCAGTTCCGGAGAGACAGACTGATCCGGTGGCTGTCGCCGAGGTCGTTGCTCCCCAGTAGCATCCCATAGTCAAAATCGAACTTCCGGTACCGCACACCCAGGCCGAACGTCGCGCCCTGGGAATCGTATCCCCCCTTGAAACCCGCACGAAGGAACAACAGACGCGAGTAACCATACTCGGCGCCAATGTGCTGTTTGGAGTTGCCGTCATTGGGAAAGATGACATCGAGCGTGAGAAGAATGTCCCCTTTCAGGGTCTCGACGTGGCGGTCATAGCTACCGCCGATCTTGAACATGCGCGGCAGCGCGAACTCTTCTTCAACGAACTTCATCGGCGACCCGAGATTCGCGAGCACCGCGGCAAACTTGACACCCTCGATCCGGCTCACATGATAAACACCAAGGTCGAAACCCAATCCACTCGCGGACGAGTTATCGATTTTCTGGTATATCGGTTTTACCGCGACGCCAGCAGAGAGGTTCGGGAGAAAATAGCGCGAATAGGCCAGTGCAAACGACACGTCGTATGCGCCAAACGTCCCCAACGGCACTTCCGACGGCGTATCCTCGTACCGGTCCATGTCGTCCATGTAAAGTCCGGTAAAACTGATACCAAACGTGCCGTAGTCGGTCTCATGCGTAACGGCGAGCTGCTCAAGACGGACGGACTGGAAATACTCGTTATGAGTAAACATCATGTTGGTTCCGAGAACGGGACTCATCGCGGCGGGATTCCAGTATACCGACGACGCGTCTTTTGCGACCGCAGAGAACGCCTCACCCATACCGGCCGCACGGCCGCCCATACCGAGACGGAGGAACAGCGCTCCCGAATCGCCGGGATCACCCGCTAGAAGACTCGTCGGCATGACGAGAACAAGAAGCAATAACACGAGGTGAAGGGTTTTTCGCATGGTCCGTCTCCTTTTAGCGGAGTATAGCAAAATTCTTGACGAAAGACTCGGATCCGCCGCCCGATTCGACGACCATCCTCAGCATATAAACGCCGCTTTTTAATTGTGTCACATCTATCGCCTCGTCGAACGGTGTATTTGACGCATCAGCCGGATTGCCCGTCTTGGACAGATCGGTGACCCGTTCGCCTTCGAGGTTATAGATTTCGACCCGAACCGTCGATGTCTTGTTGAGAACGATTCGCGCATGAACCTCGCCGTCTCTAACCGGGTTTGGATAAATCTTGAACGACCCCGATTCCACGACCCCGGCCGCCGAAGCGGGTGGTGAATTGTCGGCCAGTCGTCCCTGCCGGGCGAGCCCATGCTGGTATGAAAGCCAATCCCAGTCTCCGCCCATAATCGACCCGGGGAGAGACTGGATGGACAGCGACATCATCGGAACCGTGAGAACCGAATCGTACACACCATCAATTGTGACGATCGGGTGCACCAGGCCGAGACTCACGAGGCTCATTTCATCGGTTCCCGCCAGGTCGGCGATCATCGGCGTCGCGACAATGCCGTCGGGGGCTTTTCGCGGGGAACCCGCGACACGCGCGCCGTTCGGAGCAAAGCCATGGATGGCGCCGTCGCCCCACGGATAGAGAATTTCTACCCCGTCATTTCCATCGATATTCGCGACCATCGGGCTCGCGAGGATCGCGTCGAAGTAGAGCTCGGGAAAATCGCCGAGTTGAGTTTGACGAAGCGGCTGTGGCCAATTGGTGCGCAACCGCGCGTTGTGCTCGAAGATATAAAAGTTGTCATCGTCCAAGAGGACGATTTCGATAGTCCCATTATTGTCTACGTCGCCGAGCGCGGGCGCCGAAGGGCTCCCCGAGTTGAGTGCGACAAGTTCGATAAGACCATCCGTCGATTCGCCCTCAGCCGGAACCCGGCCGTGCCGATTGAAAACGGCGAGTCTGCCGTCGAGCAACGTAAATACCGCTTCGTCAAAACCGTTGTGGTCGAGATCGCCCGTCACGACCGGCGAAGCCGCGGGGAAATCAACGGGCAGCGGCAACTCCGAAGCCCAGGTCACGGAAACCGGCGTCAACGGCGCCGCCTCTCTCCGAAATTTCACCGGAAAATACGAGAACCCATAAAAGCCGCTTGTGGTATCGGACCAGACGAACGCAACGCCTTCCGTGTCTTCGCCGGCGTGTCCCAATGCGCCGTAACCGGGCGGCGACGAGGTCTGGGCCCTGATGCTTCCACCCCAGACGATCGAGAACGAAGCCCCGATCAGCTGGTTCCTGACACCCGCGCCATTTACAAAACTCACGCGAAGCGAGTCGGAAACATGTTCGATAATGACTATCTCGAGGACCGAGTCGTCGTTGACGTCGATAAGCATCGGCGGGGCGGCCAGCGGCAGACCGGCGAAAAGCACGCCGTCTGTTTGCGCGTCACCGTCTCCGTCAAAAACCTCCGACCCATCCCGCTTCCACGCAAAGACGCGTCCCTGGGGATCGGCGCCGATAAGATCCACGCCCCCATCGCCGTCTATATCCCCAAAGGCCGGTGGTCCAATCCACATGGCATCGGGCGCGGGTATATAGGGATCGATCGTTTCAGGGTTGCCGTCTCCGTCGACGAATTCTCCGCCGTCACCATTGAAAGCGTAGACCCCGGCCAGATCGGCAAAGACCACGATCTCAAGACCGGCCGCGCCGTCAAGATCGATCGCCGAAGGCGGCTGATAATCGCCCGTCGCGATCCACCGGGTTCGTTTGTCTTCGAAGGGAGCGGCGAATGATATGGAACAGGTCATAATCGGACCCGTCTCGGAAATGTCGGTTACCGTGATCCCGGTAACGGCCCCGGCGTTCGAGAAACTCCCCGGACTGGTGTCGGGACCAAAGGTTGTATTATTTCCCACACGGTATGTGTCGAAATGGCTGCCGAACGAGAACGGATCCTGGAGACCGTCGAGGTCCTGGACGCCGTCGGCTTCTTCGAGATCGACGCCTTTTCGCGACACAAAATCATTTGGCAAATAGCCGGTTTGTATCATTTGACGAATGACGTTTTCATCGACGTGCCACACATACATCCCCGTCCCCGTGTGGATAAACGGCACGACGGCGTTGTAGATGTCCCGCTCTTCCTGGAGTACGAACGGATCTGTCAAAACCGTCAAAAAGAAATCAAACTCGGCACCATCGAGCGAGTCGGTGTTGTCGGGGAAAAAGTTTGAATCGAGATCGGAGAAAGTAAACAAGCTGTCGAAGTTCTCGTCGTGCACGCGGTTGGTAACGAGATAATATTCGCTCTCCGTAATGGGAATCTTTATACACGCCGTGTCCCCGTCGACGGGCGCATTGAGATCCCTGAGCTGATAGTTCCCCTCTTCCTCCACGACGAGCGGATCCACCCACCCGGCAAGGATACGGTTGAACACGCTGGGAAATGCCGGAACAAACCCCGGCATGATCCGCAGATCGGGTGTCACAGGACCGTTGAAAAGACCCGACGACATCACATCGAAGTTGCCGAGGCCACGCGAATCAGCAGCCCCCGCCGGCTCGCTGTCAAACAGCGGCAGAAGTCCGAGACGGCTGGAAACCTCGAACACCCACACACCGAGAGATCCGATGGTGAAACCGTCCTGGCTCGAACTCTCAGGTACAAGCATAAAGTTGTCTACCATGAACGGCTCACCGTTCAAGGAGTCATTGGTTGCCAGACCGTACACGGTGCTGTCGGGGAACGCGAAATTAATATCCGTCCGCGAGTAAAAACTCGACCAGAGTTGTTCCCGCGAGTCGTCGAGGACGTCGGTTTCCTGCCCGGCGCCCGCGTGGATCAGCATCACCGTCTCGTACAGAGCAAAGTTGATATCCGCATCGGCGGAATCGATCACCGACTGCATCAACTCGATAGCACGGTAATCCTGGAGATCATCGTCACCGTAATAATTCATCTCCTGGGGGAGGTTGTAGATCTTATTCGTAACCTCCCACCGCACGGCGAAGTTTTTTCTCGATGCCCCGTTGAAGTACTGGTGTACGTGTGCGAGTTCGTTGGCAAACCATGTTGAATCACGGAGCTCTTCCCGGATGCTCCCCTCCTGGCCTCCCATAAGACTGTCGGCAAACTGTACCTGTATCCCGATGAGAACCAGTGTGTCCTGGACGACCGCCGTCCCGGCGAGATACCGGTTGAGAAGCTCACGCTGGTAATCGTTGAGGCGGCCCTCATTGGCCGCGGTTCCCGGCGCCCGGACCGGTCCAGAGGTCGCCGTTTTCCCCGTTCTGTCACGGGGCGCGAACCTCGGAACGACCGATTCGGAAAAAGACTCGCCGACTCCAACGAGCAAAAAGACAAAACAAATAATCGGGAGAATAAAGCTGTTGGGTTTCACTGGGATTTCTTTCTGGTCAATAGGTCGCGCGATCGCGCGCGATAGCGTAAAGGGAAGAGATAATCTAACATATACCCCCTTTTGGGGCAACGGAAAAGGGGAACCGGTCTCAGTAAGCGCCGCCCCTGATCGGCAATTACTTCAACTCGATTCCCCTTTAACATGGTCGGCCTCACAAACCAGCCTGCTTGTGTCGCTCCTCACTTTTGAGCGATTCTTGCTACCAGCCAACCAAACCCGTCAGCAACGATGGGGTTGAACCCTTCTAAGACTTCGTACGCTTTTTGATCGTCGTCTTTTTGACGGTCGTTCTTTCGTTCCGCACGACGTCTTGACTTGCGCTTTTACGCGCAGGTTTTTTCTCAACTTTGGTTCTGTTCGACTTCGCCGATTCGCGCTTTGTGTTCGATTTCTTCACGACTTCTTTTGATTCGAGCTGCCGGCGGATCTTCGCCGAGTTCTCTTTGCTCTTTATAAAGTCGTCGCGAGAGGATCGAACCACGCGGTTTTTCCGCACGGTGTCCGATTGATTTACGGGCCTGACCGTCGTCGAACGGCGAACGACCCGCTGCGTTTTCTCAATTGTTGGAGCGGTTGTTATCCGCTTTTTCCCTTCGATAGGCCGTACGCGACGCTCGGCGCCCGCGCCCTCCCGGAACTTCCGGTTATCGGGATGCGACGGCTTGCGGCGCTCATCGGCCCTGGGATCCCGCACCCGGACATCATTTATGTCCTTCCCACCGGTGCGGTTGATTCGCGTGTATTCCGCATATTCGTTCCGGACCTCAACGGTCGGTCGAAGCACTCTGTACGGGTCCCGTGTGTGAACCCGATAGTGCCTGTGCGCGGCACAGTGGCCGCCACAGTGCTGGTGCCATCCGACACAGAGATAGCTCGGATAGCGGACATATTCCCTGACATAGAATCTCGCGTAGCTCACGGCCACATGGCCGCGGCGGCATCCGTGAGGAAGGATCGAGAGATAGAATAGTTTCGAGGCAACAAAAGGGTCACCGTAAACCTGGAAACCGATCCTCGGCCCAAACACTCCCACGCCATACGATGCATAACTGAACGGGACCGGGCTCGAAACGGCGTACGCAAACGCAACGCCTCGACCAAAATACCCGTCGTTGAAACCGTAATCGCGAAGGTCGAACCTGTACACCCTGCCGCCGACGAGAAATGCGTTGTCGCGCGGAGAGAGCGGATGAATCACGTGCAGGAAGCCCTCGGTGTCAATTACGTAAACGGTCGTGTAACAACTTCTCGACGCGCGGACATTGAGGACCACGTCGTCTGAGCTCGCGTACACATCGTATGCATATCCGGTGCCGTTATCGTAATCGTCATAATAGGTGTTGTTCCCATACCCCTCGTCCAGCCACACCCTCACATCGACCGGCGCCGAAGAGTAGACCAATTCTACTCTGAGACCCGCGTTCGAGTTGGCAATCCATGCGGTGGAGAGCACCAGGGTTGCGGCGAAAACCAGAAACATCATCTTGATAGCTGTTGATCTCATCGCGCACCTCCTTGCTCAGGGGTTAGCTCCGGGTTACCAGGACTCTCCTGGTACGCCCAATCCAGTACAACCAGGTCTAGACTGGCCGACTGGCAGTACACTTTCGCGTAGTAGTAGTAATCATCGCTTTTGTTGAGCATTTGAACTACGTAGCTGTGTCCCGGAATCATCTCAACCCGCTTGGAGGGAGACCAACCTTCCTCGATATCGGGGGCCCAATCAACGAAATCCAACTCGATGTATCCATAATCCTGAACGTCTACTCCGTCCCCTATCGAATTTCCCTTTCCAAACAGCGTAGGAATGCCGCTTGGGGAGCCGAAGTAGACGTCCGTCGTCGGATTATCCCAGGTCTGAACGGTGTATTTCGAGAAGTCGTAACCGCTCGGACCTGCGCTCTGCCCCAAATAGTCACGTAAGACAAGACCCGTACCCGCCGGACGCGGTGTATCAAAAATCACTTCGCTGGGTTCGCTTACCTGCCCAGCTCTGTTATATGCGCGAAGTTTGTAAAAATAGGTGAAACCATTATCAACATCAGTATCGACAAAGTAGGTTCGGTGCAAAGGAACCGACACCATGTATTCGAAATCACCGTCATATGCGTCGCTCCAGAAAATGTCGTAACCCTCGAGGTCCGTTTCTGTGTTGGCGTTCCAGTTGATCTCGATCCACTGATCCCCAGTAATACTATAGACGCCAGCTGGTGCGGCAGGCGGAGTGGCTACGATGACCGGGTCATCACAGTCGTCGCAGCACCCCGCAAGAAGTAAAATCGAAAGGATGGCGGCTGCCGCCAGCAGCTGTCTTGTAGCAACGATGAGGAATCGTTCAGTCGGGTAACTTATTCTCAGCAACGTTTTCATTACAGCCTTCTCTAGCGCAAGCTACGTGCCACGAGTGAACAGAGGCCGCCCACAGCGGACAAATAGGCCATATATAATTGTTTTATAGAGTATTACGCTATTTTAGCGCTTGAGGATAATGCCCCAATTGAGCGCTTTTGACACTCGAAAGCACCTAAAAACCGTGTCTATCCATTGACACGTGTCCTGATTTTGGGACACAGCACAAAGACGCTTTGATATGGGGATTTCAGGGTTTGAAAGGGTGGATACGGGCGTTTGACAGGGAGATTAAACGAGTGAGGATCGGCGAAACTGCGGGCATAGAAAAAAGCTGACGGTCACGACTCCAGGAGTTAATGTTCGAGACCCCACCTCTCGAAATTAACGGACTCCGCATAGCTGGCAGCTGTGCCTCTGGAGAAACCGTGACCGTCAGCTCTCAATGCAACCTGACGGTCGCAAAACTTGTCGAGAAAAGCCTCTGAAAACTCTTCTCTGGCTCCGAAATCTAAGGACTTGGATTCTTGGGGAACGAGTCCCCAAGAATCCTTTCCCCCACCAGTTGGAAGTTCCTTACGCACGGGATGACTTCCGTACATTTACTAGGGCAAGCCATGTGCCAAGAATCGGCCAATCCGGGCAAAATGCAATTTTATATCTTCTTATTTATCAACATGTTACACAGGTAGGCGCCGTCCTACAGCGTGTAAGAATCGTCTCTTATTAAAAACATTTCTACACGTCGGTGACGGACGCACCTGAAGCGCCTATAGAGAAAAGACTTAACAGCAGTTAATAATGGTTATAAAAACTTTTAATAGGGGCGACTATCGAAGCCTTTAATTGGACGCACGCTATCGTAGCCTTAGTAGACGCGGATGTTATACCGCTTGATCTTGGAGAGAAGACTGGGGTAGCTGACGCCCAGCTCAATCGAGGTTTGAGACTTGTTCCACTTGTTTCGCTTGAGCGCCGCGAGGATCTCACGCTTCTCGAGCTCTTCGATCTGATCGCGAAGCGATGCCCCGTTCGAACTCGAACCGTTGCCGCGCGAGGCATGAACGATTTCGCTGGGAAGATGGGCAAGACCCAACACCTCGCCATCATCAGCAAGGATCACGGCCCGTTTGACCACTTTCTCGAGCTCGCGGACATTACCCGGCCAGTGGTACGACTGCAGGAGTTCCATTCCATCATCCGTCACATCCGTGACAATCTTGTTCATCTCTCTCGAGTATTTCCTCAGATAATGGAAGAACAGGAGCGCGATGTCTTCCTTGCGGTTCCGAAGTGGCGGAACGCGCAGCGGAAAATCGTTGATGCGGTAGAAAAAGTCCTCGAGGAAACGGCCCTCGTGACACTGCGTCATAAGATTGACCTTGGACGCGCAGATTACCCGGACATCCACCGGATGGAGATCATTTGACCCAACCTTCCTGATCTTGGTCGAATCGAGGAACTGAAGAAGCTTGCCCTGCATCGAGAGCGTGGTTTTGCCGATCTCATCAAGGAATATGGTCCCGCCATCCGCGCGCGCCAGCAGACCCTCTTTGTCATGAACGGCTCCCGTAAACGCTCCCCTGACGTGCCCGAAAAGCTCGGACTCGAGCAGCGACTCGGGCATCGCCGCACAGTTGACATGGACGAATTGCTTGTCGCGACGGTCGCTGAGCAGATGGACCGCGTACGCGATCAACCCCTTACCCGTCCCTGTCTCACCCTGGAGCAAGACTGTCGCGTTCGAATGCGCCACCCGCTCGGACAGGTTGAGAAGCTTGATCATGTCGTTGTTCTCGGTGAGAATACTCTCGAAACCGCTCGCCGTGGGCTTTACCTTTGGCTCCCGCCGCTTCTCATTCCTGATCAACTCGAATATGGAAAGAGAAATCAGTCGCGCGTATGCTCCCAGGAAATGCAGCGCTTCTTGTCCTATCGGCGTGTGTTCTTCCTCGCGGTCCTGATGGACAAAAATCACGCCCAGGGTTTCGTCTTCAAAACCAAGCCCCTGGAAAACGAGTGTTCCCCTATCGGCCCGAAGTTTCTTGCGAACGTCCTGCAACTCGGGTTCATGCCCCAGCTCGGCGATCTTGAGTCCGTGTCCGTTCATCGCTGTCGAACCGGTATCGCTTTTTCTGTACCAGCCGAGCAGCGCCCTTGCGTCACGCCGTTCGAGATCCTGCACGGCAACGAGGTCGAAACCCTCACCCGTTGACCCGGGAATGGCAACAAACCCGCTCTGAGCATTGAGTTTGCCAATTATCAGTTTGAGCGATGCCCTGAAGCCCCGTTACGAGCTTCTCACGAGATCGCGACGCGCTCTGGATATCCCCAAACATGGGGATTTGTTCGAGAACACGCCGTGTGTCACGAGCCATCTTACCCTCGACTCTGCCCCGCATCGCCCGGAGAACATGGAGGAACTTGCCGCTGCGCTCGTCCTCGGCCAGACGAGTCGCCTCATAAAGGGCGAGAAGCGCATCATCGAGATTCCCAAGACGATCCTCGACGGTGGCGAGCAACAGCTGCGAAAGGATCTGGTCTCCCGGCTCCTCCATCTTGTGGAACCCGACGACCGTTTCGGTCAAAACCCGTTTGGCTTTGAGCGACGATTCCTGATCGTCTTTTTTGAGATAGATCCGGCCAAGCCTTTGCTGCGAGAGGTACTGTTCGTAGGGATTGCCATATTTACTAAAAAGCTCGACGCTCTTATCGAGACTCTCGATCGCTGCGTCGACATCCCCCGCCCGCAACGCGCAGAGGCCGCGAGTGCGGTGGAAGTAGCCAACCTCGTAAAACTCGCCACAGTTGTTGGCGATTTCAAGCCCCTCGCTGATCATCTTCTTCGCACGACGGGTGTCGTTGAGCAGATAATGAACATCGGCAACCCGGCGCATGATCTCCGCCGAAATATCGCCTTCCGGAGCGAGCTGTTTGGCTTTTTTGAGTGCGTTATTCAGGTTGGCCAGCGCCTCCTGGAGACGTCCCCGGCCGATCATGAGTTCACCGAGATACTCGTCGGCGAGAATCGACTCACGGCCGTAACCCAGGTCATTGGCCAGCGCCTGACCCCTCAGGATGAGCTTCTCCGCCTTGCAGAACTCGCCGCACTGGACGTAAGTCCGGCCCTTCATCAGAACGGCCTTCGTAAGCTTGTTCTGATCGCCAAGACGCTCGGCCATGTTCGACGCATTGGTGAACGCGCTGAGCGCGTCCGTGAAGCGGCGAAGCTTGGCGTATACGACACCGAGGTTGAGTTGAACGCGAACGAGATGCTGGGAGAGACCCAACGATTTCGCCAGTTCGAGCGACTTCGACAACGAAGCAAGCGCTCGGTTCCAGCGGCATGCGTTCTTGTGCAGCAATCCGAGGTTATTATAAACGTATGCTATGCCGATCCGGTCTTCGATCCGGCGGTAGGAAGACAACGAATCCATAAAGAAGTCTTCCGCTTCGCTGGTCAGACCCAAACGGTGGTAGCAGTTGGCGAGGAGAAGCTGGACATCGGCCACTTCTCGATGCTCGCTCGAGTGCTTGAGCCGGCGATAAGCGCTGAAACCAATCTTCAACGCATCATCGTAGCTCCCTTGAGAATAAAGGATGTGCGCCTCCCGGTAGTCGACTTTTCCGAGTGACTCGAGAGGGGCGTCGTCGCCAAGGAGGCCTCTTGCCTGATCGAGAAGCGTCCAGGCCTCCTTGTAATTCCCTTTTTTTCTGTAACAATCGCCGATCCGGAGGTAAATCCGGAAGCGATCGGGGAAGTCTTTAATATCTTGGGATTCCAGCGATTTGCTGAAGTACTCAATCGCGGTCGAGTAGTTTTCGGTGGAGAAATGCATCTGCCCGATCTCCTCGTTCGGCGAGAAAACCGAGTCAGGTTGCTGCCTCCGCTTATTATGCTGAAGCCCGTCTTTATCGTCCCGTGCGTTAGACATATTCTACTTAGGTTCTGTGTGCTCTCAGCGCGCCGAAAACAGTATACTTACGATTCCGTTAGTACACGTCGTTATCAGTACAGTCTGAAAGTCAAGATGTACATCCGCCATACGTCTGCGAACCTGGCCCGGACGATAAAGTCGGAAACCGAAGTATCTATTGGTTTCTTCTTACCATCCTTCACACCGGCCAGATCATCCGCGTCCCCATCGTCACCACTCCACGCCGGGCCTGAACCGCCCGTCCTGGGAGTGATAATTTGCATAGTGGGAGAGTCCTGTGACTCAGGGGATTTGGCAAAAGACGCAGTAGCTGGATACACGAGCACCAGAGCCAAGATGGCTGCTAGAGTGATCAACACTGCCCGTTTCATCCGACCATCATCTCCTTCGGGGGCCTTCCGCCCCACATGTGGAAACAGATTACCACAATAGGTGATCTGATTAGTATCTAAGAGAATATTAACTAGTATCTTACGTTATGTCAAGCCTCAGGCTTCATTTTCCCCGTTCTCATCGTCCTCCCGGCTCGGCTTGTACGATATTCCGTATTTTTCAAGCTTTTTATACAAATTACTCCGCTGCATTCCGAGTTTTCTGGCCGTCTTGCTCACGTTGTATCCATACGTCCGGAGTTTCCTCAGGAAGAACTCCTTTTCGACCGATTCCCGGAAATCGTTGTAAGTCTCTTTTTCGAGAAATTGCTCCTCAAGATTCTTCGCCGGCCCGAGAAGCGGAAGGTCTTCGACGTCTATTATCGGTTTTTGCGTGAGGATTACCAGGCGCTCGATGAGGTTTTCGAGCTCTCTTATATTCCCCGGCCAGTTGTACTCGAGAAGTTCGGACATTGCTTTCTTCGAAATCTTCTTTGGCCGCTGCCCGAGTTCCAGGCCTGTTTCCTTGAGAAAGTGATCGATGAGAAGCGGCATGTCCGACGATCGTTTTCTAAGCGGCGGGACAATAATGGGCACGACGTTCAATCTGTAATAGAGATCTTCGCGGAAGGTCCCTTCGAGACTCTCTTTCTGGAGATCCTTGTTCGTCGCCGCGATCACCCGCACATCCACCTTTCGCGTCTCCGTCCCTCCCACACGCTCGAACTGCGATTCCTGCAGAACCCGCAGGACCTTGGCCTGGGCCGAGTGGCTCATGTCGCCGACCTCGTCGAGAAAAAGCGTGCCGCCGTCGGCCAGCTCGAACTTCCCCACCCGTCTCGATACGGCTCCGGTGAAGGCGCCTTTTTCGTGACCAAAGAGTTCGCTCTCGATAAGCTCTTCCGGGATGGCCGCGCAGTTGACTTCAATGAAAGCCTCTTTCGCGCGTGCGCTCATCTCATGCACCGATCGTGCGACAAGCTCCTTACCCGTTCCGTTTTCGCCGATTATGAGGATTCGTGCGTTGGTCGGCGCGGCCTTCTCGAGCGTCTCCATGATGGCGAGCATTTCCGGATGATCACCAATGATCTTTGTTTTTCGCTGAACCGCTGCCTTTAAGGTGATGTTTTCGGTGATGAGTTTTCTCTGTGCAAGGCCGTTACGAATAACGAGCATCATCCGGTCTGCGTCGATCGGTTTTTCGATAAAATCAAAAGCGCCGAGACGCGTGGCCTCGACCGCCGTCTGGATGGTTCCATGGCCCGAGATGATAACTACGGGGAGTTCGGGTTGCGTTTTGTGCAGGCGGGAAAGAACCTCGAGGCCGTCCATACCCGGCATCTTGATGTCGAGGAGCACCAGGTCGACGACCTCGTTCTCCGCTTTCTGAAGCGCGTCGAGACCGTCCTCGGCAAGCAGCACGTCGTACTTCTCGTACTCGAGGAGCCGGCGAAGGGTCTCGCGGATCCCTTTTTCGTCGTCTGCAACTAAAATTGTTTTGGGCATAAGATTGCGGGAATTTTGCGAACAGCTCTTAACTTTTCCTTCTCAATTACATATCATAATAACTGGCTGACTGGCTATCCTAAAATAGAGAATGGGCGCAGCGGCGACGGTGAAGCAACTCGAAAACCCGCCCCGATCCACCCAACCAAAGACAACGCTATACTGATCGGACTACGGAACCTCCGGAGAATAGAATGCAAGACCCCTCGCACGAACATGAAGACCCGACACTGGTTGACGGTAAGACCCACCTTCGTTGCTTAACGCTCGCCGAACTTGCGGGCTATGTCGAAGCGCTCGGCGAACCACGGTACAGAACGGACCAGATCACGTCCTGGGTCTACGAAAAGATAGCTACGGATTTCTCGGATATGACAAACCTTCCGCTCACGCTCCGCACCAGGCTCGAGGAAACGGCGATGGTTGGGTCGCTCACCGACGTGTCGGTTCAAATATCCAAGGTCGATGGGACGCGAAAATACCTCTTCAAACTCCACGATGGAAATGCCGTCGAAACCGTTCTCATGCCTCACGAGAAGCGAATCACGTTTTGCGTTTCGAGCCAGATCGGATGTCCGCTCGACTGCGTGTTTTGTCAGACATCGAAGGGCGTGTTTCAAAGAAATCTCACCCCGGGGGAAATCCTCGATCAGATTTGCTATTTAAAAAAGGACTGTCAGGAAGTGACCGACAAGGTGAACGTCGTTTTTATGGGGATGGGCGAACCGCTTCTCAACTACCGGTCTCTTGTTCAGACGATCGCCGTCTTGAATGAAGCGCCGGGTTTTGAGCTTGGCAGCAAGCGGGTAACGGTGTCCACATCGGGGCTTCCCCGCCGCATGCGAAACCTCGCCGACGAGGGACTCAAGTGCTCGCTTGCGTTGTCGCTCAACGCGACGACGGATATCAAGCGGCGCAGTTTGATGCCGGCGGTCTCCAAATACTCCATAAAGGAAGTCATCGACGCCGCCCGCTACTTTGCCGAAACGACCGGCCGGCGCGTCACGCTCGAATACGTCCTTTTGAAAGGCGAAAACACGTCGCTCGAAGACGCCCGCCGCCTGGGAAAGATTTCGCGGCAGGGGCCTTTCAAACTGAACCTCATCCCCTATAACGCCGGACGAGACGGCGGGTTTGAAACCCTCGGAGACGCCGAGCTCCACGAGTTCATCCAGGAGCTCTTGCCGTATTCGCCGACGGTGACGGTGCGGCGAAGCAAGGGGCCCGATATCTTCGCCGCGTGCGGCCAGCTATGGACGGAGAGCCTTGCGCCCATAAAAAAACCTGCAGAAGGAACCTAGGATTCGCGAGAGGAGGGATCTGTTCGGTTCCTTCCACAGGTTGGGCTGCGTATTGCACGCAACTCACGGAGCGCACGAACTAACCACTTCTTGTATCGGCATCGATCTGGAGCGGCCGACACACAAGCGTCCGAAGACGGCCTGCGGAATTAGTTATTTGATCATCAACAGTTTTGTTGTCATTCTGGCGTTTCCTGCGTCAACCACACCGAAGTAGGTCGAGCTCGCCACTTGTCTCCCGTTTCTGTCACGACCGTCCCACATCACCCTGACTTCGGGTCCGTTGGGACGCTCACCAAAAAGCTCGCGCACGAGCGCGCCTGACACATCATAGATTCTCATGGTAACCCGCTCCCCCGTTGAGAGAAATTCATCGCTCAGACGCACACGGAGTTCGGTCTGCGGGTTGAATGGGTTCGGGTAATTGCTAAAGCTCACGATAATCGGCAAAGTCGCGGGTTCGGTCGTCAACCTGAGGAAGAAAGACTCGAGACCGGCGACACTGACCGGCGAGGCCAGGACGGCGTTTTCAACACGGCCGTCAAAGAAGGCGTCGGGTCCGCCAAAGAGAACCCGGAAGTCCTCCGCAAAAATTTCATGTGGGCGATAGGCGTGACTCGCTGAACTGGAGTAAATCACCTGGTCGGTTATGCCTCGAATCCGTCGATACTCGTCCCACCGGCGGTGTGAAGGATCGGGAAGATACCGGTACTGGAAGACATGTCCCAACTCGTGCGCAATAATATATGCGGCACCCTCGGGGGAGATCTCCAATACTTGTGGGCTCAAGTAAATCCGCCCGCCGCTCGCGGAACTCGAGAGGATATTCTCCCTCGGGTACGGCAGGACGAATACTTCGACGTCGAGTTCCATTTCCGGAAACTCGATGCTCTCGAGGCATCTCGCGATGAGGTTCTCATCAAATGGATGGAAGAGCCCATCGCCCTTGTTCTGAATTAATGGATCTTTTATGTCGGTGACCAGCGTAAGGTATTCACCGTTATCAAGTTCAAGCGTTCCACGATCTCCGGAGAGAGTCACGCGCGCGGACAGGTACTCCGCCGTATACACGCGGGCGTTGATCCCGTTGGCCGGACGGACGTTGAGGATTCCCTCGCCGTCAACCACGGCTTCAGCGGTCGTCGCGAGTGCCAAACAAGTGAAGAAGGCAAATGCGGCGAGCACCAGGACCGGTCGAAACTTCTTGAGTTCGATTGGTTTCAAGTGACTCTAACTATGTCAGTGGGTAAAATGCGAACGATTGAGATTTCTATATAATTAGTTAATTCTGCTAACCTGTACGATCCCTCTGTTTCCTGAATTTGCAACTGGGCGTTCCCCGATTGGGTTC
>CAWBQK010000011.1:0-416634 GCA_963791045.1 Candidatus Latescibacterota bacterium
ATCTCCCGATCAGGGGTTCAGAATCCTTCTACCGCGACAGGTTGTTCGCCTGGTCGGTCATGCATTTCTTCCGAAGTCTTGATCGCCTTCGAGTTGATCTCGAAGGCGCGCTGGGCGACGATCATCTTGATCATCTCTTCGACGACATTGACATTGGACCGCTCAAGCGCTCCTTGCTGCAGCGAGCCGATCCCCAATTCTCCCCGGCGCACCGATGATCGGGTCTCCGCTCGGAGGCCGGCCCAGCCGCATCAGATTGCCGCCCGACCGACTCCAGGCCGCTCGGATTGATGAAGCGCGCGAGGAGGAACTGGCCGAGTTCCGTAGGCGTCTCCTGGCCCGCCTCGCGGGCGAAGACGCGGCCCTCCCCGTCACCAGGAGCGACTCGGTCTCTTCGGGAATCGTCATCTCCGGAATCAGGGGTAGGCCGCTGGAGATCACAGACGCGTCCTTCTCCATCGATGCGCAGGGCACCGTCGCGCGTGTACCCCATGGTCCCATCGGGAAGCTGCACTTGGAAGAGCCCGTCGCCCTCGATCAGCAGATCGAGAGGGTTGTCGGTCGCCTCGGTATCGCCCTGGGAGAAGACCTTCGGCGAGGCCACCAGTTTGGTGCCGTGCCCGACCTGTAGATGCGGAGGGCACTTGCGTCCCCCCTCTCCGGGCCCGGCAGGCCGGATGGTCTGGTAGAGCAGATCCTCGAAATCGACGCTGCTCTTCTTGAAACCGGTGGTGTTCACATTGGCCAGGTTGTGGGCCACGATATCAATGTTCAGCTGCTGGGCCGTCATTCCCGAGGCCGCTGTGCGCAACGCTCTCAACATAGCCGAGCTCCCCTTCTGTTGGAATCCGCCCGACCCTAGGCTTGCGCCCAATCGAGCAAGCGGCCCAGGCTCTCGTCTTGGGCCTGAAACGCCTTCTGGTTCATCTCGAAGTGACGCGTCAGGGTGAGACATCTCGACCAGGACCTCGAAGCGCCTGAACGTTGGGGCCTTCGAGGACCCCCTGGAGCACGCGACTCTCTGAGGCCGGCAGCGAGTCCCCTCGGCCGCCAGCAACCCGCTACCGGCGTGGTGTAGGTATTGCTCCGCGGTCTCGAGGAGCGCACCACCCGCACGCGCGCCGACCAACTCTTCTCCGGCCCGCACCTCGCCGCCCGGCGTCCAGGCAGGCAACGCCATCCGGCACCGCCAGCGGGCCTCCTTCCCCCAGCAGCGGGAACCCTTGACTCGTCACCAACGTGCCGCCCTCGCCACGCTGGAAGTGTCCCGCGCGGGTGAAGCGCTCGCCGGAGGGCGTATCGACAACGAAGTAGCCCTCGCCCTGAATCGCCAAGTCGAACGGCCGGTCGGTCACCTCGTAGGCTCCGGGGCTGGAATCGAGAGCGGCCAACAACTGCGGGGTGGGGGTCCCGATGGATCCCGTGGCGGAAGTGGCACTGGCCGCTACCCGTTCAAAGGCAATGCGATCTTGACGGAAGCCGGCGGTGCTGGCGTTGGCGAGGTTGTTGGTCAACGCTTCCTGCGGATACTGCCGGGCGACCATCGCCGCGCCCCGCCATGAAAATGCCCTTGGACATCGATTCCTTCCTCTCCGGTCCCCGCCACGGGAACCGCGTCCGCCATCCCAAGCGCAAGGCCCGTGCCACTCGGAACCGGCGATGGGCTGAATTATTATCCACATGTATTTCAATGAGTTGCGGGGCCCGAAGCGAGAAGGAAGTCGAAATCGAAGAAAGCGGCGTGACCCGGCCGGGAGGGGAGAAAACCTCTCCCCCTACGGGAGAATTATCTTCTCCCTACCTTTCATCCCCGGAGGGGGGATCTTTCACCGTTGCGGGCGGCCTCGATAAGAGCCTCCGCCGATTCCCGGACCACGGCCTGCAGGAGAGCACCGATACGGGCGAGGGCCTCTCGGGATTGGGGGAAGGATCCTCGAAGGGATCACGCCCGGCCAGAGCGCGGAGAAGAAGAGGTCCGTCCCGCCTTTCCGTCTCCCACCAGTCGGGGTTGCTGTCGTGCCACCAAATCCGCTCGTCCATCAGAGCACCCTCGTCGACAGCGATCGACCCGGGGTACCGAACCTCGTCCGCCCCCCACGCGGATCGCGACGACACCGGGTTCTTCACGGAGCGCCCGGCGATGCTTGCCCCGTCGACGGGCCGCGCCGCGCCGGCCACACCGGTCGGAAACAGGACCGACAAGGAGCCGCCTTCCGCGGCGACCCGGAGAGAGAGGGCCTCCCGGCCGGCGGGTCGAGCCAGACCCGGGACTCGCCGGTTCGGAGAAGAAGGAGGAAGAGAGTCCCACGCTCGTCTTGGATCGAGACGGGAACCTGCCACGCCGTTTCCCGGCGCCCCCAGGAATCGGGCAGATTGTTCACCTGGATCGATTCGATCGTATCGAGGATCCGGCCCGCCCACGCCGAAGCCCGGAAGACGCCCCGACGGGCGGGGCCACTGCGCCGCGGAAGATCCCGGGATGGAGCGTCCGCAACCAGCGGTAGAGGTCGATCAGCGCGCCCTTCAGGTCGCCCCCCCATCAGATCCTCTTCTCCCCATCCCTCCCGGCCCGACGCCACGAGGCGGGCTTCGTACCCGTACCCGCACCGGCGGAGTGCGTGGAGGAGGGCATCCTCTTCACCCGCATCGGCGAGATCGAGAAAATATGTGTCCAGGCTCCGGGCCCGGTCGGCCGATTCCCGGCATGCCGGTCCCCGCAGCAGGTGCTCCAACGAGCCGAGTTCATCGACGAGCCGTCCGAGGGCGCGCCCCATCCGGGCGCCCCCCCCGGAACGAAGGGCCGCGAGGGCGCGGCGGGACGAGGGAAGTCCCCGGGCGCGGACCGCGAGGAGCGTGGCGATTTCGTCACGCAACAGAAGCAGCGGGACCGGTTCCGTTTCGAGGGCGGGCATCGTCTCCCTGAGCTCCCGGACCACGTCCCGGGTCAGTCCCCCCGGTGTCGTCCAGACCGAACTCGGCGGCGGTGACGGCGATCATGGTTTCGAGGGTTTCCACGGAGTGCCCGGACGATACCGAGCTCCCGCTCTCCTCGCCGCTCCGCCCCCCGGGCCCCCTCACGCGAAGCCTTCGGCCCTCGTCGGAATCCTCCACGACGGCCGTGACGACCCGTCCGATCGCGAGGGGCAGATCGGTCCACGCCACGACGGTCTGCCCCTCGAGGTCGAAGAAGGGCTTTGCCGGCCGGGAGAACCCGAAAACCTTCGCGCGCACCTTGTCACCGATCTTCAGATTCTTCATCGATTCCGATCTCTCTGGTCGTTGTCGGTGGGAGGATCGGCCGGCGGATGGCGGAAAGAAACTAGACGAGCAGATCGAGCCGTTTCCCCCGGACCAGATTCTTCCCCGGCGGGCGTTTGGGGGGGTCTTATTCAACGGCCGGTTTCTTGCGCTCCTCCGACTCTTCATCCTGCTCGTGCCGCCGGGCCTGCTCGTCCACGAGTTCCTCGAACTCCCGCTCCGGCTCCTTATCACGCCCCCTCTTGCGCGTCCGGTTTACCCGGGAAAGGGGGTCCGTCTTCGGAGGCTGATGGGGCATTTCCACCGAGTCGGGACACACGGCTCGTACCTGAGCGATTCGAGGATCCCTCGGAGATGAGCCCGAAGGACCGTCAGTGCCTTGCCATGGATCTGGGATATGCGTGATTCCGAGATGCCGAGTAATTCCCCGATCTCCTTCATCTTGAGACCTTCATAGTAATAAAGCATGAGCACCACCCGTTCCGTCCGGGGCAGGTCGCGGATGCGCCCCACGAGAATGTCCCGGATTTCCTGGCGCTCGATCACGTCGAGGACCGTGTCCGCCTCCGTCGTGTCTCCACCCGCTTCGGCATGACCCTCTCCGTTCTCGTTCAGGGAGAAGAGGGCGAGCGAAGTGGCCTGGGCCATGAGGTTCGATACTTCCACGGCGTCGATGCCGAGGTCGTCTCCGATCTCGTCGTCCGTCGGCGTCCGCCCGAGCGAACCTTGCAGACGACCGGTCGATTCCTCGACGCGGCGAATCTTGACTCGTGTCGAGTAGGGCAACGGATCGAGGGAACGGAGGAAGTCGAGAATGGCCTGGCGGATGCAACGCCCCGCGTAGGTCTCGAGAGAGAGACCCCGGCTCTCGTCGAAACGGTCCACGGCGCGGATCAGGCCGAGCGTGCCGGCGCTCACCACGTCCGCCAGATCGACCCGCCGGGGGAGGCGGGCTCCGAGGGCGTGGGCGATCCGTTTCACCAGCGGCATCTGGGCGAGGATCCTCTCCTCCCGCTCCGCCTGGACGGCCTTCACGTATGGATTGGTCTGGGTCGTCGGGGTCATGTTTACCGTTGCTTCTTCTTACGTCGCGACGGGCTGCGGCTCCTCCCTGGAGACGACGCCCTCACGGTTTTGGCGCTCGTCGAGCGTAAGAGTCCCTACACTGTAAACATCGACATCCGGGGCGATTTCGTGATAGGAGAGCACCGGCAAGGTCGGAAATGAGGCATCCGTAAGCCGTCGCATGGCGAGCCTCACCTGGGGGGCGGTGAGAAGGGCGACCCTCTGATTGGCCTGGAACGCCGTTTTCACCATTTCTTCGAGGTTTCGGAGCAATCTTTGCGTCTCCGCCGGAGGGAGCCCGGCGGCGAGGGTCGTTCCGTCTCTCATCGACTGCATCACGGCGTGCTCGAGGGACGGGTCCATGGAGACGACCCCGAGCTCCGGTCGGGACCGACGCAGGATTCGCTGATGGGACGGCTGAGCGACACCCCGGACGTATTCGGTGAGGAGGTCCACCTCTTTCACCTGGGGGGCGAAGTCGCCGAGGGTCTCGAGGACCGTGCCGAGATCGCGGACCGGTACCCGTTCCTTCAGGAGGTTCTGGAGCACCCGGTGGACCGTTCCGAGGGAGACGACCTCGGGCACCACGTCCTTGATCGCCGCCGGGCTGTCCTTCTTCAGCTCGTCAAGAAGGACCTGCGTATCCTGGCGGGTCACGATCTCCCACGCGTGGGACTTGATCACTTCGGTCAGATGGGTGGCGAGCACGACGCTTGCACCGACCACCGTGAGCCCCGCGTCCTCAGCCGCCGATTTGGCGTCCTGGGTGATCCACTTCGCGTCGAGCCCGAAGGCGGGCTCTTTCGCGTCCGTCCCGTCGATCTTGGCGAGCCCTTCCTTCGCCCCCATGGCGAGATAGTGGCCTATGCGCAGGTCGCCCCGGGCGACCCGGTGACCGCGGATTCGAAGCTCGTAGTCGTCCGGCTTCAGACGGATGTCGTCGCGCACCCGGATCCGGGGAACGATGATGCCGAGATCGCTCGCCACCATGCGGCGCATCGCGACGACCCGGTCGAGGAAATCGCTCCCCCCCTCCTCGTCCATGAGGGGAATGAGGCCGTACCCGATGGCTACTTCGAGGCGGTCCACCTTCAGGAAGTCTTCGGGCTTCTCCTCCGCCGCGGGGGCCGGAGCGGCTTTTTCTTCGGCGGCGGCGGCCGCGGCCTTCTCCTCTTTCACACCGACCCGGCTGATGAGCAGGAGCACACCCGCGAGGGCGAGAAGGGGCGAGGTCGGCATGCCGGGCGTGATCGCGAGGGCGTAAGGGTTCCCGCCACGATGAACAGAGGCTTACGCTTCGAGAAGAGCTGCTTCCCGATCTCTTGGCCGAGCCGCGATTCACCGGCCGCCCGGGTGACCACCATGCCCGCGGCGGTGGAGAGATCAGCGCCGGGATCTGGCTGACCAGGCCGTCGCCGACGGTCAGGAGGTGAAGGGGCCGAGGGCTTCGCCGGCGGTCATGCCCATCTGGATCATGCCGATCGACGAAGCCGGCGGCGATGTTGACCACGGTGATGATGATGCCGGCGATGGCGTCGCCCTTGACGAACTTGCTGGCGCCGTCCATGGCGCCGAAGAACTCGGCCTCCTGGGCGATCTCCTGCGCGCCGGTGCCGGGCCTGCGCTTCGTTGATGAGGCCGGCGTTCAGGTCGGCGTCGATGGCCATCTGCTTGCCGGGCATGGCGTCCAGGGTGAAGCGGGCGCGCCACCTCGGCGATGCGCGCCGGAACCCTTGGTGATGACCATGAAGTTGATGACCACCAGGATGATGAACACGATCACGCCGATGACGTAGTTGCCGCCCACCACGAAGTCGCCGAAGCTCTGGATCACCTGGCCCGCGTAGCCCCTGCTGAGGATCAGGCGGGTGGAGGCCACGTTCAGCGAGAGCCGGAACAGGGTGACCACGAGCAGGAGACTCGGAAAGACGGAGAGCTGGAGCGGCGCGCTCACATACAGGGCGTTCACGAGCACCACGAGGGAGAACGTGATATTGAAGGTGAGGAGGATGTCCATCACGAACGTCGGGAGGGGGACGATCATCACCCCGATGATCCCGATCACGCCGATGGCGAGCAGGATATCCGGGTACTTCGCTACCGAAAATCCGCCGCCGGCCGCTACCTTGGTCTCCGCCAACTTGCTCTCCCTTCCCTTCCGCCTCGTTTATCCGAGCGGGTTCATCCGCCCTTGAAGCTGATATACGTAACTCAACACCTCGGCCACCGCCCGATAGAGATCGCCGGGGATCGCCCCGCCGACTTCCACCAGCTTGTAAAGTGACCGGGCGAGGGGTTTGTTCTCCACCACCGGAATATCGTGTTCCTTCGCGATATCTTTGATGCGCTGCGCGAGGAGCCGCTTTCCTTTCGCCACCACCAGGGGCGCGTCCATCGTGTCCGGCTCGTACCTGAGGGCCACGGCGATCTCCGTCGGGTTCGTGAGCACCACCGTCGCCTTGGGCACGTCCTGCATCATGCGACGCCGGGCCAGCTCTTTCTGGGCGGACCGGATGCGCCCCTTGATGATCGGGTCCCCTTCGGTCTCCTTGGACTCGTCCTTCACGTCCCGCTTCGACATCATCAGATCCTTCGTATGGCTCCGCCTCTGGTAGGCGTAATCGATGATTCCGAGAACGAGGAGAACGAGGCTCGCCTTCATGAGAATCGAGAGGGCGAATCCGCTCGCGTTCGAGAAGACGTAATCCAGTCCCACGTCGATGTGCTCGAGGAGGACCGGGATCGCCCCCTTGAGCGCGTAGAAGCAGACCAGGCCGATGAGGACGAGCTTGACGCTGTCCACGGCGAGCTTGAAAAAGACCTTGCCCGAGAAGAGCTTTCCCGCGCCCGTGATGGGGTTGAGTTTCCCCAGACTGAACGAGATCCCCTGGGTGCTGATGATGAGCCCCCCCGAGATGAAGAGGTTAATGGCGATCCCCATGACGGCGAGGGTGAGGAAGGTCGGCGAGATAATGAGGCCCGCCCACCGGACCCACGCCTCGATGATGCCGGGCGCCGACTCCACGGTCACCGGGGTCCGGGCGGACTCCTCCAGGGCCCAGGTGAACTTCTGGAGGATTTCCTTCTTCATCCAGGGACCGCTCCACTTCAGCACCGCGGCGCCCGTCAGGACCATCACCGCCGACTTGAGCTCGTTCGACTTGACAACCTGGCCCTTTTGCCGGGCCTTCTGTTGTTTTCGATGTGTCGGTTTTTCTGTCCGTTCGTGCTTCGACTGCGACATGTCCCTACTTCTTCCCTAGGGTGCGAGCTGGTCGAGCAGCCCGTGCAAAGTGAGGGGAATCGAATCGATCGCCCCTCCCATGAGACTCACGAAAACCGGCATGGTCGCCACGAGAACCAAGATCCCCACCAAGATCCGGAGGGCCAGACCGACGGTGAAGATGTTCATCTGCGGCACACCGCGGGAGATGACGCCGATCACCGCCTCGGTAAGGAAGACACTCGCCAGCACCGGCGCGGCGATCTGGACGCCGAGAACGATCATCTGGCAGAAGAGCCGAACCAGACCTTCCGCCAGGCCGGGGGTGAGAGACCCCTGGCCCAGCGGAACCATCTGGAAACTCTTGCCGAGGGCGAGAAGCGCCGATCGGTGCCCGCCGAGCAGAAGAAAAAGAACGAGAACCATGATCCCCTGAAGCTGGTCGATCAGGGTGTTTTGCTCCTTGGTGATCGGGTCCATGACATTCGCGAGGCCGAAACCGATATGAACCCCCGCGATCCGGCCCGCGTACTTGGCGGATTCCAGAAAGAGGAGGACCACGAAGCCGAGGAGCATGCCCACGGAGAGTTCCTTCGCCAGCAGGGGGATGAATCCGGCGCTCGTCGCATCGGGAATCCCGCGCGTCGAAGCGAGTGGGAAGAGGAGAAGGGAGAGGAGGATGGTCATCCACACCCGGTGCACGCCGGGAATGGCGCCCCGCCCGAAGACCGGAAGCAGCATGAGGACGCCCCCCACCCGCGTTCCCGAGAGCAGGAAAATGGGGAGGTCCGTCGCCAGGCGGTCGATCGAGTTCATCTCCGGTCTCTCCTCCACACGAACGATCTAGCGAATGAACACCCGGAAATCGCCGAAAAGGACGGTCGTGAACTTCACCAGTTTCTGGATCATCCACGGCATGAAGATCAGGAACGCCACGGCCACGCCGAGGATCTTCGGCACGAAGCTGAGCGTCGCCTCCTGGATCTGGGTGACCGCCTGGAGGACGCTGATCGCGACCCCCATGACAGGCCCACCGCGAGCAGAGGGCCCGCCACGGCGAGGGCGGTCATGAGCGCGTCCCGGCCCAGGTTGATCAGCATCTCTTCGGTCAAGGCCTTCCTCCTCCCTTCCGCCTATCCGAAACTCGTCACCAGGGACTGCACGATCAGGAACCAGCCGTCCACCAGCACGAAGAGCAGGATCTTGAACGGCAGGACTGATCAGCACCGGCGGCAGCATCATCATGCCCATGGACATGAGGACCGAGGCCACGACCATGTCGATGATCAGGAACGGGATGAACAGCACGAAGCCCATCTGGAACGCGGTCTTCAGCTCGCTGATCACGAAGGCGGGCACCACGAGCATGGGTGCGGCACCTCGTCCCGCGAAGCCGCCGGCTCGAGATCGGTGAGCTCCAGGAAGAGCGCCAGGTCCTTTTCCCGGGTCTGGCGGAGCATGAACTCCCGGACCGGCTTCAGCGCCAGGTTCCACGCCTCCCCTTCCTCGATCTCCTCGGCCAGTGAGGGGCTGGATCGCCGTCCTCGTTCACCTGCTGCCAGACCGGCGCCATGATGAAGACGGTCAGGAACAGGGCGAGGCCGATGACGATCTGGTTCGGCGGCATCTGCTGCGCGCCGATGGCCTGCCGCAGGAACCGAGGACGATCACGATCCGCGTGAAGCTGGTGACGAGCACGGCGAAGGCCGGCGCCAGGGACAGCACCGTCATCAGCAGGACGATCTTGAGCGTCATCGGAAGACCGGTGGCGTCTCCGTCGTCCCCGACCTGCAGGTTGATCTCGGGAATCGCGAGCGCGGGGGCCGCGGAGAGCGCCAGGAGCGCCGTGGCGGCGAGAACGATCATCCATCGCTCGGGGGAACGCGTTCGATTCCCTTCGGTGCGTCCCGTAATGGTCATGTCTAACCTCGTGGTTTTCCTATCCGAGCCGTGAATCCCTTCAGTACGCTCGCGAATGTCGCCGGTTCATCCAGCGCCGGGGAGGGCTGCTCGGGATAGAGCTTCTCCCCTTCTTCTTCCGAGAACTCGAGGACCGGAGTGATCGTCTGGTCCGTGACTCCGACCACCACCACCCGGTCGCCCATCCGCACCGTGTAGAGCGCCCGCTTCGGGGCGAGAAAACACCGGTCGAGGACCCGGACCTTGCCGAGCCGCGGCCCCGCCCCCCGCGGCCGTCGAAGAACCGGACGGCGTAGGAGGCGCCGAGAATCAACACGACGATCATGGTCAGCGAAAGGCCGACCTTCGCCGCGAGCCCGCCCATGTCGGGACCGCCGCCCACGAGGGGGGCGCGTCGTCCGCTCCGGCGGTCGCGGGAACGTCGCCGTGGAGGGGACCCCACGAGACGAAGAGCGCCAACCCGCAGAGCACCGGGAAGAGCACCAGCAGGATCCGGTTCTTCTTCACGCTCACGTCTACTTCCTCTTCGCCGCCGGCTTCATCAGCTCCGCGACGCGAATACCGAACTGCTCGTCCACCACCACGACCTCGCCGCGGCCGACCAGCTCCCCGTTCACGAGGATGTCGAGTGGCTTGCCGAGGGCCCGGTCGAGCTTGATCACCGACCCTGGACCGACGGCGAGGATGTCTTTGACGAACATCTCCGTCGATCCGAGCTCCACCGTCACGGGAACGGTGACGTCGAGGAGGAGATCGATGTTGTCTCCCGGCGTCACCCCGTCCCGGGGCTTGAGCTCTTCAAACTCGGCACGCTGCACGTCCGGTCCTTCCCCGGGCTCTTCCGCGGGGGTTTCGGACGCCTCCACGCCTCCGTCCTCTTCCGGCGATTCCGCGGTCTCTTCCCCGCCCCCACCGGATCCCGTCTCTTCGGTCGCCGTCTCGCCGTTCGCCTCCGCCTCCTGCGGAGTCTCTTCGGCGGTCCCCGTGGCGGTTTCCGCCGCTTCCGGGGCCTCGGCCGTTTCCTTCACGTTCTCTTCCACGCCGGACTCCTTTCCCGCTCTATGGCCGCCGACTACAAGCTGCGGCTGACTTGAATTCCGATCCGACCGTTGACGGCTCCGGGATGGCCGAGGAAGGCCAGGCAGCCGCCGACGCGAATTTCCACTTCGTCATCCAGTTTCCGGTCCAAGTAGAGCACGTCCCCCTCGCGGAGAGAGGCGACGTCCCTGATCTGTACGGGTGTCGGCACGAGCCGCACCCGGATCGGAAGGAGGACACGGCCGATGTGCGCGTCCGTGATCTTCTCGCCCGTGGCGCCGCCCCCCGTCGACTCCTCGTCGCCCAGACTGATGCCGAGGACCTCCGTCACCGCTTCGTAGGGGTAGAAGAGCTCGAGCACGCCGTTCCCCTCACCGAGGTCGACACTGAAGGAGGCGATGATTCCGGACGCCCCCGGGAAGGCCGTCCGCTCGTCCGGCCCCATCGGAACCGGCGGCGCGGGCGCGGTGCCCCCCCCCGTGGCGAGGGATCCGCCCACACCGGCCGCCACGGGCCCGAGCAGGGTGGTCTCGATCACGGTGGGAAAGCGATCGGCCTCACGGATCTCTCCGGGGCCTCCGAGAAAGCGATCGACGATCGCCTGGCCGAGGGGCCCGGAGAGGCGGAACAGGATCGACCGTTCCGGCGAAGAGGCGAGGGGGAATGAATAGAGGAAGTCCGCCGGCGTCTGAAGGAGACGGGCGGGCAGCTCTTCGGAACTGCGCGTGAACTCGACGGAGCACTCCATCGTGAGATGATCCGCGAGGGCGCGCGCAATTCCCCGCGCGAGATGGGTGTGTATCGCGGCGAGCCGCTCTCGTGGTTCGACGCCGAGCCGCTCGGGCTGCCGGAAGTCATACGGGCGAACCCGGCTTCCGCCTTGTTCTTCCACCGTGGTCATGCCGGCACCCCTATTGGAGTACGAAGTTGACGAAATAGACTGCGTCGAGGCCTTCCGAAGGAAGTACCATCTCGATGCGGTCCTGGATTTCCTGGCGCATCACCTCCCGGGCTTGGACGTCCACCAGGTCTTCGACCGATTTGGATCCGAAGACGGTGATGAGGGCGTCCTTGACCTGGGCGTCCCGGACCTCCAGCTCCTGGATCACGTTGGGGCTGGACGACTCGAGGCCGACGCTCACGCAGACGTAGCGCATGCCCGCCGAGCCGGCCGGGTTTACGACCAGATCTTCGATCACGTAGACGGACCCGAAGGGAGCCACATCGCTCACGGCTTCGGTTTCGGCGATCAGTGCCTTCTCCTTCTCGATCAGGTTCGAGGAGACCTTCGGCGTCACCACGTACTGGGTGAACAACGACGAGGCCACCACGAGGCCGGCGTAGATCGCCGCCGTACCGAGAATGATTCCGAGTTTCAGCTTGCCCGAGCCGCCGCCCGAGCCCGCTTCCTGGGTCCCATCCCCCGGGGGAGGAGACGCTCCCGTGCCATCCGCGACCACTTGTTTTTCGTCAGCCACGTCTTTTCCTCCTCACGGCGATCCCGCGAGGCCGGATCCGGGAGCATCCCCAGTCCCCGACTCATCGGAATTACCGCTTCAGACTCATGAGATCCTGGAGGATCTCGTCACCGGACGTAATCACCTTCGCGTTGGCCTGGAAGCCACGCTGAGCGGTGATCATTCGAGTAAACTCCTCCGCCAGGTCGACGTTGGACATCTCCAGCGACTTGGAGACGATGGAAGCGTCGATCGTCGTACCCGCGGCCCCCGCGATGCTGTGCCCCGAGTTCGGCGAGACCTGATAAAGGTTGCCGCCGATCCGGGTCAGCCCCTCCGGGTTCTTGAACGTGGAAAGCACCACCTGTCCCATGCTGCGGAGAACACCGTTGGTGAAGAGTCCGGTGATCTTTCCGGACGTGTCCACGGTGATCTCCGACAAGTTCCCCATGCCGTACCCGTCCTGGCCGATCGCCTTCGCCGTGAAGGGCGACGAGAACTGGGTGAGGCCGTTGAAAGCGTTCGCGTTTCCCGTGTCGAAGGCGACCCGCAGATTGTCCGCGCCCGTTTCCGGCGCGAAGGAAAGGAACTCGCTTCCGTCATCGAAATTGAATCCCCGGAACGAACCGTCCGAGTTGAACTCGATCGTGCCGGACCGGCCGCCCATGACGATTTCGTTGTCCTCGAAGCCCGCTTCCCAGTACCACTGGTTCTCGGTCGCCGACTTCGTGAAGGTCATGTTCAGCGTGTGCTCCACGCCGAGGGTGTCGTACACCAGGATCGAGGTGAGGTGCTGGGTGTCCTCGGTGGAGATCAACGCCGTGCCCGGCCATGATGCCGGTCTCGGCGAGGACCGAAACGCCGCCGTCACCGACGCCCGAGATCCCGGTCACCAAACCGTTGTTCTCGTCGTAGGTCAGGGTCAGGTTTTCCGGCGCCATGGCCACCCGGCCCGTGGGGGAGAAGGTGTCGACCGCCGCGAGGGTGCTCGCCGTGCCGCTATTGGCGGTGAAGGCAGCCCCCGTGGACCCGAAGATCTCCGACACGATGTCGCCGGCCACGCCGACACTCGTGTCGATGTTGTAGATCGCGCCGTCCCCGTAGTAGTTCCGGGTGAGCACCACTTCGCCTCCGGAGATTTCGGCGGTCACTCCGGCGCCGAGATTGTTGATCGCCTGAACGAGATCGCCCACGCTCGAGTCGACCGTGAGGCCGAGAACGTTGTAGGTGTCCCCGCCGTCCACGGTGATCGTCATGGTCGATGCGTCGGTCACGCCGAGGGAGGTCAGTGTCTCGTTGCCCGTCAGGGCGACGGACGCCGAGTTGGTCCCCGTGGCCGTGCTCTGGGTGGCGTTCAATCCCGTGACCACGATCGAGTGGGTACCGCCCGCACCATCCGCTGCGGTTCCCGAAACGGCGGTGATTCCGGTGGTTCCCGCATTGGCCAGCTCGGCGACGCTGTCCGAGGCCCCCGCATCGAGGTTCGCGCTGAAGTCGACCTCCGTGGACGCCCGGGCCGGCGACGTTTCACCGAAGGGAAGGGTCAGATTCTCGAGAGGCGCGCCGGTCGGAATACTCCCGCTGTCGTCGGCGAGCCACCCCTGCACGATCAGGCCGCTGCCGGGCGAGGTGAGGTTTCCGTTCGCGTCGAACACGAAGTTACCCGCCCGGGTGAAGAAGTCCGTCTGCCCGTTGCTCAGAATGAAATATCCGTCTCCGTCGACGGCGAGATCGGTCACGATGCCCGTCTGCTGGAGCATCCCCTGGGTCCGGTCGATGTCGACGCTCCCGACCTGCATCCCGAGCCCGACCTGCAGGGCGCTCTGCCCACCGAAGTTTTCCCTCGGCGCGCTCGGCCCCCGAAGGGTCTGCACGAGAGACTCACGGAACGTCACCCGCCCGGTCTTAAACCCGTGGGTGTTCGTGTTCGAGATGTTGTTTCCAACGATACTCATGCTGAACAGCTGACCTTTCACGCCCGAAACAGCAGCGTAAAACGCGGCCATACCCGACATAGCTCAATCCTCCATCACCGCTTCCGTCGTTCCACGGTGAAGGACCCCCTCCCTCGCGGGAGGTCCGGTCCCGTTTTGGTTTACTCGACTAGGCGATTACCGCACTGTCGATCGATGTAAAGACGCCGCTCTGCTTTCCCTGCAGCGCCGTGATCACGGTTCTGTTCTTCACGCTGACGACGAACGCGAGCTCGTCGAGCAGCACCAGCGATTCCTTCGATCCCTTTTCCCCGGCCTGGGCCACGGCGCTTCCGAGGCGCTCCACGTCGGTCGAGCCGAGAGAGACGTTCCGCGTGCGCATCCGGTCCATCGCGTGGCGGGAAAACTTCAGGTCGTGCTTGAGGAGAGCCTCGTCGAATTCGGCGTGGAACTCCTTATCGACCTTTCCGCCGTTGTGGGGCGTGACTCCTTGGACCGGGATCGGTTTCCCAATACCCTGGATCCCGTTCACTGCTTCACCTCCTCCCATGATGTTTCTCCGTTAGTCCGTTTGAGTGACTTGCAATACGGCGCTCATGAGCACTTCATCCTCGCCGAGGACGAGGCGTGCGTTGCCGTTTTCGTAACGAATGCCTTCGACGACACCGTTGATCGTTTCCATGGCGTGCACCGGCGTCTCGTCGCCGGCCGTGGCGCTCACCGAGAAGGTGTAGACGCCCGCCGGAAGAGAATTCCCGTTCAGGTCCGTTCCGTCCCACGCGAACGTGTGGTCTCCGGACTCGCCGCCCAGACCTTCGACTTCGGCCACCAGCTTGCCGGCGGCGTCGAATACGGATGCCTTCACTTCGAGGGCGCCCCCCATCAGCCGGTAACCGAGGTCGGCCGATCCGTCGTTTCCGAGATGGAACGCGTTCGACGAAACGGTCACCTGCCGACCGATCAGGGTCGTGGCCATCGTGTTGTTCAGCAGCTGGCCGAGCACGAGATCCATCTCGAGATTCTCGCCGAGACTGGCGTTCATATTCTCCAGCTGCTCGAGCGAGCTGAACTGGGCGAGCTGAGCGATCATCGCCTCGTTGTCGATCGGCTCGAAGGGGTCCTGCATCTGAAGCTGGGTAAGCAGGAGCGAAAGGAACTCCTCCTTGCCGAGCTGGTTGATTCCCCTCCCCGCCACTTCACCGTCCGTCTGTCCGGCGACTCCGAGTACCGATCCGATTTCCATTCCCCACTACCTCCTTCGGGTCCGGTTAGAACAAGTAGTCCACCCGGCCCGTGCCGCCGACGGCGGCGGCCAACGCCGGCTCGGCCGGCTCCATCACTTCTTCTTCCACGAACCGTCCCGGCGCTCGCCGGGCGCCGCCCGTGACCGTCTCCACCGTCCGAGGGCCGGCGCTCGTCCTGGAGCAGCACGTCGAACTGGCTGAGGTCGAGCCCGCCTTCGGTCATCGCGGCCGCCGAGCCTCGGAAGTTCGGCTTCGACCAGGGCCTTCACGACGGCGCTGTCCACGTGAATCACGCCGTGCACCGAGGAGTCCGTCACGGTGAGCCTCACGTGAACGCGGCCGAGTTCCGGCGGATCGAGCCGGATCTCCGCTTCGTTCCGCCCCCGCCTGAGGGTCGCCCGCATGCCGTCCGCGATCCGCTCCAGAATCTCCTCGCGGAAGGCGAGAGGATTCGGGGCGGCCGGACGGGCTTCCGGAATGTCGACCGCGGGCGCCGCCGCACGGGACAGGGGCGGCCGCCATGTTCCACGACTCGCCCGCGCTCAAGCCTGTCGGATTCCCGGCGGGAGCCGGCCCGGTGGACCGGCTCCGCCGCGGCGGCTCTCCGGACGAGGGACGGATCGCTTCGAGAACGCTCGGATCCCTCTTCTCGTGACCGGCCGCCCTCCGATCGAGGGTGGTCACGGGCGCCTGCTCGTCCAACCGTCGGCGGTATCGGCAGGCGCGATCTCCTCCACGGCGGGTTCGGCGCCCGCCACTTCGTTCACGAATCGTCCCGAGCGCGCGGCCTCTTCCGTCACCGGAACCTCGCCGCCACCGATGACGGGTTCCGTCGTCCCCGCTCCCAGGGTCCGGGTCACCGCCCGGAGCCCGTCGATCCCGCCCGGAAGGGCCGGACCGGGAGAGAAGGGAACACGGAACTCCTGCCGCGCGGCGGGTCCGGATCGACCGCCGGCGCCTCGGCCGGACGCCGCGGAGCCGCCGCGGTCTCCCGGGCAACGGGGGCCGCAGGAAGCGCACCTTCATCTCCTCGAGACCGATCTCCTCGGCGGGAACGGGGAGGTCGGGATCGCCGCCGGCGATCGCCTCCACCGGTCGGATGGGAACGAAAGGTACGACTTTCGGTCCCTCGGGCGGGCCTTCCGGCGGGGGGGCCACGTTCGCGGTCTCCATCGCCGGCAACGACTTCGGCCCCGCGGGACGGACGGGGAGCCCGGAGCGAGGTCGGATTCGGCTCCGCACCCTCCGGACGCTCGGCGGGAGGGCTTCCGTTCCCGGAGGGCCATATCGGAAACCGCCGGCTCCTCGGTCGTCGGAATCATCTCGGCACGGCGCCCGTCTCCGACGATCGGTCGGGGAGGAGCGGTTTCATTCGCCGGCCTCGCGGCTCGGCACGAACCGCCCCCTCGGGAGTCTTGTCCGAACGCTCGAACCCGGGCCCGTCCTTCCGGACCGAGCTGTCGGTCTCTATGGTGGGCTCCGCCGGATTCCCCTTCCGGTCCGCCCTCTCGGAAATCGGCACCACCGGAATCGCACTCTTCTTCCCGGGCGATATGTCGGCGGTGGGATCGATGTCGACCGGCGGAGTCGCCGCCGGTTTCGCGCGATCGCCCGTCGAATCCGCACCAGGAACGGACGGCTTCTTGTCGATCGCCGGTCCATCGAAGATCTCGGTCCGGACTCGCCGGGTCGGGCGTGGCCTGTCCGGCCTCGATCACGGGCGCCGCCGAATCGGCGGCGACCGCGGCCGGGCCGTTTCGTGACCGCAACCGTGGCGACGACCGTAGCCTGTCGTAACTGGACGCCGTTTTCCATGACCACCGGCTTTCGTAACCTCAGCCGATTCCGTGACTGGATTCTCCCGGCCGCCGCCGTAGCCATCACCGTCTCCGTGGGCGTGGACGTCGGATTTGCCACGGGCGCCGCGCCCGGAAGTTCGCCGTTTCCGCGCAGGGCCGGAACCGTCCGCTTCGGATTTCCGGGAACCGTAGGCGCCGCCGGAGTCACGACCGGCCCCTTCACCGGAGTCGCGAACCGGAGCGGGACCATGGGCCGACTTCTCACGCAACCCGCCGACCGGATCCCGCGGGAAGCGGGAAGGTGTCCCGTCGTCGTCCCCGTCGGCGTTCGAAGTTTCGCCGCTACCCGGCGCGTATGACGTCGATCGGCACCGGCGTCTCTTCCACGACCGCCGGCGAGACTCCCCCGGCGATCGGCCGGATGCCCGGAGAGATCTTCCCCGGGAGCATCCGTCCCCGTGCGCACCGCGACGGGGGCCGGGAAGGATCGAAGGGGACCGGGCCCTCGCCGATTCGCCGCCGCCGGGGCTTTCCCGAAGGACGCCAGCAGCGAAGCGAAGCCGTCGCCCTTCCCCGAAGCGTCCGCGGGAGCGTTCTCCCCGAGAGGGAGCTCCACCCCACGGCCGGCGCCGAGGATCGCTTCGAACAGGTTTTCGATTCCGTTAAAGTTCATTTCCCGCCGTCCGAATCAGGAGCTGGCTCATGCGAGCCGCCTTCCCCGGTTCCATCTCGGCCAGCACCTTGGCCGCCGACTGATCTTTCATGTCCTGCAGGATGCTCGACGCCTGACGCTCGGGCATGGTCCCGAGAATGAGGGCCACCTGCTTCGGCCTCATCTTTTCGTACACCCGCACGAGCCGGGCCATCCGTTCCGGCTGAAGGGCCATCATCTGGTCGATGTCTTCCTCCGCCGCCTCTTCTTTCCGGGCGACCATGTCGCTGACCGACTCGGGAAGAGGCGGGCCCATCTCGTCGCGCCCCCGACTCCTCCGGGACACGCCATGGGTCTCCGCGCCGCTCTCGTCCACCGCCGAAGCGACCACCGCCTGCGCTTCCGGCTGGGGCCCCTCGACCGCCGCCATTCAGGGCACTCGGTCGCCGCGCCCCCCGGCAGCCTCCGTCGCGCCGGCCGACGGGTTCCCCTCGGGGGCGCTTCGGCGGCCTCGTCGAGAGACATCCGGTGGGCGACCAGCACGCTGTCCGCGAGGACGTACGCCTCGGCCGGACGAAGGCGCGGAGCCTCGAAGCTCAGCATTCCGTTCATGAAGAGAAAGAAGGGAATCGCTCCGAGGAACACGACCAATCCCCCGCCGGCCAGGAGAATGATCCTTCCGATTCCGCCCTTTTCCTTTTTCTCTTCGGCCTCAGCCATCGTCCTTCTCCTCCGTGAGTCGGACCGGCGCCGGGCGAACCCGGCCCCTTAGTCTTCCTTTTTGGTCTTCCTCAGGAACATGTCCCGCCCGATCTCGTCGGACTCCTTCTGTTCCCGCTTCAGCCATTCCCGCATGTACTCGAGGAGTCCCCGGTCCCGGAGGCTCTCGAGAGTTTTCCGAGCTTTCGCGGCATCGACCAGCTCGTCCCGTTCCCTGTCGACGCGGCCGCGCGAGTGGTCGACCGTTTTCCGCTGGCGAAGAATCTCCTCCATCAGTCCGTGGAAGCGCTCCCAGTTCATTTTCTCCCGAGCCATGTCGAGGGCTTCCTCGGGGGGCTGGATCATTTCCCGCCGGCACTCCTCACCCATCTGGTGAAGATCGTCGAGACGCTGCTCCTCCCGGTCGAGAACGCGAACCGCCGCCGCCAGCTCTTCTTTCTTCACGTCTTCGGCGTGCTTCTTCGCGTTCATCACTTTTTGAAGCCGGAAGCGATATCCCATGACCTCTTCCCTAGTTCAGCAGCGACCCGAGGTTCCGGAGCGTTTCGTCGAAACGGGTCCGATCCTCGATGCCCTGCCTGAGGAAACCCCGGATCGGCTCGATCTTGGCGATCGCGGAATCGATCCTCGGATTGCTGCCCTTCACGTAGGCCCCGATGTTGATCAGGTCCTCCGACTCGCGATAGACGGCGAGGATCTCCCGGACCCGTGCCGCCGCTTTCTTCTGCTCCTCGTCCACCACGTCGATCATCACCCGGCTCACGCTCTCGAGCACGTCCACCGCCGGATAGTGGTTCTCCGCGGCGAGCTTGCGGGAGAGGATGATGTGGCCGTCCAGGATCGAGCGGGCCGCGTCCGCGACCGGCTCGGACATGTCATCCCCTTCCACGAGCACCGTGTAGAGGCCGGTGATGCTGCCGACCGTCGACGTGCCCGACCGCTCGAGAAGGCGGGGCAGAAACGCGAAGACCGACGGCGGGTAGCCCTTCGTCGTCGGCGGCTCGCCGACGGCGAGCCGATCTCGCGCTGGGACATGGCGACCCGGGTGAGGGAGTCCATCATGAGCATCACGTCGAGACCGAGGTCCCGGAAATGCTCCGCGATGGTGGTCGCGAGGAGCGCCCCTTTCAGGCGGATCATCGCCGCCTGGTCGGACGTCACCGCCACCACCACCGACTTCCGAAGCCCCTCGGGCCCGAGATCTTTCTCGATGAAGTCCCGCACCTCGCGCCCCCGCTCGCCGATCAGGGCGATCACGTTCAGGTCGGCTTCGCAGTTCCGCGCGATCATGCCGAGCAGCACGCTCTTGCCCACGCCGCTTCCCGAGAAGATGCCCACCCGTTGACCCTTGCCGCAGGTGAGCAGCCCGTCGATCGACCGGATTCCGGTCGCGAGGGGCGTCGAGATGCGGCGCCGGGTGAGCGGATTCGGCGGCGCCGCGACCAGGGGCCTGGTCTTCTTGGCGCCCGTCGGTCCGAGGCCGTCGATCGGGTTGCCGAGCCCGTCGAGCACGCGACCGAGCAGCTCGTGGCCTACCGGCACCCGAAGGGGCCGGCCGGAGGCGGCGACGGATGCGCCGGGGGCGATACCGCCGATGACGCCGAGAGGCATGAGGAGAACCCGTTCGCCACGGAATCCGACCACCTCGGCCTGAACCCGGCCGTTCCCCCCGAGACATTCGATGGTGCACGCGTCCCCCACGGACACGCCGGGGCCTTTCGATTCGATGATCAAACCGATGATCTCCATGACCCGGCCGGTCCGCCGGATCGGCTCGGCGCTTTCCACGGTCTCCAGAAATTTGTTCCCGTCGATTACGGCCGTGTTCATCGCACCTTCTCGATCAACGCCCTCTCGAGCGTCTTGAGTTGCTTTTCGATCTGGGCTTCCACGTTCCCCGATTCGGTCTCCACGAGGCAGCCGCCCCGTCCGATCCGCTCGTCCTCCTGGATCTCGAGGGACCGCGTCCCTTCCAGGCGCCCGAGCCACTCCGAGCCGTGCTCCCGCACGATGCGGAGGTCTTCGGGGTTGACGTGGATGATCACGTTCTCTTTCTCCACAACCTGTTTCAGGGCCCGGCGCACGGTTTCGAGCACCGCTTCCTCGTCCGCCGCCACCACGTCGCCCAGGATCCGCCGGGCCACGGCGACCGCGAGCCGGACCACGGTCTCTTCGGAGGAGCGGACCAGGTCGCTCTGCTGGGCCGCGAAATCGTCCATCATCGAAGTGAACCGGCCGACGATCTCCGCCACCGGCCCGGCCGCCTCTTCCGCCACCGCGGCGAGACGGGTGTCGATCTCGGCCTCCCGTTCGTTCCACCGCCGCTCGTACTCGGCGATCTTCTCGAGGGCGCGGCGCTCCCGATCCGCGGCCGTGCCGGGATCTCGGGGGCCCCCGCGTCCCTCTCCCCCTCCGTGGGAAGGAGGACCACGCGGGTCTCCTCGAGCATCCGGGACGGACGAATCACGCGGGACGACATCCTAGGAATCCTCCCCGCCGCGATCGATCACGATTTCGCCCTTCTCCTCGAGAGAGCGGACCACGTCGATGATGCGGTCCTGGGCCGCTTCGATCTCGTTCGCCTTGACCGGTCCCATGTAGTCCATCTCTTCCTGGATGCTGACCGCGGCCCGCTCGGAGACGTTCTTGAAGATCTTCTCTTTCACGTCCTCGTCGGCGGTCTTGAGCGCCACCGAGAGATCCTTCACGTCCACCTCCTTGAGGACCCGCTGCATGGCGCGGTCGTCGAGGAGAAGGATGTCGCGGAAGACGAACATCAACTTCCGAACCCGGTTCGCGATGTCCTGGTCCCGGGCGGCCATCGTTTCGAGGACCGTCTTCTGGGACTCGAGGGAGACCATGTTGAGAAGGCCCGCCGCCTTCTGCTCGCCGCCCAACTGCTCGAGACGCTTCGCCACGCCGCCCGTGGGATCGACGATCGGCGCGAGGGCGGCGTGCACCGCGCCCGCCACGTCCGGCGAGATCTCGCCCATGGTGGCCACCCGCCACGTCAACTCCGGCTGGATCTCCTCGGGGAGGGCCGAGATCACCTTGCCCGCCGTGTCCTCCTCCACCTGGGTGAGGATGAACGCGATCGCCTGGGGGTGCTCCTCCGCCAGGAGACCGGCGAACTTCTCGGGGTCCCGCTTGGCGTACGCCATCAGCTTCCGGTTCGCCCGCCAGCCGATGCGCTGCACCACCTGATTCGCCCCCGCCTTCCCGAGGCTCACCTCGAGGATCTCCGACGCCATCTCCAGGCCTCCGGCTTCCTTGGCCTGGCTCGCGGCGAGACGGTTGTGAAACTCGGCCAGCACTTCGTCCCGGACCTCCTTCGGAACCTCGCCGAGCTGCACGATCGTCTCGGCCAACTGTTCGACCACGCTTCCGCCGAGCCCCTTGAGAACGTCACCCGCGCCCGAGCCGATGGACATCACGACGATGGCCGCCCGCTGCTTCGGCGTGAGATCGGTGACGGTCAGGGCGCTCATGGCTGCCTACTTCTCCTCGGAGACCATGGTTCGAATCAGGGCGGCCGACTCTTCCGGCTGCGATCTCGCGAGCTCGGAAACGCGGCTCGTCAACGACTGGATCCGGGCCGCCTCCGCCGCCACGGGGTCCACCCCCGCGGGCGCTCCCGCCGGGCGGGCCGGCAGGGCCGGCGCCTGGGCGAGCGTCGCCCCGAGGGACTGGATGATCTTGCGAAGCACGAAGAGCACCACCAGGGCGCCGAGAACGAGAATCAGCTTGCCCCCGATGGCGGTGATCATCATCTGGCGCTCGGCCTTCTTCATCTCTTCCTGCTCGAGGGCGATCGACTGCTGGTCGAACTGGACGCAGGCGATGTGGAACTGATCCCCGCGCTCCGCGTCGATACCGACCGCGTTCCGGATGAGGGCGCCGAGTTGATCGAGCTCCTGGGCGGTCCGGGCGACGAACACCGGCTCGGCGTCCTCCTCCCCTTCGGGGATCTCGTAACGGCCGTCGACGGTGACCGCCACGGTCAGCCGCTTCACGTTGCCGGGGGCCCGCACCACCCGCTCCACGGTCCGGTTGATCTCGTAGTTCGTGACCGTGCTCCGGGTCTCGTCGCCGGTCTGGCCTCCCTGTCTTCGTTCAGCTCCTCGCTCCGGACCACCGCGAAGTCGGGATCGAACTTCTCCGCCTCGCTCTCGATCCGTTCGAGGTCGAGATCGGCGCTCACCCGCACCACCGCGTTCCCCGGACCGACCACCGGATCGAGAAGACTCTGGGCCTTCTCCTCGAGGAAACGGGCGACCGCGGTCTGCATCTCGAACCGGGCGCCTCCCTCGCCGTCGAACTCGTCGCCGTGCTGGTTCGAGAGGAGATTGCCGTAGTAGTCGACGATATTGACGCTCTCGATGACGAGCCCTTCCACGCTCCCGGAGACCAGGTACGTGATCCCCTCGATCTGCTTGCGGGCGAGCTCCACGCCCGGCTTCAACCGGAGCATGACCGAGGCGGTCGGCTTGCGGGAATCGTCCGCGAACAGGGTGCGCTCGGGCATCACCAGGTGGACCCGTGCGGCCATCACTTCGTCCATCTCCCGGATGGTCCTCGTCAGCTCCCCTTCGAGGGCGCGCCGGTAGTTGACCTGCTGCATGAAGCTGGTCATGCCGAACCGGCTCTTATCGAAGATCTCGTAGCCACCCTTGCCGCCTCCCGGGTTTCCTTTGCCGGCGAGGTCGAGACGAAGGGAATAGACCTCGCCCTCGGGGACGAGGATGGTGCGGCCGGCGTCGGCGATCCGGTAGGGAACCTGCATGCCGTTGAGTTCGTCGACGACCGCGGACGCCTGGTCGGTCTCGAGACCGGTATAAAGAACGGAATAGGTCGCGTGACGGGCGAGAAAGAGCGAAACCACCACCGTCACGATCACACCCGCGACCGAGAAGCCCGGCCACGAGCCTCTTGCCCGGACCGAGCGCCTGCCAGCGGTTCATCACGTCCGCCGAAATCTTTCTCATCGAATCAGCCACCGAAGGATCCCTCCTCTCGATGCATTACACCGAAGTCCGGGACAGCTCTTGGTACGCCTCGAGAAGCTTGTTCCGGATCTCGATCAACAGGTCCAGCGCCATGTTCGCTTCCTCGACCGCCATCATCACCTGGTGAGGATCGGACAGTTTCCCGTCCGCCAGCGCCTGAACCTGCATATCCGCCTCCTGCTCGAGACGGGTCACGTCTTGTAGGTATCCTTTGAGGGTCTCCGCGAAAGACGCACCGCCCGCCGGGGCACCGCCTCGGCTCCCCAATCCGTCGGGCGTGGCGCCCGGACGGATCAGCGGACGATTCACGGGAATGGCGCTTACGGGATTGAACGTCACGGTTCCCTACCCCCTAGATCTCGAGAGACTTGTTGAACATGCTCTGGTACGCCTTCATGGCGGCCAGGTTGGCTTCGTACGCCCGCGTGGCCGCGACCATGTCGACCATCTCCGTCACCGTGTTGATGTCGGGCATCTCCACGTACCCCGCCTCGTCGGCGTCCGGGTGATGGGGATCGAAGATACGGACGACGTTCGCGTTCTGATCCTCGATTTCGCGGGCCTCCACGGTGCCCGGCCTGCCCGGATCGCCGGAGCTCCGGGTCGACGAAGCCGAGAGATGCCTCGCCGACGTCCTCGCCATGGAGACGCGGTGGGCCGGACGGCTCGCCGCCCGGGCCGGCGTGTCCTCGCCCGCCGTCAGTTCGATACGCCGGCGTGCGTAGATCTCCGCCGTCGTCCCCGCGGGTCGTTCCCGCGTTCGCGAGGTTCTTCGCGATCGTCTCCATCCTCTTCCGCTGGGCCGAGAGGCCGGCGGCGCTGATCCCCATCGGGCCGAAGAGGTCACCGGACATTTCGCATCACCTCCCGATCGGTCGCCGGATTAGCTCCGGCCCCGAATACTCGCGCGGATCCCGGCCACGCGCATCGCCGCGAGACGCGCGGCAAGATTGAATCGAAGCTGGTTCTCCGCGAGGGCGACCAGCTCGGTTTCCAAGATCGACTCCCGTTTCCCCGTCCGAACTCTCGTCTTCGATGATCTCGAACGAGCGCTCGGCTCTTCGCCGCCCCCCGAATGTGGCGGGCGTCGGTGGTCGCCGGTGCGAGCGAGCTCTCACGGACCCGCGACATCTCCTCGGCGAACTCGCACATCCTTGCGCTTGTAGTCCGGGACTTCGGCGTTCGCCACGTTCCCGGCGTAGACCCTCTGCCTGATCGCGGCGAAATCCATCACCCGCCTCAGGGTCGGCAGAGAGGTCTTCGAAAACAAATCGAACGCGGACATTACTCGTCTCCTCCGATCGCGATCAGACCGGGCCGGACTTCGGCCCACGGTCCCAATCCGCAAAGATCGGGCCACGGCCGCTTCGGGCAGATAAAGGACACGCCGGGAATCACTTCGAATCGATCCCCGCCGTGAAAGGACTCGGCCGGTACCGGATCGAGACGGATCTCCTTTTCCCCTCGAGGAGGAAAGTCTTTCCCGTTTCCGTCGCCGGGCCGCATGTAATCCATCATGCCGAGTCGGTGGAGCTTGTTCCGGAGGGTCCGGGTCGTGATGCCCAGATTCTCGGCCGCCGCGGTTCGGTTTCCGCCCGACTCGTCGAGGGCCTGGATGAGCAGGGCCGTCTCGGCTTCCCGGAGCGTCATGCGCGGGGTCACCAGTTCGTCCGCACCCGCCGCCGACGCCTCGGCGACCTTCCTCTCCTCCACGAGATCGGGCAGATGCTCCGGACCGATCACGTTTCCGGTGCAGACGAGGACCGCCCGTTCCAGGCTGTTCTCGAGCTGCCGGACATTGCCCGGCCACCGGTAGTGGGTCAGGAGGTCCATGGCGGAGGGGCCGATCTTCATCCTTCCGATCCCGTTCCTATCGCAGTGGAGCCCGAGGAAGTGCTCGGCGAGAAGGGGATGTCCGTCTTCCGCTCCCGGAGGGGCGCGACGGTGATCGGGAAAACGCTCAACCGGTAGTAAAGGTCGGGCCGGAAACGCTCGCCCCGGATTTCCCGGGCGAGGTCTTTGTTCGTCGTGGCGATCACCCGCGTGTCGACGCGGATCGTGGAGCATCCGCCCACCCGCTCGAACTCCTTCTCCTGAAGGACCCGGAGGAGCTTCGCCTGGGCGCCCCAGCTGATCTCGGAGATCTCGTCCATCAGCAGCGTGCCGCGGTGGGCGAGTTCGAATCGCCCCTTCTTCTGGCGGATCGCGCCGGTGAACGCGCCCCGCTCATGGCCGAAGAGCTCGCTCTCGTAGAGGGTCTCGGTCAGGGCGGCGCAGTTGAACCGGATGAAGTGGGCCCGGCTCCGACGGCTTCGAAGGTGGATCGCCCGGGCGACCAGCTCCTTGCCGGTGCCGGTCTCGCCGGAGATGAGCACGGTGGCGTCCGTGGACGCGGCGATCCGGATGAGGTGGCGCACCTCCTCATCGGCGGCTGTCGCCGACGAGGACCGGCGTCCCCTCTTCATCGACCGCGACGGGCGCCCCGATATCCTGCGGCAGGGGACGGGTCTCGAGCACCCGGGCGAGGACACGATCGATTTCCTCGCCCCCGAACGGCTTGGTCAGGAGATCGGCGGCGCCGAGCCGCATCGCTTCCACGGCCCCTTCCACGCTCGGCCGCGCGGAGAGGATGATCACCTTCGTCTCCGGGGAAACTTCGACCACGGAGCGGAGAAACGGCCGGAACCGCCCCCCCCTCGTCTCGATGGTCGAGAAAGAGCACTTCATAGGCGCCGGAACGGAGATGCTCGAGGGCCTCTTCCGGTCCGGACACCACCTGAACATCGCGCCCCGTTCGGGCGAGATAGGTCTTCAGGAAATCGCCCACCAGGGGCTCGTCGTCCAACACGAGGATCCGCTTCGCTTGTTCCATGCCGCTCAAGAGGTCCTCCTCGGTTCGGCGATCATGTGCATCGCCCGGGCGGACGGAAGCCGGAGGATCACCGTCGTCCCCCGGCCCGGTTCGCTCTCGAGGCCCACATCACCCCCGTGGCCGGTCAGGGTGCGCCGGACCGTCGTCAGGCCGAGGCCCACCTGCCGCTCCCGGGTGCTGAAGAAGGGAGAGAAGGCGTTTCCGCGGACTTCGTCGCTCATGCCCTCTCCCGTATCCCGGACGGAGACGACGACCATCGATTCGTGATCGAGAAGGGCGGCCGAACGGCCTTTCGACGGCGCCGCCCGATTCCCCCTCCTCGTCCATCGGGTTCTCCACCACGTCGAGGGCGACGGTGATCACGCCCCCGCCGGGCATCGCGTCCCGGGCGTTGGCGAGAAGCCGGCGAAGGGCGCCGGAGAACTGCTCCTCGTCGATCCGCGCGAGCGCCTCGTTCCGCCCGATCCGGCGTTCCACGCGAACGCCCTCGGCTTCCTCGAGACCCGCTTCGAAAAGTCGAGCGTCTTCTCCACGACCGCCGCCACGTCGAGACAGCGGTACCGGGCGGGACCACTCCCCGCCCCTTCCAGGAAGCCGGCAGACCGCGCTCTCCACGCCGGCCACGCCCTCCTGGATCTTGTTCACCAGCTCCGCCCGCTCCGGATCCTTCTCGAGGTCCCGGGCGAGGATCTCGGCGAATCCCGAAACACCCGCGAGGGGATTCCTGATCTGCCGGGCCACTTCGCCGGACATCTCGCCGACGGCGGCGAGGGTGCGGGTACGGAGGAGTTCCTCTTCCATCAGCTTCGCCCGGCGGAGATCGACGAAGACCTCCACGGCGCCGAGAACCTCGCCCTCCTCGCCGCGAACGAGGGAGGTGCTGTAACGAACCGGGATCCGGTCGCCGTCGGCGGCCGCGATCCTCCTTCTCTTCGCCGTCGATCCGGGTTCCCGTCTCGATCGTGTGGAGCAGGCCGAAGCGTCCGCCGGTCCGCCGTCCGATCAGATCTCCATAGGGAACCCGACGACCATTTCCTTCGCGTAGCCCGTGATCTTCTCGGCCGCGCGGTTGAACTCGATGATGCGGCCGTCCGGGTCGACGGCGACCACGCCGACCGGGACGCAGCGGAGGATGCCGTCGAGCCGGGAGGCGAGCTCTTCCGCTCTTCGAGGCTCTCCCGCAGCTTTCGGTTCGACTCCTTCAGAGCCCAGTCGAGATCGGCGCACCGGCGGCCGAGGTCGGCGCACGTTTCGCGGAGCGCCCCGAGACTCTCGCTGAAGGTCTCGAGGGAATCCCGAAACGCCCCGTCCGGCGCGGCGAACTGAGATCGCCGCCGTCCATCCGGGCCGCCCCTTCCGAATCGGAATCGTATCGGTCATTCGTTCCCCCTCCGCCGGTCATGGCCGGGAAAATCGTTCCGGGTCGGTCGATAAGGGGCACCTTTTCCCACCGGTTCCCCTTCCGGCCCTCGCTGTCCTACGTTTCGTACTCCCAAGGGGGAAACCTTGAGCGGAAAATGCCGAAACCGCGGAAATTCGCACTTAATGTCCCCTCGGGGGCCATAGGAAAGCCCTTCCGGCCCGGCCCAACCGGGGAACCCCTGAAACTTCAAATGATATCTTTGCAATAAGATATGTCGTTCCATGCTCCCGCGTCCTTGCTCGGAGCCGGCGACGTGAGGATAGGGAAGATCCTTCCGGCGCCCATTTCCGGGGCTGGTTCCTTCCGCCCGTTACGGGATCAGTCTTTGACGGCCTCGAAAACGATGGCGTTGGGCCCCACGATGCCGAGGGCGGGCCGGTAGAGGTGGTAGAGGTTCGGCCGGAACCCGATGCGACGGAGTTCGACCAGCATTTCGAGGGAGAAGATCGTATGGACCAGGGCGCCCTTCTTCGCGGATGGGATCGCCGTGGTACTGGGGTTCGATCAGAAAGACCGTATTCCCTTCGTCGTCCGTTTCGGTCCGGCTTCGTCGAGGAACTCGGTCTGATAGAAAGGCACGGTGAAGACGTGGCGGCCACCGGGCTTCAAGATCCGGTACACTTCGGCGTGGGCCTCGTAAGGCTCAGGAATGTGCTCGAATACGTCGGAAGAAAGAACGAGATCGACGGACCCGTCCGCGAGGGAGAGGGCCTGAAGATCTTCATGGCGAACGCCGTTCATGAGGGCGCCCGGTTCGTACCGGTCACCGAAATATTCGCTGCAAATGTAGTTCTTCATTCCGGCGAGCCGCTGGTGTACCGCCCCTTCCGCCTCGGTGTTGTAGATGGTCAGGTCGTCGAGCCCCGCCAGTTCGGGGAGAGAGGCCGCCCGGCGGCCGGCCATCGATGAGGCCGCCCCGCAAAGCACGTACACACGAGCTGTCTCTGCCGGTTCGTGGCCGTGCACTTGGAGCAGCGACAGCTCTCACGGAGGTTCTGCTCCACCGGTTTCATGGTAGCCACCGATCCACACACGACGCACCGGCCCACACCGACTCCGGTCATCAGCACTGATCTTCTCGAGCCAGGTACGGGTCGGATAGATCGGGGTACTTGATCTCCCGTTCCGTTTTCCAAAGAGCCATGAACACGCTCCCTTTCGATGGAATGGGGGGCTCCCGTTCTGTCACGATCGACTCGCTCTCCGAGCTTCGGCAGAAATAGGGACGAGGATTGAGGGAGGGAGAAGCCACGTTCCCAAAATGCTATCTCCCGGACTCCTCCTCTGCACCCTGGAATGGTGATCGCGGATGGCGGTATCCCACCCGAGGGACACATCGGAGGGATCGTCAAGTCTGATGTCGAGCCGGAGGCTCGGACGGTATCAGTCCCCCGACAAACCCGCACTGGCCAATTTCCTTGAATTCCTCCGCTGCACTTTGGAGTGGTTATCTTCCATCGGCAATACCCGTCGGCGGGGACAGACACCCGGGAGGGATGCAACGTCCTCGAGCCGGAGGCTCGGAGGTGTCAGTCCCCCACTCAGCTCCGAAGTGACTATGCGAGTTTGGATTGGTGGGGGAGTCCCACCAACTTCGCCTGCGGGCTCCTCACCGGTCAAACCTACCTTAGCCACTTTGCAATGAGTGGGGGACTGGCGCCGCCCGAGCCTCCGGCTCAGAAGAACGAATTGTGACCTCAGCGGTTCCTGTCCCCCTCCGGACGGATACTGCCATCGAAGATCACCATTCCAGGGTGCAGGGGAGGAATCCAAGGAAGATAGAGGTTTGCAATGAGTGGGGGACTGGCACCGCCCGAGCCTCCGGCTCGAGAAGACGAATTGTGACCTCAGCGGTTCCTGTCCCCCTCCGGACGGATACTGCCGTGGAAGATCACCATTCCAGGGTGCAGGAGGAATCCAAGGAAGATAGAGGTTTGCAATGAGTGGGGGACTGGCACCGCCCGAGCCTCCGGCTCGAAAAACGAATTGTGACCTCAGCGGTTCCTGTCCCCCTCCGGACGGATACTGCACTCGAAGATCACCATTCCAGGGTGCAGAAGAGGAGACCAAGGAAGATAGCCGGTTCGGCTTTCGTCCCCGCCCCCTCCCGATGCCGATCCCCCGTCCCGCCGGCCCTTATCTCAGGAGTGCGTGTCACAACACGCGCTCCCCCAACTCATTCCATAGGGACAATGAATCAAAAAAAGTATTAGGCGACGGTGACGTTCTCGGTCTCGGTGAAGACGCGGCGGGCGACTTCGAGGTCGTCCCGAACGCGGGGCAGGAGGTCGTCGAAGAGTCGCCCATCCCCGAGGGGGAGATGATGGGAGACGAGAGGATCGGCGTGGCGGGCGACGATATCACGGATGCGGTCCGGGTCGTCCCCTTCCTCGTGGGCGATCACGTCGGCGAGATGGGTCACCCAGACGAGCCGGTCACCTCTTCCGAATGCTCCTCCACCGCCCGCGGCTCGTGATGGTACCGGACCGCGAGGACCAGCGATTCCGGGAGCCGCCAACGCCCGAGGGCCCACGCGCCGAGCTGGGCGTGGTCGAAACCGATCGCCTCTTTTTCGAGAATCCGGCACTCCCGCCGTTCGAGGATCAGACTGCGAAGGTGGGCCTGGGATTCCGGAAGTTCCCGGAGGACGACGCCCTTGCCGATGTCGTGGAGCAGCCCGCCCGTGAACGCCTCCTCCCCGTCGATCCCGCCGAAACGCCGGGCGAGGGCCCGGCACCAGACGCCGACCCGGATGCCGTGGTCCCAGAGCCGGAGCGATTCTTCGCCCGTGCCGAGGATCGAGCGGGTCACGTCGGACATGGCCGTGCCGATGACGATGTTCTTCAGCGTGGTCAGGCCGAGCAGGGTGATCGCCATCGGGATGGTGCCCACCCTGCCCGGAAGCGCGTAGAAAGCGGAGTTGGCCACCTTGAGGAGGCGGACCACGAGACCTTCGTCGGCGGAGATCACCTTGGGCGATGTCGCCCACCGAGCTGTTCGGATCCCGGATCAGCTGGGTGACCCTGTGGAGAATGACGGGCACCGACGGCACACGGTCGCCGAGCCCGGGCCGCTCCCGTTCGATGCGCGCCCCCTCCCGGGTCACATGGCCGGTCGCTCCGGAGGGGGTGATCCGCACCGTGGTGAGTACGCCCTTCCGGAAAGTCCGGACCAGCGCCTCCACCACCTTCGGATCGAACTCGGTGCCGCTCCCTTTCTGGATGATGTCGATGGCGTCGTTGTGGGCGGAGCCGTCCCGGTAGGGGCGCCCGCTCGTCAGGGCGTCGAACACGTCGGCGATGCCGATGATCCGGGCCACCAGGGGGATCTCGTCCCCCACGAGGCCCATCGGATATCCGGAGCCGTCGAGCCGCTCGTGATGGAAGAGGATCCCGGGGATCACATGGTCCAGATTGCCCGAGGAGCGCACGATCTCCGCGCCGAGCACCGGGTGCTCCTTGATCGAGGTGATTTCTTCGACGGTGAGCTTCGTGGGCTTCTGCAAGATCGCGTCGGGGATCCCCACTTTTCCGATGTCGTGAAGCAGGGCGCCGAGACGGAGCTGGTCCCGGAATCCGAAGGGCCGGTCCGTCGCCTCGTCGATTCCCATTTCGTTCGCCACGGCCATGGCGTAGATCGCCACCCGGTCCGAGTGGCCCCGGGTGTAGGCGTCCCGCGCGTCGAGGGCGGCGGCGAGGGATTGGATCATGGAATAGAGGATGCCGTGGGTCCGGTTCGTTTCCCATATTTCGGTGACCGTCTGGCCGAGGAGGAACGCGCCGTTGCGGAGAGAGCAGACGGTCTCCTCCGGGGGGCAGCGCGTCGGGACCGGGCCAAACCGCGCCGAGAACGCCGACCCCTTTTCCTCCTCCGTGGATCGGCACCGCCCGGAGGGTCACCTTCCCGGAGTCCCCCTCCCCGGCCGGGGGGCCGTCCTCCACACCCTCGAACGCGCCTTCCCCCTCGAGGGATTCGGCGATCCGGGCCAGACGATCGCGGACCCACTCCCCCCCCACCTCGGGATTCGGGAAGCCGTGGGCCCAGACGAACCGGAGCCCCTCCGATTCCCCACCGAAACCGGCGAAGGTGTGCACCGCGTTCGTCCGCCGGGCGAGGAGGCGAAGAAGGCAGGTCATCGCCCGCTGGACGGACCCGGACGTCGCGCCCCCTTCCGCCTGACGGTGCGGAGCTGATCTCCCAACCGGAGGCGACGAGGTTGCGCAGGATCTTTCCCGCGAAACTCGGATCATCCTCGATGGTGGCGAGGAGAACGGGAAGATCGACCTTTTGTAGATCCGTTAAGTTCATGGATCCTCTTCCGGGATCGGGGGTTCCCTCCACTTTTCGGGAGATTGACCGCTGAAGTTTAGCGCTTTGAAGAGGATCCGTTCGCGAGGACGCGGGCGATCACGGCGCCGCCGAGAAGGCGCTCCCCCCGGTAGAGGACGACGGACTGTCCGGGGGTGATCGACTTTCTGGGGGTGTCTGGAAGCGGATTTCCCACCGGTCGCCGTCCATGGGGGCGATCGAGGCGGGCGCGGGCTCGTGCCGGTAGCGGATCTTCGCCTCCACCGGACCGGCCCCGAGGAACTCGAGGGGAACGAGGAAGTTAGCATCCTCGGCGACGAGCCCGATGCCGTAGAGGTCACTCTCCGGGCCGAGGCGGACCCGGTTCTTCGCGATGTCGACACCGGTCACGTAGAGGGCTTCGCCGGCGGCGACTCCGAGGCCGCGCCGCTGGCCGATGGTGTACCGGGCCGCGCCGTCGTGGCGTCCGATGACGTTGCCCTCCCCGTCGACGATCTCCCCCTCCTCGGACATGCCGAGAAATCCCCGGAGGTCCCGGTCGGGAAGGAAGCAGATGTCCTGGCTCTCCCGCTTCTCCGCCACAGCGTGACCGGCCCGGGAGAGAAGGGCCCGCACTTCGTCCTTCTGGAGATCCCCGACGGGAAAGACGAGTCCGGGAAGGTCTTCGCCGCGGATGCCCCAGAGCACGTAGGACTGGTCCTTCCCCCGGTCCCGGCCGCGGAGGATCGCCCGCGCCCCGTCGATTTCGGCGAGCCTCACGTAGTGGCCGGTCGCGAGGTAGGGATAGCCGGAGCGGCGCACCTTATCGAGGAAGAGACGGAACCGCACGTTCCGGTTGCACGACACGCACGGATTCGGCGTGCGGCCCCGGAAGTACTCCTCCCGGAACGGATCGATGACCCGCTCCCGGAAAGGCTCGCTGAAGTCCCAGACATGATGGGGAATGCCGAGGCGGGCGGCGGTGGACGCGGCGTCCTCGATCGCCTCGGCGGAGCAGCAGGATCGATCACTCTCGAGACCGGGATCGTCGCCGAGACAGAAGAGCTTCAGCGTCACGCCCGCCACGTCATAGCCCGCCTCTTTGAGGAGAAGGGCCGCCGCCGCGCTGTCCACGCCGCCGCTCATGGCGACGGCGATCCGTGCCCCTTTCGGAGGCGAGAGATTCTCGATCAAGAGAGGATCATCCTTTCCCGCGAAGGGCGGAGACGACCTCGGCCAGGGTGTCGGCGAGAAGATCCCCGTCCGATTCGGTGTTGCTCTTGCCGAAGCCGATCCGGATCCCGCCGAGGGCGAGTTCCCGGGAGTAGCCCATGGCGAGGAGCGTGGCGGAGGGCTCGGGTGAACCGGAGTGGCACGCCGAACCGGTGGAGATCTCGAGACCCCGTCGGTCGAGCTCCTCGGCGACGGCGCCTCCCGAGACCCCTTCGAAGAGAACATAGCAGGTGCCGGGAATCCGTTCCCGGTCCGCGCCGGCGATGGTGACTCCGCGCAGGAGCGAACATATACGGGCTTCGAATCGATCCCGGATCCGGCGGAGCCGGGGTTGCTCGTCCTCCCGTTCCTCCACCGCGAGCCGGAGGGCGGCGGCGAGGCCGAGGGCGAGGGGAACGCTCTCCGTGCCGGGGCGGCGCCCCCTTCCTGCCCGCCGCCGACCGTGACCGGCCGGAGGGGAGGAAGGCCGGGGCCGATCACGAGGGCGCCGACGCCTTTCGGTCCGTAGATCTTGTGGCCCACGACGGTGACCATGTCGATCGGATCTTCGCGAAGATCGAGGGGGAGTTTGCCGGCGGTCTGGGCGGCGTCGGTATGGAACGGGATGCCCCGCTTCCGGCAGAGGGCGCCCACTTCGCGAACGGGTTGAAGAACGCCCGTCTCGTTCTGGCCGTGAATGAGGGATACGATCCGCGTCTCGTCGTCCATGGCCGAAGCGAAGTCGTCGGGATCGACCGAGCCGGAGGGGCCGACGGGGATTCGCTTCACTTCGAATCCGTGGGCGGCGAGAAGGGCGGCGGGGGCGTCGACGGCGGGATGCTCCACCTCGGAGATCAGGACGGAACCGGGGGTGTCGGGAGCGGGGATTCCGAGAATCGCGAGATTGTCCGCTTCGGTGCCGCTTCCGGTGAACACGACGCCTTCCGGTTCGGCGCCGAGGAGGGCGGCGACGGTTTCCCGGGCTTCGCCCAGCTTCGCCTTGGCCTCCCGCCCGCTCAGGTAGGGGCTCGAGGGTTCCCCCCCACCGGATCACCGCATCGGCCATCACTTCCGCCACTTCGGGGCGAACGGGGGTCGTGGCATTATGGTCTAGGTAGACGCGGCGCGGCTCGGGCATGATCGGACTCCTTTCGTCTACTGATGAGTCTAGTCGAAGTGCGCCGCGAAATGCAGTGCGACAAGGGAAGTACGGGGGGGGGCATGAGGAATGAGAATGGGCGGCTGGGTGAAGGATCGAGAACCTGGGCGGGGCCTGTGAGCCGATTGAGGCTGATGTGTGGGGCGGCGACGGGCAAGGGGTCGACCTCCGGCCTCGGAAGGAGCGGTCGTCTCCCTCACCCGCCACCGCCCCCTCCCCGTTCGTCCTGCGGTGCCACCGAACGGGTGAGGTGGTGTATCGGAGCCTGTCCTGAGTAGGACCGAAGGTCCGTATCGAAGGAGATGAACCGGGGAGAAGCCAGGACTGCCGATCGGAATCTTGGCGTGGGTCCTGCCCGATCCGCACCGCGTTGAGGGGGGAAAAGGGTCCGCCCACCCGGGCGCTCGAAGACAAACCGACGACGGTGCCCCGCGCCGACTCGGACAACCAAATTGTCTTCATGAATCGTGATGAGACCCCGCACCGCGATCCCATGGATTCGGAATGAGTGGGGGACGCTTCCTTCTCAGCCTCCGGCTCGGCGATGAGCGGGACCCCGGAAAGGTGCACCGTCGGAGGAATGCCGACGGCAGATCCCCATCCCGAGTGCAGGAAATCGAGCGAAGCACTGAAGCGGGTCCTCACAGTCTCATCCATGCATTTACGTAGCGGGGACGGACACTCCGAGCGTCCGGTGAGAGGCAGCTCTGTAGCTCTCGAGTCTTTGTCGCAGCGAGGCCCAGACCCGCGACGCCAAGAAATCCGGTGCGGACGAGGCGTCCGGCCGGAGGCGTGGCCTGAGCCACGTCGAGGACCGGTGCCGACGAGGAAAAAGCCGGGATCGCAGGCAGCGCGCCCGGGCCGCAGATCGGAAGGACGAGAGAACTCAGAGCTCCTCGAGCTTCTGGTATTCTTCCTGTTTCTTCTTCGCCTCTTCGCGGAGAATCAGCTGCTCCTGCCGGACCGCTTCTTTGCTCGCGTACTCGGACCAGAAAGGATCGCCGAGCCCGGCCGCCTTCTCGAACTTCGCCTTGGCCTGGGCGAACTGCTTCTTCTCCTCGAGCGCCTTCCCCCACACGCACCATCCCTGGGCGTTGTTCGGGGCCTGGTCGAGGGCGATCTGCACGGTTCGAATCGACTCATCGTACCGGCCGAGGCTGACCATCAGGTCCGCCAGCCGGACCCGCGCCTCCGCGTCGGCCGGATCGCTCTTGACGACCTTCTCGTAAGTCGCGACCGCCGCCGTGGTATCCGCCATCCGGAGCTGAAGCACCGCCACGTTCTTCAGGATCGCCGTGTTTTCCGGCTCCATCTCGGCGAGCTGCATGTAGCGCTCCGCCGCCTTGGGGTAGTTCTCCGTATCGAGGTAGAGCTGGGCCACGTTTTTGATGAGTCGCTTGTTCTCGGGATCCTTCTCGAGCAGCGCTTCCTGCGTGACGAGAAGTTCGTCGGTCTTTCCGAGTTCCTTGTAGATGCCGGCGAGGATCATCGGATAGTCCTCGTTCTCGGGATCGAGCTCGACCGCCTTCTCGTACGAGACCTGCGCCTCTTCGTACATCTCGAGCTGCATGTAGTAGTGCCCGAGATCGCTGCGGAGCGTGGCGTCGTCCGGGGAGAGTTCGACCGCCTTCTCCACCTGCTGGGCGGCGGCGGCGTAGTCTTCCCGGTCGTTGTACATGGCGCCCAGGCGGGCGAATCCGTCGGATCGTCGGGAAAACGCTCGGTGTAGAGCTTGTACAGCTCGAATGCCTCGTCGCCCCGTTCCTGGGCGCGGACGGCGAAGGCGAGGTTCGCGAGGGCGGTCGAGTTGTCCGGCTGGAGATCGACGACCTCCTGGTACGCCAGCTCGGCCTGCGGGTAGAGTTCACTGTCGAGATACTGTTTGGCGCTCGACATGAGGCGTTTCGCCTTCGTCTCCGGATCCGAATCGACCCGCTCCCGGGTGATGACGTCGTCCTGCACTTCACAAGCGACGCCCCCGATCAACAGAACTGCCGCGAGCGCCGTGAGCAGCCCAGGCCTTACGATTTCGCACGATCATCGTTCTCTTCTCCTCCACAGAACCGTCGGGTTCGTGTGATCTACATTCGAGCCTGACACGGCGGCTCTACCGATAGAGCCGAAAAGCGTCGAATGTCCCCTCTCCTGGTGCACTTTTTTGATATTGGCGGTCGCCCGGGTGGCGAGGCGGTGCTTCTTGTCGATGGCCAGGACCTTTTCCCATTGGCGGACCGCTTCCCGGTAGATGCCCGCCTCGGCGAACAGGTTCCCGAGACCGAAATGGGCTTCGGCGCAATTGTCGTCCAGTGCGAGCGCCTGCCGGTACGCCTCCGCGGCGGCGGAGAATCCCGGCGGCCGTATCGGGATCGGCGGCGAGATAGTCACCGTAGAAAGCCCGGAGCACGGCGTCCTCGGGCCAACGCCGGATCCCGTCGCGGTACGCCTCGTACGCCTCGTCCCTCTTTCCGAGGTCGTCGAGCACGAATGCGAGGTTGATGACGACCTTCGAATCGCCCCCCGCGACGACGGAACGCCGGTAAAAGGAGGCCGCCATATCGCCCATCTCGGCGTCGTAGTAGGCGTTCCCCAACTTGAAGAGCAATTCCACCGAATCCTTCTCGGCTCCGATCAGCTTCTCGTACACCTCGATCCGCTCCATGGGCGGCCGGCTTCTCGATTTTCTCGTAGTCCACCGCCGCGGCCGCCACCGGAAGGAGCGCCCCGAGCAGGACGATTCCGATGATTCGCGGCGGGCCGTCATCATTCGATTCATTTCATTCGCTCCCACCGCCCGGAAAATCCACGGAACCGGAAACCGGTCTGCTCCCGGTCGCCGGGGATTGCTCGGGCGAGATTTAAACGATTCGGGATCGTTCCGATTGGTCCTCCCGAAGCCAAGAGGCCCGGGGACAAGAACTTATAGGGTACCGTCCAACCCGGGCTTTCTGTCAACCGGAAAGGAAGAGGATCCATGCGGGCGCCGACGAGAGCCAGGGCGAGGCAGTAGTAGCCGAACCGGTGGAATCCTCCCCGGGTGACGAGGCGGACGAGGAGGCGGAGCGCCCAGTAACCCGAAGCGGCGGCTACGACTGCCCCGAGAAGGGCCGGTCCGAGGATCGCGCCGGAGGCGGCCTCCCCGGAGAGATCCTTCGCCGTCGAGCAGGGCGGCGCCCAGGATCGCGGGCACGGAGAGGAGGAAGGAGAACTCCGCCCCCTCCCGCCGCCGGACACCGAGGAAGAGGGCGCAGGCGATGGTCGCGCCGGACCGGGAGATGCCGGGCATGATCGCCACCGCCTGGGCGAGGCCGATGATCAAGGCGATCCCGAGGGTGATCCGCCGCTCCCGGGGGGGAGCGAGCCGTGTGAGAAGCAGGAAAATTCCCGTGAAGGCGAGGGCGGCCAGAGTCGGACCGGGCCGTTCGAAGAGCTCCTCGATCCGGTCTTTCAGGAAGAGGCCGACGAAGGCGGTCGGCAGGAGTCCGACGATGATGGCGAGGCGGTAACGGTTCCGTTCGTCATCGAATCGGGGCCGGAGGAGATCGATCGCCTTCTCCCGGTAGAAGCCGAGCACCACGAGGGCGGTCGCCACATGGAGAAGCACCTCCATCAAGATCCCCTCGGACCGGATGCCGAGGATCGCCTGGGCCAGGACCAGATGGCCCGAACTCGATACGGGGAGAAACTCGGTCAACCCCTGAACCAGCCCGAGAAGAATCGCCGCCGCCGAGCCCATGTCTAAAACGCGCTCCCGACCAGCATCGCGGCCATGCCGACCACCATCTGGCCTTTGAGAAGTGCTCGCGAACATGCCGAGCCTCGCCCGGTCGGGACGGGCATAGCATAGAACGAGGGCCACGGCGAGGAGGAGGTCGACGCCGATGATCACGATCACGAGATAGGCCACGTTGTACATCCCGATCAGGAAGGGAACCGGCGACAGGAGCGCGAGCAGGGCGAGGGGGAACGTGCACCAGAGAAGGGCTCGCTTTCCCCCCGTCGCGAGAGGCAGCGTGCGGCGGGCGCCCCGGTCCCCGGGCATGTCGTGGATGTCCTTCACGATCTCCCGCGCGAGGTGCAGGAAGAACGCGAAGAGGGCGGGCGCGATCCCCGCTTCGATCGCCCCGCCGAGACGGGCGCCGTAAAGGAGGGCGGAGGAGGCGACGACGCTGACGAGAAGATTCCCGGCGAACCCGGCCCGTTTCAGAAACCGCTCATATAGGAGAAGGAGAAGGGACCAGAGGGCGAGGGTGACGAGAGTGATCTCCGCCGGCCGCGAGAGCGCAGCCGAATGCGAGGAGGGCGAGGACCCATCCCGCCCGGCGGGCGCTCCTCTCGGCGATCGCCCCCGAACGGAAGAGGCCGGTCCGCACGGTTCACGCGGTCCACCGAGAGGTCGGCGACGTCGTTCCCGATATAAAATGCGGCGACGAGAAAGACCGCCGCGAGGAGCGCGGGGATCGTGCCGACGAAGTCCCCGCCGCCGGCGAGGGCGTAACCGAGCAGGATCGCCGCCCCGAGAATGACGAGATTCCCGGCGCGGACCAGACGGAGCCAAGCCGTCATCGGCCCCTCCTCCCGAGAGGGGCGGTCAGGGCCGCGATCTTCTTTTCGAGCGCCCCGAGCCGGGCCCGGTCGTTTTTCTCCTCCTCCACCGCGCGCACCAACGCGCTCCCGACCACAACGGCGTCGCAGCGAGGGCATGAGGCCGCGCACCTGGGCGGCGGACGAGACGCCGAAGCCGACCGCGAGGGGCTTCTTCGTGATCTTTCTCACCCCTTCGAGGCGGGCGGCGAGATCCGCGGGGAGGGCTGTCCGGGCGCCGGTCACCCCCGTGAGGCTGACGTAATAGATGAATGCGGTCGACGCGGCGGCGATCTTCCGGATCCGTTCGGGCGGGCTCGTCGGCGCCGCCAGAAAAACCGTGCCGATCCCGTAGGCGGCGAGTATCCGGCGGTATCGGCGGATTCCTCCACCGGAAGGTCCGTGGCGATCAGGGCGTCCACGCCCGCCCGGGCCGCCCGCGACGCGAACCGCTCGAGGCCGGCCGGAGCATCGGGTTCATGTACGACATGAGAACGATGGGGGCCGAGACGGAGGGGCGGAGCCGCTCCACCATGTCCAGGACGTCACCACGGTGACGCCCCCGGCGAGGGCCCGCTCCGACGAGCGCTGGATGGTCGGTCCGTCGGCGAGGGGGTCGGAGAAGGGCACGCCGATCTCGATCGCCGCCGTCTCCGGCCGGTCGAGAATGGGAATCGCCTTCTCCGTGAACCGGAGCGAGGGATCGCCCGCGGTGAGGAAGGGGATCAGCCCCGCCCGCCCTTCCCGCCGGAGGGCGTCGAACCGGGCGGCGATCCGCGGGACGGTCTTCATCAACGCCGTGCCTGAAGGAGCCGGTCGGCCGTGCGGTACGCCTCCTGCGCCTTGTCGCCGACCCCCTTCTTGTCGTAGGCGATGCCGAGCACGTAGTACGGCTTCCCGTCCTCCGGGTTGATGGCGATCGCCCGCTCGAGCGCGGCGATGGCGTCGTCGATCTTCTCCCGCTTGTTCTCCGCCACGCCGAGATAGTAGTAGGCCTTCGCGTTGTCCGGATCGAGAGAGAGAACCCGGTTCATCTGCTTCCGGGCCCGGTCATAGATGCCCCGGCGGATGTACGCCCGGCCGAGGAGATAGTGGGCTTTGATGTTGTCCGGCTCCGACTCGACGGCGATCTTGAACTCCCGGATCGCGTCCTCGAACGCGCCCTGGTCGTGATAGATCATGCCGAGATTGAAATGAGCCTCCACGTTGTTCGGGTCGAGCTCGAGGGCCTCCTGGAACTCGGCCACCGCCTCCCGGCTCATCCCCTTCTCGCCGTAGACGGCGCCCAGATTCAGATGCCACTCCGGCTTCTCCGGCTCGAGACGGATGGCCCGGCGGAAATGGGACAGGGCCTCGTCGATCCGCCCCGTCTGGTCGTAGAGGAGGCCGAGGTTCGAGTGGGCCCGCGCGAATTTCGGATCCAGTTCGAGGGCCCGTTCGTACGCCTGGATCGCCTCCTCGAAACGGTCCTGCCGGGTCCGGAGGACGCCGAGGGCGTAGTGGCAGATCGGCACGCCCGGGTTCCGGGAGAGGAGGCGGAGGACATGCTTCTCCGCCTCGGCCCACCGGTCGAGGGCCATCAGGGTCTTCGCGAGATTGACCTGCGTCTCCAGGTCGTCGGGAGCGATGTGGACGCCGTGCTCGAGCCGGGCGAGGGATTCCTCGTGCCGGCCCGTCTTCCTGAGAATGCGCCCCGCCCGGTGGAGGAGTTCCACGTTGTCGGGCTCCATCGAGAGAAGGGTCTCGAGATGCTCGATCGCCTCCGGATAGTGCCGCTCCCCTTCGAGGTAGATCACCGCCTCGTGGAGGAGCCCCCGGTTGTTCGGGTCCTGCTGCAGGCGCTTCAGGATCCCGCCTTTTTCCTTTTCGGCCGCGCCGCGGCCCCAGAACCGAATGACCAAGGAATCCACCTCCATTCGGGACGGCCTTCCACCGATGCCGACCCATGACACCCTGTACCTTGTTTAGCCCACGAAGCGGGATCAAGTCAAGCCGGGATCATCGATCTCCCGATGGGGGTCAGTCGACGGGATAGGGCTCCCGGAGGGAATAAGGCCGATAGGGGGAGTAGGCGCCGGAGAGATGCCGGTAGTCGAACCGGACCAAAGTGTTCTCCGTCGGCCGGTAGGAGATCGAAAGACCGGGGAGAACCGCGTTCGCCGACGATTCGCCGCCGTAGGTCGGCTCCCACGGGCGATGCGAATTGGTATCCGAGGAGCAGGGTGATCCGGAGGGGATCGGCCACCTGATAGGTGAGGCGGTTCTGATACATGCCGAGACCGCCCCCCGGCACGTTCTCGAGCCGGTCGAATAGAAATAGGACATCTCGTGGGACATGGAGAGTTTCGCCGGATCGAGGATGCCGAGCATCCCCCGGCTCGGATATTGAAAGACGTTCTCCGCCGCACCGTCCGATCCCCCATAGGAGGGTTCGCCGGCGAAGGCGATGGAGAACGCCGCGATCAGAGCGACCAGGATCGGAATCGTCCGCACGGGCATCCTCCTTCCGGGGGATGACACCCCGGTGATACCGGACGGTTCGATCCTACGAGTAGGCCGGTTCGCTGTCAAGGGAGCCTACCGGCTCCGATTCCGCTTTCGCCTCTTTCGGGGCGTCCGCGGGGACGAGACGGATTTCGAGGGCGATCTCGAGCCGCACCACGCCCCCTCCCGCGTCGATCTCCACAGGCACCCGCACCACTCCCTCCGGCGATGCCTGGACGGGCCGGGGCGCCTGAGATGCCGGGTGTTCGACCGGAACCGGCGGCTCGACGGCGGCCGCTACCTCGACCCGCGGGGGCGGGATCCGATCCTCGTGCCCCGAGGGAGGTTCCTCGGCCATCGGAAGAGGACTGTCGGTGTGGGCATGCTCCACGGGAGGAGCCGGATCCGCCGGAAGATCGTCGCCCCCGACACCGGCGGCCTCACCCAGAGTTCGCTCCTCATCCGCGGACCGATCCTCCGTACCGCCATCGTGCGCCTCCCCCGACTCGGCGGGTCCCGCGACCGGGACCTGGGCCTCGTCTTTCTTCGCCTCGGGCGCCGGGGTTTCGTCGGCGCCCCACGACTTCAGGGAGTCGGAGAGACGCACCACGTCATCCACGGTGCCGCCCACGTCGTAGACCGGCGCCGTCGGCTGGAAGCGCGGATCCGCCGGGGCTTCCTCGCCCTTCGCGGACTCCGTCTCCTGTGCCGCCTTCGCCGGGGCTGCGGAACTCGAGGCCTGCTTCGCCTCGGCCTTCGCTTTCTCTTCACCACCGAGCGTGCGCTCCAGGCTCTCGAAGAGCGCCCGCGTGGCCGCCCGGAAAGTCTCCCAAACACCTTCGTTGTTCACCGCCACCGCCTGGAACCAGGGCCATTCGTGGTGGTTCAGGTCGGCGTTCAGCTCGTCCGGCGTGAGCGCGTTCGGCAGGTCCCGCTTGTTGAACTGGAGAATCACGGGAATCTTGTCGAGCGAGAGCTGATACTCGGCGAGGTTCTGCTCGAGGTTCTGCATGCTCTCGATGTTCGCCTGCCGGAGGGCGGGATCGGAATCGGCGACGAAGATGATCGCGTCGGTCCCCTTCAGCACCAGCTTCCGGGTCGCGTTGTAATGAACCTGACCCGGGAACGGTATAGAGAAGGAACCGGGTCCGGAATCCTCGGATCTCCCCGGCGTTCACCGGGAGGAGATCGAAGAAGAGTGTCCGGTCGCTCCGGGTCTTCATGGATACCATCTTGCCCCGGCGCTGCTCCGGGACGTGTCCGTAGATCCGCTCGAGGTTCGTCGTCTTCCCTGAAAGCCCGGGACCGTAGTAGACGATCTTCGCGTTGATCTCTTTGCCGCTGTAATTGAAAACCACCATGTAATCAGCCTCCGATCGCGCTCGGCGCAAACCTTGCAAGTTGAGAGTTCAAAATCAGGGCAAGTCCCATGCCAGGAAGGGCTCTTTTCGGGCCCGGGAGGACGATCGGAACTTGTTGAAATACCGAGGCTTTAGTAGAGGTCTTTCGGGGAGAGCCCGGGTACGCCCGCGGCGGTCCCGCCGGGGGTGCGAATCGCACCACTCGGCCGTGCATTCTGCCCGGCTCGCCGGGTTTTCCCTCATCTTCCTCGTCCTTCTCGCGGCCGCCGCGGGGGGGAGGAATGTGGAAGAGACGGCCCCTCCCGGAAGTGCCTCTCCCCCACCGGAATACCGGGTGCAATGGAAGGCGGCGGGCACCATGGCGCCCGCGGGCCTGCCGGGGGCTGCCGCCGAAGGGAAGCGGCTTGTATCGGAAGGTAACCGGCGTCTGCTCATACAGTTCCACGAGAAGCCGGACCCCGATCGGCTTGAAAGGGCAGGATTGACGTTGCTCACGTATGTCCCCCGGGATACATGGATCACCGCCGTGGGTGACGGGGCGGATTGGGCGGCCGTGGCGGAGGAGATCCGCTGGGTCGGACCGATCCCGGTGGAAGCGAAGATCGCGCCCGCCCTGGCGGAGAAGGCGCTCGGCAAGAGGGCCGGGACTCTCCCCCTCCGGGTCCGTTTCCACGAGGATGTGGATATGTACGAGGGGGCGACGATCATCTCCGCGGCCGGAGGGACGCCCGTCCTCGGCCGGACCGTCTTCCACGGGTTCGACGCGAACCTCCCGGTGACCGCGCTCGACTCGCTCGCCGCGAAGGACGAGGTCCTCTGGATCGGTGCGCCTCTTCCCCCCCGGTGCCGGCGAACGACGGCATCCGGAGAAACGGCAATATCGATTCGGTCCACGCCGCGCCCCTCTCGATCGGGGGATCGGGCGTGACGGCGGGTATCTGGGACGGCGGTCCCGTGGACGCCCACACCGACTTCTCGGGCCGCCTGCTCGTGGTGGATACGGGCGCGCCGACCTCCGACCACGCCACCCATGTGGCCGGGACACTCGGCGGTTCGGGGGCGCTCTCCTCCATCTTCGGCGCGTCGCCGAATCAATGGCGGGGGGTCGCGCCGAGCTGCTCGCTCCTCTCGTACGATTTTACGGCGATATCCCCGGCGAGTACGGATCGGCGATCACCACGTACGACGTGGATCTCACCTCCAACTCGTGGGTGCTCGCCATCGACCAGGCCGCGTATAACAACTGCTACTTCTACGGCGACTACGACGGCTACGCCCCCGAGTTCGATGCGGTCGTCGCCGGATACTTCGGGAAGCGGATTCCGATCATCGTCGCCGCGGGGAACGAGCGAAACGACGGCGATTGCGCCATCGCCGCCCGGAGCGGATACGCCTCGGTACCTCCGCCGGGAACGGCGAAGAACGTGATCACCGTGGGCGCCATCAATACGAACAACTCGTCGATGACCACCTTCTCCGGCTACGGTCCCGTCGACGACGGGCGTGTGAAGCCGGACCTCGTCGCCGGCGGCTGCCAGTCGAGCTACAACTACTCGATCTGGTCGACCTGGCCCGGTGATACGTACGGGGCCGCTTATTATTGCGGCACATCGATGGCGACCCCGGCCGTGTCGGGGGCGGTGGCCCTTCTGATCGAATCGTGGGGGGCGGGGGGCGACGGGCCATGGCCCTCGACGTTGAAAGCGCTCCTTCTCGGAACGGCGGATGATCTCGGCAACCCCGGGCCGGATTACCGATTCGGCTACGGGGGGATGAATGTGAAGCGGGCCGTGGATCGCATCGGGTTCGCCACGGTGATCGAAGACAGCGTCGGCCACGGCGGCGTCCGGGAGTGGACTTTCCCGGTCCCCGCCGGATTCGCGGAGCTCAAGGTCACTCTCGTGTGGGACGACCCGGCCGGAACGCGCCCTGGCGAATCCGGCACTGGTGAACGATCTCGATCTCCTGCTCGTTCCGCCGACGGCGCCCATCGAGTACCCGTTCGTACTCGATCCGGCGAATCCGGCCGCATCGGCGACGACCGGCGCCGATCACCTGAACAACGTGGAACAGGTGGTCGCCCTGTCACCGGAAGAAGGCACATGGACGGTCCGTGTCACGGGCGGAAACGTGCCGGTCGGAGCGAGCCAGACATTCTCGATCGTCGGTATCGACACGATGCCGCCGGACACGCCCGATTCCCTCCGAAGCGACCACCGTGAACGATACGACCCTCGGGCTCATCTTCGCCCCGCCGGACGAAGCGGACGGGGTGGGCGTGCTCCTCGTCCGGAGTTCGTCCGCCGTGAGCTGGGCGCCCGACGACGGCGCGACGTACGCCGCCGGCGATCCGCTTCCCGGGGATCTCGTCGTCGTGGACACGTCGAGCGGTTCCGCGCATACCGACTCGGGGCTCTCTGGTGGGCCACCGGTATCACTACGCCGCGTTCGCCTTCGATCGATTCCACAATTACTCGGCCGGCGCGGCGTCGAGCGCCGCGACGAGCGGCGGGGCCACGGCCGTACCGATCGCGGGGGGCGTTCCGGCCCTCTTCCGGCTCCACCCGGCGAGGCCGAACCCGTTCAATCCGATCACGCACCTCCGGTTCGACCTCCCCGAGCCGGCGCCGGTGACACTCGAGATTTACTCGCTTCAAGGCCGCCTGGTCCGGGTCCTCGTGAACGAGACCTTGACCTCCGGTTCGTACGAGGAGATCTGGGACGGCACGGGCTCACGGGGAGAAGAGGTCGCCTCCGGCGTCTACTTCGCCCGCCTCCGCAAGGGGGACGAGATCGTGACTCAGAGGCTCACGTTACTGCGATAATGGAAGGAACCGGAAAGGAAAGGGGCGGACGCAAAGACGCAAAGGGGGCAAAGGCCGCTAAAAGCTTTCTTCTTTCCAAACCTCCACCGCAATAGCGGTTTTCACGCAGATACACTGGTGCACGGGTCGGCCGGGATCCGAACGGGGTTCGTCGCGAGGATCGGGAGCGTGGGGCGAGAGGTCGCTTCGGACGAGTCGGCACCCGGAATCGTAGCCTTAGCTACGATGAGGATGCCGACGAAGGAGAAGGGGCCTCGCAGCCCGCGATCCCGATCCGCAGCAGAAGCCCGTTCGGATCCCGGCCGACAAACGTTCTTTACCGCTTGATGAAGACGCCCAGGTTTTCGTTCAGCTTCGGATCGCCGTTGCCGTGGGATTTATGGTTGCGGTAGTGGGCGGTGAAGGCGTCCTTGATCCGATCGTAATCCGCCTCGTCACTCGAGGGGAAGTACCTTACCTCCTGGTGAAGCATCCCGTCCTCTTCGGCGAAATAAAAGAGCTCCACCTGCGTGACCGGCTCGTACTCGATGCCCGCGTAACTCGACTCGGTCGCCGCGCCCCGCTCGAACCAGAGAGACGCCTTCGGATCGGACACCTCGAAATGATGCCGCTCTTCCATCAGAGATTTCCAGAGATTGAATATATCGAGGGGAACGAAACGCGGGCTGGCGGGGGCGTCCGGCATGTCGTTTCGCCGGACGAAACACTTGACGATCTTCTCCGTCGCCATGGGCTCCCCTCTTCCGGGCGAGATTCCCACCGGGGAACAGAACGACGACTGAGTAAGTAGACGGTGGGAGCGTCCGCCAACCCTTGGAGGTTAAGGGATCGGGGAGGCTTCGTCAAGAAGAACCAAATCGAGCGGTCATAACTTCACATGATTCCTTCGATCCTATTCCTCCCCCCTCCATGTCCTTCGAGTTCTTCATGGTGAATCTCCGATCCGAATATAACCACGAAGGGCACGAAGAACACGGAGAGGAGAGTGCAGAAGGAGAAGAGATGCCCTTCGATCAGCCGGCCCGGAGCGTACGGGGAAGGACGCCGGGAGAGAGGGTGCGCGCGAAAGCTTCGGCACGGGCGATCTCGAGAAGATCGGCGTCCCGGATCAGGTCCGCCGCGCCGAGTCCGAGAGGCCCGTGCTGCCGCTCGCCGAGAAGATCCCCCGTTCCCCGGAGGCGAAGGTCCTCTTCGGCGATCCGGAATCCGTCCCGTTCCCCTTCGAGAACGGCGAGCCGTTCCTCGCCTTGGGGGGTGAACGGTCCCCGGGTGACGAGGTAGCACCACGAAGGGAGGTCGCTCCGGCCGACCCGCCCGCGAATCTGATGGAGCTGGGATAGGCCGAACCGGTCGGCGTTCTCGACGATCATCACCGTCGCCCGCGGAAGGTCGACACCCACTTCGACCACCGTGGTGGCGACGAGAATGTCGATCTCGCCGCGCCGCAATTGATCGATCGTCTCGATCCGTTCCGGCGGCGGGAAGGCGCCCGTGAAGAAGCCCCACGGACCGGCCCTTGAAGAAACCCTTCGCCAGCTTGTCCGCCGCCTGCACCGCCGCCTTCAGATCCCCCTTCTCGCTCTCCTCGACGAGGGGGAAGAGAACGAAACCCTGTTCCCCGGCATCCACCCTCTCCCGGAGCCGCTCGTACGCTTCCTTCGCCCCCTTGTCGGCCACCCGTTTCGTCTCCACCGGCTTCCGCCCGGGGGGAGCGTCTTGATGATGGAGAGATCGAGATCGCCGTACAGGGTGAGGGCGAGGGAACGGGGGATGGGCGTCGCCGAGAGCAGAAGGAAGTGGGCCTTGTCCCCTTTCCCGGGAAGGAGGGCCCGCTGCCTCACGCCGAAGCGATGCTGCTCGTCGACGACCGCCAGGGCGAGATTGCGGAAGCGGGTCGTCTCCTGCAGGAGGGCGTGTGTGCCGACGACGAGGAGGTCCTCACCCGGAGGCGACCCTCTCCCGCACGCGCCGCGCTTCCGCCGGGGTGAGGTCGCCGGTCAGGAGCGCCGGCGCCACGCCGAGGGGCCCGAAGGCGTCGGTGAGAACCCGGTGGTGCTGCCGGGCGAGCACCTCCGTCGGCGCCAGGAGCGCCGCCTGACCGCCATGCCCGGCGGCCCACGCCATGGCGGCGGCGGCGACGACGGTCTTCCCCGATCCGACATCGCCGATCGAGGAGCCGCTCCATCGGACGGCCCGATTCGAGATCGGTCCGGATTTCGCCCAGGCATTTCTCCTGGTCCGGGGTGAGCCGGTAGGGCAGGCCCTTCATGAAAGGCCCGTAGAACCGGCCCGGATCGGGGTGACCGTGGGGCGTCCTCGCCTTCGCCCGGATCCGGGTGGCGATCGCGAAGGCGGATTGCAGGCGGTAGAGCTCCTCGAAGACGAAGCGGCGTCTCCCGAGGGCCGCTTCCTCCGGCGCCTCGGGTCGATGGACGGACCGGAGGGATTCGGCCCACGCCGGCAGGCCGTACTTTTCGCGAAGGTCCGCGGGGAGCGAATCCCTCCCCGCCGGCAGCCGCTCGAGGGCGTGCCGGATCGCGCGCCGGAGCGTCCGGGGCGGCACCCTCGGAATGACGGGGTACCGGGAAACGATCCGCTCGAACTCGGACTCCTCCCCCTCACGAACGACTTCGAACCGGGGATGGAGAAAGGCGGGAGGCTTTCCGCCGAGGGACCCCTTCAGAAGAATCCGGGCGCCCGGTTTCAGGGATTTGGCGAGGTAGGCCGCGTGGAACCAAAGACAGCGGGCGGTACCGGTTTCATCCGCGACGCGCGCGTCGACCACGGACCGGCGCCATCCCCGCCGGAGGAGTTTGATCGATTCGAGACGAACGTCGAGAACCGCCGTCTCCCCTTCGGAAACGTCGGCCACTTTCCGCTTCTCTCCCGGCAGGATGTACTCCCGCGGGAAGAGCCGCAGAAGATCGCCGACCGTGGCGATCCCCCGTGATGCGAGGTCTTCGGATCGGGCGGGGCCGATGCCGGGGAGATCGTGGACCGGGGCGTCCGGATCGATGATGGTGGGGGACGGGCTCAATCGTCATCCCCCGGTTTCCATGGGAGAAGATAGAGCTCGCCCGAATCCCGCCGCTCGTCGTTGGGACCGTCGCCGAGCATGGTGCCGGCGATCAGGCGAGCGACGCCGTCGATGGTCCCGTCGGCGAGGAGGGTCGCGATCTTGTCCCCCCGGGTCGGGCCGAGGAGCATCAGGTCCGCTTCTTCTTCGGCGTAGTCGATGACCGGGCGGAGCGCCGACTGCCGTCCGCCGAGGGTGGCGTACACCATCCCGGCGTCCAGGCGCCGGCCGCCGGGGCCGTCGTGGAGGAGGGAGGAGATGATCAGGTCTTCGTAGCCGTCCTCGTTCCAGTCGAAGAGATGGAGAATCGATCCGAGCTGGTCTCCGGGCTCGGCCCCGTAGATCGTGAGGTCCGCCCCCATGGCGAGATCGATCGCGTCCCCGGGGCGGGTTCCCGAGCCGCCGAAGAGAAGGTACACCTCGCCGCAGTTGTCCCGGGAGTTGTCCGGGCCGTCGCCGAGGCCCGCGCCGACGCGAGGTCGTCCCGGCCGTCGCCGTCGAAGTCGCCGGCCGCGATGGCGACACCCGCGCCGTCATACGGTTCGGCGCCGTAGATCGTGAAGTCCGTCCCCTCCTCGACGACCCGGTCCCCCTCGAATCGAAGGCCGTCGCCGAAGAGGACGAAGACCTCTCCCCCGTTGGTCCTGCTGTTGGCGGGGCCGTCGGCGAATCCGCATCCGAGAAAGAGATCGGGCGCGCCGTCGCCGTTCCAATCGCCGACGACCATGGCGTTGCCGAGTGCGTCCGACTCGTCCGACCCGTGAGAGGACCGGAATATCGGCGAGGGAAAGATCCAGCCGGCCTTCCAGGTCGGCCCGGCGGGAGCCGTAGATCACGTAAACCGCGCCCGCGTCGCGCCGATCCATGTCCCGTCCGGCCGATCCCACGGCGGCGACGAGCATGTCGTCCTTCCCGTCCCGGTCGAGATCCTCCACGACGATGCGGCGCCCGAGCCGATCCCCTTCGAAACGCCCCACGATGATCGCGTCCGGGCGGCGGTTGAGATCGACGACCTTTTTCGTCCCGCCGTCGGAGCCGCCGAGAAGGAGAACGCCTCGCCGGAGCGGGGACGGAGAGAGTCGGCGGGGCCGTCGGAGTAGCGGGCGCCGATGAGGAGATCGGTGATGCCGTCACCGTCGTAGTCCCCGGTGTCCACCGCGGATCCGATACGGCTCTTCGCCTCGCCGCCGTAGATCACGGAAGCGCCGAGGGGGGCCGTCTCCCTCCTCTCCAGGATCCCGCCGAAGTAGACGTACACCTCGCCGCAACGGGGTCCTGGTTTTCGGGGGCCGTCGGCGAGCCACGCGCCGAGGATCACGTCGTCGTACCCGTCGCCGTCGAGATCCCCGAAGCGGACCTGGACGCCCATTTCATCTTCCTCGTCGGCGCCGAGGAATCGATAGTCGAATCGCTAGGCGAGATCGATCGAGAACCGTTCCCCCTCGTCCGCCGTCCGCGGAGAAGGGCGAAGAGAAAGAAGAGCCGCCGTCGAGCAGCATCAATCCGATTTTCACGATGGAATCCTCAGGGGAAGATCGATCGTCACGGTCCCTTCGAACACCTCTTCGCACCAGCCCCGGAGAAGAAGGCCGTCCTCTTTCTCCTCGAGCTCCGAGCTCTCCCCCCTTCATGGTGACGACCACCTCCGGGTCCGACCAGGCCTTTCCGGCGGGCGACGGTGAACGCGCCCGACGCACCGGTCCCGGAAGCCTCGACGGCCCCACGCCCCGTTCCCAGAGCTCGAGCTCGATCCGGCCGGCGTCGACCACGCGGGCGAAGTCGACGTTCGCCCGTTCGGGAAAGACGGAGTGCCGCTCGATCTCGGGGCCGATCTCCCGCCAGTTCGATTCGTCCCAACCCTCGAGGACGACCGCCTGGGGATTGCCGATGTTGACGCACGAAATCCGAACGGTGCGGTCCGAGAGAGGAATGTCGATATCGATCGCCTCGTCCCCCTCCCACCGGACGGGGACATGGTCGGGATGGAACCGGGGCGCGAGAATCCGCGACGCCATTCGGAGACGGCGGCCCGATCGCTCCTCCACAGGTGACGGGAAACGCCCGCGACGGTTTCGACCGACGCGGCAGTCGTCCTCCCCTTCGCCGCGATTCAGGATGTACATGGCGGCGCAGCGGGTGCCGTTTCCCGACATCTCTCCTTCGCTTCCGTCGGGATTGAAGATGCGGAGGAGAACGTCGGCATGTTCGGAATGATGAAGGACGAGCTAGGTATCGGCGCCGACGCCGCTCTTCCTGTCGCACAGGATCTCGGCCAGGCGGGCGGGATCGGGAACGGGCACGCGGCGGCCGTCGACCAGGACGAAATCGTTCCGGAGGGCCTGGACTTTGGTAAACGGGATGTTCATGGCGTGCCTCGTTCGGTGTCCGGGATTCGTGGTTCGTCCTTCATCGCGAGCATACCCGTGAACAGGACAAGCGGCAAGGGGAGAGAGAATGGAGAGTGCGTGGAGTGCCACGCACTCCCGAAAGAATGGCCGGCGGGGCGGGGGACCGGCATCGGGAGGGGGCGGTTCTACTCCCCGTTCGTCCTGAGTGACTTCGAGCGAAGCGAGAAGTTGTATCGAAGGATGAACCGGCGGGGACCCGCGGGGGCTTTCCCGGAGGACACGGCTCCGAGCCGCTTCGCGTCTCTCGCCTCGGCGAGCTCGCCGACCCGTGCGGAGGTTAGGGACACGGACGCGGGAAACGGAAAGACGATGCGTCGCGTCCCTAACCCCTCGCCCAGGTACCCCGACTCGTCTCCACGGTCCTGCGGAAAAGCCTCGGCTTCAAGGCCTCGCCCCGCCGGAAGGAGAGGAAGCGGAAAAAGCGGAGTAGGCGGGCCTCCGGCCCGCCGGTTTTTGATCTTGTCATCCCCGCGCAGGCGGGGATCCAGGAAATCCAATTCCCCTCCCCTGTTCATCCTTCGATACACCGCCCGAGGGACCGGGCGGCACTCAGGACGAACGGGGAGAATCTAACCTGTCATAGGGCTTCGGAGCGAGTGGACTGAACACCCCCGATCCCATCAGCTTTGCAATGAGTCGGGGACATACACCTCCCGAGCCTCCGGCTCGGTGATGGAATGGAGTCTCCCGGGTGTGTGTCCCCGTCCGGGCGCGTACCGCAGGCGAGCACCGATATTCCAGGGTGCAGAAGAGGAGTCGGAGGAAGACAGCCAGTTTGTAATGAGTGGAAACCATTCCAGGGTGCAGAGGAGGAGTCCAAGGAAACAGCCACTTCGGAGTGAGGATGAGTTTCCTATCTACGGAATCCAGTAGATCTTGAGGCCGATGTGATCGGCGAAGTCCGCCGGGCCGGGTGCGTGGGCGTACTCGAGCATGCCGCCGATGTGGCCGTACACTTCGTTCCCGATCCCGAATCCGTACGTCACGTCGGCCCGCTCCGAGTCGGCATCCCACAGGTAGCCGACACGGATGGCGACGACACCGGAGAGCTTCAGCTCGGTGCCGACACCGCCGCCGAGGCGGGTGTCCACGTCGTCGATCTCCCGGGGAAGCCAATGCAGGTCGCCGGAAAAGACGAAGCCCGTCCCCCGTTCCTTCTCCCATCGCGCCGACAGCCCGGTCCTGACCGTCAGGGGAAGATCCGTTTCCGTCATGCCCACATCGAAAGAGGGTCCGAAGTTCTGGACCGCGAGGGCGTACCGCCACTGCAGGGGAAGATCGTTGCGGTGCACCCGATCCCATACGCGGAGCAGACCCAGGTGGACACCACCCGTGACATCGCCATCCAAGGCGTCCAGGTCCGACCGGTGCTGATAGCCGAAGAGGGTCGCGCCGATCGCGTACTTCCCGCCGATCCGGCGACCGTATCCGACGAGAAAAGTCGGTTCGTTGATGTCCGCGGGAACGATCCGCTCGTCGCTCACGGGAAACGCCGCGTTCTGTTCCTGCCGGAGAAGGAGCGCCGCCCCGAATACTCCACCGAGCCCCCGGAGGCCGTTCGCGGAAAAGACCCGGTCCCGCCAGTCGGTCGGTCACACCGGTGACCTCGTCATGAGGCGCCGCGTAGAAAAGATACCCGTCCTGGAAAGCGAGCCCCGCCGGGTTGATCCACAGATTGCTCTCGTGCGCGGGAAGGGAGACGACCGCGTTTCCCATGCCGAAGCCCGAAGCGGAGTATGAGGCCAGGGGAAAGAGCCCCGCCTCGAAAGCACGGCCTGTCCGGCGATCGAGATGGAACAGTAGGGCGAGGGGTAGGATTTTTTCATGATGCCACACCATAACCAGAGGAACCGGGCATGTCAATCGTGATAGGCCGGCGGAGCGGGGGCACATCGGCGGCCGGTTTTCATCGCCCGGCGGGAAGGAGAATCGGCCCTCCGCCCAATAAAAAAAGGCGCCCCCCATCGGCGGGCGCCTGGAATCTATCGTTCAAATCACGCACTAGGTTCGCAGGAGAACGTACTTCCCGCCGAAGTCGAACACCTCGAGCTGGAACCGCCCGGCCACGCCACTGCTTTCCGCCTCGCGCCGCGGGTAAAGCTCCGTGATATAGCCGCCGATGCCGAACCGGCGCCCCGACGCTTCGTGCCCTTCGAGGAGAAGCATGACGCCGTCCTCATCCATGGGCAGAAGTTCGAACTTCTTGCCGCCTACCATGACGTAGTAGACATCGTTCGGTCCCTTGTCCTTGTCATAGGTGTTCACTCCCGGACGAATCCGGCTCGTCCTCCGGCATATCGTCACCTTCCGCGACATCGATCACTTCGTCAGATAACGAGCTCTTCCTCATCCTCGTGCCCCGTCTTTCACGACCTCCGTTCCGGGAATCGACTCGACGCCCCCCTTCACCCAGATCTTCTTGTCCACCATTTCCCGGGGAACGATCTCTTCCCAGGTCGTCAGGTCGACCTTCTCGTAAAACGAGATGTCGTACAGACGATGGTCGACGACGAGGGGAAGTTCGGATTCGGCGATCACCCACTGAGCGTCGATGATCTCCCCATTCAATTCATAGCCCTGGAGACGGAGATGGGGATAAGGGTTGGGCCATTTCTTGACGAGAAGATGGAAGTCCCGCCCTCGAATTCGGCCCAGTAACGGTAGAGCCGGTCCGCCGCGAGGATCTGAACGGTCCGGCCGTCCTTCAGGAGGGCGAAGCCCCCTTTCACGGCGACCACCTCGGGTGAGGCGATCCGGTAGGTGTCGGTTTTACTCAGGACCGCCCCGCCCATGGCGTCGGCGAGTGAGGCGTCTTCGTACTTCTCGCCCCCCCCGAACACACCACAGGAAAGCGTGAGGGCGGCCAAGAAAAAGCGCGATGGTAAGCGCGGGCATGCGCATGAGAATCCCCCCCGGGGTGCTTGGTTCCACGTTCATTCCGGGTCTAAAAGCTACCACCCGATCCACTCCACTGTCAACCGAGTTCAAAGTAGACGAGCTTCAGGTCAATCCATTTAGAAACAACGGCTTCGAAGATGGAGAAGAAGCCGGGAGTGTGAAGAAGACTCCGTCGTGAGCGTCTGGATGACACAGCGAGAGGCCGACTTTCACCCTTCGCGCTTCCGCGCTTCGGGTACTCCCGGCGCCGACCCGCCGTCGCTTCGCTCCGACAGGTACCCCGGCGCGGTCGCCGGCCTCCGAGGGCACCCGTCGGGTACTTGGATCTTATCGTGACCACCCGGAACGATAAGTCCTAGTACCCGGGGGGGGCAAGCGGGGCCATGAGATCCTCCCCGGGCGCTAACACTTATCGCTCCTAACCGTCACGATACGTGAAGGCGCCCGGACGAGGGCGCCGTTGAGGAAGGGGCGCCAGCAATCTGGGGAATCGCCCTGCTTGGTTAGACTCTCGTATTGCTCGGATGCTCAAGGATCTTCGGAAGCTGGGGCGAACGTTGCTTCCGGTAGAGGTCCTGACGGCGGACGGCAAGACACCAAGGCCGACGTTTCTGGTGACGCCGGATTGCTGTCTCAATCAGATTCCATTCGATGCGTTCGATACAGCGGTGGAGGGGCCGTCCGCTCCCCCTTCTTTTGAACTGCGATGTTGCTTACGTGCGCTACGCCGATCCCGCCATCGAAACCCGCCGGTTTCCAATGGAGTAATCGTTGTGAACCCCCGTCCGTCGGACGAGCTCCAGAAACGGTTTCCCTTCCAGCAGGAGTTGGAACAAGCTGCGGAGGAAGGACGAGCCATGGCTACGCTCGATCCGGCCGCCACGTATCTCGAAGGTGAGGTGGCGACAAAGGCAAAACTCCAGCAAAAGTGGAGTGAGGCGTCGTACATTTGTCGGCTACCCACACGCTGCGCGATCCCGCGGTGTCTTACCTGGTTCTGATACCGATGGCGGTCGACTCGGATGACGCCGGGCCCGACGCGGGGTACCTGGACATCCTCGACATACGAACCGCGGATCTCGGTGGGTGTCGAGTGGCAATCCTTTCCGGGTGTTCGAGCGGCGCTCCGTATATGGCGATTGGGAGGCACGGACCCAGCCTGGGCGATGCGTTTCTCGACGCCGGTGCGGGAGCGGTTATCCAGACGTTCTGGAATGTCAAAGACGACGATGCCCGCGCGTTGATGACATCATTTATAAAATTATGGAAAGGGACTTGTATGAACGAGGTCAAGACGCTTTCCGAAGCACGGCGCCGATCGATGATTTCACCGGAGGGTGTCCGCAATCCATCGAGTTGGGCATCGTATTCAATCAAACTCAGCAGACTCTGATTCTTGACGGTTATCATCCCCACAGGCTAGAGTTACCCAAAGCGACAATTCAGCGAACCGGACGGACGCCGACACACGCCAGTTCGGAGCACACGACCGCATCTTGAATGGAGGAGTCATGACGCAACCGGCACTGCGATTTCGTGGTGGAAAGGCCGTAGCAGCCCTGCCTCTCGTTTTCTTTATCGGTTGGGCGATCGCAATTAGCGTGGCCGGGCGCGCCTGACGAAAACGGTCTCATTCTAGGAGCGGCGATCGGGCTCGTCCTCGGGATGTTTTTGTGCAAGAACCGGTGGTGGGATTACGCGGAAGAGGTTTTACGGGGATGGCAAACCGGATCGCCACGGTTGCCATTGTTGCGTGGTTCTGGGCGGGTATGTTTGCCCAGGTGCTGCGCGAGGGCGGCCTGGTCGACGGGCTCGTGTGGCTCGGCGGCGCTTCCCACGCGACCGGCGGCATTTTTGTCGGAGCGACGTTTATCCTCGCCGCAGTTTTCGCGTCAGCTGTGGGAACGGGGTACGGGACGACGGTTGCTTTTTGTACGTTGATGTTCCCCGCGGGGCTTATCATGGGCGCCGAACCGGTGTGGATGTTCGCGGCGATTCTTTCGGGCGCCGCGTTCGGCGACAACCTCGCGCCGGTGTCGGACACAACGGTCGTATCGGCGGCGACACAGGAAACCGACATCCCGGGTGTTGTCAGATCGCGTTTCAAATATGCGCTGACCGCGGCGGTTCCGGCTCTTCTCCTCTTCACGCTTTTTGGTGGTGGGGGAGAAATCAGTGGGGACACCGTACAAGCGCAACAGCTCTTCACCGCGACGGCCTCGCCAAAGGGGCTAATCCTTCTTATCCCGTTCGCGCTTGTTATCGGCCTCGCGCTCCGCGGCTTTCACATCCTCGTCACACTCACCTGGGGAATCATTACCGCGGTCGGTCTTGGTCTCGCGTTTAGTCTCCTCACCCCGTCCCAGGTTATTTCAATCGATCCGGAAGCCCAACGGATGGGTGGCGCGCTTGTCACGGGGATCGCTGGGTACCTCTCGATGGCGATTCTCATCCTCATGATAGTTGCCGGCGGACATATTATGAAAATCGGTGGTGCGCTCGACGCGATTATTAACAAGCTCGCCGGGTTTGCCGGCCGGTCGGTCGCTCGCGCCGAAGCGGCGATCTGGAGTATTGTTTTCTCGCTAAACGTATTCATCACCATCAACACGGCGGCCGAAATCACGGCGGCCCCCGTCGTTTCAAACCTGGGAAAGCGGTTCAAGCTCCACCCGTACCGCCGCGCCAATATGCTCGACGCGGTAACCTCCGCCGTCGGGTACATTTTTCCCTGGGGTGGTGGCGTGCTCATTGGGTATCAGACGATCCGTAACCTCTCGGAAACCTACGATTTCGTCACGGTTGTGGCACCGACTGAGGTGTGGCCGTTTGTATTTCATGGCTGGTTCCTCGCCATCGTGATGCTGGTGGCGGCGATCACGGGGTTTGGCAGGACGTACGAGGCCAAGGACGGATCCCAGACGAAAACCCCGCCGTCTGACGATTGATGTTCTGTGGGCGCGTCAGCGTAACCTGTTGATAAATAAATATTTGTGCGGCCATCTTGGTCGTGCTCCGAACTCCTTGACAGGTGGTATAACAATTGTTGAGCGGGGCGTACGGCTCGTTCTTTCGTTGTGACCGGCTAGACAAAGGATTTTGGATAAAACCAGGAGCTGAAAATGACAAAGAAAGCATTTCAAGATTATTACCCCGATCACCTGGCGCACTGCTATGGGTGCGGAAAGATGAACGAGCACGGCCACCAGATCAAAAGTTACTGGGACGGCGACGAGAGCGTGTGTCACTTCACGCCGGAGCCCTGCCACATATCCATCCCTGGCTATGTGTATGGAGGGCTAATCGCGTCGCTCATTGATTGCCACGGGACGGGGACCGCCGCGGCCGCGGCATATCGCGCGGAGAACCGCGAAATGGACACAGATCCGCCCCGTCGGTTTGTAACAGGGTCGCTCAAGGTCAGCTATCTGAAGCCGACCCCGCTCGGCGTCGAACTGGAACTCCGCGGCAAGGTCAAGGAGATCAAGGGCCGCAAAATCGTGATCGAGGAGACTCTTTCGGTGAACGGGGACGTGTGCGCGACCGGCGAAGTCGTCTGCCTCCAGGTCCCCGACGAGTGGTTTACTGGTAAGTAATCACAGGCCGCGCTGTCCGTCCGCCGGCGTATGGGAGACTCTCGATGGGGGTGTCCTTGGGGCCTTTTTGCCGTCCAACGTGCGGATTGAGTTCAGGGCGGCACTTCGCCTGGCCCGGGCGGGCGTGCGACGGCGTAACTTGTTGTAAAATATATTTGTACAGCGGAAAAAAATCGGAGAAAACAGTAAAAAAAGGTTTCACAAGCCCCCTTTAGGGGGTATCTTTAGTAGACATGAGCCAGAAAAGATTCGCGCGGGTCGGCGACATCCTCCCAGCCGTCCTGAAATCAATAGGACTAGATCGGAAGCTGAAGCAGCAAGAGATCATCTCGATCTGGCCGGAAGTTGTTGGAGCGGACATCGCGGCAAGAACCCAAGCGGTCAGGGTAGATAAAGGGGTTCTGATTGTCCATGTCGACCACAGCGCGTGGATCCAGGAGCTCCATTTCATGGAGAAGGAGATTCTGAAAAAGCTCAAAGCCAAAGCCCCGGATATCGATATAAAGCGAATTCGTTTCGGAACAAGCAAATAGCGCCATATTACTGCCAAGGGACAACGAATGACCCAGGAATATACAGCGAGTAAAATTACCGTTCTCAAAGGTCTCGAAGCCGTCCGGAAACGGCCGGCGATGTACATCGGAAGCACGGACATCCACGGTCTGCACCATCTGATTTACGAGGTCGTCGACAACTCCATTGACGAGGCGATGGCTGGTTATTGCACTGTTGTCGATATCGATATCCGTGAGGACGGGAGCGTCAGCGTCACGGATAACGGTCGCGGGATCCCTGTCGATATGCATCCCACCCAGCACAGGCCCGCCGTCGAAGTTGTTATGACCACACTCCACGCGGGTGGCAAGTTTGACGACTCGTCCTACAAGGTCTCGGGTGGTCTCCACGGCGTCGGTGTCTCCGTGGTCAACGCGCTTTCCGAATATCTCGATGTTGAAATTTGCCGCGATGGTCAGTGCTACTTTCAGCGCTACGAGAGGGGCATACCCGCGAGCGATCTCGAAGACCGGGGGTCCGCGCCGGAAGGCAGGGTCGGAACCAAGGTCACATTCCTCCCCGACTCGGCGATATTCGGCGATATAAGATACAGCGTCGAGACGCTGACGCAGCGCCTCCGTGAGCTTGCGTTTCTCAATCGCGGTCTGAAGATTACGCTCACGGATAAATTGGGCAAAGACAAACAACTCGTATTCGAGTACGAAGGCGGGATCGTTTCCTTTGTCAGATATCTCGACGAGGCCAAGAAAAACATCAATCCCGATCCGATCTATATTCACGCCGAAAAAGACAACGTCGACGTTGAAGTTGCGCTCCAATATTCCGACGGCTATGCGGAGAACATTTTTGCGTTTGCCAACAACATCAACACGATTGAAGGTGGGACGCACCTTGTTGGATTCAGAGCCGCGCTCACTCGAACGCTTAACAGCTACGCTCTGGCCAACAACCTTTTCAAAAAAGAGAAATTCAGCCTGTCGGGCGATGATGTTCGCGAAGGCTTGACCGCTGTTATAAGCGTCAAACTGTCCGAGCCGCAGTTCGAGGGGCAAACAAAAACAAAGCTGGGCAACAGCGAGGTCAAGGGGATCGTCGAGACGGTGGTCGGCGACGGGCTCAAGGAGTTCCTCGAGGAGAACCCAGCGATCGGCAAGCAGGCTATCGAGAAAAGCATCTCCGCTTTTCGTGCGCGCCAGGCGGCGCGGAAAGCACGCGATCTCGCGAGGCGGAAATCAGCTCTCGAGTCAAACTCGCTACCCGGGAAACTCGCCGATTGTTCGAATTCGGACCCGGAAGCCTGCGAGATTTATCTCGTCGAGGGCGATTCGGCGGGTGGTTCGGCCAAACAGGCGAGGGATCGAGAGTTCCAGGCGATTCTTCCGCTCAAGGGTAAGATCCTGAATGTGGAGAAAGCAAGACTCGACAAAATTCTCTCGAACGAAGAGATCAGAACGATAATAACCGCAATCGGAACCGGTGTCCGTGGCGAGGACTTTAACATCGACAAAATCCGTTACAAGAAAATCATAATTATGACGGATGCCGATGTCGACGGCGCGCATATCCGTACGCTTCTGCTCACGCTATTTTACAGGTATATGTCGGAACTCATTAAGGCCGGCTTCGTGTATATTGCCCAGCCGCCTCTCTACCGGCTCAAGAAGGGTAAGCGCGAAGTTTATGCGTTCAACGACGCCGAGAAAGATCAGTTACTTAAAGATTGGGGCGGCGACAACATTTACGTCCAGCGGTACAAGGGTCTGGGCGAGATGAACCCCGAGCAGCTCTGGGAAACCACGATGGATCCAGAGACTCGAACCGTCCTCAAGGTCCGTGTCGAAGATGCCATCGAGGCCGACCGGATGTTCAATATTTTGATGGGCGACGAGGTCGAGCCCAGAAGGGCTTTCATCCAGGAGAATGCCCTCAACGTCAAGAACCTGGACGTTTAATATATGCGAGTAGGCGCGGGTGGCGCCGATGGGGCCCCCCAAACAAGCGAGCGTTCGCGAGCCGCCGCAGTGTTCGCCTTACCCCGAAAGTCCACGCTCGTAAAAGCGAGCTTGTGTGGGGTAATCGGCGACAGGACCCGCGCTGGGGCATCGAGTGATAGCTAGAACATAGACGCAAAATGACAGCATGGGAGTAACGAATGTCCGTTGATCGCGAAAGAATCGTTCCCGTCCAAATCGAAGACGAGATGAGAAGTTCTTATCTCGATTACTCTATGAGCGTGATCATCTCGCGCGCGCTTCCCGATGTCCGTGACGGTTTGAAGCCCGTCCATCGCAGGATACTCACCGCGATGAACGATCTCAACCTCACGCACGGACGTCCTTACAGGAAGTCCGCCAAGGTCACCGGTGACGTTAACGGTAACTATCACCCGCACGGCACCTCGGCGATTTACGAGACAATGGTCCGTATGGCGCAGGACTTCTCGCTGCGTTATCCGCTTGTTATGGGCCAGGGCAACTTCGGATCCGTCGATGGCGATCCCCCGGCGGCGGAACGTTATACAGAAGTTCGTATGATGTCGTTTGCCGAAGAAATGCTCGCCGACATCGAAAAAGAGACCGTCGAATTCGGGCCCAACTACGACGGGTCGCGAATGATGCCGCTCGTGCTTCCCGCCAGGGCTCCAAATCTTCTCGTGAACGGCTCCTCGGGTATCGCCGTGGGGATGGCGACAAACGTGCCGCCGCACAACCTTCGCGAGATCGTGGACGGCTGTGTGGCTGTTCTCGAGAATCCCGACCTTCCCGATGAGGTGCTTTTTTCGCATGTCCACGGGCCGGATTTCCCTACGGCTGGAATCATCCTTGGGAGACTCGGAATAGAGCAGGCCTACAAAACAGGAAAGGGCCGCATCATCGTAAGGGCGCGGACGGGGCTCGAGACACTCAAGAACGGCCGCGAAGCAATCATCATTACCGAGCTTCCATATCAGGTGAACAAGGCGGGTCTCATTGAGCGGATCGCCGAACTCGTGAAGGTCGGCACGCTCGATGGAATCGGCGACATTCGTGACGAGTCCGACCGGCAAGGTATGCGCGTCGTCATCATTCTCAAGCGCGACGCCGACCCCCGAGTTGTCGAGAATCAGCTTTTCAAGCATACGCAGATGCAGGTGACGTTTGGAATTATCTCGCTGGCTCTGGTCGACAACCGTCCGCAGATCCTCACGCTGCGCCAGATGATGAACTGTTACCTCGAACATCGTGAGGATGTCATCGTTCGCCGCACGCGTTACGATCTCAGAAAGGCGGAAGAGCGCGCCCATATCCTCGAAGGTTTCCGGATCGCGCTCGATCACATCGACGAGATAGTCGCTCTTATCAAGGCGTCCGATACTCCGGATACGGCGCGGACGGGGCTTATGGAACAGTTCGGTTTGTCGGAGAGGCAGGCTCAGGCCATTCTCGACATGCGCTTGCAGCGTCTCACCGGCCTGGAACGCCAGAAGATCGAAGACGAATACCAGGCCCTTCTCATAAAGATCGCCGAATACAAAGCGATCCTCGCCGACAGGCAGCTCGTTCTCAGCATAATCAAAGACGAACTCATCGAAATCAAAGACAAGTATGGCGATGATCGCCGCACTGAAATCGTCGATCAGGGCCCCATGGTGCTCGACGAAGAGGATCTGATCACCGAAGAAGACATGGTGATCACTATCAGTCACCACGGGTACATCAAGCGAATCGCGCTCGATTCGTACAAGCAGCAGCGCCGCGGGGGCCGGGGTTCAACCGGCATCAAGATGCGCGACGAGGATTTTGTCGAGCACCTGTTTGTCGCTTCGACACACAGCTACATATTGTTCTTCACGGACCAGGGCCGGTGTTACTGGCTTAAGGTCCACCATATCCCGGTTGCCGGGAGGCAGGCGAGAGGCAAGGCGATTGTCAATCTTCTTGGCCTGTCCAATGGCGAACGGATTACGGGACGTGTGCCTGTTAGTGATTTCGATGAAAACAAATTCCTGGCGACCGCTACCAAGAATGGAATGATCAAGAAAACACAGCTGAGTCTGTACAGCCGCCCGAGGCGCGGTGGCATATGGTCGATGACACTCAAAGAGGACGATCAACTTATCGCGGCGGCGATCACCGACGGCGATCATGATATCGTTCTTGCCAAGAAGGGCGGGCGCGCGATTCGATTCCCAGAGACCGATGTCCGGTCGATGGGACGGACTGCCGGCGGTGTCCGTGGTGTCAAACTCGACCCGGGTGATGAAGTTGTTGGCATGGCCGTTGTTCACAGAGACGCATCTCTGCTGACGGTGACCGAGCACGGCTACGGCAAACGCTCGGCGCTCGAAGATTATTCAACGAAGCACCGCGGGGGAAAGGGCGTCATCAACATCAGAACGACCGAACGGAACGGCCAGGTCGTTGCGATCAAGGAAGTCCGTGACCAGGATGACATCATGATTATTACAAAGAAAGGCGTCGTAATCCGTTGCCCGATCGCCCAGCTCAATGTGATCGGCCGCGCCACTCAGGGCGTGAGGCTGATTGCTCTTGATGAGGGCGATGAGGTGATGGATGTTGCGCACCTGGTCAAAGAGGATGAAGAGTGACCAACGGGCACTTAAAACTTGAAGGGAAAACGAGTTTTGAACAACCGATTTGAAGATGAGACCCCTCTCCCCGGAGATGCACAGGCCGCCGATCCGGGTGAGTTTGCGCTCGAAACGGACAGCAGTCTGGCCGAACGAATTTCGGAGTTCACGGTCAGGCGTATGTCGACATATTACAGGATACTGTTGTCTCTTGAGAGAAGCTCTGTCGGGACCGTGTCGTCGGCGCGTCTTGCCGAACTCTGCGGCGTTACTTCCGCGCAGGTCCGAAAAGACCTCTCCTATTTCGGTAACTTTGGGACTCGCGGGTTGGGTTACCAGGTGTCGGATTTGAAGAATGCGATTGTCGGTATCCTCGGTTTGAATCGCGAATGGAGGATGGCGTTGTTTGGCGCGGGAAGTCTGGGCAACGCGTTGTTTTTCTATCAGGGTTTTCGTGACGATGGGTTCTACTTCGTGCACGTCTTCGATGCCCAAGCGGAACGTGTTGGTCAGATGTGGCGCGATGTGGAGATTTCCCCCTATGACAAATCAGAAGAATTGCTGGCGGCGAGTCCAGTGGACATCGGTGTGGTGGCAACGCCGGACGAAGCGGCTCAGGAAGTCGCTGACATTCTCGTCAGACACGGCGTAAAAGGGATCTTAAATTTTGCACCAAGGCAACTATCGGTGCCCGATAATGTCAGACTGAGAAACGTTAATCTCGCGGTCGCGCTCGAAAGCTTGAGTTTTATGCTTTCGAGATAATATGCGGCAAACCGGCATGATCTCGATCATGCTCCAAGGTGGGATTGCGATTTGAAAAAGCCAACCAACCATAAGATTTTGCTGATGAAGTTTCATGTGCTTTCGCGAATGGTGATTTTTGCGGCGGTTTTGCTGTCGCTTTCCCTGTCGCTGCCGGCCGGCACTCCCGTGGCGGCGGATTCCGGGCAGCCGATTCTTGACGGGACGGCTGCTGCTGCGCCCGGCGATGAGGTTTTCGGGCCCGGAAAAGTTCATTTAACGTTTACCCGCGATGGCCGATGGGTCAATTTTTCCGCCGGTTGGAACGAGGAACGTCCGGTATTTTCATCGGCGGGACTTGTTGTCTATGCGGAAGCAGACGGTCGCCTCCACGAAGTTATTAATACAGGTGCAGGCGGGCTGAGAATGGGTGAAAGCAAGGGCGGCGCCCGCAGATGTGTCGAGGGTAAACGCGGCGGTTTGCGCGCCCCTTCTCCCGATCCGGATGACGACGGCGATGGCCGGGTGGATGAAGATCCCCTCGATGGCGTTGACAATGACAATGATGGTTCCATCGATGAGGATTTCGCCGCGATCGGCGACGAGATGATAACGATGTGTTACATGCCGGAGCGGTTTGGTGATGATCTTCCGCAGCTCGCCGTGCACCAGGAAGCGTACGCGTGGGCTCTTCCAAATATCGACGGCGCGATCATGTTGAGTTTAAAAATTAGAAACACAGGGACGCAAACTCTCGAAAACGTACGAGTGGGTTCGTTCTTTGAAAAAGAAGGACCGTTCTACTGTTCGAACTGGGTGGTCCAACTCCCCGGATCGCCGCGGGCCAGCGCGCTTGTTTGTGAGGATCTGCACGGGACGCATGTGGGAATGATTATATTCCCCGGCATTGAAGATGCGAAAGATACATGGACGGGGGGATGTGTTGCCGGTGAGGAAAACCCAAGCACGATTTTCCTCGACCGCCTAAACGATCCCGCATCGGAGGATTTCGGGAAGTTCCCTGAGCCCACGGTTGAGACGGCCGCTCCGGGCGCGTCTGTTCTGAAGTCCGGTGAAACACGAATCGATGAAAAGGCCTGGGTGTACGAGCTCTCTCCAGTCGTTGGATCGCTGGGTCCGGATGAAGAAATCATGGTCAACCTTGCGTTTTTTGCGGTTGCCGAAAAGAATAATCTCGAATCGGCGGCAATAAACACGCTCAAGACATACAACGGTGACGGTATTCACCGGTACCTTCCGCCGCCGGTTTCAATGACCCCGCGGGTTGTCTGGGGGGCATACCGGCCGTTCGAAACCGATGACAAGGGTGTCAAACGCGTCGCTGTTGATATTGAAGACCTCGGCGCCGAGCCCATTACTCCCGGCAGGATTTCTTATTTCAGTGGAATTGATCCGAGCGCCGTGGAGCGTGTCGAGACGGAACCAGGTGTCGAACAGCTCGTTCTCCGGGGCGAGATGGTCAGAAAGGCCGCTCGCAAAGGGGAACGGATTGTATTGAAAGGCCGTCTCGATGATGGTGAATTCTTCGAAGCGATCTTAAGACCCGAAGAAAACGCCTTCGCTTCACAAATGTCATTTGAAGACGCGAGAGAATTTTGGAAATCCGCGGGCCGGCTGGAAATGGATCTTCTTAGCAGTTCGCCCAACCCTTTCCGTGACGCGACGACGATTTATTATGAGATACCGTCACTCATCGAACAGGAAAACGGGAATCGCATCGAGTCCCGTGAACCCGTCGAGATGAGCGTTAAGGTTTACAATGTCGTCGGCCGCCTGGTGAGCGTGCTCTCCGAGGATTTTGTTTCGCCGGGTGTGTACACGACGCAGTGGCGGGCCGTCGACGAGAACGGAAACGCGGTTGCGAGCGGCGTGTATTACGTGCGGCTTCTCATCGGAAACAAGTACATCACACAGCGACTGATTCTTCTAAAGTAGATCAGCCGAGTCATCACGAAATGGAAAAGGCCGCCCCTTTAGGGCGGCCTTTTCTGTGCTCGCTAACCCGGCACGGCTGCGTCCGTAGCAACGCCTGCGATCTGCCTTGGGCTCGCACTACGCTGCGCTAGGGTCCTGTCATCGGTCACCCCGCGCGTGCTCACTATCGTTCCGCGCGCGACGGGGGCCCCACCAATGCCACCCGTGCCTACGATAGGTCATTACTTCAGCAGGACCATTTTCTTCGTCAGTGTCGCCTGGTCGGTTTTCAGGCGGTAAAAGTACACGCCCGATCCTACCGGGTTGCCCCTCATATCGCGTCCATCCCAAACCGTATCGTGAAGCCCGGGCGTCCTGTCGCCATCGATAAGATTGCGGACACGTGCGCCGGTCACATCGTAAACAACGAGCGACACGTGTTGGGTTGCGCCCTGCGGCACCACGAAATCGATTCGGGTCGTCGGGTTGAACGGGTTCGGATAGTTCTGGTGCAGCGCCGCGTGGGTCGTCGACACGTGTGGTGATTCATCGTCCTCGATACCCGTGGGCACCTCAAACCCGTAAAAACCATTCCGGTGCGAGTTGGCCTGATAGGTCGGCCAGGGCGCCAGATTTTCGTCATAGGTGCCGGTCAGGTCGAAGAAGTAAATGTTCTGATCCCAGCTGTGGATGACCATATCGATATCGCCGTCCTGATCGACGTCATCCAGGACGGGAGTGGATCGGACGGCGTCCTGCGCGGCGATCGGGAACCCGGGCGCGATATTCCCGTTGATGTCCCACGCGTATATATAACGCGTTTCGTCGCCGAGGACGATATCGAGTCCTCCGTCTCCGTTGATATCGGCTACGGCGAGCGACGCATTATCGGTGAAATCGTTCGAAAGGACCTTCGGCCATCCGGGGTAGTTGCTGCCAAGGTGGTTGAAGATCCAGATCTTAGTCTCAATCCCATCCCAGGCGTAGAGAACGCATTCCAGATAGCCGTCATTATTGAAATCGGCAAGCGCGGGCGACGGTGTAAAGAATATGTCGGCGATTTTCGCGTTTCGCGGCCAACTACCGGCGGCCAGCGTACCATCGTGGTTTATGAGGTACGCTTTACCAACGAGACCCTTTGTTTGTGCGAGAAGCTCGATGTGTCCGTCGTTGTCGATGTCTCCGGCACAGATGCTCCCCGCGATATCATTGTTCAGTGCAAACGGGAAGCCGGGTACCGACGATCCGTCTTCGTTCAGAACCCAGATACTATCGGCGCGGGTTCCGAGGATAATTTCATCCTTGTAGTCGCCGTCGATATCACAAATCGTCGGTGTTTCGAAGTGGGTGCTAACGACGGGGGTTCTGAAGAACACGCCATCCGTTCGACGGGTTGTCGTCACCGTCACGGTACTCAGTGCCGTCGGAATTCCATGCGTAAATGACGCCTCGCACGTCAACGGCTACGACCTCGAAGAACCCATCGCCATTCAGGTCGGCCGCCGCTGGGGCCGCCCGGAACATGTCTTCAGCTTGTTTCGGCCACCCGGGAAGCGCGTCACCATTGAAATCGACGCAGTAGACCATCTCGGTCCAGAGGTCGGCGGCAATAATGTCGAGCCCCGGCTTGTTGTCGAGGTTGGCAAGCGCGATGGGCGCCGTGAACTCATCGCCCGCGGTTGTGAGAACGCCCCACGTTTGCGGATCGCCGTCACCATCCTTGAGTTCGAGCCCGTCGTGATGCCAGGCATAGACGTACTGGTTCCCGCAGACGATCTCGAGATCACCGTCCCCGTCGATATCACCGACAACCGGTGAACTCGTTGTCTGGGTTTTCATCTGGATCGGGAACCCGGGCATCTGCGGCGGGTTGGTGCTCGCCGAGAATTCGCCGGATATGACGCTCTCGTTACCGGAAAAGTCGATCGTTGTGACGACATAGTAGTAGATCGTGTTGGCGGACAGACCCGTATCCAGATAGACGGCGTGGTCCAGACGGATCGACATTAACTTTTGTGTATGGCCCGCCGGGGTCGGAAGCTGATACACGTTGTAGCGTACGGCGTCGGGCGTCGTGCTGTGGGTCCACGCGACTTGAAGCCGGTCGAGCCCGAGACTTGGATCGATTTCGAGAGCCATGGGTGGATCGGGGACTCTCAATTCGATTGTGTCCTGGTACACATGACCAAAGAGATCGGTCACCGCCACTTCGACAAGATTCTCGACACTCGTATTGGTCTCCTCGAGGTGGAATCCCGCCAGATTCTCATCGCCGACAAATGGGAACATGTCCGAGTAAGCGTCCGTCCCGTCATGTACGGTTACCTGGCCGCTCAAGTCGGTCACGACGGCCGTCAGATCCGACGCCGTTCCCGTTCCGTAGTTTTTCAGACCATAGAAGAGGAGGAACTCCTCGTTGTCTTCGTTGACGCCGTTTCCATTCCCGTAAGGAGGATCGTCGTAGATACGCAACGTCGTGAGCGCCAGGTCGGGCGCGTGGACTTCCCTGCGGAACATGTCCGCCCATGTGGGACTCCCGTTGTTCTGGATAGAGAGGTCGAACTCTACCGACTGTTCATCGACGATGGCCGCATCAAAAATACACGGACCGGTCGGATGCCGCCACATTTGAACTCGTTCCGATCACGCCAAACGTTGCCGTGCTGTCGAGGACCGTCGCCAGAGCGTCGTCGCAGCGGAACTTTGCCGTCACGTTGCCCGACGAGGTTCCGCCGGTGTTTGTCAGTTCGAGTGTGAAGTCGATCGTCTCACCGGCATCGATGATGCCGTCGCCATTGCCGAACGTTCCACCGCTCTGGTCGTCATCGACCGTGAGCGACGCGAAGTTCACATAGGCGCCGGCGGACGGGATCGACGGTGATCGTGTCCCTGGTGGCGGACGAGGTTCAACCCGGTCACCACAACGGTGATTTCACCGGGACTCTCCGCCGTAAAATCGAAGACGACGTTGCCGACCGCGTTGGTCGCACCATACTGGTAATCGTCATTATCCTTGGAGAGACAAACAAATGCCGAGTCGACGGGCACGCCGCCCGAAGTGACATTTACAAGAACACTCGACGTGCCGAGGCCAACATTCGCCACGTGAAACACATCGATGTCTTTCGCCTGTGCAGTATAGAGCGGCATCTCCGGGTCGGCGAGGAGCGTATAGATATAGTGCGTCCACAGATCGACATTGTCCCCGGCGATGGCGACCGGTGTTCGTGGCAGTCGTGAACGGGCGAAGGTCTCGCCGATATGGACGACGTTATCGTTGAACAAGAGTTCGTAATACTCGTTCATATAATTGGACGAAGAGTTGGGGTAGGCGCTCTCGTTGGCCCCGATTACCGAAACGGCGCCGCCGTTGGGGTTGGCGAGAAAGTGTTCGGCAAGACAGAAGAACTGATATGCCGCCGCGGTGCAGTTGAGCATGTAGAGATTCGTCAACCGGCAGCCGTTCGTCAACAAATCGACGTCGGAGTTCTCGACGCTGGCGTTGGCCGTGGACATCGTAAACCGGAAACCATGGCCGATATGATTGACATGATTGAACCCGACGTCCATGGAGTCGAGGGCGGCCTGTTTTGTTTCGGGCACCGCGTTTGTGAAGAGCCAATCGGTCTCATACATCTTTATAATATCGATCGGTTTGCCCTGGAGACTCGTCGCATAGATGAACTCGGCGAAGTCGGCGCCGTTTAGGCTCAGAGGCAAGTCCGGCCACTCGAGTGGGAAGAGAACTTCGGCAAGAAACATATATCGATTGAGGTAGTCCGCATCGCATGGCGTCTCATAATCGATGATCTTGTCGATCATGAGCGAGACGTCGGCGAGGTCGGACCGCGCTATGCGGCCGTTGTAGACTTCCGCGTAGAGATCGGGGTTGTCATATGGGACGAGTTTGAAGCCCTCGCCCCAGTACTTGTCGTGAGTGTCGTTCCACGAACCGTCGAGACACCCGAAATACATATCGGCGGTGAGTTGTGTGCCGTTTAGATGGTATCGACTGAGCGCGTACCTCGGCGGCATGATGTCTGTGTCACCGCCAAGAAGAACGTATGTGATTCCCCACTTGGCGTATGCGTCCTGGATAAAGAACCGTATCGTCTCCTGGAGATCGACACCGTTGCGCGTATTTGCCTCGATCCACTCCACCGTCCGCACCACCGTCGGCACGCCCTTTGTCGTTTTCCAGTCGGCGAGACGCTGGTACTCGCCCGCCAAAGCGTCGGTCGTAACGATCAAGATAATCGACGGGGCTTCCCTCGAGCGACGGATAGGTCGTCGGCTGAAAGCCGCCCTTCTCCTTCTCCACCGCCACCTCGTCGAACATGTAGCGCCCGTTCATCTCCGGGTTCACCACAAACGCTTCGAGCATCGACTCCACGCTCTTCTGGAAGCCTTCGCGGAAACGCTCGCGGACCACTGGAACATCCGTAGCCAGCGTCGTCGTGATCTCGACCGTCACCTTCTCGGTGAGAACCAGGTCACCCGAATCGACACGAACCGGAAAGACGGCAAACGAAGCGATCGCGCGTCCGTGGAGATAGCTTGTACCAAGGTAGCGCCCGAGCGCTTCGGGGAAAACCGTCCCCGCATCGGACGCGGCGGCAAGCGGCTCACCCCGGCCCACCGTGCCATCCTCGGCGACCATAGGGCCCGCCTGGGCGATTGCGGCACGGCGGAGCATTGTCAGCACGGGACCGTCGGCCGTGAACCGGAACGACTCAACCGTGTCCCCCTGCGGGAGAAGCACACTGATAATACGGTATGGAAGCTCGGGCGATCCTTCTTCCGCCAACAGATCGTAACCGGCGGCCGAGACCTGAATCGTCGCCACACCGGCGTCGGTCAGGACGGTTACGTTTTCTCTGGGGAGTTGGATCAGAAACGACAGTTTCTCCGCGAAGGTTGTGGAAGCAATAGATGTGCACAGGAGAATAACAATCAACCCAATGGCGAATCCCGGTCGCCGGCGGGGAGTTCGATGCATGAGTCCCTCCTCGGTGAGACACCACCAACGAATGACAGTGGGCGTACGCAGTACGACACTCGTCAGCTGTTATTAGCGGATGTGAACGAAAACGATCGGTGCACTAAGGCGGTAGCAGTGTAGGTAGGTCCGCTCCTTGAGGGCGCGCTGCAATCAAAGCGACTTTTCCAATTGTCAGGCGGCAAGTTTACAACATTTCTTGGCAAATGTCAAGACGCACGCCCACGGGGGGCGTGCGTCTTGCGTTCTCATGATTGGAGCGAGTCGGGCCTAGTCGCCGTTTGGATCTTTGTACAGTTGGACGATTTCGCCCTTCATCCCGTATCCGTTTATGAGGTATCCCGTCACCTTGCCCTCGGTATTGACCGCGTACACATATCCCGTTTGACCGGGCACACATGCGGCGCCGTTGACGGGCTCGATGCGACACAGATAAACGGGATTCTCGAGGAGCATCCCTTCGGGGAGCAGATCGATAAACGTATCGCCAGCAGGCGTCCTTTGCGCCGAATCGTAAGGGTAGTATCCGCCGTTGGCGGCGGCAAACTCCTCGACGGCGGCCTGGACGATGAGACAGTTCTCGAGGACCTTCTCTTTGAGGGACATAGGAAGCTCGAGTTTCTCAACGTCGCTATCCTCAGGCAACACGACCCGCGACGCGTCCATCACCTCATTGGGCAGGGTTGGCGCCAGCGGCGCATACTGCGCGGGCTCCTCATCGCATCCGACGACAACCAGCGCAACTACAAATATTGAAATCAAATACAGCCGGTTCATTCCATGGCCTCCGGGTTATTGTGTTCTATAATATCGCACGCAAGCCGTGAGCCAAACTGTATCCGGGGAGGCCGATGGCGGCCAAATTGAGCGATTGGGGGATTCGCGGGAAAGTCCGTCGCGGTGTGGATTCCACTCAGAAGGCGTGTTATATTTGGAGAAATGAACGACTTCGGTCGCCGCGCAAAGAGAGTTTAATGAACCGGATTGCCCGCATACTTCTCGTCCTGATTGTCGCCTCGTCATGTTCGAAATCCGCCAACCCGGACAACGTCCTAACCGACCATGGCTACACTTTTTTGTACGATGAGGTGTTCTACGTTGATATTGAGATTTCATATGAAGATGCGTGGTTCAACATCCTCTACGCGCTCGAAGATTACGAGTGGCCTATCGAATACGATTCGCAAACATCCGGGACAATCACGACGGAGTTGACGGATATCGGCACCAACCGGGACAGGTACGCGTGCCGGAACTATCTGGATTCCCGAACCCGGGTTGACGCGATGGCGTGCAAGCTTCGGGTTCAGGTATCGCCGGTCAACGAGATCGTGACCCGAATTCGGATTCAAGCAGAAATCCGCGGGCGCTACGTATACGTATCGTCGCGGGGAGACGAGCGCGTCGGTGGATGGTGGGAGTGCACTTCGACCGGCGAGATCGAAGGAGAGATTTTCGATTCTTTCCTGTCACGCGTGGAGCCAATAAAATATGTGGCTCCGATCTACCGCCCATGGTCCCCGGATTGATAATCCCAGTTTAGTTCCAGACAACAATCTCGACCCCATGCATGGGATTAGCGCGTAACTTGATTACTCCTCTTGTTCTTTGAAGCCTCCCGCCACCTTCTGGAAAGCGATCATAATAAAGATGGCAAGAACGAGGTGCGCCGCCAGGGTGTACCAGACATACTCCGGCTTGCCCATGTCTCCAAAGTAACCGTAGAGCGACGTGTAAAGAACGCCGCTTGTCGCGCCGCCAATCCCCACCGCCAGAAAGTTCGTTCCCATATACAGTCCGGCTTTTTCTTTGGGCGCGATCCAGGTGATGTATTCCTGGATTCGCGGCGAGGCGATCATCTCCCCGACGGCAAAGAAGAATATTCCGAGGAAGACAAAGGCGGCGGAAGAAACATTGGCGAATCCCAAAATCATAAAACCGATGGCGGCGACCAAAAGTCCAACGAGAAAAGAAGGAATCGCCGGAAGTTTCTCAAAACCTCTCGAGATGAAGACCTGGATGATCATGATGATGTATCCGGTGTGCGAAATAGTTTCGCCAAGAACACGGCGCACGCCGTCTTCTCCTTCGTGTGAAAAGAAATTCGCGAACCCCGTCCCGAATACCGCCTGGATATTCATGTAGAGCTGCGCCGTGTCGATGTTTCGATCCACGTAGATGGCGCACAGGTTAAAAAACGCCCAGAACGGAAGCCAGAAAAACAAACCCAGAATAATGAGAAACGCGGAAAACTTGATATCTGACAGGGCAACGCCAATGTCTCTGAACTTTTCTCCCAGGCTCGCTCCCTCGATTTCACGTTCGGGTTCTTTGTAGAAAAAGATCGTAACGAGAAGCATGAAAGCGATTGAAATCCCGGCGGCGATAAATGCGTAGTTCCAGGAAATAGCCCTAAGTTTGCCGGCAACGATGGGACCAAACGACCCGCCGACGTTTACCATGGCATAGAAAATCCCAAACCCCAGGGTCTTGTTCGACGAGTTGGTTACCGCCCTGACGGTGCCGGAGACAAGTGGTTTGAAGATGCCCGCGGCGAGCCCGATGCTGAGCATCGTCAGCGCGATCCCCGAAAACGATTTCGTTACAATCAAAAGCAGGATCGAGGGCAGATATGCCAGGTATGACACGATGAGAACTTTTTTGAATCCATAACGATCCGCGAAGGTCCCCGAGATCAAGGGGACGGTGTATGAAATCAATAGGAAGAGACTTTGGACGATGCCGAGCTGAGCCCGGGTGTATCCAAGGTACTCCATGTAAATCCCGAAGCCGAAGTAGATGCCGTAATACGAAAACCGCTCGAGAACCTCGATGAGGTTCGCCACCCAAAACACGGGCGGGAATGGCGTCCGCTGCTTCATGTGTTCCTCCTGGGCTGGATGGATACTCGAAAATTGCCGGTACGTATTGTACCATGACCTCCCAATCGACACCAACCACCAGTGCTTCTCGTGTCGGGCGCGGGTTCTCATGCTCTGAGGCTTCAACAACCAAGAACGCGAGCCGCCACCCGCGCCCGGCAGTTGAGCATGTGGGGTGTAAAGTTTTTTATTTACAATTGATTAGACGCGGGTTTGAGATTCAACCGGCTCCGTCGTTGGAGCTGTACGCATCGCGACGGGCAATAATTTCTCGATTTCGGGTTTTTCTTGCGGTATAATATCGTCGACCGGTCCCGGACCGGTTCGATTCGCCTGTTGGTATGTTTTTTCGACCGTGAGTGCCCACGTAGCGTTGAAGCCTCGTGGACATAACACGTATGGAGGTTTCGATGAAGATCTACGTGGGAAATCTTTCGTTTTCTACAACGGAAGACTCGCTTCGTACCGTGTTCGAAGAGTTCGGTACGATTGAAGAGGTAACGATCGTCGAGGATCGCGAAACGGGTCGTTCGCGTGGGTTTGGCTTTGTGACAATGTCCGATGCCTCGGCGGGGGCTGCCGCGATCGAAGCGGTCAATGGTCGCGAAGTTGACGGTCGTGCTTTGAACGTGAACGAAGCGCGCCCCAAAAAACAAGGCGGTGGTGGCGGCGGTGGTGGCGGTTTCAGACGTCGCTAGAGGCCATCAGCCTTGAACATCTTCAAACGGGATCCGCCAGGTGCGGGTCCCGTTCTTCTTTTCGATCCCGCTCCATGCTGGTTTGTGCCCCGTCGCCGTGCTATACTGTCAATGCCTGCATGATCCCTGACAACCCAGACAGGTGGTGATAATATGCAACACCGACGTGCTGCCTCGGTTATCCTGGCGGCGATCCTCATCCCCTGCATTTGGATCACCATCGGCTGTGATTCTTCAACAAGCCCTTCGAAGCAAGTAAGTTCCATTTTTGATCTGACGCCCCGGGATAATCCCGAGGCGGAAGCCGCCGCGTTGTGGCTCTCCGGTGATCTGGTGGCGCCGACGGATCTCTATGAAGAACTCTTCAGTGGTTACTCGCGAATCCGGGGCGCTTATGCGGACAGCATCCCCGAACTCAACCAGGTGACCTTTGTGTCACCCTGGATGCCGGGTGAACTCCTGCTCAAGCTCACGGATGACGCCATTGCCGAATTGAGACGCGGCGAGTACCACGATCTCGATTCTTTGAATACCTACTATCGTGTTGCCGAGATCGACACGCACCTTATTGATTTCATCGGGTGGATGCATCTGATTTTCGAAGGCCGCCTTCACCCCGAACGCCTGGCAGAAGAATACGGCCAGGTACCGTCACTACTCATGGCCGAACCCAATGGTACATGGAGCAACCAGGCTGACAATTATCCATGGTTGATTGATGGTGGAATCAGCTACCTGTTCCGATACGGGTGGGGTGATTGCCCGGCCGGTTGTATCTACAACCAGTTTTGGTATTTCAAGGTCCGGGAGATATCGGGCTACGTGGAATACCTGGGGACGTTTGTTTCGGGAGAGGGTCCCGAACCCGACTGGTGGGCCGAGGCGAGAGCCGCCTACGACGCCAAGCACTAATTCCCTCCTCCTTTTCGACAGGCGATTCGTGCTGGCCCGTGTCTTTTTGGCACGGGCCTTGTATCCCTTCCGAAGTTTATGTCTCCAATTCATGTGTTTTGATAGGCCGTCCCGAATTGTGCTAAGGTGTTACATCTGAGCATGATAGAGGGTATGTGAGCAGGATTTGACGGATGTCTTTCAAAGAAATGATAGTCAGAAGATTCCTGGAAATCGCGGTGCGAGTGCATAGCCCGCGACAGCTGCGGGTATGGCAGCGCAGATTCTTCAAGGCCAGGTTGATCGCATCGGAGGTAATGCGGATGGACAACGCGCTCATCATTTATCATTCTGATACCGGCAACACGGAGAAGGTGGCGTTGGCTATCAAAAGGGGGATCGAAAGAGCGGGATGGTCGGCTACGCTCGAAACCGTTGAGGAAGCGAAGGGCACCGATCTATACGATTACGATCTGGTCTGTATCGGCTCCCCGGTGATTCACGCCCTGCCGCCAAAGAAAGTTTTTGATTTCATCGAAGCGAACGACATCCGGTATCGCGAAGAACGAGAAGTCATGCTGGCTTCGCCCAAACTCATCAACAAAAACGCGGTTGTGTTTTGCACGTACTCGGGGCCGCACTGCGGGATCAATGAAGCGCTCCCAGTCGGAAAATATATCCGCCAGTTTTTGGAGCATTTTGGATTCGATGTGAAAGACGAATGGTACGAAGTTGCTCAGTTCAACGGGTGGGACGAGGGCAGCACAAAGGGAAGGCTCGGGGACATTCGTGAGCGCCCGACAGAAGATGATTTGCTGCTCGTTGAGCTCAAGGCGGCGCAACTGACCAGATCCCTTTGAGAAACCGGCATTGATCAGCTGGAGCAGGATGAGCCTGATTGTCCTCTTGTCCTCTCGCATCGTTACATTCCTTTCTTGCGTTGTTGCTTCGGCGGCAGCCCTCCCAATCTGCGATTGTTTACCTGTTGCTTGATATTCTCCAAATAGACACATTGATGTCATTCATAAATTAGCTTGATACATAGCTTTAACCTATGTATGGTTTTGGTGATGAACGTCTGGACCGCATTGCTTGATGTCTTGATCATACTCGCCGCCGCCCTGGTCCTGGGAGGTGTGTTCGAGCGCTTCAAGCAGAACGCAATACTCGGCTATCTGCTCGCCGGCACGTTGGTCGGCCCCCATGCGCTCGACCTGATCCCGAACCACGAGGCCTTGCAAGCGCTCACGGAGCTTGGCGTTGCTCTATTGCTCTTCGTGATTGGGTTGGAGTTCTCGTGGCGGCGACTGAGAAGCCTCGGCGCAGTCGCTTTGGGTGGGGGCGCCTTTCAAGTCATCGTAACAACGTTTCTGGCAACCGTTGCCGCGGTGATGATCGGCCTGGACGCGAGACCGGCCTTTGTTGTTGGCAGCATCATTGCATTGAGCAGCACGGCCGTCGTGATACGGCTGCTCGCGGACCGCGCGGAAATCGACAGCGTCTACGGTCGAAATACCCTGGGAATCTTGCTGTTCCAGGATATTGCGGTCGTCCCGATCGTCCTTGCCGTATCAGTTCTTGGGGGAGACGGGACTGTTTCCCAGATCCTTTGGGCGGTGGCTCGAGCGATCGGTGCGGCACTGCTTCTCACGGGGACTCTATATCTGCTGCTAATTCACATCGTGCCGAGACTATTTCGGTCCAGAGAGGCGACGAGAAACCGTGACCTACCGGCATTACTAACCATGGTCGCTGCCATTGGAAGCGCATGGGCTGCCCACGCGCTGGGAATTTCCCCGGTGCTTGGTGCGTTCGTCGCTGGCGTCATGCTCGCCGAATCACCGTTTGCCACGCAAATACGATCAGACATTACCCCCTTGAAAACTCTTTTTGTGACCCTGTTCTTCAGCTCGATAGGGGCTTTGATAAATCCCGTTTGGGCACTGGAGCACTGGGTCACGGTAACCGCCGTGATGGCGGCAGTCATTTTAGGAAAAATCATTGTGACGGCCGCTGCGGGTCGTTTGTTTCGCGTGTCACTCGGATATTCCATCGCCACGGGTTTTTGTCTTGCACAGGTTGGCGAATTTTCATTTATGATAGCCGCCGTCGCGCGCAATGGCGGTGTGATCAGCCGCGGCCTGTTCGAACTGATGACTACGGTGGCCGTCACGACTCTCATGGTCACGCCGTATCTGGTCGCGGCCGCTCCCAGGATCGCCCGAGTTGTGACAAGCGTCAGACTCAAGGGTGCCCGGCGTGATCCTGGCGAAAACCAACGGGCCGATCATGGCGAACCCCCGCGCCGAAACCACATCGTGATCGTCGGCTTCGGCCCGGCGGGCAGACAGGTTGCAGAAGAGTTGTTGAAAGAAAACCACCCTCTCGTGGTGATCGAGCTGAATCCGAGACCGGCCGCAGAAGCCTCGGCGCTAGGCATTCCGCTGGTGGTTGGCGACGCGACACGTTGGGAGCTGCTGGAGCGCGTGGGAGTGGCGTCTGCGAAAGCCATTGCCGTGACGGTGCCCGACCCGGTTACCGCAAGGCAGATAACTGCACAAGTGCGTGGGGCGGGTGGCAATGCATTTGTCGTCGCACGCTCACGATATCACCGATATGTTCCGGATTTGATACGTGCGGGAGCAGAGGTCGTGGTCGATGAGGAGACCGAAGTCGGTTTTCGAATTGCCTCGGCGGTACGAAAGGGTTTAGGAGAGCCGCCCGCGCAGTAGAATGATGTTCGCCGAGCCGGGCGAGCGGGCGATATACTGAATTAAACATCATGACACAAAAAAGAAAACATCCTCCCTTCTTTTGGATTTACATGCTCGAGTGTGAAAACGGCGCGTACTATACGGGCTACTCGACCAATCTTACCCGTCGTTTCAGACAGCACGTCGATGGCACGGCCAATGTGAAGTACACGCGCACCCATAAGCCCGTGCGAATCGCCCAGTGTTGGCGGCTGTACGACGCGGTTGGGACTGCTCTGAAGGTGGAGAGGGCGATCAAAACAATGGGGCGGAAGGCAAAAAACCGTCTCGTTGGAGAACCCATGGCGATCAAAAAACTGGTCGCGGCACGCCTGGGCACCGAACTCGATATTTACACGTTTGATCCGGTGAAAGTAGAAAAGGCGGCGAGGTCGCTTCCCGCCGATGATATCAAGACCGCCGAGGATCCGATGGCGGCAATGCCGCCGGGCGACTACTGACTCGATCGGCCCTCGACGCAACGGCCGGATTTCTAGTACAAACTTACGTACTTGTATTCCATCATATAGGGTCCGTAACAAATCGACATGTAGTAGCTGCCGGTTGGGAAATACTCCTCGTTCACGTCATCCCAAAATTTGTACCGAATCAAGCGGTTCTTCCCCGGCAGAGAATTCTGGAACAGGTCGTCCACCACGCGGTCGCCGCATGTCACGTCTTCCCACCACCAGAATGTTTCCTGAAGGCTGATTCGAGTGACAGCCGTCTCGGAACCTCTGAATAGCACATACATCGTTTCCCCAACACCGACACTGGCGGGGAACGCCCAGAGAATCTCTCCGAATTTCAGGCCGGCGGTGAGGTTTGACAATTCCGACCAGTTGTCTAACTCGTCGGCGACCTTCATTGCGAAAAAGAAGTTCTGGTTGTACAACCCCGTCACAACAAAAGATTCCGCTTCGCCCGATGGCTTTGGCGCCATCGAGTTGGGAATCGGTACGGCGCTATTCCATTGGGTCTCGTTTTCAATGGGTCGAATCGAGTAACGGATCTCATAACGGCTGGCCGTGCCCGAATAGAAGTCGTCGCCCGTCGCCGTCCACACCAGCACGAACGATGTGTCATTCGGAGCCTCGGCGTAGAGGTCCGAGATGGGCGCCGGCGCGAATTCCTCCATCTGAGTTGTGCCGTCACAACAGTTGGACAGGGCGGATTCATTGCCTTCCTCGTCGGACGTCTTGAGCGCGAAGTGATACTTCGTGTTGGATTCGAGACCGAGGATCACAATCGTCTCGATACTGCCCGCGGGCCTGGGCGTGGGTATCAGATTGGGGTCGATAGAGGTCGCCAAATCCCATTCGTCATTGATAATCGGGTTCTGTGAATACCGAATGTCGTAACTATCCGCGGTCCCCTCGTGTGCGTCATCCCCGGGCGCGGTCCAGACCAGCGCCATGGACTGGTAGGTGTGCGTGTTGGTGCGGAGATTGGCGACCGTTGAGGGTGGGATGGAGTCGGGTTGTGGGTTCACAACAACGCCGTTTACAGGTGGCCCGTCGTCGTCGCCGCCGCAGTTTGAGATGGTAAGCGAGGTCAAAGCTACGAATGTTGCGAGGACGAGGAGAAAAAGAGAGCCGCATGGATTTCTCATCGTTGTCTCTGCCCTTGTTGGAGTCGGACGCGTACCAAATAATTATAGCATATCTCTGGTGGGGTAGAAGGCCGTACAACTGTATATACGGCGGATCCCGCGTCAATGTTTCCGGAGCTGTGTCGCCACTCCACCCGGCGAAGCCTGACTTTCTGCGCGAAGTTTACAAACGGGCTCCAACCTTTTTGGGGAATTCCCCCAGAATTCGATGTCACAGGCTTGCGTATGGTTCCTCATCACGGCGAGTAATCCCTTTAACATAAACACATTACGAAGTTTACCCCGGGCGAGCCAGCGCCCGGCAGGGGTCTTGCAGTTGTATTTCAACGGCAAGCCCACTTTTTAATATTGATGTTAAGCGAAATCGGGATCGGTCGCTAATTTGGCCGGGGTAAAGGTCCCCGATCAAACGCCGAATCTTTAAGCGTCACATGCCGCGGGAAAGGAGTTTCAAGTTGGTAATTATTCGTGGCCAGGTTCATCCGAATCGGCTCAAAAACGCACGCAACAAGCTCGCGTCCCTTTTCGGGCCGGGACGGTGGAAGATCGAATACACGGTGCGGGACCATATTGGCGAACATGTCGACAAAGGCAGCTCCAGAGCACAGTCGAACGGGTGTTTTGCGCTCACCGTCGACGCGCGGGGACCCAGTACCGTCGAGGTCCGGGTCAAGGGAGGAACCGCTTACCTGGACGACTTCTGTACCGTTGAACTGAACTCCGGTACCGATATAGTCAATTTGCCTCGCAGGCTGTATCCCAAGTAACTCGTCAGATACACGGCCGGCGCGTCGAACCGGCACGTCAGACAAAAATTGCCGACACGCCGTCCCGCAACGGATGTGTGGAATGTTGCCTGCATGACCCGTCAGGATTCACTTCAGTCCGGGGGGCGTTGTCCCGCGCCCCCTTTGGTCTGGCAAAAAGTGTCCACCATCACCCGTGATTCCCCGCGGACGCCCGCCAGGTCCCCCGCTGCGATGGGAAATTTCAACTCGATTTGATATACTCTTTATAGAAATCACATCCGTCGCCTTGCACCTGTTTCGACTTTCACTCCCCACGCCATCTCCTTTCGTTAGGGCAACAATGCAAGGAAGAACGCGCACGTTTCTGAACTCACTTCGCCTCGCACTCTTGCTGGTGCTCATGACGACGTCTTGCAGCGATGACGGCGTCCGTCCACAGGAGGGTGCAGCCACTAAGCCCGGGCTCTCCGGCTGGTTCTGGCAAAACCCGCTTCCGCAACAAAACACACTCCGCGATGTTTGCGCAATTTCCGCCGATGCTGTCGTGGCGGTAGGGGATATCGGTACCGTCATTATGACGATGGATGGGGGCGACACATGGCGGTCGCTCGTGACTGGAACTCCCAGAGATCTTTTTGGTGTGTATTTTATGGACGCCAATCGGGGGTGGGTTGTGGGAGACGCCGGAACGATTCTTTGTACGACAAACGGCGGAACGTCCTGGTCGGATCAGACGAGTTTTCCCACGATCAGACTCAATGCCGTCTTTTTTGCAGACGCGCTGACCGGTTGGGCGGTCGGCAATCGAGGCGCCATTCTCGAGACGCCCGACGGAGGGGAGACGTGGGCGCTTTTGCCGAGCGTGACGGTTTCCAATCTCCACGATGTTGTTTTTGTGGATACCCAGACAGGCTGGGTCGCTGGTGACAACGGCTCGGTTTTCAAAACGACGAACGGCGGCGATACCTGGACGGGCGGTTTTGCCGGTGGGTCGGCGGGCGCGTTTCGCGCCGTGGCATTCGTTGACAAGAACAAAGGCTGGGTCGTCGGTACCGGCGGAGACATTCTGAGTACGGTGGACGGCGGCGGCGAATGGACGGCGCAAGATAGCGAGACGTCGACCGAATTGACCGGGGTGGATTTCGCGGACACAACGATGGGATGGGTGTGTGGGGTGGCGGGCTTGATACTCCAAACGGTGGACGGCGGCGATACGTGGACGTCGCGGGCCACCGAATCAGGTGAAGACTTTTATGAAATCGACATGACGGGCGACGCAGGGTGGATCGTGGGCGTGTCGGGAGAAATTTTGACCACGCAGAATGCGGGTGAAGCCTGGGAAACCCGGAAGAACGGGGAGGAGGATGATCTGCGTGGAGTGTGCGCCGCGAGCGAGACCCACGCGTGGGCGGTTGGAGACGGCGGCCTGATACTCTCCACAACCGACGGCGGTTCGGAATGGCTCCCGCTCACGAGTGGGACGACAATCGATCTCAACGACGTGTATTTCGTCGGGACTCAGACGGGATGGGTGGCCGGCGCCGAAGGTTATATCGCCTCAACATCGGATGGGGGTGTTACGTGGACCGGGCAGGACAGCGGAACCGATCTCAACCTCGTCGAGGTCTGGTTCCTGGACGATGATTTTGGATGGGTGATTGGCGGATTGTGGACGGGTTCCGCTACCGCACAGGTGATTCTGAAGACAATCGATGGCGGGGAGGAATGGACTCCCATTGAAACAGGGTCAAACTGGAAACCCAATGGCGTTTACTTTGTCGACCGAAATGTTGGTTGGATTGTCGGCATCGGCGGAAGGGTTCTCACCACGGTAAACGGCGGAGAGGACTGGGTCGTCCACAAGTCGGGGACTTACAAACATCTCTACGATGTCTGGTTTGCCGACGAGAGAACCGGCTGGGTCGTCGGAGACAGGGGAGCACTTCTTCGTTCGGACGATGGCGGGAATACCTGGGTCCCGCAGTTCAGTGGAGGTGACATCGATCTCCTCGGCGTGACCTTTGTCGACGCCAACACAGGTTGGATTGCCGGGGCGGGTGGCCTGATTCTAAAGACCGAAAATGGGGGGGCGACGTGGGACCCTCAGTTCTCAGGAACGATCAATAATTTCCAGGAAGTGTGTTTCGTCTCGCCGGATAAGGGATGGGTGGTGGGCCGCTATGGAATTATCTTGAAAACGGTTACGGGCGGTGAATTCAAATAGCCGAGTGCGCCGATATCGAAAAGAGGCCCCGGCGGTTTTGAAGCCGGCGGGGCCTCTTCTTGTCGTCAACCGTGGTCTACGGTTCGTCGGTTACGGACGGAGCGCTGGTGACTTCGATCTTCTCCCATGTGGAGATCTCATCGACAAACCGCTGCGACAGAACGGCGAGGTCAACCGCTTCGACATCGAACTCTTCGAGAACGAGTTCGATACGACTCAGATTGGCGGCCGCTTTGAAATTCGATTCGTCGGCATCGACGGCGATCCGATAGACATCTTCGGCGGCGCGGTAACGGCCGGTGAGTTCCAGCGCCATCCCCAGGTTGTTGCGGAACATCGCGACGTCGCCCTTGAGTTCAACAGCGCGGGCGAGTGGTGGAAGCGCCTTGTCGTACATTTCTTCCTGGAGATAGATCATTCCGAGGTTGTTCATTGACCAGGCGTCCTGGTCGTCGATCTGAATCGCGCGCCGATATGCTTCGACGGCCTGCGGGTTTTGGCGAACCTGGCGGAACATGCGGCCCTTGAGACGGTACGCGGCGTTCGATTCGGGATCGACGGAGAGCGCGTCATTGATTCTGTCGAGAGCGTCCATCGGGCGGCCCCTGTCGAGAAGCACGCGGCTCAAGTTGAGGTTGCTCTTGACGTGATCAGGATCGAGTTCGAGCGCGCGCTCGAATGCCTTTTCGGCCACTTCATAGTCACCGGATTTCCATGCGGAGAGCCCGAGCATGTAGTGTCCCCACGGATTCTCGCCCTTATGATGTGTATACGCGGTGAAAAGTTCGGTCGCGTCTTCGTAACGCCGCTCACGGTAGGCCGTCTCAGCCTCTTCGTAGGTCACTTCACGCGGTGGTTCGAATTTGGCGACCATGGTGTCTTCGCGTTCATCCTGCGCGACACTCGCGACTAGTTCGTCCTCGAGATCGACAGTCGCCGGCAGTGACGGAGTGGAACGCTCCGTCGTCAACAATGCGACGTCTTGGGGTGACGTGTTCTCGTCACCGGTCCAGTCATATACGGCGATGAAGACGAGGGCCATGGCAACGGCCGCCGCTCCCAGTATCAATACACTTCGTTTCTGCAATGCGCTCATCATGATGAGCCTCCTTTCAAGTACCTGTCCTGTGGCACGTGCTCGGATCGACAGACGCCTTCGGCGCCAGGCGCGGGTGGCATCGGTGGGGCCCCCGAGGCGGCGCAGCGTCGCGGAGTGCGGGTGGCGTGCACGGCGCTTTTGTCGACGACCGAGTGGTCGTTTCGTGACCGGTGCTGCTATCGGCGAATCAGCGATCCGCACGAAGCGTTAGCGAGCACGCCTGGGGTGACCGATGACAGGACCCGTGCCGCGCCGCGTGCCTATAGTATATGGCAAGCTGGAGGACCGAAAGGATACACATTCGAGCCCAAAACATAAGTCAGTATAGATTAATCAGATAGGGCGGCGGTGTTGCTGATTGAAAAGGATAGAAGGGAGGAAGATGTGTCCATGTGGACACGTTTGTTGGGACGCGAATATGTGTCCAATTGGACACAGCGTCTAAGAGCGCTTGATGTCGTGGCGGCGCATGATTTTCAGAAGGCTCGCGTGGTCGGCCAGGCCGAGCGCTTTTGCCGTCTGCGTGATATTCCACTCGTTTCGTGCGAGCGCCGCCGTGACGATGCGCCGCTCGGCGTCGGTCTTGAGCTCCTGAAAAGTCTGGGCTTCGACCGCGTCGCTTTGTGTTTCGGCGCGGCGAATTTCGTGCGGGACTTCACCGGTTCCGATCATCGCGCCGTCGGTTGCGATGACCATTCGTTCGATGATGTTTCTCAATTCGCGGACGTTGTTTCGTCTCCAGTCATAAGCGGCCAGAATCTCCGCGGCTTCGGCTTGAATCCGCTTCTTCTTGATTCCATAACGCGAACAAATCGATGTGAGAAAATGATCGGTGAGTTGCGCGACGTCGGAGCGCCGGTCACGAAGAGGAGGCACGTGGACGATGTGAACATTCAAACGGTAAAAGAGATCCTGCCGGAACCGCCCGCCTTCGACTTCTTTTTCGAGGTCGCGGTTTGTTGCGGCGACGACACGCGCGTCGACCTGAAACGTCCGCTCTCCGCCGACGCGGGTGACTTCTCGCTGCTCGAGAACACGAAGCAGCTTGGCCTGCCCGGCAAGCGGCAGTTCCCCAATCTCATCGAGGAATAACGTCCCGCCGCCGGCGCGTTCGAAAGCACCCCGCCGCATCTGGTTGGCGCCCGTGAACGCCCCGCGTTCGTGCCCGAATAGTTCGCTTTCGACGAGGTTCTCAGGCAGTGCGGCGCTGTTTATCGCAACGAACGGCTTTTTGTCACCAAAGCCGACACGGTGGAGTTCGCGCGCTACGATTTCCTTGCCCGTTCCCGTTTCGCCCGTGATGAGGACGGGACTCGGAATCGGCGCAACGCGGCCAATCTGTTCTTTGAGTTTTTGCATGGCGGGACTCGAACCAACGAGCGGTGTGTCCTCTCCGAGATCGCGTTTGAGCGCCTGGATCTCCATCGCGAGCAGCGCACGTTCGAGGACGTTTTCGACTTCCTGAGCGACGCGTTCCATGGATTCGGATTTGTCGATAAAGCTGTACGCGCCGAGCTTGATCGCTTTGACACAGCGCTCGAAGTCGCCGGTGCCCGTGTAGACGATGACGGGCACATCGAGGTTTTGTTTTTTGATTCTTCGGAGCACTTCGAAGCCGTCGATGTCAGGCATTTCGAGATCGAGGATCACGCAGTCGACGGCCTCGCTCGCGATGGCGTCGAGAGCCGCTTCGCCGCCGGTGGCGACGATGGTGTTGTGCCCGCCGACGCGCTTGAGATCGTACGCGTACTGTTCGGCGAGCGTTTTGACATCATCAACGATCAATACGAGTGCCATGCAATAATTCCTTCCTGTGCCCGCGCCTACATCGGGGGTGCGAGGGGCAGGTCGATTTGGAAACGGCTTCCTTGTCCAACCTCGCTTGTGACGTCGATTGTGCCGCCGAGATCCATGACAAGGCGGCGCACGATCGACAACCCCAGGCCGGTGCCCTTTTCCTTTGTCGTATAAAAGTCATCGAAGATCCGTGACACCTGGTCGGTGGACATTCCCGATCCAGAGTCGGTGACCGTGACACGAATGATTTCGTCGCCTTCGCGTGCCGCGCGCGCGGTTGTTACTACGACGGTGCCACCGTCGCCCCCAAGACTATCGATCGCGTTGTCGATTATATTCTCGAGAATTCGCCTGAGTGACAACGGATCGCCAAGAACAGTGCCGCGTCCGAGGTCGCCGGGTTTGACGTCGAGTTCGAACGCGTCGCCCGGACCCTTGAGACTGGCAACAACGTTCCCAGCGATTTCATTTATGTCGCAGGGCCGTCGTTCACTTCGCGGAGAGATCCGTGCATAATTTGTCGCGAGCGTTTCGAGATATGAAATGCTCGACTCGATTGTGTCCTCCCGATCCTTAAAAACTCCGGGCATCCTGCCGGGATCGTCCGATGCCATTTGCGTCAGGTGACGAAATACATTCCGGATCGGAGTGAGACCGTTCTTGATATCGTGGTTGACCTGCCGGGCCATTTCGCCGAGTGTGGCGCGGCGTTCGGCGTCTTTGATATGCGTGGCGCTCGCGCGGATCCTCGTTGTCATGGCGCCGAGCACCCGGGTGAGTGTGCCTATTTCATCTTTGCGTTTTGATTTAAAATCAACATCCAGCCGGTCGAGATCGACGCGCGATGTCTTATCGGCAAGTTCAGCGATCGGGCGGCTGATTCTCGCCGCGGTCCAGGCCACGAGAATGACGGCGAGGAATGGCGGTCAAGACAACGGCGATCAGAAACCACCGATCGATACTCCGGCGAAGCGAATTCAGCTCCGCGAGATCATGGCTGACACGAAAAGCAGCTTCCCTCGCATCTTTCTGGGAGGGATCGATGAATGCGATCTTCACATCCCGGACGAGCGCGCTCGCGACCGTTCGATCAATCAAGGAATCGCTTCGCGCCGATCCGGATTCGCGTTTTTCTTGTATTGTGGCCGGATCGCTTTCGCCGGAAGACTGCAGCACACCGCCCTCGTAAACAAGATCAACAGTGAGGTCCGCGTCACGTGCGAGCCCCGCAAGAAAACGTTGGTCTATTTTCACGCCTGCGATAATGGCAAATTGTTGATCGCCCATGACTAATGATCCGATCGAGGCAAGCGCGAGAAAAGGCGCGTCCGGCGCGCGGACACGAATCAATGCCGTTCCATCGGGCGCGGCGCCGAGAAGACTCGGCAGGACGGGATCGATGCGGTCGTACTCATTCCTGAAATGCCCCGAGCTGACGATTCGACCTGTCTCATCCTGGATTTGCAGCATCGAAAGCCCGGAGAGCCGCATCGCGTTACCCGCGTAATCGAGAAGATAACGCCGATCGTTTTCAGCACGATCAACGGCGGCGCGTCGGAACCGGTTGTCGCTGAGAACGTCCTCGCGAAGCGCATCGAGCGCAGCGCCGATCCTTTGGCGCTCTTGTCCGAGGTCATCTTCAATCACCTCGACGAGTGTTGCCACCCGCCGTTCGTACTGAGCGGTGAGGCGTCCGGTCATCTCTCCGCGGACAAAGAACACGAGCGCCGCCATCGGGATCAAAACGATCGCAAGAAATATGATCAACAACCGTCCGCGAAACGACATTTCCGCCGATCACTCCTCTGGCGTGTCATTGACGATGACAAGGTTGTTATACCAGTCCACGTACAAACCAAATTTGTCTTTTCTCGCAATTGCGTGTGACCGAGTTTCAACAAGCGGAACCAGCGCATCAAGGAAGCCGGTTCCAAGAACGGCCAACCACGGCACGCGATCAATGAACTCCTTCGCCTCAAAACATGGAATTGGTGTTCGCCGCGGGAGCGCCAGTATGTATGCGAAATCAGAACCCGCCCGGAGGCTCATGCCAAACTGTCCTTTTGTTACACCCTCCGAGACGGTGGTGTTCCCGTCAAGCTCAAGCCCGGGGAGCGCTTTGTCGATAGCGTGGGCCTCGGAGGACGATTCGGGCCCCGCCGCGGCGAGCGCGACGATTCGCTCCGCGAGGCCTCTTGCCACGGGATCATCCGACTCATAAAGAATTCGTCGAACATCCTCGCCGTCATCTGTAGAGGGCAATCCGGCCGACACCTCTGAAATCAAACCCGGCAACTCGGTGCATTCGCGAAGATCATCCCACCACGCCGGCGGGTTGTACCCGCGAGCAACACCACGAACGGCGTCTCGGGCGAGCGCGTTCGACAAGTCATCGTCATATGAATCAAACGAGCGGCCGTTTGTGATTTCACGTGCGCGTGTTGTCGAAATGAGAACATATATCTTGTCCCATGAAAGTTCGATGGCGGCAAACACCGGTTTGCCCGCCGCGTATTCGATCACCGCGGGGTCGGAGGTGATCATTAGGTCTATCTCGCGTTCGAGAAGATTGCGAGCGTCATCCGGCGATGATCGAACGAATCGAATCACCGGCCCGACCGCGCCATCTATTGGAACGAGAGGGATGATGGGCGGCGAGATGCTCGACGTGTTGTGCACCGAATCGTCAAACTTGTAGCGCCCGGTCCCAATGTGCCATCGGGAGTCGGGGAGCCGCTTTGATACGGCAAACGCCGGTGCCGACATCGCGCGGGGAACATCTTTTGTGGGCTTGTCGAGATAAACCGCGATGGTGTGTTCGTCGAGCGCCGCGGCGGAGTCGACGATTGTGTGAAGCCTTAAGGCGTCCTCCCATCCGTTTATTATTGCGTGCGCGCCAACGCGTGTGCCGTCCGACCAGGTGGCGCCCTTACGGAGCGTAAATATCCATCGGCGTCCTCGATCCTCGCGTTTCCAGGACACGGCGAGCCCCGGCCGGACTCTGCCGTCGCAGTCGATACCAATGAGCGTTTCATAGAGCAGGAAGAAGAGTTGTTGTTCGCCGGGGTTATGCCCCCAGGGAGCAAACTCGGGGACGGCAGTGTCGAAAATCGCGATGGTGACCGTGTCTGCTCCGTCGTCAGGAACCTCGAGTAGTTCGCAGGAGGACGGGGGATACCAGTCCGTCGTCGCCGCCGGTGGCCCACCACACGAGGACAAACCGAGGACAACCAACAAGCCGACCAGGAATGGGATTCTTGTAATACGCATAGTTTGTTCTGGGTTGCGACCGATGTCTGCCTGTTCTCAGGATTGTTGTTTGTCGCCGTTGTGTCAATCTTTACCATATTAAAGGTGAAATCATTCACAACTCAAAGAAAAATAATAGGTTAAATCAAAAGAAACAACCCCTGCAGTAATTGACATTTGTCAATTTTAGGCTAGTATTCATATATACGAAATCAGATGGATAACAAATATACACATCTGATGACCCTTATCGATTCTACCAACTAAGACAGCCAAGGGGGGCAATCTTGGGCAAAAATAGCACATCAACTCTCGACGGTAAAACGGTCGTCCTGGACGACGCCGTCGTCGAAGAGTTCAAAGGTCAAATCGCCGGGACGGTTTTCGAACCCGGTGACGAGGGATACGACGACGCCAGGCAAATATGGAACGCGATGATCGACAAGCGACCGTCGTACATCGTTCGCTGCAGCGGTGTGGCGGATGTGATGCGCTCGGTCGCATTCGCGCGTCAACACGGCCTTCTCACCGCGGTTCGCAGTGGCGGACACAATATCGCCGGGAACGCGATATGCGATGACGGATTGGTGATCGACCTGTCAGCGATGAATACCGTACGCATCGACCCATCGGCTCGACGCGCGCACGTCGGCCCCGGTGCCAGCCTGGGCGACTTCGATCACGAAGCGCAGGCGTTTGCGCTCGCCACCCCTTTGGGAATCAACTCGACGACGGGTGTGGCCGGCCTGACGCTCGGCGGCGGTTTTGGTTGGCTCAGCCGAAAGTACGGAATTACCGCTGACAATCTGGTAGCCGCCGATGTGGTAACCGCCGACGGCAAATTCGTCACCGCTAGCGAGACCGAGAACCCGGACCTTTTCTGGGCGCTTCGTGGCGGCGGCGGCAACTTTGGCATCGTGACCCGTTTCGAGTTCGACCTGCATCCGGTCGGCCCCGAGGTCTTTGCCGGCCTGATCGTCTTCCCATTCGAGGAAGCCAGGAGTGTTCTGAACAAGTATCGCGAGTTTGTGCTGACACTCTCCGATGAAGCAAGCGTATGGGTGGTGCTCCGCAAGGCGCCGCCGCTTCCGTTCCTTCCCGAGGATGTTCACGGCAAGGAAGTTGTTGTGCTTGCCGTCTGTCACGCTGGCGATCCTGCCGAGGCAGAGAAGACATTTGCGCCTCTTCGTGGTTTCGGAACTGCCCACGGTGAACATCTCGGTGCCATGCCCTTCAAAGCCTGGCAGGCAGCTTTCGACCCTCTGCTCACTCCGGGTGCACGCAACTATTGGAAGTCGCACAACTTTACCGAATTGAGCGACGGCGCCCTCGACACCGTCATTGAGTACGCGGGGAAACTCCCTTCTCCCCAGTGCGAAATCTTCATAGCACAAATGGGCGGCCAGACGAATCGCGTTGAAGCGACGGCCACGGCATACGCTCATCGAGAAGCCAATTTCGTCCTGAACGTCCACGGTCGATGGGATGAGCCGGGTGAGGACGAACACTGTGTGGCGTGGTCCCGATCGTTTTTTAATGCCGCCGCGCCCTTTGCGACGGGCGGTGTCTATGTGAATTTTATGACTGATGAGGAAACCGATCGAGTCCGGGCGGCCTACGGGCCGGCATACGATCGGCTCGCCAAGGTCAAAGCGAAGTACGACCCGGACAATTTTTTCCGTCTGAATCAGAACATTAAGGCGGGCTCGTGACGTGAGCCGGGCTTGACGTTCATAAATTGATGTGTCAACTCGACACTTTTACGAACAGTGCACAACCGTAAACAAACGGAGGTTCCAGATATGTCAGAACAGACACAGAAAATCACCAAAGTGAACGGTGTTAATGTGACCGCCATGGGCGAAACCGTCGAGGCGATTCAGGGCAAGCCGGAATTGGCGAAGTTCACGTTTCGCGCGTCCAACAAGTGGTTGACGTGTGGCAACAACCAGACGAGCGTTAAAGGATTTTACGGCGCGGGCCAGGAATTCTCGCACGTCAAGCCGTTTACGCTCGACGCAGATGAGCCCGAAGTGCTGCTGGGCGAGGGCGTGGCACCCGGGCCGGCCGATTATGTGTTGACGGCGCTCGCCGCGTGCATGGCCACATCGGTCGCGTATCATGCGGCCGCTAAGGGCATCAAAGTCGAGAGTGTCGAATCGTCGCTCGAAGGCAACATCGACCTTCACGGTTTTCTTGGCCTTTCGACCGAGGTTCCGAAGGGGTTCCAGGACATCACCGTGTCGATGAAGATCAAAAGCGATGCGACGGTCGAGCAGCTCAAGGAACTCGCCAGTATGTCACCCGTTGCCGACACATTGACGAGGGCGATTCCGGTCAAGATCAATATCGATAAGGCATAATACCGACCGAAAAATGCCGAGATCGAATGGCAATCCGGCGTGGGTTCAAACGAGCCCGCGCCGATTGTTTTTGAACCCGTCCTCCGCCGCAATTCAATTTTGTCGCAAACCGTGCGTCCCAAATGGCGACTTCAAAAGGCCGTGTCAAAGCGAATCGATTGACATCTCATCCCCGATCTGGTAAAATGTTCCTCCACAGTAATATACTCGGATTGGTCAGGCCCTCGAACTTCAAGTTTGCGGCACGGCACTTTGAATTCGGGGATGGGGGGTAGAGTATGTGCCTGTTGTGTATGGGCTTGTGTTTGGTCTAAGTATATGCTCAGGAGGCGGACTATGAAGAAAGCAGCGATTGTTTTTGCAGTTATGTTTGCGTTAACGTTGTTCGCCGGTGCGTCCTTCGCGGGGCCACCCTTGAACGGTGACTACGATTCAGATGATATCGGGGGCCCGACCAATGTTGGTCGGTACACTGAATCGTTTGTGGCTCCAAACGGATCTCTTCTTGCCGGAACCACATTGAACGCGGAATCGTGGGACGGCATGAATCTCGGTCTTCAGTGGCGGTACTATTGCTCCACTCAGTTTGTCGATCCAATTCTTCTCATTGACACCGTCAACTCGAGCGGCAATGGGAATCGGACCTACCAGAAGACATTTGTCGGCGGTTACATCTGGTTGAGCGGCGCCGGGCCATGGGGCAACGGAGACGCCGAATACGCCGGACCGATCGATACGTACTACGAGTTCGAAACGATTCAGTACACGAACTGGGTGCGGACTCACGCCGTCACCAATATTCAGGCGACGGCGCATTTTGACAACTACCCGACGACCTGTATGGTCTTCTCGGTTGGCAATGGTCTTGAAATCGGCAGCACCGATTTTGGTGACGTGAAGCCGGCGACCTATCCTGATTTGCTTCAGGAAGGAACATGCGCGCCGGTTATGACAATGGGTGGCTGGTGGGATTTCTTCACCCTCACCTTGTCGATCACCGATTGTACGGTTCCGACGCAGGACACGACGTGGGGCGCAATCAAGTCGCTTTACACGGACTAGGGTAGATCGAGCTTCCGCGCCGCTGGTCCACCGTGCGGACCCTACGGCAACGGACGTTGAAAAAGAACCCGGCGGGCTGATCGCCCGTCGGGTTCTTTTTGCCCCGTATTTCCATGACCAGAAGAGATGATCGAGCGCTCCCGCGACGCGGCCCGCCGGCGAGATTTCTGCATATCGGCGTAACCCGTTGCCGGTGTATTCGTATGTATTTTCAGAGGCTATACTGCGGCCGACGACCATGCCCGGTTTACAGGAGCTGCAAATGCGTTCAAGAATATTCAGCTGGATTGTCTTCTCGACAATGATGTGTTGTCTGAATTCTCCGGCGGTCACAGAAGCGTGTTCGATTTTCTATCTCGCCCGCGGCGAGAAGGTTCTCGCCGGGCAGAATCAGGACGCCAATAATCCCAATTCGAAAATGTGGTTTATTCCCGCGTCGGAGGATCAGCACGGGCGTGTTTTGTTCGGTTTCGACAAGGAATACAAGATTGCCGAGAGCGGGATGAACGATCAGGGACTTTTTATCGGCGTGAATGCCCTCGACAGCGAAACGGGGTGGAAACCATCGCCGGACAAACCGGATTGGGAAGACTGGGAGGGTTGGTATGTCACGGGTGTTCCCGACGGCGTCCTCGCAAAGTGCGCGACGGTGGATGAAGCGGTGGCGATATTCGACACATATAATCTGCTGATGTTTGCAAAAGTGAAGTACCTGATCGGCGACAAGACGGGCAGGTCGGTCGTCCTCGAGTGGAGCGAGAACGGACTCCAGGTTGTTGAACGATCGGGGGATTATCAGATTTCCACCAATTTCGTGACATCGAATTTTGCGCGTGACGACTATCCGTGCGAGCGCTATGAAATCGCCGATCGCATTTTTAGTAGTAGCGACGGCGAAGCGTCGATCGATCTGATCAGATCGGTATTGTCGGCGACGTGCTTTGAATACTTTATGTTTACGCCGACATTGTACTCGGTTCTTTACAATATCGAGAACGGACGCTTCTACTTGAGTTTCTTTCACAATTTTGAGGAAATTATAGAGTTTGACCTCGGCGCAGAACTCGAGAAAGGCGCCGCGCGCTACCGGCTCCACGACCTGTTTTCGCAGCATTCATACGCATATGGTCTCTATTTGAAGAAAGCGGGAAAGCTCGACCCCGCCCCTCAGTAAGGGCGCCCCGGCACTCCACTGTGAAAATTCGAAACATCCGCGGCTCCGGTCTTGTCCTACTGGACAACGGGCAATCCCGCGCCCAGTAATAGTGTGGTGCGGGTCCTGTCGTCCTCTCAATGTGACGTGCAAGGAGAAGAATAATGCGGACATTCATAATCACGGTCGTGCTACTGGTTGCCATGGTTTCCACGTTGTACGGTGGCGAAAGTGCCACTGTCGAGCAGCGAATCAAGGCTGTTGAGAACGGGCTCATCGAATTCACGGCTCCGGCGAACATGCTCGCGCCCGCCGCGGACGGCGCCGGCACTCACGCGTTGGCGGAGAGAATGGCGCATTACAAGATCCCCGGTGTGAGTATTGCGGTCATTAACGATTTCAAGATCGAGTGGGCAAAGGGATACGGCGTGACCTGGGTCGGTGAGGGGACGCCCGTGACAACCGGGACGCTATTCGAGGCCGCGTCGACAAGCAAGCTCGTTGTCTCCGCCATTACACTTCACTATGTCGAGAATGGACTTCTCGATCTCGATGAAGACGTAAACAAGAAGCTCAAATCGTGGAAAATCCCCGAAAATGATTTCACCAAAAAAGAAAAGGTGACGCTTCGGCGGCTTCTGACCCACCAGGCTGGGCTCAACCGGCCCGATGGCGGGTTTTCGTGGGAAGAGGGACGCATGCCCACACTCGTTCAGACGCTTAGCGGCGAGGCGCCCGCGGAAAATGATCCCGCGGTTGTTGAGGTGGCTCCGGGCACGGAGTGGCGGTACTCGAACCTTGGGTATATCGTCATTCAACAGCTTCTCGAAGATGTGACCGGCCAGCCGTTTGCCGACATTGCGCGTGACGTGATTTTTGAGCCGCTCGGGATGACATCGAGCACGTTCAAAGTTCCTCTCGATGCGGGCGCGAAGCGGAAGAAAGCCTTGCCCCATGACCCCGAAGGATCCGCGCACGACCCCGAGATGCATGTCAACGCCGTCGCCAATGGCGGCCTGATCACGACACCCACCGATCTGGCCATCTTCACCAACGAACTGATTCTCGCCTGGCACGGGAGATCCGACCGAATACTGTCGCAAAAGACCGCCCGCGCGATGTTCGCCAGTGAACTTGATATCGACCCGGTGGTTCTCGGTGTACCTCTGAAAGAGGGCCTTGGCGTGCTGCTCTTCGGAGACGGCGCCGCCCGGGTGTTCCTCCATCCCGGCGACAATGCCCCCGGAACGAGCAGCTGGCTCATGGGCTACCCCGAGACGGGCAACGGGATTATTGTCATGGCGAACGGCGCAATGGGAAACCTCCTCGCGATGGAGATTGTCGCTGCCGTCATCACCACATACGCCTGGCCGGTTGATTAGTGTCTGTTTAGGCGGAAAAACCACGACATAGTTGATCAGCCCGGCGAAGGTTGATCCCACTCCCCTGTTTCTGCTAAAATGCGCCGTAGCTGGTGTTTCTCGCTATCCATATGCAAATATTTGTCGGCATTTCTGAAGTGTTCGGCCGATCGACCCGGACGACATCTTGCTATCGCGCGATCAGTTGCCCGTGACGCAATCGCAGGAGTTGGCTGTCACGGTTTGTTACCCACGCGAAATCAAACCGAAAAACAACCACTACCGAACACGTGTTCGGTAAAAACTCAATATCGGATTCGGAGGATCACATGAAACGATTCTCGAGCCCCGCGGGACTGCACGTGGGAATTCTGGTCTTTATGCTGGTGGCCCTGGCTGGGGTTGTTTGTTCACCGCTTGCCCAGGAGACGGCCGCACCCACCGAGGGTCAGGACCTCCTCACGGAAGTTCCCACCGACTCGCTTGGGAAGGACGCGGCAAAACTGGTCGAAAGTATCAAGCGGGCCATTGATATCGGTGATGAAGTTCAACGGAAGCTGGCCACGGCAAATTACGAGGACAGTTTGGTTTTTCGGCTCCGACTGTCGAATTTGACGATCCAGGTCATGGATGACGTTCACAAGCTGGCCGACGTTTTAATCGCGATGGAGGAGAAGGGGCCCCAGGACGAACTCAGGGCCGAGGTCGTTGAGTTGTACCGATTCGCCACGCCGAGAATCTGGCGGTACATTGACGTTCTCCGACACGAAATCGATGAGAACCGGGGGAGGAGGCATTCGACAACGGGAGCGGCGCGTCTTGCCGTCGAAGACCGGGTCGAGCTGCTCACGGATCGCCTCAACCAGGGATTCGAGATCGGACATGTTCACATCGAAAAGATGAACGAGCTCGGGCTGGACACTGCTCGGGCAACCAGTGAATTCAAAGCCGTTCTGATCGATCGGTCGCACGAGTTATCCGGTCGGATCGATCTTGCGATCGAACGGGTCGATGAACTGACCTCTCGTGTAGAGGATGCGCCGGACGATGGAGATCTTCGCATTGAGCTCATTGCGGCGCACACGAGTCTGGACATCAACACCTCAAGCATGACGGTTGTTCTCGGTATCATGGATGCGTTCACACTTCCGACGGCGGTTTACCGTGCCCAGTTGGTGTCGGCCACGCGCGATCTCGCGACGGGCCTGCTCGACAAGGATGTCGCGGCCGGGCTGGTGGGCCAGGCCGTGACGAGGGTCAAGGACTGGCTCGTCGATAGCGGTCCCGGATATCTCGTCAAGTTGCTGCTGGTTTTCGCGATCCTCTTTGTTTTCAGAGTCCTCGCGAGACTCGTGCGCACCGGCGTCGATCGGGCGATCGATGCGTCCAAGCTGAATGTATCGATGCTGCTCAGGCGAATGATCCTCTCGTCGGTCTCGAACGCCGTTTTTCTCCTCGGCTTGCTCATAGCTCTCTCGCAGGTCGGTTTCACGCTGGGGCCGCTTCTCGCCGGGCTCGGTGTCGCCGGTTTTATTGTGGGCTTTGCGCTCCAGGACACGTTGGGTAATTTCGCAGCCGGCATGATGATCCTGATCTATCGCCCGTACGACGTTGGTGATATGGTCGAGGTCGGCGGCGTTTTTGGAAAGGTCGATCAGATGAGTCTCGTCTCGACCACGATTCTGACGATTGACAACCAGACGATAGTCATTCCCAACAACAAGATCTGGGGCGACGTGATAAAGAACGTCACCGCCCAGGCCGTCCGCCGCGTCGACATGGTGTTTGGCATCTCGTACCACGATGACATCCAGAAAACCGAAGGGATTCTCGAGGACATTCTCCAGAAGCATGAAAAGGTTCTCGACGATCCCAAGCCCGTTGTCAAGCTGCACACCCTCGGCGAGTCCTCGGTCGATTTCGTCGTCCGGCCGTGGGTCGCCGTGGGAGATTATTGGGAAGTGTACTGGGACGTGACGCGGTCGGTGAAGATGCGCTTTGATGAGGAGGGTATATCGATTCCTTTCCCACAAAGGGACGTTCATATATACGAAGAACAGATTGCAAACAGACAGGAGGTCGAGCGGAGCGATGATTAGAAATCGAAGAACAGTCCCGATCGGAGTGCTTTTGTTTGTCGTCAGCCTTGTCGTTTTGTCGGGGTTCGCTCCCACCGCGACCGCCGAGACCTGGCAGCCCCCCGAGCCAAATGCCGAAGAGAGAGACTGGCTCAAGATGAAATCGGGTGAGTGGTTGTGGGGAGATCTAAAAAGTCTCAGAGATAAGGACCTTGAATTCGACAGCGAAGAATTCGACCTGCAAAAACTGGACTGGGGCGATGTAACCGAGTTTCGGTCCGCGCGCATCCTCACTTACCGATTTGAGGATACCGGGGTGTATACCGGGACGGCGGTAGTCAAAGATGGTATCGTCAAAATTCAGACCGGTACGGGCTTGCAGGAGCTTCCCCGAGAAGACCTCATCATGATTCTCGAGGGAGCGCAGAGAGAGATCGACTTCTGGTCGGCGAAGATGACGCTTGGATTTGTCGGGCGGAGCGGCAACTCGGACCAGACGGATTTCAACACAGCGATCAAGATACGGCGCCAGTCACCGAAAGCCCGCTGGGACAACAAGTACGTCGGGAACTTCGGAGAAGTCAGTGGGGAAGAGAACATCAACAATCACGATTTCTCGTCGGCGTTGGACATGCTCCTCCGGGCGGGATTCTTTGTGACGCCGGGGGCTCTGAATCTGTTTCATGACAGATTCCAGAATATCGATTTGAGGACGACGATTGCAGCCGGTATGGGTTACTTTATCATGCGCGGCGGCGACATCGACTGGTCTGTCGGATTGGGCGCCGGGTATGTGAACACAAAATTCGGGTCGGTTCAGGAAGGAGAGTCGGATACCGATGACACTTTCGCGATGATCCCGACGACCGGTGTCGAGTGGGATATTACCGGCGACATCGAATTCGACTTCAACTACAGGCTGCAATTGGCCGTTCCCGAGACGAGAAACTCGTTCCATCACGCGGGGGGAACGTTATCATTCGATATCTGGGGTGACATTCTCGACCTTGATTTATCGCTTACATGGGACCGTGTGGAGAGCCCGAGAGCCGACGCGGACGGAAATGTGCCGCAGAGGGACGATTTCCGGAGTACGATCGGCATCGGAATAGATCTGTAGCCTTCCTCTACAAAAGGAGCGAATCGCCGTGGAAAATTCAAAGGGGTCTCCCGGAAACCAGGACTACCTGGCGAAATCCCTCAACATCGCGGTCCACCTGTCGATAGTCGCAATCATCCTCTTCAGCAGTTTGAAGATTATCAGTCCGTTCTTGATGCCGGTCTTGTGGGGGGTATTGATTGCCGTCGCGCTTCACCCGCTTTTTGAAAAGATGAAGTCGGGGCTCGGCGGCAAGAGCAAACTGGCCGGTGCGATATTCATAGTGGTGGGCTTGCTGTTGTTGATCGCGCCCACGGTGTGGCTCGCCGATTCGCTTGTCGGCGGCGCGCGTGAGATCGGTGGACAATTAGAACAGGGCACCTTAAAGGTTCCGCCACCGGACGCCTCGGTCAAGGAATGGCCTGTAATCGGGGAGTCGGTTTACCAAACCTGGACCGATGCTTCGGTGAATCTTGAAGGTACAGCGACAAAGCTCGCCCCTCAACTCAAAGCACTCGGCACGCGATTAGCGGGATTTGTTGCCGGCATAGGAGCGGCGTTCATTCAAAGCTTGTTTGCGATCGTAATCGCCGGAATATTACTCATCAATTCTACGGGGGCGGGAAGAACGGCGCGGGCGATTGGCCGCACTCTGGCGGGGGAGACGGGCGTCGGGCTGGTGAACATATCAACCGCGACCATTCGCAGCGTGGTGAAGGGAGTGCTTCTTGTCTCTGTGATTCAATCGCTTCTTGCCGCGGTCGGGCTTGTAATTGCCGGTGTGCCGGCCGCCGGCCTATGGTCCCTTCTGGTTTTGATTGTGGCAATCATGCAGCTGCCGCCGGTCTTGATTCTCGGTCCGATTGCCGTCTGGGTGTTTTCTTCGAATGACAGCACGGTTATCGCGGTTTTCTTTTTGATCTACAGTTTGGTTGTCAGCGGGGCCGACGGTCCTCTCAAAGCGGTACTTCTCGGACGCGGGGTTCAGATCCCAATGGTAGTCATCCTCATCGGCGCGATCGGGGGAATGCTCGGCGCGGGGATCATAGGATTGTTCGTCGGCGCGGTGATCCTTTCGATTGGCTATCAGCTCGTCACGGAGTGGATCGATTATGCTTCCGAGAAGACTGAAGAAGACTCTCCGGATACAACGAGCGCTTAATTCAACTATGTATCAGGAGTGAGACATGTCAGACGACAGGAATGCGCAAGAACAGCCGTCGCCCGCGTCCGATTCCGTCAGCGCCGGCGACACGGCCACACCTAAAAAGGACCCGATCCGACGGATCACCGGGATCGTTCTCGGCGTGTGTCTCGTTATATTGACCTGGTACATAACGGCGGATCGACTTGCCCCGTACACCGATCAGGCGAAGATCGTCGGGCTCGTCGTCCCGGTGGTGCCCAGGGTTTCCGGGTATTTGACCGATGTCAATGTTCGGCTTCACAGCGTGGTCGACGAGAACGACGTCCTTTTTCAGATCGACAAACGACCGTTCGAACTGGCCGTGAAAAACGCCGAGGCGAACTTCGACCGCGCCGCGCAGCAGGTGGGCGCCCGTACGGCGACCGTAAAATCCGCCATGGCAAGCGTTGGGGTCGCACGGGCTCAACTCGACCGCGCCCAGCGTAACTTCGATCGAACGCAGCAGGTTCTCGAAAACAATCCCGGGGCATTGTCGCAGGCGGATCGCGACCGTTCCGAAACTGGGCTGGCACAGGCGGTGGAACGGGTGGCGTCGGCGGAAGCCAATCTCGAAAAGGCACAGGAACAGTTGGGTGCGGTTGGCCCGGACAACCCCGATCTTCGGGCCGCGATGGTGGCGCTCGAGCAGGCTCAGCTCGATCTTGCTTTCACTACGCTGTACGCGCCGTCCCGCGGAGTGATTGAGAGTTTTAACGTCGATGTGGGCCACTACGCCGCGGCGGGACAGCCGCTTGCCACATTCATCACGATCCACGATGTGTGGATCCAGGCGGACATGCGCGAGAACAACATCGCGAACATAAAACCCGGTGCGCGCGCGGAGTTTGTTCTCGACGTCGCGCCCGGACGTGTCTTCAGCGGAACCGTTAGAAGCGTGGGGTTTGGCGTTGGATCACAGGGAGGAACGTCACGCGGTGAGCTCCAGACCGTTTCGAGTTCGCAGGGGTGGCTTCGGGACCCGCAGAGATTCCCCGTGATCATAGAGATCGAACCGGGCGAAGCCGCGGGTCTGCTGCGCGTGGGAGGACAGGCCGACGTTATTGTCTATACGGGAAACCATCATATTTTGAACGCCATCGGTTGGGTGAATCTCCGGATAAGGGGGCTCCTGTCATATGTCCGTTAGGACTGCCGCATGCGAAAGTTGGCTGGGAACCGGAGAAGCCTACTTGCGAAATCTCCGAATTCTTCGGTACGCGGCGGGCTCAGCTCTGGCAATGGTGGTGGCGATGGGATTTGGTTGGTCGTTGTCGTACCTGACACCCGTTCTTGCGCTCAGTTTTTTTGCGTTACCCAAGCCGCGACCGTCACTAAAAGATGGGGTCACGTTTGTTTCAGTGATCGCCGTTGCGTGCATCGCCGGGCTGTTTGTCGGCCAACAATTGATTCCGTATCCGTTTGTGTTTATCCCAATCATGGGTCTTCTCCTTTTTCGTCTTTTCTACGCAAAGTCAGGCGGTGCGCCGCCGCTTCTCGTTACATGGCTTATGATCGCCTTTCTGGTAATCCCGCTTATCACGCTGCAGTCACCGGCCGTTGCCAAATGGCTCGCCGCCGGGATACTCATCGGCGCCGCGGCGACAATACTCGTCGTCTGGCTCGCCTTCGGTCTTCTGCCCGATCCCGCCGGTGCTCACGCGGCGCCGTCTTCTCAGCCAAAAAGCGACGCCCCGGCGGCTCCATCGACCGGACAGCGCCTCCGTGATGCGGCTCTCAGCACGGTTGTTGTTCTCCCGGTCGTAGTGCTGTTTTATAGCCTCGAGTTTTTGAATTCAATCCTGATCATGATTTTTGTCGCGCTTCTCTCGATGCAACCCGGCTTCGCCAAAAACTTCAAGGCGGGCGCCGCGTTGATCGTTGGCAATGTCATCGGCGGGGCCGCGGCGATTCTTTTCTACAATCTGCTAGTGCTCGTTCCCGAACTCTATTTTCTTGTCATACTGACGTTGCTCGCCGGGTTGTTTTTTGGCACGCGTGTGTTTTCGGGTAAACCCACCGCGCCGTTGTATGGAATGGCCTTTTCGACGGTCCTCCTTGTTATCGGATCGGTGACGAGTGGAGAGGGCGATGCGGGCACCAAGGTGTATTCGCGGGTTCTCCAGATCATGATTGCCGTGGGGTATGTTGTGGTGGCCTTCGGGTTGGTGGAGCGCATATTCAAGCCCAAGGGGGGTGCGGCATCAAGCGGTTGATATTAATATTGGCGTTGCTAACCGCGGCGGGTTGCACGATGGGCCCCGACTACGAACGCCCGCCAATTGACGAGCCCGTGGCATACCGCGACTCAATACCCCCGGGAGAGACGATCGCCTCGCTGCCCTGGTGGGAACTCTTCGGGGATCCGGTGCTGTTGGACCTCATAGAGAAAACGCTTGCCAACAACCGCAACCTCCGTGCGTCGATGGCGCGGATCGATGAGGCGAGGGCGATCCTCGGAATCGTCCGATCCGACCTTTTTCCCCGTCTCGATTATTACGCCGACGGATCATATGACGGCTCATCGGCCGGTGACGGGAGCACATCGTCGAGCGCCCTTGCTTCGCTGAACGCGAGCTACCAGGTGGATCTTTGGGGCCGGATACGACGGGCCAATGAAGCGGCGGCCCAGGAGCTTCTCGCAACCGAAGAAGCGTATCGCGGCGTGACAATCACACTCGTCGCCGAAGTTGCCAACGCCTATCTTCTGATCCTCGATCTGGACAATCGGCTTTTGATTTCCGAACAGACTGTCGACACCAGGCAGCAAAGCCTGGATGTGGTCCGGTCGCGGTTCGATGCGGGGATGGTTTCGGAGGTTGACGTCAATCAGGCCGAAATCCAACTCGCAGAGGCGGAAGTGTCGGTGCAGACGTTCGAACGGCTCCGCGCGCAGACGGAAAATGCGCTCAGTATTGTGATGGGTGTGCCGCCGATGTCGATCGAACGCGGGTTGCCCCTGACGGAACAAGTATTGCCGCCCGTGATTCCCGCCGGTCTTCCGTCGGATCTCTTGATTCGTCGTCCGGATATAATTGAAGCGGAACGAAAACTTCACGCGCAAACAGCGAGGATTGGCGTGGCGGAGGCGCTCAAATTTCCGCAGTTCAATTTGACCGGTGACCTGGGAGCGCTTTTTGATGATGAGACGAGCGGTTTCTTTGGTCTTGGCGCGGAGTTTTTTGGGCCGTTGTTCAATGCGGGGGCAAATCAGCGCCAGGTCGATGTAGAGGTCGCGCGGACAAAACAATTGTTGAATCGGTACGAGCAAACCATTCTCGACGCCTACCGCGAAGTTGAAGACGCGCTGGTTTCAGTCCGCACCTATGGCGTTGAGTACGAGGCTCGCAAGCGTCAATTGGTGGCCGCCGAGAATGCGGCTGATTTGTCATGGGTGCGTTACGAGGGCGGTATGACAAGTTATCTCGAAGTGCTTGATTTGCAGAGGTCGTTATTCAGCTCACAGCTCAAGGCGTCTGAAACCCGACAACTGCATCTGACCTCGGTAGTGCGACTCTATCAAGCGCTGGGTGGAGGTTGGGTGGCCGAGCAGGATACAACGACGACGCCCGGCAAAAAGGCACCGGATACCGATGAGTGACATGGACCCAAAAAAAGGCGACAGGATGAAATTGCAACGAGTTCTTTGTTGGTTATCTGAACGACGGGGCGTCGCGGGACTACTCGTCGTGTTGTTGCCGCTTCTCGTCGTGATGGCGGTCGGCGCGCCATCGGCCAAGGAGGGAGCGGCCGACTCCGCAGAGAGTCAAGTTCAAGTGGCTCCCGTCGACACCATCCCACCCGACCTCGTGCGTGCACGCGAAATCCTCGGACAAATGGAAGCGACTCTCGACAGTATTCAGACACTCGAAGAACGGATGACGGGAAAAACCGAATCGCAAAAGGCGATCATACGAGTTCAGGGACGGCAGCAGTTCATAATTTTGAATGACTTGCAGCCCGATCTATTGAAGCTCATACCAAAACTCAACGAGGCCGGGGTGCCCATCGACGACTTAATGAGCGGTTTTCAAGTGGTCGTGACGACATCAATGGACTACTACATACTAGCCCTCGATTCGTGGAACAAAGAAATTGACAGGTTGAGAAAACAGCGCGCGACGGTTTCCGCCGAAGACGTCGACGAGCTAGAAACGGAGATTGGCGAGGCAAGAGTCAAGCTCGACAATATTTATGAGCTTCAGATGCACACGCTGACCGCCGGTGACTCTCTGAGGCTGGAGACGGGTGAGGAATGGGAGAACCTGGAGAGAGCCTTGAAGGAACGCGCGGAGACGCTTGTCGGGCGGCTTCAAATCGCGGTAAAGGCCCGGGATAAGCTTGAGGAAAAAATCAAAGACGAGCAACGCGCGGGCGCCACTGAAGCGGAGATCGGCCCTGATCGGATTCGATTACAGCTTGCGAAGCGGCGGGTTGCGGGTATTGCCAAGAGCCTCGAGACCACGACGGACTTGCTCGGACAGAGGGGTTTTGAGACGACGCAGTACCGTCAGTTCGCGATCCAGACCACGGGAGAGATCACCAAGCGTATTCTCGATCCAAAAGTGTTTATAGGGCTGGTGACGGACGGGGTGGGCAATCTCTGGGGATGGTTCAAGGATGCCGGGCCGATTTTATTCGTTAAACTCCTCATCTTAATTATATTCGTCATTGTTTTTCGTCTGGCGTTCATGCTGGCCTGGTGGATTCTTCGTTTCGTACGCGTGATTCGAGTGTCGCGTCTCATGGCCGACATAGTAGGCAGAATGTTGAATCCGGTGGCGACCACTCTTGGTATTCTCACGGGGCTGTGGTTTGTCGGAGTCAACCCGACAACACTTCTCGCCGGCGTTGGCGTGCTGGGCGTTGTCGTTGGTTTGGCCCTTCAGGATTCTCTGGCCAACCTCGCTGCCGGCTTCTTTATTTTGGTCACACAGCCGTTCGACGTAGACGATACGGTGGTCGGTGGCGGCGTTTTGGGGACCGTGAAAACGATGGGGCTTGCCAACACGACCATCGTTACATTTGACGGCCGTCGGGTGATGGTTCCCAACCGCAAGGTTTGGGGGGAAAACATTGAAAACCGCTCGGCGGAATTTATCCGGCGGGCCGAAATTACGGTCAAAATAAGCTATGACGAGGATATCGACAAGGCGCTGGAGATCATACGTGATCTGATGGCATCGGAGGAACGCGTGCTCGAATCCCCCGAGCCGCTAATATTTGTATCCAATCTGGCCGACTCCTGGGTGGAAATCGCGGTGCGTCCGTGGACGGCGAATAAGGACTGGTGGCCGCTTCTTACCGATCTGCCTCGCCTGGTTCGCAACCGTTTTGCGGAGCGTGGTATTGAGATACCGGTTCCAAGAAGAGATGTTTCGATCGGACAGGACGGCAAAAACGCCCATGATGACGCGGGCAAGACGACAAAATAGCTGAAGGAGTTTCGTATGTACCGGCTTCGAAAGACATTTGTCACGGTGTTCGCGGTCGCCCTGGCCCTGGCGTTTGCGGCGGAAGCACAGGAACGCCGCTCGCCCGGTGAAGGCGGCGAAACCTACTCATTGGGTCTTCCCGGCCGGAACCTCGCCCACGGGGGAATTACCGGAGGGGCGTATCTTCGAGGTGATAACAAGGACTTTGTGTCCTATGCGACAATTGCGACGTACAGGGACTTTGCACACCCGGCGTACACAATTATGGGTTTTTGGGGCGAACTTTACGGTGGTTACAGAGACTCTCGGGGTGGTGGGGAGATTGATGGAGGCGCGAGAGCGATGGTCATGGCGCCAGCATTCAAGATCGGCGGCGGGGTTGATTACAACGTCCTCGATGGCACCATGGACGCGATCTTCTCGCTGGTGCTCCCGCTTCGGCGCGGCGGAATCCTGGGTCACGGGAGTGCGCTCCGGGTCGACTGGCTTCCTGACAGGGGCCACTCGTTCAATATCGGTATTGATATGGCACTCCAAAGGTATGCGGGCAAGACTCGTCCCGACAAAGACCATGTCAAGTTCTCCAAATCAAGATCGCTCCCTGTTGATTATACGGTTACCGACCCCAATCTCGAAGACGCGCTGACAAACATCGGCGATGCGGCGCACTGGATCAACCGGCTCACCGTGCCGTTTCTCGATCACAAGGGTTTCAAAGAAAAGAGTGGGATCGAACAGTTCCGCGAAGGAACTGGACGCGATGAAAACACACATGGCGTCGACCAATCCACTGTACCCGAACGGCCGGACGATTCACGAAGAGGTCAGGGTGTATCACGAAGAGCTGGACCGGGCGTTTTCGATTGCCGCGTCGGGGGAAACCTTCGTCCCCGGCAAGAGAATGAACTTGGTCGGATGGTGTCGACAGGGCGCTCGAGAAATTCTTTTTGAGGAGATCATCCTCCGATACGACCGACTCCTCGGTCAGAGAAAGAAGAACGACAGTGTGTTTGGTCTGGGCGTCAACGCCCGGGGGCTTTTCTCGCGTTGGGTCAATACGGAGACCGCTGTGGATGATGAGAATATCGACGCGGTACTCTCAGTTTTCGAAACGCTCATCGAGATCGTGGAGGAGAATCGGGCGTGGGCTAAAGACAAGTGGGAGGACTCCCGGCTCGTGTGGATACCGATGCAGTATGCGTTGCGGCCCGAGCAACACGACACGCAGGCGGAGATGGACCTTTTGGTCGAGCAAGCCACCCGGCACGCTTTCACAAACGGAAATGAAGTCTATCTATATTATCAATGAACAGTTCCAATTCGAGGTTCAGAAGCAAATACTCGCCGCCGAAGACTATCACGTATTGTGGATACATGATTTCCGTGGCGTGGATGGCGCCGGGGACCCGGACCTCGTTTCTTTCGCGCAAGTTGTGACGTCGTATTTCAAGGCGATGACCGATCGGATCCGTGCCTACGATGACACGGGTAAGTTTCCCGTCTATCTGATTGTCCAGGATCAGTTCTACTACGAGAACAATAAGAGCCGCCGGTGGCACAAGCTTCTCATGGATCCAATGGGTCACAAGATTAATCTGCCCAAAGATTTCAAATGGATGGAAGCAGCGATCGACAGCGCGCAAACCGAGCTTCGTGATGCCGTGGCGAACTCGCAACTCCTCCAGGCGGAGGCCCGTGAGTACGGGGACGACTGGCTTGAGAATCGGATAAAGGTGCATGTGAGTATCACTCAGCCGGCGGATATGTCGTTTTGGAGTCACACCGTGCTGCCGGTTCTCGGTCTCCACGACAACTACGTTCGCGACCACCGCAAGATTTCGTTCTATGATGTCACGGAAGACGATCCGTTCAAAGGCGGCGCCATCTATACGGGGATGGGAATCGGTGAGCACTACATGGGGGCGTCATGGGAGGATCGCGCCATTCTGGCCAAGGGGCCGGCGCTTCTCGATTTGAAAGGAGCGTGCGTGCAGCTTCTCCAGCAGAACGGGTTTGAAGACGATGAGATTCCGCATGTGCTTCGTTCGAAGCCCAAGCCGTGCAACTACGACGAAATGGTCGCGGCGGGCGCTTCTCCCGAGAATTCCGCCCGTGCGGTCGAACTCCACAATGTCGTCGGGTTCGGGCCAAAGAGGATCAGCGTTTTCAAGGCGATGATATACACGCTCATGCCCCCGGGTTCTGTGCTGCTCATGCCCGATTTCGTATGGCAGAGTCCTCTATGGGGATCGATGGCGGTCGGCGGCGCGCTTCGCGGGACGAGATCCTTGATCGTATTTCCGTCACTTCCCAACCAACCGAGCCCTTCGGGTATTCCACAATCGAGGGCGCGTGAACTATTCCGCCGCCTGATCCAGGTTCAGCATTTCTTCAAGGAAGAATTTGCGGGGAGCGGCGGCATGTTAAAAACGGGTTTCTACGACCTGGACATGGATGTCAGGGATCTTCGCGCCCGCGTGGCGAAGTCGGCCAACTCTTTCAGGAAATATCCGTTTCTTCTCGAACTCGTACACGGGGAAGGGGTTGACCTCGACAAGTTCGAAGCGTCGCTTCAGCAACTGCTCGACGATGAAGGGTTCGAGATTCACCATTCGGTCGATGACGCGTTGGTCCGGCGCCCTCAACTGCACATGAAGGCCCAGTTTTATGCATCTTCCGAAGCATGGGATACATTTTTCTCGCTGCGGGATGAGACATTGGCGTCTCGTACCTACCTCATGGCCTGGGCGCGGCAGCTGCGCGACGGCGTGAGCGATCCCAGCCAGTTCCACAAGGAAATGGCGCCTGTGATCGAAGACTTCATGAAAAAGGCCGAGGGACGGCTTAGTAGCGAGACCTGGGAGAAAGCAATTATTTATCTCAGTGTCGGATCGCAAAACATGGATTACCGGGGAATGTTCCTCGACGGCGAAGTTGTTTTCGTTGCGAGCCGCGGCGGCGTGCTGACCGGCTTATTCGATCTGATGCACGTAATGGGTTCATCCGATTGGGTTGACGACGAGGCTCAGCTCGATCATTACATGGGGTCGTACGGGTGGTTTACGCGTCACATATCGCGCTGGGCGACACCTTTACAGTAGGTTTGGGTTCAAACAGGAGAGTTTGCGCATTCGGAAAATACCGTGTTTAGTGTTTTTGTGTCGAAACCCGTATCGGATAAACTCAAAATCATCATGAGCCAAATTTCCCTTAGATCGTTGTTTGTGCACGTTGTGTGCACGCTCCTTCTGTGCGGTTCAGCCGCCGCGCAGGATTCCCACTACTGGTCCGAGAAGTACGGCACCCGCTCGGAACTGCTCGGGGGCGCCGTTGTCGGGAGTCCGCAGGATCTCAGCACGACGTTCTACAATCCCGGCGGCCTTACTCGCCTCGAAACGCCATCCTTTCTTATTAGCGCGCAAGCATTCGAGTACCAGTGGCTCGATGTCGAAGATCCAACCGGCAATTTTGAGGATTTGTGGACGGACAGGTTTGGAGTGGCGCCGACTCTTTTTGCCGGTACTTTCCCGAGGGACTGGGTGTCGGGGACGCTCGCCTATTCGGTGCTTACGCGGCAGAAGTCAGAATTCCGGATCGACAGCTGGGGGAACGGGGCCGATCTGGACTCGGACGGTGAGACCGTTATCGCCAATATGCTGATCGACACGAAGTCGACGGAAACCTGGGGTGGGCTGACGTGGGGGGGAGATGTCGGGGCGGTTGGAATCGGCGCCTCGTTGTATGGAGCCTTGCGAAACCAGCGGGGGCGTTTCGAGTATCTGTACCAACCGATGCCAACCGGGGCGCCCGGGCTGGTTCTGGCCTCGGTCGATGACTACAGTTACTGGCATGTTCGCATGCTCGCGAAGGCGGGCGCTTATTGGCAGCGGGATCGCCTGAGTCTTGGGATCACGCTTACCACACCCGGACTTCCTCTTTTTGGCAGCGGCGATGCGGCTTACTATCGAAGTCTCGTTTTCACCGATTCGACAGGCGTGCCGGAGATCACCGAAGGCGGCGCGCCGGACGACGTCTCAGTAACGTATCGTTCACCCTCGTCAATCGCGATCGGGACGCGTTACGGGAAGCCAGGGAACGCGGTCTACGTCACAATCGAGTGGTTCCACTCCGTGGATCCTTATCAGGTTCTGTCTACGCCCGACGCGCCGGAATCAGGTCTAGGGTCGACTCTCCGCTCCAGGACCACACAGGAGTCGGCGTCCGTGGTCAACGTCGCGATCGGGTATGAATACTCTCCTCGCAACCGGCTTACTTTTTTTGGAAGCTTTCTGACGAACTTCACAAGTGCGGTTGATAACCGTGCCGCGTCGCATTCGGTTTCCACATGGGACATTTACCAGTTTACGATAGGAACCGCGTTCAAGGCGGCTTCTGTTGATTTTACGCTGGGGGGATCGTTTGCGTTTGGGAACGACGAGATTACGCGGTTGACCGATATTCCGGAAATGCCACTTTTTGATATCTCGCAGGTCCGTTACCGGAAACTCAAGGTGTTCATAGGGTTTGAGTTTGGGAGCTGAGCGGCGTGTCAAATAGAATCCGGCCGGGAATCATAAGGGACAAAGAATGAGCATGAATCTGGAAACAACCGTTGATGAAGGTTTTCTTCGTGTCCACGTGACCGGAGAATTTGTCTTCGAGGAAGCGAACGATTGTTTAGTCACCGTTTTCGAGGCCATCGAGCAGCACAAACTTCAAAGAGTTCTGGTGGACTGCCGGCAGCTCTCTGGAGAACCAACGACAATCGAGCGCTTTTTCCACGCGACATTTGCCGTTCGCGAGATGGACAGATTCGCCGACAAAGGCGTCTTCCGCGGAACTCGATTTTCGTACCTCGGTCACGAGCCGTTGATTGACCGAAATCATTTTGGCGCAACCGTCGCCACCAACAGAGGCCTCATCGTGAAGGTATCCATGAACGAACAGGATGCCTTGCAGTGGCTCAAAGCAGAATCAGTCGACGAAACTGCCCAGGACGATTCGAACTGATTCCATCCCGAGCAGCTTGCTGATGAACATTCGAGCCGTTCGAACGAGCCGGTTTACTCGCTGTCTTTACCAATAAACCGGTATACCACCGCGCCAAGAACGCCGCCGACGATCGGCGCCACCCAGAACAACCACAACTGAGCAACGGCCCATCCGCCGACAAAAACGGCGACACCGGTGCTCCGTGCCGGGTTCACGGACGTGTTCGTCACCGGGATGCTGATCAAATGGATGAGAGTGAGGCAAAGACCGATCGCGATGGGCGCGAACCCCTGTGGAGCGCGTTTATCCGTCGCGCCGAGAATGACAACAAGGAACATCATCGTCATGACGACTTCTGTGACGAGCGCCGCGAGCAGCGAGTAGCCGCCCGGCGAGTGCTCGCCGTATCCGTTCGAAGCGAAGCCCGCCGACACATCGAAGCCGGCCGTGCCGCTCGCTATGATAAAGAGGACTCCCCCCGCGGCGATCCCGCCAAGGACCTGTGAGACGATATACGGCGCGAGTTGACCGCCGGGAAAACGGCCGCCCGCCCAGAGCCCGATCGAGACCGCAGGGTTGAGGTGGCACCCCGAGATATGGCCGATGGCGAACGCCATGGTGAGAACGGTCAGACCGAACGCGAGGGCGACACCGAGCAGGCCAATCCCCACTTCGGGAAACGCCGCCGCCAGAACGGCGCTGCCGCAGCCGCCGAGCACGAGCCAGAATGTACCAAAGAACTCAGCCCCATACTTGTTCATGGAAGCCTCCTGTTTAAAGTGGTGTTCACGGGGGAAGTTTTGCAGAGGCGCGGTCAGGACGTCAAGTTGAACAAATACGGAGCGGGAGAGCACGACGCCACAAGCTGTTATATAATAACACTATACGGTCCTTCTGCTGCGATCCAGGAGGTTTGCGGGTGAAGCTTCTATGTTGTTTTTTGATTATCGTTTCGTGCATCGTCACGGCGGGGATTGTGTGTGCACAGCCTCATCAAATCGGGATATTCAATGATACGCGCGGCTGCCCGTGTGAAGTCACCGACTATGCTCCGGGGATCATCACGATGTCCGTTCTCCATCTCCAATCCCCCGGCGCCAAGGCGGTGCGGTTTTCGGCGCCGAAACCCTACTGCTTCAACGCGATCTGGTTGACGGACACAATAAAGTCTCTTTACGAGTAGCCGCCGCCGCGATGGCCGGACCGAACATACCCTCTGCACGATTTATTTGCCGTTCAACAAAATACTCCGTCCCCTCTCGACGACCACGTCGCGTCCGCTGTAGATGTCTTCCCGCGACGGATAAACTTCGACATCGGGCCTGATGCCGATTCCCGCAAAATCCCGCTTGTCCGGGAAGAGCGCTTCGAAGGTGGACACTGAAAACTGTCCGCCGCCCGGAAGCACGGAAACAAGCCCGTGTCCGGCGCCGCCGCACGTTTGAGTCCCCACTACCGTCACCCGTCCGGTCTGCTGAAGTTCAATGACGAGATCTTCCGCCGAACTATTGGTGCCCCCGTCAACGAGAAGAACCAGCGGCCCCAGGTATCTTTTGCCGTCGCGCGGGGCGACCGTGGAATGGTCGATCGGACCACTTGGGCTCATGCCCCCAGGCCTCTTCGGCTGCCGAGTAGTGGCGGTATCGCATCAACGGAGAATCGACCATGCCTTCGATCAGGCAGCTCACGATTCCTTTTGTAACAGTGCTATTGCCGCCGAGGTTCGAACGGACGTCGATAATCATTCCTTTTATGGCGGCGGTATCGGTCGTGTCGATCAATGCCCTGAAATCCTCTTCGATCCGGGTGTGTTCGAAATTCGGGATCGACACGTAGAGGACGTCTCCATCCAGCATTCTGGCCTCGATGGTCTCGGCAAAGAGTTTTTCCACGAAACGGTACATGAACGGCGCCCCGCCGTTTGAGAAAGCGTTGCGCGTTAAGGTGACATCCCTGACGTTTCCGTCAATCTCCCTGATCTGCAGATCGACTGTGTCGCCTGCGGGGCCGAACAAGAGGTAGACGGTGAGGATCGCTTCGTCTCCCTGCGGAGATCCCTGTGTGTGATACTTGAGTACGTTGTCATCAAAGTAATCACGCACGGGAATCCCCTCGCCGACTTCCAGTATCTCGAGGCCGGGGCGGATGTTCTGCGTTTCGATTTCATCGCCGGTGCCGACACGCGTGATGATAAAGCGACCGTCGAGGACATTTACCTCGATCGGCGGCAGATCGTATCCCGGTTTGAAGTGACCCCAGGGCGGAGTGATGCGTGTGTGCGAATCCTTGAGGAGCGCGACGAGTTCCTGAAGGACGAGATAATAGTCGTCCATGGTTTCGGCCGCGATGACGCGGGGGAGATACTGCTGAACGGTTGCGTCCCAGTCGAGATCTGGCCGTTTGTCGAAGTGGGGAAACGCGTACTTCGTCTCCGCCCATATCGTCATCAATCCCCACACTTTTTGTTCGACCGTGCCCGTCCATTCTGCGCCGTCGCCCTTCGCGGGGTCCTCGGCAAATCCCGGCGAGGCAAAGCAGGTTGTCACGACAAGAAAAATCAACAGAAACCGCAAGACATATCGACCGGTCGTGCTCATGACTCTGACCCTTCCATTTCTATATGAATCTCAGTGGGTTCCTTAGCTGTAAGTTCTTCTTAGTCTCTACGAATCGGATGTGGTGATGGTTGCGGCGTCCGGGCTCGAACCTGCGAAAAGCCGGGGTGTCATGGAATCCAATTGTACTGGTTAACAGAATAATATCACTCCCGCAGCGGGAGTTAAAAATCAACGACTTAGTGCGGTCTCCGGCGATTCGCTCGAGACTGCACGAATTCGGTTATGGGTTTATCCAAAAAATTGCGGTATTTTAGAAACGCAGAATGTAACTGCGGTCTGACGTTCGATGGGGGGCAAAGATGACTGGCGCGTACACGCGTTGGTTCCCCGCGTGGCAAATCCATATCAATCTCAAAAGGAGACGCTCATGGGTGTGACCAATAAGGAGTCTGGGACCCGTATCGATGAAGTCTCTGATGGAATCTACCGGATAAGTACGCCTTTCAGTGAACTCCCTGGAGGGTTCTCCTTCAACCAGTATCTGATCAAAGATGATCAGCCGTTACTCTTTCACACGGGACCAAGGCAAATTCACGCTTTGGTCAAGGAAGCGATTGCCAGTGTTCTTGATATCAAGGAGCTGCGGTTCATAGGGTTTTCTCACTATGAATCTGACGAGTGCGGATCGCTTAACGAATTCCTCGCCCTTGCTCCGGATGCGGCTCCGTTGTGTGGACAGATAAACGCGATGATCAATGGCGATCTGTTTGACAGGGGGGCGCATGTTCTCGCGAACGGTGAGATGCTTTCGCTTGGGAGTCATAACGTTCGCTGGTTCGACACGCCGCACCTGCCCCACGCATGGGAGTGTGGCTATCTCATGGAAGAGAAAACCAGAACACTTCTATGCGGCGATCTTTTTACTCAAGGCGGTGCGGACAATCCACCCGTGACGTCAAAGGACATCCTCGAGTCGAGCGAGGCTTTCCGGAAACAGATGGACTACTACTCGCACACAAAAAATATTCGTCCGCTAATGGCTGCCCTGTCGGCGGCCAAGCCAACGATCCTCGCTTGCATGCACGGCAGTGCCTGGGAGGGGGACGGTGAGACGCTACTCACCGAACTCGCCGATTCGTTGGATGCCTGAGCCCGAAGCGGTCTATGCCCTGGTGGTGAAACACATGTTTGGCGCGCCCATCACGCCGGCGTTTTCCATGGCTTCTTTTGGCCTGGCGCTATTGACGAACGCATTTGCCGCATCCATATCGGCGAATTCGTGATAAATCGTTACCTCATTTGTATTGGATAGACACGTCTTTCATCGAACGGCTTCGAGACGCTTTCCTTGGAGATTCTAGCCAGGCGGAGTGATTTGATGCGGGGATCGCTCTAGTAATCGTAATGGTATAAGACTTTCAACTCGCTACTGCTCAGTGAAACAATTTCCATTCGATAAGAAATTGTCCCACCCCAGTAGCCAACTTCTATTTCCAGCATACTCTCTGACAGCGTCGTCCATTCCCCCTCGTAATTCGCATACGTGATGGGCGGCGTTCCGCAAGGACCGGAGTTTTTTCGCTCGGTTTCGGTTTGCCTGGTTGCCATCCTTGTCGAAAGTTGAAGCGGATCACTATGGAGTGGCCGGGGAGCCTCACCGATAAAGTTGTTTGACACTGCCCCAGGTCCTGGTCTCGACGCCGACAACACAGTCATTCGGAATCGCGGAAGAAATAAAGGCGATCGTTTCGTTTGTGCCGCAGAACAACGATGTCACCTCGGTTATGGTCCCGTAGAGAAGAACCCGTGTCCCGGAGTTGATGTAGGGCGTGACATCCGGAGACGTGTCAGCGAAGAGAAGTTCAGGAAAACACTCCTGGTAACAATTCCACACCTCCTGTCTGTAACTCTGCCCGCAGCCGCCTGGTCCTCCGTACAAAGTACCGTGGCCCAGCAACGCGATACCGTGTGTTGCAGTGCCGAGATAGGCATCCTGGTTTTCGGGGATTGCGTTGCGATCCGCATCCACGGCCCGGGCGTGGTACATGTACCCATGATTTGGCGCCGCCGTAACATCCACGAGTTCGAACGATAAGTGCGGCCCGCCACCCGGATCATCCACCCAATTCCACGCCACGGGCTCATTCGTGATGCGTTCCCATGCCCCGCATTCGACGCCAATGTCGCTCCGGTACACATCGATCCCGGTCGGAGTTGCTGTCCACGCGTTAACGCTCCATGGGTTCCCGTCGAGCTGGATCTGCAAGTGCAACCCACCCGGTTCTACCGAACCGAGCAATCGTCCGTCAAAGACGAAGTAGGCGGGATCGCTCTGTACGGATGTGGGGGAGAACAGAAACAAAAAGCAAAACAAAAGGGCAGAAAAGAACGTGGTCAGCAGGAACCGCATAAAGCACCTTCTTTTTATTGCGCCAAGATAAGTACATCATGGGGAAACGACTCTGGGGATAATTATATCATATTTAAAGGGTTAAACGAACAAAGACGTCATGCAGCCTTGTTGGCTTCGCGTTTCAATAATCGAGAACAAATCGCCCTCAAAGGAATTGTATTGGCTCTCCAGAGTAAGCGAATTTGGAACTGGTCTTATCGGAGATGTTGCGCTATTGATTAGGGCAAAGAGTAAGATCGCAACATAATACAGATTCAGACGACAGAAATTGGAGTATAGAGATTATGCGACGATTCGCCGTGACTTTGATTCTTGTCGTATGGGTTGGTTCAGCGGCCGCGAGTGACCTGACTTGTGTCATGCCTTTTTCGTTGGTTGATCGCTGGACGGACGCCAACGGCAACGCGATGTACGATGATGGAGAAGCGTACGATCCATTGCTGACGGGTTTTGTCGCGCCCGCTGATGCGGGACTCTCCCTGACGCTCACGGCCTCGATTCCGCAACAGGCTCTTATCGCACAGGCCTATTTTCTGGTTGCGTTGCCCCCGCTTGGACAGGGAACTCCGCCGCAGACGGGTGAGACCTGGCTGCGCAGGTGGGTATCCGAGTGCGCTCCCTACGGTGTTTCGAGTGGGGACAGTTTGTTGATTGATCCCGGCAAGCTCTTTCCGGCGTTGCTCGAAGAGTTGAACGAGTTGATCGCGGCCGACCTGAACGCGTACTGGGATGACGAAACCAATACTGTCAAGGGCTCTGCGTTCAACGTAACGCCGCGACTGCTCGCCGTCTCATGCTTTGATCCGCGTTATCCACCGACATCCGGCGAGCAGTATGCCGTGGTGACGAAGATCGCCGTTGTGTTTCTGGAGTCGACCACGGGACCGACGGCAGTGCGAGTTCGTTTTGTTGACAACGCAACCGAGACCGTGGCAACCAGACCCACCACCTGGGGTCGGATCAAGAGCAAGTATGGCGGGCGAGAATAGACTTGCAGTGTCTCCCCGGTCTCCTTCATGAAGACACGCACCGCCGCCGGTTTGATCCTTTGCAGTCTTTGGTTCGGGATGTCGGCGCCGCGTCGGTTCTTGGAAAGCGTCTCGAACGTCTCAAAATGTCGGGGAGGTCGGTAATGACAAAGAAACACTATGCAATAATTATCGCGGTGGGAGTGTTGGTTGCCGTCGGCTCGTTCTGGCCGATTCAGATGAGGGCGGTGGATAGCGCGGTTGCCGGGGAAAAGGACAAAAAAGAAACCGGCGAGAAGGAAATCAAAACGGGCCTGGTCGTGGAAAAGATTGCCGTGAGTAACGCCAAGGGGGTCGACATTAATGAAGCAAAGGTGATTCCGAAGATAATCAAGTTCGATCCGCCAAAGTACCCCGAGCTGGCGAAGGTTCGTGTTGCAGAGGGAACGGCGACTTTGAATATGCTGATCAATCCCGAGGGCAGGATCGACTCGATGACGGTCACGGTCGAATCAGACGAGGAATTACAAAAACCGTTCGAAGAAGCAATACTTGCCACGCGGGAAAGCTGGCTTTTCGAACCGGCCAGGGATGAAGACGGTAATCCTGTCCCCTCGTGGGCCCAAACGAAGATCAAATTCAGGCTAAACGGCGCGGGCGATGGTACGCCTCCGCCGCCCCCGAAGGCGGAAAAGCCACCTAAGGCGCCTAAAGCTGAAGCCGATCCGCCGCCGCCTCCGCCAAAGACGGAGAAAACGTCGGACGACTCCTGAGTTCAACCGGTGGAACGAGAGCGATGTGGGAGGACCCGCTTACGCTTTATTGGTAAACCACATGTCGGGGGCGCCCGTCACGCCGGCGCTCTCCATGACTTCCTTCAGTCTGGGGCTTCCGACAAACGCCTTGGCGGCGTCCATGCTGCCGAACTCGTGGTAGAGCGTGACTTCGTTTGGATTCTCCTCGGCCTGGAAAACACCGTGAGCGGTGACACCCATGGTCTCGCGCTCGGCGTCAAAAGCGTCATACGCCGCTTTCCATGTGCCGAAATCCTTCACTTCGTGCCGGACAAATAGTATGGCCATCTCTTAACTCTCCTTAGAATATTCACTTCCGGAGGCGCCGTGCCTCGCTTGACAGTGAATTATGTGATGGGGGGCATCTGATTCCCCAAAACTCCCCAACGCCTGTTATTGACTAAATAACGTTCAAGAATTGACATTTGTCAATTAGTTATCCCTAACTTTTGGCTCGCAACGGCTCGAGAGTGAATCCTCACTCACGAACGGATCGAGCTCGTGATCTCTTTGGCGCCAGAGGGAGGGCGTCAGACCGTCGGGCGTTTTCTTATTTATTTTTACCCACTTGCGGGTCCGCAATTTGTTAATATTATATAGGAAGGATCAGGCGGGCCCCGAGAGCCGGGGCATATTAACCCCAACGAGGGGGTGCGTTACGAGAAAACACGTTCGAAGCCGGAGGATGTTCATAAGTGGTTAAGGAGCAAAAGTTTGCCCCTCATGACAAGCTCGTTGAGAGGGCCTATCTGGTTGGCGTAAGTCTGCCGGACAGCTCGATCACAAAGGAAAACGAGCATCTCGATGAGCTTGCCCAGTTGGCGACGACCGCCGGCGCCGTGATTGTTGGTCGAACGGTTCAGGGGCGGACGCGGATCGACGGGGCGACTTTTATCGGAAGCGGCAAGGTCAAGGAGCTGAAGGAAGAGTGCGAAAAGCTCGAGGTCAATCTCGTCGTGCTCGACAGCGACCTCTCTCCTGCGCAGGCGAGAAACCTGGAAAAGACACTCGAGATCAATGTAATCGACCGGACCGAGCTCATCCTCGACATCTTCGCGCGGCACGCCAAGACCCAGCAATCCAAGACCCAGGTCGAACTCGCCCAGTTGAACTACGCGCTTCCCAGGTTGACGAAGCTTTGGGACCATCTCTCCCGCCAGCAGGGTGGTATAGGGACACGCGGCCCCGGTGAAACTCAGCTCGAAGTCGACCGCCGCCGTATCCACGAACGGATCGCCCGCCTCAAGCGACAGCTGAGTAAATTTCAGCAGCGAAAAGACGTTCTGCGTCGGTCGCGTGACGGCATGCCCGTTGTCGCGATGGTCGGCTATACGAACACGGGCAAATCGACTCTGATGAATGCGATGACCGGCGCGGAGACGCTGGCCGAGAACCAGCTCTTCGCGACACTCGATACGCTCACACGCAAAATCGAAAACAATAACAACACATCGATCCTTCTCGTCGACACGGTCGGATTTATCCGCAAACTCCCGCACCACCTGGTGGAGAGTTTCAAGGTAACCCTCGGAGACATCGCTCGCGCGGATCTCTGGCTGCATATTGTCGACGCCTCGCACGCTGCTTTCACTGAACAAATGATCGTCACCGACCAGACCCTTCAATCAATAAAAGACACCGAAGTCGATACGCTCTACGTGTTCAACAAAACCGACCAGGTGGATTCCGACACGCTTATCGGTCTCGAGCGAAGGTATCCGGATGCGGTGTTTATTTCGGCGAAGACAGGAGACGGGCTCTTCCTGCTCGAGAAGCGAATCCACGAGTTGCTTCTTGGAAAGAACATACGCGTCGAAGTGAAGGTTCCCGCGACCGACGGCAAAAAGATCGCGATGATAAAGAGTCTTTTGAAGAATTCAGAGGATGTCATCGAGAACGGCTACTATATTGTGGCTGGAACCATCGAGAGTAAAACGACCGCTGACCTCGAGCGCATCTCCGGCGTGCATGTCCGCTACTTGCTCTGACCCTGTTTGTCTTCTCCGGAACCACTTTCAACTTTTTTGTTGGCCGCCTCGTACTCGGCGACGAGGTCGATTCTCATCCCTATGATCTTGGGCGACGCGGAGAGCTGTTCGTAGTTCCGGTCGAGATGAACGATGATGAACTGCGCCAGGAAAACAAAGAAGAGGGGCGCCAGGTAGGGGAGGAAGCGACGCCACTGTCGTTGGTATAAGAGGCGTGAGGCCAGGACCGTGCCCGAGGAGAGAATCATAATAAAACCGACGGACACAAGGTAGAGATAGCGGATGTTGAGCCAGTCATCGGGAAAGTCAAAAAAGCAAAATGGAAGAACCGTGATATACGTCCACGCGATAAAGAACCGAATAGTCCGGTTTCCAAAAACAAAACCAAAGACGCTGTAAGACAGAATACATAAAAACGTTATGAGACGGATTTCGGTAGCCATTCGATAGACGAACTGGACAATCGGTCCGGAACCGGAGACCAGTTCGGTGCCGTGGATGGGAAACACCATCCGTACGAGGTAGCTCCCAAAAATACGGAAGATTCTGAAGCTCAAGAAAGCAAAGTCTTCCTGCCCGGAGAGATCGGGGACGAAGCTTAGCTTTGCCGCAAGCGCGGCGAAGGCGACGACCGCGACGACAAGAAACGACCTGTTGAAAATCGGTTTTTTGGTCTCCGCGCGGAAGAAGAAATGAAAGGCGAGCATGCACCCAAGAATACTGAACGACGTCGCCTTGGTGAGCATGCTGAGGACAAAGAACGCGAGGGATCCCAAAAACCAGATCGAACGGATTCGCCCCCCTTTTTCCAGCTCGTTTTTGAAATACAACAGCAGCGTCATCAGCGTGAGATTGGTGATGAGAAGGTCCCCAATCCCGGAGACGACCATCACCGCCTTGCCGTAATTTCCCACAGCGCAGGCGAAGAGGATCGCGGAGAGCAAAGCGATCGCCTTGTCCCTTATCAGCGTAATCACAAGAAAATAAACAAGAAACGCATTAATCGAATGAATGAGAATGTTAAAAAGATAGTATTTTTTGGCGTGGAGCCCGAAGAGCTTGTATTCGACGTAGAAGACTAACTTCACAAGCGGCTGAAAGGGCTGAAAGGGCGCCGACTCGAAGAGGCTTTCCCATGAATTGTCGACTTCGATCGATTCTTTGAGGAGAAGAAAATCGCCGGAATGCCAGAACGTATTATCGCGGACGAGCGAAAAGAAGGTGAGACTAATAATGAGCAGAAGCCCGAATAGGAGAATTTTGTTTCGCACAGAGTGAAGACCTCGGCCGATTCCCCCGGAAGACATGTTTAACCCCCGTTTCGTCAACGCTAAGCAAGTGATAGAAGAATTCGGCGTCCATGTCCAGAAAAATGTTAGACATCCAAAAGTCACGACAATCGTGAGCCACGAAGGCAGGTCGGGGCACGTTAATTGCAAAACAAGAGAATAGTTCTTGCAAGAATTTCGAGTTGAATGATATAAGAAGCGCGTCGGTTGTCCGCCGCATACCGGGCAACGGATATCGCCGTAAAAACACAGCTTGCGTGTCTCCATGGGTCCGAATGGCAATCTTCGAAAGGTGCTGTCACGGTGAGTAAGATTCGAATCGGTGTACCTCAACATCTGGCCGCACGGCCGCTCATCTTTGGCCTTGCCCAACACTCCGATGATAGTGTCACCCTCTCTTACGACGAGCCGGGGGCGTTGGCTCTGTCGCTCGAAAGAAGAGAAATCGACGCGGCGTTGATCCCGAGTATCGAGTATTTGAGAGGTGTTGGCAGGTTCTCCGTCCCGGGACCGGCACTGGTGGCCACCGGGCCGACAAAAAACCTCCTTCTCATTTCGAACAAGCCTCTTGCGCGGGTTCGACGCGTCGCGGTGGATGATTTCAGCCGTACCCCGCTCGTCGCGCTCCGGGTCGTCCTGGACAAACTCTACGGGATCCTTCCCGATATCTGTGTCTTGAAGAGGAAGCCGCAGGCCTCCTGTGACTGGTGCGAGGAGTTCGACGCACTGCTTCTCACGGGCGACGAGGGTCTCCACTATTGCTCGCGCGAGTTGACCGCGGATGAAACCTGTCACGATATAGGAGAGCTGTGGAGGGCGCTGTATTCGAAGCCGCTCGTGCTGTCGCTGTGGGCGTACAATGACGAGCGTCTGGGAAAGCAGTTGGAAGCCATCCTGAATGCGTCGAAGAATTACGGCGTGACACACCTCTCAACGATTTCCAGAAATCTGGCGGAGACGTCATCCTTCGACGGGGAGTCCCTTCGCCGGTACTTTGAGGCGGGATTTGGTTTTAATTTGGGTGTGGACGAGGAGGAAGCGCTTCTGTGTCTCCAGGACGCGGCGTGTGAGTATCAACTCCTGCAAAGCCGTCGCCTGGACAAAGTTCTGGTGGGGTAATCGCCGCTTGTGTCGGCTACCCGCCGCTACCGCTTTTTACGCCGGCCTCGAGCCGGCGTTTTTCTTGTCCGAGGGCCCAGTCGTGTATAGATCGTATCCGCATGATTCAAACGGTTGTAATCGTGGCCCTTGTCGGTTTATTATTCCACGACACCGAGGTCCGGACTTCAGTTCAGTCGACTCAAGGGTAGCCGATACATGGTCAAAAAGAAACCGGTATCCAGAAAACAGCCGCAGCAAGGCGTGCAGGCGGCGAGATCGACTTCGGCCGATCGTTCAATCACCATCCTGGCCGCCGCCCTCGTCGTCTTCATCATTTCATGCCTCCTCATGATGCCGTTTGTCCCCGAGGACTCTTATATCTCGTTCAGGTACGCCGAGCATTTCGCCGATGGCGAAGGATTGACCTTCAGCCGTGGTGAGACGGCCGTCGAGGGGTACAGTAACTTCCTGTGGCTCGTCGTGTGCGGGATCATCTACAAAATGGGTTTCCATTTGCCGACGGCAACGCCGTATGTCGGCATGATTCTCGGGATACTCAACCTCATCATGCTGTGGTTTCTCTTCAAGCGCCGCGAAATCCCGCCGCTCCAGATGATGCTTCCGCTTCTCGTCTTTGCCACGTCGGGCCCCTTTGTGATGTACGCCGTGTCGGGGATGGAGATGACGCTGTTCTCGCTTCTCCTCTTGTCGATGATATTTTGGGCCGAAGAATATATGGGCAAGACATCGCTAACCGGGCTGGCGGGGTTGACGGTTGCGGGGCTTCTTTTGGCGTTGTGCCGGCCGGAGGGCGTGATTCTTCTGCCCATCGCAGCGGCGTTTATTTTCTGGAAATCACGTCACACCCCCGGGCAAAAAAAGGTATTCAACCATCTCATAATTGTCGGAGCGGTGTTCGCCATTTGTATGGTGGTGTATCACCTGTGGCGTTACAGCTATTTCAACGAGTGGCTTCCTCCTCCTCTTTTGTCAAAGGGTGGTGGCGGTCGCAGCGTTTTCTTCGCGTGGAAAAGAAACCTCGTAATTTTCTTTTATACAAAGGGACACACGTTCCCGCCCGGTCGGTTACTACTTCACCGTTCTCTCGATGTTTGCCGCGCTTGGTGTATGGCGGTCACGGGCGAAGGAAGCACTCCGGGATGCCGAACAACTTTCACTCGTCATCATCCTCGTTTTGATGATGGTGTACTCGGTCTTTATCGACTGGATGCCCGGCGGACGTTATCAGTCGGTTCTCGTCGGGTTGCTGCTCCTGCCCGCCGTCCACGTCCAGTGGGTGTTCCCCGACTTTTTACGCCGCGCCGAATCCCGGCGAAGTCTTTTTCGCTACTGGGCCGTGGCGGCGATCGTGCTTCTGTTGAGCTACTCGGTTTTTGCGAATCTCAAAGTAATCGGCAAAAAACTCGAAGTGGGCAACCAGGAGTGCTTGATCCCCCTGGGGCATTGGCTTCGTGACGTGATGCCGAGCGGGTCTCTTCTTGCGATGAGCGATGTGGGCGCGGTTCCGTACTATTCACGGCTCCGGACTGTAGATATCCATGTGGAATCACTTACCGACCTCGAGATCGCCAAAAACGGTTTCTCGATCGACTACGTTCTCGCGCAACGCCCCGACGTCGTTGTGTTGTCCGCACGGAGCATCTACTCGGTCAAGATGGACCCCAATCACTACTCGCTCTACAAGCATCCGGGTTTTGGCGGGATGTTCCGTTTTGTGGGGACGGTGCGGTATATCTGGTATGAGGATCGGTGTTACTGGGTGTTTGTACGAAGAGACATGGCGTTGACAAAGAGCCAGATCGAAGCGTTTCCCCATGGGATAGGCACCATGCGCAGGTTGGAGAGTTAGTCCATGATGACAACGGATGTTCAAACAAAAAATGTTAACGGCAATTCGATTGTTGGGTTCGCCGCGGTTATCGTTGCGGCCGTCGTCCTCTTTGTCGTCTGCGCCATGATTGTGATGCCGTTTGTTCCCGACGATTCATATGTCACTTTTCGATATGCCGAACGGCTTGTCCAGGGGAACGGGTTTGCCTACAACACCGGTGGAACACCGGTCGAGGGATACAGCAATTTTCTCTGGGTGATGGCTGCCGCCGCCGCCCACAAGAACGGAATGAATCTGCCGACGGCGATGCCGTGGATCGGTGTGCTGCTCGGGGCGTTGAACGTGCTTCTTCTTGCCGCGATATTTCGCCGCGGCGGTTTTGATTGGAAGCAGTCGGTCGTCCCGCTTCTTCTGTTTGCCAGCGCCGGCCCTCTCGTCACATGGGCGGGGAGCGGGCTGGAGACGCCGCTGTACTCGTTTATCCTCCTGTTGTCGATCATGTGTTTTGACGGGGTGGCGACACGGGGAAGTATTTTCTGGTACATCGCGCTTGGTGTTGCCGGAATCCTCGCCGCACTTTGCCGGCCAGAAGGAGTCCTCGTTTTTCCCGCGCTCGTGTTGATGCTGGCCCTGGTGCGCGGGGGAAGCGGCGGTGGGGCCGTGTATTCGCTTCCGCGCCGAACGGGGATGACGATATCGGTTGCAGTTTTTCTTGTCGGGGTAATCGCATATACGGTGTGGCGCGTCGGTTATTTCGGCGAGTTGGTGCCTGCGTCTTTCGGCTCACGTTTCGGAGTCGATGGTTCGCTCCCCCGGGTGTGGCTCGTCAATTTCCTCGCATACTTCTATCTGCACGGCAACGACTTCATGCCCTCGGGACCCTACTACCTGGCGTTGTTCATCGCGGCGATTATTGGACTCACGGTGACTCGTTCCGATGTGAACCGGCGGCGAACCGAAATGGCGGCGTTGTACCTGGCCGCGGCCTATGCGGTTCTCTATTTCAACTTTATGGATCCCATGCCCGGCATGCGTTACCATGCGCCGCTAATCGGCCTGCTCTTTATTCCCGCCATACACGTCCAGGCCGGTATCGTGGAAATCCTGAAAAGAGAGGGGGGGCGCCGTCGGTGGATCAATTTTGCCGCCGGAGCTCTTGCCGTTCTCCTTATTGGTTTCTCATGGATCGCGAGTATCAAAATGGGAACGACGCGTGTCGAAGAGGGAAACCAGGAATGTTCGGTGGCCCTCGGCGAATGGCTAAAAGAAGTAATGGAGCCCGACACGCGGCTTGCGATCAGTGACGTGGGCATCGTTCCCTATTACACGGAATTCAACACGCTCGACATTGCTTTGAGGCCGGTGACAAACAAGAGAGCCCCCGATGCCGCGGTGTCCGACAAGTGGTTCTTTGACTGGTCTCCGCGGATTGTCATCTTTATCTTTGACGGCATGTTCCGCGCGAATCCCGATCCGAAGTACCGCCGCTTGATAGAGTCACAACCGTTCCAGGATGGGTATCGTCTCTTTGCCGTTCTTCGTCATGACTGGTATAAAGATCGAAGTTACTGGATCTATATTCCGCAGGATCTGCCGCCGTTTGACAAATCCGCCATCGAAAGTATGCCGATGGGGATCGGTAGTGTCGGACGGATCAACAAATAGACCGCTACACGCCTTTATCGGTTTGTGGGGTTTTTGAGTTGCGGGTCTCGATCAGGTCGTCGAGGTTGTCGGGGATGCGGATGATGAAGGTCGTGCCCTTTCCTTTTTCGCTCGTCACCTTTATATCGCCCCGGTGGGCCTTGATGATCTGATAGCATATCGAAAGTCCCAGCCCAGTTCCCACGCCGACGCCTTTGGTGGTGTAGCCTGGATCGAATATCCTGTTAATCTCCTCTTTCGAAACCCCCTTGCCGGTGTCTCTGATTTCGATGGTCACATTGCCGTCTTCGTGACGGGTCGTTATTGTTATTTCTCCGGTGCCTTCTATTGCCTGGCCCGCATTGACGAGAATGTTGACGTACACCTGGTTCAGCTGTCCCGGAAAGCACGAAATCGGTGGAACGTTTCCAAAATCCTTCGTGATCGTCACGTGCCGTTTGAGTTGATGGTGGACCAGCATCAGTGTGTCTTCGATCCCCTCGTGGATGTCGACCTTCTTGATCTCGGCCTCGTCCAGTCTTGCAAAACTTCGAAGCCGTTTTACGATGTCTGTGACGCGTTCGGTTCCGGAGTTAATAACCGAATTGGCGTCCTCGATCACCTTGAGGGCGTTTGTCACATTTTTATCTTCAGTGGTTCCGTCGGGGCAATTGCCCATGATGGCTGTTTTTAGTTTTTCGATCGCCCGTGTCATGGTGTTGTGCATGCTGCTGATCGCGCCAACGGGGGTGTTGATTTCATGGGCGACGCCGGCGACGAGATTTCCCAGCGACGCCATCTTTTCCGACTGGATCAGCTGAGACTGGGTCTCTCGAAGTTCCCTGTTTGTCGCGGCGAGTTCGTCCATGACCTTCTGCCGTTTGTGCGCTTCCTCGAGCTCGATTTCTTTGAGGGCGTTATCCGCCTCGAGACGCATTCTTGTCTTTTCCTGTTCCAGGGATATGTCCGAAAGCTCGCGGATCTGGACGACCTGCCGTTCGAGTTTCTTTTTGTTGTGCGCATGGGTTCGGGCCAGGTACATCGACATGAATAAGAGCATGACGAACAGTCCGTGGATATAGAGCTTTTCGGTTACGTTGGGAAGTATTCCGAACGCCATCGATATTTGAACTGTCGTCGCGAGAATAAACGCGGAGCAACCGACGGCGATAATCCAGGAGGACGGCTTTTTCTCCGCGACGGCACACCCCAGCACCCTGATATTTTCCACAAAAACAACCAGACAGTAGACAAAAACTTGTGTCATCGGGCCCTTCCAGGCCGGTATGGCGGTGGCGACAGCGAGGAGCGCCCAAAGCCAGAAGATCTTCGGGAGTTTGGGATAAAATACCGAGTAGAGAAATCGAATTCCGAACAGCGCAACCAGGATGATGGCAAACTGCATGATCCTGATGTTGCGAACCATGTCCGAAATATCCGTGGACTTCGTTATAAGAAGCGGGTAGAAGCAAATAATTCCGGCGAAAAAGGTAAAGATCGAATAATAGAGATTGTCTTTCGATTTTGGATAGAACACAAAGAGAAGCAAGTGCAGGAGGCTGAAAGCAAGGGCGAATGAGCCAAAGAAAACATGCGTTTTTGTCTCGGCGAGGATTTGTTTCTCGTGGGATGTGACCGCATCGATAGGGTCGCGAAGGGAGAGTCCTATTCCAATGCGATGGTGGCTGTCTCCGAAAAATTTTGAGCCAAAGTGATAAGAGAAGCGAATCGCGAGAACGTGGACGGCGCGTTCGTCAAACTGAATGGGCAGGATCGTTGAAATCGAGTGAGAGAGAAAAATCTTCTCGTCGCCACCCTCACCCATGACACGGCCGAGCGAATGTATCTTGCGGCCGTCGAGATAAATTTCCGAAGCCCCCCAGTGGGTTACCGACAGCGCCAGGGGGAAATTGTGAAGTTCGGGGTCGACGCGGAGGTGAAGCCGGAACCAGCCGTTTCCTTCAAAACCGGGGGGCAGTTCATCCGCGTAGAAATCGGGTTTGGCGACCGGCCATTTCGAATCATCGAACGAGGGGTCCGCCCATGCGATATCGTCACCCGCCTGGAATTTCCACGGGCCGTCGAGTTTGACCCCGCCGTCGGCGTTCAGCCCGGCGCGCGAACACGCAACCACATTGTCCTCCGACGCAGCGGGCGATGCCGCCGAGAGCAGAGCTGCGATGACCAGAAAAACAGCGGCACTCAGGCCATGTCGATTCCAACGATTGTTATGTCGTCCCATTTGTGATCCTTCTTGGCAAACGCCCGGCTCGAGTCGAGAAGCGCGACAAAAAGCTCGTCACCCTTTGAATCCTTGTGTTTTGTGAGAGTTTTTTCAAGCTCCGACGCGTCGAACTGCTCGCCGGACTCGTTTTCCACCTCGCTCAGGCCGTCGGTGTAGAGAAGCAGCGTGTCATGGGTGTCGAGTTTGATAGTCATTTCTTCGGCTACCGGATAAAGGCTGTTGTCAACGATACCCAAAATGAAGCCCGAGGTTAAGATATGTTCGCCTTCGCGGCCGGCGCCTCTAAGCCGGTATGGATGGGGGTTACCCGCGTTTACAAGCCGGCACTCGGATGACGAAGGATCGATTACGGCAACCAGCGCGGCGGCAAACGTATCGCGGGGGAGCCCCTCGAAGAGGATCCGGTTCATCCCGCGGACGATTTCCACCGGCTCGGCTTCGCCGTGCGCGAAGCTCGAAAACGCGAACTTTACGATCGCCGTACTGAGCGCCGCCTGAATCCCGTGTCCGGTGGCATCGGCGACGAGCACGCCGAGGCGATCCCCGGCAAGCGGGATGACGTCGTAGAAATCTCCCCCGATCTCGAGCGCGGGAATGTACCTGGCCGCCATGGAGATGCCGTTGATGTTTGGGAGCGTCTCGGGAAGCATACTGTGCTGGAGCAGGCGCGCCTGGCGAAGTTCCTCGTTAAGGATTCCCTCGCGTGTTTCCAATCGGGCGCGGTCGAGTAATACCTCGTCGAGTTCGTGAATGCGTTCGGCAAGTGTCTCTTCGAGTGTTTTTGCCCTTATCGCATTGTGTATCGCCAGAAGAATCTGGTCGTTGTCCCAGGGTTTCTCGATGTACTGAAACAGTCCGACTTCGTTTATCGCCCGGATCGCATTCTCTTTGTCCGCGTAACCCGTGAGCATGATACGTGGGACTTCGGGGCAAAGCTTTTTGACCTCCTGGAGGAACTGCAGGCCGTTCATTTCCGGCATCAGGAAGTCGGTAATGACAAGATCCACCGGCGTGGAGTTGAGGAACTCGAGAGCGTCCCTGGGCGCCTGGGACTCGATGATCCGGTACTCGGTCTCGAGCGATAGAAACGCGTTGAGACTGCGGGTGACAACGGCGTCGTCGTCCACGATAAGGACGGTCGCCTGCTTTCGAGATTTGTCGTGGGAGGTCATGTGCTCGTATGGTTAAGATTTAAGAATTCGCCGGGCGCGGCATTTCAGCCGCAACTCGTTACTCTATCATAAGTTTTTCGCCCGTGGATGACAACTTCAAACCAGGGCGGCGACTCGGTCGGGACCACAAAAACGGCCGAGTTTCGGGGGTGACAAGATCGGACAATTGTGAAAACATAATCAAGCAGTGGCGTACGCACCAGGGGAGGATGTGTCAACTCGGCAGAGAACGCTCGGCACGCTTCGATAATTCAATGCTAAAAAGACTATTCTTGATTTCGCTCATATTTTGGGCAGGCACTATTTCGACGGTCTCGAGTGAAGAGGTCGACAAGCGTCCTCGTGTCGGTCTTGCGCTCGGCGGCGGCGCGGCTCGGGGCTTCGCCCACATCGGTGTTTTGAAAGTTCTCGAAGAGGTCGGAATGCCGGTGGATTATATCACCGGTGTGAGTATGGGGAGTGTGATCGGCGGGCTCTATGCGTTGGGATACAGTACCGGTGACCTCGAGAAAGTGGCGTTCGATACCGATTGGAACACGCTCTTTTCCGACAGAGAATCCCGGCGGGTTCTCAACATGCAACAGAAACGCTGGGACTCCCGGTTTTTGACGACGCTCTCGATCGACAAGTGGAAGGTCCGTGCCCCCTCCGGTTTGATCGATGCCCATAACATCAGCGGTCTGTTGTCGAGTCTGAGTCTTCCGTATCAGAAATCCGAGGATTTCAAGGCCCTGCGAATCCCCTTTGCTTGTGTGGCCACCGACATTGCCAACGGTGAAGGCGTCCTGCTCGATCACGGGTTTCTACCCGAAGCAATTCGCGCGAGTATGGCAATACCGACCGTTTTTACTCCCGTCGAGATCGACGGCCGTCTGCTTGTGGACGGCGGGCTGGCGCGGCTTGTGCCCGCTGAGGACGCCCGCGTCCTGGGCGCCGACATCGTGATCGGGGTCAACGTGGGGCGGCGGGTGTACACCAGGGACGAGTTGGAATCACTCGTCAACATCTCAGATCAGGCAATGACTTTGATGCTCACACCCTCGGTGGAGGAACAGCAGCGTCTCTGCGATGTGCTGATCGTCCCCGATATGGAGAATGTCAACCTGTCCGACTTCGGCGAGGCGGGGATGATCATCGCCCGCGGCGAAGAAGCCGCGAGGGCGATCCTGCCGCGTCTGCAGGCGCTTGCCGATTCGTTGAACGCGCTATCACCATCGGCGCCGCCGGTCGAGCGTACCCCGGTTGAGTCATTTCATCTCATCGGTGTGGATGTCGATGGTCTGCAGAACGTCTCCGAAAAGATCGTCCGGAGCGAATTGGGCATCCGGGTTCCAAATTCGTTCAAACCCGAGGATATCGAGATCGCCGTTGGCCGCGTCTACGGGACGCAGCTCTTCGAGCGCGTCGACAGCCGTGTCGACGATTATGGAGACGGATCGCGGCTGGTTGTGAAACTCAAGGAAAATACGGGAAACACGCTTGGAGTCGGCCTGCGATTTGATACGAGGCGAGATGCGTCTCTGCTCCTCGACGCGAGTTTTCGGAATCAACTTGGCGGCGCGGGTACCCTGGCGTTGACCGCGATCATCCGCGATGAGTATGAGTTCGAGGCGAGATACTTCGCTCATCTCGGATTTATGCGTGCCCTCGGTGCGAAAGCACGTGTCGACGCGCGGAGAATCAATATGAACCTGCTCGAAGACGGCCAGGTGCAGGCTGGATTCCGGTCACATTATTATTTTGGTGAGCTCGCGTTGGGGTCTATTTTCTCGACCCGCATGTCCGTGGGCGGTGGCGCCCGTGTGGAGTATTTCAACAACGATGTGACTGTTGGCTCTCCGGATCTCGATGATCGATCTGAGTTTTACATTCCGTTCTTCGCGTCAATCATTGTTGACTCCTTCGACCGCACGGTTTTCCCACGGTCCGGGGTGTACGTTGAACTGACGGCGGAAGTCGCCGACGCCCACGTTGGGAGTGATTCGACTTTTTCCAGGATATTTTTTGATTGGCGCGCGGCGATTCGCGTGAGCAAATCGGTGTCGATCCTCCAGGATCTCTATGTTGGAACGGCCTATGGGTCGAACGTGCCCCTTGCCTACAATTTCTTTCTTGGCGGGAATGACGAGCGATTCACCCTTCTGGGAAAGGAACAATCGTTCCTAGGCGTGGAGCGCCAGGAGCGGGTTGGGCGCCACGCGCAACTGGTCAAGCTGGGTGTGCAGTGGGAAGTCCTTCACGGAAAGTACATTCAGGCCTTCTGGAACGCGGGGAACACGTTTGAAGGGGCCGAACTGGAGTTCGGTAAAGGCCGATACATTAACGGCGGAGGGGTCAATCTCGGAATGGATACCCTGCTCGGGCCCATCGAGTTTGCCATGATGACGAGTTCGATACACAACTTTTTGACATATTTTTCGTTTGGGTATAAGTTCTAGCAACGCATCAACTGGGAAGGGGTGATAAGCGTGGCCGTTGACGGCGAAGAACGGGTTCTTGGGAGAACATTGCCTCACATGCACCCGTGGGTCAGATTCGGTCTCCTGCTCCTGCTTTTATACGCGTTTTTTGTCAGTATTTCGCTGATGGGCGCGTCGTTCAAATTTTTTGGCAAGGGGTTTGCCGAAAAGTTGCTTATGACGACGTCGAATCCCTTTGCGGGGTTGTTCATCGGCGTCCTTGCGACCAGTCTCGTTCAGAGTTCTTCCACGATCACGTCTATGGTCGTCGCTCTTGTTGCCGGCGGCGCGCTAAACGTTGCCGGGGCAATCCCGATTGTGATTGGGTCGAATATCGGGACGAGTGTCACCAACACGCTTGTTTCGATCGGACACATATCACGGCCCAGCGAGTTCCGGCGTGCGTTCGCCGCGGCGACGATCCACGACTTTTTCAACCTGATGGCCGTTCTCATTATATTCCCGCTCCAGCTCATGACCAATTACCTCGGAGCGACATCCTCTTTTCTCTCCCATCGTCTCCAGGAGTCGGGCGGTTTTGAGCTCATCAACCCGTTGAAGCTCATCGTGAGTCCCTCGGTCAAAATGATAACGAAACTTACCGGGGAATCGGGAATCTTGATGCTCATAATTGCGGTCATTCTTTTGTTCGTCGCGTTGCGCTACATTGTTGTCAACTTGAAGGCGCTTGTAATCGGCAGGGTCGAGCAGTTTTTTGACAAGACCCTCTTCAAGAACAGTTTTACGGCGCTTTTGCTGGGTCTTGCACTGACGGTGATGGTTCAGAGCAGCTCCATCACGACCTCCCTGGTTGTTCCGTTGGCCGGTGCGGGGATTCTGACGCTCACGCAGATATTCCCATTCGCTTTGGGGGCAAACGTGGGAACGACGATAACGGCGATCCTGGCGTCGCTGGTCACGGGTAGCGAAGCGGCGGTAACCGTGGCGTTTGCCCATCTTTTTTTCAACTTGACGGGAATCGTGCTGGTCTGGCCGATAAAAAAGGTGCCGATATTTATGGCGGAGACGCTTGCGGCGGCCGCCTTGAAATCCAGGTGGATACCCCTTCTCTATATATTAGTGGTGTTTTTCGCCATACCCGGACTTCTAATCTATTTTGTGAGGTGATCGACTATGTTCAGATTCAAAGAACTTATCGAATTGTGGAGGTCGGACAACCTACTGACCCAGGCCTTGAACGACTCCAACATCATGCTCAAAAGCACCTACGAGATGTTCAAAGAATCGGTCCGATCGCTTCGCCAAAGCGATGGCGGCGAAATGGCGATGGACATCTATGAAAAAGACAGGATGGTCAATGAGTACGAACAGGAAGTGCGGCGTAAAGTGCTCAAGCATCTTGCCATCACCGGCGGGGTCAATATCATCCCGGGGTTGATCCTGACGAGCATCGTTATTGATATTGAGCGTATCGGCGATTACACAAAAAACATAATGGAACTGGCCGTGGCACACCCCAAGAGGCTCGAAACGGGCCAGTTCGAGGAGGATGTCAAAAAAATAGAGGATGGTGTGACAAAACTTTTCGAAGAAATCATTCCCGTGCTCGAGACCTCAGACAAAGAAGCGGCCATCGCGCTCATTGACGACAGCCTGTGGATCATCGCGAAGTGCGACGCGATTGTCGAACATCTAATCAAAAACGAAATGCCGGAATTCACCACATCGACGGCCGTATCCGTGGCCATATACGTGCGATATCTCAAGAGGGTCGCCGCACACTTGAGAAATATCACATCGGGTATCGTCAACCCGTTCGAGCGAATCGGCTTCAGAGTGGAAGACGACTAGTGAGGGACCGCCCTTCCGCCCGTTAGGAAATTGAAGGGCGCGTGCGGCCCGTCTTCTGAAGAATGACCGCCGCTACGATGATGGCGAGACCCACGATGGTGGATGGGAGAATCTCCTCCCCGACGAGAAAGTGGATGAACACGAGCGAGAAGAAAGGAGCGACAAAAATCAAAATGCTCACGCGGGCCGTGTTTTCGGATAACCGGAGCGCCATGAGCCATAACACGAATGTGATACTCATTTCAAAGAGCCCCACATAGGCGACGCCGATGAGACCGCGCACATCCGCGATAAACGGAGTCGAAAGCGCCAGGCACGCGGCGAATGACAACGGAAGCGCAAAGAAAAAACCCAGAAAAAGACACACAACCGGATCGCGACGATCGCTCGTGTTGAAGATCCAATAAAGCGCCCACAAAGCGGCGCTCCCAAGCGCGAGTCCAACACCCACCGGATTCGACAAACGATACCCAAAGACATCGCCATGCGTGGAAATCACAAACACACCGGCGTACCCGAGAAGGAGCGCGAAGATATCCCTGCCGCTGAGCTTTTGTTTGAGAAGCGGAACGGAGAGAAGCGGGAGGACGAGCCCCCATGTGAAATTGAGCGGCTGCGCTTCCTGGGCGGGAAGCAGGTCGTACGCTTTGAATAGGATCAGGTAATACACAAACGGGTTCAGCGCGCCGAGAAGGAACGAGCGGAGGTACTCGCGGCGGGAGCACGATAAAACAAGCGCGAGCTTATTCTGTGAGACGAGGATGATTCCCAGTACGAGTGTTGAGAAAAAACACGAGTGGAAGACAAGCTGGGCGGGGTCGACGTATCGAAGGGTGAGTTTGAAAGCCGCCGCGACGGTGGACCACAAAAAGACGGCGGCAAGCGCAAACAGGTATCCCTTGTTCTGGTTTCGCATGTGTTTCGCTTCGAGTCCCGGACGGGCAGGTGAGCGCCGGGCGGGTGTCGTTACGTGTCGAAATCCCGGTCCCGCCGTTTCCGGGATATGTCTTCGAGTTGGCGCCTTTCCTTGTCGGTCAGGCTGTCCATCCCATCCGTCGATATCTTGTCGAGGATCCTCGCAAGCGCCTCATCTTCGGCTTCCTGACGTTTTGAATCGAATCGCTCTTTCTGTTCCGAGACGACGGCCCGGAGTCCAGAGCGGCGCTTTCCCTCCAGAACTCGCAGGTATGGTGGTTTTTTCAAGAAGTAATAGAGAAGCGTCACACTAAGAATGACGACCACGGCAAAAAGTACGGGGCTTTGCGTCACGATGTCGGGATGGAGAAAGGCTGTGACGGCGAGTCCGACGATCGCGCCGCCGAGATGGGCGTCATGGCCGATGTTGCCCGTCTGTCTTCGCATTCCGAAGAATGTAATGATGATAAATATTATCGCGTACACCGATGTCGGGATTGGGACGGGTATGGGAAAGATAAACACACTCCCGCCCGGGAGAAGGAAGATCGAGGCGAAGATGACGCCACACACGCCCCCCGACGCGCCGATCGCGCGATACTCGTGACCCTTGTGGAGGTAGAGCGAGAGGATGCTTCCCCCGAGAACGCTCGATATGTAGATGACGGCGAGGGTCATTAAACCGAAGACCATCTCGATGTAGCGCGCAAAGAAATAGAAACTGAACATGTTAAAAAGAAGGTGCGTCCACCCCGTGTGAACGAGGGCGCTGGACACCATCCGGTAATACTCCTTGTACGCGTGGATGCGTCCCGTCGAGAAAAGGAGCCGGTCAACCAGCGATGGGTACTTGATTCCGCGATACGTCACATAGGTGGTGACGAGAATCACGGCAAAAGTCAGATATGGGATCGAGTTACTCATGGTCGTCGAAGGTCATTATACATCAATACATTATCCGTGTGCCCGGACAAAATCGGAGAATCGAAATGGTTCCATTGAGCGGGTTTGAGTGCTGCAAACAGCGCCAATATCCAAATCGGAGCGTTTTTGACTTGTTGTTATAAGACCAACGTCTCATAATGAGTATATGGTATCACAAAATGACCTCAAAACAGGCAGAATCAACCAGAAACAACGGACGCGGCAAGCGCTGATCGAAGCCGCCGGCGAGATCATTCGCGCAGGGAGGACGCCGGGGCTTTCGGAGGTGACCCGCGCGGCGATGGTTTCGAGGGCGACCTTCTATCGGTATTTCCCGAGTATCGATTCGTTGGTGATGGAGGCGACGCGAAGTGACTCCTCGATCCTGGGGGCCGATCTCTTTCCGGATCTGGTCGATGCATCGGCGGGCGACCGGGTGGCCCGGGTTCACGACGCCCTGTTCGATCTCGTTTCGCAAAACGAGGCCCAGTTCAGACTGCGGCTGCGGTCGTCCCTGGAGCCCCGGTCGGACGTTACCGGAACCGCACGGGACGCGCGGCGAATTCCCCTTCTTGAACGGGCGCTCGATCCGGTCTGCGGGCAGCTCGATGACGCCATGTATGACAGGTTGGTGTACGCGTTGTCGGTGATGGTCGGAGCGGAAGCGTTTGTCGCGCTCGCGGACGTGTGTCTTCTCGAACCCGGGCATGCGAAGGAAATTATGAACTGGGCGGTGAAGACTCTGACGGACGCGGTCCTGGGCGGCGGCTGCCGTTAGAAACGGCAGGGCCCGGGTGTCGCCCGGCGGGAGAGCGCCCTTCACGGCGCGCTAGATAAATGTTTTGAGAATTTGTTTGTGCATCCCCTGGAGTTCGTCGTACGCCTCGTTGATCTCCCCGATTTTTTCCTGAAGCTTCTTGAGGAGTTGTGACCTCTCCAGGCCATTCCGCACGATGATCAAAAGGTCATCGTTGTCCCAGGGTTTTTCAATATACTGGAAGAGCCCCACTTCATTGATTGCTTTGATCGCGTTTTCTTTGTCGGCATAACCGGTAAGAATGACGCGGGGGACATCCGGTCTTATCTTTCGCACTTCACCCAGAAAAGTGATTCCATCCATTTCCGGCATCAAGTAGTCCGACACGACCAGGTCGACGTCGTTGTCTTTGATAAAGGACAACGCTTCCTTTGGGTTCTTGAAACTTTTCACCACGTAATCGGTTTCCAGGTTGAGAAACGATTGAAGCGATGTAAGAACCATTTCCTCGTCATCCACGAGTATGATAACGGCCTGATTGCTTTCCGCCATGAATTCCTCCTAGATCATTGAATCGGCAATAATATACGAAATGTGGTTCCTTTTCCAACTTCACTCGTGACTTCAATCGATCCGTTGTTGTCCTGAACAATCTGGTACACGATGGATAGCCCCAGCCCGGTTCCGACGCCCGACCCCTTTGTGGTGAACCCCGGATCGAATATCCGCTCGAGATCTTCGCTCGGGATCCCTTTGCCCGTGTCGCGGATTTCAACAACAACATTGTCATCCCGTGTGTATGTGTCCACGAAAATATCGCCTTTGCCCTCGATCGCCTGGCTCGCGTTGACGAGAATATTCATAAAAACCTGGTTGATCTGGTTCGGGTAGCAGGTTACAGAGGGCAGCTTTCCGTAGTTCTTATGGACCTCTATCCGGTTTTTCAGTTCATGGTGGACCAGCGTGAGCGTGCTCTCGAGGCCTTCGTGGAGGTCGACCTTATCCTGTTCCGCCTCGTCGAGGCGCGCGAATTTTCTGAGGCTGCGGACGATACTCACGATGCGTTCCATCGCGTTTTTGTTGATGCTGTTCAGATCCTCGATGCTCGACATGATTTTCATCAGTCCCGGATCCTCGCGAATTTCGCAGGGTATCTCGGGCGCGTCGATAATTAGTTTGAGTTTTGCGAGCGCGCGAATCAAAAGATCGTTATTGCTTTTGAGAGCGCCAAGCGGCGTGTTGATCTCATGGGCGACACCGGCGACGAGATGGCCGAGCGCCGCCATTTTCTCGGACTGAACCAGTTGGGTCTGTTTGTTCCGAAGTTCGAGCGTGCGCTCTTCGACTTTGCGTTCGAGGTCGGCGTTCGCCTTTTCGAGCTCTTTCTCGAGTTTCAGTCGTTCGGTCACATCGTGAACGACCTGGAGTTCCGACCACGTGTCATCGAGGTTTTTGTAATAGCTTATTGTGAACTGAAAAACCTTGCCGTCGGGGTAGTATCGCTCTTCGGCATAGACGCCCGTGTCGTCGACGGTGATATGTTTGCAGACCGAACAGTCGTCCGGATGATCGAACCAGGTGTACTGTTTCCGCTCGCCTCCGTCCAGGCCGAACATTTCTTTCAACTTTTTGTTCTCGAACTCGACCACCGGCGCGGTGTTTATCCCTTTTCTCACACCAAGGCCCACGGGCATCATGTCGAGTATATGCTCGAAGTAATCGCGTTGAGCCGTGTGGAATCCCTCGAGCGTTCTTCTTTCCGTTACATCGCGGCAGATCCTCTGGATGATCCTCTTATCACCGTATGAAATGACCGATGCGGTGACATCGACGGACAGGAGTTTTCCGGACTTTGTCAAAAAATGAACGTCAACGCACGATCCGCCGCCCGTTGTGGAGACCTCTTTGAACAGTTTCTTCGCGGCCTCGTGTTCGGTGGAGGGGTGGGTCTCCCATGCTTTCATCCCAAGCAGTTCGGCTTCGTCGTATCCCGTCATCGCCACGGCTCTTGGGTTGGCCTCGAGAATCATTCCCGTATCGATGTCGATGGCGAAGATCGCATCACTCGCGTGCTCGATCATCTTGCGGTACTTTTCCTCGGATTCGCGAAGCTGCTCAAATTCTTTGTCGTTTATATTTGTCATCGTAACTGGTTGTTGAGAATGTGCTCCCTCAGGATCCGGGCTTTTGTCCGATGTCGACGCCCACCCTGTTCAGAAGTCCGCGCAATCGGCCGACGAGAGATTTCAGGACCCCCTCGATAATTTGGACGTGATCCGACAAGATGTCGAGAAAATCCTCGCGATAAATACGCAGAACGCGGGTTTCCTCCGTTGCCGTTGCCGTCGTGACCCTCGGAGTGTCGTCAAAAAGAGCCCAGGTGCCAAAGGCGTCTTTGGATGCGACGACGGCGATTTCCTCTCCATCCCGATCGAGTCGGACGGTCCCGTCGAGGACTACAAAGAGGGCGTCCGATGGGTCCTCATATTTGTAAATGACTTCGTCGGGCGCGTACGACGCCTCATCCGCGATGGCGGCAAGGTGGGAGAGCTGCTCGGTTGGAATATCCGCGAACACTTCGACGTTCTGGAGAAAGATCACTTTTTCGATAATTGTGAGCATCCGTTTTCCTTTTCTCTGGGACAATTTTGTTGTCACGCCGCGAGGATCCGAGAGAACCCTCCCCGCGCCGCGGCCGGCTAGTTCCCCGTTACAAGAAGCGCCGTCTCCCTGACGACGGGGTGTGGATCCGTGGTTGAATCGACGACCAATCGCCGAAGCGACTCCGGAGAGTCTTGCGTCGTACAGTAGATCGCACAGGACTTGAGCCACGGGTCGGTTCCGTTGACCAGGTGTTCGAGTGATTCATTGACGTCTCTCAAGGACACGCCGAATAGTTCTCTGCCTTTTTGAATCTTCGCATCGGTGGTGATGTTGTCCATGATCGGGAACAGGTACTTTTTAAGATCTTTTTTGAGGATATTGTCGAGGAACTCAACGGCACTCGCACGGATATCCTTCCTGGTACTCACGATTCCAAGATACGCGCTGTAAATTTCCCGCGCGTGAAAGCGAAGACCCAGAAGTCTGAATATCCGCTCGAGATTCTGATCTATCTTTTCTTCGAGGGCCTTAACGAGAAGCCTGCCTGCCGGAGTATCCGGATAGCCATCGACACTCAGGACCTGGAGAATCGTGTAGTAGGATCGGGTCTCGTCTATTAGCGTGTCGTTTATCGACTGGTGATCCATCTTGAGGTCGGCATATCGGGAGTGCAGCGTATTGAGTGCCTTGATTATATAAAACTTGATTTCACCCTCGACCACGGGGAGAATCGTCGCGAGCGCGTCGACCGAAAACTGGCTCGGTATACGGCTCAGTACGCGGCAAAGCCGCCCGCGCAGCGGTACGGGGACGGTCCTGTCAACGATGTAATCGCCGAGGGTTCCGATCACACGTTCTCCATAAGCGACGAGCGCATCCTGAGCCGCGCGTCTGCTCCTCTTGTCGGACACGTGTTCGATGATGTGCTGCACATACTCGCGGTCGCCGGTTTTCCCCGCCGCACGAATCGCGCGAGCCGTTACTTCTGGCGACGGGTCTTTCATCAATCTCAGGATGTGACCGCGAAAACCGGGCTTTGCCAGGTAGCCCAGCGCGTCGGCCACCTGGCCCCTGACGAACACGCCGCTCTCGCCTTCGCTCTCCAGAAGCGCAGCTATGATGTCTTCGGTGACGAGGTTCCTCGCTTCGAGCGACGCGTCCTCAGCCGCACACCCGATGGCCGCGGCTCTTATACTCACGTCGGGGTCTTCGAGAAATGTCGCGAGGACATCGAGTTTTTCCGAACCGGCGTGCCGGCAAATATAATTGATAGCGTCACGCTGTACTATTGGTGAATCGTCAGTGAGAAGTCCGCGCATCTCTTTTGTGAAATCACCATCCTGGTTCTGGAAAATCCGGGCGGCCCCGTGACGAACCAATTCCGACGGGTGGGCGAGGAGCGGTTTGATCGCGTCGACGATTTTCGGGTCGACTACATCGCCGAGCAGATCGAGCGCGTAAGCGATCTGGCGTTCGTTGTCACTTGCCAGCGATGATTCCAACGTTTTGAGTGTCGAGGCCTCGGTAATGTTGGTCCGGAGTTCCGCCGGATCGATTTCGCGCCGTTCGAGCGCTTTTCGGAACGCGTTGACATACTCCTTGCGGACGAGAAGAGTCAGCGCCAGCCAGATGGAGACAAATACCAGAACGACTATGCTGATCTCGCGAACGCCGAATGCGAGGACATTCACCAGGAGAAGCAAGATCAGACCGGCAATTCCTCTGAACCACCGATCGACAAACATATCGATAAAGATTTTTGTTCTCTTTTTGACCTCGAGAGGGACGGGGAGAAAGAGAAGTTCACGCCCCGTCTTATCGATCGAGTATCTAAACACGCCGTCCGACCCTTTGACAAGAATTCCCGCGAGGAGCCCCGGATAGATGAGCATCGCGATGGTTCCGCCAAGAAGACCGAGCGGGAGAAACATAATGACGCCACCCACGCCAAGCACCCTGAGCACCCGGTAGCTGAAGAGCAGTTGAAAAACAAACGCGAGCAGACTCAAGCGGCCGTAAAACTGGCCGAGAAACGATGTGAGTTCCTGTTTTGTGGGAAAGGCCTCGAGTGAGACCGTTTTGAACTGAAAGTCGACAAAGGTTCCGGTCGCCATGGTCATTGCGATGATGCCGACGATGAGCATCAGGTGACGCGATCTTTTGAGCGTCCGGAATATTTCCGCGTAGCTCTCCTTCTTCTCGTCTCTGTCCCTGCTCCGCGTGGGGCGGGGGAGTTCATGTTCACCGCGGCGCTTGAGTGTCCAGACGGCATTGACCAGCAGCATGCAGACGGCCAGAAACACCATACAGAAAAAGAGGAGATTTTCGGTCGATACATTCAGATGAGTGATGACCAGGCTTGTGATTTCACCGCCCGAGAACGCGCCAATGATACCGCCGAGGCCAAAAAGAACGAACAACCGTTTGGCCTGTGTCGCGTCGAAAACGGCATTGGCGAACAGCCAAAACTGCGAGGTGGAGAGCGCCCCGTAGATGCTTACCCACACATAAAAGAGATAGAACACCCACGGCTCTTGAAAGGTGAGAAGCCATCTCAATATGAACAAGTTGACGATCAGTATCAGCGCCGTGGCGTTTATCAGCTGGTTGAGTTTGAGCGATCGGCTGGCGCGAGAGTAAAGCGTGGTCACCGGAACGACTATTACCGCGATCAGAATAAAAACGAGCGGGAGCTGATGCGCTCCGAGTTTGACGAGAAAGAGGCTGTCCCTCGCTGGTTTCAAGAAGTAATAGGTGACGAGGAGCAGGTAGTAATAAAAGAACATCAGGAGAGTCAGTGTGACCTCTCCCTTTCGGATGTCGATTATCGAGGCAAAGAAGCGTTTCATCGTGACGAGTGCGCCGCAGTTGCGGGGATGATTATCTGTTCGATGAGTACGGCCGGAGTGTTTGACTTGTCCGGCACTTCATAAACATCGATAGTGATTGCCTCCGAGGATACCCGAACAAGGCAATAATTGTATACCACGTCTTGTTTTATGTTCGCCACATCAAACCCATATTCCATATAGGCCAGGGACTGCTCCGCCATTTGCTTTTCGTTGGCGCCGGGTTGAAGCGGTGAGCCCGCCCCACCGCTTATGAGGACGTGCATGTCCGCCGCGAGCGGAGTGTCGTCGACCGCATTCAAAACATTATGTTCGTAGAGGTGCTGGTGGCTCGAGATGACCGTCTGCACACCGTGCTCGACAAGAAGATCGATGAGCGCCCGGCGCTTCTCGACGATGTTCCTCCCGTTCGCCGGGTCCGTCCAGTTGCCGTAGTGCCCCGCGAATACCAATGGCGGATGGTGCATGACGATTACCTTGAATGTTTTGTGGCTTGCGGAAAGCTCATTCTCGAGCCACGCGGGTTCGCCGCCGCTGCTTACAAACCATTTCTCGAACAGCTCGTCCTGGAGATCGTCATCCATGAGCTGGTGTTGATCGATAATGATATCCGAATCGACGACAAAGAAATCGGCGTCCGGGGTTTTAAAAACATAAAACGGCTCGTAATCAAAAACCGCTTTGTAATTGGGCATTCCATAAACCGAATCGTTTGCGTGTTCGTGATTCCCGATGACCGGCAAAAGCGGGTATTCGAGAACGAGCGGGACTTCGAACTTGTTCTGATCGATAAAAGATTTCCACATGTGAGGGTAACGGCCGTCGGTCGCGATGTCGCCGAGATGCATGATGAAATCAACAGAGGAGCGTTTCGCTTCAGAATAAACGGCGTCCCGCACACGGCGCGCCTGTTTATCGCCGTAGTCGGGGACGTTACGGATACCGTTGACACCGCCGATGGCTCCGTTGCCCAGCCAGTACATCTGATAGACGGGAATCAGAATCTGCTTCCATGTCCACCAGTTCTTTTTGCGGTAGAACGACTCCTTGACTCGCCAGCCGGGGCGGCTGTCCCCGTAGAAGATGAAGGTTGGATTGTGGGGAAGCGAATTGGTCTCCAACAGACGTGGTATCTCGTAATAGTCGGGGGAATACGTGTCGCTGAGCAGCCCTTTGCCGGCGACGGGCCGGCCCCCCCATCGCGGTGCAAACGCATATGGTCATAATTATGAGACGTGTCGAGCCGGCGAGGGTCATGGAAGTGTCCTTTCGTGGAGTCTTTTCACAATAATGACAACAGGATACGGCTGGTGCAACCCGATCTTGATAAAATCGTAGAAAATGGAGTATATTGGGTCGGTTCTGGGCGCCCCCCTTTTTGTGGGATTGTCAATCGATGCTCTGAATCTTCCTATGTCCTATTTATTATAGATATATCTGATAAACAACCAATATGTCGTATGCCAGCGGCAGCCATCCGATTCTTCACAACCTTTTTGTCTTACCGAAGTCTAACGATTTGACGTTGGGAAATAACTTGGTGGAACCTAGCGATCGAGAATTGGCATCCCGAGCCCAGAAGGGAGACACCGGTGCTTTTGAGGTGTTGGTACATCGTTATGACGGAAAGGTGCTCTCGATCGCACATTCTTTTACCAACGACCCGGACGACGCGAAAGACATTTATCAGGAAGTATTCTTAAGGGTGTACAGGGCCCTTCCGGGGTTTCGGTTTGGAAGCGAATTTTCAACTTGGCTACACAGGATTGTCATGAACGTTTGTTTAAGTCATAAGAGAAAGAAGTCGGCCTCGTCTCATGCGCCGCTCGACGCCGTGCCCGAACGCGAGATCGATGAGGGCCAGGGCGGTCTTATCTCGGGATCGAGGACAATTTCTCCGGACCGGCTTGCGCATGATGATGAAATCAGACGATACGTCAGCGCCGCGGTTGAAACGCTTTCACCAAAAGAGAAGCTTGTTTTTACGCTCAAGCATTTTGAGGGGTACAAGATCCGCGAGATAGCGGAAATCATGGGATGTGGTGAGGGGACGGCAAAGCGATACCTGTTCACCGCCGTTGAAAAAATGAGAAACAAACTCAAGAGAGTTTATCGTTAGGAGCCCAAGAGGCAGACCGATGAAACACGACACCTTCAAAGAATTGATGCGGCTGGCGGTTCTCGACGAGCTCGGCGAAGAGGGGCGGAAGTCTCTCGAGGGGCATCTCGATGATTGCGCCGAATGCAGAGCCGAGTTCGTGGAGCTCGAGTCGCTCGTGACATTGGTTGGGGAAAGCAGGGCAGCCGAACCATCAGATGAAATGTTGTGGGAGGCACGCCGGAATCTTAGCGCGGCGCTGGCGGATGAGCCCGTGCCTGGCGTTCAACCGGCGGAGTCGCTATTAAAACGTCTGACGCAGGGCATGGCGTGGTCAGGTTCGCGCTCTGCTGTTTCCCCGACCTCTGGAGTTTCAAGCTGGGTCCGCGGTTTCCGCGTGACGTTTGCCGGTGCGGCGGCCGTGGCGGCCGGCGTTCTTATCGGGTATCTCGCCTTTGGGCGGGTGGCCCCCTCTGCCGTGGATCCGACGCCGGTTGAAACGACACAGCTGGACGACCTATTGGGTAAACCAAATTACCGGAATGTGCGGTTCGTGAACGTCGATCCGCGCAATGGCGAAGTTGAGTTCGAGTACGATGTTGTAAGGCCCGCGCGGTTCAAGGCGGGGATTGATGACAAGCGGGTTCAGCGCCTGCTGGCCAACGTCGTGACAAGCGAAGGCAACCCGGGGGCGCGGCTGGAAGCGATCAACACCATCGGGGCTTATATCGAAGAGCCCAAGGATGACAAGATCAAGCAGGCGCTCGTCCATGCAGCTCGATTCGACGCCAACCCGGGTGTGAGAAAGCACGCGTTGTACGTTCTCTATCAAATGCCATTCGATGACGATATAAAAGAAGCCTGCCTGCATGTTTTGGGCAATGACAATAATGCTGGGTTGCGGATTGCGGCGATAAACATCCTCGCCGCGGCGACCCTGGATGGACATCTCGAAAACCGGGATCTCTCCGACGCCGTCGGAGCAGACCTCGCGCGCGATGAGAACAAGTTTATCAAAACTCAGTACGGAGAGTTTCTACAGGAGGTGAACGGCAATGGTGAATAAACAGCTGCGATACGGTCTGATGATCGTCTCGGCGTTTGTCATCCTCGCGTTCGTTGCGGTAACGGCGGGCGATGCAGACACTAAAGACAAATCATTCCCCGTGAAGAAGGGTGGAACCCTTATCGTAGATATCGAGAATGCCGGCGCGGATATTCTTGTCAACACGTGGAGCAAAGGTGAAGTCCACGTGCAGGTTATGGGAATTTCCGGCGACGATCTCGGCGATCTCGATATGAGTGAAAGCGGCAACACGGTAACCGTCGAGTTCTACGGAGAGGGCGGATGGGGTAGATCGCGTCAGATGCGGTTTACGATCAGTGTTCCCGAGGCTTTCAATCTCGATCTCTCGACTTCGGGTGGCGACATCGTGGTCAGTGACCCGATAAAGGGCGATGTCGAAGCGGCGACTTCCGGTGGAGATGTCGAAGTCGATGTGGTTGATGGAAAGCTCAGACTTAAAACCTCGGGCGGCGATATTTCCGCTGAAGATGTTCTCCAGGACGCGTCGCTCAAGACTTCTGGCGGCGACATCGAAGTTGGAAACGTCAAAGGCGAACTCTCGGCGGCAACGGCCGGTGGTGATATCAATATCGGCACGGTTGATGCGGATCTCAGCGCCGCGACGGCGGGTGGCGACATTACAATCCTCAATGTCGGCGGGAACGCGAAAATCGCGACGGCCGGCGGTGACATCGAGGTCGGCGAGGTTTCGGGGAGCGCCACTCTCAAGACGGCCGGAGGAGACATCGAACTTGGCGGCGCGAGCGGAACGGTAGCGGCGAAGACGGCCGGTGGCGACATCGAATGTTTCAAGATCACCGGATCCGTTGATGCGGCGACCGCCGGCGGCGATGTCTACGCGGAGCTCGATCCCAAAGGGAACCAGGCGAGCAGTCTCGAGACCAGTGGTGGTGACGTGACGCTCGTGATACCCGCGGGAGCCGACGCGACTATCGATGCGCGGATCCGTCTGCGGGGACGCCACTACGACGAAGAAGATTACGACATTACCTCGGATTTCAAGGCCAAGTCGCACGACAAGACTTCCAAGGATATCCAGGCGAGTTACGTGCTCGGAAAGGGTGGTCCGCGGATCACGCTGGACACCGTCAACGGCAACATTGAGATTAGGAAAAAGTAGCTGGTCCAATTGACCAACGGAGAAGACGGGTCCGATGGGCCCGGAGACCAACCGGGAAGGGCGGCGCCACACGCGCCGCCCTTTCTTTACAAGGAGTTCGGCCACTTGTCATTGCGGCCGAAGTGTGCTTAGATTGACGGATGCAAATCCAAATCCTGGTCGACTCCGGAGAGTTCTGGCAGAGTCTTAAGGAAGATATCCGCCGGGCGAAGCAGCACATCTATGTGCAAACACTCTCCTTTGAGGGAGACCGGGTCGGTTCCGGACTCGTGCAGTCGTTGATCTCCTCGGGCGCGGCGGATCGCAGAGTCCTTGCGGATGATTTCTTCACGCGTCACCGTATCAACGACAAACTTCTGTGTAACCCGAAAAACTGGTTCGACGCGAGTCTCCGTAAGGAACGCGACGAGACTTTTTCGCTCGTCGACGTGCTCGAATCAAACGGCTGCAAGTTCAAGCTCACCTGTCCGTCCGGTTTTCTTCTCTCGCGATTTCTCCATCGCAATCACAAAAAGATCGTGGTCATAGACGATCGTGTCGCTTATATCGGCGGGATAAATTTTGCCGAACATAATTTCGAATGGCACGATATGATGCTTCGGATCGAGGACCCCTCGGTCGCACGGTTTCTTCGCGATGATTTCTTGAAAACATGGGACGGCAAGGAGGAAGCCGCACACGGGCGCTACGGCGGTATCGATATGTTCGGTTTTGACGGGGCGACCAACGAGCGTGCGTTCGAGCCGATTCTTGAGATGATTGGCGGGGCAAAAGAATCGATATACGTGATGAGCCCGTATGTCACGTATCCGTTTTTTGGGGCTTTTCGGCGGGCGGTGAAGAATGGGGCTCGCGTTACTCTGGTGGCTCCCGTGGAGAACAACTGGGCGTTCCTGAAGCAATACGCGACATGGGAAAGCGCCCGGAGCGGAATCGATGTCTATTTGTATCCGGACGGAATGACTCATCTAAAAGCGATGCTTATCGACGACCGGCGCCTCGTTGTCGGCTCGTCAAATTTTGACTTTCTCAGTTGGCAATACATGCATGAAATCGTCACGGTTGTTGACGATGCCAATACAATTTCAGAATTTAAAAAGAGAATACTCATCCCCGATCTCGAACGATCGACCTTGTACGAAGGCAGTGTGAGCAATATCACCGGCTGGTATCATCATATGTGTTTGAGGGGGCTCACCCGGCTGTATTCATCGTTGGCGTGGCTGTCAGCTATTGGGAGGTAACATCATGGCAAGACTGGGATTCGTGGTGCTCGGCGTGTTGTTGACGGTTCTTATGGTGTCGGACGCCATGGCAACGGTAACCAGGACGAACACCGAAATCGGGCTCGGCAGTTACGAAGTGCCCTTTTACGAGGGGGCGGACTACAGGGGCGATGTCAAATCCCCGACAGAGTTCTTTGGATTCGAACTCGGTGCTCATCCCGTTGGGTACGCGGAGACGATGGCGTATGCGAACTATCTCGCGAAGAATTTTCCGACGGTGGCGCTAAAGAAATACGCGGAAACGTATGAAGGCCGGGACCTCGTCTATCTGATAGTCAGTTCGCGTGAGAACATGGAGAACATCTCCGTGATCCAGGAGAATATCGGTCTGCTCGCCGATCCGCGGCGGCTGGATGGCGACAAACAGGCCGAGGCGATTATCGAGGACAACCCCGCCGTGGCGTGGTTGGCGTATTCGATTCATGGCGATGAACTATCGTCGACCGATGCGGCGCTCCAGCTTCTCTATCACCTGGTGGCCGGGGAAGACGAGCTGACGAAGAAGATCCGCGACGAGGTGGTCGTGTGTATCGATCCGCTTCAGAACCCTGATGGGCGCGAGCGGTGGATCAAACAAATTCAACAGTTCAACGGGGTCGTTCCCAACGACGATGTGCAGGCGGTGCAGCACCGCGGTGTGTGGCCGTATGGCCGTGGGAATCACTACCTCTTCGATCTCAACCGGGACTGGTTTACGTTGGTTCACCCCGCGAGTCGCGGCAAGATCAAGGCGCTTCTCGAATGGCATCCGCAGTACTTCACGGACAGCCACGAGATGGGCCCGCTAAGCACGTATCTTTTTTCACCGCCCCGCGAACCGTTCAATCCATTCATGATTCCGCAGATTCACAAGTGGTGGAAGACGTTCTCGGAAGATCAGGCGGCCGCTTTTGACAAGTTTGGGTGGAGTTACTACACACGGGAATGGAACGAAGAGTTTTATCCCGGGTACGGGAGTTCGTGGAGTATTTATGCGGGGGCGATCGGTCTTCTCTATGAACAGGCCGGTGTGGACGGGTCCGTTGTGCGCCGGCGCGATGGAACGATTATGACTTTTCGCGAAACGGTCCATCATCAGTTTACGAGTTCGATTGCAAACATCGGAACCGTCGCCAACAATCGCAAGGCGCTGCTTGAAGATTTCTATAATGAAAAGAAACTCGCCGTCGGCATATCCGGCAAGAGCAAGAAAAAGGCCGCGAAGGGGGGCGCGTTTGTTTTTCCGCCATCGGATAATAGATCGCGTCTCGATCGATTCGTGAAAACGCTTCGCGCCCAGAATATCGAAGTCTCAGTTGCGACCGAACCGTTCAAGCTCCGGCGCGCGGAAGCGTCTATAGACGGGGCGGTCAAAGACATCGATCTTCCCGCCGGAACGTATCTCGTGCCTCTCGCGCAACCGCTACGGCCGCTCGTCGAGGTGATACTGTCGTTCGACATCCGGATGCCGACGCGTGTTCTCGAACTCGAACGCAAGGAACTCCTCAAGCACAACCGCTCGAAGCTCTATGAAATAACGGCGTGGTCGATGTCGCTGGGATACAACCTCGAGTGTTATTTCTCGGATGAGCTTCCGTCGGTCGATACCGGTGAACCCAGTTTCGAGGAACGTGGGGGAATTGTGGGCGACGGCGCCGGATTTGGATATGTTGTTGACTCGTCCGACGATCGCTTCGTCACGCTTCTCTCCCGGTTGTTCCGTGTGGACTGCCGCATGTGGTCGGCGAAGAAGCCGTTCGAGGTCGGCGGCCGTGAGTTCAAAAGGGGCAGCGTGCTGCTCAAGAATACTGCGAACCCGGATCTCGATCCCGACGAACTCGACCGGTTGGGCCGCGAACTGGGGATCGATATCGTTGGTGTGAATACCGCGCTTGCCACGTCGGGAGCCGATCTCGGTGGTGGGGAATTTGCCTTGTTGGAGCGGCCTCGGATCGGCCTGGTTGCCGGTTCGGGTGTGTCGACTTCGGGGTACGGCGCGTTGTGGCATCTTCTCGACGCGCAACTCGAATATCCGACTTCGACGCTGGATATCTCGGCGCTGGGCCATGCCGACTTGAGAAAGTACAACGTCATCGTGATTCCATCTTCGTGGTGGGGCGCCGACGTGTATTCCCGGATGTTGGGCAAAGCCGGCGTTAAGAAACTTAAAAAATGGATCGACGAGGGAGGGACACTCGTGGCGGTGGGCGCCGCCGCCGCTTTTGCCGCCGATACATCGGTGGCTCTGACATCGGTTCGTCAGAAACGCCAGGTGCTCAAAAAATACGAGGACTACGAACGTGTTCTCGAGCTTGCCCGGCTTGCCGAATCGCCGGTGGTTGACAGCCTTGATTTATGGGAGGCCAATCCACCAGCGGAAAAGGACGATGAGAAGAAGATGCCGAAGCCGGATTTTGAAACGTTCAAGCAGGCCGATGAACTAGCGAGGCGGTTCAGGCCGCACGGCGCGATACTTGCCGTCGATCTCGACGAGACCCACTGGCTCTCGTTCGGCGAGCGGTCGCCGGTCCCTGTTCTTGCGCAGACGAGTTACACGTATTTGACCAAAACAAATGTCCAGGTGGCCGGCAAGTTTGCCGCGCAGGACCGCATCCGGCTTTCCGGCGTGTTGTGGCCGGAAGCGCGCGAGCGGTGGAGCGGGACGGCGTTTGTCACACGCGAGCACCGCGGCAGCGGTCAGGTCATACTTTTCGCCGACGAACCGAACTTCCGCGCTTATTTCCACGGCGGTGAGCGTCTTCTTTTGAACGCGATATTTCTGGGCCCCGGGTTTGGAACGAGCCCGGTATTTTATTAGAAATCAGGAGGACGGGGTTTGAACCATAACCGGACGATTCTGCTGCCGATCATCTGTGTGTTGTTTCTAGCGGTATCCTGCCCTGTATGGGCGGGCGCGCCGATGACGCCGCGCGCCCGCAAAGCGGACAAGATAATAAAAAAGCATGTTGAAGCATTGGGCGGCGAGGCGAGCATAAGGGCGATCGAAACGCTCAACGTCAGTGGCCGTTTGTCGCGTTCGGGGATGGAACTGCCTTTCTCCATGTGGTTGAAGCGCCCGAGGCTCGGCCGGATTGATTTCGATATCATGGGACAAAAACTCGTGCAGGCGTTTGACGGGAAGGAAGCCTGGTGGGTCAATCCGTTGTTCGGAGTGTTCAAACCGCGGAAAATGCCTGATGAGTTTGCCGAGCCGCTTCGATGGTGGGTCGAGTTTGAAAGCCCGTTGGTGGACTATTTGACAAAACGGCATCGAGCGGAATACACGGGTGAGGAGGAGATTCCAGGGGGGACGGCCCACGTCATAGAGCTGATACTGGCGGACGGCGACGTTTGGAAGTTTTACATCGACACCCGAACGAATCTTGAACACAAGCGCGTGTTTGGATGGGAATACAAAGGCGAGGTGCGAGAGGTGGAGACGATATTCACCGAGTTCGAAACGGTCGAGGGTGTCGTCCTGTTCAAGACCATTAAAGGCGTCGGTCCCGACGGTGTCCCCTTCAGAATGACATTCGAATCAATCAAAGCCAATGTCAGGATCGACGACAAACTCTTCGAGATGGACTAGAACCCAAGCGGGCGTTTGGTCGATGATTGGGCTGTCATAGGATCCGTGCGAATCCGCAGGGCGCTAATATTCGAGATGCGCCCGAGGACCCTGAGCTAAGGATCCTATGACAGCCCGATCACAAAAGGAGGCGCGGGCTTGCCATCCAAGTAACTGAAGCGTCTGAGCTTAACACCCCGCACCTCGCTTCGCTCGGGGTAATCGATGACAGGACCCGCGCCGGTAATCGGAAGCCATAAATGATCTATCTCATCATTGCCGCGGTCATATGGGGGAGCTCGTTTCCCGTCATCACGTACGCGCTTGGTGATGTTTCGCCGTTTATGTTTCTCCTCGTCCGCTTCGCGCTCGCATTCGTTCTGCTTCTGCCGCGGTACCGGCGGCTGGACAGGCTCAAAACTCTCTTTCACCGCGACCTCATACTGATTTCGATTCCAAACACGCTTGCGTTTATTCTTCAATACAAGGCGCAGGAACTCACGACCGCGTCCAAGACCGCCCTGTTTCTAAACTCGAGCCCCATTTTTGTTGCCATCTTCTCGGCGGTTCTTCTCAAGGATCGGTTTACCTTCCGGCAGATGGCCGCGATGGTCATCGCGTTTGCCGGCGTCGTTGTTACAAGCACCGGTCTCGACTTTTCTGATTTTTCCGCGATCAATCTCGGCGATGTCATGTGTCTCGGGGTCGGGTTTTTATGGGCGTTTTTTATCATCTATTCGAAAGGAATGGCCAAAAAACACGGCGCCTACAACATGTCGCAGGCGCTCTATTTCTGGGCGGCGGCGTCGGCCGTGCCGCTCGTTGGATTCGAGGATGTGCGGTTTTCGTGGGTGGTCGCTCCCGCCGTCGTCTACCTCTCGGTTTTTACGACGATTCTGGCATTCTATCTCTATCTCAAAGGGGTTCAATCGGTTTCGGCCCTGTCGACATCGATCATCATCCTCGTCGAGATCGTGGTGGCCTTCCTGATTTCACACTTTTTTCTCGGCGAGTCGTTTTCCACGATCGAGTCGGTGGGCGTAATAATGGTGCTTGCCGGTGTCCTTATGGTGATGAAAAAATGACCTCCGCGTCTTTGGGCCACCAAACTAATGTTGACCCCGTTCTAACGTTTTGATATCCTTTGACTTCCCTCTTCGGAAATTGTCCTTATCCCACCACCCCAACTTAGGAGGGCCGAATGAGGCGTTCTCCATTTTTGGTGCTTGGGCTGATCGTGGCCGTTCTCGCGGTTGGAATCTGGGGATGTTCCGATACAAGCGACTCCCCTGTCGCACCGCAGAATCTGCCCGATGCAAGCCTCTTCAGTGCCAAGAGCATCCAGGTACAATCTGTGATGGCGGTCCAGGATCGTCATACTCCGAGCCTGATGGCCGATCCCGAAGTGATCGGTACAGCCACAGGGCTAACGGATGATGGCCGTCTCGCCGTCGTGGTTTTGGTTACCACAGAGAAAGCACGGAAGGGATTGCCTGCAACGCTCGACGGTGTGCCGGTCAAAGCAATGAAGACCGAGCCGATCCGTGCGTACAAGAAACCTCCACCGGTAACCGAAGAAGATCCGAAGTCGCGTCTCGACCGGCCGATCAAGCTCGGTTGTTCGGGAGGCAACGCGCTGGATCTGGCGAATGGCTATTGCTGCAGCGGTACGCTGGGGGCGCTGATCACCAAGGCAGGGAAATTCTACATTCTGAGTAACTCACACGTGCTGGCCGGTGACTTTGCAAGCAGCGCCACCGACCCGGATGTGGCTCAGATTGGTGATCCAATCAATCAGCCCGGTCTGATTGAGGTTGGTTGTCAGAATATTGCGGCCGACTACGTCGCGAATCTCTCGTCGCTCACGTCGCTCAACGGGAGTCTGAATATTGACGCGGCGATTGCCGAGATCATGACGGGTCAGGTCCGTACGGACGGTTACATTCTCGAAATCGGCACGCTGTCGGCTACGACGGCCACCGCGTATGTCGGAATGGACGTCAAGAAAAGCGGAAGAACTACCGGTTTGACACGTGCGACCGTCTCGGGCCTCAATGCGACGATTACCGTCGGATATGAGGACGAGTGCGCGGGCACCGCTTTCACAATTGTGTACACCGGTCAGATTCTTGTTTCCCAGAGAGCGAGCAAGTTCCTCAATAGTGGGGACTCGGGTTCGCTCATGGTCGAGGATGTCTCGACGAATCCGTCCGCTGTTGGTCTTCTCTTCGCGGGAAGCAGCAGAACGGCGATTGCAAATCCGATCAACGACGTGCTTTCGCACTTTGGTGCGACGATGGTTGGTCAATAGATTGAGTGGTTTTCGCGTCCGCGCGTGGCAGCGCGTGGAAGGATAATTTAGGGCATACCCGCTCCGCTGTCAGGCCGGAGCGGGTAATTTTTAAATATTACAAATCGGCGACAGGGCCCGCGCCGCCAACAAACCACGAAAGGATTTCCGGTGAGTCGTTCCATAAAAGAACTTATACACGAGAACGCCGAAAAGCTCATGTCGATACCCGGTGTAATCGGTGTGGGAGAGGGCGCGCTCGACGACGGTACGCCGTGTCTTCTCGTTCTTGTCGTCGAATCAAACCCTGACATACAAAAAAGCATTCCCGCGGATATCGGGGGTGTTCCCGTAAAGATCGAAGTTACTGGTGAAATCAAGGGGATGTCGGAGGATGGGGACTGAGGCTTCGATCAAGGCGCGGAGCCGGGAAAGTCGCGTGATTCTTCCAGAGTTAGCCCGTCCGCTGCCTTCATCTCATCCAACCACGCGGCAATTAAATTCCGGTCATCTGTGAGAGTCCGAATGCCTTCCGTCTCAGGCCGGAATCTGTTTTCCCAGGCATGAAAACGATCGTATGCCGGAGTCATCCTGTCGTAGGGTGTCGGTGGTTCCTCGGCGAGCTCGAGCGATCGATTCGACGCTAACAGCACGACGTACCCGAGCGTGTTTGGCGGTTCGGCCATCGGAAGCGCGAGAACGTTTTCAAAACGGGTTTCAAGAGTGGCGGCGACAGACCGGACAATATCGTGGCGCCAGCCGACAGACCCAATGTTTACCATCATGACGCCGTCGTCGGCGAGCCGTGACGCGGCGACGTCGATTCCTTCCTTCGTAAGCAGCGGCGCCGGGACGGTCCGGCTTCCAAACGCGTCGACAATGATCAACGTCCAGGGATCCCCCTGGAAGGCGAGAAAATCACGCGCCGTCGTCGCGTGAACGCGGGCGACTTCCTTCTCGAGTCCGAACCTTGTCCGGGCGAGAATGGTGATTTCTTCGTCCGGTTCGATGACGTCGACCATCCATCCGTCCGCCGCGTAACTTCTTGCCACCGATCCACTCCCCAGGCCGACGATCAGCGCCCGTCCAGCGGTTTTAAAATACCCCTTGCCCAGATCCAGGACGTGGGCGTAGCCGCACCGGAACTGCCCGGTTCCGATGTCGAACACTGTATGAACCCTGGTGTCGGCGATAAGAAAACGGCGTCCGTGGGAGTCGACGGCGCTGATTTCACTGAAATTGACCGGTGCGACGGGCCCGCGGCGGCCGCCGTTCGAGAAGAAATCGCGGATCGATATGACGGCAAATGCCGCTACGGTGAATAGAACCACCAGTACCGCGATACGGAGAATTTGTCCTTTGCCTGAGTTCATCTGTGTCTTCGTGCTTTGATAGATTGTGCCTGTCTGTCCCGTCTAGTATACTTCGAGTTCGTACGGTATCAATCAATTTTTACATCTGGAGTCATATGATGGAAATAAAATTCCTCGGTGGGGCGCGGACTGTGACGGGATCACGCCATCTTGTATCGGTAAACGGCAAGAATATTCTTCTCGAATGCGGTCTCTTCCAGGGACGCCGAAGCGAGACGTACGAGAAAAACCTCAACTTCGAGTTCAATCCGGCGGATATCGATGCGGTTCTTTTGTCGCACGCTCATATCGATCACAGCGGCAATATTCCCAACCTCTACAAGCAAGGCTACAAGAACCCGGTATACGCGACATCGGCGACGGTGGATCTTTGCCAGATTTTGCTCCGTGACAGTGCGTATCTTCAGGAGAAGGACGTCGAATGGGTCAACAAAAACCGGGCGTCCAAACACGAGAAACCGATCGAACCGATCTATTCGCTCGACGATGCCGAGGAAGCGCTCAGACATTTCGTCGGCATCCAGTACAACCGTCCGTACAGGGTGGTGCCGGGAGTAATGGCCAGTTTTCACGATGCGGGGCACATCCTGGGGTCGGCGAGTATCGTTCTTGATATCGAGGAAGACGGCCGCAAGGTGCGGCTTGGGTTCAGCGGGGACGTGGGACGCAAGGATATGCCGATCATCCGGGATCCCGAGCGTTTGAAAGATCTCGACGCGCTCATTATTGAAAGCACGTACGGCGACCGGGAACATATCGACGGTTCCGGCGCCGAGGCAGAATTGGCGGATCTGATTAACCGGACCTTCAAGCGCGGCGGCAAGGTGATAATTCCGGCCTTTGCCGTGGGAAGAACCCAGCGGCTCGTCTACATACTTCACGAGCTTCTCGACAAGAAAATGATTCCCGAAATCCCCGTCTACGTGGACAGCCCGATGGCGTGCAACGCGATCGATGTGTTTCGCTCGCACCCCGAGTGTTTCGACCGCGAAGCGTACTTCCACTTTGTCAATGACGCCGTCGACATATTTACACCGCCGGGATTCACGTGCGTGCGCAAGGCGGATTCGTCCAAGAAGCTTAACCTCATCTCCGACCCCCACATCATCATTTCGGCGTCGGGAATGGCTGAAGGCGGCCGAATCCTGCATCACCTGCGCAACAATATCGAAGATGAAAAGAACCTGATTCTTATGGTCGGGTTCTCCGCCCAACACACGCTCGCGCGGCGGATAATGGACGGGGATAAGGATATTAAGATCTTTGGCGAGCCGTACCGCGTCAAAGCCGAGGTCGCGACTATGCCGTATTTCAGCGCCCACGGTGACTGGAAGGACCTCATCGATTTCATGTCCGACAATTCGCCGGACAAACTCAAATCAATCTTTGTGGTTCACGGTGAAGAAAGTCAGTCGCTGGCTCTGAAGGAAAAGATTGAGAACAAGGGGTTCAAAAACGTTGTGGTTCCGGATCGACTGGAGACGTTTACTGTGTGACGGGCAGACGGAACAAGATCGCCCGCGGGGCGGATATGATTTCACAGACAAAAAAAGGGGCAAGCACGCTTGCCCCTTTTTATTGATTTCTTTTCGCTTTGACCGCGAATTGCCGGATCAGGATTCGGGTTTGAACGATTCCATGAACTCGTAAAAGCTCTTTTCCCAGTGGGCGACGGTTTTCTCGGGACCGATGAGTTTTGCGAACCACGGGCCGCCGGGTGTTTCAACGACGCCGCCGAGCATCCGGTAGTTGGCCAACAGGTCTTCCCCTCCGCCTTCCATTCCCATACCCATCTGCGAGGGGTTAAAAGATCCCGTCAGGTCAACGGTGGTCTGCTGAAACCCGTGGACCTCGCTCTTGTTGACCTTTGCCACCGCGGAGGAGGGCCGGCCGTCCGGCTGGGCGAACTGTCCGTACCAGCGCTGGATGTTGGCCTCGACGCTGCCGCCCGCGCCTGGGAAATGAAATACGTAACACGATCCGTCCTCTTTATCTCCCTCGACTTTGGGGATCTTGTACTGAGCGAGCCGCATTCCCGAGCTTGGCTCTTCGTCGACCCAACCTTCGGGCGCCGTCCATGTGAGTTGGCCCGTCGACGTTGATTTGGGGGCTGAAGTGGCTTGCGAGTCCTTCGCGGGTTCCTGCTTTTGTCCGCACGATGCGACAAAAAGCATACATATGGCTATGATCAGATATCTCATGATCGTCATTTCTCCTGTGAGTCAAAAAATGGGTTAGATTGAGTAGGGGGAAATATTACACGGAAACCGCCGAAATCAAAGCGATTTCTGCCGATGTTTCGAGGCCGTCTGGAGATCGAGAGCCGGCCCGGGTCACCGATCCGGGCCGGGGACGCCTAAGGTTGGAGGGTCGGGCTCCACGAAGTAAATCCATGAGTATTTAATCATATACGGGCCGTGACACAGCGTGAGGTAATAGTAATCGTAGGGGAGATACTTGCCGGTTTCATCGTTGATAAAGTCGTATGTCAACGAATAGATACCCTCCTCCAGGGTCTCGTTCACGAGGTAATCAAATACGTTGTCACCACAGTATACGCCGCCATAGCCATATTTCTGGATCGCCACCTTTGTGGGGTTGTCGGCCGCGGCACGGAACATTATATAAGTGATGTCGCCCGGGCGGAGAACCCCGGGGCTGAAGGAAAGATCAAAATTCACCCCGAGCGCTTGACCCATGTTCGACAGGCCCGACCAGTTGTCGAGTTCATCCACGGTTTTCATTGCAAAGAAATAGAGTCCGTCCTCGACCAGAACCGTCACGCCCAGTGTGTCGAGCTCTCCGGCCGGTTTGGGTTGATATGACTGAGCGAATACCGACGCGGCTTCCCAGGCCGCAACGCTGAGAATCGGAGACCGAGAATACCGGATCTCGTATCCCGCCGCGGTTCCCACATGATAGTCATCTCCTGGTGACGTAAAGATCAATTGATAGTCGAACGTAGTCAGCGCCTCGGCCCTGAGGTCGGTAATGTCGCCTGGGGGGAAGCCTTCGTCTTTTGTCCGAACCGTCGCGATGTTTGAAAGAGGGGAAGTATTATCGGCTTCGTCCGTGGCTTTTAGTCCAAACCAGTAATCCGAACCCGAATCCAGTTCCATGACCACGACAGTCTCAATTTTGCCGCTCTCCTGCGGGGGCGGTATCCGCGATGGGGCTACGGGTGTCGCCTGATCCCACGTGTTGTCATCGATGGCAAATTTGGCATAACGGATGTCGTAACTGGCAGCGGTTCCAGTGTTGCCATCATCGCCGGGAGCGTTCCACACAAGCGCGGCGCTTTCAAAAGTGGGGGCCTGAATGTGAAGGCTTGTCACCACCGCGGGTGGAATCGTGTCGGGCGGATCTTCGATGTGCGGACCGGGGCCCGTTGGTGCCGGCGTGTCCTCGCCGCCGCATCCGGGCAGCGCCGCGAACTGCGTTGCGAGTACGAGCGACAACACGGCGACCATGAGAATTCGCGGGATCGTGATTAGACTGTTCTTCTGCGCTGACATCTCGACCTCTTGGTTGGCTGTTCAATGCCTCGATTTCTCCGGAGTAGCGTTTCCGTCGTTACTCCACTACTTGGAACCACTCCCGTTGGATTTCCTCCTCTTCCCGACAAAACAATATGATGTAATAATCCGGCGGAAGATATTCCCTTGTATCCTCGTTATAAAAATCATCAGTGATGTTATAAACTCCGGGAGGAAACGTCTCATCGGCAAGTACTTCTAACCGGTACGTCAAATGTGTGCAGGATATCCATCCGACGTCGCTGTACAAGCTTATCTTGAGCGTTTCCGTGATATCCGTTCTGAAAAACATGTATACCTGTTGTCCGGGCCGCACCTGCTTCGGGCTGAGCCACAAGTCGATTCCAACTCCCAGCGCCGGCGCCGGATTCGACACGCCTGAAACATTTCCCAGTTCATCGCTCGTTTTAAGCCCGAAGAAATAGCTCCTCCCGGGAGTGAGCCCCGTTGCGACGAAGGTTTCTTCCTCGCCCGTTGCTTTTGGCGACGGGGCGGATTCGAGTGGTGTCGCCGCATCCCACGCCGTTTCGTCCACGATAGGGTTTGGCGAGTGGCGGATTTCATAAGAGGTCGCCTGCCCGGTCATGTAATCATCCCCCGGTGCCGTCCACGTGAGCTCGAATCTGGTTTGGTCGATTGCCGTCGCTTTCAGATCCGTCACGGCCGACGGAGGAATCTCCTCGTTCTTTGTGGTTCCGGTTGCACAGTTTGAGAGTTCCGACCAGAGTCCTTCGTTGTCGACCGTTTTCAATGCGAATGCGTAAAGAGAACCCGAATCCAGTCCCAAGACCACTATTGTCTCGATCTGTTTGGCCTGCTTCGGAGCCGGGACGATGGTCGGGTCGAGCGGTTCCGCCTGGTGCCAGTTGATTTCACTGATCGGTTGATCCGAGAATCGAATATCGTATGCCGTCGCGGTCCCTTCGTCGCCGTTATCCCCGGGAGCCGTCCATACGAGCGCGAGACTGGTGCTTGTCGGCGCCGCAGTGTGGAGGGTGGTCGTAGCGCCGGGGCAAACGGTGTCGGGCGGCTCCTGTGTTTCGGGTCCGGGCCCGGCGGGCGTGCCGTCGTCGCCGCCACAACCAGCGATGACAATGGCCGAGACCACCAGTACCGCGGTGATAGTGAACCACACAGATATTCCAAGCCGGGACATCATGTCGGGCTTCCTCCGAGAGCGCTTTCTCTATAAGTATATACGGTAAATACAGTGATACGGTTGCAGTGTTTGAGGGCGCGCGGGAGGCGGCCCCCTGTGTAGAGGGGGATACACGACGAACTTCCCACAACCGTTGTGTGGTTGAGAAAACAGTAAGGGGCTTTAGGCCCAGATCTCATATCAGTCCCCTTGCCCGCGGACGGATTGAGGTTTTCCCTGGTGGGCTTTCAATTATACACGAAGCCTTTGAACGAGGGCAAGCGAAACGAAATTCGGTCCAAAACCTGCGCCAGTGAAACATTATGGGCTTGGATTCGTATTATATTTAATAGCAGGAGGTTATGGGGTCCGCCATGTCACGAAGGGCGATCCTGAGGTTCCGGATTTTGCAAGACCGTGCTTGCCATCATTTTTGTTATCTGGCATAATTAATATGGACTTATCTCCCACCAGATTCGTACCCCACTCACCGGTCTCCCGTTCAAGGAAGGATCCGGACATGAGACGAGTCTGTGCCATCGTAACGTCCGCTTGCTTTGTTTTTCTTCTACCCCTGTTTGTTACCCCTGCGCATTCGAAAACGCCCCGGGTTCGCATGATCAATGCTGCTGCTCAAGCGGATGAACCAACCCAACGCGTGTATTTCTACTCGACATCGATGGACGAGGCAAGACTCCTCGCGCTCCGCAAACGGCTGATCGCCGAGGGCGGACAGCGTGTGAACTGCTTTCTCCCGCGAGTGGTTGTGTGCGATCTGCCCGTGAGGATGAACGCGCGAGCGTTCGTCGGTGGGTCCGATATTAAGATGATGTACGAGTCGCAGGTGGATGAGCGGGCCACGGATGATTCGATATTCGGGCCTGGGTGGATCAAGCAGTGCTACAGGATGGCTGATGAGCCGACGCCGTCGATTGCCGCCGCTCCGCCGCTCGATTTTGATTCGATGGGATTGCTGGAAAATTCGGTTATGACGGTGCCGGCGGAGACGGTGTTGAAGACCCAGGTCGCCGCATCGGGCGACTACCCGAACCCACGGAACATCCAACAGAACAGTGAAATTCTGATCGGCGATGTTCTCGTCAATTTGATTTTCCCGGAGAGTGTTCCGCACCCACTCCACCAGGAGGACTGGAAGCCGGAGAACATCTCGGCGGCGACCTCGCAGGCGACGCTCGCCGTGTTGATGTTTCAAACCGAATACAGGAAAGCCGACATCAGCTTCATCATACGCGCGGAACAGGACCTCGCGGTGTCCGTCGAACCGATAAACCTGCGGTTGCGCGACAACACGTGGATCCCGGAAGTCATGGAGCGGTTGGGGTATCCGAATGACGGAACGGGTGACCGGCATCTCACCGCGGTTCACGAATTCAATAACGCCAACAGAAAAAAATACGACACGGAATGGGTGTTTACCGTATTTCTCGTCGATGCGCGTGTGGACTCGGATCATATGTTCGACATGTCGAGAAAGGTCGGCTGGTCGTTCACGGGAGGACCGTTTATGGTGCTCCCTCATCCGGCTGGAAGTCTGGCGACATCTCAGGCGTTCAAATTCTATTTTGGAACGATATTCTGGGCGCTCGATGAGGCAGAAAACGCGCAGAACGACTGTAACTCGACCGCCGGGTATCTCGACGTCCAGCATCTCAATAAACAAACGGGAACCAACCAGTATGGCGGGGCGATGGGGTGTCCGGGGCAGGGTACGCCCGAGCCATGCCCCCTGAACTACTCGACCCTTTCGTGGTATTCGGGGCCGCCGTGCGATTACTCCGCAGGGATGATGGGTGTCTCGGACTTCAACCACAATTCGGTTCCGGACTGCCTGGATGCGGCTCCCATAGTTGTTTTTGAGAACGCGGAGATAGAGACCGTGTTCACGATCACCGCCCCCATTCGATTCACCGCCATATCCGAGGGCGTTCCCAACGAAAACCCCAAACAGGATCCGGAGACACGGGTGAGTTACGCGGTACCTGTCAAGTTTGTCGGTCGCGCGGATGAGAACGGATTTATCATTCAAAAACTGTTTCCGAAGGACGGTGTTTACGACGAGCTGGTGGAGGAATTTGAATTCGCGACCGATCTTCTTCCGGCGGGGATGTCGACATTCTCGGTGGTTACGCGCAACACGTTCAACGCGATGTCCGAGGCGCAGACTAAGCAGATTTTCTACATCGGGTTGACTTACCTTCATTTTGGTTACACGAACCGGAATGACGGCAACATGGTCAGGTTCGATCTTCTCGGTGAGACGTTCGACGCAAACCTCGAGCTGCACCGAATCGATGTCGATGGCGCAGGGGAGGATGTTGTGATTGCCTCGGGCCTCGATCCGCTACACTCGGTGGGCGGTTTTTCGCTCTTCGAGTATTTCGACGATGGTGTCATCCCCGGCGAGCTTTACCGATACTATGTCGAGGGGACATTTACGACGACATACCGCGACCAGGATACCACGGTCGTTGTTCGAACCGATGACGCCGAGACACGCGCGATGATTCCCGTGGCCTCGGGCGCAATGGTATCGAGCGCATCGCCGAATCCGTTCAACGAGAGCACTCTGATCTCGATCATCGTCCCGATGTCATACGACAACCCGGACGCCGAGCTTCCGATACCGACCGAGTCGACTGTGAATGTGTGGGTGTACGATGTGATGGGCCGGCAGGTGAAGCGGCTCTACTCGGAACAGATTATCGGGCAGGTTTTGACTTTGAGATGGGATGGTACCAATGTGAACAACCAGGCTGTCCCCGCAGGTGTATATTTTGTCAAGGCGAGGGCCGCTGGTATAGAAGGGACGACAAAGATCGTCCGCGTACGCTAAACCGCTATTGGGGGGCCGGGGACACTGTGCTTGCCATATGGCTGGTTATCTGGCATAATCTCGGGTGAATCGTTGCCCCACCATGTTTTACCCCCTGCCGCCCGGTTTCCCGTCCAAGGAAGGATTCGGTAATGAGACGTGTCTGTACATTCGCATTGATCCCGTGTGTCCTGTTTGTTCTGGCCATTATGGCCGCGCCCGTGGCTTCGAAGACGCCCCAGGTTCGCATGATCAATGCCGCCGCACCCGAATCCGAACCTACGGAACGCGTGTATTTTTACTCGACATCAATGAGCGAGAAGAGTCTCCTCGATCTCCATTCACGGCTTATCGCCGCGGGCGCGCAGCGTGTGAACTGCTTTCTCCCGCGCGTGGTTGTGTGCGATCTCCCCGTCAGACTTGACGCGCATGCGTTCGGAAATAGAGCCGATATCTCGGTGATCTACGAATCGCAGGTGGATGAAAGGGCGACGGACAATTCTATTTTTGGCCCGGGATGGGTGAAGCGATGCTACAAGGCGGCCGAAGAACCGACACCGAATATTGCGCAGTCCCCGCCGATGGATTTCGATTCCATGGGTTTTGTCGAAAATTCGGTTTTGACCGTGCCAGCGGAGACAGTGTTGAAGACCCAGGTGGAGGCCACGGCCGATTATCCGGATCCGCGGAACATCAACCAGAATAGCGAGCTCCTGATCGGAACGGTGCTTGCCAACCTGATCTTTCCCGAGAGCGTTCCAAATGCGCTCAACCAGGAGAACTGGAAGGCAACGAGCATCGCGGATGCGACATCTCAAGCTTCTCTCGCGCTGCTGTCGTTTCAGTCCGAGTTCAAGAAAGCCAATATTAACTTTATCGTCAAGACGGTACAGGATGTGGCGGTGTCCGTCGAACCGATCAATCTTTATCTGAAGGACAACACCTGGATCGTCGAAGTGATGGACCATCTCGGGTATGCCAACGACGGGAGCGATGATCGGCACCTCACGGCGGTTCACGAGTACAATAACGATACCCGGAAAAAGTACGGCACGCAGTGGGTCTTTACCGCGTTTATCGCGGATGCCCGGGTCGACTCGGATCACATGTTTTTGAGTTCGAGAAAGGCGGGCTGGTCGTTCATGGGAGGCCCCTACCTGGTCATCCCGCACCCTGCCAGCAATTTGGCGACATCACAGGTTTTCAAATACTATTTTGGAACGATCTTCTGGGCGGTCGAAGAGGGGATGGGCAGTCAGTCGGCGTGCAACACGACGTCGGGATATCTCGACACCCAGAACGATAACAAGCAGACAACAGTCGACAGATACGGCGCGCCGGTCGGGTGTCCGGGCCGGCCCACACCGACACCCTGCGCGTCGAACTATGATTTTATGAAATGGTACTCGGGGCGCCCATGCGACTGGACGGCGGGGATGATGGGGATCTCGGACTTCAATCGCAACTCGGTTCCGGACGCCCTGGACGACGGTCCGATGGTGATTTGGGAGAATGCGGAGATTGAGACCGTGTTTACGGTCAATGCGCCAATCCGATTTGATGTTGTTTCAGAAGGCGTGCCCAATGAGAATATCGCCCAGGCGCCCGAGACTCGCGTCAACTACGCGGCCCCTATCAAGTTTGTCGGCCGCGCGGATGAGAACGGTTATATCACGCAAAAATTGATCCCGAGGGACGGCGTGTATGACGAGCTGGAGGAAGAGTTCGAGTTCTCGAGTGAACTGCTGCCCGCCGGTTTGTCCACGTTTACCGTGGTGACACGCAACACATTCAACGCGACGTCCGAACCACAGACCAAACAGCTTTTCTACATCGGACTGACCTATCTTCATTTTGGATATACGAACCGGAATGACGGCAACATGGTCAGGTTCGATCTCCTCGGTGAAACATTCGACGCAAACCTCGAACTGCATCGAATCGATGTTGATGGCGCCGGTGAAGATGTCGTGATTGCCTCGGGCCTCGATCCGCTACACTCGGTGGGCGGTTTCTCGCTCTTCGAGTATTTCGACGATGGTGTCATCCCCGGTGAACTTTACCGGTACTATGTCGAGGGGACTTTCACGACGACATACCGCGACCAGGATACGACGGTCGTTGTTCGAACCGATGACGCCGAGACACGCGCGATGATTCCGATTGTGTCGGGTGCCATGATATCGACCGCCTCGCCGAACCCGTTCAACGAAAGCACTCTGATCTCGTTCATCGTTCCGATGTCATATGACAATCCGGATGCCGAGCTTCCGATCCCGACGGAATCGGACGTGAATGTATGGGTGTATGATGTGGCTGGCCGACAGGTGAAGCGACTCTACTCGGAGCAGGTTATCGGACAGGTATTAACTTTGAGGTGGGATGGGACCGATTTCAACAACGAACCGGCTTCCGCGGGCGTGTATTTTGTAAAGGCGAGGGCGGCGGGTGTTGAAGGGACGACAAAAGTGGTTCTCGTGCGCTAGGCGGGCCCGAGCGTCCGCCGTGGTCTCCACTTGAATGTGGATTGAATGGCGATGGGGACTCCATCAGACCGATAATATGGGCGGGAATTTGTTCCCGCCCATCTTGATTTCATCTCTTAAATATGCCAAGCTAACCGGTCATTCGCCCGGCCTACCGAGCCGGCGCCCTGGATTTCATCATTAAGAGGAGTATCAACCAATGTGGGAAGCCGTTTCGACATTTGTACGCGAGCACGAGAATTTCGTGGTTACGACTCACATCAACCCCGAAGGCGACGCCATCGGGAGTGAAGTCGCGTTTGCCTGCTTTCTCGAGGGCCTGGGCAAGAAGGCAACGATCGTAAACTCGAGCGCAACTCCCTCGAATTGTCTCTATCTCGAAGGAGCGGACCGGATTGTGGTTTACGGCGACGGCTTTGACCGGCGGATCATGGCCGAGGCCGATGCCGTCGTGATCGTCGATGTCAACAACTGGGATCATCTCGGTCCCTTCAGGGAAGAGCTCAAAATAAGTTCTACGCCCCGGTTGTGCATCGATCACCACGAGGACGCCGACGTTGATTTCGCCAAGGTCATTGTAAGCGATACCAAAGCCGCGGCCGCCGGACTGCTCGTTTATGATTTCATCAAATATATGAAAGCAGAAATTACGCCGGCGATTGCCGATGCGGTCTACACGGCGATCCTCACCGACACGGGGTCATTCCGGTTTTCGAACACGGACCGCCGCGCGTTTCTCGCCGCGGCGGAGCTGTGTTCGGCGGGTGTGAATCCGTTCGCGATTTTCCGACAGGTGTATGTAAAAAGCTGGGGTGCGTCTCACCTGGTTGGTTCCGCGCTTTCCACGCTGGACAAGAACTCGGACGGCAAGATCGCATGGATCAACATCACACAGAAAATGCTCGAAGAGTCCGGGGCCATCTATGAGGACAGCGATGGGCTGGTGGAACTGGTTCGCGGGATCGAGGGTGTCGAGCTTTGCCTGATCTTCAAGGAACTTCCAAGCGGGCAGGTCAAGGTGTCGCTCCGCTCAAACGGGAAGGTCGACGCGTTCGAGATCGCCCGGAGCTTTGGCGGCGGTGGGCACCGGATGGCGTCGGGGATGCGCCTCGACGGCCCAATGGCGGACGCCATCAAGACACTCGTTCCGGTTTGCGAGGCCCGGCTCCCCGGCACATCGAAATAACACTATCCGCAGAGCTGCGGTAATCACCTGTATTATAAAAAGTTAGCTCAATACCAGAAAGGCGACGCATGGGCTCTTCGCCCCCCGTTTCTCCGGCCGCCCAGGGCGTGCCGGATGCTCTTCTCCATTCCTTCGGTGATGACGCCGGCGTCGACTTCACCTTTGTCGACGGCTTCCATTATGGCGTCGAAAGGGAGCATTACCGGCTGGAATGGTTCGTTCATATACAAGACGAGGGCGGCCCCCGGGATTGCCCGGCAGGGGGGAGCGGTCAACTATGAAATCAAAAAGATTTATAGGGATTGCGGGCGGTTCATGCTCGGGCAAGACGGTGCTCGCCGAGCGCCTCGGAATACGCCTGCTTGATCTCGAGGTCGGTCGCGGGGGAGAGGGCTCGGAGGTGCGCGAGTGCCCCGTTATCTCCATCGATTCGTACTATCTCGGGTTGGCGGATGCCACTGGGGCGGAAATCGAGCGGTACAACTTCGATGATCCCGCGGCGCTCGATCACGACCTGCTTGTCCAACATCTTTCTCTGTTGGCTTCGGGCCGGCCGGCCGACATCCCTGTGTATGATTTCTCCACACACCTTCGGACTAGTCGTGTGAGACGGGTCGAGCTGTCCGCGTTTGTTATCGTCGAGGGGTTGTTTTCGTTGTACTGGGATGATGTCCGGGCGCTGTTCGATACGAAAGTATTTATCGATGTGCCGCACGAAGTGTGTCTTGCCCGGCGCATCGAAAGGGACACGCGGGATCGCGGCCGTCCGCGCGACGAGGTGATCCGTCGCTACGATACGATGGCGCGGCCGACGTATGACCAGAATGTTCTGCCGTCGCGGTCGCACGCCGATGTGGTTGTTGACGGGACGCGCCCCGTGGATGAAAGCGTGGACAGGGTTATGAGCGTGATTGAAGGAAGGGTGTGAACCCATTCTCTGTCGTTGCACCCGCCACACACGCCAAAACCACCCATGGAGCCACCACCGATAACGTTTCCAATCGAGTGGGCCCCACCTTTTGTTGATTGCTTTAAGGTTGTGTCGTGTGGGGCGAGGCGGTGTGTCAGCTTCGGGGAGTGTCGTTTTGGTTGTTCCCGGTTGGGAATGTTCCTGACAGCCGGTTCAGGCGACTCACGATCGCCGGCATCATTTCTATGACCCGGTCAATTTCTTCCTTGGTATTGTAGCGGCTCAATGAGAATCGAACCGAACCGTGCGCGAGCGAGTTCGGGACGCCCATTGCTTTCAACACATGCGACGGCTCAATCGCGCCCGTCGCGCAGGCCGACCCGCTCGATGCGCAAATCCCCGCTTCATCCATAAGAAGAAGAACCGCTTCGCCCTCGATCCCGTCGAAACTGATGTTCGTTGTGTTTGGAAGCCTCGAATCGGCCGTGCCGTTTCGTACGGCGGTGGGCGTGTTTGCCAAAATTCCGTTCTCGAGCGCATCGCGAAGCTCACGAATCCGTTCTATCTTTGCCGTCAGGTTGTCGGCGGCCATATCGAGGGCCGCGCCCAGACCGACTATTGCCGGGATGTTTTCGGTGCCGCTGCGCCGGCCGCGTTCCTGCCCGCCGCCGAGGATGAACGGGCTGGTCCGTGTTCCACGCCGGATATATAGGAGGCCCGTGCCTTTCGATGCGTGGAGTTTGTGCCCGGAAACCGTGAGGAGATCCACGTGGGTTTGCGTCATGTCGAGCGGGATCTTTCCCGCCGCCTGGACGGCGTCGACATGGAGAGGAACCCCGTGGGGTTTGATGACATCAACGATCTTGTCGATCGGGAAGACCACCCCGGTCTCGTTATTCGCGAACATAATAGAAACGAGCGCCGTGTCATCAGTGATGGACTGGGCGAGTTCGTCGAGATCGAGTCGGCCTTGTGTGTCCACTCCGAGATAGGTGACTTTGTAACCGGTGTCCTCAAGATGGCGACAGTATTCGAGCACCGATGGATGTTCAACGCTGGATGTGACGACATGGCGTTTGTGCGGGGCTGCTTCAAGAACACCCGCGATCGCCGTGTTGTTGCTTTCCGTGCCGCCGCTCGTGAAAATCAGCTCGGACTCCCGGCAATTGAGAAATGCCGCCGATTTTTCGCGGGCCTCTTTGAGAGCGGTCGACGCGACAACGCCGATCCTGTGCAGGCTCGACGGATTGCCGTAATGTTCACCGAGAAAAGGAAGCATTGCTTCGAGAACCTCGGGGGCAATCCGCGTCGTCGCGTTGTTATCCAGGTAGATCGAATTCATGCGGTAAATATATTAATAACAACGCCTTTTGTCAAGTTTGAGGTTGTAGGGTTTTGCCCGTGGTTCGTATCTTTTTGAATGCGTTGGGTCTGTGGTGTACGCTATTGGCCGCGGCCGCGGTTGTGATCAGCGAGTGTGTCGGTGACGGCGACGATGGCGGATACCGGTGCCTGCCGAGGTCCCGGCGATGGTGTCAGCGACTGTGACGGGTGGCATTGAAATCGACTTACAGGGAGACCACAATGACCGACGAGAAACGTGTTGGACTCATAATGGTGAACACCGGGAACGGGAAGGGCAAGACGACGGCGGCGCTCGGGACCGCGCTCCGGGCCGTCGGGTGTGAGTTCAAAGTCTTCATGGTTCAGTTTATAAAAGGGTCGTGGGATTACGGCGAGCTCCACGCGGTCGAGCGGCTGGCTCCCTTCCTGGAACTGAGGCAAATGGGCGAGGGTTTCACCTGGGAGACCAATGATCCCAAGCGTGACACGGAAGTGGCGAACAAAGCGTGGGATTTTTGCAAGAGCCTGATTGCCCGCAACGAACACGATCTCTTGATATTTGATGAAATCAACAACGCGATGGACTATGGGTATGTCAATGTTGACGACGTCGTGGCCACATTGAAAAACAAGCCGGAAGAAATGCATGTGATATTGACCGGCCGCAATGCGCCGCAGGCGATTATTGATGTTGCCAATCTCGTTACCGAAATGCGTGAGATCAAACATCCCTTCAACGAGGGAATATTTGCGCAGAAAGGCATCGAGTATTAGCGCGGGTCGTGCTCGGTCGCGTCCGGTGATCCGGGGAGTTGATGGGGCCGTTTTGGATTGTGGTGATTTCCCCTTCGGGGGAATCAGAACTCAAACACTCGAGGAACAAATATGGATCTCGGAATTAGGGGAAAGGTTGCCGCTGTCGCCGCGGCGAGTCAGGGGTTGGGGTTTGCCGCCGCACTCAAGTTGAGTCAGGAAGGCGCGCGTGTGTTTATCTGTTCGCGCGACCAGGAACATATTGACGCGGCCGCAGAACGAATTGTCGCCGAGACCGGTGGTGAGGTTTCGGCCCATGTTGCCGATGTGTCTCGTGCGAGTGAAGCCGTCGGATTTGTCGAAGGCGCCGCCGAAAAGTTTGGGCGTGTTGATATTCTTGTGACCAATGCCGGCGGGCCGCCGCCGGGCGGTTTTGACGACGTGGGGTTGGGAGAGCTCGAGAAGGCTTTTCGGTTAACGCTGGAGAGCGCCGTCGCCATGATGAACACGGCCATTCCGCGTATGCGCGCGGAGAAATGGGGCCGGGTCGTAAACATCACTTCGATAACCGTCAAACAGCCCGAACTGACACTTCTCATGTCGAATACGATGCGGGCGGCTCTTCTGGGATTCACCAAGTCGGTGGCACGCGAAATCGCCGCGGACAACGTGTTGATAAACAATGTTGCGCCGGGCTATACGCACACCGAGCGGCTCGAAGAATTGGCCCGGGATCTCGCAGCGCGAAAGGGAATCGGCGCGGGCGATATTTATGCCGAGTGGGAGAGCATCATTCCCGCGCGGCGGTTGGGCAATCCGGAGGAACTTGCGAACGTCATTGCGTTCTTGAGTTCCGAAGCGTCGAGTTATGTGACCGGAGTGACTGTTCAGGTCGACGGCGGTTTTGTCGCGGGATTGTTGTAGTTGTTTTGTTTGTTTTTTTGTTGAGTTGAGTTCGCTTTTTGTCATCGCGCCGACAGCGACGCGCGTTGACCGCTGAACTTTGTTCGTCGTTTTTGTTTTTTTGTCTTGACGCCTTTTTTGAAGGCGTCTTTTTGAGTTCGACGATCGCTTTGTGTTTTTTGATTTGCGTGCTCATGTGTCCACGACAAGAACGTCTTGAATCTATCGAGACGTTTTTGTTTGGTTGTTCGGTTTTTTGTGCTCTCAAGCGTCGTGCGAGATCCAAAAAACCCCATGTTATAATACAAGTGTTGACGATCCTCCCCGTTGACACATGCAGCTGTCGTAAGTCAACACACGACGTCTTTCCCCGGGAGGTTTCCCATGTCTTACAACCGATCGCTCGCGAGTCTTTCCGACAAATCGCTTCTCTCTCGCCTTCACAAACTCGTTACGCGCGAAAAGCAAACCACACTCTCTGTACTAGAGCACCTCGGCGAGGTCGATCGGAGAGATCTTCATCTCGAGTATGGCTTCAGTTCTCTCTTTGACTATTGCGTCGGCGACCTCGGGTACTCGCGCTCGGCCGCCGGCAGGCGAATCGCTTCAGCCCGATGTATCCGCCGTTACCCCGAGATGTTCGATCTTCTCGAATCGGGCGACGTTAACCTGTGCACTGTTGGTCTCGTCGCGCCGATACTGGATAACGCAAACAAGGACGTGATCTTCCGGGAGATCCGCGGCAAGACCCAACGGGAGGTCGAGTCTATTGTCGCGAGTTTTAAGCCACCTGTCGCGTACCGTGATCGAGTGCGTCCGGTCCGTGTGGCCGTTTCGAATTTGGGCCAGAACTTCAAGAATCGCCGTAACCCGTTGATTCTAAACTCCCGCTGCGGGAGTAGCAATCGAACAAATTGCGGAATAGTTGAATCGAGTGTGCAAGAAAGGCTGGGACCGACCAGCGATACTAGTGTCGCAACCGAGCAGACGCAATTCGAGACTGCCTCATGTAAGAAGAGTTCGACCAGGGTTGAAAAACGGTTGCTCATTCAGTTCCTGGCAAATGAAGCGTTCATGGGCAAGCTCGATGATGTCAAGTCGCTACTGTCGAACAAGATACCCGGCGCTACATTCGAAGAGGTTTTTGAAGCCGTCATTGATGAGTTCATCGAACGACACAGCCCGGAGGCGCGTTACGAACGAGGGAGAAACGCCGCGCAAAGAAGCTTGAAAAACCAAAAGAGATTCGATGCGTCGGAACCGAGGCCAAGGGAAAGATCGGCGAAGGCAAACGCCGAACCGATAAGCAGAAGCCCACGGGAAAAGGAGGGGCTGTCGGGAACGAACGACGACCGGAGAACCAGGGACCCGCAGTTGAGCGTGAGGGCGACGCACAAAAACGCACGCGACACATCGGTGCGGCTGTACGAGACGCCGTGTTCAAACGCGACGGCGGGAAGTGCACTTATGTCGGTGCCAACGGCAGAAGATGCAACTCGACGTGGGGCATCCAAATCGATCACATCAAACCATTCGCGCGGGGCGGTGGGAACACCAAAGAGAACCTGAGGCTTCTGTGTGGGAGACACAACCGGCTTGCCGCCGAAAAGGTTTACGGCAAAGGCTTCATGGAAGGTCACTACCGGAGAGAATAGATGTCAAACAAGTCACAGCAGGGCCCCGACCGAACATGACTGAACGATAGTTGTGCGCCGGGAATCGGACGGGGGCGCTGCATTAGATTTCCGCGCGGTGTAGAGGAACGCGAATAATCCAAGAATCACCAAAAGAAGTGCCACGATCAATGCGATAAGCCTCTGTCGTTCCATGGTTGCCTCCCGCTATTTGGATGTGCCCGACGCCTCGCCCCAGAGATGATAGTACTTGTAGCCGCTGCCCGTACTGAAGAGCACAACGGACTCACCGTCTTTGATCCAACCCTGGCGACGAAGCTCGAGAAACGCCGCGAGCGTCGCGCCGCTTTCCGGCGATACAAAAAGCCCCTGTGTTTTGCCGATAAGATTGGCGGCATCGATCATGGCCGCATCCGGAACGGCGACGGCGGTCCCATTGCTTTCACGCAATGCCCGAAGGATAAGGAAATCACCCACGGCGGCGGGCACGCGCAGGCCGTCGGCCACCGTTGTCGCGTCTTCCCACGGATCGGCGAATTCGGCGCCGTCATTGAACGCCTTTACCATGGGCGCGCAGCCGTCCGCCTGGACGGTGACCATGCGCGGGCGTTGGGGGCCGATCCAACCAAGCTGTTCGAGTTCATCGAACGCTTTCCACATGCCGACAAGACCGGTTCCCCCGCCGGTTGGATAGATGACGACGTCGGGCAGCGACCATCCCATCTGTTCGGCGAGTTCATACCCCATGGTCTTCTTGCCCTCGAGGCGATAGGGCTCCTTCAATGTTGAGAGGTCAAAGCGGCCATATTTCTCAACGTCCTTCGCCGCTGCCTTGCCGCAATCGGTGATGACGCCGTCGATGAGCGTGACGGTCGCGCCGAGCGCGCGGCACTCGGCGATGAATGGCGGTGGAACGTCACGCGGCATGTAGACATGGGCCTCGAGACCGGCGAGCGAGGCGTAAGCGCTCATGGCGCCCGCCGCATTTCCCGCCGACGGAATCGAGAGCGATTTCACGCCAAGTTCGAACGCGCGCGAAACGCCGAGTGAAAGCCCTCGTGCTTTAAACGACCCGGTTGGATTGTTCCCCTCGTCTTTTATGTAAAGATTCTCAAATCCGACTTCGCGGGCGAGTCCCTGCGCGAAAATGAGCGGCGTGCAACCTTCGCCAAGCGAGAGCGCGAACCGGGGCTCCTGGACGGGTAGCAAGTCGAAATAACGCCAGAGGTTGTCCGGCCGCCCGAGAAAACTCTCAGGCGTCAGATCCTCACGCGCCTTTTCGAGATCGTACCGGGCAAGCAAGGGCCGTCCGCACTCGGTGCAGAGATTCCACAGTTTGTCCGCTTCGTGTTCTCGGGCGCAAAGACCGCATTCGAGATGGGAAAGGTAGCTCATCGGTTCTCCTGATGTTCAGCGCGGTGATATGTCGTTAATAAAAATCTGCTCGTTAACCAGGCTCACTCGCTCTGTTTTCTCTTTTTCATACGGGGTTCGTTGAGTGAGCGCGCGACATTGGTGACGACGGACCGCGGTGCAAGACGGTTGCTAAAAATAAGCAGTTTGTTCTTCGCCCCGGTGGTGACGACGGTCTTCTTGTTTTTGATGCCTTTGTAGGCAATGCGCGCGACGGTCGGCGCATCCATGGTCATACGCCGGCTAAATAGGGTGCTGCTCTCGACCCCGGCGCGCTTGTGGAACTCGGTGAGCGTCGGTCCCGGGTTGACAACAGTAACATATACCCCTGTCCCTTTGAGCTCGTTGGCGACGGCCTCAGAGAAAGAAACGACGAACGCCTTGGATGCGTAGTAGACCGCCATGAAGGGCCCCGGCTGATACGCGGCGACGGACGCGATGTTAACCACATGGCCGTTTTTGTTTTCGACCATATTGGGAAGGAACAACCGCGTGAGGTGGGCGAGAGTAGTGACGTTGACCTGAATCATCCCGAGCTGCTCCTCGAGTGGTCGCTCATAGAAGTGTCCGAGCGAACCGAAGCCAGCATTGTTTATTAGAAATCGCACATCGACGCCTGCGTCTTTGAGTTCCTGGAATATCTCGCCGGGTGCGCCGGGGTTGGAGAGGTCCTTAACAATGACGCGGGATTCGACGCCGAATTCGGATGTGAGTTCGGCGGCGACGGAGTCGAGTTTCTCTTTGTTGCGGGCGATGAGGACGAGATCGTGACCGTCACGGGCAAAGAGTTTCGCCAGTTCGTAACCAAGGCCGATCGACGCACCGGTTACGAGGACGGTTCCCGCCGTATTTTCTTTAGAGTCATTCATTTGTTTCATCCTTCTTGAACGCTTTGGCCGAGATTTGCCCGGAAACCCGCCACGCACTGGACTTACACCAGGCGCTGCTTCGTGACAGTGTAACCCGCTAGCTTTAAAGGCGCAAGACCAGCATAAAAACGCAACAGCATGATGGAGAGATCGTCGCCGCGAATCCCTCCAATTAACTAACTGATTTACATACATTGGGTTTCATGATATAATGGTCAATGAAAGCAACGGGAGCGATCATCTTTTTGCTCATGTCCTCACGCGTTCCCGCCGCGGTCACGATTTCCCTTTGACAGTTGAAGTCGACCGAAGGAGGAGCAAAATGAAAATCCATGTTGTGGTCGTTTGGTGTGTGGTATTTGCCTTTATCTCGGCGGCCGGTGTCGTCGACGCCAAAAACACCAAAGGCAAGTACGCGAACTACAACTTTTTTGAACTCCCACAGTCATCGGCTAACCCCCCGGAAATCGGTAATTCGATGTTCAAGGCCGCGGCCGCAGGCACAACGGTGCTGGGTTGGTGGCAGTTCGATTCGGCGACCGGAACTCCAGACGAGCAGGGATGGACCGTCGTCGACAAAACCGCCCAAACCAAAACATATTTTCATGTCGATGGACCGCTGTGCAGCGGCGCTACAGCGATCAACGGCGCGCAGTCGATGTGGTGTGGTCAGTGGTCGAATTCGGGCATCCCCTGGTGCGGATGGAATGCGCTTCCCGGCTACGGCAATAATTGGGAACAGCGCCTGGTCTCGCAGGAGATCGATATGCCCGCATCGATGACCTACACGGCCGTTTGGGACTGCGAGCCGGGTTATGATTACATGTATGTGGAATACTGGGATGATGTGAGCCTGCAGTGGGTCGAGATCGCGACGATCAACGGCGGACAGGGATCGTACGACGGCTCGGGCGGTCCGACCATCGAAACCGTCGCGGCGGCAGCGACGACGACCACCCGATTCCGTTTTCACTTTGTATCGGATGGGGCGTGGAGTGACGAGGATGGGTTGTGGCCGACTACCGAGGGCGCTTTCAAGGTTGATGATATCTCGACGACCTACGGCGCCGGTCCGACGGTGACCGCGGAGAACTTTGAGGGAGAATCGTGCGACGCGCTTGCGTCCGACGATGGTTTCTGGACGGCTGAACCGGCACCCGGTTTTGGCGTGTACGGTCATCTCGCATCGGGAGCCTCGATCGTCCAGGAAGATCCGTGCGCAAGACCTTTGTCAAATCTCTGGGGTTTCTTTGATGATCCCCTGATAACCAATTATGCCTGTGGCGGCTTCCCGCTTCAAGGCGCGATGCCCTTCGGCCCGGACGACCAGGGGCTTTATTTGCATAATGAAATCTTTTCGCCGTGGGTGCCGATAACGGGAAGCGGGTCGCAGTACCGCTTTGAGTACCTCACCTACCGTGACCTTCCTCTGGACAACCTCCAGTTTTACACCTGGGCAGTTCGAACACGTGACGCGAGCGGCTGTCCGACGAACTGGCAAGATTTTTCTTTTGTCTACTACGGCGGGCAGAAAGACTGGCTTCGGGCGACGTTTGACGTGGGTTCCATGGTTCCCGGATATGCCGTGGATATTCAGGTGTCGATCGGAGCGTACGACGGCTGTGTTGTGTGGTGCGGGATCTATGGGACGGGCGCCTGTCACAGCCATGCGCCGGTTCTCGACCAGGTCAAGATCATGCGAGTCGATGTTCAGGGCCCGCAGTGGAACGTCCGTCACATCGATTTGTGGCAGGACAATTTCCCCGATGAGGGCGGCGTTGACCCGGCGACAAGCTATGCGCGTTGTGACATGGCGATAGACGTAATGCCCAACACCACCTGCAAGATTCTCCCCGGTGACTCTCTGGTCGTCGAAGTAACCGATCCGAACGGTCTGGCGAGCGACAACACCGGAGGCCGTGCCGGCCCCGCCGTTTATGCTTTCGTCAAAGTGACGGATCGTTTTGGCAATCCAAAGGCGGGCAAGAGTGGTCTGGCCATCCAGTCGCCGGACAACCAGTCGTACAGTGGCGATACGAGCGCGGGACTCCTTCGGTGGCCTTTTGTGCCCGGAGTCGCCCCGGCCGGCTGGGACGCCTACCGGATGGACGAAGTATTCACCGCGGGTGGGGGTCTCGTGAGTGACCGTTTCTGCGTCGACCTTATGGATCTTGGGACGGGCGCAACGGGGCCGCACTACAATCATGTCAATGAGAACGTGGTGGCCAATACCGGTATTTTCACGCCGGGTGACGTAATCAACTACGTTCTCGCCGCTCAGAACTCACTGGGTCAATGGAGCTACCTGTATCGAACGTTCAACGGTCAGGGCACCATCACACGGACGACCAGCGTGAACGAGGCCATTGCCGATCCTATGGAATGGTCGGTACTCCCCGACGCGGGACTTCTCCCCGGCGATGAGGGTGACATTCTTTTTGTCGACGACGCCGACGACCGCGGCGGCCCCGCGCAGTTGTATTTCGACTGGGCGTTCAGGTATCTGAATATCGAGGACCGTGTCGATCGATTCGACGTCCTCGGCCCCTCCTCCGCTGTTGGAAACAGCCTGGACTCGCGTGTGAAAAACTTCTTCCAGCAGATGATTGGTGATCCCGTTGAAATTTATCAAAAAGTCCTGTGGAACTCGAGTGACCTTAGCTCGGGCCTGATGGGTGACGGCGGTTCGGCCTGCGGCGGAAGCGGACCCATGAAAGAAAACGACTATGCGCTCGCTGATGTCTTCCTGCTCTACCACGGGGACAATCCAGGTTGGGCGGCGTGGGGTGACGACATGGCCGAAGAATGGTCAGGGCTCACGGGGGCCGGTGCGGTCAACGTGAAGAGCGTCTGGATGAACCACGCGCTGGTCGGCGGCAGTCATGTTCTTCTCGGCGAAGCCGTTTCGCCCGTCGTGTATCAAAACACCGGTTCCCCGATCGGCCCTGTATCGATGCTCGCTTATGGGGGCTGTGCCGTTATTAACGACTTCGACGTCCTGTCCGCCACCGGCGCTGCGTTCGATGCGATGTCATACGGGGCCGTAGACGCCGCCAATGCCGCCGTCGTGGCTCAGGCGACAGGTAACCACGTCGGCACAACGGCTCGATACGTACTGGCGGGTTTCGGGTTCAACTACATCCGTTCCGACGGATTGGGCGGTCCACCGGATAACGTGACACACCTGCGTGACATTCTTATTTTCTTCCAGAACATCATCGACGAGCCGATCGGCATCGATCCGGTGGCGTTCTCGAACTCACTCGACAACGCGTATCCGAACCCCTTCAACCCGTCGACGACGATAAAATACACAATCGCCGAGCGCGGGCACGTGAGCCTGAAGATCTACAACGCGGCGGGACAACTGGTTCGCAACCTCGTCGACGAGATGCAGTCGCCGCAAGAGGTCGGATTCTCGAAGACCTGGAGCGGCATGAACGACCAGGGCCAGCCGGTCTCGAGTGGCGTGTATTTCTATAAATTGACTGCGCAGAACTTCACACAGACGAAGAAGATGGTTCTTCTGAAGTAGAGGGTTGGGAACGCAAGAGGCAAAAATTCTTGAGGGGAATGAGATGACTCAAAGATCACTTAGGGTTTTTCTGTGTGTCTGTTTTGCGACAGGGTTCCTTGCATCCGCTTCGGTTGCCAAAGACGTGACCGACTACCGGCCGCGGCCCACATTCATCGAACTGCCCCAACCCGCGGCGAATCCACCGGAGATCGGCATTCCCATGCGTCAGGCGGCCGCCTCGGACACCACTCTTCTTGGGTGGTGGCAGTTCGAAACCCCGGCGGGGGTGCCGGATGAACAGGGGTGGACGAAGATCGACAAGACGGCGCAAGAAAAGACGTACTTTCACATCGACGGCCCGGCGTGCAGCGATATAACCGCGGTGAGCGGGGTCAAATCGATGTGGTGCGGTCAACGGCCGAGTTCGGCCGATCCGTGGTGTGGTTGGGCGGCGCTCCCCGGTTACGGGGGTAGCTGGGACCAGTCGCTGGTCACGCCGGAAATCGCGATGCCCGCCTCTATGACATACACGGCTGTTTGGGACTCCGAGCCGGGGTACGACCGCACGTTTGTTGAATATTGGGATGACGCAAACGAACAATGGGTTGAAATCTCAACGGTAAACGGAGGGCAGGGATCGTACGACGGTGCGGGGGGACCGATTGTCGAAACCGTGTCGGCCGCCGCGACGACGACAACACGTTTCCGATTTCACTTCGCGTCGGATGGGGCCTGGGACGACAGGGACGGTTTGTCTCCGTCGGACGAGGGCGCGATCAAGGTCGATGATATTACGACCACCTACGGAGCCGGTCCCACAATCGCTTTTGAAGACTTCGAGGATGAATCGTGCGATGCCCTTGTCTCCAACGATGGGTTCTGGACGGCGGAACCCGCACCGGGCTACGGCATCTTCGCACACCTGACCTCGGGCGCTTCGGTTATCCAGGAAGACCCGTGTCGGCGTCCGATATCGTTCCTTTGGGCCTTCTTCGACGATCCGCTCGTGACGAACTACGAGTGCGGCGGTTTCCCGCACCAGGGCGCGATGCCCTACGGCCCGAACGAGAACGGGCTTTACCTGGACAACGAGATCTGGTCGCCGTGGGTGCCTTTGACGGGAAGCGGTGACGAATACCGCTTGGAGTTCCTCACGTATCGTGACCTTCCGCTGGACAACCTTCAGTGTTACAAATATCACATCAGGACGCGTGGCCTCGACGGCTGTGCCGGTCAATGGGACGACTATGCTTCGGATTTTTACTATGGTGGGCAAAAAGACTGGCATCGTTTTACGTTGAATATCTCGTCCCTGATCGCATCGGGCGCCGTGGACGTCCAGGTGGCGGTCGGGGCGTGGGATGCGTGCCGCTGGTATTGTGGCATCTACGGGACCGGGGCGTGTCACAGCCATGCCCCGTTAATCGACCAGGTCAGGGTGTCTCGCATCGATGTCCAGGGCCCGCAGTGGAACGTCCGTCATATCGATCTGTGGCAAGACAACTTCCCCGAAGAGGGCGGCGTCGATCCTGCGACCGGTTATACGCGGTGTGACATGGCACAGGATATCCTCCCGAGCTTGAACGGATCGATTCTTCCCGGAGATTCAATTGCAGTCGAGGCGACCGATCCGAACGGGTTTGCCGTGGACAACACGGGCGGAAGACCGGGAGTAGCGATTTACGCATTTGTCAAAGTGACGGATCGTTTTGGCAATCCCAAAGCGGGGAAGAGTGGCACAGCGATCCAGTCACCCGACAACCAGGGTTACAGCGGCGACTCGAATGCGGGGTCTCCTTCGGTGGCCGCATGTTGCCGGAGTGGCGCCGACCGGATGGGATGCGTACAGGATGGACCGGTGCTACACACCCAATGGCGGTGTGGTGGCCGACCGGTTCTGCTGCGACCTCATGGATCTGGGATCCGGCGCGACCGGTCCGCACTACAACCATGCGAACGAGAACACGGCGGCTAACGTCGGTATCTTCACGCCGGGTGACGTGATCAACTACATCCTCGCGGCGAAGAACAGCCTGGGACAGTGGAGCTACATGTACCGAACGTTCGGCGGTCAGGGTGAGACCACCCGTACGAGGAGACCTGAGCGACGGCCACTTGCCGATCCGATGGAATGGTCGGTGCTTCCCGACGCGGGTCTTCTCGCTGGCGACGCCGGTGACATCCTCTTTGTCGATGACGCAGACGACCGTGGCGGCCCCGCGCAGCTGTATTTCGACTGGGCATTCAGGTATCTGAACATCGAAGACCGTGTCGACCGTTTCGACGTGCTCGGCCCGTCCTCCAATGTTGGAAATAGTCTGGCCTCACGTGTCAAGGACGTATCCAGAACCAGATGATCGGTGACCCGATTGAGATCTATCAGGCGGTTCTCTGGAACTCGAGTGACCTTAGCTCGGGTCTCATGGGTGACGGTGGCGCGGCCAACGGCGGCAGCGGTTCCGAAAAGTCCGACGACTATGCACTCGCTCGACTTCTTCCTGAACAACCACCCGGACAATCCGGGTTGGGCTGCCTGCGGGCGACGACATGGCCGAAGAATGGGCCACCTTGACGGGCGCCGGCGCGCTCAACGTGAAGAGCATTTGGATGACCCACACACTCATCGAGTGGGGACCACAAACTTGTCGGGCGAAGCTGTTTCCCCACTCGTCTACCAGAACACCGGGGTTCCCCGATCGGCTCCGGCACTCGATGTATCGCGTATGGCGGCTGTCCCGTTATAAACGACTTCGATGTCATGTCCGCCACGGGTCGCCGCGTTTGATGCGATGTCATACGGTGCCGTCGATGCCGCGTAACGCCGCGGTTGTGGCCCAGGCGACGGCGAACGCGTGCAGGCACAACGGCGCGCTACGTGCTCGCGGGCTTTGCGTACAACTACATCCGTGATGATGGCTTCGGGCGGCGCCCTGGATCGCGTAACGCCACCTGCGCGACGTCCTTGTGTGCTTCCAGAACATCATCGACGAGCCGATCGGCATCGACCCGGTGGCGTTCTCGAACTCACTCGACAACGCGTACCCGAACCCGTTCAACCCGACGACGACGATAAAATACACAATCGCCGAGCGCGGGCACGTGAGCCTGAAGATCTACAACGCGGCGGGACAACTGGTCCGCAACCTCGTCGACGAGATGCAGTCGCCGCAAGAGGTCGGATTCTCGAAGACCTGGAACGGCATGAACGACCAGGGCCAGCCGGTCTCGAGCGGTGTGTATTTCTATAAATTGACTGCGCAGAACTTCACACAGACGAAGAAAATGGTTCTTCTGAAGTAGGAAGATCGCGCGTGGTTGGTGTTGTCCGCGGTATAAAACAGTGGGCAAAACAAAAGGGGCCGGCATTAATTGCCGGCCCGTTTTTCTTGATATTTCTCAATAGCTTAGTTGACGATCGTCTTTCGTTCGTCTCAGGCGTAAACTAACTGATTGACGATTAAGGGCGTTTGTGTTATTATATGGCCCTCTATGCGTTGGGGACGTCATCTTCTGGCCCAACACCCATCGCACCGTCCCTTCATCGACTCAGACCAGCTAAGACATGTTAGCAATTCGATATTCTTGCCAGTCCATCACCAGCCTGGTGGACTGTTCTGTGCGCGCCGACGAGGAGGTGATGTGAGTCGTAGCGTATGTCGGGCCAACTTTCACGCTGGTTTTTGGGAATGTATCGCCTTAAATCGAAGCGCAATTCAAATGAGTTGCGTCCACAAGGAAAGCAACGATGGAGGAATGACAGAATGAAGAAAGTGTTCCTTGTGTCTCTGTGTGTAATCTTTGCACTTAGCGTCGTCGCTTCAGCTTCGTTCGCGAAGAGACACACAAGGTAAATATGCCAATTACAATTTCACCGACCTTCCGCAAGCGGTTTCGAACCCAGCGGAAATCGGTGGCTCAATGTTCCAGGCCGCAGCGGCCGGAACGACCCAGCTTGGTTGGTGGCAGTTTGACAGCGCCGTCGGCGCACCTGATTTTCAGGGTTGGACCGCAACCGACATGACCGCCCAGCTCAAGGCTTACTTCCACGTTGATGGTTCCGGTTGTAGCGGCATGACGCCTGTCACCGGTCTCCAGTCAATGTGGTGTGGCGAGCCTGCGGGTAGTGGCGATCCGTGGTGTGGTTGGGGCACGCTGCCCGGTTATGGAAATAACTGGTCACAGGCCCTCATAACGCCGGTTCTTGTAATGCCCGCACAGATGACCTATACGACCATTTGGGACTCCGAGCCGGGTTATGACTACACTTACGTGCAGTACTGGGATGACGTCAACATGCAGTGGGTTGACGATGCCAACATCAACGCTGGTGCCGGCTCCTATGACGGCGCGGGTGGCCCGCTTGGTTGAGACTGTTGTCGTACCGTTACGGCAGGTCGATCACCAATACGCAGTTCCGGTTCAACTTCCAGTCCGATGGGGCGTGGAGTGATGAAGACGGTCTGTGGCCGACCACAGAGGGTGCCTTCAAGGTTGACGACATCACGACAACCTACGGCTTCGGTCCCTCCAGTTGAACTGAACGTCGCCGTCTTTGAAGGCTGGAAGCCTGTGGCGATGTTCGCCACAATCGACGGTTTCTGGAACGCCGCACCGGCTCCCCCGTTCGGACTTTATGCCCAGCTGCATTCGGCTGCCAGCATCGTCCAGGAGGACCCGTGTCTGCGTCCGCTTTCGAACCTTTGGGGCTTCTTCGACGATCCTCTGGTCACCAACTATGCGTGTGGTGGCTGGCCGCTCCAGGGTGCGATGCCTTATGGACCGGACGTTAGCGGTCTTTACATGAACAACGAGATCTGGTCGCCCTGGGTGGCCAACACAGGTAGCGGTAGCCAGTATCGTATGACGCTGCTTACCTACCGTGACCTTCCTCTCGATAACCTTCAGTTCTACGTCTGGGCGATTCGCACACGCGACATCACCGGATGTCCGACCACCTGGGACAACTTCAACTTTGTCTATTATGGTGGCCAGAAGGACTGGATCCGTACGACGTTCGAAGTTGGTAACTTCGTACCAGGTGGCGCGGTTGACGTTCAGGCGTCGATCGGTGCCGTCGACCAGTGCGGCGTATGGTGCGGTATCTACGGAACGGGTGCCTGCCATAGCCACGCTCCGGTCATCGATCAGGTCAGACTTGTCCGTGTCGATGTCCAGGGCCCGCAGTGGAACGTCCGTCATATCGACCTGTGGCATGACAACTTCCCCGAAGAAGGCGGAGTTGACCCTGCAACGAGCTTTGCCCGTTGCGACATGGCTCAGGACATTCTTCCCGGCACAAACGGCTCGATTCTTCCTGGTGACTCACTGGCTATCGAAGTGACCGACCCGAACGGGTTGGCCGTCGATAACACCGGTGGCCGTCCGGGCACCGCCGTTTATGTCTTTGTTAAAGTGACCGACCGCTTTGGCAACCCCAAAGCCGGAAAAGCCGGTCTGACAATCCAGTCGCCTGACTTCGACGCCTACGTGGGCGACCCGAACACGGGTCTCCTTCGTTACCCGTTCGTGGCTGGCCTGGCTCCCGCCGGTTGGGATGCCTACCGGATGGATGCCTGCTACACCTCAGGTGGCGGCCTTGTTACCGACCGTTACTGTGCGGACCTCATGGATCTCGGCTTCGGCGCGACCGGTCCTCACTATAACCATACGAACGAGAACTCTGCGGCTAACGTTGGTATCTTCACACCGGGGGACGTAATCAACTACGTCCTCGCGGCTCAGAACTCACTGGGTCAGTGGAGCTATCTGTACCGTACGTTCGGCGGTCAGGGTGCCATCACCCGTACGACCAGCCTCGCGACGGCGACAGCCGAGCCGATGGAATGGTCAGTTCTTCCTGACGCGGGTCTTCTCGCTGGCGACGCCGGTGACATCCTCTACGTGGATGACGCCGACGACCGTGGCGGCCCCGCTCAGCTGTATTTCGACTGGGCATTCAAGTATCTGAACATTGAAGACCGTGTCGACCGTTTCGACGTGCTCGGCCCGTCCTCCAATGTTGGAAACAGTCTGTCCTCACGTGTCAAGGCCTATCCAGAACCAGATGATCGGTGACCCGGTTGAGGTCTATCAGAAGGTTCTCTGGAACTCGAGTGACCTTAGCTCGGGTCTCATGGGTGACGGTGGCACGGCCAATGGCGGCAGCGGTTCCGAGAAGTCCGACGACTATGCGCTCGCCGACTTCTTCCTGAACAACCACCCGGACAATCCGGGCTGGGCTGCCTGGGGCGACGACATGGCGGCAGAGTGGGCGACCCTCACGGGCGCCGGCGCGGTCAACGTGAAGAGCGTCTGGATGACCCACGTACTCATCAGTGGAGACCACAAACTCGCCGGTGAAAATGTGTCTCCCAAAGTGTACGACAATACTGGGGGTTGGCCTGGGTTGGCTGCAGCGCCACCTTCCCCCGCGGCTTTCTATGCCTATGGCGGCTGTGCCGTTATCAACGACTTCGATGTCATGTCCGCCACGGGTGGCGCGTTTGATGCGATGTCATACGGTGCCGTCGATGCCGGTAACGCCGCTGTTGTGGCCCAGGAGACGGCGAACGGCGCTGGCACTACGGCGCGGTACGCGCTCGCCGGGTTTGGGTTCAACTACATTCGAGACGATGGTTCGGGTTTCGCCCTGGACCGCGTAACCCACCTTCACGGCGTTCTGGTCGCTTTCCAGAACATCATCGACGAGCCGATCGGCATCGATCCGGTGGCGTTCTCGAACTCACTCGACAACGCGTATCCGAACCCCTTCAACCCGTCGACGACGATAAAATACACAATCGCCGAGCGCGGGCACGTGAGCCTGAAGATCTACAACGCGGCGGGACAGCTGGTTCGCAACCTCGTCGACGAGATGCAGTCGCCGCAAGAGGTCGGATTCTCGAAGACCTGGAGCGGCATGAACGACCAGGGCCAGCCGGTCTCGAGTGGTGTGTATTTCTATAAATTGACTGCGCAGAACTTCACACAGACGAAGAAGATGGTTCTTCTGAAGTAGGAAGATCGCGCGTGGTTGGTGTTGTCCGCGGTATAAAACAGTGGGCAAAACAAAAGGGGCCGGCATTAATTGCCGGCCCCTCGTAATTCTATCGCCGCGAAACTTAAGGTTAACCCTTCTCGCCCCGCGCGATTTTTGCTTTCAACCCTTCTAGTTCCTGGGCGATTGCCCGCTGCTTCTTGCCCATGTCGAAGAGGTAGACAAAAACGGCGAACCAGATTATCGCGTATGCAACAAACATCCAGGTCATTGATTTCTCCCCTTATTGATAAGTGTCATTGGCGGCGTCCGCCGCCGTCCGGCGCCAGAAAACTGATTATTCTCCCTGTTCCAGGAGATCCTGGAGATCGTCGATCTCATCGCGAAGCGCCTGGAGACGGAGCCGGTATCTCAAAATCGTAAAATAGAGCAACGTAAAGGTTGCGATGCAAAACAAGAGTGTCATGAGCATCGAACCCTCAAGTCCCGAATCGTCGCCACCCGACATGACCGGCTGGGGATGCTGTGTCCGCCACCACCGGATCGAGAAATAAACGAGCGGAACGTCTATAAACCCAATGACGCCGAGCACAGCCGAAAAGGTCGCGCGCCGCTCAGGATCCGACATGTAATGACGGAGCATGATGTAAGCCACGTAAATGAGCCACAGCACCAGCGTGAGTGTCAGCCGCGCATCCCACGTCCACCACACGCCCCACACCGGTTTCGCCCATATCGGCCCGGTGATGAGGACGAGCGTACAAAAGAGCACGCCGATCTCAGCCGAAGCGGAGGCGAGTGTGTCCCACCGCTTGTTGCTCCTGATGAGATAGATCAGGCTGAACACAAATACCATAAAGAAAGCGAAGAACGCCAACCACGCCGACGGCACATGGAAGTAGAAGATCTTCTGAACCTCTCCCATTGTGGCCTCGGTCGGGACATACATGAAGACGAGATAGATGCTCACCATCATCGCGACAAGCGTGAGCACGGTGAGCACCAATCCAAGGTTGTCTCTATTCGTATTCATAGTGCGTTATTCCTGGAGAATGTACCCAAACGTCAAAAACGACACGGTTACAAAAATTACATCGTACGTAACGAGGAGCCTGAACCAGAAAGTCGGATCGGTGTCCGCGCCAAGAGCATACGCCGTTGCTTCCACCGAGGCGATCAAAATCGGAATCGTAATAGGGAGCAAAAGGATCGGCAGGATCACCTCACGCATCCTGGTGTGGACGGCGATCGCGGAGAAAAGCGTTCCGACCGAAGAAAAACCGACGGACCCCAGAAAGAGAACCAACAGCAGGTAATGGAGCTTGCCCATGATATCCACATTGAAAAATATGGCGAAGAGCGGCAAGAGGATGATCTGTGTTATGAGCATGAAGATCACATTGGCGAGGCATTTCCCAAGATAGATGCCGCCGCGGTCGACCGGCGCAATCTGGAGACCCTGGACGCAGTTTTCATCCCGCTCGAGAGCGAACGAGCGGTTCAGCGACAACGTTCCACCAAACGCAAACGCGATCCAAAGGAAGCCCGCTCCCATTTTCACCGCTTCTTCGGATGTAAGATCCAACGTGAAGTTGAAAATGACGAGGACCATGAGCGAAAAGACAAACGACGCGCTAAAGGCCTCTTTGGTCTGAAGCTCGATCTTGAGGTCTTTCCACAATATTGTCGCGATCGTCCGCCACATAAAACGTTCTCCCGGATAGCCTATCCGTTCAGAATCTGCAGGTACTCGCTTCGGAACTCATCAAATGTTCTTTCCTCAACCGATGTCTGATAAACCACACGACCTCTGTCGAGCACCACAACACGGTCGGCGTGCCGCCAGCCGCGCTCGATATTGTGCGTCACCATCAAAAGCGCACCCCCGGCTTCCTTGAATTGTGTGAGAAATGTATCGAGGATGGCGGAAGCCCGTTCGTCGAGTCCCGTAAATGGCTCGTCGAGCATGAGGATTCCGGGGTCGTGAATGAACGCGCGGGCGAGAGAGACTCGCTGCTTCATCCCACGGCTCAGAGCGCGAACGAGCACGGATGTTTTCGCCTCGAGATCGACTTGTTGAATCATCTCGCGAACGCGCTCGTCCCGGTTTTCTATCTCGTATAGGCGGGCGTAGAACATCAGGTTGTCGTAAACCGAGAGATCCTTGTAAAGAAGGCTGTCGTGCGAGACAAGACCGATTCTGCGACGAAGATCTTCGTCGGCGTCCTTCACGTTCTTGCCAAAAAGAATCACGTCACCGGTGAACGACCGGATGATCGACGAAACGATTTTGAGGAATGTGGTTTTGCCCGCGCCGTTCCTGCCCACAATCGTGAGAAACTCCCCTCGCGACAATGTCAGCGAGAGGGATTTAAGGGCGGTAAAACGGCCGAAAGTTTTCGTGAGGTCGCGCGCTACAAGAAGCTCGGAATCACTAGACCTGGGTTGTTCCTTTTCGCTTTCGCGCCGGCTTTGATTTTTGGGGTTGAAGTTTGTCAATTTTGTAGATTGTTCGTGCGAGTTTTTCTACGAGATCACCGCGCGTGCTCTTGTAAAGTTGATCGGTCAAGGTGCCCGTCGCGTACAGATCATCGAGTTTCGCGATCTGGCCTACGAGCGAATGCCTCTGCGTCGTCATTACGATAACCTGTGAATCCGGGTCCGGTGACGATTTTGTCCCAAGAGCCGCAACCAGGACAAGCAAAAGCGCAAAGCCGATAATGATAATAATTGTAAATTGTTCCCAGCCGGCCTCCAGGTTCATGATTTGATGCCCCGACTGCTGCTGATTCGCCGGAGCCCGGCCGTGAAGATGTGCCTCGCCTTTCCTGAAGGTCAGGGGAAGCGTTGAGGATTTGGGCAGCGACTCAAAACGGAACGACCTGAATCCGTGGGTCTCCCCCGGTTCGGGGAGCTCGAGACCTTTGCTGCTGACCTCCATCGACGGATCCTCGGTCATGACCACGAGTTCGTTCAGACCGTACTCGAGCGTCTCTGTGTAATCGTATCTCTCCGTCTCGTAATTCATGGAGTACGAAATGCCGACCCTGGTCTCACCGGGTTTGAAAGCATGTTCGATGGCGGAGATGTTGGGTTCGCCGGTCGGTTGGGGAGTCACCGTGATCGGTATCCCCAGGTCGGTAACAAACATCTGTGTAATCTCGATATTGTCGTCGGGGATCATGACGCGGAATCCCGCGCCTTTTCCAAGGATGGTCCTGGGCGGATTCGACTGATTGTTGATCAGGTAAAGTCTGTCCACGGAGAGAGTGTCGTGGCTTCGCCTCGCCATAAAATGAGGGAGCGATACCTGGACACCTTCCCAGGAAGTTGTCGTCTCATATACTTTGACTTCAACCGCGTCTCCCAATTCTTCGGGATTCACGACCTCGGTGTATACGATACCTTTGTAATTCACCTGAAAGAGAAATACCGATATATCCTCTTTGAGGTTCTTGGCGACAAAATTGCCCTGGGCGTCCGATTCGATTTCACCCTCAGTGGCCATCCCGTGGCGAGGGTCGACGACTGTGACCTTGATGACGCCGGCGGGCTCGCCGGTCGTGCCGTTTATGACCCGTCCCTTGATATCGAGGGCCGATGCCGTGCCCGGCGACGCTATCATGACCGCGATGGTCAGTACGGTGAACAAAAGGAAGGAACAAACGGATATCAGTCTCTGATTATTCATTTTGAATATGTTGTCCTGTTATGGAAAAGTGCTCAAGAACGAAAGAGGGTAACCCGTAAACTTACTTGATGCGGCGTTTCGATTTCACTTCGCCCTCGATCAGTTCTTCGATTTCTTTCCTGATTTTGAGTCTATCCAGTGTTTTGGATACCTCATCGATTTCGTCAACGTATCCTTTGCGCAGGGCCGAGTAATCCTGCTCGGAAAGCTTGCCCATTTCATGTTCGAAGTCGAGTTCCCTCATATTCTCCTCGATCCGCGCTTTCTTGAGGTTGAGGAAGTCGAGCTGTTTTGTGTCTCCAAATTCGAACATGTCATCGAGCTGGTGCAGCTTGCGCTGCCTTCCGAACAAAGGGTACGTGATGAAAATAACTGCCGCGATGCCGATAAGGACTATGCTGAAATATTCCATTTTACATCATCACCTTACATCTTATCCGCTGTTGTGAGAAGCTTGTCGAGGGCCTTGCGTCCGCGCACCGAACGGCCGGTGGACGAATCGGGCAGGATGCAGATCAGTGTGCCGAGACCGAGCACGACACCGCCGAGCCACAACCACGCGACGAGCGGATTCCGGTAAACCTGGATGACGGCGTCGCCCGTGTCCTGTGAGATTCCAGCGAATACCACGTAGAGATCATCCTGGAGCGTGCTCCTCATGGCGACTTCGGAAGTTGCCTGGTCGCTTGCCCTGTAAACGCGTTTTTCCGGATAGAGCATCCCGACCGGTTTGCCGTTCTTGGTAACAGCCAGCGCCGCCTCGATGAAATAATAAGTTCGGTGTTCTTTTCTTCCAGGTCATCGAAAACGAGTGTGTACGGTCCGACCGACAACGAATCGCCTACGCTGACATCGCCGGATGTGTCCTGGTTGAAGGCCGAGCCGGCAAAACCCACAAACATCAAAACTATACCGAAGTGGACAATCGCTCCGCCGTAGCGCCGTTTGTTGCTTGGCGACCAGATTGAAAGCCGCTGCCGGACTGATTCACCGCGTGCCCGCATTCGGGCGCCAATTCCGCGGCCGAACTCGATCACAATGGTCAGCGTTACGAAGATCGCCAGGAAAAACGCCATCAACGGCGCCAGATCCCGGATGCCCATCAGAAACAGCCCCACCGCCGCAACGAAGACTTAAAGTGAGCGGCCAAATGAAATTCCTCCGCATGCTCTTCCAGGACGTTTTACGCCACGCGAGAAGCGGCGCGACGCCGGTGAGGAAGAGAATGAAGAGACCCGAGAGGCACGTAGATCCGATTAAAGAACGGCGGGCCGATGGTGATTTTATGTCCTGTAATTGCTTCAGAAAAGACTGGGTAAACCGTACCCCAAAGCACCGCGAACGTGGCGCAGAGAAAGACGAGGTTGTTGAAGAGAAAACTCGCCTCACGAGATATCGCCGAATCGAACGAGCTTTCGTCTTTTGAGATAATCGAGCCGTTTGAGATATCAAAATGACCGATCCCACCGCCGCGAGCGACAGTGAATCCGACGAAATAAGCGGCCGACGTCCGACTCTGCAAACGCGTGGACCGAGGACACCACTCCGCTACGTGTGAGGAACGTCCCAAAAATGCAGAGCAGATACGTCGCCATAATGAGCGACGATGTTCCATATCTTGAGCATGTTCTTTTTTTCCTGGACGATCGCCGAGTGCAGAAACGCCGTTCCGGTCAGCCACGGCATAAACGATGCGTTTTCGACAGGGTCCCAGGCCCAGTAACCACCCCACCCAAGTTCCACATACGCCCAGGCCGCACCAAGAATGATCCCGATACCAAGAAACCCCCATGCGAGCAGCGCCCATCGCCGGATCAGCGTGATCCACGCGTTACCCAGCTCCCGGGTGACCAGCGCGGCAAGCGCGAACGCCGCCGGTACCACGAACCCGACGTATCCGATAAAAAGAACCGGCGGGTGGATCACCATGATCGGATGCTGCAGGAGCGGGTTGAGCCCGCGGCCGTCATTGCGGGGTAAAGGGCATTGCGTGTGCGTCACCCTCGTGGATAATCCCGAGACGGACGAAACGGGTTTTCGACAAATGTATGTCAACAGATCAGAAAAAAGAGTGCCGTTGATGGAGATGATATCCAACGCCACCGTAACGAGATCGCTGCGGCGGTGCCGGTTTTGAAAAGTAATGATCGCGGAAAAGATAACAAGAACCCAGGTCCAGAAGAGCAACGAGCCCTGTTGTCCGCCCCAGAAAGCGGCGAGCTTGTACGCCATAGGCAGGTCGGCGTTGCTGTACTTGGCGACGTATCTCGACATTGAAATTGTTAACGTCGCAAACAGATAGAAAAGCGCGATCGAGGCGGCTGTGACCAGCAAACAGGATGCGTATACCGCGTATTCGCCGGATTTGACCAGTTCGCGACGGTGCGTACGCCATCCCAAAAAGAGCGCCAAAACGGCGTAGAGCGTGACCGAAAAGGCGAGGGTCAAAGCTAGATTGCCAAAGTTCGCCAAAAGTTCCTCGATTACCAAATTAGGACGAAGGGATTTCAAGAATGATTGTATCAACCGGATGCTCGCGCACCCACGAGAGACATTGCTGCCAACGGCGTGCGTGTTACTTCCCGAGGCTTGTGCCGTGTTCTCGGATTGGTATTTGGACGCGCACTTGGCCTGGATTTGTCTGGCCTCGAATGTGCCGTCCTCTCTGGTACTGCCTTCGCAGACCGCTTCGACACCGTCTTTGAACGTGTCGGGTACCGGCGCGCTTCCCGTATACACGCATGCGAGTGTTGAGTTCGTCTTGTTCGAGGCGGAAGTGCAAGTCTTTGCCGAGTCGGACGATGGTGCCATCGGTGACGATGCCGGCGACTTTTATACGTTTGCCATAGGCGTCGTCACCCATCTCGTCGAATTCCTCGATGGTTTTGTAATACGCCTTGCCCTCCTCAAAGCCGGATAAGCCAAAATACGACAATGCGGCGATAACGGCGACGACGCCAAATATGATTCTGTAGTTCTTGTGCTTCATGCCTGTCTCTTTCTCAGATGTTGTCGATCCTCCGATGTGGAAAATCCAGAGGGGCTGATTTTGTGAATATAATAAAAACCGTCGCCGCTGACAAGAGTTAAACAGCCGCTTGAGACAATCAAATTTACTAAATTTCTTGAGAAACATCAATTATTATATGCAGGCGATTACTGCGGCGACGGAACAGGCCAACTACTAGCGGTTCACGACGGCGTTCGGCCATGGTCCGCAGCAGAGCACGGGGACGGTGAAAACGGTGATCAGGACGACCGTCATTCCGCCAAATGACGGGATGGCCATGGGAACCATGATGTCGGCCCCGCGGCCGGTTGACGTAAGTACAGGAATAAGAGCGAGTAAGGTGGTTGCTACGGTCATGATCGCCGGGCGGATTCGTCGTTTGCCCGCCTCGATGGTAGCTTCGCGGACCTCGAGGACGGTGGCCGGACTGCCGCCGCGCGAACACCTGCCGGAGGTACGTCGAAATGATCACGCCGTCGTCGGTGGCGATTCCAAAGAGTGCGAGAAAGCCCACCCAGACCGCGACCGACAGATTGAGCACCTTGATATTAAATAGTTTCGAAGTCGATCGCCAAGCGGCCCCGAGAGGGGCAGTTCAGGAACCAGTCCTGGCCGTAGAGCCAAAGCATCAGGAATCCGCCCGCCCAGGCAACAAAAATACCGGAAAAGACGATGCCGCGGTCGCAACGTGATGGAACTGGAAATATAAAATCAGGAAAATAATGACGAGCGCGAGCGGGAGCACGACGCTCAGTTTCTTCTCGCGAGCGGACCTGGCTCTCATAGCTTCCTGCAAAAGAATAGCTCACGCCTGCGGGGATATTGAGTTCACCGCTCTCGATCTTCGACGCGAGGTAGCGTGAGGCATCCTCGACGACGTCCACCTCGGCGTGCCCCGGTTTCTTGTCAAAAATCACATATCCGACCAGAAAGGTGTCTTCCGATTTGATGACCATCGGGCCGCGAACAAACTCGACCTCGGCCAGCTCGGACAACGGAATCTGGGCGCCGCCGGGAGCGGGAACGAGAATCCGGCCGATGTCCTCGATCGTGTTGCGGAGTTCCCGCTGGTAACGCACCCTTACCGGATACCGTTCGCGTCCCTCGACCGTTGTGGTGAGCGGACTTGCCGCCGATGGCGACTTCGATCACATCCTGGACCGCGCGGATACTGATCCCATGTCTGGCGATGGCTTCCCGGTCGATTCGGATCTCGAGATAGGGTTTGCCGACGATCCGGTCGGCGATGACAGCGGACGGGTTCGACCGACGGGACTTCCTTGAAGAATCGCTCGATTTGCAGGCCGACCGCTTCGATCGTTTCGAGGTCGGGGCCCTTGACTTTTACGCCCATGCGGCGCACGCATCCCCGACTGGAGCATGACAAGACGCGCGGCGATCGGCTGGAGCTGTGGGGCGGAGGTCGTTCCGATGAGTTTGCCCGCCTTGATGATTTCATCCCAAATGTCATCGGGCGTTTTGATGTGGTCGCGCCAGTTCCGATAGGGGCGGCCTCGGTCGGTCGGGAACGAGGTTGCCGGACTCGTCGCGGACGAATTCGCCGACTCATTATCATACTTGAATTCTGACGCGGCGTCCGTACGGATCCGACGATGTACTCGGATTTGTAGTTGATCACCGTTTCGATCATCGAGATCGGCGCCGGGTCGAGCGGAGATTCCACGCGTCCGAGTTTACCCACGACCGATTCGATCTCCGGAATTGCGGAGAACGCCTTGTCCTGCGAATTGGAGGACATCGAGCGCTTCGCCAATCGATGCGTGCGGCATCGTCGTGGGCATGTAGAGGAAGGAGCCCTCGTCGAGGTCGGGCATGAATTCCTTGCCGAGTCCCGGGAAGGCGTGGTTGAGCGCCGTATACGGCGCCGTTCGTCGGATGATGTCGGGGGCGAAGCCAAAAAGGCGGTCGAACCCGAGCCAGATTGTGACGCCGGTTATCACTAGCGCGAGGGGAAGCGCGAGGAACAGCCGTTTGTGATCGAGTGCCCAGCGAAGAACCGGTTCGTAGATTTTCTGGAGAAGATAAAAAAGAAAAAGTATCCCGCCGAGAAGGGCGGCGACAAAGACTACGTTCAAGACTGCGCCCGCGCCGACGCCGAGCGGCAGCCAGTGCTGTGCGAGAACCACGGCGACCACGAGCGCCACCATATAATTGAAATACACGTGCGCCCGCGAGCGAATCCGCTCGGGCAGGCGGGATTGAAACTGAAGGACAGCGGCAAAAAGAACAAGGGCGATCCCGGTCATCCAGAATGTTTTAACAAGTGCAAACACTCCGGCGAGTACAAGACCGGCGCGGAGCCATATGCTCGATCGCCCTCTTTTACGGTTCGTGAAAAGGATGTGCGCGACCGGCGGAATGATGGTGAGCGCCACTATGACCGACGCGATGAGCGCGAATGTTTTTGTATAGGCGAGCGGACGGAAGAGTTTTCCCTCGGCGGCCACGAGCGTGAATACCGGCAGAAACGACACGACGGTTGTTGCCACGGCGGTCAAGACGGCGCTTCCCACTTCGGTGGCGGCGTTGAAAATCACATCGCGCTTGTTGGCGTCGGGCGGCGCCCGATCGAGGTGTTTGAGGATATTTTCGGTGATCACAATCCCCATGTCGACGATTGTGCCGATGGCGATCGCTATCCCTGAGAGTGCGACGATGTTGGCGTCCACTTTGAAGAGCTTCATCGCGATAAAGACCATCAACACGGTGATCGGCAACAGCCCCGAGATGAGCAACGAACTTCGCAAGTGCATCACCATCATGAGGACGACGATGATTGTGACGAGGATCTCGTCGATGAGCGCCGTGTTGAGTGTGCCCAGCGTTTCGTAGATTAGTCCCGAACGGTCGTAGAATGGGATGACGGTGACCTGCGACACGCGCCCGTCGGCCAGAGTCTTCCTGGGAAGCCCGGGGGAGATTTCTTTAATTTTGTCTTTAATGTTGCGGATTGCTGAGAGCGGGTTCTCGCCGTAACGGACGACGGCCACGCCGCCGACAACTTCGGCGCCGCCTTTGTCGAGCGCGCCGCGGCGGAGGGCGGGACCCAGCGCGACGTTTGCGACATCGACGATTCTTATTGGGACGTTTCCCGTTTGTTTGATGACCGAGTTCTCGATGTCGGAGAGAGTTTCAATGAAACCGAGTCCGCGGATGACGTATTCGACGCGGTTGATTTCGATGGTCCGCGCGCCCACGTCGATGTTGGAGGACTTGACGGCGTTAAAAACCTCGGTGAGGGTGACGTCCGCCGCCCGCATGGCTTCCGGGTTTACATCGATCTGATATTCCTGGACAAAACCCCCGACAGACGCGACTTCGGCCACGCCTTTCGCCGAGAGGAGCGCATACCTCACCGTCCAGTCCTGGATCGAACGAAGTTCGTGGAGATCCCAACCGCCCGTTGGGTTGCCGTCTTTGTCGCGACCTTCGAGGGTGTACCAGAACACCTGGCCGAGGGCCGTGGCGTCGGGGCCGAGCGCCGGTTGGACGCCGGCGGGGACCGTCCCGGCGGAAAGCGAGTTTAGCTTTTCGAGCACGCGGCTGCGCGACCAGTAAAACTCGACGTCGTCCTCGAAGATTACGTAGATCGAGGAAAACCCAAAGAATGAGTAACTGCGGATGGTCCTTACCCCGGGGATCCCCAGAAGCGCCGTGGTCAGCGGATATGTTATCTGATCCTCGATATCCTGGGGTGAACGTCCTTTCCACTCGGTGAAAACAATCTGCTGGTTCTCGCCGATGTCGGGAATCGCGTCGACCGGCACGGGATCGCGCGGGAGACCGCCGAGGTTCCAGTCGAACGGGGCCACCATCAGCCCCCAACCGATGAAAAGCAAGACGACCACCGCGACGACAAACTTGTTGTCGAGGCAGTAACCGATGACATGGTCGACCGGTGTGCGCCGATGGGGTTCGTTTGAGTTGTTCTGCTTTTTCATCTGTTGTCGCGTCACTTTGTGCCACGCGGGCTTGTTTGAATTTTCGTTCTTGTCATTATTTTGTGTCGCGGGATCGCGGCGGCAGTTCTTCTTTTATTGTTCCGCAGCGGAGCATTTCCGCCCCGTAAAATGAATTCCACACGATGTCGACCGTCTGGAGCCAGAACGCTCCGCCGCCTTCGCGGGCCATCGGGCAGAACGTGATAAAGAAACTTTCGCCACCGGAATGGCCGAAACTCTCGTGGAGTTCGATTACGCTCTCCGACAGGTGGAAAAACGCGTCGCGCGCGATGGCGATGTCTTCCGCTTTGGCGATCCGTCTCGCGTTGGCGAGAAGCGGGTCGTGGAGAGACTGCCAGCTGTCGCGGCCTTTTTGCGACAGGCCCGCGCCTTTTTGTTTTGCGATCTCCGCGGCGAGGCCTGTGCCTGCTTTGCGTGTAGTAGAGAGATCGTCCTTTGCGAGTGCCATCTGAACGGCGAAGTATGTACCATAGATCGGTGTGAAAGCCCTGGCGGCGTGGCTGCTTTCATCAAATCGTTCTTCGTCGGCACCGGCGGCGCTAGTGTCGGCGGGTTGCTTCTGGCCGTCTTGCTGCGCGGCGGCATGCGTCGATCCCGCGCCGGCGCCCGATGCCGACATCATGCTCGGCTTCGCCTGGATTTGAAGCTCGCTGTCGATTTTGAACGCGCCGTTCGTGACGACACGTTCGCCCTCTTCGATACCCGATTTGACGATGTAGAAATCACCCGCGCGCGGCCCAAGCTCGATCTCGCGGCCCTCGAAAACGGGGGAGTCCGCGTCGGGGAGCTCGACATAAACGACGGCTCGGGCCCCCGTGATGAGCGGCGCGGTCGCGGGAATCAGAACGGGCGCGTCGTCAACGTTGGCCGCCAGGCCCGTGAAACCGAGAGACGCTGCCGGTACCAGATCCATCCCGCACACGTCGCATTTTCCGGGACCGTCCTTGACGACCTCCGGATGCATCGGCGAAATCCATTTGCCGGCGAGGTATTCGTCGATCACGTTGCCTTCGCCGTCGAGTCTTGATCGCACCGCGCCGCGGACAAACATGTCGGGTTTCAGGTTCCTGTTTTCGTTGTCGACAATCGCGCGGACGCGGACAGTGCGCGTGCCGGGATCAACTACCGGATCGATAAAGCTGATCGTCGCCTCGAACTTCTTGCCGGGAAAGCGACGGTGACTCGAACTCCAGCCGCTGGCCGAAACGGAGCCAGGGCAGATCGGATTCGTATGCTTCGAACATCACCCATAATTTTGACAGATCGGCGATTGTATAGATGCGTGTTCCCGTCGACACGTACATGCCCTCTTTTGCATCTTTGTGAATGACCACTCCGCCGATCGGGGCATACACGGTCAATGGTCGCTGGTCTTGCCCGTCGCCTCGATCGTTTCGATTTGCTCGGGGGTGAGTCCGAAAAACGGAGCTTTTCACGGGTGGCGTCGACGGTGGCGTCTGCGGTCGAGCGCAGGATGTTGCTTGTTGTTTTGTTGAGCGCTTCGACGGCCGCCTTTGCCTGTATCAGCTCTTCCTGAGTGGCGAGAAGTTCCGGCGAATACAAGAGGACCATGTGATCGCCCTTGCCGACCGTCATCCCGGTGTAGTCGGCGTAGAGGCGGTCGATGCGGCCGGGAACCCACGCCGTTATGTACGCGAGCCTCGACTCGTCGTGCGTCGATCTTGCCGACCATCCGAACTTCGGCTTCGGCGAAAGCGCGTGTCGCCGGTGTCGTTTCGATCCGTGCCAGCTGTTTTGCCGTGTCCGACATCCTGATCTGGCGCGGACCGAGTTCGTCACCGGAGTCCGGTCTCGAGCGGGATCAGATCCATGTAACAGATCGGGCATTTGCCGTTTTTGGGGCAGTTTGATTTGCGGGTGCATCGAGCATGTCCACACAGCCGCCTCTTCGGATGCGGCGGTATGTTCGTGACCTTGTTGGACGTCGGCATCGCTGCCCCGACCGCCGTTGCCTCCGAAGAGGAGAGCGCCGAGAACGAACGCGGCGACAGCGACACCAATCAGACTGAACGTTATGGTCTTATTGAATTTCATTGAAGATCCTCGCCGGTGAGCATTTCGATTTCGGCGCGTGTGATTGCCAGATCGGTCAGCGCGCGTTCGTAGCCAAGTTGAAATTCGAGCCACTGCCGCTGGGCGTCGAGCAAATTGAGAAAGTCGGTTTCGCCGGACTGGAATGCCGTGTAGCTTGCGTTGAGCGCCTGTTCGGCCTTGGGGACGAGGCCGTCGCGGTAGAGACGAGTTTTCCTTAGCGCGTCGGTGTGACGGAATACTATATCATCGACGAGGGCTTCGAGTTGATCCGCCGCCGCCGCGCGGGCGTACCGCGCTCGTCTGTAGTCCGCCTCAGCGGCCCTTTTCCGCGACTTGTTTTTGCCAAACCAGATCGGGACGTTGAGCACCGACGCTCGCCATCCATGCATCCTTGCCGCTGTCCTTTATCGTCGGGTCGATGGCGTCGCCGATTCCGAAATACTCGACACCCACGGTTAGGTCCGGCCACGATGTCTTGCCCGCATGCCGTTTGTTCGCGGATTGTTCGCGAACTATAAAATCGAGCGATCTCAAGTCGGGGTTATTGGCCATTACTCGGACCGATACGTCTTCTTTGTTGAAATCAGTTTCGTCGACGGTAATCGCTTCGGGGATCATCAATGCCCCGTCGCCGACGAGACCAACAGCAGCGCGAAGGCGCGCCTCGGCGGGTTCGATCCGATCCTCGAGAGAGAGGAGGCGGTCCTCGAGCCGGCCCAGTTCGACCTGGGCCTTGATAACATCGGGATGCTGAGTAAGCGCGACCCGGTACCTGGCGCGAATCACTGATTCCCAGAATTTCAACAGCTCGAGATTGTCGCGTGTGATCGCGATGTCGCGGCCGAGAAAGTAGTATTCATAGTACGCGGACTTCACACGGTAGAAAATCGCGAGCTTTTCGGATTGAAAGCGTTCGTAGGCGGCGCTCGCCGCTTCGAGCGACACGTCTTTTTGTGCGCCACGTTTGCCGAACCAGGGAAGAGTCTGGCGCAGAGCCGCCCGTGATTTTTGCGGACCGACACGGGTCTCGATACTTTCGACAAAGTAACCGAATGTAAAGTTGGGATCGGGAAGCGCACCCGTGTAACCGGACTTTTCCAACGCCGACTTCCACCCGTAGAAAGCCGACTTGAGCGCGGGGCTCTGGTTCGCCGCGAGCGCGAGTAACGCGTCGAGGTCGCAGCCGGTTCGTTGCTCGAAGGTTCCGGCGTGCTCGGCCGAATCGAATGCAGTGGCGAGCGAATCGCGAGAGCTCGTGGTCGGTGCCCCGGTGAGCCCGGACTTCCAGATCGGTCGATGTCGCCGTTGTGAGTCCTGCCCAAGCGGGGCCGGACGTCATGGCGCGGACACACAAAGCATTGCTTTAAATATATTTATCTTCATATGGTATCGATTCATTTCTTATGTTGACGAGATCACAAACTGGCGCCGCTCCGAGGCAGGCGATTATCTATAGTACAAGTAATGTGCCATACACTTATTCTGTTGTATACAAAAAGATAATTCGAGATGGGTTGGGCGGGCGACTCAAAAGTGTAGAATAGTCTACAGCTAGTGTAGGAAATTCTACAGTTCTGGTGGCAGGGCGGCGCGCGAAACGACGTCCTTATTCGTCATTATAGGTTTATCTCGTGACGTGCCAAACAGGTACAGGGCGACGGGTCCCAAGGCGATTTGCTGGTCTGTGCATTGCCCTATCATTCCCCGAGACTTTCAATTATTCTTCCCACGAGTTTTGTTCGACATCTATATGGCAGTGACAAGGAGGATCTCGATGAAAAGCTTTGTAACCTTATCGCTGATGGTCGCGCTGGTGATCGCCGTTGGTGTGTTTGTTGGATGCAGTAGTTCCGAGACCGAAGAAGCGGCAACCGCGGCCCAGGGAACCGTGGACAAGGCGAAGGAAGTGGCGGCGACGGCGGAAGAGAAAGTCGTCGATCTGGCCTCTTTCGACAATCCCAAGGTGGGAGTGTGTCCCGTGTGCAAGATGAATGTTGAAGCGGCCTACGTTGAAATCGCCAAGGTGGATGAAAAAGAGTACGCGTGTTGTTCGGAGCGTTGTGTTGCGATGCTCCAGGAAACTCCGGACAAGTATCTCATGGCTGAGGCCACCGGCCACGAAGGTCACAATCACTAGACGGATTACGCATCTTTGATACACAATGACCCTGCCGTTCTTTTCATGAGCGGCAGGGTCTTTTATTTGACCCGTCGAGATTTTGCCTCAACTATTCTTCAATGATGATTTCGAAATCAATAGGCGCTGTCTTCATGAGCATTGCGCTCACTCCGCAGTATTGATCCTGGCTCAACTCCACGGCCCGTTCGACTTTTTCCCTGGGGATGTCCTTGCCCTTCAGGCGGTAGGTGATTTTCACGCTCTTGAACACCTTCGGATGTTCATCGGTGAGTTCCGCCTCGGTTTCGACACTGAACGCCTCGGGCTCAATCCGCATTTTTCGCAGGATGCTGATGACATCCATCGCCGTGCATCCGGCAAGCGACGTCAGCATGAGCCCCTTTGGTTTCGGCCCCTTGTCCGTTCCACCGAAATTCGCGTCAGCGTCGATCGGGATTTCGAACCCGTCCAGTTCCCCCATAAAGTGCATGCCTTCTTTGAGGACGACTTTTGATTTGACCATTTAAGCTCCTTTACCTCGTCACACTCGCGTCCGGCCGACAATCCGCACAATCGTTGATGACAGTGTAACCGTCTCGTCGAATGGATTCAACTGTTGCCTTGGGATGGGTTCTCACTCAAGCAGGACGATCTTGCGGGTCGAAACGCCTCGGGGTGATTTCAAACGGAGAAAATAAACACCCGTTCCGACTCGCTGTCCTCGTGAGTCGCGGGCGTCCCAGGTGATGGTGTGGTCAACGCGTGTTTGCGGCTTGTTGACGAGGGTCTTTACCAGGCGGCCCTGGACATCGTACACCGCGAGCACGACGGGTCCCGGGGCGGGAGTGGTGTAAGAAATCGTGGTCGAGGGGTTAAACGGATTCGGGTGCGCGCGGAGGTCGTTCGCCGCGTGCGCCGGGGCGTCGTGGATACCCACGGCGGTGTTCCCAAGTTTGACGAGGTAGACGTCTTCCTCCCCTGTGCATGTCATCACACCGCCGCCGAAATCGATGTCGCCCTTGAATCCTCCGGCGGCGATGATGTTGTTTGACGGGTCGATCGCCATCTCCTTGCCGAGTTGATATTCTGCGTCACCGTAGTGTTCGCTCCACAAGTGGTTGCCCGCGGTATCGAACCTGGCCAGAAATGCGTCGAAGACACCGGTGCAAACGTGGGGGCCGCCGCCGAAGTCGGCGCTTTTCCAGAAATGCCCCGTCAAAATCGTGTTCCCCGAATCGTCGAAAGCGACACTCGTTCCTTCGTCGAAGCCCGAGTCGCCGTAGACGGCACTCCACATATGCGCCCCCGTGGAGTCGAACTTCGCGAGAAAAATATCGCCGTGTTCGACGTTGCTCAACGGGCCGCCGCCAAAATCGACGGTCCCTCTGATATATCCGGTCAATGCGATATTGTCGCTCGCGTCGCAAGCGACATCGGTGGCGCCATGCGACCCGGGGTCGCCGAACACCTGGCTCCAGATGTGATCTCCATCTTGGGAGAATTTTGCAAAAAAATGTCACAACCACTGTGGTCACCAAGGAGCGGGCCGCCACCCAAGTTGATTTCGTCGTGAAAAACCCCCACGACAATTATGTCGCCGGCGCCATCAACCGTGACCGCGGTGCCGCGCTGGTGATCGGTCGAGCCGAACGACTGGCTCCAAACGTGGTTGCCGTCAGGGTCGAACTTCGCGGCGAACGCGTCGGTGTCGTCGACGCAGGTCAAGATGCCGCCGCCAAAGTCAACCTCGCCGACGAACCAACCCGTAATGATGATATTGTCTGAACCGTCTATGGCGAGGTGTTCAACGTTTTCGTCGTCGAGTAGGCTGCCGTCGAATCGTTTGCTCCAAAGGTGATTGCCCGCCGGATCAAATTTTGCGACGTAGATGTCGAGCCCGCCGCTTGTTGTCAGTTCTCCGCCCCCAAAATCGGCTTTGTAGTGCATGTGGCCGATGAGGATCACATTGCCCGCCGAGTCGAATGCGACGCCCGTTCCGTATTGATAGTCATAGTCACCGAACTTTTTGCTCCAGAGATGATTGCCATCGGAGTCAAACTTTGCGAGAAAGATATCAAATTGGTCTTCCCACAGCGAACTCGTCAGGTTGCCTCCGCCGAAATTCACCTTTCCCCAGAAGTCACCGGCGATAATGATATTCCCGTTGGCATCGGTGTCGACGCCCTTGACGGTCTGGAGGTTTGTGTCTCCGTAGCTGTAGCTCCACATGTGCGGGGGGAAATCGGCGTGGGCCGTATAAGGCAATATAATGACAAGAGTTAACGAGATAAGGATTGTGAGGCACCGCATAGGAATCAGCGTCCGGTCAGAGGAATAGCGAACTGCGGTTCATCAATCTAATTATAGCACTTTATTTCAGCATCACCATTTTCTTTGTTTTCGTGGTGGTTGGTGATTCAAGCCTGTAGAAGTAAACACCCGAAGCTACATGGTGCCCCGCCTGGTTGTCTCCATGCCAGCTGATGACATATCGTCCCGGCATCCTGTGCCCGCTGTAGAGATCTCGCACCAGGGCCCCGCTGGCGTCAAAAACGCGCACCGACACCTTTCCAGCACTCGCGATGTCGTACTTGATGAGTGTCGTCGGGTTGAACGGATTGGGATAGTTTTGATGTAGCGCCGTCGATGTGGGCAGCGGCGGCAATGGGGTATCGCCAACAAACGTCTCACTTCCGATGACGAGCGTAAACCGCGTATCGATCTCTTCTGCGACCACGTCGCTCTCGGCGAGATAGAACGCGTAACGGTTGTTGTCGCGCAAGTTGACGACTTGTCGCATCTCGTGGTCGATGAGATGCGCTCCGGCCTCGGCTGGCACGCCCGAAAGTCCGTCGAACTCGAGTTCGACCTCGTCACCGACGGGATTGTCGGTGAAGGTTTTGCCTACATCAAAACGCCAGGCCTGACCCCATGCGATCTCGTTGGATGCGAGAGCCTCTACCTGGTTCGCGTCGAGAGCTATGTAGCCCGATCGGATGTCGGTAGTGTATGCGCCCGGGTGAGTTTTCCACGAGGAATGTGGGAAGTAGAGGGAGAGCATCCGCCCAGGCCCCATCGGCGCTTCTGCCCGGTCACGGGGGTCCCACGAGGCATCGGCGTCTTTGTTGATTCCAACAAGGTTGAAGGCGTCATGCGCGCCAACCGAAGACGCGATGATGCGGATAGTCCACTCTTCGGTATCTTCGCCGTCAGGCACCTGGTCGGGCGGTGGTTGGGTCGCCTCTTCGATAGCTTCGACCGGCGGCATGGCAAGAACCACAGGCGACGACGAGAGGTTCTTGATCCAGTACGCATAGAACGGGTACATGTTGTCAATCTCATAGTCGTACATCCCGTCTTCTGACCAGCCCACCGGCGTCTGGATGATGCCGGAGTCAACCGCCTGGGGTGCGGTGAGGGAGTCGACTGCCATCGAGTCCCAGTCGACCGCAAAAACGAATGGATGCCCGATCTGGTTCCACCCGGGTTCGAGGGTTATCTCGTAAGGGCCCTCGGTCGAGACCGACGTTCCCGTAATCGGTGCCGTGGAGATGCGGTGCGTATCCCGGGAAATGAGCCAGAAGCCTCTTTCGGGAGCGAGATAGAACAACTCATCGTCTCCTTCACTCGAGAGCTCTCTATAGGCGCCGTCCTCACGCGAATACCGGAAACACCTCCACTGCATCGGATCGTAAGGGCCGAACTCGTGCTGGTCGGAAAGAATTGACAAAAGGGATCCCGTGAAATCTCCGCCGAAGTCCATCGGCACGGATACCATCCGAAAGCGTTCGCCTGGATATGATAAGCGTTCTTCAAGGTCGTCAACGATCACCTGCAGAGCGTAGGGGTTCTGCTCCGGGTCGTTCGGTGGGTCGGTGAGCGTCGTGGTCGCCGTTTGAATCTCAGCCCAGTACTCGACACCACGTTCGGCGACGAGCGAGTCGGGGATGGTGGCGAACGGGAGATCCTCTTCGAGAGCGAAAGGAACCTCCACGAAGAGGTGCGCGGCTCCCTCTCGGCAGTGAAGCATCCCCGACACGAACTCCGTTCCCTGTGGGAGCCCGACGGCGACGCGGATGCTTCGGCCCTCCAGAAAACCTTGTTCGCCGGTCGGAACCGGAGTGGTGGTTAAAGAGACCGGCGGCTCGACCCAACGGTGGTGACAGGCTTCCGGCGCCCCCGGGGGATCGGTGGTCTCTACGCAATCGTTGACCACCCTCACATAGTAATCGATCCCCGTTTCAGTCACGTGTTCACCGGGTATAATGCCCGCGAATCCGAGTGAATTTGCCGAAAGCGCGACGCTGTCGGCAAACGCCGCTCGCCCACTGGACCGATAGTACAGAAATCCATATTCCACCTGAACGTCGGGCGCCGGCGCCACCATTACCGACACCGCGTCACCAAGCGGCAAGATCTCGGTCTCGCTCAGGAGCGTCGACTTGAACTCGAGCGCCCGGACATCGGACGCGACATTAACCGTGGTCGTCGGTTTGAGGGGATCCGAACTCGTGATCGTCAACGGTCCAGCTATCTCCAAGTCTTGACACGGCTGAATACAAACGCTGACCGTATCACTGTCTCCCGCAGGAACAACAAACGGGAAAGAACGCCCAATTGCCATCTCGATGGACGGCAGTGATATCGACTCGATCGAAAGCGGCCCCGTGCCGGTGTTCATGATAACGAGATCGAGGCACGTTGTGTCACCCACAGTGACGGTCGGGAAGACCAGTTCGTATGAGGGCACGGTGATCTCGGGTCTTGACGGGGTGAGCCGTCCGACGTTCGAAAGATGTGTCGCCACGCTTTGTATCTCACTCACACGTGACGGAGCTGAAACCGTGCGGATACGAAGCACAATGTCCCGATGGTCAAACGGTATTTGGAGAATGTTCCAATCGAAACTGTGCGGTGTTCCCTCGGGAGATGATGCGAGAGGTCCGATCGCACCGGTTTCACCAGGGACGTCCACCTCAAACCACGTCGGATTGCCTTCAAACTGATAGTTAAGCAGGATCCAAACGGGATCGGATTCGACGTCTACCGCTTCGAGTTGAATCTGAGCGAAGTTATCGCCGCTGGGGTCGAGCGTGACCCACCTGACCCAAGCTCCATTGTTCGGGAGCGAGTGGGTGGGATTCTCAGGATCGCCCTTGTACGGTGGTTGCTTTTTGCCGCGTAGGAGCCCGTTCGATTCGAAATCCAGTTGGTAGCCCGTGGCTAATGCCAGATCGAAATCTCCGTCTCCGTCTACATCCCCGACGGCGATGCCACGGAGTGCCCTTAGCCCTGGTGTGGTATTGTCGATGTCGATCGTGTATCCCGGCTCTATTTCGATCCCTCCTCCATCGTTGAAATACCAGTTGACCACACCATAGGCTTGAAGACACATCAGATCGAGATCGCCATCACCATCCCAGTCTTTCAGGTAGACCTTGGCAGAAGAAGAAACAGGGCCGGAGGACCATGCGGGATCGATCTCGAATGAAGTGCCGTTTCCGAGATAAACATGGTCCTTTTCCACGTTGCCGCAGGCGAGATCCAAATACCCATCGCCGTTAACATCGCCGATAGCGACGCTGATGTTAGATTCAGCGGGACGGGATATCCATTCCGGTGTTGAGGAGAATACGATCCCGTTACCGAGATACGCATGGTTCGAGTAGCCGGGATCCTCTTGTTCGGGTGAGTCAGACATACCGCAGATCATGTCCAAATTTCCATCGAGGTTGATATCCGCAAGAACGAGTGCCGAGACGGCCTCTTTGGTGAACCCCGCGAACCGGATAAACCAGTTGGGTGACACAGGGAAGAACGGTTCACTCTCATTGTTGTTCAGGAAAAGATCAATTCCTCCGGGCGGGTCGATCGAGTTGGGTTGGGGAATGGCGCTAACCAGGTCGGGCCGGCCGTTGCGATCCACGTCTCCCATCGCGAATTTGGCCAAATACCACGTGTTTTCCGCCCACAATGTCGATGTCGTCTGAAACGTCCCGCCGACATTGAGGTAATAACGGTATCCGCCACCAAAGATGCCAACAAAATCAACAAACCCATCGCGATTGAGATCTTCGAGCTCGAGATGTCCGGCCCCAAACGTGTCGTCGGACTCCCAACCAGGCGCGGTACTCAAACGTCCTCGATCATTCAGGTATACACAATCCCTGTTTGGTTCGGGGGCGTAGCCGACACCGTTTGAACATACGAGATCGAGGTCTCCATCGTTGTCGATATCACCGAAAGCAATGCCCACGGTGGTTCGCTCATCATCGGACGTCCAGTCCGGCACATTTGTGTAGACCGGCGTGATATTGTTGAGGAGTATATTGAACGGATTAGAGGAGGCGGGCCCGCCGATCGCAAACAACAGATCGAGGTCCCCATCCGCGTCCATGTCTCCAAGGGAGACCCTCTGCTTCTGGCCGGGTGTCGTGATTTGCCAGTCCGCCGTTGTGTGAAGCACACCTCCGTCATTCACGTACAGTCTTGTGATTAGAGTTGCGTCCGCGAAGAGCACGTCGAGATCCCCATCACCTTCCACATCACCGATCGTCATCGAGTGCGTCGTCACCGTCTCGTCGGTCTGCCACGACGGCGTTGTTTCCAGCATTCCGCCGGCGTTGACGTAAAGGACATTCTTCTGACCTGCATACTCCCCATTTCCGCACAATAGATCCAGGTAGCCGTCCCCGTTCATGTCCCCGAGGGCGATTGCCTGTGTGGCCAGCTCATCGGAAGAGCGCCAGGAAGGCGTCGCTTCAAACATGCCGTCGTAGTTCAGGTACACCGTGTTCGCGGAACCGCTGCCATCGGAGTTGCCAAAAGCCACATCTAGATATCCGTTCCCATCGATATCTCCGAGGGCGAGAGCACGCGTGTCGAGCGAGTCGGCGCTCTCCCACGCTGGAGTGCTCTCGAACGTTTCACCGTTATTGAGATAGAGGCGGTTGACTTTGTACCGGGGCAGGCCGGTTAAGGCGCCGTTCGCGCAAACGAGATCGAGATCACCGTCGTTGTCGACATCGCCAAGGACGATTTCCTGAGTCAGCATGGTTATTCCGGATGTCCACGCGGGATACACTTCGAAGACGGCCGGGCCGCCGACATTGCGGTAGAGGTTTATTGCTCCGCTATAGTTCCCGCAGACCAGGTCAAGATCCCCGTCTCCATCAACATCTCCAAGAGCGACCGAGTATGTCCCGTTGGATTGAAAAGACTGCCATGCAGGGGTTGTCGCCAGAGTGCCGCCGTTGTTCAAGTAGAGTGTATTCTTTTGGCTCTTGTTGCCGAAGACGACATCAAGATAGCCATCGAGATTCACGTCACCGACAGCTATACAGTAGGAGTCATTAGCCTGATCCGAAATCCAGATGGATTCCGTCGAAAAGTAGTCGTCCTGGGCGGACACATTTGCCCCTGAAATCCCCATGGTAATGGCGACAAAGAGGAGCAGTCGTTTGATTGGGATAATGTCGCAACGCATAGTCATCAGTTTCCTCGCAATTGTTAGTTATCCCCTTGGGAGCAAACGCTGTTAGCCGGCGCTCTCCTGGTTCGCTATGGAGTCAGTTTTTTCTCTTCCAAAATGACGCGAAAATAGACTGTTTTTGCCCGCTCTGTTCTTTTTGACGCCGGACAAAGTTTCTGAAAGAAGAGGAGCATATGGTGAGCACGCCCTCCTTCTCCAATAGATATCCCTGGCGGATGAGTTCCTCGTTTACGAATCTGAATTTTGCGTTGATGGTTTTTTCGAGCGCCACACGGGATAGGTTTTCTTGTGAGAGTTCATCCATGTGATCCCACACGAACTGATAGTGAGGAAACGCCTCCTCGTTGAAATCGCGCGAAATCTGATCCCAATCCGGTTCGGAATCCGGATGGTCGATCAGATTCTCGAAGATGTTCGAGCTCGCGATCTGGAGGTAGAAAGGGAATAAGCCCGCGAGATCGATGATTTTGTCGGCGAACGACTCGAGCGGAATGCCCTCGGAGTTTGAAGGCACGGTTATCAATTCCAGCGCCTCGTCCCGGTTGAATGGACGCAGAGGAAGATTTGAAAAGATATTGAAAAACGGCGAGTCGGAGATGTCTTTGTTATGGCACATGAGCTGGAGTTCCTGGTACGACGACGTAACGTATGCCATACGGTAGCTGTTGGCGAGGGATCTCAGGTAAGAAAAGAACTGCTCTTCAAACCTCTCGTTCCCGGTAATCGAATCGAACTCATCCATCAGGATGATCAGTCGCTTGCCGTCGGTGTTGATCTTGTTGACGACATCTTTGAGTTGTTCGAGTGTCCTGTCGCGGTCGGCTACCTCCACGGCGCCCTTTGCCTCGTATTCGAGTAGGTTGAACAACAGATCTATGAATCCTTCGACACCAAAATCGTAGTGCCGCTGAAAGTCCATATAAACAAAGATGGCGGATTCGTTGTTCTGCATGTGACGGCGGCGGTTGTCGGCGTTGTACACGTGGTTCAAAAGCGACGACTTGCCGATCCGCCGATCGCCTACAATCGATATCGACTGGGGGTGCGGTGCGTCGAGGCGTGAGTAGATTCTGCGAACTTCTCGTCGGCGTCCGAAAAAGTCGGACGGATTCTGAATCATCACCCGGTTGACGTATGGGTTGCGCTCGGCAACGCGCCGGCTGGACAGATCTCGCATGATCCCGCTTTCGAGACCCGCCTTGCTTGACCCGCCGCTCAATTCGGGTATCGCGGTCTTCAATTCTTCGAGGATCTCCGTGAAGTCACGCGGACGGTTTTGGGGATCCTTCTCCAGACACCGCTTCAATAAGCTGTTTATCTCGTCCGGAACTTCGTCGGGGTATTCGACATCGATTTCATTGAGGATCAAATACATGAGGGCGGTAGGATGTTCCGCTACGAACGGGAAGCGACCGCTTACGAGCCGAAAAAGATCCACGCCGAAAGCGAAGATGTCGGTTCGCTCGTCTACACGTTCCCCCCGAATCTGTTCGGGAGCCATAAACTGCGGTGTGCCCGCCGTTCCATGGCTTGTGGTGGTCATCTGCCGGTGTACGAATTTTGCCAAACCAAAATCGAGAATTCGAACCTGCTTTCCCTCCGCGGGAGACTGACTGACCATAATGTTTTTGAGCGTGAGATCGCGATGGATGATTCCGAGACCGTGCGCGTACGCCATCCCCTTGCAGATTCCCTCCGCGAACTTGCATGCCTGGAGAGCGCCGAGCGAAGAGTTGTCCGCGAGATCCATCAGCGACGGACCATCGATGAATTCCATGACAAAATACGGCCGATTTTTATGTTCGCCCGCGTCGTAGATTGTCACGATGTTGGGATGGTTGAGCTTTGCGAGGGACTCCATCTCGCGATGAAATTTTCGTTCGAAAGACGAGCCCGGATCGATCTCATTCATCACCTTGATGGCCACAGGTCTGTTCAGTTTCAGGTCGAGTCCCTGGTAGACTGTGCCAAAGCCACCTTTACCGACACGTCGTTCGATCTTGTACTTATCGTCTAAAAGGGCTCCAATCATGGGGTTTTCGCTCCAAACCGGTGCTGGAATCGCACCGTGTCCCGTGAAGTGATGGTCAGTGTTTTAAGAATGTTTTCGTATTGAGGGTGCCGAAGTTCGATCTCATGAGCGCCTTCATCCAGGGACATCGAAAAATAGACGGCGTTTTCCTCTCTCATCTCACCATCGATCCACAGTTCGGCATACGGCTGGACCTGAATGATCAACATTCCGGGCGGAAGCTTCTCAAGTGACGCTTCGAAGAGATGATCGGGCGCGGGTACGCTGAGGTCAGTTAAGCGGTTGATATACCCGGCCTTGCGGAGTTCGACCGAGTGATTACCGTGTGAGATCGAAGAGAAGCTCTTCGGCGTCGATCCCATCAATTTGCCGTCCATGTATATCTCGGCCCCGACGGGATTGGAGACGATCGTGAGCGGCGACATCAGCAGCGAAAACGAGTGGCTGATAGTCCGCACTGAGTCCTCGATGACTTCGGCGTCGGTTATGTTTCCCGCATTGAAACCGGACAGGCGAAGCTGGATTCTATGTTTTTTGATTACCGAGAGATTGTCGAGTGTTGCCGGTGTAGACAAGCCGGTGCTTTTGCCATCGAGATAGATGGTTGCCCCCGGAGGTGTCGATATTATGCGAAGATCACCGGTCTTTTCGGTGAGTGACACGGCTTTGTCGAACGCTTCGTCTCTATTGAGCCGCAGCGTGTCGGTGTAATCCCTGTAGCCGACAAGCTCGATTCTTAAGGGGGTGTCCTTGACAGGCAACGGCCGGTTTTCGATGGGGGACCGTCCCGCCCAGTTCCCATCAATTATCACGGTTGCGTTTGAAGGAGTTGTGCGGATCGTCACCTCCGTCGAATCCATGATAACGGCTTCAGGTTGCGTCACGGCTACTGGTTGACTTTGATTCCGGTTCAAAAAGGAGATAACGACGATTGCCGAGACAATCAATGCCGCCGCGGCGCCGACGAGCCACAATCTCGATTTGGACTTCGATCGATCGACGGCAACAACACCCGTCGCGGGATTGATCGCTGTGTTGCCGATCTCCTCGACGGCTTGCCAGATGGAGTGCATACGGGAAATCCACAAACGCCACAGGTCCATCTTGAACCGATAGGCGGTTTTTGGTCCGCCATCCTTATCGAGTAAATCGTGATAAAAAAGTTTCTCCAGGGATTCATTTAGTTTCGCTTCATCGATTCGGTATCCAATACGGTGGTTTTCCGCAAAAGAAATAATTTCTTTGGGAGTAACGGCTTTTTGATCTTCCTTTGCCAACTCGCCGATGATCGACAGGGCGAGTTTTTCCATCACGGACAGTGAACTCCAACTGAAGATCATCTGGGGAAGAGGATTCTCAATGATTTCATCGGTCGTACGAAGAAGATCCTCGGCCGTGACCGTATACGAATGGCGTTCGTTCAGATGATCGACGAGAGTCTGGCAAAAGACCTGAGTGTAAAACGGCTGTCCGGACGTGAGTTCGTAAACACGTTCTGGAACGCCGTCCTCGTACGTGATTACTCCGTCGAGGGGGTGTTTGATCAAACCCAGAGTGTCGGAGTGGCTGAGGTAACTAATACGGCGATGGAGCGACTTGCCGAGGAATCGTTCCCAATATTCGGCGGAACGTTCCTCGAGCTTGTCAGATCCCGTGAATATGATAAACAGGCCTTCTTTGTGTTCGATCCAGTTGGCGAACAGGTTGAGGATTTCCGTGCTTATCAGTTGTTTCGAAATGTGAGACTCGAAAATCTCGTATTCATCGAACAGCAAGACGAGCTTCTTGCCCGCCAGGTGCTCGTTAATCTTAAAAATGAGTTTGTGAAAGACTTCAAGTGGATTGTCAGCGTCGACAATGGTCTCGCTGTGGCGTGTGATATCTGGGTCGCCGATCGCTTCGACAATGCCCGCCGCCAGTTTGACAAGAAAATCCCGGTCGTTCTCAACCGTCATCGATTGCATATCGATAAGCACGGGGACGAACTCGTCGCCCAACCGGCCGTCTTTTACCTGGAACAAGATGGACGTCTTGCCGCTTCGTCGGCTCCCGCAAAGGACGAGCATTCCACCCTTTTTCCCGCCGGTGACATTTCGCTTTATGTAGGCGAAATCCTCCTCGCGGCCGAAAAACATTTTCCGGCCTTTGATGGGATTGCCAACGATATAGGGGTTGTCTATCCGACGGAAATTATCACTCGAGGAAGTGACCATTTAGACTCTTTCTGCAAAGTGCCCGGGCTCGCCTGCTTTGTACGACTCTATCAGGTCAGTTTGTCGGCGGTTCCGGTGGCTCGCTCAGTGCCGTCGGTTCGGGCGGGGCGTCGTCTTCGCCACCGCTAAGCCCAACAGCGAGCAGCACGCCGGCCACGGCTACCGCGCCAACCCGCCAGAGCCACCACTTCTTGTCCCGGTCGCGGCTCATTGACAGCGAGAGATTCAGCTTGTCGTCGGGTTGCACCTGAATCGTTTCTGTGTAGTCTTTGTAGCCGGAGCGTGTCAAAACAAGGGTATGCTGACCGACGGGGACGTACGCGAGAACCAATGGCGTGTCACCCTTGTGTACTGTATCCAGGAACACGCGGGCTTCTTCCGGTTTGCGAATCGTCAACGAACCGAACATCTCTTTTCGAAGCCGGTCGTAAGTGACATTTACCTGCGGAGTAAACGTCAATTCATCCGCCGTCAGGTCGGGAAAGCGTTCGAGCGCCTGCCGGGCACTCGACTCGGCATTTGGCTCGTCTCGCTTGGTGATGTGGGTGAAAACCAGGTTGTTGTAGGCCTGTCGGAGAACATCCTCGGAGTCCGAGTATTCGCTTATGATGTCGTTCAACAGGGCAATTGCCCTATCAAACTCACCGTTAAATCGGAGGGAGCTTATCTCCTCCCACTTCTGATAAATTGAATCGTCCTCTTGTTGTTGAGCTAGGGCTGGAGGTGGAAAGCAAGGGATGAGAGAGCCGAATATGAAGGCAGAAAGCATGCAAACGCATATCCAACGGCTGGGCAACCGTTTGGGTCGGGTCCGCCAAAGCAATGGCTTACCTCCTTTTTGAAACGTCATGCGAAGCGAGATGTGCTGAGCTGGAGTTTTTTCAACGCTCCCGGGATTGTACCTTATGTCAGGCGGTTCGTCAATCGGTCAACTTGGTATTTACTAGTCACTTAAGAATCAGGATCATGCGGTTTTGGCCTGGAGGGACAGTTGTGCCGCTCCCGACCGAGTTGGAACAATCGGGAACGTGAGAAAAGCCATCCGATTAACTCCCGGACGGCTTTCCTCTCGCGGTGCCTCTGACGGCACGAATATAAATACGTTTTCTAAGGGCCGGGCGCACTTCGCCGCACAGACAAATACGACGCCCGGGATATCGAAGGCCATGTTCAATAAGTATGGATGCAGTTTGGAAGATGGAACACGAGTATTATACCGCAAAACTCGCCCCGAGTCTATTTGACTTTTGTCAGGTTTTGTAACGACAAAAGTCGTGTTGCGGTCGTCATTGAAAGTCACGAAAGAGCGCAGTGGTGTGCGACGAACCCGATTGCATTGTGGACAAGTTTTGCAAGAAAATAAGTATTATGCAAGTACACGAATCGTAACAATGCCGAGGCACATAAGTACGAGACCAAACACGATTACGATGATCGACTTCCGGTTGCGCGATACAACGTCGGGACCTTTGTCCGGTTGATAAAAATTGAAGCTTCGCTCGACAAGCAGTTCCCCCGGCGGATGCTCGACGACGAGTGTGTACTTTCCCGGGGGCATGTCCCTGAATTCGAGATCGTCGACAATCGGGTAGAGCGTCCAGTGGCCCGCGGGCGAGATATGACGATCTGTCCGGCCGGGTGAACTCGGATTCGTCGATGACCCGGCCCTCGGGGTCATACCATCTGAAGATGAATGTTACGGGTTCCTCTCGGATATTCTTGACGGTGAGCCGTGCGGATATTTTGTGAGACGAGAGGCCGTCGCGCATCGCAACCATCCGGACGACAGATTCGTACATATATCCGTCATAGCTTCTTTTCTGTGTCTGGCTCTGGAGATCGAGTTTTGCGGTCATATCGCACCGCTGAATGTTTCGGCGGGTCGGAACCCGGCGGGCGCTCGGATCGATCGTGGGCGGCGTGTAATTTTGCACGACGAGGACCCGGCCATTCGGCGGTTCCGCATTCACCGATTCGAAAAGAATGGGGACGATAAGTACGAAGATTACAAGCCACAACCAGTGCCCGCGCATACGATCCTCCAGGGGAAAAACCGCGCGACGTCCGTGCCGGGATCGCCTATATACGATTCGTGGACAGGCGTTGCATCTTCCATGCCATCTTGCGCCCCGCCAATGGGATGACGTTTCTGGTTTTCAATGCGAAATCCGTGGGGTACAATCGCTTCAAAACTACCCAAACAAGCACTCAAGGAGGCGCTTCAATGAGACTCCCCCGGCAAAATCTGCCCCCCGTCATCGGCGGATGTTCGCTCTGCTCGCGGCACTCATTATCGTCGCCGGTACGGCGGTCGTCAGCACGGCAAGCAACTACGGGCCAATTCCGTCCTACTACGATCAACTCCAGTACAACCTGACCGGGCCGGGCACCCGGGCCACATCCATCAGCGGATATGCGAACCCGGCTTTTTACAGCATGATGCCGGGAAGCGAACTCAACTATTCGTGGACGGGTGAAGACGAGTTAAAAAACTGGGGACTCTTTCTCGGCGGAACGAACGCCGGGTTCGGAATGGTTCGAAGCGATCTGCCGGTTGGCGACGGTGTCTATGCCGGTGTTTACGACTATCGGGTCGCGCTCTCCGGGGGGACCAGGAACGCTACGGTGGGGGTGAGTTTTGGCTGGTCGGGAGGCGACAAGGATCTCGTCGGGCGCAGCCAGGTCATCCAGGTCGGCGCCGCCCAGCGATTCGGCCGTTATGTCTCGCTGGGGCTCGTGGGTAATTTTGCCACGCAGGCGAGCTACCAGTCGGGCTTCTTCGATATCGCCGTACGTCCGACTGGAAAGCAACTTCTAACACTTTTTGCCGATTACGAACTACCAAAGGGACTTGCGGCGTCGGACGCGCCGTGGAGTGTCGGCGCCATGGTGGATGTCGGGCCCGGGCTTCAGCTCACCGGACGTTACTTCGAGAGCGAGGAGTGGTCGCTCGGCATCGGGTACGCCTTCGACGTATTTGGATTCACCGGTGCGCCGCGTTTCAACAAGGACAACAAGAGCGACCGCACCATCTACCAGATCCGCACCGGGTTTGCCCAGCGTGATGTCTTGACCGAGACTCTCCAGGAAGACAAAACCTACGTGTCGATGAATCTCAAGGGGCCGGTCAGCTACCGCGCGTACCAGTATTTCGACAAGCGCAAGCCGCTCTCCGTTATCCTTGCCGATCTTGAACACGCCAAGAACGATCCCAAGGTGAAGGGAGTTGCGATCAACCTGTCCGGCACGGTGATCTCGCGCGGCAAGGCCTGGGAGATTCGTGAGAAGTGCGCGGACCTTCAGGCGGCGGGCAAGCACGTGGTCATTTATGTCGACAACATGGGGATGACGGAATATCACCTCGCCAGCGTGGCCGACAAGATCGTTATGGATCCCGAGGGCATGGTCATGCTTCCCGGATATGTTATGGGCCGGACGTTCGTCACCAACCTTCTCAAAAAGCTCGGTGTCGGCGTTGATGAATGGCGTTTCTTCAAGTACAAGTCCGCGGCGGAAGCTTTCACGAGGGAAGACATGTCGGAAGCCGACCGCGAACAACGCCTCGCGATCATCGAAGATACATATGAGACGGTCCGCGCCGAAATCACCGCCGCGCGGAATAAGAGCGATGCGGATTTCGACAACTGGATAAATAATGAAATTATGTTCAGCGGCAAAAAAGCCAAAGAAATGGGGCTCGTCGACGAATTGGGTCGTTGGGACAAGGTCAAGGAAGTGATCGCCGTACTCGAGGGCGAACAGAAGCGTTTTGTCGGCAGGGACGAACTCGCCGGCAACCGTTATAAGGATGACCTCTGGGGCGAGGATCCCAGGATCGCCGTCGTATATGGTCTCGGCGCGTGCGCGATGGATACGGGAATCAAAGCGCGCCAGCTCGAGAAGGTGTTCAACGGGCTCGCCAAAAGCCGAAATGTCAAAGCGGTCGTATTCCGTGTCGACTCGCCCGGCGGCGACGGGATGGCGTCGGATGTCGTTGCAGAGGCGCTGCGAAAGTGTGCCGAGAGAAAACCCGTTATAGTGAGCCAGGGTGATGTTGCCGGTTCCGGCGGGTATTGGATTTCGATGTACGGGACCAAGATCTACGCGCTGCCGACATCGATCACCGGATCGATTGGCGTCATCGGCGCGTGGGTGTGGGATGAAGGCCTGGGCGAAAAGATCGGCCACACATCCGACCACGTCAAGGTGGGTGACCACGCCGATTTCGGTTATGGGATCAGACTCCTTCTCGGTGGACCGATGCTTCCCGAGAGAAACCTCACGACCGAAGAACGTGACCGGGTCAAGGGGCAGATCCTCGATTTCTACGACGTGTTTGTCGAGAAGGTGGCGACCGGACGCAAGATGCCCGCCGACGATGTCAGAGAGATCGCGCAGGGTCATGTGTACAGCGGCACGCGCGGCAAGGAAATCGGACTCGTCGATGAAATCGGCGGCTTGGATGCCGCGATCAAGGCGGCATGGAAAATGGCGGGAATCCCCGATGATGACCGTGTCAAGATCGTCGAGTATCCGAAGCTCCCGCCATTCCACATTAGCCTTGGCGGCTCGCCGATTCCGATACGGATGCTGGCCGGATTGTTCGGCGGCGATACCGACATGGCCGAAGATGAAGAAGCGCTTCTCAATCCCGAGTGGTCGTATCTTCGCGCCGTGGCAAACAGCCCCGGCCGGCCCTTGTTTATGCTTCCGCCAGAGCACTATATTTACGAAGCGCAGTTCGGCGGAATGAGGTAAATACCGGAGTAAATATTATGACCGATAAAAACGACAAGAAGAAAACAGACGAAGAGCTTTCCGCGTATGAAAAAGCCGCGCTCTCCGGCGACGATCCTCGGTGCGTTCCGATAAAGCTCGATGGGGACGCTCCGGAAGGGAACAAAATCGTCTATCCGGACTACAGCGCCGCGGAAAACGAAACGTGGAAAACGCTGTTCGCGAGACAGTTGGAGCTTCTTCCTGGCCGTGGGTGTCAGGAGTATCTCGACGGGCTCGAGATGATGGATTTTCCCGAAGACAAGATCCCGTATCTGGGTGATGTCGGTGAAGTGCTCGAGAAAGCGACGAACTGGCAGGTGGCCCGTGTGCCGGGACTCTTGCACGAAGCGGATTTCTTCTCGAGGTTGGCGCGGCGGGTGTTTCCGTCAACCGATTACATCCGGCCACCCGAGGAATTGGATTACACCCCGGCGCCGGATCTCTTTCACGATATATTCGGGCACACGCCGATGATCGCCAACCGGCAGTTTGCTGATTTCTACCAGAAATTCGGCGAGGCGGCGATGAATGCCGAGGGCGCGAACCGCCGCCGGTTGGAGAGGATCTACTGGTTCACCGTCGAGTTCGGTTTGATTGACACGTCCGAGGGGACGCGGATCTACGGCAACGGGGTTCTGTCGTCGTATGCCGAGACGCAGTACAGCCTCACCGATAAGGTCGAGAAGAGGCCCTTTGATTTGGCGGTGATGTCCGAGCAGGATTATGACGTCTGGCACATGCAGGAGCTCCTCTTCGTGATCGAGTCGTTCGATCAGCTCGAACAGGGGTTCTACGAGTGGGCCAGGACGAACGGACTTCTCGGATAGACCCTCCTGGGAGAGCGTTTATTAGTGGTTTGACGGGCGATGGCGGCATCGCCCGTCTTTTTTGTTAGCCGGTTGGGTGACGCTGCGGGTGGGGTTTTTGTCAAACAACGCTTTACGAATCCTCGTTTGTATGATACCATTGCGTTGATTCTCAGTTTGAAGGCACTCGTTTCTTAAGCACTTTGTTTGGTGAAGAAAGTCATTTTCAGGGTGAAGGTGACCCGTGCCGTACCTCTTATATGCCTTTCCCCTAGGCGAGGTACATTACGGGTAGACCAAAGAGGGACGCTCAAAGCGTCCCTCTTTGCTTTTTTGGCGGGGAATCCCACTATTTCCGCGCCGCCGTTCGTTTGAGATACGGCCTCAGAACGAACGGGAACCACACCCCCATCGCTAGTCCAAGATACAGAATCCAAATGATCAACCCCGAGTGATTCCAGTTGCCGATTTGATTCGATAGAATGCCCAGGACGACGGCCAGGATCAGGGGAAACGCCACAACTGCTCGCAGGAATTCGGTCGCATCGCTTGCTCGACTCATGTCGCCTCCTTAAAGTTGAGCGATCGAACACTGTATAAATGCATAGACAGCGTGTCCGGCCGCGCAAACCGCTATGCATTGGAGATATCCGCCGGGCGCGTACAGACAGAGATAAGCACAGCTGATTCCGCCCGCGACCATGCGTTCGCTGATGCACCGAAGCCACTGTCGCCATGAGATTCTCGCTGCCGCCGGATCGATGTCAGCGGTGCACGCGGTTGAAGGCGGCCCGCTCAAGCCGATCCATACGTCATCGCCGATCTGTTCGAAATCATTCCCAGGCGCCTCTTTTGAAAAGGTCAGCGTGACGGGAACGACGACTTTTCTATCGATGCCGTGGAGACAGAAGAGATATACCGCGTCGTGGCTGGGATCTGTCGTGTTCTCCATGACGAGTGTCGTAATCTTTACTTCTCCACCGCCATCTCTTTCGCCTTCGACATAGAAGGAGTACTCGGGCGTCAGTGTATACCCCGCTTTTTCGAAGCTTTCGATTTCGGCGGTGACCGCGGGGTCGGTCAGAGCGTCTTCGAGCGATTGAATTGTGTGCGGGTTCTTCGAGTCGAAGAACGCTGCGGTTATCCCATCCTCCTCGGTTACAATGTCCGGTGTTTTTGTGACGGCAGGTCTCACCGTCGACGTGTCCCGCTCGTTGCAAGCGAAACACAAAAACATCACTGGTAGAAACATCCACACGAACCGTTTCATCACATCCTCCTCACGTCATCGTGTTGGTTCGTCCCGTGCGTCCAGGTTTTTGGCGCCCGTATGGTCATCGCCGCGGGTCCTGGGCCGCGAAAGGTGTGCCCGGGCGAGCGCAGCAACACGCTTCGTGCAGTCAGGGGGACTTGCACAGGGAAGGTTCAGTCGCCCGGGCAGTCTCGTCATTACGACGACATGTGTATACGCATGATGAGTGCCACTCGGAGGGATGTTGTATTCTGTTGGTAGATAGGTGGTTGCGCGGATGGCGTTGATTTCAATGGAAATAGTGCGCGATGGAGCCAGCGGCGGGGAGCGTGTATACTCGTAGAGTAATCGCGATTGAAGCCTGTTGTCTGATTTCACCGAGTGTCGACTTATTGACACCTTTTGGAGCAGCGCCGACAAACCGAAAGGATGGGCTCTTTTGAACCGCTTTTTACTCCTACTCGTTGTTATTGTGTGTTTGCGCGCGGGGGCGGCAGCCGCGGCGACCGTTCCGCAGCCGCCCGAAGAGGACAACCAGGAATACGTGCTCGATATCGTAACCAACCAATACAACCGGTTGTGGCGCGAGACGTGGGATGCCGGGGACAACAGGTTTCGTTTTCGACTTGGGAGCAACAATGTTGCCCAGTGGTTTCTCGAGGAGGAGTTGAAGGTCGCCGTTCAGCTCCACCAGCGGCTTCGGTTTCGCTTCTATCACGCACGGCTGGATCGTTTCTCGACCGAGAGGATTCCGTGGGATGTCCTCGAATTCGAGGGGCAGGTGTACGGCAGAAACTATCTTTCCTTTTATGCGCGGCCCACTTTTGACAAGCGCGATGGCTCGCTCGGGTTCATGTATCAACACCGGCGCGCGGTCAACCAGTACATCAAAGTGTCCGTCGAGTGGCCGGGTTTTATGCGAAATTATTCCGAGCATCATCGCAACACCTCGGACAGTCTTTTGAATGTGTACACCGATAAACCCATCCGGTTCGCGTTCGACCTGCGTGAGAAGATCATTCCCAATGTGTGGGTGCGTGCGCGCGGCGAGCTGGTGCCGTCGTTCGAAATGGGCGAAGAAGTGACGGCCACCGGTGTCACGTATCCCAAAGAGCGGGCGGAAGCGAAGGCGATCGAGGGGTGGGTGGAATATATTGTCGATCCGTCGCGTGAAGTGCGAGATCAGACGGCGGTCGGTATCAGCGGATTGTACAGAAGAACGCGAAAATCAAAAGACCCCCAGAGCGATACGTCATGGTTCGACAATGGTGTTGTGTGGAATGAATCGTCGCCCGGGTCGCAAGGGACGCCTGGCGCTTCCGGATCTGAGCGGGGGGCTCTGCGGCCATTTGCCGTACCGGAGACCGAGTTCGATCCCGATCTATTCGAGCGGACCGATGACGATACAGTTCAGGCGTGGAGGGAAACATGGTGGTTCGTGTCGGCGTACGCGTGGGTTCCCGTGACCGATCGGATCACCCTTCGCGGGACGCTCCGGTTCGAGGACCGCAACATTAGTGTCGGCAATGACATGGCACAGACTTTTTCGACGACGAGCGAATACGTCGTGCCGCTGTTGGCCGCACGGTATGGGCTGGGTGAGCGGAGGCAGTATCAGATCGAGGCGGGGTATGCGTCCGAGTTTCGGACGCGGACGGATGAGTGGATCGAATCCCCAGACACGCAGGAGACCATTGCCAAGGACGACTTCGACGACCACCGGATCTTCGTCGGTTTCGAGTACGTTTTCGGGGAGACCAACATGATCCGGTTTATCGAGGCGTTCGAACTCGATGCCGAGGATCGTGGGGATTTCAAAATCCACGACCACGGTTTTTTTCAGTTAATTGTCGGGTTCTAACGATTTGTTGAATCGGCAGGGGGATTGATATGCGCTCCGACAAGAAGTGGCTTGTTCTGATCACAGCCGTCGCTTTGACGATGGTGTCCCTGTCGTGTGGCGACTCGCCGACGGATTCGAAACTCCCACCGGAAAACCCGTCGGGAGGCTCGGGAAATTTTCACGCGAGACGCGACTTCACCGTGGGGATGGATCCGGCGTCGGTCTTTATGTGCGATTTGAACGGCGACGGCAGGAATGATATCGTGACGGCGAACTCCACATCCGAGGATGTTTCGGTCCTCCTCAACAACGGCGCCGGAGTATTCGAACCGGCAATTGAATACGAAGCCGGAAACGCCCCCGGTTCAGTGTATGCGTGCGATCTCGATGGCGACGGCGACAATGACCTTGCCGTGGGAAATCCCGCGTCCGGCACCGTGTCGATTCTTCTTAACGACGGCGGCGGTTCGTTCTCCGCCTCGGTTCAATATCCGAGCGGCGGCGAGACCGTGTCGATTTGTGTGGCGGACCTGGACGGCGACGGGGATGCCGACCTTGCGGTGGTGAACCACGATATCAATAGTGTGTCGGTTTTGAAAAACAATGGGGACGGCTCGTTTGGTGCGGCATCGCCCCATGGGGTCGGAGACAGGCCGAGATCGATTCACTTTTGTGATTTCGATGGGGATGGCGACAATGACCTTGCGGTGGCGAACGGCACTTCTAACACCGTGTCGATTTTAAAAAACAACGGGGACGGCGTCTTCGACGCCCGCGCGGATTTTATGGTGGGAACGTCGCCGCGATCTGTGCACGCGGATGATTTCGATGGGGACGGCGATTGCGATCTGGTCGTGGCCAATGACAGCTCGAACGATGTGTCGGTGCTACTGAATCGCGGCGATGGTCACTTCGGTTCTGCGGTGAACTACGCGGCTGGATTCCTGCCTTTTGCCGTCACATCCGGAGATATTGACGGCGATGGATACAGCGACCTGGCCGTCGCGAATGGGGGTTCCGGTACCGTCTCGATCCTGTTCAACGACGGGCAGGGCGCATTCGGCGGCGTAGTGAAGTATGGGGCAGGCTACGGTCCTGTGTCGCTCAGCGCCGGTGATGTCAACGGGGACGACGCGGCGGATGTCGTGATCGCAAATTATTTATCAAATCATGTCTCGGTGCTCTTGAACCTCGGTGATGGGACATTTCTCACCGAAGCGGCTTACCGAACGGGTGACGGTCCCCATGCGGTTTATTCGTGTGACCTGGACGGGGACGGGGATTTAGACGTGGCTACGGCAAACTATCAAACGAGCGACGTGTCCGTCATGTTTAATAACGGCGATGGAACTCTTGGAGCGGCCTCGGCATATGCGACTGGCAACGGCCCGTATTCGATTTTCAGCGCCGATCTCGATGGCGATGGCGACAACGATCTGGCGACCGCGAATTTTGATTTCCACAACGCATCCGTTCTGCTCAACCAGGGCGATGGCGCATTCGGCGCGGCCGTTCACTATGCCACAGGTCCGTCGGCACACGATGTGTATGCTTGTGATCTCGATGGTGACGGCGATAACGATCTTGCCGTGGCGAATTTCGGCGACGGAAACGTGTCGATTTTGATCAACCGCGGTGACGGAACCTTTGTGGATGCGGTGAACTACACAACAGGAAATTCATCGATATCGGTTTGTGCAGGCGATTTCGACAAAGATGGGGATTATGATCTCGCCGTAGCGAACACCGCATCCGGTGACGTTTCCGTTCTCTTCAATAACGGTGACGCCACTTTTGCCGCGGCGGTTAGCTACCAGGCGGGCGGAGATCCTTATGGCGTGTATTGCGCCGATCTTGACGGTGATGGGAATGTGGACCTGGCGGTTGCGAACGCGGCGTCGGCCGACGTCTCCGTTTTTTTGAACGATGGCGGCGGTGTGTTTTCCTCCGCGGTCAATTATCCTGCCGGTGGAGTGCCTCTCACATCGATCTTCGCATCCGATGTGGATGGTGACGGCCGATCCGACCTGATTTTAGGAAATTATTTTGCGTTCGACGTGTCCGTTCTGTTGAACGAGGGTCAGGGGACGTTCGGCGCCGCGACTTATTTCGGTGCGCGCGACCGGCCCAGGTCGGTCTTCGCCTGCGATCTCGATGGTGACGGCGACAACGACGTGCTGACGACGAACTATGGTTCGGGCAGTGTCTCGGTCTTAATGAACACGTCGGATGCGGCACGATAAGGGGATTTGACATCGAATTAGTTTCGTTTCGGTTGTATAGTGAAAGTGGCCGACGAATCATTGAGACAGTCCTTCCGGATTTTGATTAGATTTGATGGATCGTAAGTGATGGCGTCTCCAACCCCTGATTTTCCCCGATACGAAGTGCTCACGCCCCTGGGCGAGGGCGCGGTAGCGACCGTATTCAAGGTGCGTTCGTCGAAAGACGGCTCCATCCGGGCGCTCAAGGCGCTCAAGCCGGAGCAGGCCGAGACGGAACGGGCCATCGCGCGCTTCGAAGACGAGTACAGGATTCTGAGCAATCTCCATCATCCCAGCCTCCCAGATGTTAACGATTATGGTGTGGCGCCGGACGGCACGCGGTTCATCGTCATGGAATATCTCGAGGGCGAGCCGCTCGACGAGTATCTCGCCGCGCATCCCGAGGATTTCTGGACGCTTCTTTTTCAGATGAATGAGGCGCTCGCATTCATCCACGAACACGATCTTCTTCATCTCGATCTCAAGCCGGGGAATATCCTCGTCCGTAGAAGCCGCGCGTTTGGCGAGCGCGAGATGCCGCTCGTCATGCTCATCGACTTTGGGCTCAGCTACCGCCGTGAGTCCGGCGGCAAGGTCAAGCTCGTCGGAACGCCGGGGTACATGTCGCCCGAAGTTATTCGTGGAGAGGAGAACATTACCCGCGCCGCCGATTATTACTCGCTCGGTGTCATTCTCTACGAACTTACCGAAGGCCGGCTGCCTTTTGCCGGAAGCATGCATGACATCCTCCGCGCGCATCTCACTCGCAAGGTGACCTTCGAGGCGAGGAAGGTCGAGTTTGCGGAGCTTGTTCCCTGGATCGAGAATCTCATGGCCAAAGAGCCGCAGGCGCGGCTGGCGGCATTTCAAGATTATCAGCGGACGATGGCGGCACGGATGGGGGATGACGCGGCCGAGATGGAGCGGGTGTTTGCGCTTGGTTACATCGATTCGCTCGGACTTGTGGGAAAGGAAGAGGCGTGGGACGAGCTCCGAACCTGGGCGGAAAAGCTCGCCGCCGCTGTTGAGTCGCGATCGACGGGTGTGCCGGCGGGTTCCGGTGAGGCCGCCGTGGCGGTACCGGATCTTGATGTCCCGGATCCCGACAGTGTTTTGAAGGGAAGCGTCACCGATCTCGAAAAACGGATCCAGGAGGATCTGCTCGCGAGTGCTGCCGTTCGCGAGAAAACCGAGGGCCCTATTGCGGAAATCCCCCGTGTGTTGGCCGTGTCCGGGCCGCCCGAGAGTGGGAAGACCCACGTGCTCGACACGCTTGCGACGGAGATTCGGGTTCGAGGGATGCAGGTATTGCGGCTCGGTGAAGATAGTGACTACCCCACCATCGTTGGGGACGCGGGGAAGAAATCACAGAAGCCTTCCAGTGCCGTCGATCCGGCGGCACTTACCACAGACCGGTTTGTCGCGGGGTGGGAGAAACTCGTGTCGCTTGCCGAGGGGGCCGGTGCTGTTCTCGTTGCTGACGACCTCACGCGGCTTAGCGGCGAGGAACGGGACTTTTTGGAGTACGTGGGCAAACGGCTTGGCCATGTCGTGTCCGAGGGGACCGAGCCCAATCTATTTATTATTTGCGTAGGGAAATCAAAACCCGTCCGAGAGGTTCTTCGACCAGCGTTGATAGGTGATGGCGCGTTTGCGTCGATCGAGGTCCCGCCGCCCGGGACCGATGATGTCGAGGCAATCTCCGAGAGGTTCCGCGGGCATCTCTCCGGCCGCGCCGAGCAGCAGTCGCTCGAAGTGTTCCTGCGGAAACACCTCCAGTCGAGTACCGCACTATATGCGTCTTTGAAACAGGGAATATCCGAGGATGCGCTCGTACATCGGATTGGCAAGTGGGCATTTCACGAGAGCCGGGCGAGTGCGATCGAGCTCACCAAATCTTCCGTTGAATATTACGAGAGTCTTTTTGAAGAGCTTGCTGATAACGCCAAAGATCTTGTCGGTTGGCTTGCCTGTCATCCGCAGGCTCTGACTGTCGATGAGTTAGCCCAGGTGTCTGACCTGTCCGTGAGTCAAATCGTGGTCGCGAGCGAGGCACTTCTGCCGTACCGGATCATCGATGTCGCGGATACCGACAAGGGTCGACGGATCGAGATGATCAGCGATCACGTCCGCGGTGGGATGTACAAAGCCCTTCGGAAAAAAGACCGGAATCGTATTCACAACCGGTACATCAGCTACTTTGGCGATCACGGAGATGACTCGATTGCCTACTTTGAAATGATGGCGCATCACTTCGCGAAGGTCCGCCGGGTTCGAGAATCACTCATCATGCAGGTACGTGCGGTGACGCGCGCGCGGCGGGATCGGGACGTATTCGCGCTCCGGCGGTTGTGTAAGGCCGGGATCGAGTATGTTCGCCGCCTCAGAAGCGCCGAGTGGAAAGACCACAAAGAGTCCATCGAAAGATACTTCATCAAGCAATGGATCAATGCCGAATGGATGGTGTCGAATTACAAAAATTTGATTGAAATTATTCAGCGAAACCGTGAAACAACTGGTGGGAACATCCCGATCGGTCATCGATATCGCTATGCAGTTGCGCTCGAACGAACTAATAAGCCACAATTGAGCGTAGAAATAGTTGAGGAGGGGCTCAAAGAACTTCGTGATTGGCCTTGTGAGACTTATCATCGATTGTTGATTCAAAGAGCGAATATTCTAACAACTTTTGAACAGACAGATGATTCTTTGGGGATACTGGAGAAGGTCGATCTCACTTGTATTTCAACCGAAGATCTCGCCCGTTACTACATCATAAAAATGATCAACTATGATAGAAGCGGAGAGCAAGAATCGTACGCAAAATATTTGGAGAAAGCTCGGGTTACATCCGATCAACATGGGCATATTGAGCATCTTGTGAGGGCTCACTACAGCGAGGGACAGTCCTTGCTGAACCAATCTCGTTTTCAAGAAGCCAAGAGCATAATTGCTTCGTCTGTGAGGCTTGCGCACAAGACCCGCTATTATCGTGGGTTGTGCATTATGTACTTTTTGGGGAGTGCCGTGTTCTTTGAAGAGGGCAAATTCCAACGAGCACTTTACTATTTAGATAAATCAATGAAGATAGCCGTAGACAACGGCTTGCTGACGGACGCGGATGAATTCGGTATCAGATATGCAATGATTTATCAGAACGTGGGTCTCTGGGGTGACGCTGTTAGTAGTTTAGAATCGATCAGAAAGCGTACGGATACAAGGGATGCCCTTGAACATCACTTTTATGCAACAGTCCTGTTGTTCAACATCTTGTCGTCTCTTAACTCTCGATTAATATCATCAGTCGCCGACCGACTTGAAACCATGATAGAGAGAATTAAAGCGCGCTACAGGGCTGCGGTATATTACCAAGTTCTTGGCGAGTTCTTGAAAACAAAGGATCGTCTTGACGAAGCGATCGGTGCCCTGGAGAAAGCCAAAGAGCTTTACGCGGCCATCGGATATAGTGACGATCTTGCCAGGACTGATATTGTCGTAGCAATGATCCGAATTGAACAACGCGAGTTCGATGAAGCCCGGAACATTATCGACCATGTGGGGTCTCAAATTGGCGACATGGAGTCCAATAATGTGAGAGGGCAGTACTTATTAGTTGAGTTGCTGTATCATCAAGCTGCGAATACAAGTAAAACTGATTTGTTCAGGTGGATAGGCCGCTGTGAAGATATCATGAATCAAGTGACCGAGATGGACCTGTTGATGAAACTCAATGCGAGCCTTTTTAGAGTTTTAGTAAAAGTGGGAGAGGTAGGGCGAGGACTAGAATATTTCCATCGTTACTATAGCCAAATGAGAAAAATTGTGTCTGGACTCCAGAGGAGTGAGTTAGTTGACGATTTTAGCAATAGTCCAGAATTCTTAGGCTTGGTCGAAGAATATAGGGGGGTCACAAAAAACGGCCCAGGTCATTCATCTGGTGACTGACCTGGGCGTTAGGTTAAGTTCATATGTTTATCTGGTTGAGCTATCTAGCCGGCGATGTTGCCTCCGTACTTCGAAAAGTGGTGCAGCAAAGCTTTTGCCCGGTTTGGATGATCGAAGGGAGATTCTCGATTCGTTCCCATCGTTCTGTCGAAGGGTTGTACCATTTGATCACGGTGACCACCCCTTTTTTTCGGCGGCTGTATTCTCCAACTTCATTGTCATTATTACAGGCTCGTTGAAGTGAATGCCTTCGGGGCCGAACTCCACGACGAGATTCGATTTGTCGACCATGGCCATTGTGATGTAGGTGTCTTCATCCAACGCGCCAGGAGAAAAATCGAGTGTCACTCGTTCGTTGGAGATCGTCCCGCCTGACTCGGCGGAGATCAGAGATCCCTGCACTTTCACTTGGGAAAAAAGGGCCGGGTCACTGGGGGCAGATGCGATGCCGATGAAGTCCGGTTCAAACATGGCGCCTCCCGGACCGTCAACAGGCGCCAGCACTGAACCATCCTCACAACCTATTGTGGCAAGAAGAAGGGTTAGGCAAGCAAGCAAGGCAAAGGATTTGAGTGTGTGACGGAAGCGGGACATCTCTTCTACCCCCTAAGTTGACTTCCCAAAACGTCAGGCGATGAACAGTAAGGCAAGCGGGGGACCATGCTCACGCGTGGGCCAGCAGCCCAGTTGTTTTTTTGAAAAGTTGAATTGTCCAATGCCTAAGAGGGCGAGGTCTATGTGCTTGTGGTGAAACAGGTTAGGGCGCGGGTCGTCCCGTCTGTATGTCAGAGTTGGAATTGTCCAGCGGTGAAATACGAAGCCCGGGTTTAAAGCGAATTCTTTTGAGTTGGGGCTTGGAACGATTCCACGGATGTAGATGACCTGGAGTTTGATTTGTAACCCGTTAAATCACAGGCGTTTTTCGGGTTTGTGGCGGCCTTGCGCCACTGTGGTGTTTTTTTAGCTGTGAACAGAACCTAATTACCCATTGTTTCCAACTATCCCAAAGGGTAACCGATTGCCTCCGATCGAATCGAAAGGAGAATTCGTATTGTTTCCAATGATTCCTCCATTGCGAGCTTCAGAGGTCTGTCGACGTGAGACGAGCGAAGATAAATCGCAGATATTGATTCGAAGAGATTTGGCTTATTTCAGCAAACGAGAGTACTCAGCAATTTTCTTTGCGCGGAACACAGAGAACTTTGGTCCCCCCTGGGGGTCGACGTGCTGCACATTCAATCCGCATCGCTGCCTCCGCATAGTCAGACCAAGTGAATCCCAGCAGATGTTGTGTGAGGCAACGAGCCCAAATCGTTCCCTCACACAACACGTTCAGCAAGTTGACGCCGAAAAACAAGCCGTTGTTTCGACGTCAATGTGTTAGTCGGATCTCCAATGGGCAAGCTGCGTACCACGCTTAAGACTTCGTTAACTTGTGTGTTTTCAATGAGGTCATGGTTTTAAGGTACGGATTCGAGAATTTTTTATGTGACAAATTTTCTTTACACTATCGTATGTTAAGGGATTGTAATTGATTCGCTGAATCTATTGGCACTGACCGGTTGTCAATATATTGACACCGTTTCTCCAATCTTGGCAAAAATCAATTTAACGGTTCATGTTATAGGCGTTGATGAGCGCACCCAAACTGATCGGCCAATATTGGGGCGTTAACTAGGCAGTTGCTCATTGTGCAAAATATTGTTGAGTAGAAGGTTACAGTCTGATATAATTCAATCCTCAGGGTGTCCTTCGATAGAGCTTTGACTTGACGGATATAAACGGATTACCAGAAATAAGCTGGGTTATTCGCATGTTGAAGCGACCACCACAATTGACGAGACTTATGAGTACGGTGCCCAACCGGCTGAAGCTCATCTCGTTTCCGCAAACCTGCGGTTCACAATCAGAGTCTGTCCGATCCTGTCCTTCCCCCGGTTATCTCGTGTTAGTCAAAAGAGGTGTTACACGATGATTTCGAAATTTGTACGGATATCGACAGGTGCCTTTGTGTGCGCTTTTATGACGATGTTCCTAATAACGATCTCAGGTCTAATCCCAGTCGATGACGCCTTGGCTAGGGACACAGAAACCAAGCCCTACGTTGTTCCGGGTGACGCAGATGGAATTGGGGGATACAAGGGCTATGAATTCGTTGAGGAGCCCTCAGGCGTTACAGGGAGTGCGCATGGAAAGGTGATGCCAGACCTAAGAGAGAAAAACATCTTGATTTACTGGACATGCTCCTCGCCCTGGCTGGCAAACCTTTGCATTTTTGTGACACCATAGGTTGCGGTTAATGACAAGACCAATAACACACCAAGAGCGCCTTCAGACTGAGTCCATTATTAATGCGGATGATAAGTTCCGCGCTATTTTGGAGTGTCCAGACTTTTTTCAAGATGTACCGGCATACAGTAGGGCAAGAAACTTAGTGGAGCGGCTTGTCGAATTGAATCAACTGCACTACCTTGATATCGCGAGCATGAATCTGGCGTTACTGCGCGTACAACGGATGCGGTCTAATCTTGATCAAGAACAAGCCAAAAAAACTCTCGATAGAATCACCAAAAAGGTCGGTGCTTCAACTCCGCAGCGTTATCAATGCGCACTTCTGAGGGCGGAAATTGGCTTGTTCGGCCAGGGTGACTTTGTTTATGCGATGAGAGAGTATGAAAGATTGGAAAAAGAAATACGATCTACGAATCAGCACTTTTTGTATGGTCTTGTTGTAAACGGTATGGGGCTTGCGCTTTCGGCGTTGGGAGACGAGGCGTCAGCAGAGGATCGGTTTCATGATGCGATGAGTGTATTCAGACGTATGGATAATCACATGCAATACGCATACAGTCTGAACAATTACGGTGTTTTGAAGAAAAAGTGTTGTCGATATGCAGAAGGGGAACGAGCTCTAAAGAGAGCATTGAAAATATTCCGATCGTTGGGAATGCTGGAAGGGCAAACGCTCTGTTACAACAATTTGGGGGTTGTTGGGCTGAAGACTGGCGAGTGGCAAAGTGCTCGATACTGTTTTGACAAGGCAATTCAATGTAAACGGGATCTGTCCAAAGGTGCTGTTGAAGACGACAATAGTTTTATTCGAAATTCGAGTATGATTGGCGAGATTAATCGTCTCCATCTGGATTTATTGAAGAGACAGTTTGAGGGGATAGAAGGACGATTTGTTGATCTAGTAGCAGCCGCCAGGACGCTTGATAACTCAAGGTATGTGGCTTTGCTGCAGGAATTCTTGGCCGACTATAAGATGGAAGTACAAGAGCATTCTGAGGCCAAAGAATGTCTCCAGAAGGCATTGTCGACGACCCAAAAAATAGCACCCACAAGCGACGTTATGACGGAGGTCAAACGTCGACAGGCCCAACTCCATCTCCTGCAAGACGAACCAGAAGATGCCAAACGAGAAGCGCTCGAGTGTATCCGACTGTGTATCAAGATTCGAGACAAACATGAGATGGGAGCTGCGCTCCGGATTCTTGCGGAAACGAATTTTAAACTCGGCCTAACCCAAAAAGCTGTCAATGCTTTCGAAGCCAGCATCAACACACTTAAAAGCATCCACGAGTGCTACGAGTTGATGCGAAGCTGTATTTCCTACAGCAAGTATCTGATCGAAACCAAAAGCGATGATGCTGACATCTATCTTCTCGAAGCAAGACAGCTCTGCAAGAAGCTCAAAATCGACTTTTTCACCGCTCAGGTTCTGATCCTCTATAGCAAATATGATTTCAACAATGGAGACTATGGTATCGGCGAGGAGCAATCTGAAGCTGGCAAATGAGTATGCAGACAGACTGGACCCGAATGACAAAAAGGCGATTGCCCCATTGATCCGCGATTGGTACAAGACGCTGGAAAAGGAAATCCTCCAAACAAGCCAGGAGTCTGCAAAGAGACTCAAATCCCTGGGAAGAATCTACGAAGAGGCGAGATTTCCTCTGGAAGAACTGAAGCCCGAGCTCGCGACAGAAGTTGCTCGAAACGTCGGGGCCGAGTGCCTGTTCCTCGCAAAGCAACAAAACAGCGGCTATCGAATCCCCCTCAAATACAATCTGTCGATCAACGATGCGAAGCAGATCCTCCGTCGACAGCTAAGATGTGACGCGAAGACCCTGTTCAAGGGAAGCGATCCCAGATTCTGTCCGATGATGAACGGCAAAACGCTTGTATCGGTGCCGGGACAGACCGGCCAGGGTTTCATTCTGTGCGCGGTGGTCCCGGACAAAAAGTCATTTACACCAAAGGAATTGGAGTTCTTGTTCGCAAGTGTGGAGGCAATGGAGCGGGTTGCGACGGAGATAGGCGACGTTCCTTACCAACTGGACACGACAGATTTTCTGGACAGCGATGAGGAGACGCTCGCGCACCCGGGAGGCTCTTTTGAAGAGATCATCACGATCGACCCAGAGTTGATCAAGGTCATCCGACTGGCCGAACGTGCGAGCCAGAGTTCCGTCCCGATACTTCTGGAGGGCGAAACAGGTGTCGGCAAAGAACTGTTCGCCCACGCAATCCACGAGAATAGCCGCCGGAAAGAAGGCCCCTTCATTGCAATCAATGCGGGGGGCGTGCCGCTGAATCTGCTCGAGAGCCAACTCTTCGGACACGTGAAAGGCGCATTCACGGACGCGGTGTCGGACCGCGTCGGACTGGTAGAGGAAGCAAAGGGTGGCACGCTATTCTTCGATGAGGTGGGCGATATGTCGGAGGAACTCCAGGTCAAATTGCTCCGCCTGCTGGAGAACGGGGAGTTTCGCCGTCTCGGCGAAAACGATGTTCGCCACACAAACGTCAGAGTGGTATCGGCGACCAACAAGAATCTGGAAGATCGAATCGCAAACGGCCTGTTCCGGGAAGACCTGTACTACAGGCTCGCAACGGTGAGTTTCAAGATCCCGCCGCTGCGCGAGCGCCGGCGCGATATCGAGTTCTTGCTGAGACATTTTCTGACAAGAGGCATCGAGAAGCTGGGATTCTCCCGCCGCCGCCTTAACGTCGATATGAAAGCACTGGAAGCCTTCGAACTTCACTCATGGCCTGGCAACGTTCGCGAACTCAGGAACGAGATCATGCGAATATTCTCACTCATCGGTGATGGCGAAGTGATACGGTTTGGAATGCTTTCAGAGAGGATAAAAGACGCCTTCAGATCAGGGAATGAAAGCGGCATTCTCACGCAGCGCGTGGAACGTTTCGAACGCCGGCTCATTCTAAAGGCGCTGGAAGACAACTCCTGGAACCGCTCCAAGACCGCCGAGCAAATCGGCATTCCACGGACGACCCTCTTATTCAAAATGAAAACCCTTAATATAATGTAGCCTCTGAGACCCAACACCCCACCTCAAGACTAGTGAAGGCCTGGTAATTCGCCAGGCCTTCACTTGCATAAATCTTTATTTATAAATCATATAGGGTTTTTCTGTTGAGGAGAATTCCGCCACATCTCAAAGTTTGATTTTTTGCTTTGGCTGAGCCTCACGCTCGAGGACGGATTTGAGGCGGCGGCGGACATGCGGGCGATCCGAGAGGTCGATGACATTGAGCGCGATCATACGGCCGCACCCGGGGCACTTCTGCGCTCTCCCCATATCAAACAGTTGGAGAATGTGTTCTCCGCAACCTTCGCACTTGATGGTACACCCCGTCATCCCGTTCCTCTTTCACGCCCGATCGAAACCTGGCTGGAAAACATCACCACAGCGAAGCAGACTGGATTGAGTGCCTGAGAACCTATTATATCGTATAAATTGTGATAATTCCAGAAACGTTTGAGCAAATGTTGTCGAGCTCCACGTGGTATAATTATAGATTGAGGCAGATGGGTCGCGCATCGATGGATCGCAAAACGGCTCTCTCGATTGGAAAGACCATGACCGGCAGACACCTGCAAGCCCTCATCTTTTTCAGTATCACCCTTCTCTTGCTTACGTCCGCTCTCGCCGCGGCGGGCGAATACACCGAAACATTCACGAACACGACCCACTTGAACCCCGGGCAGACGACCGCCGTCTGGGACACAGCGTCGGGACAACTCACGATGCCCGTCCCCCCGATCCTCATCGGGAGCGCCGCGACCGGCGGGCACGCGTACGCCGTCAAGATCTGGGGTGACCGCGCCTATGTCGCCGCCGGGACGGCGGGGCTCGAGGTCTTCGACATCACGGATCCCTCGGCGCCTTTCATTATAGGAAGCTACGACACGCCCGGCGAGGCGCTCGATGTCGCGATAAACGGCGGTATCGCCTGCGTCGCCGACGGCGACTCGGGACTCGTGATACTCGATGTGACCGATCCCACGGCGCCGGCGCTCTCGGGGCGGTTTCAGACGGGCGGGCGCGCGCAGGGCGTAGTCTGCGAGTCGGTCTTTCAGGCCTGGGTGGCGAGCGGAACGGCGGGTTAGAGATCGTCAGAATCATTGACCCGGCGAACCCGATCCTTGAAGCGAGCCACGACACGTCCGGTGATGCCGCGGCGGTCTTTTACGCGGGGAGCCGGGTGACGGTGGCCGACGGCGCCGGCGGGCTCGTGCTCGTCGATGTCACCGACCCCTCGAGTCCTTCTCAAATCGGTTCGACGATGACCGCCGAGGCGGGCGACGTCTTCACCGATGGCAATTACGCGTATGTCGCCGACACGGCGTACGGACTGCGTGTGTTCAATGTCTGGGCGTACGGACTCAATATGCGAGGGACGTGCCCGACACCGGGGACGGCGAAAGGTGTTTTTGTCGCGGGCACGCGGGCGTATGTTGCCGACGGCGACGCGGGACTTCGTGTGATCGATGTGTCGGACCCGTGGACCCCGGTTCCCGTGACGGACCGCGACACCCCGGGCGACGCCTGCGATGTCGTCGTCGACGGCGAAACGGCCTATGTCGCCGACGGCCCGGCGGGGCTCCAGGTGTTCAGTCTTCGCTCGCCGGTTGCGCCCACGCTCCTTGGCACATACAACACGCCCGGCGAATCCCAGGCGGTCACTGTAGTGGGTGAAACCGCCTATGTGTCCGATCATGACTTTGGGCTGCGTGTGATCGATGTCGCCAGCCCCTCGGGCCCGTTCGAGATCGGAAGCTACGTGCCGTCGTGGTACACCAATGCCGCTGCGGTTTCCGGCGGCTACGCGTATCTCGCGAATTCGTACAACGGGCTCACGGTCGTCGATGTGAGCATGCCCCCGAGCTTTCCGTTCGTTGGGGGCCGCGGTACGGTGGGACGGGCGACCGATATCGTGGTGGGAGGGATCGTCTCGCACACAGCCTGCGGGGACGGCGGCTACGCGCTGAACGTCATCGTGGACCCCACCAACCCAGGACAAGCCGCATACTGCAGTACGCCGGGATGGGCGGAGGGTGTCGACTACGCGGGGAAATACGTTTACATCGCCGACTATGACGAGGGACTCCAGGTAATCGATCTCACACCGCTTGCCGGTCCCGAGATCGTGGGGAATTACGACTCATCGGGGCGGTCGATGGACGTCGCCGTCGCCGGTGATCACGCGTACGTCGCCGATCTCGACGACGGGCTAAAGGTGATCGACGTGTCCGACGCGACGGCTCCGATACTTGTGGGAAGCTACACGGAAAGTCGCGCGTTTGAGATTTGCGTTTCGGGAGATTACGCATTCGTCGCGGCGGGTCAATCACTAGAGATGTTTGACGTGAGCGATCCCACGTCGCCCGTTTTTCTCGGGAACCACACGACACCCGATGTCGGCGCCGGGGTATTCGCACTCGGGGATTATGCGTATTTCGCAGCGGGGTACACGGGGCTCGAGATCTACCGTGCTTTTCAAAGTGATGCCGTGGGCGGTGTTCTCGTCGGGCAATCGCTCCCGATAGACGACACCGAAGAGTCAATCGGGTACGCTCGCCTCACGGCGACGCAGACCGATTCGGTTGCCTGGGAGCTTAGCGCCGACGGCGGCGCGCACTGGCATGCCGCCACACCCGGCGGCGGCTGGGCCACGCTCACCCCCGGGAGCGATCTTCTCTGGCGGGCGGCGCTCACGTGGTCGACACCCGGCGTTTGCCCAACCGTGTCGGAGGTGACAATCGAGTGGCTACCCGAGGATGCGTCGGGTGTTGGAGACCCCGCGCCCAGCGGTTGAATTCAAACTGCATCAAAACGTTCCCAACCCGTTCAACCCATCGACGTTGATTCGTTACGAGCTCGCCGCGCCGTCGTGGGTCGACCTTCGCGTGTACGACGCGACGGGCGCCCTGGTGCGCGTCCTCGTCGCCGATGACCGGCCGGCGGGCCCGAATGAAGCCCACTGGGACGGTAGAAATCAATACGGCGCGCGCACCGCATCGGGCGTTTACTTCTATCGATTGAAAGCGGCGGGGTTCGAGATGACGCGGAAGATGGTGCTGATCGAATAGAACGTGGAGCCAGTCGTTCTCCTCTACGGTTGACTTGTCACCCCCTATTCGACATTGCAGGGTGTTCCCCAAAATTGCTAGGATGACCCGCAAGCGTAGACCCGGGACGCCTCCGCGGCAAAATCCCAGAAATTAATCAAACCCATGCAAACCTGCCCAAATTGTCCAACGAGCACGCCGACACGGTTGATGTTCGAACTCGAATCCGGTATCCGCGTGCTCAAGTGCCGCGGGTGCGGGATCCAGTTTGCCGAGGACTACCCGGAAATGGAAGCGGCCGATTCGGAGATCTACGGACACCGTTACTTCGCCGAGGCGATCGAACAGCGGCAGGCGCGCGAGGCTACTTTCAAAGAATTGATGGCGGAGATCGAATCGGTGGCCGGCGGCAAAGGCCGTCTGCTCGACGTCGGCGCCGGCGACGGGATGCTTCTCGAAGCGGCGATCGCGAATGGGTGGCGGGCCGAAGGAATGGACGTCGCGACGGCCGCCGTCAAATACGCGCGCGAGGAGAGGGGCCTCACCGTACACCACGGTCTGATTGAAGACGTCCCGCTCGAACCCGGATCGTTCGATGTCATCGTCCTCAACCACGTACTCGAACACGTGCGAAACCCCCGGGAGACCCTGGCGCACCTGCGGACCCTTTTGACGCCCACGGGGATCATTCGGATCGAGGTGCCCAATGTGGGAAGTCTCTCCGCAAGAACACAAAACCTGCAAAGCCGCCTCAAGGTCAAAAAGAACCTGTGGCGGCACTACGAGACCGGTCATCATTTCTGGTTTTTCACACGGTCGACCCTCACACGGACAATGCGCGGCGCCGGGCTCACGCCCGTGCGCGTCACGGCCGGCACGGAACAGTGGGGGGAGAAGAGCCTCTACATCCGCACCTTGAACGCCATCTACAAACTCACCTTCTGGGGCGGCCACCTCGTTGCCTACGCCCGTTCGGCCGATTCTTGATTTCACAATAATGAATCCCAAAAGAAAACGGCCCCATAACGGAGCCGCTTTCTTGCCAGCTTGCGGATCTACAACGGTTATTCGTAGAGCGCTTTGATCTTGCCCCATGTCGCGGCGCCGGTGGGCACCTCGCGATCGGCATTGAGCGCGCTGGGGTAATTCGGTTGATCCCAGTAGATGTGCGTGTCACCGGACATCCCCGTATAGATGATCTTCACGATGAGCGACTCGTTGTTGAGAACAAGCGTGGGGATGACACCGAAGTTGAAAGTGTAGAGAGCGCCGGGCATCACGTTGGTCACGGTCCCCGTGGCCGACGCGATGAGGGTCCCCTGGTTCATCCACGCGCCTCTTCGCAGTTCGACTGTGATGGTGTTCGCTCCGGCGTAGTTGTTGGCGAACCAGATGTCCGCCCAGAAATGGAAGCCGGAGTAATCCCCGACATCATGGCCGTGCACCCGTAGTACGGGTTCTGCGGATCGAGATCGTAGTAGGGGAGTGACCCGGCCAGCGGGCCCGCATCCATCCATTCCCACTGGGGTGGGCTTGCCCAACCGTTCTGTCCCCATCCAACAACACCGGAGTCATCGAAATACCATGTCGTCACTGCCGGCAGGGCACTCGCCGTCCCGGGACCGATTATGGCGATGACGGCAAAGATCACGGCGATCGCCACGAAAACGCGACAACGCTCAACACCTGGTTTGCAGTTATGTGTCACAACACAACCTCCTTTTAAGGGATGCCATTTCGCGGGACGATGTGATTCGTCAAAATGTGTGGCTCAAATAGCGGAGCCGTTCATAGAGACCGGGTGTGTCAACAAGGTGCAAAGTCAAAGAGAGCGAGGGCGCGTTGTGTGGCGGCTGGTCAGTCTGTCCGCAATCGAAATGGCGGTGAGATATTTTGCGGCGGGCAGCAATCCGATTCCACCCGTCAAAAAGAGTATACACCACCTGGGAGCGGTTTTCCACATCACCCGCGCCGGCGAAGGGTCTACGGGCCCGCACCCTAAGTCCTTGCCAATCAACAAAAAATTGGACTATAATATGAGAGGTACGCCGATGGGGGTGTGACTCATTCTGGCAGCACGACTTCGGAGCTTCCGAATCCATCGCGCGTCCTCGTCCCAGGAGACGCGGTGCGGTCTCTTGTCCGGACATCTTTGAAAAACATCTCTGACCGCCTCATTATATAGACGAATCGATGCATCGGTCATCGTCTCCCGTGGGACCGCTCCGCCTTGGCGTCGCCAGGACGTGAGGCGGCAACACAGCACATAATGTGTGATCTCACAGGAGGTTGTGCGATGCGGAGATACGTGACCCTCGCGATTCTGCTGGTCGTCTTCACTCTGGCCTTCTCAAGAGCACGGCCGCCCCAACAGGTTGCCCCCACAGCAGTTAAAGCCAAGCGCACCCTCAGGATTCCCCGGTCGGATTCCCTGACGTTGGATGACCTCAAGCCCAGGGTCGCCCGGCTGGCAATGCTCAGGACGGAGCTCAAAAACCGGCGGTTTCTCGCGAGTGTGGCCCGCAACCGTCCCGGAATCGATCTTCAAGCAGTTGCCCGGCAATTCAACATAAGACTCGCGCCGGACCTTCGCGAATTCAGTATCCGCGACATCGAGATCGAAGTGTATGAGATCGAGAGGGTGTTTATTACGGCGGGCCTGACATACGGATCCGAAGACATCGAGGATGTTTACGATGAGCCGCCCCTGGATCCCACCACCGCGGCGCCGTTTGTGGACAACGAGAAGGTTCTCTACGTCGCGCGCTCGGTCGTGGCGATCGTCAAACGAACGGCGATGACGAAGGTGGGCAGCGAATGGCACATGCAGCTCAAACCGTTCAACACTATTCTCGGCGGTTACGGGGATTACTGCGAATTCGAAACATCGTACAACGCGCCGGCGACCCGCGCCGCTGGCACCGGTTTTCTGGTAGCGCCGGACATTATTGCCACGGCGGGACACGTCATCGACAGGCTCAGCATAAATCCGGCGGCCGCGCTCGACTCGGTCTATTTTGTTTTTGATTTCGTATTGAAATCAGATGGCGAGACCAAAGCCGTGTTCACCGAAGATGAAGTGTACGAGGGCACGGAAGTCATCGAAAAAAGAACGGGGATGCAGGCGGACTGGGCGCTCGTTCGGCTCAACCGTGCCGCCGTCGATCGCGACCCGCTGGAGTATCGGCAGTCGGGCAAGATAGACGACGAGTCGTCCATATACATGATCGGTCATCCGAATGGGTTGCCGCAGAAGTATTCCGGGCCCGCCAGCGTCACCGAAAACACGCCGTGCGCGTATTTCCTCGGCAACCTCGACACCGGCCCGTACAACTCGGGCTCTCCAGTCTTCAACGTAGATAACCATACCGTCGAAGGGATACTCGTCCGCGACATCGGCAATTTCGAGGAGATCTGCGACTGTTTCAAGGCGGCGCAGTACTCGCCGCGCATGGGCATCCCCGGCGTCGATGTGGTCAGAACCACCGAGTTCGCCGGATACCTGTCGAACCCCGATTCGTACCTGGTCCGATGCGAAGTGGATGACGGCGACCTGGCGGCGATCATCTCGTTTCCCGCCGACACGGTTTATATGGAAAAAGGCGAGTTTGTGCGGCTGGACTACGATAACTGGGGAATCGAGCTCCTGGTATCATCGACGTGCAGGATTCTCTATTACCCCGAGAGGGGAACCGTGTGGGACATCACAAGCGTCCCCGGAACCGATCTCACTAAAATGGAACAGGCGTGCTATCCATGATCGGTAAGACGATTTCGAAATACAAAGTCATCGAACGCATCGGCGCCGGTGCGATGGGCGAGGTGTACAAAGCGGAGGACACCGAACTGCGGCGCCCCGTCGCGCTCAAGTTTCTCTCGCGCGAAATGACCCTCGACGAAACCTACGCGAAACGGTTCATGCGCGAAGCCCAGGCCGCATCTGCACTCGATCACCCCAACGTCTGCACGATTTACGAAATCAACCACACGCGCGACAAGCGCATGTACATCGCGATGGCCTACTGCGACGGTTTGTCGCTCCGTGAGCAGCTTGCCAAGGGGTTGATGGATGTCGGTTCGGCTGTGGGGTACGCGCTCGGAGTCGCCGACTGTCTTGCTCAGGCGCACCGAAAGGGCATCATCCATCGGGATATTAAACCGGCGAACCTGGTGGTGACGGGCGAGAGTGTCGTCAAGGTTCTTGATTTCGGGCTGGCCAAACTCGCAGGCCGCTCGCAGGTGACGTCGAGCGGCACGACGCTGGGGACGCTTTCATACATGTCACCCGAACAGGCGAAGGCGATGGAAGTCGACAACCGGTCGGATATTTTTTCGCTCGGAGTGACGCTCTATGAAATGCTCACCGGAGAGAGCCCATTCTACGCGGACAACGAAGCGGCCGTCGTCTACAAAATATTGAACGTCGACCCTACGCCGGTTTGTGAGCTTCGTTCCGAGGTGTCGGAAGATCTTGAACGCGTCGTGACGAAAGCGATGGAGAAGAATCCGGAGGATCGGTACCAGAGCATGGAGGAGTTCAGAGACGAACTCTTCGACGTGCTCCACGCCATCGAGCCGAGCCGGGCCATGCGCTTCGAGTCGTTCCGGCGGACGGGGAAGCGCCAGGTTAAGAAGCGTTCGCGGCTTATGTGGCCCTCGGTTCTGGCGGCCATCGTCCTCGTCGCCGTCGTTCTCAATTGGAGTTCGATCAAGAGAATCCTCGGGTTCGGCGGTGTCGGCGATTCGAAAGGCATCGCCGTTCTCCAGCTCGATGCGTCCTCGGTCGGCGCCGGAGGGAACGCGTTTGCGAAGGGGCTTGCCGTCGATCTCACAAGCCGCATCCAGCGTCTCTCCGAGTTCGATCCCGATCTCTGGGTTGTCCCCGATGGCCGCGTTCGAAATGCCGGGATTGACGATCCAGCGCGGGCGCTAAAGACGTTTGGTGTCGACGCGGTCATCGTGGGCTCGGTTTCGGAAACCGAAGACGCCTACGGATTCGAGCTCCGGCTTGTGGATCCGTACGCGGTGCGTCCGCTGGCCGTGTTCGAATCATCCACCGACGATTATTCCTGGCAGAAGGAAATGTACGAATGGATAGCCGGCGTGCTCGAAGTCGAAATGGACAGCACGCAGGTGGGGATGTTGACGGCGGGCGACCCCGGTGACTGGGAAGCGTCGGGATTGGTGGTGGTTGGGCTTGGATACCTCACCGAGACGGACCCCGTGTATGCCGATTCCGCGCTCATGACCTTTGGCGACGCCTTGCTCATCGAGCCTGAATATGCGAGCGCGCATGTCGGGCACGCGCGTGCGTTGTATAGGAAGAATCGGCAATCGGAAGGTTCGGGGTGGGTAGACGACGCGGTGTCTTCGTGCCGCGCGGCCCTCGAGATCGATAGCCTCAGGGGCGACGCTTACCGCACGCTCTCAAACATCCACGCGAATGTCGGCGAAAACGACCAGGCGGTGGAGGATCTACTTCGCGCGATCCGGGTAAACCCGAGGGATTCGCGGGCCAGACACGATCTTGCTTTCACATATCTTCGCAATGGACGATACGACAAGACCGAGCAAATGTGCCGTGCCGCCATCGTTGCCAACCCTTCGTACTGGGGCGGCTACGAGGACCTGGGTTATGTCTGCTATGTACTTGGAAAGTACGATGAAGCGATCGCGCAGTTCGAAAAGGCCGCCGAACTTACTCCCGACTTCGGCCCGAATTATAACTATCTCGGCGCTCTCTATTATATAAAGGAGAGATGGCCCGAAGCGATCGCCAACTTCGAGAAATCGTTCGCGCTCAAAAAGAACTACGAAGCGTGCGCGAACCTCGGGACGTTGTACTACATGGAGGGCCGGTTCGCCGACGCGGCGCGGATGTACGAGTGGGCGCTCGAGTACCACCCCTCCGATCATCTTGTTGTCGGCAATCTCGCCGTGGCGTACTACTACATACCCGCGGAGAGGGAACGCGCTGCGCCGCTCTTCGAGAAAGCGATCACGTTGGCGCGCGCGAAGCTCGCCGAAACCCCGGGAGATGCGGGGCTGATGGCCGTCCTTGCCGGTTACTACTCGATCGATCACCCAGACTCGGCGGTTTACTTTGCCGAACAAGCATTGGCCATCGCGCCGGACGACTCGGAAGTTCTCTTTCGGGCCGCCGGAGTTTATGAACAGATCGACGAGCGGCCGAGGGCCCTGGTGCTTCTCGGCGACGCGCTCGCAAATGGGTATTCGTTGAAAGTTGTCGAGAACGAAGAGCAGTTCGTCGAGTTGAGAAAGGATCCACGGTACGCGCTGCTCGTGGCGGAAGCAAAAGAGTCGAAGGACGATTAGCCGCGCCGGTTGTGTCGTCGAGTCGTGGACTGATTCGGCGCCCGCCGCGCGGTTCGAACCCGTTGAAAAGGAGGTCCCTGTGCTAAAACTCGTCAAACCAATGCGGACGTTGACCGCGGTGTCGCTCGGTCTCGTTGTGTTGATTGCGATTGGCATGAGCGGTATTGTGGGATGTTTTGGCGACGATGAGATTGAGCTGTTTATCGTGTCGGATGGCGGGCGGTGCACGATCGCCGATGCCGACGGCAACAACAGGATAGAGGTTAAACAGGGCCAGTGGATCATTTTCAATAACGAGACGAGCACCGACGTCGAACTGGATTTGTCGCCCAATTTGAGACTGTTTGGCGTGGTCAAGTTGATCTCGTACCGTGGCGGCAGCAAACTCAAGCTCATGGTTTTCCCGGATGCGGCGACCGGAGAACATCCGATCCGCACCAACTGCGGAACGACCGATCCTCCACCGGTTATTATCGTTAACCCGCCTGGTGGTGGTGGGGGTGGTTGATCGGAGCAAGTAGTCAACCAAGTTAAGTCTTTTCAAGAACGGCCCGGAGACTCCGGGCCGTTTTGTTTTGACGATCGAGCCGACCGCACAGTCAATATTTTATCGGCAGAAATCCGTCCGATGCTTTCACCCCTAATTTGATATTTGATTCTCGTTTGTGTATACTTGACTGGTAGGCTTCCTACGGATAACCAGCAACTATGCCGCGCTTGTGCCTCATAACTACGTCGCCATGTGGCGACGGGGAGAAAATCGTGAAGACTTTCATCTGTGCCGTATTGACGCTTCTCGTAATGACATCGATTCTGCCGTCCATAGCGGACGCGCAGATGGACACCAACCAGATTGCGCTCAGGCAAATGGCGACGAGGCTTGACAAGAAATGGGAGGATGGGCGGACACAATTATACTTCGATCTTTTGAACAACCCGAGTGCGGCTCAGCAGGTGCTCAATGAGAGCCCGAACATCGAGTTGATGTTTATCCGCGAGTCGGGCGTACCCGCATTCTACGTGACGGAAAACCTCGCCGCTGCGATAACGATCAGCACCAACCAGGTGTGGCCCGGCGGAGACACCGGCCTGGGCCTGTCGGGCGCCGGCACGCCGGGGTATCGACTGGGCATTTGGGACGGCGGTGGTGTTCGTCTCACGCACCAGGAGTTTGGCGGACGCGTCACACAAATGGACAGCCCATCGAGTTACAGCGATCACGCCACACATGTCGCCGGCACCATGGTTGCTGGTGGTTTCGTCGCAGGCGCCAAGGGAATGTCATACGCGGCCAACCTGAACGCATGGGACTGGACGAACGACGAGTCCGAGATGGCCACCGCAGCCGCGGCGGGGATGCTCGCGTCGAACCACTCGTATGGATTTAGCACCGGATGGCGATATGACGGCGCCAACTGGTACTGGTATGGCGACATCGGAGTCAGCCAAACCGAAGACTGGGGATTCGGGTTTTACAGCTCCGATACGCAGGACATGGATCAGATGACATACCTCGCACCATATTACTTGATGTGCCGGTCGGCCGGAAACGATCGGAACGAAAACGGTCCCGGCGTTGGTGGTGGTCATTACGTGTGGAACGGAGGATGGGTGTGGAGTACGACCACCCGCGATCCTGATGGCGGCGCCGATGGGTATGATTCGATCGGTTGGAAAAAGAACGCAAAAAATATTTTGACGGTTGGTGCGGTGCTGGATATTCCGGGTGGCTACACGCAGCCCAGCGACGTCGTGCAGACGGCGTTCAGCAGCTGGGGCCCGACCGACGACGGCCGTATCAAACCGGATATCGTTGCCAACGGTTACGGACTTCTATCATCGATCGCCACCGGCGACGCGAGTTATTCGTCGTACAACGGAACATCGATGTCGAGTCCCAACGTGACCGGATCGGTAAACCTCCTCAACGGCCATTACATCGCGACAAAGGGTGCCAATCCATTGTCATCGACGATGAAGGCGATTCTCCTCCACACGGCGGATGAAGCGGGCGCCGCGGACGGACCCGATTATCAGAATGGTTGGGGCCTCATGAACACGGCCAAGGCGGCCCTTGCGATTTCAGGCTCGGCAAATATCACCGAGGCCACTTTGGCAAACTCGACAACGCACACATATCTCTGCACGCTCGCCACGGCGTCGGATCTGCGGACCACCATGGTGTGGACCGACCTTGCGGGAACCCCTCCAGGGACGTCATTGAATCCGACCACGAAAATGCTCCGCAACGATCTCGACGTCCGCGTGGAACACCTCGTGTCGGCGACGGTGTACGAGCCGTGGATTCTCGACGGCGCCAACCCGGCGAATCCGGCGACCACCGGCGACAACTCAGTGGACAATGTCGAACAGGTGATGATCGCGAACGCACCGGCGGGGATCTATGAAATTACAGTATCGCACAAAGGCAATATCGGCAGCGGTCAGACTTACTCGATCATTTGGGATAAGACGGCCGGCCCGGTTGTCAATGTCGTCATTCCGTCCTCCGGTTATGCGGATACCGGTATTCTGGTGACGATCGGCGGCGAGAACTTTGCCTACGGCGCCACGGTTGATATGGGCGCAGGAATCACGGTCAACAGTGTCGTGACGGAAAGCCCCGACACGCTTCGCGTCGACATTTCGATCGACGCCGCGGCCGCGCTGGGAACCAGGGACGTTATCGTCACCAACGGCGGAACAATTGCGGACACGCTCTTTGCGGGCTTCATCGTCAAGACAACGACCCTTCACTATGTATCTCCCAGCGGCGGCAATGTGTATCCGTACGTCACGCCGGCCACGGCCGCGCTTGCCATCGCCGATGCGATCGGCGCCGCGGTTGAAGGGGATTCAGTCCTGGTAGAGACGGCCACCTACAGCGGTGTGTCACTCTCGATCACAAAAGGCGTTGAACTCTACGGCGCCTGGGATGGAACGTTCACAAGTCGTGACCTCGCCACGGGTAAGTCCGTGATTTCTCTCAGCGGGGCGATCGCTATCGGTCCCGTTCCTTCCGGGACATGCATTGTGGACGGTTTCGAAATTCGGGATGGCACCGGAGTCACGTTGATCTCCCCGATTAGTGGAAAATATGGCGGCGCCATTTGGGTGTCGACTTCGAGCGTCGAAATCGCCAACTGTTATCTCCACGACAACAGCGCCGATAACGGTGCCTACGGTGCGGGCGGTGGGATTTACGCCACCGGCGCGACAATCGATATTATCGATACGGAAATCACTTCGTGCTCCGCCGTCCAGGGCGGCGCGATATTCCTCGAGAATTGCGATGGCTCGATCTCAGGGTCGAACATTCACAATAACTCGCTCCTCTACAGTGGAAACCCGTCGAATGGCGGCGGTCTGTATATCGTCAACTCGTCGACGGTCGCGATGAGCGGCAATACCATCGATCAGAACACCGCCGATCCGGCATCTGGGAGCGGATTGAGCGGTGGTGGCCTCTACATCAAGAACACGACGTCCGTAACGATGGACGGCGATGTTATTAGCTACAACGACGCGGGGATTTCAGGATCAAGCGGATCCGGCGGCGGGATACTCGTCGAGGCGTCAGGTCTGACGATGACCGGAGTGACACTCGAGGGGAACGAGGCCAAGACGTTTGGCGGCGGACTCAGTGTGGATGCCGCCTCAACCCTGTCGATGACGGATGGAATCGTCAACGGGAACTCCGCTCTTATCGCCGGTGGCGGCTACATCGCGAGTACGGAGACCACGATCAACTACAATCTCGTGGTCGGCAATACGGGCACGGCCCTGTATTTGCTTTCACCGACGAGCGGCAGCTTTATCGGCAACACGATGGACCAGAACAGTGGGTCGTTCGGCGCCGCGTACTTCTCGAACACGGCAATCCCCGTTATCAACAACATCGTCACCAATACGACGGGAAGCGGAATCAAGGCTGCGGGCGCGACGGTACCGTCGGTGACCTATTGCAACGTGTGGAACAACTCCGGCGTGGACTACGATGGTGTCACGGCGGGTACGGGTTGTATTTCTCTCGATCCGATCTATGTGAATCCGGCTACGCCAGACTATCACCTTGCGCTCCACTCGCCGTCGATCGACGCCGGTGATCCCGATCCGGGTTACTACGATCCGGATGGGTCGCGCGGTGACATGGGGGTCTACGGCTCGCACGCGTTCACGATGGACCAGCCCGAGTATCCCAAAGATCTCGCCGCGGGTATCGTGTCGGGCGACGCCGTCCTGGTCTGGAACACAAATCCCGAACCCGATGTGACGCACTACGCGGTTTATAAGAATGCCGATCCGGCCTTCATTCCGTCGTCGGCTAACTTTGTCACGCTGGTTGCAGCACCGGACACCACGTACAACGACGGTACGGCGGTCAGCGGCATGTATTACAAGGTGAACGCCGTCGACGCGACCGACTATGCAGGCGGCTACGCCGGCCCGGTTGAGGCGGAAGCAACGGGTATCGGTGATGATGTTGTGTCGTTCACCAACAACCTGTCGCAAAACCATCCCAACCCGTTCAACCCGACGACAAGGATCTCGTACGAGATCCGGTCGCGTGTCCACGTCTCGCTCTCCGTGTACGACGTGCAGGGCCGGACGATTAAGACTCTCGTGAACGAGGTCAAGAGTCCCGGGCAGTTCACCGCCCAGTGGGATGGAACCAACAACAACGGTTCGCGCGTATCGACAGGCGTGTACTTCTACCGGTTGAACGCCGGGTCGTTCGTGCAGACCAAGAAAATGGTAATGCTGAAATAATTCGTGCTTTGGTTAGTTCAAAAACCCGGTCACCGATGACGAAGTCGGCGGCCGGGTTTTTTTATTTTCTTGTTCGTTCGCGCCGCGTAACCAGGAACCAATTCGATTCACCACCGCAATACGCATTTCTTATCAACCAATTTGACAGTCGAATGTGAATCGTGTTGCCAAAATACGGGGTGGCGGTATGTGGCCATCTCTATAACTCGTTATATAACCACATATACCGTCTGTCCTCCGAAGTGGCACGCCGGTTGCCATAGGACATTACAACAATCAACTCGAGACCCCGCTAAGCCTACTGCTCAACGCGAACACGACACCTCGCGTCGCGGATGGCTAGCTCGAATCGTCCAGGGGTGGAGGGTTACAGGCATCCGAGAGGAGGTACTCACGACATTGTGCGGCATTGATTCCCCCAAGGCCACCCAAGGCCGCCAACTTGCACCAGCAGGCTTTGTTCGCGCAATATTGATGAGAAGGAAAGTGCAATCCAACGGATGACCTTAAAGCCCCGCGATGACCGCGGGGCTTTTTATTTGTGAAGACGAAGAGGACGCACTCGACATGACTTACCTCTTTAACATTGAGAAACACGTGGGACAGAACTCGGGGTTCTTGACATCAATGTCTTCGACAAACGTCGACGAGTGCATGACGCAGGAGTAGTTGTCGCAGTGCTTGAGATTGAAGGTGTGGCCGAGTTCGTGGAACACTTCTTTCTCGAGCCTGTGGAGTTCGGTGTCGGGATCGTCGGGAAGTCCATAAAAAGAATTTCGCAGACGATGACACGATGCCACGGCGACGGAGCCGTCGAGCTGAGCTTCGCCAAAAACATGGGTGAGAACGGGGATAAATAAATCCTGATCGGTGATCCCGATGAGTTTTGAGTCGGAGGGCACGACCTTGAGGAGTTCGAGGAGCAGAGACGTAGAATTATACTGCATCCGTCTATCGTCGAACGAGCCGCGAAGGTCGATGGCGGGTGCGAAAGAAGCGGACGGAACTCCGAAAACTTCGGGTATCCGACGCAAGATATGACTCATGGAGCCTTCTTTTGGTGTTACAAGAGGCGCCACGTAGATTGTCGAGATCATTCGCCTTGTTTGGTGAGTCCGAACTTCTTGATTTTGTTGTATAAGGTCACCCGGTCGATACCGAGTTTCTTGGCTGCCTGGGTAATGTTCCAGCCGGTCTGTTCGAGAACGGTAACTATATGATTCTTCTCAACAGATTCCAACGAGTCGTTCGGCGCGGGTTTCTCCACCTCTGGGCCGTGAAGCGCCAGGCATTCCGGACGAATCTCGGTGAACCGGCATGCGACGACGGCGCGTTCTATGGCATTCTTGAGTTCGCGGACGTTGCCCGGCCAGTCGTGATGAACGAGCTCGTCCATCGCCTCATCCGTAATGGAGTCTATCGGTTTGTTGATCTGTCGCGCGTATTTCTGTACGAAATGTTCGACGAGCACTGGAATATCCGAACGCCGCTCGCGAAGCGGCGGAATCGTGATAGGGAACACATTGATCCGGTAGTAGAAGTCTTCCCTGAAATCTCCACGCTTGATGGCCTCTTCGAGATCCTGGTTGGTCGCGCAGATCACGCGGAAATCAACCGAGATGAGCTGATTGCCTCCGAGCCTCGTGAACTGCCGGGTCTCGAGTGCGCGGAGAAGATCGATCTGTGTTTTCGCGCTTATCGTTCCGATCTCGTCCAGAAAGAGCGTTCCGCCGTCGGCAACCTCGAGCTTGCCTTTGTGCCTGTATTGAGCGCCGGTAAAAGAACCCTTTTCGTGTCCAAAAAGCTCGCTCTCGAGAAGCGACTCATTGAGAGCGCCGCAGTTTACCGGCACCAGGGGAAAATAGCGGCGGGGGCTCTTGGCATGGATGAGCCTGGCGACGAGTTCTTTGCCCGTTCCGCTCTCGCCGCGAATGAGAACCGTTACATCGGATTGGGCAACGGTGTTGCTGAGTTCCTTGAGTTTCTGAACGGCGGGGCTTTCCCCGATCAGGTCGTCCTCGAAGGCCAGCTCTTCGATCCGCTTTCTCAATTCGATGTTCTCTTTTTTGAGCATCCGCTGTTCGACGGCGCGCGCGACGAGACGGCTGAGATCGTCGGGGTCGATCGGTTTGGTGACATAGTCGAATGCCCCCTCCTTCAACGCCTCGACCGCCGTATCGACCGACGCATACGCAGTGATCATAATCACGATGATGCTTGGATCGATCCGTTTGATTCGTTTTTGAAGCTCCATGCCGTCGATGTTGGGCATCATGATGTCGAGGAGGACGATGTCGAAGGATTTCTCGGAGAACTGTTTTAACGCGTCGGCGGCATCTTCGGCCTTGTGCGCGTCATAACCGTCCTTGTTGAACCAGTCACAAAGCGAGTTGCGAACGGCAGATTCGTCGTCGACAACCAGAATTGAGATCGCGTCGTTTTTCATCTCGTCCCCTTGTACAAGAACTCAAAAACCGTCCAGATCGGTCTATTGCTTTATGTGAATACCCGGCGGCGTTGAGCCCGAAATCCGGCTCAAGCTCTTCTTATCTCATTCTCTTCTTGAGAATTTTTCTGTTCCGGTTCCCTGGGTAGTGTGACCTTGATGGTCGTACCCTTCCCTATCGATGAGTCGACGTCGATTCGTCCCTGGTGCCGCCTGACGATTCCATAAACAACCGACAGCCCCAGGCCGAGCCCCGATTCGCCCTGCTTTCCTTCTTTTGTCGTAAAGAAGGGTTCGAAAATATGCGGGATCACATCGCTTGGAATTCCGCACCCGGTGTCGATAATATGGATCGACACCGTAGAATCGTCGCCCATGGTCCTGAGCGTGAGTTTTCCGCTTTCGGGCATGGATTCCACCGCGTTTATGCACGGAGCGATGAGTGCCTGCTGGATCTGTTTGGGATCGCAGTGAACCGTGTCATCTCCGGTCATAAAATCGGTTATTAATTCGATTTTTGCCATTTGGAAATGGTGGGCGAGAAGCGTTAGCGTCTGATCGACGATGTGGTTGAGGTTCTGTCTGGTGAATTCACCACCTGTTTGACGGGCAAAATCGAGGAGGTTCTTTACAATATCGCCGCAGCGGCTGGATTCCTCTTTGATGATGGACAGGTATTTTTCGAAGTTTGGTACCTGCTCGGGCTTGATCCCCTCGGCGTCGAGCTCGCGGAGCGAAAGCTTGGCATATGTGAGTATTCCGAAGAGCGGGTTGTTGATTTCATGAGCGATACTTGCCGAAAGCTTGCCCAGAGACGCCATTTTTTCCATATGGACGACCTGTGCCTGGACCTGCTCGAGCTCTTTTGTTTTCTGGTCTATTCGATCCTCCAGCGTACGGCCCCACTCGTGAAGCTCGTCCTGGGCGGTCTGCAGGTCGTCCGCCATACTGTTGAACGAGCCGGCGAGTTTGCCGAGTTCGTCGCCCGTTTGAATGGGAATACGCGTGCCAAGGTCCCCGGCGGCAATGGTGCTCATTCCCTGGCTGAGCTGCATGATCGGTTTTCTTATCGTTCGGTAGATGAATAATCCCGATAAGATCGAAATTATCAGCGCTGTTCCAAGCGACGAGATAATCAGCGCCCAGCGTCCAGCTGCGACATTCTTGTCAACGGACGCAAGTGACATCTTGACATCGAGAACACCGAGAACGGTCTGGTCGGGGGGGTGAGCGTGACACGGGTCGTTGATGCACGCCGGTTCGTTCTGGATCGGACTTATCAGGCCCAGGACGTGGCCCTGTTCTTCTGATCGGAATACCCTCATTCGGTTGACCGTGGGGACCGATTTGAGCGGTTCATCGGAGTTGTGGCACATGTAACACGCTTCGGCCCGCATGTCGACCTGGTCGCCGATTTTCAATGTATCGGTTGAAAATATCACCTGGCCGGTCTTGTTATAAATATTGATGCCGACAAAACCCAACTCGATGCCCAATGTTCCAATGATTTGCTGAACATCGTCCTTGCGGTTGACGAGCATGCTGTATCGGGTCGAACGCATGATGAGATCGCTGGCACGGATGGCGTTTGCGTGGATGTAGTCGGTCATGAAGGCCGAAGTCATCCGGATGTTGATATAGGTGTGGATGCTGAAGATGACAAGCATCACGATAAGGAGAAGCAGGAAGAGCTTGGCGCTCAAGGTTCTTGCGGGGAATTTCATCGCTCGTTGCTTTGCCTTTTTCGGGGCGCTGGATGTCGAGAAATTGGAACTCGAATTGTGGTACCAGTGTACGCCTGAATCGGGCCGCACTCAAGGACGAAAACCAATCGTCTTCAAGTACGGCCCGTTCGCAGGTTGTTATGCCAAATCCGTCTCTTTATTCGGATGAATGGCAGGTTTCACAATCACCGTCGGAGGCAAACGCGTCTTCACCATTGTGACATTTCCCGCACGACTTGCCTTCGTACATCGTCTCCATAAGATAGGAGGCTGCGTTCCTTGTTTGCTCGGGCACCAGAGCGAAATCACCCGTGTGACATGTCTCGCACGAGGGCGCCTTTGAATCGACATGCGTCTCGTGACTAAAGACAACCACGCCGGGGCTGTCTTCCCCGAGCGTCATCCGGATGTCTCCGATCTTCAGCGCTTCACGATACGCCAGATTGGGGATGTTCTCGGTCGAACCAACAACCGCTGCTTCAGAATCGCGGTTCTGGAGCTTCGTGCTGAATCCGAAAATCATGAAACCGATGATGAGAAAACCCCAGAGACCAAGAATAAGCCGGCCCTGAAACACCGGTTTGGTTCTCGGTGCCTGCGTGGGGAGCGCCATCGGTGAGGGTTTTTCTTCGGGAAACACTTCGAGATATTTGACGGCAAGGCCAAACAGGGCAAACCCGGCTGCCACGATCGCCGCTGTAATTGCGAACTCCATCCACGATGGAATGTAGTCGACGCCCGACGCCCTGGCCATGCCGGTTATCGCGACATTCAGCCGGTTGATGATAAAGCCCATGATGGTGAGCATCGCACCAAAGAAAAGCCCTCCTTCGGATGCGCGAATCCTTGGCATCATGAAGAGAATCATCGGAAGAACGACTCCGAGGCCCATCTCACCCCAGAACATCACGCTTTCCTGGGTGAGCTTGAACATCAGGTGTAATTCGCCGCGGCCGTTCAAGTCCATGAATTTCCACACAAGAAGCACGGCGAGAATGACGACGATGGTTCGTGCGACGCCCTCGAGGAGATCGTGCTCGAGCCTTCTGCCAAATGCCCTCCAACTCATAAACGATTCGAAGATCGTCATCGCGAGCCCCCCCGCGATGGCGGATAAGAAGAAAAACACGGGCAGGAGCGGTGTGTACCACAACCCGTATAGCTTATCCGGGACGATCACATAGACTGTTCCCAGAGATGACTGGTGAAGGGTGGAAAGCAAGACGCCAAGGATGACCAGCGGAATATAGACCGCGTTGATGAACTTGAGCGGCTTCTGAAGATTGAATCTTTTCAGGACGAGTGGACTGAATTCGAGTGCGAGAACCGTTGTGTAGAACATCACGCACATCGCTACTTCGAACATCACCGAGTGGGGGTTGCCCATAACCATCGGATGCCAGATCCGATACGGCCGACCGATGTCGATAAGAAGCGCGACCACGACCAGGACATAGCCGAGAAAAGCGGTCAAGATTGTGGGGCGTGCGATATCCTCGTATTTTTCGAGGTGAAAAATGTGGACGGTTGCCGCGATGACGAACCCGCCGGCGGCAAGACCGACACCCACAAGGATGTCAAACCCGATCCATAGCCCCCAGGGGAATTGATCGGAGAGGTTGGTTGCCGCGCCGAGTCCCTGTGCGAAGCGGACGACGGTTGCGTAAATCCCGAGCGCCATTATTATCGCAAAGATGCCCTTCCATACTTTACCCATCATTCCCCTCCCTTCTCGTCGAGCTTTGTGACCTCGCGATTGCTTGCCTCATTGCCGAGTTTTTCCAAGGTCATCCGCCGTTTGATGATCCAGTGGATTCCCACAAGCCCGACGCCGCCCACCGCAACTATGCTGGGGATCTTTGAAAGGATATTCCAGGTGAGATGCGGGTACGAGGTTCCCTGCTGGACTGATTTGAATCCCAGCTCCTCGAACGGCACCGGCGAGAGATAAAGGACTCCCGTACCGCCGGCCTCGGTCTCGCCGTAAATGTGATTTACGTACCGGCTGGGACTCCCTGCGATCCGTCCCCGAGCTTCATGGAGGAGTTCATCACGGTCGCCGAACTTCGTGGCGCCGGTGGGGCAGACCGATGTACACGCCGGCTCTTTGCCCTCTTTGACTCTTTTGTCGTAGCACATGATGCATTTCTGTACCTTCGGCAGGGGGCTTCCCCACTCATAGGTTGGAATCTCGAACGGGCACGCCATCATACAATAACGGCACCCGATACACCGCCACTCATCATAGATGACGGGTCCTTCGGGTGTTTTCCTGAGTGCTGTGACGGGACAAACAGACACACAGGTCGGTTCGTGGCAGTGCATGCACTGCTGGCGTATGTTGATCCCCTTTTCCTGCCGGATGGCTGTCCAGGCATTGTCAGACAGTTTTGATGGCTTGTGTTGCGTGGGTAGCTCGTTGATCTCCTGGCATGCAAGCGTACAGGCGCCGCAGCCGATACACTTTGTGAGATCAGTTAAGATCGCAGCTTCCATGTGTCACATCCTCCTCCCCTGATGGTGACGTTCTGGTTATCGAGAAAAAGCCGTTCGAGAAAACGGCCATGAAGGGTTAGTTGAGTTTACTGAAAATCCGTCCGGTTGTCACCAGACGTTCAGAACTCGTGCGCGCCCCTTCGAGGGCGCGCACGAGATTTTCGCCGGCGTTCGTCACGCCGATTGCTTGACCACGAACCTTAGTCAAAGAACTTCTCCTGAATCTGCTTCCACTCCGTCTCGTTCAGGAAGTCGATCAACCCGTAAGCGGGCAGACCGCCATCCTGGAGCGTTTGACCCAGAACAGGGTTGGCGGGAGCGACCGTAGCGAGGATCACCTTGAGGCGCTGAACCTCGCGGCTGAGCCAGTCTTTGGCTGACTCGCCCAGAAGCAGACTTTTCTGGAACACTGCGGTGCTGGCGGGCTTGATCCGGTAGACCCAGCCAGCGGCGAACGGCTCGGTGCCGTACATTTCGTGACTTTCGAGCAGTTCGGAGTTCACATCTTGAATTACGCCGTCGACCGGGGCACGGAATGTCGCGGTCCGGTCTCCGTGGCGAAGCTTCAGTAGAACGTCGCCTTTCTTGACCCGGTCGCCGAGGGCGCGGGTCTGAACGCTGTCGACTTTGCCGAGGATTGACTGGGCAAAATCATTAATACCGACCCGTGCGGAGCCGGATTCTTCGAGGAAGAGCCATGTGTGACCCGGATCGAAGAATACGCCATTGGGGGTCCGATACCTGAGCTGAGCGGCCGGGTGCGCCATCGCGCTTACCGCGCCCATCTGGCCAGCCATCTGGGTAACCGCCACCGTGGCGGTCTGCCGACGCTGAACGAGATAATCGATCGTCAAGAAGCAGAGAATCGAAAGAAGTACGAGTAGAGCGACCATTTGTTGAACCTCCTCAAGGTGTCCGAAAAAGAATCTTTACTGTTTCTGTAGCCATTTTCATCACTTTGTAACCGTGTGTATGTTGTCTACGCTTACTTGTATAGGCATAGACCGGACCGAAAACGCAAAGAAAGCGTGAAATTTTTAACAAGCTTTTAACTCATTGAATGTATATATGTTATGAGGGTCGATCGCGAGGTTGTGGGGCGTGGTTCAAGGGACGGCCAGGAGGGTGTTGTTGAAGAACTCAACAGGTGTTTTTGGGGATTTCAGTATTCAACGACCCTATGTGTTTGTTATGACTTCGATTAAGTGGGTGTTTAATAATTAAACACCCGCTGTTGAATAGTTAAACAATTCAACACTTGTGGTGCAGGGGCGTTGACTATTTATACAGCCCTCTGTAACGGCCTTTAGTATGGAGCGATTACAGAGGCCTCTCGGAGATTAGCCGGTGAGTCCTGCGTTCCCGGTCTACAGGTTCTCTTCGAAGAATCGTGTCATCTTTGTGAAGAGGTGGGCGCGGGCGGTGTTCCCGCCAATACCATGCCGACCCCTGGGGTAGACCATCAGATCAAAGTCTTTCCCCGCATTTATGAGCTCGCTCACCAAAACCATGGTGTTCTGGGCGTGGACGTTGTCGTCCGATGTCCCGTGAGCGAGGAAAAAAGCGCCCTGAAGGTTGGCGGCGAAGTTCGCCGGAGACGATTCATAGTAACCGTCTTCATTGTCCTGGGGCCGTTTCATATACCGCTCGGTATAAATGAGATCGTAGAAGCGCCAATCGGTGACCGGCGCCACGGCCGCCCCGGCCTTGAACACGCCGGGGGTTTTGAGCATTGCCATCGCGGTCATGGAACCGCCACCGCTCCAACCCCAGATTCCGATTCGCGACCCATCGACATAGGGTAGAGATTCGAGATACTTCGCGCCCGCCACCTGGTCGTCGAGTTCTCGCTGGCCCATCGTTTCGAGCGCCGCCTCCTCCCACGCTTTCCCCCGGCCGAAAGAACCGCGGTTGTCGAGACTGAATACGATGTACCCGCGCTGGGTCATCATCGAGTGCCACAGGTAGAGCATGCGACCCCATGTATTGCGTACCACCTGGCCGTTGGGATAGGCATAGGTGTATACGATCACCGGATATTTTTTTGAAGGATCAAAGTCAACTGGTTTGAGCATTGAACAATAGAGGTCGTGCCCTTCACCCGAGGTGATTGTGAGAAACTCCGGTTCGGGGAGATTGTACTCATTGAGTTCGGTGATATCAGCCTCGTCGAGGGTGAACAGCATCTTGCCGTCCGCTTTGTGGACCGTGATCACCCGCGGCGTCGTCGTATTCGAAAACCGGTCTATATAATACTGATTGTCGGGTGACATCGTTATCCCATGCGATCCCGCGCGTTTTGTGATTCTTTTTGGAGAGCCGCCTTTTTCGGTCGTACGGTAGAGGTGGCGTTCGAGAATCGATTTCTCCAGCCCTGTAAAGAAGATGTGCCCTTTCTTTTCATCCACACCGCTGAGCCCATACACTGTCCAGTCGCCTTCCGTCAGTTGGCGTACCAGCGTGCCGTCGGTCTTGTACAGAAACAGGTGCAAAAACCCGTCGCGGTCCGAACTCCAGACAAAGAGATCCTTCGTCTCATAATAGTGCTTTATGTATGTCGGTGTGATCCATGCCTGTGATGTGTCCGCGAAAAGCTCGCGGATGTCACCCGTCGCGGCATCGGCAAAGAGGAGTTTGAGCTCGTCCTGGGCGCGGTTGAGCTTCTCGATCGCGAGACGCTTGCTGTCGCCCAGCCAGTACAGACGCGGCAAAGTACGAGTCGTCCGCAGTATCCACATTCATCCATGATGTCTCTGCCGGCTGCGATGTCGATCACACCCACACGAACGATCGGCGCACGGGTCTCCCGGCTAGCGGGTAGCGCTGCATCTCCGCGGTGTTGTGACGGGGATGAAATCGACGATGGGGAATTCGGGAATGGCGCTTTCGTTGAACTGGAGAAAGGCGATTTTTTTGCTGTCCGGCGACCACCAGTACGCGCGGACATCACCGCGCGTAAAAAGCTCCTCCATATAGACGTAGTCAAGAACGCCATTGAGAAGTGTATCGCTGCCGCCCGTCGTGAATTGTGTTTCCTGATTTGTGTCGAGGTCGACCATCCAGATATCGTTGTCCCGGGTGAAAGCGATTTTTGTGACGTCAGGCGAAAGCACCGTGTTGTCTTCGTAAGCGTCGTTGTGAGTGCGCCGGATGACCTTTCCGGTTTTGCCGTCGAATGTGAAAATCTCGTCCCGGAAATGGATCAACATGAGATCGCCGGTCTCCGACCACCGGTAACTTCCAAAGCTGAAGTGATCCTCCTCAGTTTCCGCCAGATCCGGCCGGGACCGTGATGGTGTCCGCGATGCAAAGTGTTCTCTGTTTGCCCGAGGGGATGTCGCGAACGACAAGATGGGTCTCGTCATCCACGTCTTCGAGGTAGGAGATCCCCCGGCTGTCGGGGAGCCAACGGATACCCGACGGTGCCGCTCCCGTAAGCGAAGGGGTCGCAAAAATGCGCTCGATCGTCAGCATCTTTTTAACGGGGGTGGTCTCGCCGGTATCGTCCGAAGCGGCTCCCGCGGAGGCGGAACCGTAAAAAACCGACAAACCAATTATCAACGCAAGCGCCGTCAATATGATGCGCGACGATGTGACCGCTCTCATTTGTTTCCTCCTAGGGGCATCTTTCTGTGCAGGCGGGGTTTGTGCGAAATCAATTAGTAGCGATTCTAGCACATGCCGTGAGCCAATTAAATCGAATAGTCGCACCGGCTTGGGGGTTGGAAGGGTGGTTTTTGGCTTGATAATCGCGCACCGACGCCACATTATGTGGGGGACGCGGAATGTGGTTGATGCGGCACGGGGCCGCTCCTCACTGAGCCATCAATTTGAGCCATCCAAATTTCGCTTTTTCAAATACCAAATTGCCCCCATCCAGGGGCATCCGGAATCCGGGCGAGTGACGGGGATTATCGCGTAAATCCCGCCCAAATCTGCCGGTTCGGGACAGTTCGGTGTAACGATCGTCAGTTTTTTTCGTATAAATCCTTATAATCTCCAATCCATGTGTTTCATCAGGAGGTGCCACAGCATGCTCAGGTTACGGATTTTGGCTATATTCGCGCTTACACTGGCCGTAATTGGCAGTTACGCGTTTGTCACTCCGTCCTCCGCCAGCACCGGCGACGCGGCCGCAGTAACCATCAGTGATGGTGACGGCGGTTCGGTTCAGGGTGACCCGGCCGGTGACGGCGAAGAGAAGGAACCCAAGGCGAAGCGGGAAAAACGACCCTCATACAGGGACAAGCTCGAGGGACGGAACAAATCCCAAGCTCCTCCCAAGCCCAAGCAGAAACCCAAGTACAAGAAATGGAAAGAGGTTCTCAAGGATGCGGAGGCCCAGGAAGGTCTCTTCACGGTCCACACAAAACGTGAAGACGTATTCTTCGAACTCAAGGAAACCGACCTGGACAAGCCTTACCTGGCCATCCTGACCCTCTCCCAGGGGATGGGGACCCGAATGGTGTTTGGCGGCCTCGTCATTACCGAGATGATGTTTGATTTCCATCGCGTTGAAGACCACGTTCAGCTACGGATGCTTAATACGCGGTTCCGGGCGAGCGACGATCCCGAACTCCAGAAGGCGCTTGAGCTCTCCTACGGCAACTCGATCCTCGCGAGCTCCCGATCATGAGTGAGAACGAGAAGGACAAAGCCGTTCTCGTCCAGATGAACAAGTTTTTCCTCTCGGACATCTCCGATGTGGGTTTCTTCCTGCAGCTGGTTCTTCGCAAACCCGTGCGGATGGATCCCAAAAAAGGCGTATTCAGGAAAATCAAATCGTATCCCAATAATATCGAGATCGACGCGCTGCTCACCTATTCTCCGGCCGACCGGAGAGGGTTGAACCTTCCGTCGGTTCCCGACAGCCGCTATATCGAAATCGGCGTGCATTACAGTCTTCACACACTCCCCGAAGAGCCAATGAAACCGCGGCTCGCCGACGACCGTGTCGGTTACTTTCTGACTCCGCACAAAGATTTCACAAGGGATGAGAAGGAAAGCTTCTTCGTCCACTACGTCAACCGGTGGAGACTCGAAAAGCAGGATCCGAGCGCGGATCTTTCCGAACCGGTCGAACCCATCGTCTACTATGTAGACAGCACGGTTCCCATGAAGTACCGCAAGTATGTAAGAGAAGGAATCGAGATGTGGCAGCGCGCGTTCGAAAAGGCCGGGTTCAAGAATGCGATTATCGCGAAGGACGCGCCGACACCCGAAGAGGATCCCGAGTATGATCCCGAAGATGCCCGGTACAATACGGTTCGATGGATCGTGTCCGACCAGCCGTCCTTCGGCGCGATCGGACCGTCGAGTGTCGATCCGAGGACCGGGGAGATTCTTGACGCCGACATCCTTATCGAGCAGAGCATGATCATGGGATTCCGGTTCAACTACCGCCGGTTTGCCGGTCCGGACGCGATCAGCATGCTGGATCCAATGCTCCAGTATCTCGAAAATCCGGAAGAAAACGCTGAAGCCGCCGAACGTATCGAGCTCCATAAGACATGGGGCACCGCTGCTGCGCCCACTTTGGCGTCGGGTTTGCCAACGGCTTTGATTTCATGAGCCTCGCACTTCTCGCCGACGGCGTCATGGAGCCGGGCATGGAAGTTCCCAAAGAGTTTATCGGCGAGGCCATCAAGTTTGTGGTGTGCCACGAGGTTGGTCACACGCTCGGTCTCCGTCACAACTTCAAGAGCAGTGCCGCGACACCTTTCGCACAACTCAACGACCGTTACAAAATCGGTGAAATCGGCATGGCGGGTTCGATAATGGATTATCCGTCACCGAACGTGTCACGCGACCGTACGCGTCAGGGTTTCTACTATTCGCCGACCGTCGGGACATATGATCAGTGGGCGATCGAGTGGGGTTACACCACGGTTCCTGGCGACAAGAGCGTTGACAAGGAAGCCATCGCTCTCAGGGAGATTGCCGATCAGTCTTCGCTCAAAGCGCACACTTATGCGACCGATGAGGACACTTATCCGGCCGGCGCGCTCGATCCGCTTTCCGCGATCTGGGATCTCAGCGATGATCCGCTCGCATGGGCGCAGGAGCGCATCGGTGTCTGTGAGGATATCGTCGCCAGCGGCAACCTCGAAGAACGCGTCGTCGGCGAAGGCAGCAGCTATGTCCCGCTGCGCGGGGCCGCGACGACAATTATCATGCAGAAGTACATTGCGGTGTCCAAGTCGATCAAGTACATCGGCGGACAGTACACGGCGCGGCCGCACAAAGGCGCCAACGACGGGGAAATGCCGCTGATGCCGGTGCCCGCGGCCAAACAGAGAGAGGCCTTCGACTTTATCGTGGCGAACGGTTTCTCGAACGGCGCGTTTGCGCTTCCTCCTGAAATGATGAACATGCTTGCGGACGACAAGATGCGTGACTGGCAGAACCCGATCTGGGCCTACGGCCGCCGGTTTGACTTCCCGATGATCGGTTGGGTCGGCGCCGTCCAGAACGCGCTTCTCCGCCAGATGCTCCAGCCGATGCTGCTTCAGCGCATTGCCGAGGCGGAGTACAAGGTGGAGGACCCGTACCGTTTGTCCGAACTCTTTGGCGGGCTCACCAAGACCATCTGGTACGACAACCTTGTAGCCGATGGTCAGACGGCGATGCTCGAACGAAATCTGCAGCGCATATACCTCCACCATCTCATCGCGATGACGGTGAGTCCGGCGGGCGGTACGCCGCACGAAGCGGTCGCGTTGGCACGATTGCATTTGACGCGCCTGCAGTCGCAGCTTGATACCGCTTCCAAGGCGAACGGACTGAGCGACGAGACCGCCGCGCATCTTCTCGAGTCAAAAGCCCGGGTCGATCGCGCACTCGATGCGAAACTGCAGTCGTCATTCTGATTGGTGCTGTCGGCGGGTGGACTGCACGCCTAGCCTTTTTGCGAGCGAGCGGTTCTTAGCTATTGGCTGGCAGTCGAAGGCCCCCCTTGGAAACGAGGGGGGCCTTTTTTGTGGGTGGTGGAAGTCGTCGAGACGGTCGCCGTTGCGGAGTTCGGAGTGTGAACTGATTTCAACTAATACCATTCAGAAAAATAAGCGCCCGCGCCCAGGCCGTGGATCTGTTCTTTGAGCTGGTTCATGAATGACAGTCGGTCGCCCGTCCACTTTATCGGCTCACCAATGAACACATCAAGAAAGAGCGGGACGGGAAGCCACGCTCCCTTTGGCAGGGCTTTTCCCGTACCGTGGAGGAAAATCGGAACGACGGGTACATTGGGATGTTTTTCGGCAACAAACGAGACGCCTTTTTTGAAATCAATCATCTGCTCGGGTTCTCCGCGCGTTCCTTCAGGATAAAGAATAACAATATCCCTGTTGTCGAGCGCTTCATGCACGCCGACCAGCGGATCTTCACCCTCTTCTCTTTTTGTTCGCGCGATCGGGATGATTCCGATGACATTGAGCGAAAACCACGCCCACGCCTTGCTCTTCAGAAAATAGTCCGCCGCGGCGATCGGCCGCAGTTTGAACAACTGCCGGATGGGGAAGAGCGATATAAGCGCCATGGTATCGAGATGACTGTTATGGTTGGCGACGATGATGGCCGGGCCTCGTTTGGGGAGTCGCTCCCCGTGCCGGACATTGAGGCCAAAGACTATCAACACGAGCGGTCGCATGATCAGTACGAAGAAGAGTATGCGGAGAAGCCAGGCCATGATTCCGTTTCTTTAATAGTAGAAGTACCGCGTGAAATGAAGGAATAGCGGCGCCGAGTAAATAAGGCTGTCTACCCGGTCGACTATCCCGCCGTGCCCGGGGAGCATCCCGCTGAAATCCTTGATCCCCAGGTCGCGCTTGAGCGAAGACATCGTCACATCTCCAAAGAATCCGGCGATTCCAATTATGGCGCCCGAGACGATCGCGCCCACCAGGTCAAACGGCGTGAGCATGGGAGCGAGAAGAACGGCAAGAGCGACTGTTGTGATCACGCCACCCACGAAGCCCTCCCAGGTTTTGCCCGGGCTCACCCGCCACAGGATCTTTCGCCGCCCCACGAGTTTTCCCCATACATACTGCGCAACATCGTTGGATTGCGTGAGAACGACGAGATACAAAAGCAAGCCGGCGCCCTCCCACGCGGGCCTCGCGTCGCCGGGGACGGCGAGGAGATACGCGGCATGGCTCAGGCTGAATACCATCATCATCAAGCCCCAGTGAAGAGTTCCGGTCGAACGCAGGAACCCCGATGTCTCGCCCGAGAGGAGCATGCGGACGGGGAGGAAGAGGAACATATATACCGGGATGAAAATTATAAACATCCCGTACCACTCGATTGCGACCCACAGGTACTGGAGCGGGTTCGCGAGGTACGTCCAGAACAACACGCCACGGTCCGCCTTCCGGAGCGGGATGAGCGAGAGATACTCTTTCAAAGCGAGATAGCTAATGAAGGCGAAAAAGACGAGCGAGACTATCCTGTTGACCGAAATCGCGATGGCGAAAATGATCGCCATCACCCACCACGAGCGGACGCGAAGCGTGAGTTCGGTGTAATCACGCCTGGGGTTCAATCTTCCGAGTACAAATGTAAACAGCGTCCATGCGATGAGGACGACGAGGACGCCCATGAGTACTTTCGCCACTTCTGTATCCAGGAATCTAACTTCCATCTTCGGCTTCTTTCAATGCGCCGCGCGCCCGGTTGAAAATCGTTATCGCGAGAAGGACGATCATGATACCAAGAACGGCGTTCAGCCAGAACGTTTTTTGAACTTCGAACGCGATAAGAAGCGCGAGGACTCCAAAAGCGAACGCCCGGTCGCTCTTGCCCATCGGTCCATCGTACCGCCGTGTCGCGCCGATCTGAACGCCAACGACGCCGGTCATTTCGCTGATGATCGCGAGAATGTTTACGATGACGACGAGTGGGGCTGACAAAGCCGGGATGAGGGCGAAGGGCAAGTACATCGCCGTATCCGATACGACATCGCCGACCTCGTTAAAAACCGCGCCGAGTTTTGTCATCATATTGTGTTCACGGGCGAGCATTCCGTCAATCGCGTTTAGCGCCATGCGTAGGAAGAGCGCGACGGGAATGAAGAACAAAGGCCATCTCTCGAGCGGCCACACGGCGACGAATATACCGGCGGCCACCGACAAGATGAATGCGGAACATGTTATTTGATTGGGGGTTACACCGATGCGTGCAAGGCTCCGGACGATGGGCCGGAGTGTGTTCTGGAATGCTGGTTTGAGATCGTAGATGCTTGGCATATCACCTCGCATGAAGTCTGTCACACGCCGCCACCCGCGCCTGTCTCAAAACGAACTTGTTAGCGCCAGTAGCTGCCCGAGACTATGTAGAAAGCCCAGTCGTCAGGGCCTCTTGCGACGTCGATCCCGGCCTGCATCCCAAACAGTCGCGCCAGCAAGTATCTAAAACCGGCGCCGCCCGCGTACTTCGGGTTCGTGTCGTTGAGGTCGCTTAGCGACATGACCGCGCGTCCGCCGCCGGCGAACCCGACCAGGCTCCATCGACCCTTGACATTCCAGCGGGCTTCGACCTCGCCGGTGATGGTGTGTTTCCCCTGGTAGCGCATCGCCGGGATGCCTCGAAGACTGATGTAGGGGAGTTGAAAGAACGGAACGTCACCATCCGTGAATTTACCGTCGAGTCTGAATCCGAGTACGACACGCTTGTGAACCGGCACGTAGCCGTATCCGTAAATCTTGAGTTTTGTGAAATCATAATCGCTGCCGAAATATTTTTCGAAGAACTGCCAATTCCCAATCAATCGCACGGTCTTTTTTCGGGTGGAAAAATGTCAAAAACAATCCGCCGCCATAACCCACCGCGGGTTCGGTGATGATTATGGGAACGGGGAAGAAACCAGCGCGGCCGGCAAGCCACGTGCTCATGTCGAACTCGCCGGTTTCGGGGTCCTTGAACTTCGATTTGAAATCCTCGGTTTGAGCCGAGACGGGAAGCACGAGCAATATGGCGAACAACGCGACGATGACGCGTCGGGAGATAGGTGTATTCATGATCGGCGATGATATCACGACACCGTTGCGGTGGCCACAAATGATTGGGGGTAAGGGTCCTATCGCCGGGGCCCCCTCAGCGAGCGAAGCCTTAGTGCGGGGTGTCATGCTCAGAGGCTTTAACAACCCAGAACGCGAGCCGCCATCCGTGCCAAGTTTACGGCTTCTGGAATTTGAAAATGATATTGAAGCGCGAGCTTTCGTAGTACGCCTGGCTGCCGCGGGGTGAGGTGTACATCGTGGGGTTCAAGAGGTCTTCGTACGGGCCGGTAAAAGCGAATTCGCCGTTGGTCCACTCCTCCACAAGATCGGCGGGTGGATCGAAGGGGGTCAGGCATGGGAATGTGAGCAGTCCGCGACCGAGATCGATTGCGTCCGACCCAAGATCGACTTTGCCGTCGGGCGGCCCAGTCCCGGTGTCATCGGTCTGGTCGAGGCCGAAGATCTGTATCCACGGGATCGAGGAACCTTCCGGGCGCCATGTGCTATCGCGGTTGGCGATTTCGTGGATTTCGATCTCGAGAGTGCGTGGATCGATATTAAAAATGCCAAGATTGTAGGTGTTCCGTATCATGTAGGGCCAGGTGTAGGCGAAACGGTCCGTTGGGGTGGCGCCGCCGGGACGGATGAGTTCGAGGTGCAGGGGGGCTCTAGCATCGTCCGATGGCGATTGGTCATAATCGCCTATCGTATCGTCCTCCTCGTTTACATAGGTGACGGCGAGGACTTCTCCATCGAGAAGTGGTGTCCCCAGCCAGAGCCCGATCACTTCTTCGGTAGCCGGATCGAGAATGAACCCGAAGTCGTCGTCATATGTGAGAAGTTTGAAACGGCGGAATTCAAAGTCATCCCCCACGCCAATCCCCGAACCGTCCCCCAGCGAATCGACCCAAGCGGCGCCCCACGTGACGATTGTTTCCGGCGTATAGAAATCGGCAATAGACCGCCAGACGTTAACCGTTTCCGGGCGGGGAATGAAAAACCGATCGGGGTATGTCTCATCGGGTGGACGGTCAAAGAAGAAATAAGTATTCCAGATGTTGTCGATGGACGCGATGATCCGGGTCTCTTTTTCGCCGTCGTCGGGGCAGTTGCATGGACCCGTCGAGTCATCGCTGCACGAGACAAGAGAAACAACGAGTATGGAAGCGATCAACCAAACAAACAGCCGCATCTGTCTCACATGCCCCACGGATACTCGGAGCGGTCGACACAATACGTCCCCAGTGGCGCTGATTTCAGATCGACCGTGAATTCCAGCTTGGGGTCGCCTTCTTTGACATACGGTTCGTATACCTGAATGATGTACTCGCCCGGTTGGAGATTACGTATTTCGTAATCGAGATCGAAGAGACAAGAACAGTCACAAAGTCCTTCGACTTCATTTTCTTCGATACGGATGATGTTTTTTGCGATCGTTATCACTGGATCGATTACGGGACAGCAGTTGAAACCGGCATTCAGATGCGTGAGCCGGAGGGTGCTTTCACCATCAAAATCATAATCGACGCAATCTTTGGTGGACGGTATAACCTCGATCGCACCGTTGTCCACAAAATCCTTGCAGTCCGAGGCGTTCAGGAGAAGGCCGTAGGGATTGTCCTGGATAACGCCAATATCCCATGGGTAGTGGTCACGGTCGAGGCAGGTGACACCCGATGGCCTGGTGTAGAGGTTGACGTCGACTTCGAGGGCTGGATCAGATTCGATCGTGTAGAGTTCGGCGATCCGGATCGTGTATTCGCCCGGCGGGAGATCGGTGATCTCATACTCGACGTCGTAGAGACAAAGACAATGGCAGGCGGGTTGAGACTCAGCTTCAACGATAAGAATGAGACCGTCCTCGACGGTGATCGTCGCCGACAGGTCGCCGGGGCAGCAGTTGAACGCCGCGTTGACGTGCGTAATGTTTAGCGTCCCGACTCCGTCCCAGCGGTGCATGATACAGTCCGACGTGACGGGCGTGATATCGAGAGGAGGAATTGTCTCAAGTGTCTTGCAACCAGTCGAGCTTATCAAGTCGCCCGAAGGGATTCCCGGACCGGTCTTGATAACACCGTCATTGTCGCCGCCGCAACCCGCGGCGAAAAGAAGCGCGATTGCCACGAACGCCACAAATCTGGGAAACATTTGAAGACCTCCAGAGCGCTTGACAGCCAAGGGTCAAGTGGGGATCGGTTGAAAGCAGGGAACTCGGCGGGCAATCCAACGTCCCGCGCACCCCCGTACTATAAATGTAGCGGATATTTCAGATGCTGCAACTTGATACCACGTGATTTTTTGAACTCACCTGTGGGCGCGGTGGGAGCGTTCGATGACCCGGCGCGGGTTGTGTGGGTGGATTCCCGGCACGGGTGGCATCGGTGGGGCCCCCGACGCGAGCGGAGCGTAAGCGAGCACGCGCGGGCTTACCGTTGAGGTGACTGAAGCATCTGAGCATGATACCCCGCACCTCGCTTCGCTCGGGGTATCCGATGACAGGACCCGTGCCGAGCAATACAAAAGGGGGCCCTTGTTGGGCCCCCTTCGTTGATGCGACTTGCAGTAACTTGCTCTACTTGAGGTACTTGTAGAATTCCCCGTCCGTGGTCAGAATCAGCGACGTTTCCGCATCGATCGTATTCTGGTAGATCTCCATCGTTTTGAGGAATTCATAGAAATCCCTCGTCGAGGGTGATCTATCATAGGCTGCCGCATAAATCGACGTGGCCTGGGCGTCGCCCCGGCCGGTGATCTCGCGGGCCAAACGATACGCTTCCGATTGGATCTCTTTCAGATCCCTGTCCTTCTCGCCGCGGATCCTCGATGCTTCACCCTGGCCCTCGGACCGGTATCGATCGGCGATCCGCCGGCTCTCGGCGACCATTCGTTCGTAGACCTTGCGGCGGACCTCTTCGACATAGTTGATCCGTTTGAACTGGACATCGAGAATTTCGATCCCGAGATCGCTCGTTCGGGTCTGCGCTTTGGCGAGAATTTCGTACCGGATCACATCGCGTCCGTACGAAATCGGAGCGAGCATCGCCTCATCGGCCGATTCGAGTTCCGACCGCTCCGGTTCTCGGTTCGAGGTGCGAATCACCTCGACGAGATTGTGATTCGCGATGGAGTTTCTTGTCTCGCCATCGAGAATATCATCGAGACGTGTCTGCGCTCCCCGTTCGTCACGAAGCCGCTGGAAGAACAGGAGCGGATCTGTAATCCGCCAACGCGCATACGTGTCGACCCAGATAAAACGCTTGTCCTTCGTCGGGAGCTGATTCGCGTCACCATCCCATTCGAGAAAGCGTTTGTCGAAACGGTGCGCTTTCTGGACGATCGGGATTTTGAACTTGAGCCCCGGTGTGTCAACTGGGTCGCCAACTGGCTTTCCAAACTGAGTGATGATCACTTGTTCGGGTTCCTGAACGACATAGAAGGCACCGCGGAGCACGATGATGGCAAGGAGTGCGATTACGATAAATGCTATTCTCATTTGTCATCACCGCCTTTACTTCTGCCGGGAGGTTCTATGTTGAGCAGTGGAATGATTCCTTTTAAATCCTCGTCCAAGATAATTTTCTTGGAAACCTGCGGCAGAATAATATTCATCGTTTCGAGATAGATCCTCTTTTTTGTGACTTCAGGGGCTTTTTGATACTCCTGGAACACGACAACGAACCGTGCGGAGTCGCCTCGCGCGGTGTTGACGCGCTGGAGCGCATAGCCCTCGGCTTCATTGATTGTCTGCTGCGCTTCGCCCCTCGCCCTTGGGATCACCCTGTTGTAATCGGACTGGGCTTCGTTGATGAGTTTTTCGCGTTCTTGTTGTGCTTCGTTGACCTCGTTAAAAGAGGGTTTCACCGCGTCGGGCGGGTTGACGTCCTGGAGCACCACCTGGTCGACATTGATTCCAGTTTCATATTGCACGCAGAGCTCCTGGAGCTGCTCTTCTACGAGCGTGGCGATTTCCTGACGACCAACCGTGAGGACTTCGTTGACCGTGCGGTCACCGACGACACGTCTTACGACTGCCTCAGACATATCACGAAACGTACTTTGCACATTCCTTACCCTGAAAAGGTACTGGTAGGGGTCGACGATCCGGTACTGGACCACCCACTCGACAACAGCGGCGTTGAGATCGCCCGTGAGCATATTGGATTCAGACGCCCGCCCCTTTTCGGTGTACGTGCTACGCGCACCCGAGGACGACACCGTTTGAAATCCAAACTCCTCCTTTAGCTGTCGCTGAACCGGAACCTTTGTCACCCGTTCGATGCCCAGCGGGAGCTTTATATGAAGACCGGGGTCGCTGTTCCGCGAGAATTTCCCAAGACGGAGGACGACGCCGATCTCTTCAGGTTCAATGGTGTAGAACATCGAAAGGGCAAGAAGACCAATAATCACAAGGATGATGATCGTTCGCGCCCCACCTCCAATCCCACGCCGGAGCCGCATGCGCGCGGCGTTCACGAATTCACTGAATTCGCCAAATTCGCCTTCGGCCATAATGACTCAACTCCTTTCTTTTCAAAATGTTTTGATCTGATTTCACGCTATCACAAATCGAAAGGCCTACAAAGGAGTAATACCCGTCCCGCGGGAAAACATTCAACGGCCACGCCGAAGGTCGGATGTCCTCGATGGCTCGGCGTGGCCGCAGGAGACGATTGACACGTTGGCCGCCCGGAATCTATATTGGCTCAGAAGCACCGCCGTTAAACGGCACTCCAGAAGCGAGTTGTCTCATGACCAATAAAATGAAGCAGATTCTTGTGCTCTTTGCCCATCCGACGTACAGGCAATCGCGGGCGAGCAGAGGGCTGGTCTGGGCCGTCCAGAATCTCGATGGGGTGACGTTTCATGATTTATATGAGGCGTATCCGGAGTTCGATATCGATGTTTCCGCGGAGCAGGAACTTCTCATCAGACACGATATCATCATTTTTCACCATCCTTTCTTCTGGTACAGCACGCCGGCGATCCTCAAAGAGTGGCAGGATCTCGTTCTCGAACACGGTTGGGCGTACGGCAAAGATGGCCACGCGCTTCGCGGCAAAATGTTCTTCAATGTGATTACGACGGGCGGCGGGGAAGAGGCCTATCAACGAAACGGACACAACCGTTTCACGATTCGTGAACTTCTTGCGCCGATGGAACAAACGGCGAATTTGTGCGAGATGACATACCTCCCGCCCTTTGTGGTACACGCGACGCATACGCTGGCGGGTGCGGATATCCGTGGGCACGCGGAGGATTATCGCCGCATCGTGGAAGCGTTTCGGGATGGGTGTATCGATATGAAAGCGCTGCAAAAACAACCACGGCTCAACAAGAACCTGGACGCAGTGGTTATAAATCCGGCGGGCGATTGATATGCACGGAGAAGGATTCTTTTTTCAGGCGTTTATCTATCTCACCGCGGCGGTGGTTTCGGTGCCGATCGCCAAGCGGCTCGGCCTGGGGTCGGTGCTTGGATATCTTTTTGCGGGAATGATTATCGGGCCGTTCGGGTTCGGGCTGGTCGGTGAAGAAGGTCAGGATATCATGCACTTCGCTGAGTTTGGCGTGGTGATGATGCTCTTTCTCGTAGGCCTCGAACTTCAGCCGTCGCTCTTGTGGCGGCTTCGCGGCCCCGTCATTGGACTGGGAGGGCTTCAGGTTGGAATAACCGCGGGTATTGGGATGGGGATCGGTATGGCGTTTGGTCTCGACTGGAGGCCCGCGCTGGCCATCGGTATGACCCTTGCGCTTTCATCGACCGCTATAGTGCTGCAGACGCTATCCGAAAAACAATTGATGCGGACAGACGCCGGACAAAGTTCGTTCGCCGTACTGCTGTTTCAGGATATCGCCGTGATCCCAATGCTCGCTCTCTTTCCGCTCCTTGCGATTGGGGCTGTCGGCCACGGACACGGAGCGTCGGGCGGCGGTACATGGGTCGCCGGCTTGCCCGGTTGGGCTCAGACCCTCGCCGTTCTTGCCGTTGTCGCCGCGATTGTTCTCGCGGGGAGATTTCTTGCCCGGCGTGCGTTTCGGTTGATCGCTCAGACCCGGCTGCGCGAAACTTTCACCGCAACCGCGCTTCTTCTCGTTATCGGCATCGCCCTTCTTATGTCCAAAGTTGGCCTGAGCCCCGCGCTTGGGACATTTCTTGCGGGCGTGGTTCTCGCCAACAATGAATATCGGCACGAACTCGAAAGCGATATCGATCCTTTCAAAGGGTTGCTTCTCGGGCTTTTCTTTATCGCCGTCGGCGCATCGATCGATTTTCACCTCGTTGCCGCGCGTCCGGTCTTGATCGCCTCCGTTGTGGGCATACTGATCCTGGTCAAATTTGCCGTTCTCTTCTTTTTGGGCCGCGTGTTCAAGATGGGTCTTGACCAGAACGTGTTGTTCGCCTTCGCGCTGGCTCAATCCGGAGAATTCGGTTTCGTCCTTTTTTCATTCGCCGTGCAGAACGGGGTCATCTCCCCCGAAGTGACGAACATTCTAATGGCGGTCGTGGCTTTGTCGATGGCCGTCACGCCGTTCTTGATGCTCTTGAACGAGAAACTCGTTCAACCCCGGTTCGGAACCAAAGAACGTGCCGAGCGCGACGCGGATGAATTCGATGAACGAAACCCCGTAATCATCGCCGGATTCGGGCGTTTTGGAAACATCGTGGGCCGGTTGCTCGCCGCGAATAACATAAAGGCCACCGTTCTTGAATACGATTCGGATCACGTTGAGGTTCTCAGGAAGCTCGGCTTTGAGGTTTTCTACGGCGATGCTTCACGGCACGACCTGTTGCTGGCCGCGGGTGCCGAGGACGCGAGGATCATTGTTCTGGCGCTCGATGATCCTTCGAAAACACTCGGGATGGTTGGGACGGTCAGAAAACATTTTCCGCATTTGCAAATAGTGGCGAGGGCGAACGGTCGCCCTGAGGCCTATGATCTTTATTGCGCCGGTGTCGACCACGTTTATCGTGACACGCTGGATACGTCTCTGCGAATGGGGATCGATGTGCTCAGAATGATGGGACTTCGCGGTTTCCACGCGCACCGTTCAGCGCGGTTGTTTCGCAAGCACGACGAGCAATCGGTCCGCGAACTCGCCTCGATGCGTCATGATCAAAAGGCGTATTTTACGGTGGCCCGGCAACGAATCAAAGATCTCGAGCAAATACTGCTGTTGGAGCTCGAGGGTAAAGGCCAGGAAAGGGACGTTGGGTGGGACACCGAGGCTCTCCGCAAAGAATTCGGCGGAAAGTCAACCGACGATTGATTTCATGACCGCAATGGAACGCCTGGGTGTCGCCGCGATTTGTCTAACGCCGCCGATTCGGCCGCGGTGAGGATGGTCCGGGGGGATCGATCGCCCATTCGCCCGCGGCGAGCCGAGAGAGAAGCGGTTGGATGATCCGGTAGGTGGCGCCCCAGAGTTTGTATTCGCCGATCCGGTAAAACGCGACTTTCCTTGGTTCGGGCCATTCGGGGAAGGTCCACATTTCTTCATCGTGATTGTCGGGGTTGAGGTCGGTGACGCTTATGTCGAGGATTTCTTCGATTTCTCTCTCATCGCGCCGCCACGGGTTGGCGGGGCGAATCTTCCCAAGGAAGGGATGGATCTGGAAGCCGGTTGTCACGGTGTCGACGATTGGGAGTGTCGAGAGGATCTTGACCGCCGTGGGGTTGATTCCGATTTCTTCATACGCTTCGCGTAGCGCCGTGTCAAGCAGTGACGTATCCTCGTCGACGGGTTTGCCGCCGGGGAACGCGAGTTGTCCGCCGTGGACGCCCTCGTTGGATCTTCGGACGAGGATGATTCGAAGATCACCGTCCTCCGTCCGATAGACGGGTACGAGCACGGCTGAGTCCTGACGTGTCTTTTGCGTGAAGAGTTGTTCGACGCCGGAACGGATCACGGTCCACTGGAGATTCATCTGATCGACGACGGGCACCGGTCGCAGATCCGACGCCTCGATCTCGGATTCAACCGCGGTGGCGTCGCCATCGCGCAGTCGCGATTGCCAATCGATGATCTTCTCCCGCCAGCTGTCCGCCGCCGGATCGGTTGGGTCGATGGTCTCGCCGACACCGGGAAGAATAAACAACGGCACCTCGGTAACGATTGTCAACGGGTCTCCGCCGTACGAGCGGATTGTTTCCATCGAACTCGGACGAAACCTTCTTGCCGTGTCGGAGTCTCCGAGCTTGTTGAAATACGCGACCATCGCTTTTGAATCGGGTCTCGTGCAAAAACCCCTCTCGATTCGCTCAAATCCCTTTTCGCCGTTACGCTGAACGTCGTGGAGCGCGTATCCCATTCTCCGTACGGCCGCGCCGCAGTTGTTTCTTATGGCTTCGCAGCGCATCGCCCAGGCGGAATCGATTAGAAACCACGGGCCGCCGCCAAACGCCATCCCGTGGAGCGACACGTGAAGGTCAAAGGGTGCTTCCGCGGTCTGCCACCATTCGAAGATGGCGCGGTTTTCGGGCCGTGCGCCGTCATCGTTTTGAGCGCGTGGAAACGCGAATTCGATATCGTCGCCAGGAAGCTCCCGGACGACATGACGAAGGTAGGCGGCGAGATCGTATCGATCCGGATCTCCGTCGAACCATGCGCGGTTCCGTTCCGCCCCATCGGGGTTTGCGTTCGGGACGATCCACCACTCGAATTCAGAAAGGACAGAAGAGGAGGGAGAAGCCTGCGAGAGATACCTGACGAGGTTGTCGAGCAGACGCGGGCCGACGGGTTCATCCGCATGGCAACCGGCGATGAGACTGACTCTGGTCAGCCCGGAGCCAAACCGGTAGCCCGTTACGGATCGACCGTCGCGTGAGCGCCCAAGATCAATCGCGTTGGAAAGTTTTGTTCTCTCCCCGGCGAGCAACTCTTCAAAAGATGGCAGCATTTTTCCTGTGTTGTCTGTGCTCGAGCGAGGGGATGAGGGACTAATTGTCTGGTCACTCTTCTGAAATCGTCACGAAGAACGTCAGATTAACCTCGCTCTCGAGGTGGCCGCTAAATATTCCTTTTTTGGAATCCCAGTCCTGGATCTTCAGTGTGCCGTTGAGAGCGGTTTCAACTGTGGTCGCCGGACCGAGTGCGCCGCCTTCGTCGGTTATTGCCGTTGTCGCGGACACAAATCCGGGGCAATCTCCCGATAGGCCGGAGAGAACGATCCGATCTTCAAACGCACATTCATCACCACACATCCCCCGCCGCGTAAGCACAAGCCTGTCTTCTTCGACAGCGGCGATCCAGGCCTGCTGGATATCGTTCCAGTCTACCACAAAACCGGACCGTTCCGTAAGCTTAAGATCTACATCGCATTTGACGTCGATCTGGGGGCTCTCTTCACTTTTCGATCCGGCGATGTTGCAGCCGACGATACAAAACGCCAAAGAAAGCAAAGCCGTACAACTCGAAAGCAAAATACATCGTGAGATTCTTCTCATTAACTTCTCCAATTTCGGTCAAGGCCTCTGCGTCAAAAAATTCTTTGAACGTAATGAGTATGTTATACCTGGTTCAATATTAACAACGCATGGTGTCGGGCCACAAATATTCTACAACATAAAAATTTGGTTATCCAAGCATACTTCTAACAATCAGAGGTTCACAATAGTGAAAACACTACGACAAAGTAATTCGTCGTTGTGTTTGTGAAATGTTTCTCCATGGAGTGTGAGTTTGTTGCATTAGAATGCGGTTAATCACGTGTTTTGTGTTGACACTCGCAAAATATAAAGTGTAGCCTCCCTCCACCATATCAATGGTGCAGCTCTTGACCGATCAAAAATATTTCATTGCTTTGCCGAACTCCGGGTTTTGAGGGGATGGGCAACGTTGTCTCTGCGAAACCTTTTGTGGAATGTTTTGGCAGCGCGTTATTTTATTTTTGTCGGTTGTATCGCCCAACACTCATCGTCAACCCCCACCCTCTTTGTAAGGAGGAAAGCGCATGCGCTTGAGATTCAAAATTGGACTCATTGCACTCGTAGCTTTCATCGTATTCCTGGCGCCCGCGTGGTTTACACCACAGAACGCGGTGTCGGAAGTTCCGTTTCTTGACTGTGGATCGGCCGTAACACCCGAAGAAGCGGCGGCGTTCAAGGCTCGATGGGCCAATGAACCCCCGATGCTGGCTCCCCCAGTGGTCCCGGCATCGATGTGCGTGCCGATTGCCGCGCATATCGTTCGTACGGACGAAGGAACCGGCGGTCTCCCGATGTCGCAGCTGGACCAGGCGATGCTCGATGCCAACGCCTATTATGCGAACACGGGAATTTCGTACTATGTTTTGAGCGTCGATTACATTGACGACGATGATTACTACTACAACATCAACACCAATGCGGAAATCGCCGCGCTCAAAGGCGAAAATGTTGTCGCCGACGCGATCAACATCTATTTCACGCCGAACCTGAGCAACGAAAATGGTGGGCTCTGCGGCATTTCTTCGTTCACAACGAACCCGGTTCAGGGAATCGCGATGGCGAATGGTTGCACCGGTGTCTCCTCCAATCCGTCGAGTTTTCCACACGAGATAGGCCACTACTTCGATCTCTACCACACACACGAGACGGCGTTTGGAGACGAACTCGTCGACGGTTCAAATTGTGGGACCACAGGCGACCTTCTCTGCGACACACCAGCCGATCCGACGCTGAGGACTTCCGGTGGAAGTCAGAACATTGGCGCCGACTGCGTCTACTACGGTACGGAGACAGATGGTAACGGGGACTCTTACACACCCGACACGAGTCAACTCATGTCCTATGCGCCGAAGGCTTGCCGTACGACGATCAGCCCTCAGGGCGAGGCCCGTGCGCTCAGCACGCTTCTCGTTCTCCGTCCGAATCTGCTCACCCGCGGGTGTCCTCCGGAAGCGGACGCCGGCCAGGACAAGACGGTTGAATGTGCCTCTCCGACGACGACCGATGTGACGCTCGACGGCACTGGTTCGAGCGATCCCGAGGGCGTTTCGCTTAGCTTTGTTTGGGTGGCTACCGGCGTGACTTTTGATGACGCGACGTCGGCCACGCCGACCGGCGGTTTCTCTTTTGGACAGACCATGGTAGTTCTCACCGTCTCGGACGGCGCATTGACGGACAGCGACACGATGTATGTCGATGTCGTCGACACCACGGCCCCGTCGATCACTTGCGCGCCCGCCGACACGGTTGAGTGTGTCGGTTTCTGCGGTGTGCCAAAGGATGACGCGCAACTCACCGCTTTCTTTGCCGGCGTGTCGGCGAGCGACGTGTGTTGCGGAGGCGACGTGACGATTACCAACGACGCCCCGGATTGTTTCCCCATGGGGACCACTGACGTGATATTTACGGCAACGGACTGCAATGGGAACGCGGCGGCGTGCACGACATCGGTAACCGTCGAAGACACAACGCCGCCGGAAATCACGGTGACACTCGACCGCGATCGCCTCTGGCCACCCAACCACAAAATGGCCGACATCGGAGCCACGGTGGTTGCTACGGATATCTGCTGTGAATTCCCAACATTCGTGCTCACTTCGATAACAAGTAACGAGCCGGACAACGGTAAGGGCGACGGCAACACCGTCGATGACATCCAGGCCGCGAATTTCGGCGCCGACGACACCTCGTTCCAGCTTCGTTCGGAGCGGAGCGGCAAGGGTGACGGCCGTATCTACTCGATCGTTTATACGGCGAGTGACTGCGTCGGAAACACGGCCAGCGATACCGTCGAAGTTCATGTCCCGCACGATCAGTCGGGCTTTGCGTGCGCTTCGTCAGGATTTGAAACCACGGGCCTCGGGTTCGACCCGGCGCTTGACAAGTTCGTACTTATAGTTCCGTCACGGCAGCAGAGCGACGACGGTGTCCAGGCGTTCGACGCGACGACCCTCGATGTGTCCAGGATGTACGTTGGAAACGTCAAGGGCGTCACGACTCCCATCGAACACAAGCTCATTGACAACAATGTCGATGGTATGATGGACCTCGCCGTGTATTACTCGGCCCAGGCCGTCAATTTGATTCTCGATGATTCGACACCGACGACAGACGGTTCGGTTGCCATCGACGAGAACTATGGCGCGATTGGTCTTCACTATGTCGGCGCCGACGGCACCGATTACCTTGTGCCGAATATCTTCGAGTTGGGTGAGCCGGTGCCGCTGGTGCCGACAGTTACACTGGGCCGCACGGGTGGTCTCGGTGGCGGCACGCCGGGTGACCGCGATGCGGACACCCCAACGGTGACGGCGCTGGGTGAAGCCTACCCGAACCCGTTCAACCCGACGACGACCGTTCCGTTCACCCTGTTGACTTCGGAGACCGTAACGCTCCGAATCTATGACGCCACGGGCAAGCTCGTTCGCACGCTCAAGAATGAAAGCATGCCGGCGGGTGTCCACCAGGCCGTATGGGATGGACGCGACGATGTTGGAAGCCAGGCAGCCACGGGTGTGTACTTTGTGCGCCTTGTTGCCGGCAGCCAGCAGATGACCAAAAAGGTCGTGATGCTCAAGTAGCGATCGGATCTTATTGCTTCGATAGCTGAAAAGGGAGCGGGCGAAGAGCCCGCTCCCTTTTTGTTGGCCCAGTGCGATGGAACGCACAAATGAATGCTAGAGCGATTCGAGTATTGTTTCAGCCAGCATGTGCCCGCTCATAAAAGCGTCCTCAACACGATCGCCGAGGCACCAGTCCCCGCAGACACCGATTCCAAGAGCAGGATCGTAGAGATTCTCCTCCCCCAGCGCTTTTTTGGTTTTGGCAAACCGCCAACGATGAATGGCCAGGAATTCAGGTGTCACCTGCGGCAAACCGATCGCCTCGAAGAAAGCGGTAGCGAGCTCTCCGCCCACAGTCTTGGCATCGGTTTCGATGTGGGCCTCGGACCATTCGGGAGATCCGTGAATCACCCATGTTTCTTTGTCAGGGCGGCCTGGTTTTGATCGATTTCGCGCGACCCATGAAATCGGTGATTCGAAGGCGAACGCGGCGTCCCAGTCAACATCGATGCGATCATTGAATGCGATCATCACCGTCCAACAGGGGAGCATCTCGGCCTTTGCGACCCGGTGTGAAAGACTGCTAGCACCTGGGAGCAAATCGAGTGTTTGTTCCGGAGGCGCCGTAATGATAATGCGATCAAAACGTCCAGGTTCACGCTGCGTCTCCGAAAAGACAATCCAGGCTCCGTCCGTCCGTTTGATCCTGGACACCCGTGTGTCAAAAGTGACGGGCACAGAATTCGATAGTTCGCGGCACAACGCGTTCATTTTCGGCACCGGCACAAGCCTCTCCACTTCGACGAAATCGGATCGAACCACGCCGCTGGTTATATTGACAATCCGGCCTCGCCAAACGTCAACCATCCCCAAGGAGCGCCACCGGTTGACCGTGTCACGAAACGTCTCGCCGCGGACGGTGAAGTACTGCGCTCCATGGTCAAATTCATAACCGTCCTGCCGCCGGGTGGACATTCGCCCTCCTGGCCCCCGGGCCTTGTCAAAAACGTGAACCCTGCAACCGGCGTCTGAGAGATGACGTGCCGCAGTGAGTCCCGAGAGTCCTGCGCCGATGACGGCGATCGCAGAGTCAAAGGATTTTTGGACCATCGAATTAGTTTCCGTTCTTTCCTGTGAGTCAAAAAGTTTTTTTGAATAGGTTCCGCGTGTTGCGGGGGATCACGATCCCTCAATGATTCCGGTCTCGAGATCGAATTCGGGTGGACCAATTGTCACGATTCCGAGATGCCCGTCGACCGTTACGATTTCACCGTTGGTGATTGCGAGAATATTGTCGCTCACGCCGTTGACGCACGGAATCCCAAGTTCTCTTGCGATAATCGCGCCGTGAATGAGCATTCCCCCTCGACGTTCGACGATAGCGGCCGCCAACGGAACAACGTGTGACATCGTTGGCTGTATTGCATCGCATACCAGAATCTCTCCGGCGTGGAACGCTTTGAGATCTCCGGGGCCGAGAACGCGGCGAGCCTTTGCGGTGGCGAGCCCGGGCGCCGCCGGCTGTCCCACGATCTGGCGGGGTTTCTCTCCCTTTTTTGCGGTACGCGACTGAGCAGCAGTTTTGCCCGGTTCTTCAAGAACGATCGTGCCGCCACTATCGTCTCGAAGCGCCGCGCTCAATGCCGGCGATGATTCTAAGGTTATTGTCGCCCCGTGCGCGAGACGGCCAGATTTCTTGAGCCTTTTGGCTGCGGTGCCTGCCGCACGCAGGAGTTGTTTTTCGACACGGCCAAGAAGAACGTTATCGTCATCGCGCAGTTTCCAACTCAACCGCGCGATCTCGATGACCGATTTGGCTTCTTCGTGGCGAGACGGCCCGACAGCGTCAAGCAGACGTTTTTCGAGCTCACCTGCGCTGCCCGCGTTATGCGGCACGCCGGTGCCGGTTGCGGCTTCCGTTTGGGTCAACTCGACCACGGTATGAAGTACAATATCCGGTCTGGTGTCGAGGGCCTCTCCACCATAAACGACGCCCATAAATTGATTGCAGAATCGATCGAATTCGTCACCGAACTCCAGGCCACCTTCGAGACCACTTAGTGTTTTTCGAAACGATGCCCAGGTTTCCGGTGTAAGTGACTCGGCTGATTCCGCTGCGCGTTCAAGTTTTTCGAAGAGTGCTGGATGTTTTGTCAGAATCATCGCGAGTTTGTTCAGGGCCGCGTTTCGCTCCGCCGCAATCATTGGTTGGTTTCGCAAGATGCCGATAAACTCATACGAGTCGCTGGGCTTGACGACGTCATTGTAATACTGCCCCAACTGCCGGACACCGTGGGCAAAGGGAATGAACTCGTCCCAATAAATCTTTTTCCAACGCGCGTGTGTTTCGAAACGGGAATCGATGGCATCGGCGAGCGCTTCGTCATCGAAGTCTTCGATCGGATCTTTAGCGAGCCGCAGCCCCTCGGCTTCGAGCGCAGGAATCAACTCCTCCGTTACCCGCGCACAAAGCGCTTTGAGCTTTGACTTGCCCGGACGGAGCGACAGATACCATTCGCGCTGATCATCCTTGTCCTGGGGATGCGAGGCCGTTACCGGGCGTGCCTGGAGCACGGTGAAATCGTTCCTTCTTCCGGTCCATTCGATGTCAGGGGGCCAACCGAATTGCTTTTCGATGTCTCGGAGCGTTTGGTGAACCAGAGAGACATCCCCATTATCGAGAATCGGAGCGGCGTTGGTGTCGCCGCGTTCGCCCCGTCGGTACTCGATGATCTCGCCGTCGGACCGGCGCACAAACCATCGGTCGGGATCGACGGCGCCGTCGACCAGGTCCTGGCACAGCCCAGGAACCGCTTCGATAATTTGTTTATCCTCTCCCGGATTTCTGGGGTCTCTCCCAAAACCCACTCCGGATCTGTCTGTGGTCACGAGTGTTTGCACGACGACGGCCATGGCGCTTTCCCCTGCGTCGAGCTCGATCTCCCGACGGTAGAGAAGCGCTGCGTCAGACCACAACGACGCCCATACAATTCGAACGGCATCGAGCAGGGCTTCGTCACCCATTACACCAACGACGGATTCATGAAGTCCCGCATACGATTTTGTCTCAGAGTCCTCTCCAATGGCGGACGAACGAACGGCGAGCGAGACACGAGGTCCGCTGCCAGGAGAGATTTCAGCGAGTTCCCGGTACGATTTCAGGATCATTCGCGACACATCTTCGGGAATACCACTTCGCAAAAAAGCTGTTCTGATTCTGAGCGCGGCATCCCATATTTCTTCCCACCGCATGTTCGACATTGATTTGCGCCGGATCTCCATTTCGATCACTTTTTTGAGTTTTCCATGCTCGAGAAACCGGCGATAGGCTTCTGTCGAAATACAGAAACCATCAGGGACTTTGTAACCCGCATCGATGAGTTTGGAGAGTTTAGCCGCTTTGCCGCCGATCCATTGTTCGCTGGTTGACGCGGCTTCCGCAAGAGGAATTACCCATGGGATGGGGGCACCCATTGGCCTACCTCCTGAAATCGGGTCACGTGAAAGAATCGGAATACGTCGATTCGAAAAAGCGCGCACGACGACACCGTGACGAATGAACCGAGTTGGGGATGACGATTTGTAAGTAGCCGAGCGTATTCTTCAAAAAGGGGTCCGCGGTCGACATTGGTCACCTTGCCCGTTGCCGTCACGGCCTCAACCTTCATCATGTCGTTGGGGTATAAAGGACGGTTATCCACGACAAGGGCCACGTGATCGCACTCGGTCAAAAGACGATATTTGCGTGTGGCGACCGGAGTGGTAAAAACAGCGTATGAAAGGTCCTCGGAGAATGCGAAAGCCACCATTGACCCATACGGTTGGCCGTGACCCTGAGTGCACAAGACGCCGTAAAGCTGATCCTTCACCAGCCGTTGGATTTTTGGGCCAAGCCCGGACTCGTTCTCGTCTGGATCCAGCTCATGCGGAGGTCTCCGCGGGAAAAGGGGTTCGTCTGCGATGGGCATACAAGAACCTCGCCTGTGTTATAGGCCGAAATCTGATCCGTGACTCTCAGGCCACAAAAGAATAGGCAACCAGGCAGACGAACACTAAGGGGAAAAACCAGCGACAAACGTCGTCCATTTTCTGCGCGAGAACGGGCTTGTTGCCTGCCGCCAATCGGCTCGTCACAATGGCCTGGAGGAGGGCAAAAAACACCATAATGGTGGCCCCGGTAATAAATATGTCCATACGGGTGAAATACGAAATTTTTGGAACCAGGTTCCCCAGTGCAAAGCGATAGGCGATCAAGGTGAGCATCGACGCCGTAGCGGCCCCGATTTGCGGCCCGAAAGCGCTCGGATCGATCCAGAAAACCGTCCACGACATGAACACAATCAGGGCAAGGGGAACGATCACCTTCCACAAATAGAACGCAAAATACCTGGTCACGGCGATCTCATAAACGGCCGACGGGAGCTCCCGATCGACTATTTTATAAGTGCTGTTGTAGGCGTTCCCCTCACCGACCTCCCAGTCGGCGACTGTGAGCGTGGAAGCTTTGCCGGTGCTTGACTGATCGATTTCTAATTCTACGGGTTCTCGGCTCCCCGCAACCAACTCGATTTTGACAATTTGTTGGTCGAGCGGAAAATCGGTAAGGTTCATGCGAGAAGACAAAGAACCGACATATCTGGTTCGTTGCTCTGCCTTGCCGTCCGGTCTCACCGCTACCCAATCACCGGTGATTTCCCTCATCCCCTTGTTGCCGACCACCTGCAACCTGGGAGTCCAGAGCTTCTTGCTGTCCATATTGAGTGTTTCGCCGGACTCGGCAGCCATTGATTTGTCTGTCCAGGCCGAGCGGACGACTAAGTCGATCACCACCTTTTGCATATCGGTTGCCTCTTCCAGTGGTTCTTCAAAAACAGTGTAGTCCCAGGCGCAATAATATTACTTTCCCTGGCTCCCAAAGGTCAACGGGTTCGCGAACTTTTCCCCGTAAATGGAAGGGTCTTAGTGGGAGTCAGGAGGCAACTGACAAACAGGTTTCATTTCAATTTTACCGGGTGTGACAACACGGAAATCCAGCCATGGCGGCGTGATCTTTTGAAGATTGCCCGCGTCTGCAAAAAAGGGGAAGACTTCTTCAACTGGTCGCGGTAGCCATATCTCGGTGTTCAAGGTGTGGGTCTTCATGCGCCATCCCTTTGCCTTATTAGTTTTGAACCGAAATCAGGACGCGACAGTGGTCTAGTGCCATTTTTGTCTATTTGGATCCGGCGCGACGGGCCGTCCAATATGTCCTTGAGCGCTGCGTCCAGCTTAGGATAGGCAAACGCGAACCCGTTGGCGAGCGGCTTTTCGGGGAGAACTCTTTTGCTGTTTAGGACTTCTGATGCTATCCCCCCGAAAAGCCTGAGAATGAACCGCGGTATGTTGACCAGCGGCCGCTTTTCGATAGCGCGTGAAAGAGATTCAGTGAATTCGGCCTGACCCGACGGGATGGGGCGCGACTGCGTTGAGAGGCCCGTTTATCCCGCTTCCCAGAGCAAAAATAATCAATCGGGCAACGTCTTCGATGTGAACCCAGGGCCACCACTGCGCTCCGCCGCCCATGCGGCCGAACAATCCGGCTCGAGCCGCAGTGAGCAGCGATTGGAGCATCCCGCCGCCCCGGCCAAGTACGAGGCCGATTCGAACGGGGACGACGCGTACGCCCATTTTCGTTGCTTTCATGGCCTCGAATTCCCATTCCTGGCAGACTTCGGACAGAAAATCTCCTCCGTGTGGAGACGAGTTTTCCGTCAGCCGGTCGTCGTCCCGACTGCCGTAGTAGCCCACTCCGCTCGCAGTGATCAGCACTCTCGGGCGAAGGGAGACTTTCCCGAGTGCCGAAACGAGCTTCATGGTTCCCGCAACCCGACTCTCTCTAATCGCACGCTTCTTCGCGGGGGTCCAAAGACCGACGACGCTTTCTCCCGCGAGATGAATTATTGCGTCCGCCCCCTCGAGAATTGAAGGGGACAGGTCCGCATTGATTGGATCCCATTCGACGAAACGGTCAACATAAGTGTTTTCGCGTCGTGTGACTTCGGCGTTGCGTGTCAAACCGGTTATCACATGCCCGGCCTCCGACAGCTTCTCGCACAAGTGTCTCCCGACAAAACCTGTTGCTCCTGTAACGATGATTTTAATTTTGTTCCTTTAGAATTGTTGCGATGCTCTTTATCAATTATCAAAAGCCGGGCCTCGGATAGTCATCCCCACTGAGTTTTAAAACCCCATGACTAACCACAAACCCGGCCTTTGGATCGCGTCAAGAGGTGAAGAACTCGATCAAGTACCCCTTGTTCTTAATGTTCCCAACCCTCCATCGACACCAAAAACCTGACCCGTCACCCAATCGTTTGTTGGCGCTAACAACCATTCGATCATCGATGCCACATCATCCGGTTTTCCAATTCTCCCCAGTGCGTGCATCGCGGTGGAAGTCTTGAGCGCTCTTTCGCTCGTCGTGATTCGCGATGTCGCCGGGGTGTCTACCATTCCCGGAGCGACACAGTTCACGATTCCAGCGATTCCCCCAAGCGCTTCGGCGGATTCGGCGATCAGGCCTTCAACCTGGCCGGCGTCGGTGGCGTCGGCGACCATTGGAATTGACCCGGTGGCCTGCGCGAGCAACTCAATCTTCTCGGGGGCGCGTCCGGCGGCGACTACGTCGGCGCCTCGGGAACGGAGCCGTTGGGTGAGCGTTGTCCCAACTCCCCCCGAGGCGCCGAAAACCACATATCCAGCCATCATTTCATCTCCAAGGGTTTATTTAGTAACAACTTAAGGTATCTCGACTTTTAATTGGCCTTGATGCACAATCTGTGTACTGCTTATGAGTCGCACTTTTGTCTATTAAATTACATAGAAAATAATGGACAAATCCTGGACAGAGTGGCTGCCGCAGCCTGTGCTGTAACGTAAACATGTGAATGCGGGCTATTGTTTGTTTGGAGCGATGGCGCTGAACAGCGGGTTTGCAACGAGGGAGACGAGCATACCAATGGTGCCTGCTTCGGGTGACGATGAACCATTTATGTAAAGCGCGAGGCAGGTGCCGAGACCGAGCACTGCGGATGCGATCGCACCGACCTTGTTGACCTTTTTTGTAAATAGCCCCCAAATAAATGGACCGAGAAATACGGATCCGATTGCGCCCCATGACACGGCAAGAATCGCGACGATCGTCGCCGGTTTGAAATACGCGAGCACGACAGAGAGTGCGATAAAAATTGTGCTGCAAATCCGCATCATCGTAGTGAGTTTCTTGTCGTCGGCGTTCTTGCCGATAAATCCCGCGTACAGATCTTTTACAACCGATGAGCTCGATACGAGAACCAACGCGGCGAGAGTCGACATCGATGCGGACAGGATGAGAAGCAGCATCAGCACGGAGAGTGACTCCGGGACAACCTGGACGAGAAGCTCCGGCATCAGCGCGTCAAACACGGGCTTTCCGTCGTTGAACGCGGCTGGCGCGTTTTCCGGCGACAAGAAAAGGCGCGTGGTCGCGCCCGCGAAGTACGCGATCCCCGCTATCAAGATCGCGAAAAGGGTCGACGCGATCATTCCGATTCGTATCGAGCGTTTGTCCTTTATCGCGTAGAACTTTTGCACCAGTTGGGGCATCCCCAGCGGCGCGATACTGGTGAGAAAAACAAGACAGAAGAGTGGCCACCATCCCGGGGGGCCGACGACGCGCGTCAGATCGGGATGAATTTGGGTAAGTCCCTGGGTAATGTTCGCGAGCCCGCCTCCATGGTGGAGCGTGTATCCGAACAGGATAACGACACCGGCGATCATTATCTGTCCGAATACTACATCGATCATCGCCATCGACCGGTAGCCGCCCATCACCATATACATGGCGGTGAACCAGCCCATCAACGCCAGCGCCGACGTGTACTGTATATTAAAATTTGATTTGAAGAGATAGGACAGCCCCATGAAAACAGCGGCTGAGTAGGGGACAAAGAAAACAAAGATGGCCAGCGCGGCGAAGAGTTTCAAGAACCGGCTTCCGTACCGTTTTTCCAGGAATTCGGGCATCGTGTGGACGTCGTACTCCAGCGACATTTTTTTGATCCGATGGCCAACGAGCCCCCAAACGGCCAGCACGCCGATCAACGAGTTCCCGACGGCAATCCAGAGGCCCGAATACCCGAAACCCCATCCGATTTTGCCCGCGAAGCCAATGAACAAGACGGCGGAAAAGTATGCCGTCGCGTACGTAAACGCCGTCATCCACGGGCCGACGTTACCGCCGCCAAGAAAGAAGTCCGAGAACGAACGCGTCCTTCGCATCCCAACCACGCCCACCGCGATTATCATCACCGCGTACAGGACTATAACAACCACTTTGACGATCATTCGTTAACCCTTCCTGGAATGTGCCCGCCCGCCGCCGCGTGTCGTCCAGTGAACGCCAACCCGTCCACAAGAATCAAAAATCGAGATCGACTTCCCAGAACGCCTCGGTCGCGGGGTCATTCCGGTCGACAAACGCGCTTCCGGGGTCGATCATGGCGGCGTAAACAGCGACTGAGACGTGTTTTGAATATCGGTACTTTCCGAAGAACTGATAGTAATCCCCAAAATCATCGCTGGTTCCCGCCGTGTACCGATCCACGAAGATTTTCGAATAAGACAGCCGCGCCGTCAACGATTCGATTGGCTGAAAGCCGATTCCGCCGCCGAACATATTGAAATTCGAATAGACCGCCTCGCCGCCGACCGTGCTCCCGGAATTGTACTTTGGATCATAGATCGCGATCGAGTTATTCGAACCGACATTGACGTATTTCCAAACGAGAAGATCGCCGTACTGCGGCCAACCGCCATAGAACACGTCCCAAGCCTCGTTCTTGTCTTCCGTGCACGAATGGTCCCCGGATAATCTCACAAACTGTCCCCACAGCCGAGGCCGAGTCGCGACTTCTTTGAACCGGAAACCGGCGTCGAGTTTGAAACCGTATGCGTCCTGATCGACTCCCGTCATGAATTTCCCCATCTGCCACGCGCCCTCGGCCTGGTAGTCAAATCCGATTCCGTAGGTCTTCGAGAGCCGAGCCCCGGCCATGTAGATGTCCTTGCCGATCAGCTCGTCGTGTCGGTTGAGCGCGTAGACTTCCTGCTTACCGACAGGGTTGGAGTAGTCCGCCGTGAAATAGAGACCGGCCATGGTGATGTCGTCGGGTGACGTGTTGTCGCGCGCTTTCTCTTTCTCCTTCAAATACATCGCATCGAGGCTCAAGCCTTCGCGAATTCGCCACGCGAGTTTGACCCCGTCAAAATACAATGAGGTGGAAGCAAACTGGGACTGCCCGTCGAAAAGCACCCATCCCGCACCGTACATCGCGGACTGTCTGCCGAAACGAATGTCGATCGGTTTGTCGAATACATTGCGGATGTCGACATAGGCGGCGTCGACAAAAAACTTATTGCTGCGGTTGTCCGATTCCCACTGGCCGTCGTATGTCACGCCCTCGCCGAAATTCTGATTTCCAAAACGAATGTATGCCTGAATATCCTCGTCGACGTCGACCGAAAAGAATATACGGGTCCGTTGCCGGAATGTGGTCCACTGGTCCCAGTTGTTCGAGTCGTCGAAGTCCCACATGTTATTGAGATAGTACCCGCGCATCCGTACCTCGCCGCCAAACTTGACATCCTTCATGTCGACCGCGAACGATGTCCCGCAGATGAAGAGCAGCAGCGCCGCACAAATATGTCGTGATTTCACGGTTCCTCCCGGGTGTGAATGTCAAACAGCCTGAAATGAGAGCGAGCGACAACCAGCGCCAGTCATCACGATTCGATCAATGAAGGCCATTGTTGAAAACGCAATCGTTCGCCGGTTTGTGCGGCGATGGCGGTGGATGCCGCTCGCACGGGTTCGGGGCTTGACGAGCGTAAATCCCTACAGAGAATTACTTAGAATTTTTCGTCGTACTTTGTCCAAAGCTCGTCGCCGAGTGTCCAGGCCCTCTCAACCACTCGATCTCCCCACTCGATTCCGTATTCGGTCAGATATTTTCGTGCTTTTTTGTCGTTCTTCTCCAGGAGTCGGACCGCTTCTGACTCGACGGCCGCCTGGTTGTCGAACAGTTCTTTTTGCATCGGTCCCCATACGGCGGTGACGTCGTGGCGCATGTCGCCCCAACGCTGCGCGGTCAATGTGCCCAGACGGTTGAACGCCCACCACGCCGAATCATGGGTATATCCGGTTACCCTTCCCGGTGTCTTGTAGAAATCCGAGACATCGGTCACCGAACAGTAGATCGGGACATAAATCGAAGACGCGACATTATCCATCCCTATCCATGAGACTCCGCCGACCTCGTCGGGGAGCCAGTCGCGCGACTGGGTGATCGTGGCATACATCGTGTACCAGCGTGCGATCGTTCTCTCGCCGCGCCAGCTCCAACCGCCGTTTATGTCGAATATCTTATTCATGTCGTAGGGCATGAACGGGTTGGCCAGCGGGGAGATTTCGTGTTTTCCATCCTCGTTTACCCACGTGATGTTTTTGACGAAATTATAATCGGTGCCCTCATAGTAATCCTGAAACATCCGGACCATCTTTTCGAGGGTGATGAGCGTGTCCGGTTTGACCGAGAAAGGGAACAGGTTCGAATTGGCGTGAAGACCGGCTGACGGCGCGCTCAGGTCGAGAACGCGCCACTCCCGCCGCGTTGCGGCGTACGACCGCCGGCCATCCGGATCGTACGAGTAACAGTAACTAAACGGACCCTCTTCCGGATTCCACCATCCGCTGTCCTGCGCCATGGTTGTGACGTGTTTGGCCGCCATGAAATACTCGGTATCCTCGAAGTCGATTGTATGGATCCGGCTCGCGTTGGCGCTTACACACACCTCGTCATCGGGCACACGCTGAGCGGCCCAAATCGAGCCGCGGTTGCCCTTGCCGGCGCCTGTGACTTCGAAATGCCATGCCTCGTCGGGATCGCAGAACGAAAGACACTCGCCGACATCCGTCCATCCATATTTCTCGGTCAGTTCGCCCGCCATTTTCACTGCTTCCCTCGCCGTTTCACAGCGTTCGAGGAGAAGCTGAACGAGCTGCTGGCAGTCGATAAGCCCGTTGTCGGATTGGAGCGACTCGCGCCCGCCAAAAGTGGATTCACCTATCGCGAGCTGTTTGTCGTTCATGCATGGATACGCTGTATTTATAAACCCATGTGTATATTCAGCTTGTGGGATTTCTCCGACGGTCGGGTGCATGTAGCCGGGCATGGCCAGCGTATCGCATTTCATCCGCCTGACCATCGTCGCCATCGAGCCCTTCTTGTGCTTTTTTGCCGGGACAATGTTGAACCACGAACGCGTCCGATGGCTGTCACATGTGTGTGATGTCATAACGGAACCGTCGGCGGACGCCTTTTTGCCGACCGTAATAATAGTGCATTCATCTACGCGTTTATCAACGGGGTACGGATTATTGGATTTTTCGGTTCCCCCGGCCGCTCCCGCGAAGAGGGCGACGGCCACGAATGCCGTCACCGGCCAGATCATGTTCTTGTGAAAGTCGAATGCGCGTTTGATGGTGAAGCCTCCCATGGTTGAATCTACTTGGACGATTCCGTGTTTTCGCCTTCCGGCGTATCCGCCCTTTTGATGGCGAGGGCGCGTGTCAGTTCGGTTATCGACTCCTGGAGTTCGCGTATTCGCGAATACAGCAGCATGCACACAAAGGCAAGACCGAGAATGGTCAGATAAAAAAACAAATCGACGCCGCGGCCGACGCCAACGGCGTTCGCCACTGTCGTGGTAAAATCGGGAACGACGGTCATAACAATACCCAGGGCCGCAAAAAATAAAACGATCAAACGATCGAGCACACCGGTGCGAAGGCGGCTGAAATACGCGTAAGTCCCGGCGATCAACAACACGATGAGAATAAATTGGACCGGTCTCATCGAAAAATCCTCCTCAGCAACATGTCCATCACGATCTTGATCGAGTTCCACATCGATTGGCCTTTGGCCCTGGAATAGTCAGTATAAACGATTGCCGTTGGGCGTTCGACAACTCTGAGTTTGTTGTGCCGGATCTGCGCAAGGATCTCCGAAGCGTGGGCAAAGCGATTCTCCTGAAGATCCAGTTTGCGGGCGGCATCGGCCGTCATTGCGCGAAAGCCGTTGTGAGCGTCGGTCAGCCGAACTCCGGTCAGAACCCAGTTTACAAAAACGCCTGTCTTGAGCAGCAGCCTCTTCACCGATGGGACCGCGGCGCGATCCTCGTCGCGAAGGAAGCGCGAGCCAAGAACGACATCCGCCTCGCCCTTCTCGAGTGGTTCAAGGAGAACGGGAATGTCGGCGGCGTTGTGTTGTCCGTCGGCGTCGAAGTGGACAAGGTACGCGGCCTTTTTGCAGAGAGCGAATGACATCCCCGTCTGGAGCGATGCCCCCTGACCGAGATTTATGGCATGATGAAGCGAATAAACGGGAAGCGACCTGATGACGGCGAGGCCGTTGTCGGTGGACGCGTCGTCAACACACACAACCGAGTACCCTTTATCGAGAAGGGACTCGAGGGATGATGCAATGACGGCGCCTTCATTGTAGAGAGGCACGACGATAAATACGGAACTGTTCATACCCCATCAGGATACACATTCCAAGCGTGTGGGTCAGTGATATTCTACGCCGGAGAAGAAGATTCGAAGAAGAGTTGAAATGCGGCGTTAGCGTTTGAGCGGTTTGAGGGCGATCTCGACGGCCTTTTTGTTTCGTTTGGGGTTTGTAAACAATTCCTGCCGGGGGACATTTTCAAAATCTTTCCCCGATATTCTCGATAGCGCCTCGATTCCGCCGGCGCTCGAATAAAGCTCGGTCCCGTCTTCGTCCCGGATGCTGACGATAAGCGACAACGCACCGATAATTCCGCGCTGCGAACCGGAGAACACCGATGACATCGGTCCGCCGGAGTCAATCCGCTGCGAGGCGCCGTCCCAAACAGCGTTGCCCGCGGCGAACTCCGCCTCGACCACAACAATATCCGGAATCAGTACGGCATTGAGCTCGAAACCTGCTTTCAACGTGTCGAGCGTCGCGAACATCGCCTGTGTCAATTTGACCTGATTGCGGAGCCCCGTATCCGGATCGTGAATTCCGCCCAACTGCGAACAGACTCTCTCCCAAACGGTCGTATATTCCTCCGGGCGGAGAACGGTATAGCCGTAACTCCTGAGGCGCTCCTCGATCATCTCCTCAAACTCGATCTGGATCGCCTCCGCATCGGGAAGTCCCTCGGTAATTGTGACCGGGGCCAGCGCGATGATCTTGACCGTGTTCTTGAATTCCTTCTTGGGGACGAGATACGGATCGGTTTTGACAACCTTCGGTTTGGTCGAACAGCCGGCCACAAAAAAGGCCGCGAGCAGTATAATTACAATCGTTCGCATCGACTGTCCTCTGGGAAACGAGACGGGGTTCTACCCAGCGGGTAGCTTAACGTGGGGTGACTGGCGTGTCAATGGTTTCAAAAATCGCTCGTCGACACGCGAAATCCGTTCTATATCAATGTGGTGAAAAGGGAAGCTCAGGTCAATGTCTTATTCTCGCGTTTGTCCCGTTACGCGCGGCGAAAGGGCTGACGTTTGCCGTAGGTAAGCGATCGCCACACCCACTCCATAGGTCCGAACCGGAATTTCCCGAGCCAGAGGGGTGAAAGAACGAGCTGGCAGGCACAAATCGCCAGGACGATAAGCAATTGTTCGGTTCGTTCAACCCGTCCGTACAATCCAAAACCGTGGCCGTAGAATATTGTCGTGCAAATGATCGTTTGCATCAAATAGTTGGTCAGGGCCATTCGCCCCACGGCGGCAAGACGCGAAGTGAGTGGGGTCAGCACACCGTTGTTGACGAGGAGCATGATGCCGCCCGCGTATCCCAGGCACGTGAGAACACTCCCCCAGTAATTGTATTGTGTGCCTTTGAAAAAAGAATACTCAATCGCCCAGTCGTGTCGGAACTGCTGATGAATTCCAAAGCCGACCACGGGGAGCCCCACGAGGAGTCCCACACCAAGAAGAGCGAGATAGAAACTGTTGGATCGACTTGCCGCCAGGACTCCCGACTTGAACAGGCCCATTCCGAGGAGCATCAGGCCGCTCACCCGCCAGATCCCCCAAAAAAAGAACACCGACGTCTGCATCCCCAGCGAGTAGGGGGCACGAAATGCAACCTGACTGAGCCAGCCGCCTCGGTGCGCCGCGATATCCCGCGCGATGTCTTCGGAAGTCGGGTTGAACCCTTTGACGAACTCGGCCATCGCCTCGGGCGGCCAATGCGGCATCGACCACCCGGAGACCACAAACAGGGCCGATCCGACCGCCAGCCCTCCGATACCCATGGCGATCAGGGTCGTCGCGCGGCGGTTTCTAAAAAGATAGACAAGCAAACCACACATCGAATACCACACGAGGATGTCGCCGTTCCAGAAAAGGTACGCATGGCACAGTCCGATCACCAGGAGAACGAGCATCCGCCTGTAGTGGAGGGGGGCGGACCGTACGCCCTTAGCCTCGGTCCGGCCGGACATAAGGAGAATGCCGGCGCCGAAGAGCATCGAGAATATCGCCATGAATTTGTATTCGAAGAACAGGTCGTTGGCATACCAGGCCCAGTAGTTCAAACCCTCGAGGCTGCCGTACGCGGTCGGATTCACCCATGTCGCGTCATTCATCGAAAAGCCTTCGATGTTGACAACGAGGATGCCAAAAAGCGCGAACCCCCTGAGGGCGTCAATGGCGGTGATGCGCTCGGCTCCGCCGACCGGTGCGGCCGTCCTCTCAGCCGGTGCGTGTTCGGGCTTCGCCGTCGGCGTGTCGTCACTCGCCTCGAATCCCTCGCACACACTCACGGGAAGCGGTGGGTATCTCAAAAAGCGGGGGTCGTTGGCCGCCCGCCGGCACATATAAAAGACGGATCCCTTCGAAGAACGGATAATCCGGACGTGGCGGCACCGGGCGCACAGGCCCGCCTGCCTGTCGGCATCAGATGTCTGGTTGGCAGTCATGCTCCGAAGAGCGTACCAGATTGGCGTGGATCGCATCAATCCCTCCGACTCCCGATGTGCCGTTCTTAAACCGATTGTCACCGCCCATCATCTCTATTATGATGAAATCAAACACAGCGGCGATGCCGCGATAGCCACCGGTTAAACACAGCTACCCATCGGAGAAATCACAGATGCCCGAGCTTTCCCCTGCCGAACAGAAATTTATTCTCCATTGGGGAGAAATGGGCACCCGGTGGGGAATCAGCCGGACGGTCGCCCAGATCCATGCCCTCCTCTACCTCTCTCCCAATCCACTTACCGCTGAAGAGATTGCGACCACACTCTCCGTCGCGCGTTCGAATGTAAGCACAAGCTTGAGGGAACTCCAGACCTGGGGGCTGGTGAGCGTTGGGCACGTTCTCGGTGACCGCAAAGACCGCTACGAATCGATGCAGGATGTGTGGGAGCTATTCAAGGTGATCATCGATGGGCGAAAACGCCGCGAGGTCGATCCCACGCTGGCCGTCCTTCGACAGAGCGTCGCGGAGCTGAACGAATCTCCTTCGGCCGAGACGTTCACCAAGCAGAGGCTCCAGGAGATGCTCGAGTTCTTCGAAATCATGACGAAATCGTACGAACAAGTTCGCGAGATGCCAAAAGAAGAACTACTGAAACTTCTCAAGTTGGGGGACAAATTGAGAAAGCTGTTCGGCTGAGGGCGGCTGAGCACCTCCCCCTCGTATAATGAAACTACCCGCACTCCTCAAACTCCCAATGTCCACTTTTGTGTCATTCTGTCTCTTGGCGTTCCTGGTAACGCTTTGTCCGGCGCGGGCCAACGCCGACCCGGACAAGAAGCCTTTCGAAACCATCACGCTCGGGGCGCACTTTATTACCGGCTCCGCCGATGACACCTTCGAACAATTTTGGAAACCGACAAATGGCGCGCGGTTCGAACTCTCGACGCCGTTCTATGCGGGGATCGTTCAGGCCGGCGTTCACCTTTTTAACAACGACAATGTTACGGACGATCTCCTGAGTTTTAGCACGGCGTTTTTGTATCTTGGTTGGGGATACGAATGGCGGCTACCGCTCGATGTCCGCTGGTTTGCCGGCGTTCAGGCGGGAGGATCCCACATGGACACCGAGGATCCCAACCTTCCCGAAGAAGGACAAAAAGAAAGCGAGATTGGGGTTGGGCTTCAAACGCGGTTCGACTATCCGCTCGGCCGCGGCTGGTCGGTCCTCGTCACCGGGGACTACCGGCGAATCTACACGCACAAACGTATCAATTACTTGTTTATCGGGGGCGGTGTGAGCTACACATTCGAATCGCCAAACTGGCTGCGGGAGTTTCTCGAATGAGGTTCCTGGCCGTAATCATTATTTTGTTGCCGGTCGTTGCCGGGGCACTCTACGCGGCGGACGATGCGCCCGAGGGAATCGGCCGCCGTGTCTTCGACGCCGAGGCTCTCGATGAAGCGGGCGTTGCCAGGCTCTCCGACATCATGCTCCTCATCGACGGATGGGCGCCGGTGACGGTCGACGGTTTTTCGTGGCAGTCAAGCCCGCGCGGCCTCGATGTTCTGCAGACGCAGCAGTGGATTGTCGTGGTCGACGGGATACGAGTCGATATCAATCTTCTCGGGGTTACGAGCCTCAATCGGATCCCGGTCAATGCGGGCCAGATCGATTCGGTCGAAGTGGTAAGCGTTCCGCAGTTTTACCAGGGAGAGTTTGCCGACGGCGGGCTCATCCACATTTTCACCAAACGCGCGGGGAATGGGGTCGAAGTCCACGGGGCGGCGTTTTCGGGCAATGAAAGCGGTGATCCCGGACCGTACCGGTACACGGAGTACTCCTCGCCGAATGTCGACAGGATCGGTCCCGACTATGCCGCCGATGTGGCATACGGCGCCACCGACGTTTATGCCGGAGCGGAGTTCAACAGTCAGCGGCACTACGCCACCGACTCGGCGACACGCTACCGCAACTTCGCGATTTCCTCGGGCGCGTATCCTCAAATAGAATTGGGTGGTGGCGCCGCCGCAGCCGGAGGCAAGCTCTTTGGCGGTTGGCTCCACGGGTTTTTCGGCAGTTCGAAGCTTGAGGACTACTTTTTTTACAAGCCATACGGACGCGAGATTCCCATCGTCAGCCGTCTGACAACCACGGGTGTCCGCGGTCATCACACGCTGAGTCCGGGACTGGGGTTGGATTATCGGCTCGTTTACAATCAAAACGAGCTGGGCTACAGGCAAAACGCGTTCGATCTGAATTTTGACTGGCGGCTCAACACGTTTCGCGCCGAGTTAGACCTGTCGGGTGAGATTGGGCGCTCTCGGAACCGTGCCGGAGTGAATTTCGAAAGGCACGAGGCGGTCACCGGCTATGCCTTGAGCAAGAACGATGTTGTTTTGACGCGTTTCTTTGCCGACACCGATATTGGGTTCGCCCGGCGGTACCGCCAGCGATTTGCCGTATCGGCAACGTCGGGGGAGGGCGACGCCACGTTCGATGCGATGACCGCGGCGGAGTTCGTCGTAGGCCGCAGACATCGATTTGACCTGGTTCTCGCTTACGCCGAGCGGCGGCCCGAACGCGATGGCCGCATCTGGTTCTGGCGCGAGCGCGGTTACGGTTTTCTTGATGATGCAGGCGTTACGGTCACCGCGGACGCGCCCATGGAAACGGCGAGAAAAATCACTCTCGACGGTGCGTGGTCGTTTGATCCTGGTGGCGCGTACAACTGGCGGGTGAGCGCGTTCTACCGGGAATTTAAAGATTATCAGCTCGAGGATCAGCGGTTCGCGTTTGACGCCGACCAACAGGCGTTTGGCGGCCCGATCCATCTGCGCGCCGGTGAAGGGGGCGCCATGGCTGGTGGGGAGGCGGTATTTAAATTCCGGCCGGATCGCCGCGTGGAACTCAGGACAACGTATCGGTTGCAGTCCTCCGTTTCGGGTGATGATTTCTTCAAACGACAATGGGACGCCGTGCCGACACACCAGTTTCGTCAGTACGCGAGCTTCTCGCCGGTTTCGAGTTTTACCATCTGGGCGCGGTTGGGATATCTGAGTGGGACGGAATGGTATGACTACCGCGACGCGGCGACTCAGACCGACGGGCTCTACAACGGGACGATCGATGGTTTTGTGTGTCTCGACGCCGCGGCGCAAAAATGGTTTTGGCAGCGGCGGATCCGGGGCAGCCTGCTCTTTACCGATCTCCTTGGCCAGTCGCCCACGTATCATCCGATCGGCGCGTCATTTGATTTTAGCTTGTTTGTTCAGTTGGAAATCATTCTCGGCCGCAAGCACGATTAGTTTCAGCGCGTGTCCCTGCTTTCATCTTCCCGCGCCGCTTCTTCCGCCTTTTCCGCGACCGCGTGATCGACCTGAAACTGCGCGGTGTAGAGACCGACGAGCCGGGCAACAAGTATCGCTGAATAGAGCGTTCCCGTCGCTGCCTCGAGAAATGACAGCGATCTCACCTGCTCGGTAACGGGCGTGATATCGCCATATCCCAGAGTGGTTAGTGTTACAAAACTGAAGTAAAGAAGATCCGCTCCGTCCAGAACGCCATTTAAATTTTGTGCGTCTCCGCAATAAAATGAGCCGGGATTGATGTGCTCGAAGAAGCTGTAGATCATGTACCAGGTGAGACCGAGCATCAAGTACACGCAAACGGCGCCGTAAAGCGTGTCGGCCTGGATTCGCTTATCGCGGATGATGTGGACGAGAATGATAACGGAAGAAACAGCGTAAAATGCGATGCCCGAAATGTAGCCGATCGTCATTGAAATCAGATCCGCGCCGAAAATGATATCGATTCCGGTAAGGACAAGCGGAATCCCCAAAATCAACAATACGACGAGTCCCGGTCGGCTGAAACTGACCGCGTACATTCCCGCCAACGGGATTGTCATGTACAATGCGACGATGAATATTCGGCCCGCACCACCCTGCCCAACATAGGGGTAGAGAATCAACAGAAGGATGAGGAGCGAGAAGAGATAAAAAAACTTGCCCGTCATTTCTTTGAATAACTTTACCAATTCCCCGCGAGGTCTCAGCAATTTGTCCTCCCCTTCTCGGGTGACCGGAGGTTTTACGCAGGTGACGCTCTGGCTCTCAGAGCGCGATTCCCAAACAAGACTAGATGACCATCTGGTATCCGTCAACGCCAACAGGGAGCCCGGTTGAGTGATTCTGATCGCTTGATTTCACGGGGTCAGATCGATTACATTGAGGACATGCCGGAGATGTTCCGGTGTGGACCGTATTTTGTTGAGTTTAGAAGATCGTATCGATGAGAAATTTGACTATCTGCATACTTTGCTTCTTCGCGCTCGCAACCGCCTGCGACAAAAAGAGCGAATGGACCACGGAATCGGGGCTCCAGGTGATCGAGCTTGCTGAAGGGGACGGCGCCAGCCCGAAGAAGGGTGACATCATCTCGCTCAATTATACGGGATGGTATCTCGATGGGGACGAGTTTGATTCGACGTCGAAGCTCGGGCATCCCAGGAAGTTCAGGTTGGGGACGGACACACTGCTGCCGGGGCTCGAGGAAGGTGTTTATTCGATGCGCAGGGGTGCGAAGCGGATATTTATACTTCCACCGGAGCTTGCTTTTGGCGCCGAAGGCCGCCCCGGCGTCGTTCCCCGCGACGCATGGGTCAAGTTTGAGGTCGAGATGGTTGAGATCGAGGCCGGCCAACCCTTGCCGCTTCCCTGGAACGAGGCTGGGATGGAGTTTTACACGACAAAGAGCGGCCTTCAGTTTGTGGATTTTCTCACGGGCGACGGAGAGTTCCCCGAATTGGGGAGCACGGTTGTTATTCATTATTCGGGATACCTCGACGACGCGACGCTCTTCGACAGTTCGTCTCTCAGGGGGCGGCCCGTCGAGTTCGAGCTTACGGAAGACTGGCTGATCCGCGGTCTTGTCGAAGGACTGCTCACAATGCGCGCCGGCGGGAAGCGAAAACTCGTGATTCCCCCATTCCTCGGTTACGGTGAAGACGGATTTGGGAAGAAAGTCCCGCCCAACGCCACACTAATCTACGACATCGAACTCCTCGAAGTCCGATAGCTTCACTGGTTCGGACAGACCCCCATCCTATCCTGACGGGAATTTAAGGATTCATTAAGTGGTATGGCCGCCGATTCGTGTCTATCCTATAGATGGACTCTAATGGGAGGTTTGAGATGAAACGGATGATGGCTGTGTTGATGGTCTTTTGCGCTGTGATGGTGTGGTGTGCGGGTGCGTTCGCGGGAGATGTGTTCGATATTCCAAAAATGGATGAAATCAAGATCGACGGTCTGGGCGAAGACTGGGGTGACGGTGGGTTTCGGGTGGCGTTTTTGGCGGCGCCGGATGGACGTGTGCTTCCCGCCGATGATTTTGATGCGCAATTCAGAATCGGATGGAACCATGACGGGCTTGTCGTGCTCGCGCTGGTTACGGATGACATGCCGGCCGAGAACGAAGAACTCTCAAGTCTTTGGCGCATGGATTGTGTGGAGATCTTCGCTTCTGAGAGCGTGGGTTCGTCCAACCGGTACCAGGTGGTTGTCGCGTCCGGCGCGGATCCTGACTTTGGAAAACTGCGTAAAAAGGTTTACGACCACCGTCCGGAAGGAACCGGCGCGGGCGATCTTACCGCCGAGATGGTGAGCCGTGTGTCCAAAAACGGTTACACGGTCGAGATGATGCTTCCGTGGTCGAACCTCGGGGTCACCCCGTCCGAAGGTGTCGAACTGGGTTTTCAATTTGTGGCGAACGATTATGACGGGGATTGGAAGACGAGTCTTCGTGTCGCCTGGTACCCGAGTTATGACGCGCATTCGAATTCGACGGCGATGTACGCGATCCGGCTTTCCGGAGAGCCGAGTGACGCGGTTTTGATGCGTGCCGATCGTGAGATCCGTTTCGAGGGGTGTACCGCCACGGTTCGTGGAGCCCGCGAACTCGTCGGCACACCGGTAGAGGTTCACTCGGGCGGCAAGGTTATCGCCCAGGCCAAACTCGTGGAAGACGAAGGACGTGCGTGGACACGCATAGAGATGCCGGTACCCCAGGGCTCGGCCGCCTGGCCGCAGATGGATGTCGTCGTTGGCGGAAATACGATGGTCACGGCGAAGCCGCTGCCGACTCTCGATTCCGTCATCGAGAAATTCATCGAAGTCTGCGGCGGACGCGAAGCCATGCAAAAGCTCCAGACCCGGGCGTGCCGGGGGCAGCTCGTAACTGATCTCTCCTGGCACGATCCTCCACGCGACTCGATACCCTTCGAGGCGTATGCCAAAGCGCCAATGAGCTGGGTGCTCATCCACAAAGGACCCGGCGGGACACAACGGGTCGGTAGTGACGGAGCAACAGGGTGGGAGCAGACGCTCGACGGCGTGAAAGATTCCGAGAAGATGCGGTTCGCGAGACTGGGATGGTTCCTCAATCCACAGGGGCCGCTTTACATGCGTGACTACTTTCCAGGAATGGTTCTTGTCGCGAAGGAGAAACAAGCAAATCGAACGGTGTATGTCATCGAACCGCGGGGCGCGGGCGCTGACAAGGATCGAAAGACTCTCCGTTTCGACGTGGAAACGGGGATGCTCGTCCAGATCGGTTACCACTGGGGTCTTGAAGACTTCCGTGAAATCGATGGCGTGCTATTTCCGTATCGTATCATCCTCGGCCGAAAGGGCGGGTCGAGCACGTATGTCTTCGACGAGGTCTCGCACAACAACGATGTTGACGACGCGCTGTTTGAAAAGCCGGATCCGCGTACGACGGTTCCGGGTCTGTTCGATGGGATTGATGACGTAAAGGCGCTCCCGATGCTCGAGCACCTTCCTCGCGTACATGGTGGCATGAACGTCCCCGCACGCGACGGCCGGTTCTTGTACGATATGATCATTCGTAATGGTTACAAACGTGGTCTCGAGATCGGTACATCCAACGGGTACTCGACGCTCTGGCTCGGACTTGCGTTCCGGGAGACCGGCGGCCGTGTCATCACGCTCGAAATCGATCCGGCGAGTGGAAAGGAAGCCCGGGGAAATTTTGAAAAGGCCGGGCTAGACGACACCATCGACGCGCGAATCGCCGACGCCTTCGAAGAGATACTGAAGATCGAGGGTGATTTTGATTTTGTATTCATCGACGCGTGGAAACCTGACTACATCAAGTTCTGGGGAATGTTGAAGGGGCGGGTCGCCCCAGGGGGCGCGATCACGGCTCACAACGTGAGTTCACAGGCGCGCGACATGCGCGACTTCCTGGACGCGATCAAGAACGATCCTGATTTCGAAACGACACTGCACGAGGTTAGCCCGGCGGGGATTTCGGTGAGCATCCGCCGCCGTTGACGCGCCGGGTCTTCTTGGGTGATTGATGTGTTTTGTACTATACTCACACAATACATATCGAACCCGCGCCGGATTGGGAGGACATATTAGTTGCACATACTCGTCGTTGAAGATGAACCGAAGGTAGCGCGCGCCGTTCGCGAAGGGCTCGAGACCGAGCACTACGATGTGACCGTGGCGATTACCGGTGAGGAAGGTTTTTTTCTCGCGACCACCCAGGTGTTCGACCTGATTCTTCTCGATCTCATGCTTCCCGGCCGAAGCGGTTTTGAAATACTCTCCACCCTTCGTGACAAAAACTGTGACACTCCCGTTTTGATACTCACCGCGAGGGATGCCGTCGAGGATCGTGTGAAAGGCCTCGACAGTGGCGCCGATGATTATCTCGTAAAGCCATTCGCTTTCGCCGAACTTCTTGCGCGGATTCGCGCGTTGACACGCCGCGGCCGTGCCGACCAGACGCTTCGACTGGTCCTTGCCGATCTCGATCTCGATTGTGTGACCCGTCGCGTAACGCGAGGCGGTCAGGATATCGCGCTCACGGCAAAGGAGTTTGAACTCCTCGAATACCTGTTGCGGCACCAGGGACACGTGGTATCCCGCGAGATGCTCGCGCGCGATGTGTGGAAAGACGAGGAGCGGACGGCGGCGGTAGACAATGTGATCGACGTCCACGTGACGCGGCTTCGCCGCAAAGTGGACGCACCGTTTGCAACGAACCTTTTGAAGACCATCCGCGGTGTGGGGTTCGAAATGAAAAAGGACGAAGGCTGATCATGCGACCTTCGAGTATTCGTTTTCGGATCACAATGTGGTACGCGGTGGTTCTCTTTCTCATTCTTGCCGCGGGTTCGACGGGCGTCTATTTCTTTATGAAAGGCAAACTCGAATTAGCCGCCCGCAGCCGGCTCGACCACGGGTACACTCTTGTCATGACGATCCTCGTGAACTCAGGCGGTGATGTCTACGACATCATGCACCTCGGCGATGCGTATCCCTTTCTGTTGACCAAAAACGGTCTTATCGAACTCGAGACACGCGCGTGGACTCGCTCGGGTCTGGGCGAATTCGTTGAAGCCGGTTACGACAGCCCGTACGACTCCTGGACATCACCCTCCGGCGAGATTTATGAAATCAGATCCGGGACGGTTCCCGAGTACGGCTTCGAGCTTGTTTTCGCGCACGTGACCACGGGGGTGGCGGAAAACCTTCGCGTTCTGGCGTCGGTGCTTCTCGTGGGAATGCCGATCGTCCTCGTGCTTGCGTTGGTAGCCGGCTATTTTCTTGCCGCGCGTGTTCTCGCGCCCGTGGAAGAAGTGACGAATAAGGCCCGCGAAATAACCGCGGATCTCCTGTCGGAGCGGTTGCCCGCGAGCAATTCCACCGATGAGATCGGCCGTTTGACCGGGGTTGTGAACGATATGTTGAGCCGTCTCGAAAACTCCTTCGACGACCTCCGGCGGTTTACCGCGGACGCGTCACACGAGCTGCGGACGCCGTTGACATCGATCAGAAGTGTCGGTGAGGTTGCCCTCAAGCAGCCGGCGGATGCTGGCGCTACGGGCGCCGACGACAAATTGCGGGAAGCGATATCGAGTATGCTCGAAGAAACCGATCGGCTCACAGGCCTCGTTGACAATCTGCTTGTCCTCGCCCGCGGCGATTCAGACAACGTCAAACTCACGCCCGCGAAGATCGATCTGTCACCATTTGTCGGCGCTATTGCCGGCCAGTTGAAGGTCGTCGCCGATGAGAAAAACCAGGCGCTGACGTGTGCCGCAGAATCTCCTGTCCGCATCACCGTCGATGAGGGAACGTTCCGCCATGCGGTTATCAACGTACTCCACAACGCGATTCTGTACACGCCCCCCGGCGGCCGCATCGACATCACCGTCGCCGACAACGACGGACTTGCAATCATAGACGTGATTGATAACGGGCCCGGTATATCCGCGGAAAATCGCGAACGCGTGTTCGACCGGTTCTACAGGGTGGACAAGGCACGGACACGAGCCGAGGGCGGGACGGGACTGGGGTTGTCGATCGCTCGCTGGGCCACCGAAATCAATGGCGGCAGAATCGAATTCCTCGACACCGATGCCCCCGGCACCCACTGCCGTATCTCACTCCCAACAACGATATAACTGCCGGCACCGACCTCGTAGGGAGAAGGTACGGGTGGCGTCGATGGGGCCCCCGAGGCGGCGCAGCGTCGCGGAGTGCGGGGAGCTACCACAACGCTCCTATTGACGCATCTGCGGGGGCAGTGCAAATTGCTCTTGTCGGCGAATGGCCAACCGCACGAAGCGTAAGCGAGCACGCCTGGGGTAATCGACGACAGGACCCGTACCGAGCCTTCACGCGAGGGCCTGAGGAAGGCCGCGCCGTCAAGCCAAGCGGAGCGAGGGCTAGAGAATGACTGCACCGGTCGCCTCAGTCGAGGTTTTTGGGGCAGAGGTGAGTGACGGGGCATACGTCGCACTGCGGCTTTCGCGCCGCACAGTAGCTTCGGCCATGATCGGCAAAGAGATGCGACATGTGCGTCCATTCCTTCTCCGGTGCGATCGCGGCGAGGTCGCGTTCGATCTTGTCGGGGTTGGTCTCTTCGGTGAATCCCATCCGCTTCGAGAGCCGCTTGACATGCGTGTCGACAACGATTCCCGGAATCCCGTAGGAGACGCCAAGTATGCAGTTGGCCGTCTTGCGCCCCACGCCGCCGAGCTTGATGAGTTCCTCCATCGTCGATGGCACTTCGCCGCCGTGCAGTTCAACGAGTGACGCGCAGCATTTCTTGATGCTCTTGGTCTTGTTCCGGTAGAAACCTGTTTTGAAGATATCCTGTTCGATCTCTTCCGAAGGGGCGTCGACGAACGCCTGGGGAGTGGGGTACCTTACGAAGAGCGAAGGTGAGATCCGGTTGACCATGGCGTCGGTGCATTGTGCGGCGAGGATCGTTGCGATCAGAAGTTCGAATGGGCTGCGGTGGTCGAGCATGCAATGGGCATCGGGATACTCAGCGGAGAGAGCCTCAATGATTTTGGAAAGACGCTTACCATCCTCGGCGCCACCCGCGCCACCCGCTCGGCCGGTGCCACCCGCGCCTGCTTTGGATTTCGACGTTTTTTTCTTAGAGCTGTCTGCCATGCGTCACACGCCCTTTCGTCGTTTTTCGAAAACCGCTTTTACGCCGTCGGCGTCGAGTGAGTTGATAATGTCGTCTTTTGTCAGCCAGCCCTTTCGCGCGATTCCAACGCCGTAGAGATATTCGTGCATCCCATCAATCGTGTGCGAGTCGGGGTTGATCGCGATCATGACGCCGCGCTCTTTAGCCGAGCGAAGGTAGCGCCAGTCGAGATCGAGTCGGTGCGGGTTGGCGTTGATTTCAATGAGAAGATCGTTCTTTGCCGCAGCGTCGATGAGTGCGTGGACGTCGACTTTGTATCCTTCGCGCGCGAGAAGCAGTCGGCCCGTAGGATGTCCCAGTATTGTCGAGTACGGGTTCTCTATCGCTTTTATGATCCGCGCCGTCATGTCGGCTTCCGACATCCCGAAGTTCTGATGGACCGATATGACGACAAAATCGAGAATGTCGAGGACATCGGGCGGATAGTCGAGCGAACCGTCGGGAAGGATGTCCGATTCGATCCCATGAAAAATCCTGAACCCCCCGAGTCGCGAGTTAACTTCTTTTATTTCATCGGATTGGCGTTTGAGGTCGTCGGCCGACAGACCCCCGGCATACGCGGCGGTCTGGCTGTGGTCGGCGAGCCCGAGGTACTCGAACCCCATTTCCTGTGCCGCCCTTGCCATTTCTTCCACGGAGGCGGTGCCGTCGCTGTACGTGGTGTGGACGTGGAGGATCCCGCGGATGTCGTCCGCGGTGACGAGATTGGGAAGCGTGTGGTTTTCTGCCGCTTCCAACTCGTGCTGCGCTTCGCGAAGCTCGGGGGCGATATAGTCGAGACCGAGCGCGGCAAATATCGCCGCTTCATCCGCGCACGTCACACGTTCCTCACCCTTGAAGAGCCCGTACTCGTTGAGCTTGAAACCCATTTTCTTGGCGCGCCCGCGCATCTCGGTATTGTGTTCTTTGCTCCCCGTAAAATACGCGGAGGCGAACGGAAACTCTTCGTCGGTGACAACGCGGAGATCGACATTTATTCCGGACTTGAGCGTGACACTCGACTTGGTCTTGCCTTTCGCGATAACCGATGCGACACGATGGAATGTTGTGAAATCCTCCATGATCGAATCCGTCTTCGACGCGCTCACAAGTATGTCGATATCTTTGACTGTTTCCCTGTGGCGCCGGAGGCTTCCCGCGACGAGTGATCTTTTGACGTCGGGGTGGGCGTCGAGTGCTTCTTGCAGCACCTTCGACTCGGCAAGGGCCTTATTGATCCGGTGGCGCTCGCTGTATCTCTTGACGTTTTGGATCCCCTCGAGAATCTTGATCTGCGTCCGTTCTCCAAACCCTTCGAGACCGGAGATCTTATCGTCCCGCGCCGTCTTCTCGAGGTCCTCGATCGATGTTACGCCGAGTTTTTCATAAAGCACACGGACCTTCTTCGGCCCGAGACCGGGAATTCGGAGGAGCGCAAGCAGTCCGCCTGGGATTTTGCCGCGCGTCTCTTCGTAAAGGTCGAGCCGTCCGGTGGTGTACAACTCTTCGATCTGGGCAAAGAGCGACTTGCCGATTCCCTTGACCTCGAGGAGTTCGCCCGACGCGAGCATTTCGCCCAGGTCGCGCGGCAGGTTGTCGAGGGCTCTCGCCGCGTTCTGATACGATCGAATCTTGAAGGGGTTGTCGCCGAGAATTTCGAAGATGTTGGCCATTTCCTGAAGAGTCTTCGACACATCGGCCTTTGTCGTCGATGCGGCTCCGGCTTCGTGAGACTTTATCGGTCGGGCTTTATTCGGTGAATCGGATCGGTCGGAAGGCTTTTTCATTTTTTGGTTTGGAAACCGAGCTTCTTCATCAGCTCATCGAAATCAACCTGGTGGCCGTCGAGATTTATTTGACCCGACAAGTCGGGTGCTTCGCGCGTGCCCTCACTCCCGTCGGGTTGAGCAGGCGCGACGTCGGGAGCATCGAACACGGCGGCAAGACTAATCGTCGTCGGGATGCTGAAGGGGCGCGTCGTGTCCGACGCGGATTTCAAAAACTTGATCGGACCGGCGGCATAGACGTGTTCGATTTCTTGTATCTGATCGCACACCGCTTTGAGTGTTTGCCGGACGGGGCCTTTGATGCCGTAGCTCCCATCCTCGGTGATCACATAGAGTTCATCGCAGTATTTGTCGAGCCGATCCAGCCAGAAGATTTCATTCTTCGACGGATAGCCCGCGATGAGCATTGTATAGCAACCCTTTTCCTTTAGCTCTCGGAGTCTTGTAAAAACGGCCGGCACGCCGAGACCCTCGGCAACAAGAAGCGCTTTGCCGGGGACAGGCATGTTGCCTGCCTGCTCCACCGTGCCGTCGATGTGTACGACCGAGTTCTCATCCAATTCCTGCGTGGTGACCGAAGAAGTGTCCTCCGCAGGCGCCGCGGTGTCGCCACTCGCGGTAAAAGAAGAGACGGGGTCGCGGAGAGCATCGGAATCCGCGGCAGGGTTGCGGATCACGATTGTGATGGTTCCCTTGTCCGTGTCGAAATCAGCAATGGCCCGCGGATGCGCCTCGGCCTGATCGCCGAGCCGGGTCATGACGACCTGGCCCGTCAGGGCGGCCGCTGCGATTTCAGGCGCCTCGATCTCGATCGCTGTAATAGAGTCCGTCAGTTTTTCGATAGATACGATTTGCGTCATGTTTTCCTTTCCCGTGAAAACGGGGCGAATCATACACCACTATGATACCGGTATTCAAATGGGAAATGGAGAAAAGATCGAGCCGCGTCAGTCGGCAAACATCGATTTTATGGCGCCCCAGGACCGTTCTCTGACAGGGACACCACCGCAGCCCACCGGGTGAGCGCCGATTTGCCCGCAAGAAACCCCGTCGGGATGGTTGCCGGGTGCGCACGGGGATGTTCCCTCGAGAAGGAGATCCAGGGAAAGCGGTGCGCAAAACAGCGGGTTCAAGCGGAAATTCCCGTTCACGCCTTCCTGATCCGCCAGAGGGCCGACCCAGTTGCCGCCGTTGTTGCCAAACAGGTCCGAACAGGAAAAGATCATCGAGGTCGTCTCGTGGAGCGCCGCGGCGCCGCCGGAGATACTATTCGCGATGATGGTGTTGTTGACCATGAGATCGGTGTCGGAGAGAAGCGCAATGCCGCCGCCCGCCGCCGCCTGGTTCTTATAAAACGTGCAAAAGCTAACGCTCGACGGTTCGCAGTTCTGGAGCGCCAATCCGCCGCCGTCCGACAGTCGATCGTGTTCCTGCGATATCGTGCAGTTCTCCATGACAAGCGGGACGTTGTAGCCGAACAGACCGGCGCCGTACCCGGTGGCCGTAGTTGTTTTGAATCACGCAGTTGGAAACCAGGCAGGTGAGCGGGGAATTGACAAAGAGAATCGCCCCGCCGTGATGTGCGGTGTTGCCTTCAAAAAAACAGTCGATGAGCTGTGGCGCTCCCCAACCACCGTACCAGTACGCTCCGCCTTGTGTGGCCGAGTTGTATTTAAATATCGAATTCTTGATGATTGGCGACGAGAGATGCGCGGTGAATCCGCCGCCGACCAGGTTGCCACGTTGTGTGGGACGCCGCGTGGGTAAATGTAAACCCATCGATGGTCAGACCGCCGGGGAAGTCCGGATAGTGTCCCTGGTAAAAGAAGACCCGGCCCTGGTTCTCTCCGTCGAGAATAGTCATCGCAGGGCCTTGTTCGCTCACGATGGTCATCGCGGGCCAATCGCGCATGATCCGGATCATGCCGTAATCGTCCCCCGTCCCCTGGCTCGACCAGCTGTAAACGCCGGGACCGACGAGAACGGTGTCGTCCTGCGCCGCCGATTCGATGCCCGCCTGGATTGTCGGGGCGTCGCCCGTGCCGTCGGCTTTGATATACCACGTTCTCGAGTGCGAGACGGATACGGATGCCAGCATAAAACAAGCGATGGCGAGCAACATACGGCAGGTACGGTTCATTGACGGTCTCCCAGGGTAGAGACGATGTGGGGATTTAAGGGCGGGGCTATGCCTAATTATAAAACATCGAAAGGGTGAAAGCAACGGCACGGCTTCAAGTTAGCCGTGCCGAAGACTCGAACACAATTCGAGGTGGCAGTATTTTGAACACAACGTCAGGCAGTGTCCTTAACTCACGCCTCCCATCAACCGTTTTATCGGTTTGATAAAGAAAGCAAGAATGAGCCCGGCGCCGATGGGCACCAGCGCGACAATAAGAAACAACTGCGGCAGCGGGAGCGTGTCGTAGAATCCGGCGAGACGCCCACCCATGTAGTTGCCGACCGAACCGGCGAGGAACCACACCCCCATCATCAGGCCACCCACACGCGCCGGCGCCAGTTTGGTCACCGTGCTGAGTCCAACCGGACTCAAGACTCAACTCCCCAAATGTGTGCAGGAGCATCGCCGACACAAGCCACATCGAGCTCACGCGCGACACCCCTCCCGAAGACATCGCGGCGGCGACCATTATGAGATATCCGACTCCAACGAACACCATTCCGATCGCGAATTTGCTCGGGCTTGACGGTTCGCGACCGCGTTTGTTGAGCCACAACCACAGCCAGGCGAACACACCGGCAAAGACGACAATGAAGAGCGCGTTCAACGATTGGAAATACCCCGCCGGGAACTCCCAGCCAAGGATAACGCGGTTTGTAAAATCGCGTGCAAAGAGGTTAATGGACGAGCCGTGCTGCTCGAACGCGCCCCAGAAAAGTGCCGCGCAAAAGAACAGCAAGAGGATTACAAGAAGTCTGTTCCGCTCGACGGGTGTCCAGTGGCCTGCCTTGAATATCCATATGAAAGTAATGGCGGCGATGAGTGCGAGGACGATGCCAAACACATTTGATACGCCCTCCGCCGTTACAGCCACAATCCCCGTCTTCTTGAGGATGACGATGAGGATGATTGCCGCCACAACCGATCCGATTCCGACGATAAAGTTTCGGATCCGGCTCAGCCTCTCCTGTTCGTCCCTGGCGGGCGCCGGGTGTTTTCCGGCCTCGCCGAGGTATTTGCTTCCATAGACAAACTGAACAAGACCAAGAATCATCCCGACACCCGAGGCGACAAAAGCGAGGTGCCAGTTGACCTGCTCGCCTATGAAGCTGCAGATAAGTGGAGCCGAGAAGGCGCCGATGTTGATTCCCATGTAATAGACGCTAAAACCGGAGTCGCGGCGTGCATCTCCTTCTTTGTAGAGCATCCCGACCATCGTGCTTGCGTTGGGCTTGAGAAGGCCGGTGCCCAGCGCGATAGTGGCAAGGCCGAAATAGAACAACAACATGCCCGGCGCGGCGAGCATGAAGTTGCCCGCTGAAATAAAAATACCGCCAAGGATAACCGACTTCCGGTGCCCGAGAATGTTGTCGGCAAACCATCCGCCGGGAAGGCTCGCCATGTAACCGGAGGCCGTGTAGACGGCGTAGATTGCACCCGCCTTGGCCACGTCGAACTCGAGACCGCCGTCGGTGTTGCGCGCCGTCATATAAAGAATGAGGAGTGCCCTCATCCCGTAATAACTAAAACGCTCCCACATCTCCGTGAAGAAGAGCGTGGAGAGACCGCGCGGGTGACCGAGCCACTGTTTTTCATGGGCGTTGGAAGCGGTACTGCTCATGTTTGACGATCCTTGTCAGAATTGTTTCGTCATGGGCGGATTCGCGGAAGTGGAAGTCCGCCGGTAAATCACCGGGACCGATGCGGGGCGCAAAATCAAAAATGTGGACGGATTGTAACGGACGACTTGCAATAAGTCAAGGCAACCCACTAAGATACACAGACGAAGAGAAAGGGAGGCGCGAAGCCGACATTGCAGTTGAATTCGGTTAAACTCAAGACGTTATGTGTGCTGAGAAAAAAAAGATCACGTTGAGCTGTGAGGTGGATAACTACCGGTCGGGTTGGTCGGTCGTCCAATTCTTGTCCCACCGCTTCAAGTACCACACGGCCGATCGGTGGACTCAGCGCGTGCTCGACGGCTTCGTCCGCGTCAACGACGCCGATGTGACTCCCGATCATGTTGTGAAAAAGGACGACACGATCACCTACACATTCCATCACACCGAACCCGATGTTGATTTCAAATACGATATTGTTTATGAAGACGAGTATCTGCTGGCCGTTTCGAAATCGGGGAACATCCCCGTCCACGCTTGCGGCGTCTACATCAGCAATACGTTGATCGGTACGCTCAAAAACATCCACGGCGATCACTTGAATCTCGCCCACCGGCTCGATCGGGAGACCAGCGGCCTGGTGCTGTTGTCAAAGGATCCAAAAACCGCGCGAATTATGGGGCGGATGTTTGCCGACTCCGAGGTGACCAAACGGTACAAGGCTGTTGTCCACGGCAGGGTAGAGCAATCGGTTGTCGATATCGATGCGCCGATCGGCAAGACCATCGAAGAAATCACCGACCGCCCCGATGAAGAAATCGACGGTGACCTGGCCGAGGATCTACCACGGTACGTTCCGAGGCGGCGAGTTGATTTCGAAAAAGGGAAACAGGCGGCGACCAGATGTGAAGTCGAAGAGTATCTCGGGGACTTTACGTTGGTGAAAGCATTCCCGGTGTCCGGCCGAACCAACCAAATACGGGTGCATCTCGACTATATCGGTCATCCCATTGTTGGGGACAAGGTGTACAAACCACCCGGCGTTGAATCGTCCGGGGAACTTATCGCGAGGCACGCCCTCCACTGTGCTGAGCTCGGTTTTACGCACCCCATCACCGGGCGTTCGATCGAACTCTTCGCGCCCCCCGCGGAGGATATCGAAAAGCTCATCGCTTCGCTCCGTCGACTATAGCGAGAGGTTTATCCCGGTGTTGAATGCGTGGACGATGGGTCGCCCTTTTGTGTCCTGTCGGACATAATTGACGGTGACGCCCATATGATCGATGAGGAAAATCTGTGTTCCCAGGAGGAACCGATTTCGATTTGGATAGTCGCCCCAGTGCTCCCTGTCGTCGCCGAATACCTCGGTGGCGACAAACGGCGCAACGGAGAATCTGCCAAACTGTGCCTTGTAGGAGAAGCCGACTTTTGCTCGGAACCGGATATGGTCCTCGATCAGGTTCTGCTCGAAGTATCTTGATTCTACACGGAATCGCGAAATAAGCGTTATGCCGCCGAAGATACCCGGCGTCCATCCACCCTGAACCGCCACCCGGTTCTCGCTCTCCTCGAGCGTTTGTGTTTGCAGGTTTTCACGTCTGTAGAGAACGCCGACATAAAATTTAGCGGGCAGTTTGGATGTCAGCCCACCCTGGATACCGTCGAGGAACGGATCGCCGAAGGACATTCCCTCCGCGTAGCGGCTTTCGTGGCAAAATTGTAAACTGAAGTTTTTTGAAGCGCTGATTTTCAGCGTGTTTGTCATCCAAGCCTGATCAGCGGCCAGCGCACAATTCGCGGCCGCTCCCACAAAAAGAAACAGTAGCCCCGATGTGAATACAATGCGTTTCATTCCAACAACCCAACCTCTCATCGCCTTCCAAAATATCTGTATGTCGTTTAGAGCCGACACTCTTCGAGTGCGGCTCAAACGACACTAAAAATGTGGGCGCAAGCGTTGTCATAAGTCCTTCCGGCCGCGCCCGGTGTTGCGCGGCGGCGGTTCTTTGGCGGCTATTGCGCTGCAACGGCTGTCTCGTCCGAGTCCTTCGCTCCGCACAGCGCTTCCAACTCACGGTTGTAACAGTAAATCCCGCAGTTAAGACAGCGTTCCGCCTCGTAGCGGGCGTCTTTTTCGTCGATTGTCCCCTCGACTTCATGAAACGTTCCCAGACGTTCCTCGAGCGGAATTTCCGGTTCGTGGACACGCGGTTTGGGGGCGACGTCGAGAATCGATTCGAGCATGCACGCCGAAATCATATCGCGTTGACGGTCACAGATCGGTGGAATCTCGCCCTCCATCATGTAGAAATGAATCGAGCGCGCCACATAACGTCCCGCCGCGATCGCGTCAACCATTAGTGCGGGGCCTGTAAAACAGTCGCCCCCGGTGAAGATATAGGGAATGTCCGTTTGCAGCGTGTCTTCGCTCGCTTCGATGGTGTTCCACTTTGTGGTTTGAAGGATCGTCGTCTTGTCGTGTTCGACGAAATCAAGGTTGGGGAACTGACCGATGGCTTCGACGATCATGTCGCATTCGATGATCTCTTCGGACCCTTCGATGGGAACCGGCCGGCGCCGTCCGCTCGGGTCGGGATCGCCAAGCTCCATTTTTTGCACTTCGAGTCCCCTGACATGTCCGTCGACGACGATCATTCGTTTTGGCGAGGAGAGGAAATGGAATTTGATTCCTTCCTCCTCTGCCGCGACGATTTCAACCGGGTTTGCCGGCATCTCGTTTCGCGATCGCCGGTACACCATCGTGACGTCTTTGGCTTCCATCCGCAGCGCGCTCCGCGCGGCGTCGATCGCCGTGTTGCCGCCACCGACAACAATGACGCTCTTGCCGACCTCGACGCCCTCGCCGGTGTGGAACCGCCTCAAGAAATCTATCCCGCTGAAGACACCTTTGGACTCGCGTCCTTCGATGTTGAGCGCATGATCGTTCCATGCGCCGACGGCAAGGAAGATAGCGTCAAAACCACCGGCGCGGAGAAATTCAATAGTGAAATCCTCACCGAGCGCGACACCGGTGGTCGCCTTGATGCCAAGCCCGAGTATCCCATCGATCTCCCAGTCGAGGATTGCCTTTGGCAGGCGATACTCGGGAATCCCGTAGCGAAGCATGCCGCCGAGCTTTTCCTGTTTTTCGAAGATTTCGACATCGTGTCCGAGCCGCCTGAGATAGTATGCCGCGGAAAGTCCTCCGGGACCGCCGCCGATGACGGCGACCTTTTTCCCTGTAGAGGCGCCGACGGGAATCGACAGCCTCCCGCCGGAGTTCATTTCCCAGTCGGCGGCGAAGCGTTTGAGATAGTTGATCGCCACGGGCTCATCGTTCAGTTTGCGTCTGCATTCCAACGCACAGAGTTCGGGACACACCCTTCCCGTGCTCAAGGGCATCGGGTTGCACTCTTTTATTGTCAGAAGCGCCTGCCCATATTCCCCTTTTTTGATGTGTTGAATATATTTTGGAATGTTGATCTGCGCGGGGCACCTCTGGCGGCACGGCGCGAGACACTCCGTGTACTGGTTCCAATGGAGGATTTTCGCTTTTTCGGAAATCAACGTGATGATGCCCTTCGGACATGCGCGCGCGCACTGACCGCATCCCACGCAGCGATTGGGGTCGAACTTGGGCAGACCGTTTGGCCCCATTGTGATTGCGCCGAATTTGCACGCTTTGACGCATGAGCCCAAACCAATGCAGCCGTGCTCGCACATGATCGGCCCGTGATAGTAAAGCATCGCCGCGCGGCAGTCGTCGAAGCCCGAGTAATCATATTTGACGGCTGCCCGTTCGCCCCCGCGGCACTCGTGAACCGCCACCTGGGGCTCGGTTCCAACCATGCGGATTCCAAGATAATCGGCTATTGCGTTCGCCGTTTCGGTTTGACCGATGACGCATACATTGGCTTCCGCTTCTCCCTTGACGATCGCTTCCGCGCACGCGCTGCATCCCGCATACCCACATCCCCCACAGTTTGCCCCGGGGAGCAGATCGAGGACGCCTTTGATGCGCGGATCCTCTTCAACGTAGAAAATAATTCCCGCGATCCCAAGAATGACCGCCGCGAGAAAACCGATTCCAGCTAAAACCAACACTGGCATGATCGAACTCCACCTTGCTTAATTGACCATTCCGGCAAAACCGAGAAAGGCGAGTGACATGATTCCCGCTGTAACCAGGGCGATAGCTGTTCCCTTCATCGCCTCGGGGACGGGAGAAACCATTAGTCTTTCGCGCAAACCGGCAAAAAGGATTATAGCCAGGGCAAATCCAGCCGCGCTGGCCATCGAGAATACAACCATATCGATAAATCCGAACTCGTGCTTGATGTTGAGAAGCGCCACACCCATAACCGCGCAGTTCGTCGTGATGAGCGGAAGATAAATGCCGAGCGAGTTGTACAAGGCGCGACTCTGTTTTTTGAGGAAGATCTCCACGAACTGGACCAGCGACGCGATTATCAGAATGAAGGTCAGCGTCCGGAGGAATTCCATATCATAGGGCTTGAGAAGGTAGTGATACGCAAGCCATGTAAAAATAGACGCCAACGTGGTGACGAATATTACCGCCACGCCCATCCCGATCGACGTTTCGAGCTTTTTCGACACACCGCAGAACGGACAGTTGCCCAGGTACTGTGCGAGAAGAATATTGTTTACAAAGATGGCGCTTATGGCCAGATACAGGAGATCCATCTACTGCTCCTAAGTTTGAACAAACGTTTCTCCGCGTTTGCGACTGAATGCGTTCATAAGTCCGAGAATTATTCCCAGACAAAGAAAGGCGCCGGGCGCTTGTACCATGAACTCGAACGGTTCATACGAGCTCCCAAACACCGGAATTCCGAAGAAGGTGCCTGCGCCGATAACTTCGCGCAGCGAACCGACAACCGTAAGCGACATTGTAAAACCCGCGCCGACACTCAGACCGTCGGCGATCGACAACCCGACACTATTTTTGGAGGCGAAAGCCTCTGCGCGGCCGAGAATGATACAGTTGACGACGATGAGTGGAATGTAGATTCCGAGCTGTTCGGAGAGCGTAAAGAAAAACGCTTTCATCATGATCTCGACGATTACGACGAGCGTGGCGATGATAACGATAAAACTCGCGATCCGGACCTTGTCGGGAATCGCCTTTCTGAGCATCGATATAAACATATTTGAGAACACGAGCACGAATGTAGCTGCTACGCCCATCCCCAGGCCGTTCTCCGCCGACGAAGTGACGGCGAGCGCGGGACACAATCCCAGGACGAGACGAAACGGTGGCAGATCGTTCCACAAACCGTGAGTCAGAGCTTTCTTAAACGTCATCATCAAACCCTTTTTGGTAACGGGAAGCGGATAAGCCGTCGATCCCATCCACGTCGTGTCCGATCGGTGATCTCCCGGGTAACAGACGGCTCTATCCGCTTATCAGTCCTTTTTGTCCTCTATCGACGCGATTATCAAATCGCGGTTTTTTGTAAGCAGTTCAACGATCCGGTTGGTGCCGTTGACCATTGCTTTCGACGAATAGGTGGCTCCGCTTATCGCGTCAATTCCGCCGCCCATGGTTCTCAAAGCCACCGGCTCGTCCACCGGAATTCTCCGCCACTGATTTCGGAACGATTCTCTTTCGACTTTTGATCCGACACCGGGCGTTTCGTTGTGTTGAATGATTTCAATTCCGACCATCTCGCTGTTCTGAACGTCGATTCCGATCATGACGGAGATGTCTCCGCCGTAGCCGCCTTTTCCCGCCGCTTCGAGGGCGAGGAATGTCACTTTGCCGTCTTCCGTCAGATAAAAGACCGGGATCGTCTCGCCTTCGACGTTCACGCTGACTTTTTGTCCGAGAAGCTCCGAAGCGGGGAGGTCAAAGAGCCGCTCGAGTGCGGGTCCGCGGACGTAAAAGTCATTCTGCCGCTCGATCCTCGGTCCAAGCGATTGACGAGCAGCCGTGAGCGCGGCGGCGGATATGCCGCAGATCAACGTGAGCACGAGGGCGAGACGACCGATCTCACGCATTTTCTACTCCTTCCAGCCCGCGCACCTTTGGGGTGATACGGTCGAGCAAAGGCGTGCACATATTGACGAGCAGAATCGCAAATACAACTCCGTCGACATGGTTGGAAAACGCCCGGATGATCATCAGAAGCGCGCCGCCGAGAAATCCATAAATCAACATCGGTATTGGATTCACCGGAGAGGTCGAGTGGTCCGTCGCGAGGAAGAACGCCGCGAACACCGTACCGCCCGAAAGCAGGTAGAATGTCGGCGACGCGAACAAGTCGGGGCTCACCGCTCCGATGACTCCGGCCATGAGCAGATTTCCCGCCAGAAAACCCGCCGGGATCTGCCATGAGATTTCACGCATAATGAGAAGGAACAGCCCGCCAATCAGCAGGAACAAGACGAGTCCGTTGCCAATGCCGGCCGCTTGTTTGCCAAGAAGAAGGTCCTGCCATGCAAACATTGATTCCGCGCTGCTTCCCATGGACCTGGCTACCCTGAGCGGTTCGATCATCTTGACTCCCCAGTCGATTGACACTAGGGACGCCGTGTAATCGAGCCGTTGCGGCCAGGACACCTGCAGCATTGCAAAACTTAGCAGTGCGGGATGGACGGGGTATGACCCCGTGCCGCCAAAAAGCTTCTTGCCCACGACTATCATCAAGAGACACCCCACCATGATGATCCACCACGGCGTGGTGCATGGCAGGAGCAGCGCGAAGATGACCGCGAGCGTTACGCTGCTCCAGTTTGCCGTGAAGTCCTTGGAGGGAATGAGCCTGTTCATAATCGAGTCGAAAGCGGTGGAAAAAACCACCGCAAGCCCGATGATCCGGATTGTATCCCATCCAAAAAGCCAAACGCTTGCCGCGATTGCCGGCAAAAGCGCGATGAGCCAGCGTTGATGAACGCCGGGCAGGTTACTTCCGTCCCTCCAATGGGGACTCGATGCAACATCAAGGTGTCCAAATTCTTCGGGCATCCGATTATCCTTCGTACTGATTGCAGAGTTTGATCATTTGTACCAGGGGCCGGTGCGCCGGACAGACATAGGCGCACAGACCGCATTCGTTGCATGCTTCGGGATGAAACTTTTTGATGTCCAGGAACAAGTTGTGTTCGATGTATCGCCCCAGGAGATGCACTTGAATATTCGCCGGACACGCGCGCGTGCAACGGCCGCAGTTGATGCACGGCAAGTTGATGTCCGGCGGCACCTTGTCTTCCGAAACGAGGTAGACCCCGTGCACCGATTTGGTCAAAGGCGTTTCATCGGTGAACTGCGCATTGCCTTTCATTGGGCCGCCCACGAGAAGTCGTGAGTAGGGGACGTTGTCCAACCCCAGGTCATGGAGGATCGTCCGGATCGATGTCCCGATGGGGAATCGAGCCACGACGGTTTTGGAGAAGAGAATCCCCGCCAACCGTCACATACTTCTCCGTGAATGGCCCGATTCCTTCCAGTGCGTCTATCATCGCGAGAAGGTATTCAACAGAAAGGACGGCGACGCCTTTTCGCCGGTAAGCGATCGTATTCGGAATTGTCTTGTTCGTGATCTTCGGAATGAAAAAACGCTCGATCCGTTCTTTGTATTGATCGGGAAGCGCCACCACCTTCGCCTTGTCTCCGAACTCATTCGAGGCCCAGGACGAGAGCCGCTTCGGCACGGTGAGAAGGACCTTGGCATTGGGCGCGATGCCGCCCAGAAGATCCATCCCGCGTTTGATGTCTTCCGGCACTTTTTGTAGAAGGGTTTCAAACGTAAAAACCGAGGGTTCTTCGTTGACACCCTTTATTACGATGGTATCGACTTCGGGAAGCCCTTCGGGCGATTCCTCGTGATGAAATTTCCCCGGGAGTGTCCACGGACAAACGACTCCGGACACTTTGAGGCGGTCGACCCATGAGGTGATTTCACCCTGCGAGCCCGACCTCTCAGTTATTTCGTCACCACTCAGCGGTGGTTCGCCGTTCTTTGAGATTACCACCGCCGGCACGTGATAACTCCGCGCGGTCCAGATCGTTTTTATCTCTTTGACAACCCCGCTAATTGAAGCGTGGACGCAGTTGCCGAGTTTGGAGCGACCGATGATCTGGTTCTTGCGGACGCTGTCTCCTTCGCGGACTTCCGGCATGTACAGGATCTGTCCGGGATACTCGAGCGGAATTACAACCGAGTCAGGGTCGGAGATCTTGTGTATTTCGCCGTCGCACGAGTTGCCGTTCGGCACGTACGTCAATGGTTTAAAAAATGTTCGGAGTGAGATCATGGTTGTTTGATTCTCATGTTGTTGGTTGCTCGTTGTTCCCGGAGCGCGCATGCCTGCGCCCCGGCGGGTTTGTTACTCGAGATGGCATGACTGACAGCGAGCGCCGCCATTCTGGTCGGCAAAAATACCGGGACGTACGGTCAAGTGACAGTGACTGCAGTGTCCATGAAAAACCGCGCCGATGGCCCGGGGATGATGACATCCCTCACAACCATGCCCCTCCACACCCAACATCTCATCGTGTGTCATCAGATCCGGTGTGTAGTCGTCGTCGTGGCATTCCACGCACCCGACGGCCGCGAGATCGACCGGCTCGTCCGTCGGATGACAACCGCGGCAGGAGTTTGCCCGGGCGTTTTTGTCCACCTGGTGGCAGCGCTCGCACGCATGGCCTTCTATGGTTTTCAATTCCTCGTGATCAAAATCTTCGTGTGTCATGCCCTCATCATGACAGTCACTGCACGGAACTCGTGAATCGGCCAGGAGGAGTTCGTGGTGACAACTTTCGCAACCTTCGGCATAACCGGCGTGGGCCTTGTGATCAAAGACCACGGCTCCGGCGCTGCTGCGGATGTAGTACCTCTTGGACTCGTCGGGGCCGTTGTCCACCACGTACGCTACGCACGCCGCCAGGGCTGCGATTGCGGTCAGGATCAAAAGAGTCCGTGTGCCTGGAAGGCCGTGGAATCTACCATTCATGACTGTCCTCAAGCATTATTTGTTGTTCATCGTCCGGATCTATCTCGTGCCATGGACAACCGGCCCTGAGGCAAATGAGAAACGGCACTTTCGCTTCGGATACCGTCACCAGAAAGCTCGCCACCTGCGAATCGCCGATGCCGCAGTGCTTTCCGGGGACGACGAGCGATTTGTGGCAGTGGGGGCATCGAAGATCTTTGAGCTCCTCGCCTTCGGGGACGACCATTGCTGTTTTCCGCTCGTAAACATTGAGGTAGGCGCTCAGTTCGACAGTGCCGGTTTCTCCGGACTGGTTGATCGCCTCGAACAAAATCACGTTGTTCTGTGACAACTTTTCGTCGCAGTGCGGGCAAAACGAACGGAGATACGTTCCGGATTTGACTTTGATCCGTTCGTTATATTTGTGGGCTTTCCAAGCCAGATTTTCCCAGCTCTTTCCCCGTTCAGGCTTTTTCTCCGTCATTGTTTCCTCGTCTCCGCGCCCGTGCGTTTGTATAGGATTCGTGACATTTGTGGCGGATTCGTTCTATATCTGCCCGGCATCTGCTGCGCTCTGATAGAGGGCCGTGGTTGCCGGTGCCTCTCGTATTGGATAAAGCCGGTCAAATTCCGGCGTTGAGATTTCTTTGAAACCTTCATCCGTATTGACTATCAAGTGGGCGGCGAGCGAAAGCTCCACCGCCAGTTCGTATCCGTCTTCGGGTCCGAGAACGCTTATCGCTGTCGCCATGGCATCCGCGTAGGCGCACTGTTGGTGGACGACGGCAGCGGATACTAGTCTGTGTGTTATGGGGTATCCGGTCCTTGGGTCGATCAAGTGCGAGTACTTCTTCCCGCCGCTCTCGAAATAGTTGAGATAGTTGCCTGACGTTGCCATAGAAGCGTTCTTGAGCGAAATGACTCGTGTCACGCCTACGGTTTCTTCGGGCTTCGCGATTCCGATTTGCCAGCATGTGTTTTTGTCGTTTCGCCCTTGTGTTCTGATTTCTCCCCCAATTTCGACCACATAGTCCGAATGTCCGCTGATGTCGAGATAACCTGAGATTCTATCGACGGCGTATCCCTTCGCGATTCCCGAGAGATCGCAGTAAATATCACCCTGGGATTTTCTGAGCGACGCGGGAGAGAGTCGTACCTCCACCTTTTGATAACCGGTTCGTGAAAGGGCTCTGCCGATTTGAATGTCCGATGGCACGCTCGGTTTTCTCGCGACCGGGCCGAACCCCCACAAGTTTACAACCGAGCCGATTGTCATGTCATACGCGCCCCCCGTTGCCTCGCTGACTTCGATCGCCTGTTTGACTACCGCGGCGGTGTTGACCGATACGGGGAACCAGTCCGAGCCTTTGAATTTGTTGAACCGCGAGATTTCCGAACCGGGAAGATACGTGGACATCTGTGCGTTGATTTCCACAAGTATCGCGTCGATGTCTTTCTCGGTTTTCTTGATTCGCTGTTCCGGATATCTGGGATCAACGCAGATCTTGACCATGTAAGCCGTCCCCATCGTTTCACCTCTGATTGCGACGATTCTGCTCGATCCTGGGTTCGAGCAACTCGGAATCACAAGGGGAACGAGCACGAACAAACAGAAGAGCGATTTTATATGCTGTGCAAGAAAGGTCATGTGTTAGTCAGCCACCCATCCGAAAAGAGGAATTCCGATGACACTGTGGGCCAGAACGGCGGTTCCATATACTGCCTCCACGATTTTGTTTACATCGACATGTTCGTTGGCCGCGTGGGCGGAGATTTCATCGCCGGGGCCGAAGCAGACCGTGGGGATCTTGTAGTTGCCGACCAGTTTGCTTCCCGCCGTCCCCATTCCAAGCCGATCCAGCGCGCATTTGCGAATCGGAACATCGCCAAAACCCGCGGCGGCAAGCGCCGTATGAGCTTTGTCGACTGGAGGATCCAGCGGTTGAGTGGTCCAGGGTTCGGTTCTGTAGGACACGTCGGTCGCCAGTCCCGTGTACATTTTTTGACGTTCCTTGTGAACGTGGATGCCGAACGGGACGCGGTCGAGAATCTTCAAAGCAGAAATGACTTTGTGTTGCACCCGAGCGACGCAATCGTCGGCGGATTCGCTCATCCTGATTCGGTGGCGAATTCTTATGGTAGCCTCCGTGGTGTCGTCGACTTCCATGTATGACGGCTGATCGATCTGGGTCATCTCGTGATCGTCCTGGTCGGTGAGATCGGGGTCCGGAGCATCAAGGTATTGATAAATCAGTTCCGATGCGCGCTTGACTCTGAATTTCTCTTTGCCCTCGATGTTTACATCGACATCGACCCACCCGTCGTGGCCGTTGCACATGGTCAGCGAGGTTGGCTCACCGAGGACGGCAAGATCCGGTTCGAATCCGAGTTTTGGAAGTGTTTCCTCGAGCAGATGCTGGGTGCCCGCGCTGCAGCCGTTTTCTTCCGCCACCGTCGATGCGACGACGAGGTTTCCCCTCAGCGGCAGCCGGCTCTGATCCAGCACGTGTCCCGCCATGATTTGAGCGGCAAGCCCTCCCTTACAGTCGGCCGCGCCGAGACCGAAAACGTGCCCGTCCCGGCGCTCGCCTGAAAATGGGGAATCATTCCATGAACCATCAGGGCGGACCGTGTCCATATGGGAGCTCAGAAGTACCGTCGGCCCATCCTCTCCTCCCACCATGATGCCGATCACGTTCCCCGCGGCATCTCTGAAGACGAGATCATAATCCATCTCCTCCAATATATTCTGGACGCGGTCCGCCATTTTCCTTTCCTGCAGGCTGAAGCTCGGAATCCGGATGAGTTGTTGGGTAATCCGGATCGTCTCCTCGCGGAGGTTGTCGGTCATTTCTCTAATTTGCCGGTACACGGCCCTTTGACTCCCTTAAATTCAGTAGTTAGTTGAACCTTAGCTAAGGGCAAGGGGCATGCCATAATAGCAGGACCTTGTAAGCGATTTAATATTAGCAGGTTATGTGGCAAATCCACGCTTGACAAATAGGCGCAATCATTCTATTATGGAATATAAGTATTTCAAAACGAAAAGGTGGTCGCGATGCGCGCCGAGGACCTGAGACTCGAAGATTTGGTGACATTTTCTGAAGGAATCGTCAGCCTCCACGGGAGACGGTTGGTGCTGCATGATATCCACGCGATGGCCCAGTTGCGCAAGGACCTCGTCGAGACTATCGGTGGGCAGCAAACCCGGCGTATATTGACGCGTTTTGGATTTTACTGGGGAGAAGCGGATGCCGCCGCCATGCAGCGCATTGTCCAATGGCGAAACGTTGCGGAGTGGATGCGGGCGGGTCCCCAGCTCCACCGTCTCCAGGGTGTCGCCAATGTGGAGATAAAGTCCTTTAATCTAAGGGATTATGGGGAGTTTCACATCGAAGTGCACTGGCATGAATCCGCGGAAGCTGAAGAACAACTCATTGAACTTGGAGAGACCGCGGCTGGCGGTTGTTGGATCACGCTTGGTTACGCCAGCGGATACGCATCCTATTGTCTTGGCAGTCCGGTTTATTTCAAGGAGACGAGTTGTCGGGGGCGGGGTGACAAGCACTGTATTGCCGTCGGGAAAGATAGTAAAACGTGGGGTGAGGATGCGGAGGTCTTGTCGCTGGACTACCAGGGGGATGATATCAAGGGCAAGATTGATGAGATGGCGACTGAACTCCGAAAGAAAACGCTCGAGTTGGCGCGGCAACGTAAAAAACTCAAACGGGTCAACCCGATCGCGGGTCCGAACACCGCGGAGACGAGGAGCAAGTCCTTTCAGCAGGTTCTTGACTCGGCGCGCCGGGTGGCGCGATTCGACTCGTCGGTTTTGATTACGGGAGAGAGTGGTGTCGGAAAAGAAGTTGTGGCCCGATTTGTCCATGAAAACTCACCACGAAGCCGCAAAGCGTTTGTTGCAATCAACTGCGGGGCGCTTCCCGAAACACTCCTCGAAAGCGAACTTTTTGGCCACAAGGCTGGATCCTTCACTGGCGCCATCCGCGACCGGGCGGGGTTGTTCGAACAGGCGTCCGGCGGGACGATTCTTCTCGATGAAATCGGTGACGTAACGCCGGCGCTTCAGGTGACCCTGCTTCGGGTCCTTCAGGAGAAAAAAATCCGGCGCGTGGGGGACAATACGTTTCGGGATGTTGATGTCCGCATCATCGCCGCGACCAACCGAAAGCTGGATCAGGAAGTGCGCGAGGGGCGTTTCCGTGACGACCTGTTTTATCGGCTCCGTGTTGTCGAAGTCCACATTCCGCCGCTGCGGGAGCGCGTCGTCGACATTATGCCCCTTGCCCGCTTCTTTGTGGAGCGGCTGAGCAAACGGCTCAGAATTCGCCGTCTGGCGATTGAGCCGGATTGTCTCCGCTTCCTCGAAACCTACCCGTGGCCGGGGAACGTGCGCGAACTCGAGAATGCCCTCGAAAGAGCGGCAGTGATGACCGATGATGGCTGGATTCGTGTGGAGCATCTGCCGCCCGACATGGTCGAAAACGATGTCTTTGGCAGCGGGACGGTTTCGAGCCTGAAGAGAACGCTTGCCGACACGGAACGAGATTACGTTCTCGCGGTATTAAAGACGGTCGATGGGAACAAGACCCACGCGGCGAAGATTCTCGGAATCGGCAACACAACACTCTGGCGAAAACTTAAGGAGTGGGGCACAGAGACCTGACGTCACAAACCCTCGATTTTCAACGTCCTTCTTCAAAATCATACCATTTCAAATCGGAATAAATGTTTTGTCGGGTTGAACGTCACCTGGCTGCAACCGGATATATATAAATAGGTTATAGCGCCCGTGAAATTTGGCATGTGAGTTGCCGTCGTACTTCCTGTATAGTTAAATATCACTTGATTTTATCGGCGGTGGCGAGTGGAGCGGATGATGGCGGATGAGAATGGGGATTACAACCGGCCGAAAAACAAGATTGCATTGACCGCACCATTAAACGATTGAGAACCCTTTGGTTTTCCGTGGGAGGAGGCGACAGGTAATCATTATGTCGACAAACAAAGGCGGATCTTCTGGCAGTAAAAACAAAGCATTTAATTCGTTTGAGATGGCACAAGCTCAATTTGACACTGTTGCTGAAATTTTGACTCTGGATACCGCGACGCGGCATCTGCTTCGACAGCCGCTTCGTGAATTCTCGTTCGCAATACCGGTGAGAATGGACGATGGGAGTGTCGAGGTGTTTCGCGGATTCCGCGTTCAGCACAATGACGCGAGGGGTCCGGGAAAAGGCGGGATCCGATTTCACCCGCAGGAGACACTGGACACTGTTCGAGCGCTCGCCATGTGGATGACCTGGAAGTGTGCCGTGGTCGACATCCCTCTTGGTGGTGCCAAGGGAGGGGTTATCTGCGATCCCCACAACCTCAGCGCTCGTGAACAGGAACGGCTGTGCCGCGGTTGGGTTCGGCAGATCGCCCGGAACGTTGGTCCGACGACCGATGTACCGGCACCCGACGTGATGACGTCCGCACAGCATATGCTGTGGATGCTGGATGAGTTCGAAACGATCCATGGGAGCAAGCTTCCGGGGTTTATCACTGGAAAACCTGTTGGCATGGGCGGGTCATTGGGTCGAACGGAGGCCACCGGATTTGGCGTTGTGTTCACGATCCGTGAAGCACTCAAGGAACTCGGAATCCGGGCTTCCGACACAACAGCGAGTGTCCAAGGATTTGGCAACGTAGCGCAGTACGCGATCGAGTTGTACCTTCAGCTTGGTGGAAGGGTGTGTTGTGTATCGTCCTGGGATCAGGAAGAGCAGACGTCGTACGCCTTCAGAAAAAGCGACGGATTAGATCTCGACGAACTTCGCGGCATAACAAATCGCTTCGGTGGGATCGACAAGGAAAAAGCGCGCGACCTGGGTTACGATGTGCTTCCAGGTGATGATTGGATTTCTCAGGATGTGGATATATTGTTGCCGGCGGCGTTGGAAAATCAGATCAACGGCGAGAGCAGTCTCCGGATCAGCAAAAAAGTCAAAATCGTGGCAGAAGGAGCCAACGGCCCCACGTCTCCCGAGGCAGATGCGGTGCTCAAGGAACGGGGGATTTACGTCATCCCCGATTTCCTTGCAAACGCCGGCGGAGTGACCTGCAGCTACTTCGAACAGGTTCAAAGCAACATGAACTATTTCTGGGAGCGGGACGACGTGCTTGGCCGACTCGACATCAAAATGACATCGGCATTCGTCGCGGTGAGTGAACTTGCCAGGAAGAAGAAGCTCTCCATGCGTGAAGCAGGGTACGCGATCGCTATCGACCGTGTTGCCAAGGCCTGCAGAGATCGAGGATGGGTGTAGCGACCATCGTACGCGGCCGGGGAGCGTATTAGCCGTGTAATTTCTTCCGGAAGTGATGATAACTGCCATGGCTGTTTTTGGAAAAAAAGATCTTCCTCCTTTCTCAAGGGCTTTTTGGGAGTCGGATGAACCGTTCAGCCGGATTGGCGATGGTGAACTTGGAGGCAAGGCCCATGGTCTGGTTTTTATAAGGGACATTGTCGAAGCGGAGCTCAAGAATGGGCGGTATCGTGACATCGTTTTGAACATTCCCAAGTCCGTTGTGTTGACGACGAGTGTTTTCGACGCTTTTATGGATCGAAACGACTTGTTCGACATGGCCTTATCGGATGCGCCGGATGACAGAATTGCCCTCGCGTTTCAGGAGGGAAGCCTCCCGGTGGAAGTTGTCGGTGACTTGAGGGCGTTGGTCCAGGGAATCCACCAGCCGCTGGCCGTCAGGTCATCGAGCTTGTTGGAAGACGCGCTCTTTCGCCCGTTTGCCGGTGTTTATGGAACCAAAATGATTCCGAATAATCAGCCTGATCCTGCGGTTCGTTTCAAAAAGCTGGTTGAGGCCATCAAATTTGTTTACGCCTCGGTGTACTCGAAATCGGCAAAAAGTTATATCGGCACAACCGACACCGATATTCAACATGAGAAAATGGCTGTGCTCATCCAGGAAGTCGTGGGCGTACACCGGAACGAACGTTTTTATCCGCATATTTCCGGCGTGGCGAAGTCCTTTAATTTCTATCGGTCTGGGCCCGCCAAACCATCTGAAGGTGTCGTTAGCCTTGCGCTGGGGCTTGGGAAAACGATAGTCGATGGGGGACTAGCCTGGTCCTATTCTCCGGCACATCCCAAGGCTCCGCCGCCGTTTGCATCGGCAACCGACATGTTAAAGCAGACCCAAGCGAAGTTCTGGGCGGTTGGAATGGGCAAACCACCGGCGTTCGATCCAATTAATGAGGCCGAGTATCTAACAGCGTCGGATTTGGCAACTGCGGAATACGACGACACGCTTCGGTATGTTGCGTCGACCTACGACGCCCGATCGGACCGTATAGTCCCCGGTACCGGGCCCGACGGTCCACGGGTAATCAATTTCAGCCCGATTCTCGTTCATAAGCAGCTTCCGCTCAATGAGCTTTTGAAAGAGCTCCTTCACGTTTGTGAGAATGCCGTGGGGGCCAAGGTCGAAATCGAGTTTGCCGTGACGTTACCGGACAGCCGGTCATCGACGGCGCGTTTTGGTTTTCTCCAGATCAGACCGATGGTTGTCTCGGATGAAGTCGTCGAGTTGGATGACGATGCCTTCGACTCGCCGGATATCCTCGTCGCGTCGGATCGTGTCATGGGTAATGGGGTCGATTCGACGATTCACGATATCGTTTATGTCAAACCGGATGAGTTCGACGCGAAGTTTACACGTCAGATTGCCGGGCAGCTGGACGTCGCTAACAAGAAACTGATTTCCGAAGCGTGTCCCTATCTTTTGATTGGATTCGGCCGATGGGGCAGCGTCGATCCGTGGCTCGGAATCCCGGTGGAATGGGGACAGATCTTCGGCGCAAAAGTCATCGTGGAGGCGACGCTCCCGAAGATGAATGTCGACCCGAGTCAGGGAGCCCACTTTTTTCACAACCTATCGAGCTTCAAGGTCAGTTATTTTTCGATACATCACGGGCGATCTCCCGGTATTGATTGGGAGTGGCTGGAAAGCCGGCAGACCATCAGCGAAACCGAGTTTATCCGGCATGTACGGTTGGGTTCTCCCTTGCAAGTCAGGGTGGACGGCCGAACGGGCCGGGGTGTCATTCGGCATGCGTGACCGGTCTGCACTTAAATGCAACGCCAAAGGCGGAGGGCATGGCCAAACAAGAAAAATCACGTAAACATATTCTGGCGGCGCTTCGGGAGCGTGCCAAGGAACTCAACTGTCTCTACGCGGTCGATGAGATACTCAGTGAGCCGGATCAGGATATAGAAAATGTTATTCGTGCGATAGCGGAGGCACTCCCTGCGGGATGGCAGTACCCGGAGATTTGCCGTACCCGGGTGGCGCTGCTCGACAGGGTTTATCAAACAGAAGATTTTGTGGAAACCGAGTGGAGACAATCGGCCGGAATTACAGCTCAAGGTGACGGCGTTGGCAAGGTCGAAGTTTTCTATACGGATGAAAAGCCTAAGCTCGACGAAGGTCCTTTCTTGAAGGAAGAACGACGGCTCGTCGATGCCGTGGCGGAGCGAATCGGACTCTTTGTTGTACAAAAGCGGCTGCGATCGGCCCATAAGAGCTGGGAAGACGCCGTCGAACAGATTTCAGACAAGTCGCACAACGACTGGATCGTCATTCTGGATTTTCTCCGGCGGACCGATCAAAAACTTCTCATCCGCGTCACTCGAAAAATGATCAACCACCTTTGCTGGACTGGTGTGGATGATGCGGAGGATCTGCTTCAAGAGTTTCTGTCGGAAGGTGAAGAAAGCCGGCCAACCGATGAGAACAAGCCTCTTCAGCGGTCGCGCCTCCGGAACCTTTCTGAATTGACCGACAAAACATTCAAAATTGCAACCGGTCATTACAGCGATGGTGAAATCCTTGCGTTTCTCCAGAAGTGGATTGAGGAGGACAAGACATCCGTGCTTATCGATACGCTCGAGAATGCGGACAGTGATCTGGCACAGATATCGGACGCCGTCGCAAAATTCGAGACCACCGGTGTCAAAGAGCCCGAACTTTCCGTCGCGGTTCAGAAAACACTCCGCGTGTCGCTTCTTCAGAGGCTCTTTACCGACCACATGGCATTTATCGACGTCGCAAAAAACTTCGTCGAGGTTCAGGATTTTTATGAAATTCTACGGCACGTGATATATCCGTCCCAAAGTCACGGAAAACTCGGTGGAAAGACCGCCGGCATGTTTCTCGCCTCACAGGTTGTAAAAAAGTCGACTGAGCACTCCGAACTCTTTGCAAACCTCAAAACGCCCAAATCGTGGTTCCTCAGCTCGGACTGTCTTCGACTGTTTATGCATTTCAATAACCTCGAGGATGTTTACGACCGTAAGTACATTGAAATTGAACGTATCCGCCAGGGCTATCAACATATCGTTCAGGTGTTCAAGAACTCACTGTTTCCACCAGAAATTGTCAAAGGTCTTGCGTCGGCACTCGATGATTTCGAAGACCGCCCACTGATCGTCAGGAGTTCAAGCCTTCTTGAGGACCGTACGGGTTCGGCGTTCTCAGGAAAATACAAGAGTCTTTTCCTTGCCAATCAGGGTACTAAAAAAGCTCGTCTTGAGGCACTTCAGGATGCAATAGCCGAAGTTTACGCATCGGTTTTCGGGCCGGACCCGATCGAGTACAGGGCCGAAATGGGATTGCTCGATGTTCATGAAGAGATGGGGATTTTGATCCAGGAGGTTGTTGGGTCCAGAGTGGGGAAATATTTTTTCCCCGCATTTGCCGGTGTCGCATACAACAACAATGAGTTTCGCTGGTCGGCACGAATCAAGCGTGAGGACGGTCTCGTCAGGATGGTGCCCGGTCTGGGGTCCCGCGCCGTTGACCGGTTAAGCGACGATTACCCCGTGCTCTTGGCTCCGGGGCAACCGGGGTTGCGGGTCAATGTCACATCAGACGAGGTAATCCGGTACTCACCAAATAAGATGGACGTGATCAATCTCGAGGCAAACGCGTTCGAGACGGTGGAAGTCGAAAAGCTGGTCGCAGAATGCGGTGACGATTACCCGATGGCGAAGCAGATCGTTTCCATAATAGAAGGCGATAGGGTTCGGCGGCCGGTGGGGCTCGAACCGGAGTGGGGCAAAGACGACATTGCGGTGACATTTCAGGGTCTCTTTGCCGACACAAATTTTGTGTTACAGATCCGTACGCTGATGGATCTGCTTTTGGAAAAATTCAACGCTCCGGTTGATATAGAATTCGCTCACGACGGCAAGGATTTCTATCTACTTCAGTGTCGTGCGCAGAGCCATACAGAAAAGTACGGCCCGGCTTCGATTCCCCGTAATTTGCCCGAGGATAAAGTCGTTTTTTCAGCCAACCGCTACATTTCGAACGGATACGTACCGGACATTTCGCACATCGTCTACGTCGATCCCGAGAGCTACTGCGACATCGATGATTTTCAGGTGCTCAAGGAGATCGGACGGGTGGTTGGAAAGCTCAATAAATTGTTGCCAAAACGCCAGTTTATCTTGCTGGGGCCGGGACGATGGGGCAGCCGGGGGGATATCAAGCTTGGTGTGGATGTGACTTACTCAGACATCAATAACACGGCCGTTCTGCTCGAGATCGCGAGGCAGAAGGGCAAGTACCTTCCGGAGCTTTCTTTTGGAACCCATTTTTTTCAAGATCTCGTCGAAGCGGATATCCGATACATCCCGTTGTATCCCGATGAGCCAGATGTAGTTTTCAACGAACCGTTCCTTAAACGGTCAAGAAACATCCTTCCCGATATTGCTCCGGAGTTCTCTCATCTTGCCGATACCGTCCGGGTCATCGATGTTCCCCAACAGACCAACGGTCAGGTTCTCCGCGTGTTGTTGAATGCTGATCTCGACGAAGCCGTGGGGATTCTTGATCTGCCGGATAAGGGGGACAAAATCGAATTTTTCGAGACTTTCAGAGTCGATGCAACACCCGAGGAACACTGGCGATGGCGCTGCCGGATGGCTGAAAAGATTGCTGCAAACCTCGATCCCGAACGTTTCGCCGTAAAAGCCTTTTATGTATTTGGAAGCACAAAAAATGCGACCGCCGGCCCAGGGAGCGATCTCGATATCATAATCCATTTGGACGCGAATAGCCGTCAGAGGGCGGACCTATCTTTGTGGCTTGATGGGTGGAGTCGTTCGCTCGCTGAAGTCAACCATCTCCGAACTGGTTACGAGATGGAAGGACTTCTCGATATTCACTATGTAACGGACGAAGATATTAAGAATAAATCGAGTTTTGCGGCAAAAATAGACGCCGTCACGGATGCCGCGCGTCCGCTCGTCCTGGGAAGTCGTTCGCGGAAGGACCAATGCAGGTGAGGCTCACCGGTTGATGTCCTCTCAACGTGTATTACAATATTTCCCGTGTTGCTTTATCCAATTCTCCAGGGTCGAAACTCACAAGCGATAGCTCGGGGCCATCGTGGGCGGCCGTGAACATGTGGGTTCGGCCGATAGTGTCTCTCCACGACCCCGTTATCCGTGCTGACTCGTGTATGTGTCCGTGAAGGGTGAGTAGTGGCCGGCGGGCTTCTATAAAACGCCGTACGGCGATGCTCCCGACATGAAGGTCGAAAGGAACGCTGTCGATCATTTTGCCGTCGAGTCCCACACGATCAAGCGCCGTCTCGTGCGGCGGTGTGTGGAAGAGCATTATCGCATTGACCAACGGTGAATCGCCGGCGAGTTCCTTGAGGTCTTTTTGGATGGTGGCGTGTCTGATGATATGGGCGGGCAGGCCGTCCGAGCGACTGCCTTCTTCGGGTGACACGGATCCGGGGGGGGTGTAGCGCGACACGTCATATCTCTCCCAGTCCTTGATCATGAACGGTGTGGGCGGAACATACGCGTAACCAAACACCTGGAAACTCCCGAAAGAGATGCGCTTTCCATGCGCATAACGCCACAATCCCTCCTCTTCGAGTCTTCGACAGGTGTCCTCTTCGGTTTTCCCGTCATCGTTGCCGAGAATGACAAACACGTCGGGGTATAGATCGCCCATTTTGGCGCGGGCGTCACGAAGTCGCGTTGCGAGGTACCCGCCGACAAAGTCGTCCAACTCCGGATCTCCTGTGGGGTTCGAGGCGAAAGCGTGGGGCAATATATCCCCTCCGATGAACACACCATTGGGTTCGCGGTTGACGATGGCGTCGAATAACTTGTCGAAACGGTCCACTCGTCCATGAAGATCCGAAACAAACAGGCATTTCATTGATTGTGTCCTCGGCAGATCGGTTTGAGATCATTGGCCCCATCGGAGCGCTCTGATGATAGCTCTTTCAGCGGCGGCGCTCAACGCCCTTGAGAAAGTGTTGGATCTAGGGGGGCCGTGCCGGGTTCGTCCCCAAGGGGCCTTTTCATTATGAAATAGTTACCGAGCGTGTCCGTCGGACGATCACGCCGTAACCATCTGGGGAATAGTCCGTTATCCTGTTGTCTGGCCGGTGGCACGGCTGTTGCGATGTCCCCTGTAAACCAGAGCCAAAACTTTTTGCGGCCCGTCCGTGCGAGTGCCGGGGCAGAGGTGTTGAAGAGTGGCTGGGAATGTCGGGCGGGCCGCAATTGCCTAAATGGAGGAAGTTATGGGACCACATTATCTAGAAAAAATATTTGCCCCCGAATCCGTCGCCGTTATCGGCGCTACGACAAGAAAAGACTCCGTGGGGGACAGGGTTTTTCAGAACATGATTGATGCCGGGTATTCTGGCGAACTCTACGCCGTCAACCCGAGGTACAAAGAGGTCCATGGAAAGAAATGTTACCCGTCCATCGAGGCGATCGGCAAACCGATCGAACTCGCCGTCATTGTGCTTCCTGCCAAGGTTGTGCCCGATGTAATCCGCCAGTGCGGGGAAAACGGTGTGCGCGGTGTTGTGGTGATTTCAGCGGGATTCCGTGAGGTGGGTCGCGAGGGCGCGCGCCTCGAGGAGCAGATGATCGAGCAGGCGCGGCGTTTTGGGATCCGTATCATTGGGCCGAACTGTCTTGGAATCATGAGACCGTCGGTGGGCCTGAACGCCACGTTTAGTCTAAACGCTGCGCTTCCAGGCGAGCTTGCGCTAGTGTCGCAGTCCGGGGCGTTGTGCACATCGATTCTCGACTGGGCGCTCCACAACAAAGTTGGGTTCTCGACAATGATTTCGATGGGGGCGTCGGCCGACGTTGACTTTGGCGAGGCCCTTGACTACCTGGCCGCCGATGCGAAAACAAAGAGCATCCTCGTCTACATCGAGGGCATTCGAATGGCGCGGCGTTTCATGAGCGGGCTCCGCGTGGCCGCGAGAATGAAGCCGGTTGTGGTTGTCAAGGCGGGTCGCTACGCCGCCGGTTCGCGTGCGGCGATGTCGCACACGGGCTCGATCGTTGGTTCGGACGATGTGTTCGATGCGGCGCTCAGGCGCGCCGGTGTCGTCCGGGTGATAACGATCGGTGAGCTTTTCGCCTCCGCGGAAATTCTGTCGAGTGGAAGCCGGGTGAACGGCAACAGGCTGGCCGTTGTTACCAACGCCGGCGGACCCGGGGTCATCGTGGCCGATTGTGCGGTCGAACGAAACGTGTCGATTCAGGATTTTGATGAAAAAACAATGGGACAGTTGGACAAGATTCTTCCGCCGCAATGGTCGCATGGCAATCCCGTGGATATTCTCGGAGACGCACCGCCCGAAAAATACGGAGAAGCAGTCGCGATATGTCATAAAAACAAAGACATCGACGGCGTGGCGGTGATGCTGACTCCCCAGGCGATGACACGGCCCACCGAAGCGGCCCAGCGGGTTATTGAAGCGGCCAAAAAGACCAAGAAACCGACGCTCGCTTGTTGGATGGGCGAGGATCAGGTGGAAGAGGCCCGTCGTCTGTTTACCGAAAACAGAATTCCAACATTCCGGACGCCCGAGTCGGCGGTGGCCGCATTCTCGTACCTCGCCAGGTACAACCGGAGCCAACAGCTTCTCCTACAGGTTCCCGGTCCGCTCTCCGAACGGCACGACCCCGATGTTGACGGCGCAAAACTGGTTATCGAAGGCGCCATAGGGGAAGGCCACAAGGTGCTTTCAACGACCGAGTCCAAGGCGCTTCTTACCGCGTTCGGAATTCCCACGATGCAAAGTGTTGAAGCCAGGTCGGCCAACGAGGCGCTGGTCGCCGCGCAGTCGCTGGGTTTTCCCGTGGCTATGAAGATCGCTTCTCATGATATCACCCACAAATCCGATGTGGGCGGCGTACGTCTCAACATAAACAGTGCCGCCACCGTGAGATCGGTCTACAACGATCTTATTTTTGCGGCAAAAAAAGCGATGCCCAAGGCGGATATCCGGGGTGTCACCATCGAGAAAATGTGCCGGAAACCCCACGGCCGCGAGCTCATGGTGGGTGTGGTCAGGGATTCAGTGTTCGGACCGACGATCAGTTTCGGGGCGGGTGGGACCACCGTGGAGATTATGAAGGATCGCGCCGTGGCGTTGCCTCCGCTCAATCAGTATCTCGTCCAGGACATGATCAAACAGACAAAGATCTCCAAGCTTCTCGACTCATTCCGCAACCTTCCCGAAGTCGACAAGGGCGCTATCGAGACGGTTCTGCTCAGAGTCTCGGAGATGGTGTGCGAGCTTCCGCAGATCCAGGAACTCGACATCAACCCGCTTATCGTCGATGAAAACGGGGCGATGGCCGTCGACGCCCGCGTGGTGGTTGAGCACCAATCCCCGACGATGGGGCGGTACGACCATATGGCGATACACCCGTACCCGTCTCATCTCGAAAGCAATATGCAACTCCCCGACGGGAGAAACATAGTGATTCGACCCATCCGCCCGGAGGATGCCGAGATCGAGGACACATTCGTCAGAAATCTGTCGCCGGAGTCAAAGTACTTCCGCTTCATGCATACGCTTCAGGAGCTCACCCCCAAGATGCTCGTGCGTTTTACCCAGATCGATTACGATCGCGAGATGGCGTTCATCGCGACGACCGATGTTGACGGGCGGGAAGCGGAAATCGCCGTCGGCCGTTATGTGACCAATCCCGACGGGGCCACGTGCGAGCCCGCGCTGGTCGTGGGCGATGAGTGGCGCCGGATGGGGATCGGGACAAAAATCATGGCGAGCCTTATGGACGTCGCCAGGAACAGGGGACTCACACTGATGGAAGGTGAGGTTCTCTCGGATAACTCGACAATGGTTTCGCTTGCGCGGAAGATGGGGTTCATCGTCCAAAGCTGTGATACCGATTCGAACTGCAGCTTCATGTCGAAACGGTTGTAGCGCGGTTTGGCGGCGATCTGGCCGCGGTTGGATGGATCCTCAAACACGACCGGACACGGGTGGGATGTTCTCCTGGATGACGGAGGCTCTCGCCCGTGTCTTTTTGTGCTCTTCGGTCAAACCAAAATGAATTGAACGCCTTCTGCGAGTCAACTATATTCTCATGAACAACAATGGAGGAAGCGAATGGACGCTGTATTTTTGTCCCGAATTCAGTTTGCCATCACAATCGGGTTCCATTTTATCTTTCCGCCGATTTCGATCGGTCTGGTGTGGCTCCTGGTGATTGCCGAGTATCTCGGTTGGCGGAAGAATGATGAGACCTGGGTCAATCTGGGGAGATTCTTTGCGAAGCTCTTAGCGTTGACGTTTGCCGTGGGTGTTGCAACGGGAATCGTCATGGAATTCCAGTTTGGCATGAACTGGGCGAAGTACTCGGAGTTCGTCGGTGACATCTTTGGCGCACCGCTCGCCGCAGAGGGCGTGTTCGCCTTTTTCCTCGAGTCGAGTTTTCTCGCGCTCTACCTGTTTGGCCGGAACCGGGTGTCAAAAGGCGTTCACTGGTTCTCTGTGCTCATGGTGGCCGTGGGAGCGACGATATCTGCTTTTTGGATTCTCGTTGCCAATTCGTGGCAGCAGACCCCCGCCGGATATGTTGTTCGCAACGGCCGAGCGGAGCTTACGAGCTTTTCCGAAGCGGTGTTCAACCCGTCAATGTTCCAGCGTTTCTTTCATACCGTCGATGCCGCGCTTATTGCCGGTGCGTTTTTTATGGCGGGTATCGCCGCATTTCTTCTTCTGAAAAACAAAGACAATGTTGTTGCCAGAAAGGCAATCAAGCTCTCTTGTATCTTCGGAATCATCGTCTCTGTCCTCGCCGTATTTCCGACGGGCCATGAACACGCCCGGCAGGTCGCGCGGACACAACCGGAGAAATTCGCCGCGATCGAAGGGCTTTACACGAGCCAGACAAACGCGCCGCTGGTGCTATTCGGTCTCGTCAATCATCTGCCGCCCGAACTCGGCGCCAAGGTCGAAATCCCAGGGATGTTGAGTTGGATGGCGTTTGGAGACACGAATGCCCCTCTGGTGGGGATTTCAGATTTTCCGGCGGATGAGATCCCGCCGCTGTGGCCGACATTTGTGTCGTTCCACAATATGGTCATTCTCGGAATGTACTTTATCGGGGTTATGGCGCTGGCGCTGCTTCTTCTTTGGCGCGAAAAGATCTGGGACAACCGTCTGTTTTTGAAGCTCCTCGTGTTTTCCCTGCCATTACCTGTCGTCGCGATTCAGTTCGGCTGGGCGGCCGCTGAAATCGGCCGGCAGCCATGGATTGTTTACAAGCTCCTGAGAACGAGCGAGGCGGCCTCGGTCAACGTGAGCGCCGGCGAGATTCTTTTCTCCATCATTCTCTTTAGTGTCGTTTACCTCTTCCTGGGTGCGCTATGGGTCTTTTTGCTTGTGCGAGAGACCAATCATTTTCATGAAGCCACCGCAAAGGAGGTGCAGTCATGATCGATCTCAACACGATCTGGTTTGTCTTGTTTGGTGTCCTTATTGCCGGGTACGCGATCCTCGACGGGTTCGATCTCGGTGTCGGGGTGCTGCACCTCTTTGGCCGGAGCGACAACGAGAGGCGAATTCACATAAACGCAATCGGTCCGGTGTGGGACGGAAACGAAGTGTGGCTCCTCACCGCCGGTGGGGCGCTTTTTGCTGCCTTCCCGAGGGTCTATGCGACGGTTTTTAGTTCGTTCTACCTCGCGCTGGTGCTGCTTCTCGTCTTTCTCATCATGCGGGCCGTGTCCATGGAGTTCCGTGGAAAGGTCGAGTCGCTCGGGTGGCGGAAATTCTGGGACTGGTCGTTTGGACTTGGGAGTCTTGGGCCGGCGCTTCTCTTTGGTGTCGCGGTGGGGAACATCCTCCGCGGGATACCGATTACGGATGACCGGGTGTTTACGGGCTCATTCTTTGGGCTGTTGAACCCCTATGCGCTTCTTATTGGTGTACTGAGTCTTGTGATGTTTACTATGCACGGGGCGCTCTACATGACACTCAAGACTGACGGCGATCTCCAGGAGCGAATGAAAGCGTGGGCGACAAAATCATGGGTCGCATTTGTTGTTTTGTATGTTGCCGCCACCATCGCGACGTTTTTTGTGTCATCGTTTCTCTTTGAAGGGGTTCTCGGGAACGCGATCTTCTGGATCTTCTTTGTGTTGTTGCTCGTGTCGATCCTCTATATCCCGGTGGCGACAAACGCGAGACGGTACTGGGCGGCGATGCTCGCGAGCGCTCTCACCATTATCTCGATGATAGGGCTTGCCGCGGTGAGTATGTTCCCGGTGCTCGTTCCGTCGACGCTTGATCCCGTATACAGTTTGACGGCATACAACGCCGCTTCGACGCCAAGGACGCTCACAGTGATGCTCGTTATAGCGCTCGTCGGAATGCCGATTGTGATCGGGTACACGATTTACATTTATCGCGTGTTCAAGGGAAAGGTCGTGATCACCGAGGATAGTTATTGAGATGTGAATGATCTGATAGGAACCTGTTGCGTATGAATTCTGACGATATCACCAAAAAGCAAGCCGATCATTTGAAGTACGCCGGGCCGTCGGTTCGGACCGACGACCGATATTTCCGTCTCCTTAGTTACGAGCTGCTCAAGCTCTCGACCAGGGGGCTGTTAAGGAGAGATTTTCTCCCCAAGGTCGCAGAGATGATCAGGAAACACTGTGGATGCGAGGTGACGGAAATTTGGGTCAAGGAGGGATCGGATAAACATTTTCGATGCACAGTGAGCGGTCTGAAAAAGATGCCCTTTGGTTTTATTCTCGTGCCCTGCCCGTTGGGCGACGAGACGGATGCGTCCTTAGATGATACAGGCGAGATGAGTATTGAAAGGGTATGCTGTGAGGTGATCAAAGGGCGCGCGGCGGGTTTGTTTCCCCAGGTTACTAAACGAGGCAGCTGCTGGGATAACGGTGCCGAGGACGTGGTGGGGTCAGACGATCCCGCCGGACAAACCTCGGTGGCGAGGGTCACGCGGCGCCAAGGTTACTACAAAAGCAGGGCGTTGATTCCCATCCAACTGGAAGGGGAATGCGTGGGGCTCTTGCAGCTAAAGAGTCAAAACGCGGGGTTTTTTGCGGCGGATGATATTGGGTTTTTCGAGGACATTTCGGCTGTGCTCGGGATTGCACTCTCACATCAGTATGCCCACATCGAACTAAGGGAGCGGATCAAGGAGCTTACCTGTCTATACGGAATCGCCCGTGTGATTGCACAACCGGAGAGTTCGCTCGACGAGATTATTCAAGGGATCGTTGATCTGCTTCCACCCGCGTGGTTATACCCGGAGATTGCCAGCGCCCGCATAGTTTTGAACGACCGTGAATACACGACGGACGGTTATCGAGAGACACCCTACCGTCTCGTGTCGGACATCATCGTGAACCGGCAGAAGATCGGTTTCGCGGAAGTTGCCTATCGTGAAATAAAGCTCACGCTGGACGAGGGTCCTTTTCTGTCCGAGGAGAGGAAACTCCTGGACAGCGTGGCTCGTGAGATTGCCAATTTCTTCGAACTTACAAAGGGTGAAAAAGAAAAGACCCTACTTCAAGACCAGCTGAGACATGCGGACAGGCTGGCAACCATCGGACAGCTTGCCGCTGGCGTGGCCCATGAACTGAATGAACCCCTGGGCAACATCCTTGGTTTGGCTGAGCTGGCTAGGAAGTCGCCGGACCTTCCCGCACAGCTCGAAAAAGATCTGGAGGACATTGAAGCCGCATCGCTTCATGGCAGAGAAATCATCAAAAAGCTTATGACATTCGCGCGTCAGCTTCCACCACAGAAAGTTCTCGTCAACCTGAACGATGTCGTGTCCAACGCCTTGTACTTTTTCGAGGCCCGCTGCGCAAAAGCGGCAATCGAAATCGAGTATAGACTGTTCCCCGATTTGCCAAAGATCACGGTCGATCCGGGGCAGATACAGCAGGTTCTGGTGAACCTGGTTGTCAATGCCATTCAAGCAATGCCGGGAGGGGGCGTGCTTACGGTGGAGACACGAGCGGTTGACGGGGGAGCCCGTCTGAGCGTTGGAGATACCGGAGAGGGAATCAACGATGAGAACAAGAGCCAGGTGTTCTTGCCGTTCTTTTCGACGAAAGACGTGAACGAGGGCACCGGCTTGGGCCTTGCGGTGGTTCATGGTATCATTCACGCGCATGGTGGTGAGGTCACGTTCGAAACAACGATCGGAAAAGGCGCGAGATTTGATGTTTATCTGCCGCTGGCGGCACCCAACGGATCCGAACGGATGAGCGAATGAAAAACGAGACAGAGCGAGAGCACATTCTGATAGTGGACGACTCTCCGAAAACATTGGAAATGCTCGAACGGCATCTCCGGTCCGAGGGATACGAGGTAGTAGCAGCTACGGGTGTTGCGGAGGCTATCACTCTACTCGACGATACGGCTGTGGATCTGGTGATCACGGATTTGAAGATGCCCGAAATCTCGGGAATGGACCTGGTTCGTTACGTCCGCGAGAACCTGAAGACAACCGAAGTGATGATGATCACAGGTTACGCCACCGTTGAGGGTGCCGTCGATGCGATCAAGGCGGGTGCTGAGGAGTATCTGACGAAACCTTTTACTGCGGACGAGCTCTTTTCCGCCGTCCGGCGGGCTCTCGATAAACTCAAGCTTCGAATGGCCAGCCTGGATCAGACACCACAGGATATCAGATCTCAATACGGCATTCTCGGTGAATCGGAACCCGTCAACAAGGTGTTGAAGGCTATTACCAAGGCGGCGTCGACTGCGGCTACGGTGTTGATCACCGGTCAGAGTGGCACCGGCAAAGAACTGGTGGCCAGAGCGATACATTACAGCAGCAAACGTGTGTCAGCGCCATTCGTGCCGGTCAACTGCGGAGGAATCCCGGAGAGCCTGTTGGAAAGCGAGTTGTTTGGTTACGTCAAAGGTGCCTTTACGGGGGCGCTGGAGTCCCGGGCGGGTTTCTTCCAAACCGCCGATGGCGGTACGATTTTTCTGGATGAAGTCAGCGAGACGAGTCTCGCCATGCAGGTCAAACTCCTCAGGGTTCTTCAGGAAAGGGAAGTTTGCATGGTCGGCTCCGCGCAGTCGAGAAAAGTCAACGTGCGGGTTCTCGCAGCCACGAACAAGGATCTCTTGAGCCTGGTCAAAAAAGGCACCTTTCGCGAGGATCTTTTTTATCGGTTGAACGTGATCGAAATAGCGATTCCGCCGCTGCAGGCGAGGGGAGACGACATCATTCTTCTCACCAATCATTTTACGCGCAAGTACTCCAAGGAGGCGGAGAAGACGGAGCCTCGCTTCTCGGACAAGGCGCTGGAAATATTAAGAAACTATGCCTGGCCGGGAAACGTCCGAGAACTCGAAAACATGGTGCACAGCGTTGTCGTGATGGCGGATTCCGAGTTCATCGATGTGCCCGATCTCCCCGCACTGATGCATCATTCGGACGTGCCGGAAAAAGGGGTGCACAGGACACTGGTCGAGGTGGAGTCTGAACACATCCGCAATGTGCTGGCGTCAGTGAGTGGCAACAAGGGCCGTGCGGCCTCCATTCTTGGCATCGACCGGAAAACCTTACGGCGGAAAATAAAAGACCTCGAAGAAGACGCTGTGTAATTCTTCGCCCTCTTTCCCCTACGCAATCCGCGGGTCGTGGCCACATGGGACATTTAGTCCCATGTGGGACAGAATACCCCGGACATACTGTCCCTTCCTCTTTACGCCCAATCGTCGATTAAAGAGAATCTCTCGTCAATTGATCCTCGCAAGAAGCGGATAAATCACAAGTTGCTTCTTGCGATCGTTCGGATTTGACTTGGTGCCGTGACCGTTTCGACGCGGGATTTTTGCTGGCACGTCACTTGATATACAAAGCGGTTGCCGGGGTGTGCACACAGTGAACGACATCAAAGAATCAGGTTCTTCTGATGGTCCAACCAGGCAACAACTGATCAGTACGAGGAAGCAAAACAAACCTTTTCGCTGAGGAAAAAGAACGAGATGGTTCGCGATCCCTCTGGAATGCGGAAGGACGATGAGGGGCAACCCGAAAGCAACCGTACGCATCATGAAGAACACGCGAAAGACCGAAAGGTTTACAAGGGTTTGTGTGCGAGCTGCGCACACCGTGAAACCTGTCTTTTGCCCGAGGCCGAGGGTGGGGTGTGGCACTGTGAACAATATGTTGAAGAGTGTTGATGTCGTGAAACGCGATGGAGTTTTGGTACAGACGAGAAATGGGACGACATGAAACCAAATGACTCAGCCGCCGCCGTTGATAAAGCTGTAGGAGAAGAAGAGGGTCTCATAGCCCGAATGGAACGTATCCAGGCAACGTATGGCTATCTCCCGCAAGAGAAGCTGGAAAAACTCGCCGAAGAAACAGGCCGCTCCCTCGTGGATATCTATGGAGTAGCCACTTTTTATAAGGCATTCAGTTTGAAACCGAGGGGAAAACATCTCGTTTCCGTTTGTCTGGGTACGGCCTGTCACGTTCAAGGCGGTCCAAGGATCGCGGAGGCTTTCCAAAAAGAACTGGGAATTCAATCGGGGGAGACCACAACCGACCGCGAGTTCTCTCTGGAGACCGTCAACTGTCTGGGTGCGTGTGCTCTGGGCCCCGTCGTCGTGGTGGATGGCCATTACTTTTCCAAAGTTCGAACGACCGAGGTCAAGGGGATCATTGAACAAACCCGTAAGGGGCTGGATCTCGTGGAAATCGAAACGGATGAACGTGTTTTCCCGGTTGAGGTGAGCTGCTCGCGCTGCAATCACAGCCTCATGGATCCACGGCATGTCATCGACAGTCACCCGTCCATTCGCGTAACTGTTTCTTTTGGTGACAAGCACGGTTGGTTGGCTCTTTCGGGCCTGTATGGAAGCTACCGAGTGGCGTCAGAGTATGAGATACCGATCGACGAGGTCGTGCATATGTTCTGTCCCCACTGTCATGCGGAGTTCATTGGCAGCAGCCGCTGCAGCGACTGCGCGGCACCGATGGTTCCCATGATTGTACGTGGCGGAGGGGTCGTCCAGATCTGTGCCCGCCGCGGCTGCCGGGGTCACATGCTGGATCCGGGTGGCGTGCCTCTGGAATAGACATTTTGTTCGTTTGAACACTCATAGAGAGAGGTGTAGCGGTGAACAGGGTATCAAGCGTCTTGGAGTTTTCCGGGCTTCGTGAGCGCATTCAAGATGACAAAAAGATCCAGTATGAAAAACCTACCCTGGTTGTGTGCGCCGGTACGGGAGGGCAGGCCAGCGGGTCGAACGACGTCTTGCGGATAATCAAGCGATACATCCTCGACCGGAGTCTCCAGACAAAGATCGGGCTGAGGGTAACGGGGTGTCAGGGTTTTTGTGAAATGGACCCGTTTATCGTCGTGGAGCCCGGACGGCATCTATATCCGAAGCTCAAAATGGAGGATGTCCCGCACGTGATCGACGCCGCGGTTGGTGGATTTGTTGATGAAAGTCTGATCTACAGAGACCCGCATGAGAAAAAGCAGTACCACAACCAGGACGACATTCCCTTCTTCAAAAAGCAAAAACGTTTGATTCTGGGGGACAACCAGAAGCTCGATCCCATCCGGATCTTCAACTACATCGAATTGGGTGGGTATGCGGCGACGGAAAAAGTGTTATCGAACCTCGATCCGGAATGGATCGTCGAAGAAGTAAAAAAATCAGGATTGCGGGGGCGTGGTGGAGCCGGTTTTCCGACGGGGAAGAAATGGGAGCTTGCCCGGGCTTCCGGAAGACCGGATGAACAAAAATACATCGTCTGTAATGCCGACGAAGGAGACCCCGGAGCCTACATGGACCGCAGCCTATTGGAAGGCAATCCCCACGCAATCATCGAAGGGCTGCTGATCGGTGGGATCGCGATCGGTGCCACCAGGGGTTGATTTATGTTCGCAGCGAGTATCCGATCGCCATCAAACACAGCATCATAGCGCTTCGGCAGGCTCGTGACATGGGGATTCTGGGAACAAACATTCTTGGGACTGGGGTTGATTTCGACATCAAGATAGTTCGCGGTGCGGGTGCATTCGTATGTGGGGAGGAGACGGCACTCATAAAATCCGTCGAGGGATTTATCGGTGAACCGCGGCAGCGGCCGCCTTATCCGATCGAAAAAGGGATCGGGGGACATCCCACATGTATCAACAACGTCGAAACTCTCGCCAATATTCCCGTCATCATCGATCCGGAGTGGCGGGGATGCCTACGCGAGGATTGGCGTCCCTGGAAACACGGGCACAAAGATCTTCTCTCTTGTCGGTAAAATCCAGAACACGGGTCTGGTGGAGGTCCCGCTGGGAATCAAGATATCGGAAGTCGTTTATGACATTGGCGGCGGAGCCTCTGGAAAAGCCAAAATCAAGGCCGTTCAAACCGGCGGACCGTCGGGAGGATGCATTCCCGCCCGAATGTTCGATCTACCCATCGACTATGACAGCCTGGTGAAGGCGGGTTCCATCATGGGATCGGGCGGCATGATCGTCATGGACGAAGAAACATGCATGGTGGACGTCGCCAAATATTTCATGGGTTTTCTCAAGGATGAATCCTGCGGCAAGTGCTTCACGTGCCGTAAAGGCACACAGCGTATGTACGAGATCCTCGACGACATTTCAAAGGGCAAGGCGACCCTTGAGGATCTGGATTTACTCGAAGAGCCTGGCCTATGTCGTCAAGGATACGACGATGTGCGGTCTCGGCCAGTCCGCATCGAATCCCGTGATCAGCACGCTGCGCTATTTCCGGGAAGAGTACGAAAGGCACATCGTCGAAAAGCGTTGTGATGCCTACGTGTGCAAGGATCTGGTCGGTGCTCCGTGTCAGTCCGCGTGTCCGTTGGGAACCGAGGCGTGGCGATACGTCGCCCATATCGGACACGGTGAATACGAGGAAGCCTATCGAGTGATCCGTGAGGCCAACCCCTTCCCGTCGGTCTGTGCTCGAGTCTGCGATCACCCGTGCGAGACGAAGTGCCGTGCCGGCGCCACGGGCGGCAGCTCGGTGGCCATACGGGCTTTGAAGCGTTTTGTCGCCGATCGTGTCGATCCTTCGGTTTTCAACCCGGTGGCGGAGGATTGGTCGGAAGGGACTCCACCGAGGGTCGCCATTATTGGCGCAGGGCCCGCCGGGCTGAGTGCGGCGCACTATTTGTCCCTCAAAGGTTGCAAGGTCACGGTATTCGAAGCGGAAAAGGAACCCGGCGGCATGCTGACCTGTGCAATCCCTTCATATCGTCTGCCGCGTGAAGTGATCGAAAAAGAAATCGATGCGCTGCTCGATGGAAATATCACGCTCAAGTGCGATGTTGCTCTGGGCCGAGACATCGATATCGATGGGTTGTTCGAGGAGGGTTACCAGGCGGTTCTTCTCGCGATCGGCGCTCACAAAAGCAAGCCGCTCCAGCTCGAAAATGAAGATGTCGAGGGTGTCTATCCCTCGATCGAATTCCTGAAGGCTTTCAATCTTCAGAAGCAACAACTGGCAAAGGGCAATGTTGGTGTGATCGGCGGCGGTAACTCGGCCATCGATGCCGCCCGTATGGCGCTCCGTCTCAAGGACGTCGATAAGGTCACAATCCTTTACCGGCGAACCCGAGAGTGAGATGCCGGCGTTCGCCGAGGAGATCGAAGCGGCGGACCAGGAAGGGATCCACATCGATACCCTTGTCTCGCCCGTCGGGATAGTTAGCTGAAAGCGGACGCCTGACAGGACTCGAATGCATCCGTAACGAGCTTGGTGATGCGGATGCCAGCGGCCGGCGCAGGCCGGTTCCGATTGCCGGCACTGAACACGAAATCGAACTCGATACGTTGATCGTTGCTATCGGGGAAGATACCGGCATCGACGCCATCACACCGGCGAAATCGAGCCAGCTCGAAATCACCTCGTGGAACACGGTTCGGGTCAACCCCACAACAATGCAAACCAATCGCCCCGGTGTTTTTGCCGCGGGGGATGTCGTCCGCGGACCCAACACGGTGGTCGAAGCAATCAGCGACGGCAAGAGAGCGGCTGTCATGATCGAGCGGTTTCTCAAAAAAGAACCTTTGCTCCAGCCGTTCCAACCAAACATTCCCCGGGTCTACGTCGAACCGGTTCTCGACGAAGCGGCGTTAGCCGTTGACCGGTCGGAGACGCCCCGCGCGGCGGCGGATTGGCGCAAACGCAACTTCGCAGAGGTGGAGGTGTCAATGTCTCAAACGGAAGCCGCGCGGGAGGCCCGGCGATGTTTGCGGTGCGATCTCGAGTTCACCGGCCAAAAGAAAGAAAAAGATAAAGAATCCAAAACGGGGAGGCAGAGCGCGTGATTACCGTCAGGATAAATGGATTGGATGTGTCGGTAGAGAAGGGAACGACGCTTCTGGAAGCCGCTCAGTTTTTGGGATTTCCGATTCCCACGCTGTGTCACATGGAGGGACTGTCGCCTTACGGAGCCTGTCGACTCTGTGTAGTTGAGATCGGAGAGGGAGACAGAGCAAAACTCGTGACATCCTGCACCCATCCGGTTCAAGAGGGGCTGGTTGTCAGGACCGCATCATCGCGCGTGGTGAAGGCCCGCAAGATGATCATCGAGCTGCTGCTGGCATCGTGTCCGCAATCCAAGGTGATACAGGATCTGGCGGCAAAACACGATGTCCGACACGCAGCGGTTCAAACAAGAATACGAAGACTGCATTCTCTGCGGTTTGTGCGTGCGGATGTGTGAAGAACAAATGGTTGCAAAGGCAATCGGTTTTCAAGGCAGGGGGGATAATCGCACCATCGGTACCCCTTTCAATATCAAGACGGAGGTTTGCCGCCAGTGCGGCGGCTGCATATACGTCTGTCCCGCTTGCTCGCTTCGTTGTACGTACAACGAACCGGAAAAAGCGGTTTGCGGGGGGTGTGCGAATCTCGGCCCTCCGTGCCTGGAAAAGGATCAGTTCGACGACATGATGTGCTACATGGATCCCTGTGTGGCCTGCGAGATAGTAAAAGACGACAATAAGTTGTCCGAGAAAAAGAAAAGCTAGCGAAAAGGAGCAGAACAAAATGTCTCAAACACTGTCTAGAGTCAACTCTTCCGCGGCGACTCTGACCAAGAACAGGACAGAAGGATTCCGTCACACCAGGCTCCGGCATGTGCGTCACCTGTGTGGATGGTTGTATCGGCATGTGCGAGATCGGCAAGTCCGCTTACCGGGGGCATGAGGTCATCTACCCGCAGCCGTTTGGCGTGATTACGACCGCATCGGAAAAAGTGTATCCGGTCGACTATTCTCATTTCAACATCATGGGTACCGCCGTGGGAGCTCATGGTATCGAGGCGGATTCGGATAAAGCTATCTTTCCGGCTGTAAACCTCGAAGTGCATTTTGGTCACGACAAAGGAATCAAGTTCCGGCTCCCGTGGATTATTCCCGGCATTGGTTCCACTAACATCGCCAAAAACAACTGGGAAGGGCTGGCCATCGGGTCGGCATTGGCCGGCACCGGTCTGACCATCGGCGAAAATGTTGTTGGGATGGATCCCGAGGCGATTATTCGAGATGGGCAGATCGTTGACACGGTGGATCTGAAAAGACGTGTGAAGCTTTATCAGGATCATCAGCGCGACGGCTACGGCGCGATTATCGTCCAGGCCAACGTGGAAGACACGAGGCTGGGTGTCCAGGAGTATGCCGTAAAGGAGCTGGGTGTCGAAGTCGTTGAGTTGAAGTGGGGGCAAGGGGCCAAAAACATTGGCGGCGAGGTCAAGATCACGGATTTGAAGAAAGCCCAGCTGCTCTACGAACGCGGATACGTTGTGCTTCCCAATCCTACCGACCCTCATGTCATCGAGGCATTCGAACGAGGTTCGTTCAAAGAGTTCGAAAGGCATTCGCGAGTCGGTATGGTGACCGAGGAGTCCTTTGCCCAACGAGTAGAAGAACTACGGAAGGCCGGCGCCAAGTACGTGTTCTTGAAGACGGGTGCTTACCGGCCCGCCGATCTGGCACGGGCCGTAAAATTTTCTTCCAAATACAACATCGATCTTCTCACGGTAGACGCGGCCGGCGGCGGCACGGGAATGAGTCCGTGGCGAATGATGAATGAATGGGGAATGCCGCCTGTCGAACTCCATTCTCTCCTCTACGCCTACACGAAGAGACTGGCCGACAGGGGAGAGCATGTGCCGGGACTTACGGTGGCCGGTGGGTTCACGTTCGAAGACCAGATCTTCAAAGGCCTGGCGTTGGGCGCACCGTTCGTAAAACTCGTAGGCATGGCGCGTTCTCCGATCGCCGCGGCAATGGTGGGCAAAACGATTGGGCGGACCATTGAGGATAACGAAATCCCGGTGTATGTGGAGCGTTTTGGCAGCACCAGGGACGAGATCTTTGTCACCGCGCCCGAACTGCGCAAAGAGTTGGGTAACGAAATGTTTGAAAAGATTCCGACGGGAGCGATCGGCCTTTACACCTATTACGAACGCCTTGCTCAGGGGCTGCGCCAGTTGATGTGCGGATCGCGTAAATTCGATCTGAGCCATATCACGCGTGACGATCTCGCCGCATTGACGCGGGAAGCCGCCGATATCAGCGGAATCAAATTCTTGACGGACGTGGACCGCGAAGAGGTGAACGAGATACTCGACACATAGGATGGCCGGGGAGTTTGTGACGGGCATATGGTGCGGGGACCTCGGCTATCCACCATCCGGGAACAGGTGGGTATTATGGCGGATAAAAACAACGGCTCCAACCCCCGGAAAACTCCGGGTTCCGACACAACCTCAACCGATGGTCGCGGTTGCTTTCGCATGATCGGAACTGGAGAGATCGGAGGAAAGGCGGGGGGGCTCGCGCGGCTCGAGGAGATACTTGCACGCGACCTGGACAGGGGCGTTTGCGCGGATGTTGAAGTAGAGATTCCGTGGTTTTGGGTGGTAGCCACCGACTGGTTCGACATGTTCATGGAAAAGAACCGGCTATACGACATCGCCCTGTCGGATGCCAAGGATCAGCATATCGCCAGCGCGTTTCAACGGGCGGAATTGCCCGAGGAACTGGTTCAGGAGTTAAAGAACCTTATTGCCGAGGTTCACACTCCGCTGGCTGTCAGATCCTCGGGACTTCTCGAAGATGCCCTCAACGAACCGTTTGCCGGTGTTTACGGGACCAAGATGGTTCCCAATAACCAGTTCAGCGTGGACGGGCGTCTCCGCACCCTCATCGAGGCGATCAAGTTTGTTTACGCCTCGACTTTCTCCCGGGATGCCAAAAGCTACCGCGAAGCGATGGGCCGTTCGCACGATGACGAGAAGATGGCGGTCATGATCCAAGAAGTGGTAGGTTTGCGCCACGGTGACCGTTTCTATCCGAATCTTTCAGGCGTGGCACGCTCGCACAACTTCTATTCGTTTGGCGGTGCCCGGCCGGAGGAAGGCGTCGTCAGCCTGGGGCTGGGTTTGGGAAAGACTATCGTGGATGGGGGAAGGAGTTGGACTTACTGCCCAGCCTACCCAAAGGCGAAGCCGCCCTTTGGATCCACAAAAGAACTTCTCGAGCAAACCCAGACGCTATTCTGGTCCGTGAACATGGCTAAACCACCGACATTCGATCCGATCCAGGAAACGGAATACCTTTTCGAGGGAAACCTTGCCGATGCCGAGAAAGACGGGGTACTTCCGCCAATGGCATCGACATATGACCCGCAATCCGACCGAATCACGATCGGTACGGGATCGCCCGGACCCCGCGTACTGGACTTTGCTCCATTACTCGTACTCAACCAAATCCCGTTGAACGATCTCGTCAAACACCTTTTGAAGATTTGTGAGAATGATCTGGGCAATCCCGTCGAGATCGAATTCGCCGTTGATTTCGAGCCAGGCTCGGCGAAGCGCGCGCGGTTTGGTTTTCTCCAGGTGCGTCCGATGTACGTCTCAGAAGATCAAGTGGTAATTGAAGAGGCTGAGCTTTGTGGGGAGAATGTTTTCGTCGCATCGGAGCAGGTTCTGGGTAATGGGCAACTGGATTCGATAAAGGACGTGGTTTATGTAAAACCAGATGCCTTCTCATCGAAAGATACATGGCTCATCGCGGGGGAGTTAGAAGAGATGAACCGACATCTCGTCAAAGCGGTACGCCCATATCTCCTTGTTGTATTCGGCCGCCTAGGCACCTCGGATCCGTGGCTGGGGATACCCGCGACGTGGGGCCAGGTGTCCGGTGCGAAGGCAATCGTTGAGTCATCGACGAGCACGATGAATGTGGACATGAGTCAAGGATCTCACTTTTTTCACAACGTCACGTGTCTCCGTATCTTCTATTTTTCGGCAGACAAGACCGGGCGACTTCCCGTCGATTGGGAATGGTTGGAGCGCCAGCAGGAGGTCCGTCAGTCACGGTTCGTCCGTCACGTGGAGTTGGATGATCCGCTCCACATCAAGGTTGACGGAAACAGTGGCCGGGGGGTGATCGGTCATTAAAAAAGAAACACAGTCGGTGATCAATCTTCTCGAATCCCTCACTGAGCGGGCCAAGGAGTTGACCTGTCTCTATGCCATTGAAGAGGCGTTGAAAGAACCGGATGCGGATATCGATCGGGTTTGTGAACGTATCATCGAAGCGATTCCGCCGGGATGGCAATACCCGGACATCTGTGTCGCCGAGATCATTTTGGAGGGCATACAGTGCTGCCGTTCTCCTAATTTTGAAGAAACTCCCTGGCATTTGAAAACAGACATCGTTCAACAGGATCATGTGGTTGGGTCCATCGGAGTATATTACACCAAAGAGATGCCGCCGGTCGATATCGGTCCCTTTCTTAACGACGAGCAAAAGCTTATCGAGTCTATCGCAGACCGACTGAATCATTTTGTAATTTACAAGAAAATGCAGCACGTTCTGCAGGAATGGCGGAACGGAAAAGGGGCGTTGTCGGAGACGGGCCGCGCGGATTGGGAGGCGGTGTTAGACCTTGTTCGCCAGACAGACCATGCGCTTTTTCTTCGAATCGCCAACAAAATGCTCAATCATCTGTGTTGGAGCGGTATCGAAGAGGCAGAGACTCTGCGGCCGATGGCCGACACCCAGAAAATCGCTGCCGGCAATCTGCAGGATGGTGACGTTGAGGGGCCGCGGTTGAGCCGGTTATTGGATTTCTCTGCCGAGTTTACCGAGAGGCTTTTCCGGATCGCAGCAAATAATTTGAGCGGGGAAGAAATTCTTTCCCGTATTCAAATGTGGATACAGGAAGACAAGATTGGTGCATTGCACCGGACCGTGCGCCGCCGTCTCCCTCTCTCCGAGGTTTCCAGCAGGTTGCGGCACTACTTTTTTACGACCCGGGACGAATCGTACGATCGTTATCCCGTCGCCAGAGGTTTAAAGGTTCTCCTTATCGAGTCGGTTCTGTCAGACCGGCTGGAATATATTGATGCGGCGAAGGATCATGTCGATATCGATGACCTCTACCATCTTCTCCAGAAGGTAATATTCTCCGCGGATAGCCACGGAAAGCTCGGGGGAAAGAGTGCCGGGCTCATTTTGGCGTCACAGATTTTGAAGAAAACAAACGGTGGAGGAAATCCGGCGTTCCGCTTTCCCAAGACGTGGTATATCTCTTCGGACATGATGCTCGAGTCTATTCACTACAACAACATGGATGAGGTTATCGAGCAGAAATACAAAGACATCGAAAGAGTCCGGCTCGAATATCCACACGTGATCGAAATGTTCCAGAAAACAGTTCTGCCCCCCGAAATGGTCAATGGTTTGTCCGCGGCTCTCGACGATCTCGGAGAAAACCCCATCGTTGTACGCAGTTCATCGCTTCTTGAGGACCGTACGGGAGCGCCATTTGTTGGGTTGTACAAAAGCGTGTTTCTGGGAAACCAGGGGCCGCGGGAGGAACGTCTCCGCCGTTTGATATCAGCGGTGACCGAGGTTTACGCGTCGAATTTTGGCCCGGATCCGATCGAGTTTCGAGCGGCCCGCGATCTGTTGGAATTGAGCGAGCAGATGGGCATCATGATCCAGCAAGTTGTAGGGGAGCGAGTCGGGCCGTATTTTTTGCCCGTGTATTCGGGGGTGGCAAGCAGCCGGATGGGGTTTCGATGGCTTCCCGATGTTGCGGAAGACAGCGGTATTGTACGCATCATGCCTGGACTTGGGACTGGAGCCTTGCGTCGAAATCGCGAGGAACACCCCGTACTCGTTATTCCCGGGCACCCGTCGGCCGCGGTCTACGGATCTTCGGAAGAACGTATTTGTGAGGCGCCATCAAAAATCGATGTGATCAATCTCGAGACCAACAGTATCGAAACGATCAAGATCAGCGAATTGATGACGCAATATGGAAGTGAGTTTCCGCTCGTGGAACAGATCATGTCCGAGTACAAGGACGGCGAGCTATTGCCTGTATCACCGGCTGAAAATCCGTTTAGCCTCGAAAACCAGAGACTGGTGGTCACATTCGATGGACTGCTCACACGCAGCCCGTTTGTAGCCCAGATCCGAACTCTTCTTCGAACACTCGAGGAAGAACTCGGATCGCCCGTTGAGGTCGAGTTCGCATCGGATGGCAAGCACCTGCACATTCTACAATGCCGCACCCAAACCCCGGCGGGGATGCCCCGGCCGGCTCCTATACCCAAGGAACTGACCAGAAACCAGCTCGTCTTCTCGACGAGACGATTTGTGTCGAACGGGCGGGCATCTAATATCACACACACCGTCTATGTGGATCCGGAGTCTTACGCCAGTATCGAAGACCCGGCGGACCGCGGCGCCATAACACGAATTGTTTCGAGACTAAACGAATTGCTTCCCAAGAGACAGTTTGCGCTCATCTGGCCCGATCGGTTTGCCACCCATCGAGATGAGGGCGGAGCCAGTATATGTCATCGTGATTTCGATAACGCCGCCGCCCTGATTGAATTGTCCGAGCCCGAAGAAGAGAACAGCGGAAAAGCGCCCGTCGGTTTGCATGTCCTCCACGATCTCGCGGAGTCCGGAGTTCTTTATCTTCCGTTGACACCGGGTGACGAAGGGACAACGTTCAACGAACGCTTCCTCAGGCGTTCCCGCAATGTCTTCCCAGAGCTTTTTCCCGAGTATGCTCACCTTGCCGATGTGGTTCATGTGGTCGATGTTCCGAAGGTGACGGACGGAAAAGTCTTGCAGGTGTTGATGAACGCTGAACTTGGCGAAGCCGTTGGATTGCTTTCGGATCCTGGAGAAAAGATGGGATACCCCGAGGAAAGGGAGCCCGTCGAAGATGGACGCCCCGAAGATTACTGGCGTTGGCGTCACCGCATGGCCGAACAGATTGCCGGGCAGTTGGATCCGGTACGCTTCGGGGTCGAACGTATTTATCTTTTTGGCAGCACGAAGAACGGTACCGCAGGCCCGGGAAGCGATATCGACATTCTGGTTCACTTTAAGGGTACGAAATCCCAGAGAGAATTGCTCGTCCAGTGGTTGGAGGGTTGGAGTCTTTGCCTCGATGAAATCAACTACCTTCGGACGGGATACCGAGCAGGCGGCTTGCTCGACTTTCACATCATCACCGATAAAGATATCGCAAAGAAGACAAGCTATGCCGTCAAAATCAACGCCGTCACTGATGCGGCGCGTCCGTTGAATATGAAAGAAACCAGCGATGATGCACGGTAGTTATTTTAACAACAAGCACGAACCACAGAGGGGAGCCAATAAATGGCCTCGTATGTTCAAAAGCTGATGGCCGAGGTTCGATCGAAAAACCCCGCCGAACTCGAATTTCACGAGGTCGTCCAGGATCTTGCCGAGTCTCTGATCCCTGTCCTGGAGCGCAACCCCCACTACGCCGAAGCCAGGATTCTCGAACGGATAATTGAACCTGAACGGACACTGGGGTTTCGCGTTTCCTGGGTGGACGACGCGGGCCGCATCCAGATCAACCGCGGTTACCGTGTTGAAATGAACGGTTCGATTGGGCCCTACAAAGGTGGCCTTCGATTTCATCCCTCGGTCAACCAGAGCATCTTCAAGTCCCTCGCTTTGGAGCAAGTGTTCAAGAACAGTCTCACCACGTTACCGTTGGGTGCAGGAAAGGGTGGGTCTGATTTCGATCCTAAAGGAAAGAGCGATCATGAGGTCATGCGTTTTTGCCAGGCCTTCATGAACGAGCTGTATCGTCACATCGGCCCGAACACCGATATTCCGGATGGTGACATTGGTGTTGGCGGCCGTGAAATCGGGTACCTGTTCGGCCAATACCGCAAGCTCAAGAACGAGTTTACGGGTGTGTTGACCGGAAAAGGGCTCGGTTGGGGAGGCTCGGTGATGCGGCCGGAAGCGCCGGGTTACGGTGTCGCCTATCTCGCCGAAGAGATGCTTGCCACAAAAGGCGAAGCCCTCGAAGGCAAGACGTGCCTGGTTTCAGGGAGCGGGAAAGTAGCACAGTTTGTCATGGAAAAGCTAATCGATCTTGGCGCGAAGGTTGTTACGTTCTCGGATTCAAGCGGTTGTGTATACGATTCGGATGGTGTCGACCGCGAGAAACTGGAATGGCTCAAGGAACTCAAGAACGTACGCAGGGGCCGCACGATGGATTATGCAAAGGAATATCCGAGCGCCGAGTACCTGTCGGCGGATGCGGGTGATCTCGACGAAAATGCTATTTGGACCCGAAAAGGGGATTGTGCCTTTCCCTGTGCCACACAGAACGAGATTAGTCGTAAAGATGCCGAGAATCTTCTTCAAAACGGAATCCAACTGGTTTGCGAAGGGGCTAGCATGCCCACGACGCCTGAAGGGATAAAGCTTTTTATCGATCGGCGCGTTCTTTACGCCCCGGGAAAAGCGGCGAACGCGGGTGGTGTGGCGGTATCGGGTCTGGAAATGGCGCAGAACAGTGCTCGCTACCCCTGGACTCGTGACGAGGTGGATACGCGGCTCCGATTGATCATGAAAGGAATCCACGATGCCTGTTTGACGGCTGCCGTGGAGTATGGCACGCCGGGCAATTATGTGAACGGCGCAAACATCGCCGGGTTTATCAAGGTGGCTGATGCCATGCTCGACCAGGGAGTGGTCTGATTAGAAAAAGGATGTCATGAATTTGGAAATGACATCGCGGAGGCGATGGCATGACCACCTGGATGCGTGACGACGACGCGGTTTTCGGTATCAAGGCAAGCGAGACCAATGAAAGCCAGAAAGACGATGGCTTCTTTTCCTGGGGAATAAGCAGCAGACGTAATTCGCCCCAATTTCCTGCCGTGCGCTACGGATCCATGCTGCGCGTCTGAAAAACGGAAAATAGGTGTATCCGGCAACGCACGGCTGTTGTATTGCTGCAATTCGACGACAGAATCGAACGCATCCGCGTCGATGGACCATCCCGATAGCACACGGTTGACACGTCCCTGATGATGAAGTCTCCCCAGCGTCTCCTGTCCGCGAAAACATCCCTTCGTATAGCTCACTGCATGGTCGAGCCTGACTTCTTGTGGAAAGTTATCGCCCGTGAAATCGATTCCGTACCACGGCAGTCCGTTTTCGACGCGCAGCGTTTCCCATGCGTCGTACCCTACGGGTAGCCCACCCGAAGCATAGGCCGCCTGAGCGAGGTAGGCGCGGATGCGGGCGACGTGATCGGCGGGAACTATGAGATGATAGCCCGGCACTCCCGTCGCCGTGGCATTCATCACGGTGACGGAGAAATCATCGAACTCCCGGTTGACCCATTCCACCTGTCCTTTTGGGAGCGGGCCCATTCGGAGAACCCGGGGAAGGACGGCGCCGGCTTTCGGCCCCTCGATGGCGATGATCCCGTACGCGTCCGACACATCTGTGATCGCTACGTCCTCGGAGATGATGTGTTTTTCGAGAACAGACACAGTTTCCACGAAATCACCCTGCGCGACGACCACCATGTGCCGCTCTTTCCCCGCCAGGACGAACAACTCCGAGATGATCTTGCCTTTCGGCGAAGTCATCAGCGCGTGACAACCCATGCCGTCTTTGAGCGAGGCGACGTCGTTGGTGAGCATCGCATTCAAAAAACTCGCCCGATCCTCGCCGGTAACTTCGAGTACATGCCGGTGGGTGAGATCGATGATGCCCGCCGCCTCGATAAGAGCATGGTACTCATCATTGCGGTCGGTGAATTCCCGCGGATACTCGACGCCAAACGCGTCGACCATCTTGATCCCGGCCTTCTTGTAATAATCAGCAAGCATGGGGCTCCATTTCCGGCGCCGCAGATTGGTATTTCGGTCAACGGCGGCGGGGTCGATCAGGATGGATCTTGTTTGTAGCTTTCTCGCGAATAACTCGCCGGGACGAGGAAGGGCATCGCATCGTGGATCACTTCGGCCAGAAACGGCGTTGTTCCCAGCGGATCACCGTCGATCTCGACGGGGAACGGCGGGTCGGAGGTAACGCGAATCCTGCTTGCCTTTACGTGTTTCAAATCGGGGAAGCCGTGGAAGCGTCTGGTGAGAATCCGCAGGACCATCTGCAGAGTTCCCCACCATGATCGAGTCGACATAATTGAGATATTGAGTTTTCCGTCGTGCGGGTCGATGTCCGGGGCGAAGGAAAACCCGAGACTCTGAATGCTCCCGATGTTTATCACCATTACCGTGTGCGCCCGCAGGTGTTTGACCTCATCGTCGATCTCGAGTTCCATCTGGACGGGGCGAACCGAGGGGGCGTTTCGTATTCCGAACATCACATAGCCGATGAATCCGAGTTTCTTCTTCAACTCGGCTGGGGTGTCGTGGATCAACCTGCCGTCGTAGCCGGTTCCCATGATGAATACAAAGTAACGATCGTGCTCGGGGAGGTATCCAATGTCGAACCTCTCGGATTTACCCGACTCGATCAAGCCGAGCGAATCGCGAATGCTCATGGGAATCGAGAGGGCGCGCGCGGCAAAATTTGTGGTTCCCGTCGGAATCTGCGCGAGCGTGACACGACCGCCGCTGCGCATGATTCCATCGGCCGCCTCGCTCACCGTTCCGTCGCCTCCCGCCGCAGCAACGAGATCGAAGCCTTCGGCCACCGCGGACCGTGCCCAACGGCTCGCGTCGCCCCGCTCCTTGCTTTCTCGGAGAACGAAGTTGTGCCCCTTCTCCATCATGAAGGACTCGATCACGGAGCGGATTCTGGCCGTGTTGCGCTGTCCCGCGGTGGGGTTGAGTATAACGAGTATTTTGTTGAAAGCAGTCATATCCACACTGCTTAAAAACTACCCGCCTGCGAATCAAATTGCAAGCGGGTAGTCAGTGCCACAGCTGCACTTCGGACTATGTGGGAGGCGATGGGCGGGAACGGCCCCGTTGTCTGGACCGTCCCGTTCTGGTATTTCAGGGCTGTTCTCCGCCCAGTCGCATAACTACTTCTTCTCGATTTCTTTCTTTTCGAGAGTCGACGACACGAGGAGTCCGATTCCGATCGCGAGTGGGATGAGTCCCCAGACGCCGCCCTCGGCGCCCGCGGGCACCCAGATGGCGATGGTCAGCGCGATGCCGAGGAATGTCATTACCAAACCGGCGGACCGGTTCTGGAGATGCGCCGGACGCTTGGGTTCGAGTGGAAGCTCGGGCAGCCTGACGCCTTTTTCCATCGCGGTGAGGCGTTCTCTGTGTTCGAGTTCCTTTTTGCGTCCCGACATTATGATGGCGACGATGGCGACGGCGATTCCCCCAATGATAGTTACGATCGGGATCATTATCGCGAGTGTCTCTGGTCTGAGTAGTCCAAACATCGGCATGGTAACTCCTTTCCCTGTAATCCATTCAATTAATGCGAAGAGTAAATCCATATACGGAATCCTTTTGTTTTTGTGAGCTCGTTCGAACAGTAAGACAGCCACCCGTGTCGGTTTGTTTCAACTTTCTTTCTTCGGTGCGGGTGTCCGGTGGGGTCTTCCTCGGGCCCTCGCTCCGCTTCGCTCGACTTGACTGTCGGCTTCGCCGACAGTGGATTCTCGCTCGCTCCCGCGAAAGGGCCTTTCGAAAGACCCACCGCCCTCTTCGTCTGAAGGGATATCGAGGAAATTAGTTGAAACAAAACGGGTCTCGGGCCACTCTTATATTTATGGAAAGGACGACTCAACGAGGTGATAACGATGCAGAACTTGTGGCCAAATCGCTCAGCGGAAGTGACAAAGCCTTTCGTACGCTCGTTGAGCGGTATCAGCCCCTCGTTTATTCCGTGGTCCGAGGGGTGCTCGGAGACAGCGATACCGCGGAAGACGTTGTCCAGGAAGTATTTATCAAGGTTTTCAAGGGGCTGCACACCTACCGTGGGGATGCCAAGCTCTCGACCTGGATGTATCGGATCGCGCGAAACGAGGCGGTCAACGCCGGACGCCGGACGCCGCCTCCAACGACACCCGTCGAAGATGTCATCCTCGAAGCGCCCGCCGGAGAGGGCCCCGATGAGGCTTTCCGAAAAAAAGCGATTCGGGAAAATCTCGATCAGTCGCTCGCCCGGCTCGAAGACAATTACCGTCTCGTGCTCGAGCTCCGTTACATGGGCGAAATGTCTTACAACGAAATCAGCGACGTTATGGAGCTTCCGATCGGGACTGTGAAGACGTATATTCACAGAGCAAAGGTCGAACTCAAGAGGGTAATGAGCCGCGAACAATTTGTAGAGGAACACAAGAGACACCATGACATGTGACAAATTCGAAGATCTGCTTCCGTTCTACGCCGAGGGCGACATCGCCGACGATGACCGCCTCAGGGTAGACGAGCATCTCAAAGGGTGCGCGTCGTGCCGCGAGTCGCTCGCGTTCTTCGAAGATCTGGAAACCGCGCTTGTCTCGCGGAGCGAGATCCGCCCTCCAGCGCGCCGGACGGCGGCCGCTGTCACAGAACGTCTCGGGCTCGACACCCGCCGTCGCTGGTATTCCATATCATGGGCCGGTGCGCCTGCGCTCGCCGGAATCGCGCTTGCTCTCGTCGGCGTGCTGCTTCTTTTTGTCCGGCTCCCGATCCCGGAAATGCCGTCGCTTACAAACAGCGATTTCTTCCTTTGGTTTACCGCGCTCATCGAGAAGTGGACGCTGGAAACGGCGCAGCTCGGGAGCGGCGGCGACGAATGGGTGCTCCTCACCGTTTACTCGACTCTCTTCGCAATGATTCTGTTTTCTGGAAGCTGGATGGTACTGAGGTTCGTCCGCGACTAGACCCGCCCCGTTAGAACCGATATCCCACGCCAAGCCGAGGTTGCAGGTAGTTCGCGTAGATTACGTGTGCAAAGATTTCAAGATGTGACCAGAAGAGGAAATCGGTCCCTACCGCAATCCCAAGATTGGTTATGCTTTCCTTCGTGCCGCTGAGGCAGGCGCCCCCGTCATAGACTTGATTGTCCACGAAGTATCCCGGGCCCCACCACCCTGTGAACTCGTGCTTGGGCCCGATCTCCCAGGTTTTTCCCACCTGTATGAGCCCAGCGAAATGCCGTGTCATGCTATGGCAGTTCGACTCCTGGTTGTCATGCTGGAAATTCTCGAAATAATTGAGCAGCGCGCTGATATAGAAATCCTCGGTTTCGAAAATCAAAACGGTCGCGCCCACACCGAGATTTATGTGTCGGTACGACGTGCCTTCGTTGTGCGGGTCGCCGTTCAATATGGCGAACTCAAAATACCCTGTGAAGCGTTCGTGAAATCCATATTTCGCCCAAAAGGTCCCGAGGTTGTACTTGTCTTCGCTTTTTCCCGATCCGTCGGTCCACTCCGTGTCGCGGTGGAGCCACATTTCCTGCGCGCCAAACGTGAACTTTCCTTTTTTGGCGGGGGGCGTAAGCAATATCGCCCGGGCGTTTTCCGTTATGAGGGCCGCCGCGAGCAGAATTATGACGAAAACAAACCGTCGCATGTTAAATCCTAAAACTGGAACCCAGCGCCGAGGCGCGGCTGAAACGCGTCCGCGTATACACCGTGCGCGAACAGATCCACGCGTTGAAACACCACCGCGTTTACGCCGACGACAAAACCAAAGTTGTTCGAGGTCTCATCCTTGACCGGGTTGGATGTGCCCCATGGGTACTGGCGGCTCTGGTCATAAACAAACGCAGGACCGCCCCAGACCACGAGCCTCTGTTCTCTGATGTCGAACGCTTTTTCGACCTGGAGAACGGAGGTGATGTCGCGAGTGTTTTTGTGGAGCTGGCTGTCGGTCCGGTCGTGGTCGAATATTTCGCTGTAATGGCCTGAGAGCGACAAATCGACCCACTTGCCCCGGTAAAGTTTTGCTGTTATCCCGCCGCCGATGGTGTAGCGGCGGTAATCGTTGTCGGGGAAGTCATCATGATGAACCGTTGAGATTCCGCCTTCGAAATCGAAAGTCGCCCACCGGCACGCGCCGTATTTGAAATAAATCGCTCCCGCCGACCAGTCCACCCGTCCGAGATAAGTCGATTCGAAATCGCGTTCGTACCACTTGTACGTAACCCCAACCTCGAGTTGGTGCCGGTCGAGGATCGGCCCCATCACCTGGGCCTGGGCACAAACCGCCGTGAAGACGACGAGGGTTAAAAGTACGAATGTGATTCTTTGCATCATTTCCTTGTTTGCCGTTTTGCTATTTTCTCAACCGGAGTATCCGCCCCCGGTCGCCCACGCCGATGATGTCGTTAGCCGAACTCCCCCACAGCCCCCAGAAATTTGTGTCCTGATCAAAAAACATTTGCGTCCACAGTACACCGTCGAAGTGAAGAATGTCGCCTTCAAAAGACGCCGCATACACATCGTTGAACGCCGTCCCCCAAACGGAGGTTAGTGTCTTGAGTCCGCCGCCCGTCATGGGTTCCCATGTGGTTCCGTCGAAGAAAAGAATGGTGCCCTCAACACCTACGGCAAAGACGGCATCATCGCTCGGCCCCCAAAGACCCATGATTCCCTTGTTGGTTCCACTCGACAACTTGTGCCACGCGGAGCCGTCGTACCGAATGATCCCGCCCTCATCGCCCGCAATAAAAACATTCTTGTCCGACGTGCCCCAAACCACCCATGGGTCGAAATCTATTCCCGTATCAAGCGAGTCCCATCCCGCCTCGCTGTAGTGAAGGACCGTTCGCTCGCTCCCCACCGCATAGACATCAAACGGACCGTGTCCCCAGATACTCCACAGCCTTGCCAGGGATCTCGTATTTTGCAGACTCCAAACCGCCCCATCAAAGTGGTAGGCGATGCCCTCGTCGCCAACGGCGAAGACATCGTTGGCGCTCGATCCCCAGATGGCCTGGATCCCGCGTTCGGTCTGCAAGAAGATCTCGTTCCAACGCGATCCGTCGTACTGAAAGAGAAGCCCGAAGTCGGCCACGGCATAGGCATTGTCCGGGGAGCTGCCCCAGATGCCGTTCAGGTTGACCGCGGCGCCGCTGCACAGAGCATCCCAGGTCGAGCCGTCGTAGCCGATGATTTTTCCGAAGTTGCCCGCGGCGATCATATTGCCCGAGGGCGTTCCCCAGATGCCTGACATGCCGAAAATGGTCCCCGTGTCCATCTGCCCCCAAGCGTTCCCGTCATATTTGAGAACGCGGCCACCCCATCCCGCCGCGAACAACCCGCCCGTCTCGTTGCCCCACACGCTGTATAAATTTTCCATAAATGATTGATAGCCGATCGACTCCCAACTCATCCCATCGTATTTGTAGGCGACTTGCCCTTCACCAACGACATAGATCTCATCGCTGGTTCGACCCCAAATGTCCTCAAGGTCCCACCACGAGAGTGTGGTTACCGCCTCCCATGCCGATCCATCAAAGTGAACGACAGCCCCGTTTCGCCCAACCGCCCACACATCATCCCTCGAGGTTCCCCATACGGCATGGAGCCGCGCCGGCCCCGGCAAGTCCAATCTTTCCGGCGGAGTCGATTCGGTCCAGGTATCTCCGTCGTAATAGAGTATCGAATCTCCCACGGCAAAGATCTCGCCGGTGTCGGCGACCCATACGTCTCGGAGAACCGATGCTGATTCCGCGCCGAGGAGCAACCAGCTCTCGCCATCGTAGTGATAAATTTGACCCGCCCAGTATGTATGCGGTTTGGCCACTGCGTAGATGTCGTCCGCGTCGCGCCCCCACACACTGTAGAAATCGACAAACCCCGGGCACCCGTCGCAGTTCATGTTTTCAAAAGAAGAGCCGTCGTAATGGAGAATGGTGCTGTAGTTCCCGACGAGGAACCAGTCCGAGTCGGACGCGGCCCATACGCTCCGGATTGGCTCACGCGTGGGAAGAGGGGCTTCCAAGACCCAATCGGCCTGTTGCGGCCTGGGCGCCGGCGCGATGGGCTTCTGCCCGCAGCCGAAACGAGAGGGAGAAGAGGGTAATGATGATGAATGCGAACTTGAATTTGCATTGTTCGAGCACGGAGCCACCGAACGCCGGGTTTATTTCTTAAGACGGAGTATCCGCCCGTGATCGCCGATTCCGACGATGTCGTTTGCCGAACTTCCCCAAAGTCCCCAGAAATTCGTGTCCGGGTCCGAAAACATCAGCGTCCACAATACACCGTCGAAGTGGAAGATGTCGCCTTCAAAAGACGCGGCATACACATCGTTGAATGCCGTTCCCCATATCGCGGTGAGGGTTTTGAGTCCGCCGCCTTTCATCGGGCTCCAGGTCGCGCCGTCAAAAAAGAGAATCGTTCCCTCGACACCAACAGCGAAGATCGCATCCTCGCCCGTTGCCCCACATACTCATGATTCCGCGGTCGGTCCCGCTCGTCATCTTTTGCCAGATGTAGCCGTCGAAGCGGATGATCCCGCCTTCGTCACCCGCGATAAAAACATTTTTCGATGAAGTCCCCCAGACAACCCACGGGTCGAAATCAATCCCCGTTTCGATCGGCTTCCCATTCGGCGCCATCGTAGTGAAGAACCGAACGGTCACTCCCAATCGCGTATACGTCGAGTGGGCCGCTGCCCCACACACCCCAGAACCTGTCGTATTCCCAGTAGGATTGCACCCACCAAACCGAACCGTCAAAATGACAAATCAACCCGTCGTTGCCGACGGCAAAAACATCATTTGCGCTCGATCCCCATATTGCCTGGAGTACATTCGGGGGACGGGGCGGCACCTCGTTCCAGACATTTCCGTCGTACTGATACGTGATCCCGTAATCGGCGACCACATATATGTTGTCCGGCCCACTACCCCAAATTCCGTTAAGGTTGGTCGCCGACCCGTTGCACAACGCCTTCCACTCAACGCCATCGTAACCAATGATTTTGCCATATCGTCCCGCGGCGATCATTTTACCGGAAGATGATCCCCAGATTCTGGTCAATTGAAAATTGGTCCCCGTGTTCATATCCCGCCAGGTGTTTCCGTCGGATCGGATCACCTCGCCGTTAGAGCCCACGGCAAAAAAAACGCCCTCCTCATTGCCCCAAATACTGTGAGCGTAGGGTCCGTTCAACGGTTCCCATGTCTGGCCGTCGAAGGTGTGTATCAGCAACCTTCCGCAGAGGTAAACTTCGTTGGTCGCCCGCCCCCAGATGTCCTCGATATTTCCGTCTTCGTCTAAGGAATGATCCTCCCACTCGGAGCCGTTGAAGTGGATGAGGAAGCCATCTTCACCGCCCGCCCATACGTCGGTCGGCGAGGATCCCCATACGGCCTTAAGCCGCGAGCCCAATTCCGTGTTGGATCTTTCAGGTGGGGTTGTTTCTGTCCAAACCGTTCCGTCGAAGTGGAGAATCGAATCCCCCACGGCAAAAATCTCGCCGGAGTCAGCGACCCAGATGTCTTCAAGGACTGAAGATGATTCCACGCCGAAGAGCGTCCAGCTCTCCCCATCGTAGTGATAGATGCGGCCTGAAAAATTGTTGCGAGGGTTTCCCACCGCGATAAACATCATCCGCGGCGCGTCCAAAGACATTGTAGAAGTCGACAATCCCCAGGCACCCGTCGCAATTCATGCTCTCAAAAGAAGAGCCGTTATAGTGGAGAAGGGTGCTTTGATCCCCGACGAGAAACCAGTCCGTGTCCGATGCGCCCCAAACACCTCGAATCCAGCCGGGGGCGGGATACGGGGCTTCGAGGACCCAATCGGCCTGTTGCGGGTTGGGTGCGGGCGCGATGGGTTTCTGTCCGCAGCCTGGGGTGAGCACGGCGAGGGCGGCAAGGAGAACGAGAAACGCGTATTTTGCTGGTCGATCCATTGTTGTTGATGTGCCTCGCCGATGCCGCAATAACAGCCAAAAATAACTCAGGTGTGGCAGAGTGGGCTGGAATCCAATACTATCGGGGAAGCAAGGCCGTGGCCAGAGGAAAACACGAATGCCGAAATCGAAAAAAACGAGCGAAAAAGAATTGATCGAAGGATTTGCCCGGACGATCGCCGCCGCTAAGTCCAAAGCTCCCGGGATAGTTGTCGGCGTCGGTGACGATGCGGCGGTTCTTCGTCCAAAACCCTCTCAGGATCTTCTGGTTACGACGGATATAATGGTCGAAGGCCGCCACTTCGAAAAACGCTGGTTCACAGGCCACGCCCTCGGCTGGCGGCTTGCCGCGGTCAACCTGAGCGATATCGCTTCGATGGGCGGACGGCCGCTTTACGGGCTGCTTTCGTTCGCTCTGCCCAGGGGTTTTGACGAGCGCTATATCCATGCGGTCGAACGGGGCGTGCGCGATCATCTCGCCACATACGGCGCGTCAATAGTAGGCGGAAATGTGTCGGGGATCGAATCGACACTCGTTTGCGATCTCACGCTAATCGGATCGTGTGCAAAGGACAAGGCGTGGCGGCGGACGTGCCGCCCGGGGCGGGACGCGATTGTCGTGGCCGGTCATCTCGGCGACGCCCGCGCGGGCCTCGAGATGTTAAAGCAAACGCGAGGCGAGAAGCGGTCATCACCGCGGCTGGTTGGCGCTTTCAAAAAACCGGTTCCTCGTCTCGACGTCGCGGAGCTTCTTAGTTGTAATGCCCCGATACACGGCGCGATCGATGTGAGCGACGGGCTTTCGACCGATCTCATTCATATGTGCGAGGCGAGCGGAGCCGGTTGCGAAATCGACACGGAGAGGCTGCCGTTGTCGCGCGCGCTCCGATCGTTCTGCACGAACCGCGGTCTCGACCCGATCGAGTTCGCGCTAGCCGGCGGCGAGGACTACGCGCTGGTTCTCGCGGTAGACGCCGGAAAGGCCCAGGCCACTGCGGCGCGTATCGAACGCGCACTGAATATTCCCGCCGTGGTTGTTGGCCGATTTACAAAAAAGAAAAACACATATTGTCTCGTTGATACCGACGGCTCGCGACGCGTGTTCAAACCCGAGGGGTGGGACGCGATCCGAAGCCCATCCTCTTGAGAACGGAGAGTCCATGAAATTGCCCCACCGATTCACGATGCTAGCGGTTTTTGTGTCGGTTTTGATGTGGTTGAGCGCCGCTGCCGGTCCGGTGGCCGCACAAGCTGACCCCGCCGCGGCTTCGGCTTGCGAGTGTCTCGATACCTCCAACCCCGAAGACAAAGCAGCCGTGGTCTGGCGTGGGCCCTCCCCAAGTCTATCCCTTCCGGAGCTTGCTACACTCGTCGCGCCTGTCCTTTGGTATTCCGTCGACGAGCCGTTGGTAGTTATGGGTGATTTGCCACTCCCGCACGCGCATCCCTGTGACGATCCGGCCGAGTTGGGGGTGACCTATTATCAGGTGACCAAGATTATGCTCAGGCCGGGCGCCGACGAGGTGACGATACCTGAACAGGAAGACGCAGCCTTTTTTGAAAAGACCGACCAGTTCACCGTCAGGTACTATTTTTACTACCATCAGGACTATGGTATGAACGGGCATGTCCACGATCTCGAGGTCGCCGAGTTCGAGGTCTCCCTTGCCGAAACCGATTCGGGCTGTTTTGAAGTTGAAATATTGCGGGTCACGGCGTTGGCTCACGGCACCGACTGGTATTCGAACGAGCTTCAGATCAATGGCGAATTCGTCAGGACTCCTATTGTCCTTTTTGTCGAGGAAGGCAAGCATGCCACTTGCCCCGACCGGAACGCCGACGGTATTTACACCCCGGGTTACGATGTCAATGTGAGAATCAACGACGCCTGGGGAGTTCGCGATGTCTTTGGCGCCGGCTGGCTCATCGCTCCCGGATACACGGCATCGATGACCAAACCCCGTCATCTCCGGTTCAGAGTTTTGCCGCCGGATTCTCCTAATCGCTGCGACGTTGATGTTTTTTCCTCCTCCTTGAGGGATACGACTGATTTGGACCATTACGAGCTTCGGGCGGCCAATACCGTCGTCATGTGTGAAGACGTTCCACCGGATCGGGAATTTCTCATCGAAATGATGACGAAACATCATTTTGGCGGGGGGAACGAACCCGAGCAGCTCAAATCGGGGAGCGTCAAGAAACTCGCCGACCCATTGCTCGGATCGGGTAGGCTGCCGTCGATCAATCTTCGGTGGGACCGGGGTCTGGGTGTGTCTTTTGCGGCGCAGGGTCTGCCAATCGAGGCAATCTATCTCGTGCCCAGGGCAACCTGGATCTTCGATACTGGTGAAGTGAGTGCCGAGGGGCTCATTAGCACATCGGCCTCGCGGTTTATGGGAAGTTACCTCAGCGCCGGCGCCGCTTACGAATACGATCGGTGGAGAAATTCGAGCGGTGGTATCGAGAAAGCCACGGACAAACGGTGGAACTTCGTCGCCGAGACGGGGGTCAAGTTCCGTTTTCGCATATCGGGCAAATTACGGTTCGCCACGCTGGGTTACCAGTTCGCCGGTGTTCGTTTCGGAATTAGAGTCAGCGGGTTCGACAGCTTCAAGAACGGACGATTCATTGCCGAGATCGGTGGCGGTGTGTGGTAACCCGAAACAAGGGTCGCACGCGCTGATATTCTGCGTATAGGGGTCAAATTCTTATCAGGTTAGCGAGCCGCGATTCGCGCTCCCGCAGCGGGCTGCGCCTATTCGCGGCTTTCTTTTTGCCCTCTTATTTGTTATAGTTCTGGAACGATACGCCGCATGGGCGCCATTCATAACCAATTGTAATATATAACGATAGACTAATCCCTCTCCTCGCGTGGAGTCCTTCTTATGACGTACACGGTGTCGTTCGAGACACTCGGCTGTCGGCTCAATCAGGCCGAGACGGCGGTCTTTACCCGGCAGTTTGTCGGGCAGGGGTACCGTCTTGTCGACGACAGCGCCGAGGCCGATCTCTGCATCATCAACACGTGTACGCTCACGCACTCCGCGACATCGAAGTGCCGACGGCTGATTCGTTCGATCATCCGGCGCAATCCCGATGTCTGTATTGCCGCCGTGGGGTGTTACGCGCAGACCGCCGTTGAGGAACTCAAGGCGATTGCCGGGCTAGACTATATTGTCGGGACGGCGGACAAGATGCGTTTGCCTGAAATTATTCCGTCGCCGGTCAAGCTTCTCGAACCCGTTGTCGTCCGGCGGGCGGCGGCACGCGAGCGTTTCACGATCGACGCGGTGGGGTACTACCCGTCGCATACTCGCGCCAACCTCAAGGTTCAGGAAGGGTGCAATTTTGTTTGTTCGTACTGCATCATTCCCCGGAGCAGAGGGCCGGCACGAAGCCGCGATTTTGACAATGTGATTCATGAGGCCGGTGCGCTCGTCGACGAAGGACATCGTGAGCTTATCGTCACGGGCATAAATGTCGGCACATACGAAGACGACGGACGGTCGCTCGTCGAAATGGTCGACGCGCTCGATCGTATTGATGGGCTCGAACGGATACGATTGAGTTCGATCGAACCGACGACCATAGCGGATGAATTGCTCGAACGCATGGCGGACGGCGGAAAGTTGTGTCCGTACCTCCACATCCCGGTTCAAAGCGGTGACGATGGCGTGCTCGCGAGGATGCGCCGCAAGTACACCGTGGGGGAATACATCAACTATGTTGATCGTGTTCTCGAACGCGTTCAGGGAATTGGTCTCGGGACCGACATAATGGTGGGATTTCCCGGCGAGGATGACGCGGCCTTCGATAAAAGCTGCCGCGTGATCGAACGATCGCCCTATACAAACGTACATGTATTTAGTTTCTCCGCGCGGAAGGGGACGGGGGCGCAGGGTATGCTCGATCATGTTCCGGGAGATGTGATCGCCGAGCGTAGCCGCGAAATTCACCGGATAGCGAACACGAAGAAACACGAGTACATCGAAAAGCAAAAGGGTCTGCGGCTTCGGGTGCTTTTCGAAGAACCGCTTTCGAATGGGTACTTCGTCGGTTTTTCGGACAACTATGTAAAGGTCGGTGTGCCCGTCGTTGAGAACGAAGACCTTTCCAACCGAATTGGTGTTGTCGAGGTCACGGGCGTTTTGTCGTCATCAGATCGCGCTGGAGCTCTTCTAGCCACCGGCGAGCTTATCGAAATCGAACCAGGCGGTTCTGGAGTTAACACCGCCGCGCTCAGCGCGCACGACACAACCGGTCGAACGTCGAATTAACAACAAGGAAGCGCGATGACCCAGGGCCTGGGTGTATATATCGAAACCTACGGCTGCCAGATGAACGAGTACGACAGCGAACTCATCAGATCGATTCTGGTCGAGGCGGGGCATTCGTTCACTCCGGCCGAGGCAACGCCAACGTCATTCTTCTCAATACATGCGCGGTTCGCGAGAACGCTCACTCCCAAATTTACCACCGCTTGCAACAGCTAAAAGCGCTCAAAACCAAATCGCGTCTCCCCGTCACCGTCGGTGTTCTCGGGTGCATGGCGCAGAGTCTCCGCGAGGATCTTCGGAGACACACCATGAGATCGATTTTATTGCCGGCCCTGACAGTTATCGTGAACTCCCCGAGTTTGATACGAGAAGCCATCAGTCAGAGTCGGAACAAGGGTCTCGCCCTTTCGAACTGTCGCGGACGGAAACCTATTCGGGTGTCGACCCGCATCAGGAGTGAAGGAGTAAATGCGTGGCTCGCCGTGATGCGCGGATGCGACAACATGTGCTCGTTTTGCGTCGTTCCATTCACACGCGGCAGCGAGCGAAGCCGCGACCCCGGAGGGAGTCATCGCCGAAGTCGAGGGCGCTCGCCCGTGACGGGTTCAAACAGGTCACGCTTCTCGGTCAGAACGTGAATTCATACACACACGGCTCCACGGGATTCGCCGATCTGGCGCGCGTCCGTGGCCGATGTGCCGGGGATCGAAAGGGTTCGTTTTACATCGCCGCATCCCAAAGATTTCCCCAAACCGCTTCTCGATGTCATCGCGGATCACCCCAAGGTGTGCCGCCACATCCACCTGCCGCTGCAGGCGGGCAACAACCGCATCCTCGAGCTCATGAAGCGCACATACACAAATGAGGAATTCAGGGCTCTCGTGGACACGATCCGTGAGCAGGATCCCCGGGGTGGCGATTTCGACGGATATCATTGTGGGGTTCGCCGAGTGAGACGGCGGATGCCGAATACGAGGATACATACCGCGCGATGCGGGCAAATCCGTTTTGATTTCGCGTTTATATTCAAATACTCGGAACGAAAAGGAACATACGCCGCGAGCAAATTGAGCGACGACGTACCCGGAAGACACCAAAACCGAACGGATCATCCGTCTCGTCGAACTTCAGAAGCAGATCACCGGTGAAATCAACGAGACCCTGGTTGGGAAAACAGTCGAGGTCCTGGTCGGAGAACGAAGCCGAAGAAACATCCCGGGATCGATCGAGCGGCCGAAGCGAAACATTCAAAACCACGATTTTTAAAAGGGAGATCACCGGATCGGTGATATCGTCCATGTAGAGATTGAACGTTCGCGTGGAGGTGGACTTTTTGGGCGGGTGAAAAGAAAGGAATGAGGGACATGTCGGATGATATGTGGGCGCTGGTGTTCGATCGGTCAAAGGACGAATGGGAAAAAGTCGGGGGTTGCGCAAGGTGCGAGTCAAAAAGCCGATTCTCGATGAAAAAACCCGCTCGACGCCGAGCGCGTCGTTATAAAGGTTCTTTACTCAGGTGTGTGCGGGTCGGACAAGGGGATCTGGATCGAAATGCGTTCAAGGATATGATTTACGATTCGCTCGATGAGGAACGCAAGGATGTCCGCATAACCGGGCACGAGTTGCTCGGCCAGGTTGTCGATGCGGGGTCGCTCGCGGATAAACACTACGGGTTTCGCGCGGGAGACATCGTTACCACCGAATCGCATATCACATGCGGCAAATGTCTCCAATGCCGGATCGGGCAACGCGAGGTTTGCCAGGACGAGTTGATTATTGGTTTTTCGCTCGATGGGTGTTTTGCCGAATACATCAAGCTTCCCGCCGAGGTGTTGTGGAAGAGCGATCCCAAGAAGATCCGCAAGGAAGTCGGCGCGATCCAGGAGCCCTTTGGCAATGCGGTTCACGCGTGCACGAAGGTTGATCTGCGAGGCAAGAGCCTGGCGATCTTTGGATGCGGGACGATCGGGATGTTTACCGATTCTAACCGCCAAAGCGCTGGGCGTATCAAGGATCATCGGCATCGAACCCAACGAAGACAACGCAGAGCTCGCCGAACGGATTGGTGTCGACAAGGTCGTGCGTTTCAAACCAAGCGATGATTGGAGAGCAACCCTGCTGTCGTCAAAGAGGTTCGGGAGTTTGGCGGCGACGGCGTCGATGTGGCGATCGAGATGGCTGGATACAATTCATCGGTGAATAACGCATTGCGGTCGGTGCGCATGGGTGGCGAGGTTGTGTTGTTTGGCATCAAGAGCGGGGATTTTCAGATCGAAGAGTTCTCGCATGTGATCGTGGCGGGGAATCACGATGTACAGCGTGATTGGACGGCGGATTTTTGAGACGTGGAATATTTCGACAAATCTCCTCGAAGCACGAGAGAATCAAAATTCAGGACAGGATATTCAATGTAATCCTGAACGAAGGCAAGGACACGGTGATCCCGATCGAAGACTACGATCCCGAGGATTTCGAGAAACGGATGATGTCGCATCCGAAAGTTCTAATCAAGTGGTCATAAGCGGCGAACAGATACTAAGGAGGAGACAGAATGTACGGTGCGTTGAAAGAGGTGTTGGGTAAGGAGCTGGGTTCGATCAGGGATGCGGGGCTTTTCAAGGACGAACGGATGATCCTCAGTCCGCAGGCCGCGAAAATAAAAGTCAAGGACGGGGATGTCATTAATTTCTGCGCGAACAACTATCTCGGGCTTGTCGTCGCATCCGCAACATAATCGAAGCGGCGCACCACGGGCCTCGACGGCTGGGGGTTTGGAATGTCTTCCGTGCGGTTTATCTGCGGAACCCAGGACATCCACAAACAGCTCGAGGCGAAAGATCGCCGACTTTCCTCGGCATGGACGACACCATCCTCTACACGTCATGTTTTGACGCCAACGGCGGTCTCTTCGAAGCAATCCTCGGCGAGAAGGACGCATCATCAGCGATCAGCTCAACCATGCGAGCATCATCGACGGCGTCCGTCTGTGCAAAGCGGACCGCAAGCGGTACCTCAACAGCGACATGAACGATCTCGAGGACAAACTCAAAGAATCCAAAAACCAACGTGTCTGAGACTGATCGCCACCGATGGCGTGTTCAGCATGGACGGATTACATCGCAAAGCTCGGCGAGATCTGCGATCTCGCGGAAAAATACGACGCGCTCGTTATGGTGGATGATTCCCACGCCACGGGTTTTGTCGGCAAAACGGGCCGCGGCACTCCCGAGCATCGCGACGTCATGGGCCGGATCGACATCATTACATCGACGCTTGGCAAAGCGCTTGGCGGCGCCTCGGGCGGGTTTACCGCGGCGACGGCAAGAGATCATCGACTTTTTCCGCCAGCGTTCGCGTCCTTATCTTTTCTCGAACACGCTGGCGCCGTCGATCGTCATGGCGGGGCTCGACGTCTCGATCTTCTCGAGGAGACGACAGAGCTTCGCGACAAACTCGAAACAAATACCACTTATTTCCGCGAGCAAGATGACAAGGCGGGATTTGACATCAAAGAAGGCACTCACCCGATCGTTCCTGATCATGCTCGGTGACGCCAAGCTCGCCGCGGATATTGCCAGCCGATCTTCTCGGTCAAGGAATTTATGTGATCGGATTTAGCTTTCCCGTGGTGCCGAAGGGTGAGGCGCGGATCCGCGTTCAGATTTCCGCGGCGACACGAGCGCGAACATCTCGATCAAGGCCGTTGAGGCGTTCACCAAGATGGGCCGCAAACACGGCGTCGTAAGCTGATCCGGCGGAGACGGAAGATGAGTATGAGATCAGAATATTCTGCGCGTAGTTTTGTTGCCGTCGTCGTGATGTGCGCGCTTCCCGCTGCGGGAGCCGCGCAAGTTGATTTCAGCAGTCACTGGCATGACGGCAAAGCCGAGTTCGATGGTTACCGGCTCGTCGTCGAGCCGGTACGGCAGGAGCGAGCGGGAACCTGCGTGATGATTTATGTCACCGAACCGTTCAGCGAATCCAGGCGGGTCAAGGTCGACGATCCGGACAAAAATCCCGGAGACACGTTTGACGTCTTGAAACTCAACCTCGTTCGTGATTTCCAAACGGGGATCTATGATTACAACACCATGGTGTCTGTTTTTTCCCGGACGTCCGACTTTTCTCCGGCGAAAATACGTTTACGAGCGCCGAGTGGTGTGGTCACGTGTTCGAGAAACTTCTTTTCTATCCCGAAAACATCACCGGCTACTACCACAGCTATTTCGAGGACGAGTCCGGTGAACGACGCTTGAAAAACCACGCCAACGGCGTGGTTGAGGATAACCTGTTCATCCTTCTCAGGGGACTTCGCGGACACTATCTCGAGCCCGGCGCGTCAAAAAGTGCGCGGCTTTTGCCGAGCGTTTACTACGGACGGCTCACGCACAAATCGCTCGAGTGGGAAGACGCGGAGATCTCGAGGCTCGACAAGACCGAGACGATTACGGTTCCCGCCGGTTCTTTCAAAACGATCGTTTACAAGGTCAAGACCGGTGACCGCAATGGGACGTACTATGTTGAAAGCGAGTACCCACACCGGATCGTTCGCTGGGAAATGCTTCCCGACATCAAGGGAGAGCTGACCGGTTCGAAACGGATGGCGTACTGGGGGCTCAACAAAAATGGAGACGAAATCCATCTCAACGATATAGGACTCGGGACTCCTGTCCCCACAGGGAAATAACTCTTCAACCAGAGGGAGGCTCGCGATGCGAAACGCGAAACTGGTTCTCGGTAGCCTGTTGGTTCTCACATTCGCCTTGTCCGCCGCACACGCCGGTACGGTCATGGTCGTCGATACCTGGGCGTACGATCAGTTCTCCGATAGCGGTACGCACACCTGGTATTTGGAGCCCACCATGGCGCGGATCGAGTTCAAGACGGATAGCGAAGAAACCTGGGTCATTTATGACCTCTCGAACAGGGATGAGCCGGTGATGTTTATCATCGAGCCGGCCACGAATTCCTATATGACGCTGGACAAGAAATCGCTCGATAAGGCTGAGGGAAAAATGCGTGAAGGCATGGAGATGATGGAAAACTACATGTCCAGTATGCCCGCCGAACAACGCGATGCGATCAAAAAGCAATACGGAAAACAGATCCGTCAGGCGGAGAAGATGATGTATTACGAAGACAGAATGAAAAAGATGAAGTATGAAAAAGTCGCCGGCGGAGAAAAAATAGAAGAGTGGACGTGCGATCATTACAAGGCCACGTTCAAAGATGAAGTCTACAAAGAGATCTGGGTGGCGCCGTGGGACGGGCTTGGAGTTGGATATGACGACCTCGCCGTTCTGGCTTCGATGGCCGAGATGTTCAAAGGTTTTGCCGGCGAGATGATTCCCTTTATGGACAAGAAGGCGGAAGGCGACAGCGGAGCCATAACAGGCTTTCCTGTAAAGACATACATGTTTGATGACGGCAAAAAGGTTGTCAAACAGGAAGTCAAGGAAGTGCGGAAAGAAGATATCGACGCCAAGCTGTTTGAATTGCCCGAAGGTTTTGACGAAAAGGAACCGGTCTTTCAATAGAGCCGGATGATGTTTAATTTTGAACGAGTTTATTGGAGGTTCATTCTTAATGATCAGATCAATCAATGTTCACCGCAGCTGTTTGCTCCTCCTTGTTGCGGCGGTCATGACGGTTCCGGTGTTTGTTTCGGTGGCGACGGCGGGAACCGTGGTCACGCTCCACACTGAGTATTTCAGTCCCGACCGGGCCGACGAGAATGCGACGGTCTATTTCGACAAGAACTGCGTGCGATTCGACGCCATGCAGGACGATCAGGACATCGCGCTGATTTTCAGGAACGATCTCGACTCTGGTCCGGTCTGCTGGGTGGTCGACAATACGAAAGGCACGTACTTCGAGGTCAATGAGGAAACCGTCAAGGAGATTCAGGAACAGATCGTGCAGGCCAAGGCCATGATGGAAGAGCAGCTGAAAAACGTTCCGCCGGAAACCCGCGCGCAGTACCAGAAAATGATCGAAGAGAAGATGGGAAAGGTCGGCCGCACCGATCTCGACATCGAATTCAAGGAAGTCGCGTCCGGAGTGAAAGTCAACGCCTGGAAATGCAAACAGTACGAGTCGTTTGTTGATGGGGCAAAACACGAAGATGTGTGGGCGGCGCCGGCCGGGGATCTCGGGCTGACCAACGCAGACCTCCAGGTGCTTCGTGGGATGAGCGAGCTCTTTTCGGGGATCAGCCCCGAGACGAACGCGTTTTTCCAGGTGGGCAAAGAGGGCAAGCGAGGATTCGAGGGATTTCCCGTTCTGGTTGTCGAGTACATGGATGGCGAGAAACATGAGAAATCGGAAGTAAAATCGGTCGTTCAAAGAGACCTCGCCAAACATATCTTCGAGCTTCCCGAGGGCGCCAAAAAACAGGTGCTGCCCGGGCAGTGATTTTTTTAGCCGCGCCCGTCTGAAAACAGGCGATCGGGTTTGATTGCAACTTTTTGCGCGAGCCTCGCGTAGACATTGTATCCCGTTCGATTCCAGTTGGAGGCTGAAATGCGCCCCTTTGAGATGCTCGTGAAGTCGCTTGTGTCTATTGTTGTCCTCGCTTTTGCGGTTGTGTGCCTCGCGCCCGTCGCCGAAGCCCGCTCGTTCGACATCGCGTATAAAGACGTTGGAATCGGCTTCGGAAATTCCAAGAGACTCACCGGGCTCCGTTTCAATCTCAGAGACCGCGGCGTCGAAGAAATCAACGGGATTAACGCAACCTTTTGGCTTCCCGGCGAGAACCCCGATGCGACTATTCGCGGATTGTCGCTCGCCCTCTTAGGAATTGATGCCTACAAACTCCAGGGTGTGAATCTTGGCCTGATCGGTCTGTCGGGCGGCTATGTGTCGGGAATCAGTGTGGGGCTCATCGGCCTGGCTGCATCAGAGCGTCTCGACGGGATCGGCATCGGGGGTATCGGTTTGGGTGGCGGCGATTTCCGGGGGCTCATGATCGGCGGAATCGGACTTGGCGGGGATAACATAACCGGCGTCGCCATCGGTGGAATCGGTGTCGGTGCGACATCGATCCGCGGTCTTGGTTTCGGCCTGATCGGCGTGGGTGCGGAAGAAGTCCGGGGCGTGTGCATCGGCGGGATCGGTGTGGGCGGCGAAGGAATCAAGGGCGTGTGCATCGGTGGAATCGGCGTGGGCGCGGAGGAGTTTTCGGGCGCCGGCCTGGGACTCATCGGCGTGGGCGGTGAGGCCCTTACCGGGTTTTTTGTTGGCGGAGTAGGTGTCGGGGCCGAAGACCTCAGGGGTGTCGGTCTCGCGATTGTCGGCACGGCCGGCCAAACACTCAAAGGCGGGGCCGCTGCAGCCATTTGGACCCAGTTCGACGATGCGCGCTGGTTTACGGCGGGCGGGGTCAACCGCGCGAGGTACCGGATGACCGGGCTGCAGATCGGTATTATCAACACCGCGAGAAATCTCCACGGCATTCAGATTGGTCTTATCAACCACGCGGGCAACAACCGCAAGTGGCTTCGTTACCTTCCCTTTATTAACATGCATTTATAGCGTCTGTGTCAGTTCAGTCGGTGGGGACTTTGCGTGGGCCGCGCCAGATCGAACCCGATCCAAAACGTTCCTGGAGATTGTCGAGAAGATGATCCATCTTCTCGCGCGTTTCTTCCTTTGTGTCCGGAAAGAGTTCCGGCTGTTCCTGTGCCGGTCTCACCAGGTGTGACACAGACACGCCAACCAGACGAAGCGATCGGTTGCCGCGCTCGAGCCGCGCGTCGAAAAGCTCGCGCGCTGTTTCCTGAACCGCCTGGGTTGAAGCGGTGGCCGCGGGGAGTGTCAGCGCCCTTGTGACCGTTGTGAAATCAGCATAGCGGGCTTTCAGATGAATCGTGTGCGCCCGGTATCCTTCAGCTCTCAACCGTTTTGCGACACGCTCTGAAAGCGTTTTGATGTGGCCGTGCAGTATGTCCGCCTCGCCGATATCCTCGGCGAATGTCGTTTCCGCGCCGATTGATTTGGACTCGTCGCCGACCACCACGGGACGGTCGTCGTTGCCCTGTGCAAGTTCGCGTAGCTTCCGCGCGTGCGATCCCACAATCGCCTCGAGCTGTGTTTGAGGACAACGCAGAAGATCAGAGATGGTTTTGATTCCCTCGGCTGCCAGATGCTTTTGAGTGACTTTCCCCACGCCCCACAACCTTTCAACGGGGAGGGGTGCGAGTCGCGCCGCGGCTTCGCCGGGACGGATCACAACAAGTCCGTCCGGTTTTTCCAGATCGCTGGCCAGTTTCGCCAGGAACTTGTTTGTCGAAACTCCCACCGAGGCAGTCAAACCGGTTTCGTCACGTACTTTCCTTTTGATCATCTTCGCGATTTCCGTCGCGGGTCCAAAGAGTTTGCGGCTGCCGGTCACATCGAGAAACGCCTCGTCTATTGATATAGGTTCGACGAGCGGTGTGTATTCGCCGAAGATAGCCCGGATCTCCTTTGCGACAGTCACATAATGATCCATGCGCGGGGAGATCACGATCAGTTCGGGGCAGGCTTTGAGCGCTCGATACGCGCTCATCGCGCTGTGGATACCATACTTGCGGGCTTCGTACGAGGCGGCGGCGACGACGCCCCGCCGCTCCGGCGTTCCGCCGACGACAACGGGTTTCCCTTCGAGAGCCGGGTTGTCCCGGATTTCGATTGAGGCGTAAAACGCGTCCATGTCGACGTGTAGGATTGCTCTGATGTCGCTCATCGGCCGATCCTAGCACAACGCGATTGTGTCGTCGCCACTTTCCCATTACTTCACCTTGTGATATGCTCAATCGGTTGACCTGTTGTGGTCAATCCGCCGATCGCACAAACCCTGGAGCACGCGATCCCACCCAAACCCCCGAGAGAGGCCCAAATGAGCGCCTTACCCAAACGTTTAATTCTGATTTCCATAGTTGTGTTAATCGCCGGCGTTCTTTCGTGCGCACAGCAGGAAAAAACGACGCGGCCCGACTTCGTCCTTGTTGTTCATGGAGGGGCGGGAACGATTCTCAAAGAAAATATGACGCCCGAGCAGGAGCGCGCATACACAGAGAAACTCACCGAGGCCATGAAGCGCGGTTATGAAATTCTCGACAACGATGGGACTGCGCTAAGCGCGGTCGAGGCGACGATCCGCGTTCTCGAGGATTCGCCGCTTTTCAACGCCGGCAAAGGCGCTGTGTTTACCGGCGAGGGAAAAAACGAACTCGATGCTTCAATAATGGACGGCGAAACGTTGAACGCAGGCGCGGTAGCGTCGGTGACGACAATAAAACATCCGATCAGCGCGGCGCGCACCGTCATGCTCGATTCAGAGCACGTTCTTCTTGTCGGCGCCGGAGCGGAAATGTTTGCCGCGGAACAGGGGCTCGAAATCGTCAAGCCGGATTATTTCTTCGATCAAAACCGCTGGGATCAACTTCTCAAGGCGAAGGAAAAAGATAAGATGTCGCTTGCGCCGTCGACGGAGAAGAAGAAGGACAAGTATGGCACGGTGGGCGCCCTCGCGCTCGACCGCAAGGGAAACCTTGCCGCCGGGACATCGACTGGCGGACTCACGAACAAACGCCACGGGCGCGTGGGAGATTCACCGATCATAGGTGCCGGAACATATTCAAATAACAAGACTTGCGCTGTTTCCGGGACCGGACAGGGCGAGTTCTTCATGCGGCACCTCATTGCCTATTCGGTGTCGGCGATTATGGAGTTCGAGGGCGCTAGTGTCGATGAGGCCGCGAACAAGATCATCCACGAAACGCTGACCGGGGACAAAGGGGACGGTGGGATCATCGCTCTCGACAAGGATGGCAACTTTGCGATGCCCTTCAACACTCCGGGTATGTACCGCGGTTGGGTCGAGGCGGGCGGCGAAATTCACGTATTGATGTATGAGGAAGATGCAAAATAGCCGGACGGGCAGTCACAAGGGGTTGGGCAATGTGGACGATACTGATTTCAACAATAAGGTTTAAAAATCGGAAACGTACGGCGCTCGGAATCGCCGTTGGAATTCTCGTTTTATCGATACTTCCACCTGCCGCGCGAGCGGCGGGCGACGAAAAAGACTGGATCACGTATTTCGAGGAGTCCGGGGGCAAGGCGACTCCGCGCTACGAAGAGACGATTGAGTACTGCCGGAGAATGGCCGATGCGTCGCGGTGGATTCATTTTACCTCCTTCGGCACGAGCCCGCAGGGGCGCGAACTCCCCCTTCTTATTGCGAGCAAGAACAAGGCGTTTTCTCCAACGAAAGCGGCCCGGTTTCGCGAAAAAGGTGATCCCGTAGTGCTCATCCAGGCGGCGATTCACTCGGGTGAGTCGGTGGGGAAGGACGCGGGGCTGATGCTTTTCCGCGATATCGCCGTGACGGGTAAGTATCCGGAACTGCTCGACAATGTCACCGTTCTGTTTATTCCTATATTTAACGTGGACGGCCACGAGCGGTTTGGCCCACACAACCGGATCAACCAGAACGGCCCGGAGGAAATGGGGTGGCGGACCACCGCGAACTCGTTCAACCTCAACCGCGATTTTCTCAAAGCCGACGCGCCGGAGACCCAGGCGTGGCTTGAGATGTTCAACGAATGGTCACCTGACTTCTTTATCGATTGCCACACGACCGACGGCGCCGATTACCAGTACGTCATCACCTACATTCTCGATATTTTTGGGAACATGGACGAGGACCTCACCGCGTGGACACGCGATGTGTACCTCGAAAACATAACCAAAACGATGGACGGAGTGGGGTTCCCGATTTCACCCTACGTTTTTCTTGTCGAATGGCCGAACCCGAAACGAGGAATTATAAGCTGGGTCAGCACTCCGCGCTTTGCGCAGGGGTACACGACGATGCGCAACCGTCCCGGGCTTTTGATCGAAGCGCATATGCTGAAGGAATATTCCGAGCGTGTCGCGGGGACGTACGAGATGCTGAGACACACGCTGGCGTTTTTGAACAAGGAGCGAAGCGGGCTACTTGACACGATTGACGAGGCGGAGGCGTACGCGGCGAGCCCCGCTTTCAGGGATAAGCCGTTTCCCCTCCGGTTCTGGGTCGACAAGTCGGACAGCGTAATGATCGATTTTCTTGGCGTTTCATACGAATGCGTGGAGAGCGATCTTACCGGCGGCAAGTGGTACAAGTTCAGCGGCGAGCCCGAGACGTTCAAGCTCCCGTTTTTTACAAAACAGAAAATCCTTGCGACGGCGGATCTTCCCGAAGCGTATATCGTCCCGGCCGAGTGGACGACCGTTATCGACAAACTCGATCTCCATGGTGTTGAGTTTCACAGAACCACCGAGCCCGTTACGCTCACCGTTGGAAGCTATCGCTTTTCGGACGTCAAATGGCAGGAACGCCCGTACGAAGGCCGCCACCCCGTGAGGTTTGATGTCGAGCCCATCGAGGTGGAAATGGAGTTCGTCGCCGGCTCGGTCGTCGTCGACATGAATCAGAGCCGTTCGCGGGTTGCGGCGCATTTGCTCGAGCCCAAGGGGCCAGATTCTTTTGTTTCCTGGGGATTTTTTGATACGATTTTTGAGCAGAAAGAATACGCGGACACGTATGTTATGGAAAAGGTGGCCCGCGAGATGCTCGAGCGTGACCCGGACTTGAAGAGGGAGTTTGAAGAGAAGATGGCGGAGGATTCCGAGTTCTCATCGAACCCGCGCGGGATTTTGAACTGGTTCTACGAGCGTACACCGTATTGGGATGAGCGCAAAGACGTCTACCCGGTGGGGAAGATATTCGACCGGCGGACGATCGAAGAGCTGAATAAAACTCGGAAATGAGATTAGCGATTTAAGACATGGAGGTTCCGGTGCGTTTTTCTATTTTGAGAATCATGACACTTCTTTTGATATTCATCGTGACGGCGGCGCCGGTCTTTGCCGCTGACAAGGCGCTTCCGGCGGGCCATCAGTGGTTTTTGTTCGGGCACTTTCTTGGAATGATCCTTCTTATGGGGAATGTTGTCGTTTCTGCGCTGTGGATGGCGCAGGCTCGGAAAACGGCCGACCGCGGGATTCTCTTCTGCGCTTCTAAATCGGTGGCGCGGGCGGATTGGTTGTTTACGGTGCCCGGTCTTCTTCTGATTCTCGTGCCCGGGATAGCGACGGTGGGTCCGTGGGGCGGTTTTGGCCGCGCAAGCTGGGCGGAGCTGTCGCTCGCCCTCTTTGCCCTCATCGGTCTTATCTGGGTCATGTTTCTCTTTCGGTATCAGAGACGAATGCTCCATCTGACACGCGAGGCCGCCGAACTCAGGATCGGTCTGTCGAACGAATTTTCCAAAGTCGTGCGCCGCTGGTCGATGTGGAACGGGATCGTCACGCTGATTCTGTTGGCATCGCTCTATTTGATGGTGTTCAAACCGCACCTCTGGGGCCCGGTCGACTAATCATGCGAGAAAAAAGACGCAATTCTGTCACACGCGCCTGCGTCAATGGTTCTTGTGGAGGCGGTGGGGTCTTTCTCTGGCCCTCGCTCCGCTTCGGTCGGCTAGCCGCCTGCGGCGCCGGATCCTCCCTCGCTCCCGCGAAAGGGCCTTTCGAAAGACCACACCGCCTTCAGAATGAACCCCGCGCCAGGTGGATCGCACTCGCGATTCTTTTCCTGTGGGTGTTTGTCCCCGACAGCGTGTGGGCGGAATTCGAAGACGCGGACAGGATCCGCATCCGCGAGGCGGTATGCATCGCTGAACAAATGGGTGACGATTTGTGGCCGGGGTGGAGTGACGCGCCGTTCGCGGTCCTTCTCGTGACATCCGGCACCGAATATCTTGTCAATCATCCGCGGCCGTCGGATGATTTCGCGCGCGAGGGATATGACACGCTTCTCGCGAGCGCCGTGTGGTCGCGTGAACGCGTTTTTGACAAAAATCTGCTCGCCACGTTTCCCGCCGTTTCAGGTATCCCAACCGTGGTGATCGGTCAGCCGCGCAACACTGCCGCAAGCCGGTCGACGCGTTGGGTGGCAACGCTCCTCCACGAACATTTTCATCAGTGGCAGCAGTCACGGCCCGATTACTACTCGGCCGCCGCATCGCTCGGACTTGCCGGAGACGACTCGACGGGCATGTGGATGCTCGATTATCCGTTTCCGTACGATTCGCCGGAGGTGAACGAAGCGTTCTCAGAGTTATGCGAGAGTTTGCACGATGCGGTGAAAGCGATAGGCCGCGGCGAAACCGATGAAAAGCGTGCCGCTTACAGAGACGCGAAGAGACGGTTCAAGAAATTGTTGTCGAGGGATGATTATGCGTACTTCTCGTTCCAGCTCTGGCAGGAGGGAATTGCTCGATACACCGAATACACAATGATGAAAAAAGCGGGCGCGGCATACACGCCGACACCCGAATACAAAAACATCCCCGATTATGTTCCGTTCAATGAGGATGCGTCGGAGACTTTCAAACACTTATTGACCGAGTTGTCCCGGTTGTCGCTCGAAGACGCGCGGCGAACGGCTTTCTATCATGTGGGCGCCGCAGAGGGGATACTGCTTGATGCGGCGAATCCCAACTGGCGGACCCGCTATCTCACAGAGATGTTTTCAACGGATACTTACTTCGATTCGGGGAAAAACTAGTCTTTCAGCCGGCTTCTGATCTCTTTTTCGAGTTCGTCGACGAGTTCTTCCTCGGGGACCTTTCTTAGAACCTTCCCATCGACAAAAATCTGTCCCATTCCCTTGCCTCCCATAATGCCGAAGTCCGCTTCGCGCGCCTCTCCGGGGCCGTTGACCGCGCACCCCATGACGGCGATCGTTACCGGTTTGCGGAGGTCCGACATCCGTTGTTCGACCTCTTCTGCAATTCTGAAAAGATCGAGGTGATTTCGCGCACACGACGGACACGAAATTATCCGTGGAATATTCGAGGCCAGATTGAGCGCGGCGAGGATCTTGCGGCCGACCCGGACTTCCTCGACGACATCGGCGGTAAGAGAGACGCGAATCGTATCTCCAAGACCCTGGTTGAGAAGAATTCCCAATCCCACGGATGAATAGATCGAGCCGCTGGCGAGCGTTCCCGATTCGGTAATCCCGAGATGGAGGGGATAGTTCACTTTCGTCGCGAGAAGCCGGTATGATTCCGTGGCGAGTGGCACTGATGACGCTTTGACAGATATTACGATGTCGTTGAATTCCAGATCCTCGAGAATCTTGACGTGCCGCATTGCGCTCTCCACCATGGCCTCGGCCGTCGGATATTCGTATTTTTCAAGGAGATCACGCTCGAGAGAGCCGGCGTTGACGCCGATGCGAATCGGGATTTTGTTCGATCTGGCTTTCTCAACAACTTTTTCGACTTTGTCGCGACTGCCGATGTTGCCCGGGTTGATCCGAAGTTTGGCGATGCCGATATCGGCGGCGAGAACCGCGACGCTGTGATCGAAATGGATGTCGGCGACGATCGGAACCTTTGTTCGCGGAATGATCTTTTCGAGCGCAACAACACTTGGCCGGTTCGGAACGCTTACCCGCACGATGTCGCAGCCGACGTCTTCAAGTCTTTTGATTTCATCGAGTGTCGCATCGACGTCGGTGGTTTTTGTTGTCGTCATCGACTGGACGGACACCGGTGCGCCACCGCCGATGGCCACATCGCCGACCATCACGCGTCTCGTTTTGTCTCGTGTGAACATCTCTGTTATTCTCACCCTTCTCGATTGGGTCGAACGCCATCGCCACGGTCATAGATACATAATAAGACGAACGGGGGAGGCCTGCAAGCACCCCGGTTGTGTTATATTCCTATCGCCCCCGTGAAATTCCAACAGTTCTCCAGGTGGATCGATTGATGACGCGAAATGCTCTCTCGAAAAAGATCGGCCGGCAGGTCAAAAAGCTCCCCATGGAACCTGGTGTCTATATTTTTAAGGATGCCAGGGACAGGGTGATCTATGTGGGCAAGGCCAAACAACTGCGCAACCGTGTGAGCAGTTATCTTCGCGAAGGCGGCGACGGACGCCATCAGATCCGTTTTCTGCTCGAAAAAGCGGAAGGTCTCGAATACATGGTCACCGGGACCGAACAAGAGGCGTTGATTCTAGAGAACAACCTGATAAAGAAACACCGCCCGCGTTACAATATTTTTCTCCGGGACGACAAAACCTACGTCAATGTCCGCCTGAATGTCGATCACCGCTTCCCGCGGCTCACAGTTGTTCGCCGGCCCCGTAAGGACAAGGCCAGGTACTTCGGGCCGTATGCATCGGCCGGGTCGGTTCGTGCGACGCTGAGGATGCTCGGCAGAATTTTCCCGCTGCGAACCTGCACCGACGCCGAACTGGCGGGCCGCAAGCGGCCGTGTCTCTACTACCATATAAAAAGGTGCCCCGGACCATGCGTGGGGCTTATCGACGAACAGGCGTACGGAGAGACGGTCAACAGGGTGACCATGTTCTTGAAGGGCCGTGGAGAAGAACTGATAAAGACGCTCAAGGACAGAATGGATTTCGAAGCGGCCGAGCGCAGGTACGAGTCCGCCGCGAAAATCCGCGACCAACTGTTCGCCCTTCAAAAAACGCTCGAAAAGCAGCGTGTCACATCGCCGCAGCAGGCCGAACGCGACATCGTCGGCGTTTGCAGGGAAAAGGAGCGGCTGGCGATTCAAATCTTTCACGTGCGGGACTGGGAGCTTTCGAGCGGGAGCGCTCACTATTTCGAAAACGCGAACCTGTCCACGGCGGAACATCTTTCATCGTTTCTGGGGCAGTACTATCAAAGCGGCGCGGCGATACCCAGCGAAGTCGTCGTTTCGGAGGCACCGGACGATGGAGAGATATTGAAGGACTATTTGACGTCGAGACTGGAAAAGGCCGTGCGAATCATCGTCCCCAAAAGGGGTGAGCGCCGGCGCCTTCTTGATCTCGCCCTCAAGAACGCAGAGACGGTTCTTGAAGACCGCGGCGGAATGTCGCGTAACAGGGAACTCCTCGAGGAGCTCCAGGACATTTTTACTCTCGAACAGTTTCCCCGGCGGATCGAGTGTTTCGACGTCTCTAATTTCAGAGGCAGTGAAGCTGTTGCGTCGCGTGTCACGTTTATCGACGGCGAGGCCGCCCGGAGTCTCTACAGGCACTATAAGATTCGCACCATCAAAGGTTCGGACGATTACGGGATGATGATGGAGGTCATCGAACGAAGGATCGCACGCGGGATAAAGGAGGGTGACCTTCCCGATCTCCTCGTGGTTGATGGCGGAAGGGGGCAAATGGGGGTCGCACTGAAAGTGCTCGACCGTTTGGGTGTCGACGGCACGAGTGTGCTCGGGATCGCCAAAGTGCGGACCGACGACCGGAAACGCCGAATAAGAGGCAAAGAAAGGATTTACGCCCCTAAGTTCCCTGAGCCAATCCTTCTCGAGGACAACACGGGGCCCCTGCATCTGCTCGAGCGGATTCGGGACGAGGCGCACCGTTTCGCCGTTACCTATCACAAGAAGCTCAGGAGCAAGCGAATAGAGACATCCGTTCTCGATGCGATCCCCGGTGTTGGGCCAGTGCTCAAACGGCGACTCCTTGCAGCCTTTGGGAGCGTCAAGGGCGTTCGAAATGCTGGAACCGGCGAACTTGCTTCCGTGCAAGGGGTTTCGCCTGATTTGGCCGCCCGGATACGGGAGTTTCTGGACTATGGGCCTTGACAGTCAATCGCCTAAACCGTAATATTTTATATCATTGAAGTTGTGCTCGATTTGAGCGCCTGCCTTGTTACACATGGCTCCCCACCAAACCAGAGAACGGCATATATACAGGAATCTCATGACGCGTTGAATTAACCGCATCGATGAGGATGAGATTGGGAGGTTTCTTTTGTACGTCCTAAGAACAGTGAAAATCCTTGTGTTCGCCCTTTTGGCTGTTTGGGTATTTGGGTGCAGCGATGACGAGAAAAACATTCAGGCGCCAACGCCCCCCCCGAATATAAACCTGCAAGTGATCGACGGTCTGCCGAGCGACGATGTGTGGGATGTTTTTGTGGATAGCATGGACCGTGTGTGGGTCGCCACAAACGAAGGTCTCGCGATGTTCGAGGACTCAGAAGAAATGAAATGGTTCACCAGAGCCAATGGTCTTCCCAACCGCCAGTGCCGCTGTGTGGAGGAACTCAACGGCAAGATCTTTATCGGCACATGGGGTGGAGGGTTTGCCATCGCTGATTCAGAATCGATCTACGATGTGAACACAAATTTCATTTCGGTCAGTGTGACCGAGGGGCTCGTCAGCGAGCGAATTTTTGATATTGCCGCCGACCCTGAAGAATCATCGATCTGGATCGCAACAGTCGCGGGCGTCGACCAGTATGTTGATAATGAAGCGCTTGAAGTTGAAGATCGTATCATAGGACACAACGGCGAATTCGGCGCGGGTGTCTTCTCTTCCATTCTTGTTCACAAGAGCACAAGCCGGGGAACCGAGATCTGGGTATCTGAGAAAATACACGATGAAGGCGGAACGCTTATTCCAGGGGGAATGAGGGTCAAGCGGTTCCCGGGTTTTCAGTGGTTCAATCCCGAAACGAGCGGCATTCCCAGTGACGACGTGAACGAAGTTGCCTACGATCCGGTTCGGGATCTCGTCTGGTCCGCTCACGCCACTTTCGGCGCCGCCTCACTCGATGTTGATCCTCGGATCTGGTCAAGTTTCACCAGCGAAGACGGGTTGCGGAGCAACCTGGCCGGCTCGATTGCAGTCAATCACACCGGAGCAAAATGGGAGGCCGGAACGGTTTGGCTGGCGACCCAGGCTGGTGTGAGCCGGGTGAGCCCGGCGGGCGCGGTCACCAACTACATCGAGGGTAGTGGTCTGCCATTCGAGCGAGTGCGAAAGGTATACGTCGACAACAACGACGATGTATGGCTTATATTCGTCGAACGCGGTGCCGGCAAAGTTCTCGGCGCCCAGTAGCGGGCATCGAGTCCACTTTATATTTCGAGGAACTTCGGGATTCGCGTCAGATTCTCGATGCCCGAACGCGTCACAAGGATCGTGTCCTCGATTCTAACTCCACCAATCGGATAGTAGTAGAGTCCTGGCTCAACGGTCAGGACCATTCCCTTTTCCAATGTGATGTTGTTGATCGCAATCCTTGGCGGTTCATGGATTTCGAGCCCCAGGGCGTGTCCAGTTGAATGGAAGAAGCCCTGCATCCGTCCGTCTTTTTCCCCCGTATGATACCCGTTCTTCTCAAAGAGTTTCTGGATGGCGCGATGGACGGCCCGGGCTTTCGCCCCGTGCTTGACGAGGCTCAAGCCCAGTTTCTGTCCATCGTAGACGGTCTTGTACATCTTCTTGACCTCGTCGGATGCTTTTCCCCTGACGACGGTCCGTGTGATGTCTGCGAAGTAGCCCGTTGATTCGGCGCGCGGGAACACGTCGATGATTATGGGCTCATTCGCTCGGATGACGCCAGAACCCCGGTCGTGCGGATCACACCCCTGTTTTCCAGGTGCGACAATCGTACCGCTCGGTATGTGTCCCAGCGAGAGTATCGTGGTATTGATGACGTTCCGGAGGATTTCCGCGGTCAGCCTCTTTCCCTTGTAGTAGAGGTAGCCTTTTTTGATCTTGCTTGCCTTCAGTGCGTCGAATGCCGCCTGGATACCTTTTTCGGTCACACGCATCGCCTTCTTGATTTCGGCGACTTCCGCGGGTTTCTTATAGATCCGCTCGGGGAAGAAAGGTTCGGGGAGCGGTGTTACCCTGATCTTGAGTTTGCGCAGCCCCTCCGCGATTCCCAGAGGGAAGTTTTCGGGCACGGTCACGCTTTTGATTCCAAAGTCACGAAGAACCGTCGCCAAGATTTCGGGAATTCCCGGTGTCTTCTTGAATTTCTTTTTTGCAAGATCCATGTAACCGGCGAGCGAGTGTACCTTGTGCGCACTCGACTGCTTTTTTGCCCGGTCGATTTCCAGATCGCTCATCACAAGATGCCGCTTACCCTCCGCCGTACGGATAAAGATAAACGGATCGGGGCACGAGAAGTTTGTCGCGTAAAGCATATTCGCATCGAATTCGCTGCACGCGTACATCAAGATGTTTTTGTTTTTGTGTCTGATCTTGAATCCTGAATTCATGACGAGTCCTTTCGCTGGCAAAACAAGGGCAGCCGGATGCGTTCCGGTTGATAGCGTGTGTGTTGATCTTTGCAATTTTGTTTTTGATTGTAAAGACGAAAAGCGTTATCCTCCAGGCAGCCTGGACGACAGCCAAGGAGAAGTGGCATCGAAGCGATCCTTGCTCTCCTGACCGAACCTTGAAATCCGATCATATCCGTTTTCCGAAACCGACGACTGGAGCATCCATGCGTATCGATCTCCACATGCACTCGACATTCTCAGACGGTTTGAAATCACCGACAGAGCTTGTGGAGATGGCGAAGAAAAAGGGACTCGCCGCGATCAGTTTGACCGACCACGATTGTCTGGACGGAACCAACGAGGCAATCGAAGCGGGCAAGGTGAAGGGTGTCGAGATTCTCTCCGGTGTCGAGCTGAGCTCGGAATACGGAGGACGCGATCTTCATATTCTCGGATATGGGATCGACCCAAATCATGATGAGTTCCAGGATATGCTCAAGCGCTTCCGGGACACGAGACACTCTAGAGGATTGAAGATCATCGAGAAGCTGAAAGATCTGGGTTTGGAGATCAGCGTTGACGACGTGATGGAAAAGAGCGGTGACGGCGCGCTTGGCCGCCCGCACATTGCGGCGGTTCTTGCGGAAAAGGGACTCGTGTCGACTCAGGTAGAGGCGTTTGACAAGTACATCGCCGACGGCGGCCCTGCTTACGTTCCAAAATACAAGATGAGTCCGCAGGAAGCGATCACATATATACGCAAGGCTGGAGGCTTGGCCTTTATGGCTCATCCAGGCATCTTCCTGAGCAATGTGAGTGATTTCAAGGAACTGCTGGGCGAAGGTTTTGACGGGGTCGAGATTTATCATCCGAAACACAATAAGAAAATGGCGGCGGCGTTGAAGGCGATAGCCGACGAAAACGGAATGTTGGTGTCGGGAGGATCGGACTATCACGGTTTCTCCGGCCGCGATCTGCCTCTCGGTGGCCTCGACATCTCGTACGACGTTCTCGCCGATATCAAAACCCGCCTCGCACAAACGAATTAACAAGAAGGAGGTTGGAATGGTCGAAGTTGGAAAGAAAGCGCCCGCGTTTTCGCTTTACGCGGACGACGGCAGCAAAGTGGCGCTCAAGGATCTCCTCGGCAAAACCGTGGTCCTCTATTTCTACCCCAAAGACAGCACCCCCGGCTGAACGACGCAATCCACCGATTTCCGTGATGAAATCAAAGCGTTCGAAGCCGCAAATGCGGTCGTCATTGGCGTCAACAAAGACAGCGTCGAGACGCATCAGAAGTTTAAGTCAAAGCACAGTCTGCCGTTTCCGCTATTGAGCGATCCCGAAGGCAAGATCTGCGACAAGTACGGGGTCATCAAGGACAAGAAACTCTACGGCAGGGTTTACAAAGGGATCGACCGGAGCACGTTCATCATCGATGACAAAGGGAAAGTAGCCCACGTCCTCCGTGGGATAAAAGTCCGAGGGCACACTCGCAAGCTTCTTGAGATTCTCAACGGCTGAGGACGCTGTAACGGAGGAATACTTCGTCGCCGCGTCGCCGGCTCGATACCAATTTGAGGTGCAGGTGCGATTCGGCAAGGAATCCCGCCCCGTCCACCGGTGTCGGCGCGCCGCTGCCGCCGAGAATTCGCGGCGTGACCGTGACGTACAGCTCGTCCACGAGATTTTCACGGAAGAACGAGTAGTTCAGGGTGCCGCCGCCCTCGACGAGGACTTTTTTGATCTTGCGCTCGGCCAGGATTGCTAGCACATCGGTCGGGCGCACCCGCATTCGCGGAACCACAACCACCTCTGAAATCTTCTCAAACTTTTTGATTCTTCGTGGCGTCGCTTTTTTTGACGTTATGATGAGTTTTTCGGTTTCTTCGAAGGCAAAAAACTGAGCGCGCGCCGGCAGGTCGAGATCCGTGGACACAACGACATTCAGGGGGTGTGGTGTCTTTCGACGGGTGATTCGTTTTTGCCTGATCTCATCGTCCCGAACGCGGATGGCCCATCCGTCCAAAGACAGCGTGCGCGCGCCGATCACGACGGCGTCGGTTTTCGAACGGAGAACATCCATCAAGTAACGGTCGTTGCGCGATCCGAGCGAAAATGTCTGGCGGCGGTATGTCGATATCTTGCCGTCAGCCGACATGGCCATATTGATCGTGACATGGGGCTTTTTGAAGGTCTCTGGCATAGTTGCTTTGGTGGTTGTTTGGTGTCCTGAGAATATATCAAGGTGCGCCCCCCCCTGGAAACACTTTCTTCACACCGGGGCGACATTGACGTATAGTTGTCGCGGAGGAAGTATTATGAAATCAGGACTCGCCATTTTTCTGCACAGTCACAGCTACGACCGGGTCTACCAGGCGGTGAGCATGGTGCTTTCCGCTTCGTCGCTCGGTTGGCCCTCGCACCTGTTCCTCTTCTACCAGGCGCTGGCCACATATATTGACGGCACGTGGGATGATGTCAGGATAGGAGATGGCCCGCGAAACCCCGGAGGACTCGGTGTGAGGCTCGAGGAGGGTTTCGAGGCGGCCAATCTGCCCTCACTGTACAAAATGCTGGAAAAAGCCCGTGGTGAAGAGGGTGGACTAAGGATATACGCCTGCAGTTCCTCCATGAGAGTGCTTGGCGCGGATATGACGGCGGTCCGCGAACAGGTGGACGATATAGTCGGTCTGACGTCCATGCTCAAAATTGCAGATTCCGTAAATCAAGTACTATACGTTTAAGCGGGTTATGCCCGTTTGTCCGCCTGTACCATTATTCGAAGTTGGCGTTTCAGTATGTGAATCCGCCTCCTGAGAAGACCGGCCTTTTTGGTGTCTCCCGCCGTGCGTGCTGTGTCTCTTTCGCTTCTGAGCGCCGTGATCCTCTGTTTGAGGCCTTCCTTCGTTTTCGGTGCACCGGGACCTGATTTTTTTGCCTGTTTCTTTTCCGGGACGTCGATCCCCAGGTGGTCGACGAGAAGCGCGATGAGTTCATCCTTCTTTAACCCCGTCGAACTCTTGGCATCGGGAATCTTTTTGACTTCTTCACGGAGCTTGATCACCGTCATGTTCTCCAGAGCGTGGTAATCCATGACACCCCTTCCTTTGCATGTTGATAATTGACGATCCGGATTTACGATACACCAAACATCCCGGTAAGATCAACGGCCATTCCTTGAACATCACGAGAGTCAAAATAATAATTTCACATGAACTTTTTTGTGGCGAGATTCAGATGCTTCGGCTATATTACTTTCGACAGCCATAAGGAAAGCCGGTATCGTTTTTATACCTCCCTTCCTGGAAAGAGTAGTCGGTTCTACTCTCCTCCATTTCGTGCTCATGTGCCGAGTTACCTCCCTGGTAGAAAACGATACCGGCCCTTTTTTTGCCTCTTTTTCCCCTCCCACTTTTCGGTTATCATCACCACACACACCGCTGGAAATCGATTCATTAGTCCGACCGCCCGGCGCTTTTGTCAGCTATTCAAAATGGTAACTAGTTAGTTTACAGGAGGTTCTTCCCCATGATCCATTACGATTTCATGTCCGGGACCATCGTTGGTAATGTCTGTCTGGCCGCGTCCGGTGAGGGGCTCTGTGCCGTGCTTATCGGTGATCGGACCAGGAAGGCGTTCAGGGAAGAGCTCGCCGGGATGTTTCCCGGGGAGTCCTTTGCGGCGGACGCCGGGAAGCTCAAAGCCTACCGCCGAGAACTCGAGGAGTACTTTGCCGGCAAAAGGGCCCGTTTTACCGTGCCTCTCGATCTCTCCGCTGTTCGGGGGCCGTTTCGGCGTAAAGTGCTCAGGAAGCTCATCGCTTTGCCTCTGGGTAGCGTGATTAGTTATGGTGCGCTCGCGAAGCGTTCCGGCTCGCCCGGCGCGGCACGTGCGGTCGGGACCGCCATGTCGACAAACCCAATATCGCTCGTGATACCGTGTCACCGCGTCGTCGGCGCCGGCGGCGGGTTGGGTGGATACTCCGCGGGGTTGCCGAGAAAGAAAAAACTCCTCATCCACGAAGGCGTCGAGCCGACGCGGGCCAATCTCACCAGGGCCGGTAAGAGACGCTAAAGAAGCCCCGCAGGGGTGCAGGTGTGGAGATCAGGGGTAGTCGGGATTATAGATCGACATGTCGATCCGCGTTGGAAGCGCCTCATGCAACTGCACGACGCGGACCTCGGGATCCGAGAGGTCGTCTGGGATCGGTTGCCCCGCCCACATGAGGAACGTACGATCATCCACGTGTCCCAGGGAAATCGTGTGGCCGAATTCGTGGAGAAATATCTTGTGGACGATTGCATCATTCGTAGCCGAATTGACTATCCAGATCTGATCGGTTAACGGATGTCCGTCGTCGTCGCGCGTGTGTCGCGTGATGCCGACGCTCGTTCCTATTTCCGCTTTCGATTTGTATACGATAATTACTCCGGTGTCGGGCGGTGCGTCGACGAACGTAAAAAGCGATTCGCCCGTGCGGTCCATCCAACGCTCCGCGGCAAGTTTCGCCTGTGCGGCATAATCGATTCCCTGGTCGTTGACATAAGCCGGGATATAGCAATCAACGGGGCGTTTACGCCATTTGGCCAGAGTGGTGGAGCCGGTCATGGATCCGTTTTCGATACCGAAGAAGTTGACGAAATCATTGAATAGCGAGAGCAGGTTGGGCGACCAATCGGGCGTGACGTTCTCCACGGGGATCATGTAAAAGGTGTGCGCGAGATCCGCGTCGAGTGTGAACGTCTGGTTTAGCGAGTGGTAAGGGGTTGAGACGGCGCCAGTATTGATTTCGACATGGGTGACACCGCCGTCGAGACCGAGTTCGAGCGTAAATTCCCCATCAGCATCGGTTTGAAATTGATGGGCGACGCCGATCGATACCGTGACATCAAGACCGGCGATGGGTGTTTTCGAGAACACATCGACACATCGTCCCGAGAACACATAACCGGGTATGTAAATGTGTGCAAGCTCGCCCGGCTCCGACCGGTTTCCCGCTTCGTCCACGCTTCGGATTCCCAAATAGAGATCCCTTGCCCTCAATGGGACCTCAAATTCGAATTCTTCGCTCGTTCCGGGGAGGGCGGGTTTGGGTGGTTCCGCAACCGGGATCGACAAGTTCCAGAAATCAGGCGGATAGTAATCGCGCGTAAACGAATAACGGATTTCATAGGCGGTGGTGGCCTCGGTCGGTGAGTCGTCTGCCGGGGCCGTCCACTCGAGATGCACCTCGCCGGTCTCGCTTGAGAAGTCGAGGGCGATATCGGTTACAGCCGCAGGCGCGTTGGTGTCCTCGGCCGTTTGATTCGGTGGGCTGGAGGGCGATTCCGAGTCCGAGCAGCCCGAAGATCCAAAAGCCAAAACAGCGACGAGACATATGCCGATAAAAATACGGTTCATATGGGTTCCGATTCGAAATGATCAGGGAAGTTCCCTTCAAATATAACGTTCATCTCCGGCTTTAACAAGAATCATGGTGCCGGTATCCGGGTCGGCAGCTTGACAAATCGACGAATTGGCGTATTCTTGCAGGATATGTATTGAATGGTTGAAAGGAGAATAACTGATTATGTCCGAAGAACTTAACAAAGTTATCATTCTCGGTTCCGGTCCCGCTGGAATGGCTGCCGCCATTTACGCGGCTCGCGCCAATCTGGAACCGCTAATCCTCGAAGGTATCCAGCCGGGTGGTCAGCTGATGATCACCACCGATGTTGAAAACTACCCCGGTTTTGCGACAGGAGTGTCGGGTCCCGAGTTGATGAGCGTCATGCGGCAACAGGCCGAACGGTTCGGGAGTGTGTTCGAGCAGGTCAATATTGAGAGCGCCGAGCTCGAAGGCGACGTCAAGGTGCTCCACGGTGACGGCAAAACCTATCGCTGCAAAACACTGATTATTTCGACGGGGGCGACGGCGAGATGGCTGGGCCTGGAAAGCGAAAAAATATTGCAGGGGTATGGTGTGTCGGCATGCGCGACCTGCGATGGTTTCTTTTTCAAAGACAAAGACATTGTTGTTGTGGGTGGCGGCGACACGGCTATCGAAGAGGCAACGTTCCTGACGAAGTTCGGGACCAGGGTGTATGTCATCCACCGGCGTGATCAACTCAGGGCATCAAAGGCCATGCAGGATCGCGCGCTCAAGAACGAAAAGATCGAAATGGTGTGGGACAGCGTGGTGGAAGACATCCTCGGGTCACCCGAAACGGGAGTCCAGGGTGTGCGCGTCAAAAATGTAAAGACCAATGAAGAATCCACAATCGAGTGCCAGGGCTTTTTCGTCGCGATCGGCCATAAACCGAATACGCAAATATTTGGTGGTCAGCTCGACATGGACGAAACCGGGTACATCATCACGAAACCGGATTCGACTTATACGAATGTCGATGGTGTTTTTGCCGCGGGTGATGTCCAGGACAGCAAGTATCGTCAGGCGGTAACGGCTGCGGGAACGGGTTGTATGGCCGCGCTCGACGCGGAACGGTACCTGGAAGCACTGGTGGAGGGATAACCCGCGCCGATATAGCCTCGTAAGGAGATCGAATGAGCAAGTCCGATTCGAAAAAAGACAGGGCCGCGGAATTGATTTACGAGTTCCTCGGCGAACTCGGCGAAGACCGCGATCGGGAGGGGCTTCTTGCCACACCGCGACGGGTAAGCGAGGCGTACCGGCAGTTTACGAGTGGGTACAAGATCGATATCGATGCGATCATCTCGGATGCGATCTTTGAAGAGAAGCAAGAAGAGATGGTCGTTCTGAAAAATATCGATTTTTACAGTCTGTGCGAACACCACCTGGTGCCTTTCTTCGGGAAATGCCACATCGCCTATATCCCCGACAACCGGATCATCGGACTCAGTAAACTCGCCCGAGTTGTCGAGGTGTTCGCCCGCCGGCTCCAGGTCCAGGAACGAATGACTCGCGAGATCGCATTGGCGATCGAGAGACATTTGGAACCGCGGGGCGTCGCCGTGGTTATAGAGGCGCAGCATCTTTGTATGATGATGCGTGGTGTCGAGAAACAAAACTCGATCGCAACGACGAGCACGATGCTCGGTAAGTTCAAGGAAAACGCCGCGACGCGCATGGAGTTCTTCAGCCTTCTCGGCAATCTCCGAACTGCTTATTGCAGCCCGATCAAACGGCTCGCGACGATGGTGACCGTTGCGGTCTTTCGCGTGGGCCTTTCGCGGGAACGAGCGATCCGCCGTCGATTATCGCCGCACGTCGTTTGAGCGACCGAAGGTGTGGTGGATGTGGGCTTCGACGAGAGTCCGACAAGCGTCATCGAGAAGATGCGGCGCCGGCAGAACCTCGTGCCGGGACTTCATCGACCACACCATAAACAAAGCAATAACTTCGAAAGGAAACGTATGTCGGTTAAACCTGATAAATGGATTGCTCGGATGGCGAAAGAACATGGAATGATCGAACCGTTCGCGGACAAACAAGTCAAAGACACAAAAGTATCGTACGGGCTTTCGTCATACGGTTACGACATACGAATCTCCGACGAGTTCAAGATTTTCACGAACATAAATACGACTGTCGTCGATCCAAAGGAGTTCGATCCGAAGGCTTTTGTGGACTTCAAAGGCGACGCCTGTATCATCCCCCCGAACTCCTTCGCACTCGGCCGCAGCGTCGAATATTTCCGGATTCCGCGAAATGTCATCACGATTTGTCTCGGAAAATCGACTTATGCGCGATGCGGCATTATTACCAACGTGACCCCCTTCGAGCCCGAATGGGAGGGGTACGTAACCATGGAAATATCCAATACGACGCCCCTGCCGGCCCGCGTTTACGCCAACGAGGGAATCGCGCAAGTCCTTTTCTTTGAAAGCGATGAGGAGTGCGAGGTGTCCTACGCGGACCGAAAAGGCAAGTACCAGGTCCAGCAGGGGATCACCCTCCCGAAAGTCTGATAGGGACGGGACGGAGCGGGTTCGAAGTGCTCCAAAACCGCCCAGGCTTCATTTTTTGAGGGTTTAGGGCGAAATACCCTTTGACAAGTTTTTGGGGATTGGTGTATGGCAATAGAGAATTCAGTGAACTCTGTATTGTTTCATTTCAAGGAGGGACCCCTATGGTGAAGAAGAAAGCTGCCGCCGAACTGATCATTTCGAAAGCCAGGACCAAAGCCGCTTCGAAAAAATGTAACGTGTCGGGCGAGTTCTACGGTGCGCTGGACAAAAAAGTCCGCGAAATGATCAAGCACGCCGAAGGCCGCGCAGTCGGTAACAAGAGGAAGACGCTCAAAGCCGTCGATCTCTAAACCGAACGAATTTCCAACTCAACAACAATTGCTGAGTTGATATGAAAATGGCCCGATCCTCCAGCAGGATCGGGCCTTTTCGTTGGTATCAAATTGTTGTCGATCAATACTCCACGATTATTTCTATTTCACCCAACGCTTCAATTGCCGCCACAACACGCTGGTGTTTCTTTTCGGGCGCGACGTATTCGATCTCGACGTTGACGTTTTCCGGACCGCTTGATATCGAAATGTCATCGATATGAATTCCAACATGGCTGAACAATCGTTTGACTTGCTGCATACGGTGCGACACATACGGGTATCGAAGGACAACGATATGCCGTCGTTGTTTTTGCCCAAGTATGTGTTGAAGTCGCCCCAGAATATTCAATGTGAGGAGAACGAGAATCGTTCCCGAAAGCGCAAGAATGTATTCGCCCCAACCGATCGTCAATCCAACCGCGGCGACAAACCAAATCGTCGCCGCACTCGTCAGCCCGGTCACCGTGAGTCTGGCTTTGAGTATGGCGCCCGCCCCAAGGAAGCCGATTCCGGTCATGATCTGGGCCGCGATGCGCGTGGGGTCGGCCGACTGGTTTCCGCTTTGCGAGATTTCTATCGAGAGGATCATCAGGAGACAGGATCCCATGCACATCAGCATGTTCGTTCGCATCCCCGCGGGTTTCCCCTCGATCTCACGTTGCATCCCGAGTAGACCGCCCACGATCAACGCTATGACCATTCTAAGCAAGTATTCCAGATAGACTGTTTCCATGACTTCGATATTCCGCCCCCGAGGGGGCTCTGTCAAGCACTTGTCACGTCGGAGATTCCCCCGGTGGGGGGTGTTCTCGCCTTGCAAATTGGCCGTGTGAGTGATAGATTACTACAACTCATCCGCACGATTCACAGGGAGAAATCACGTTGGAAAAGATAGTCGGCACAGGTGTTACGTTTGATGACGTTTTGCTGATCCCCGGGAAATCCGAGGTTCATCCCAGCGAAGTCTGCACAAAGACCCAGCTCACCAAGACGATAGAACTGAACATTCCAATCGTATCGGCGGCGATGGATACGGTGACGGAAGCCGAACTGGCCGTGGCGCTTGCCAGGGCGGGCGGGATAGGCATCGTTCACAAGAACATGGCCCCGGATATCCAGGCGAGTCATGTCGACCGGGTCAAACGGAGCGAAAGCGTAATCATTTCGAACCCGATCACACTCAACCCGGACGAGACGGTGGGCGACGCCCATGCCGTCATGAGGAAATACCAGATTTCCGGCGTGCCCATCACCGACGACGGTGTTCTGGTGGGGATACTGACCAGTCGTGATCTGCGATTTGTCACGGATGAAGATATCCCCGTACGCGAGGTCATGACATCTGAGGACCTGGTGACGGTGCGAGAGGGCGTCTCGATGGATGAGGCGAAAAAGATGCTCCACGAGCATCGTATCGAGAAGCTCCCCGTGGTGGATGCCGGTATGCGGGTCAAGGGTCTCATCACTTTTAAAGATATCAAGAAAAGTACCGATTTCCCCAACGCGTGCAAGGACTCCGACGGGCGTTTGCGGGTTGGGGCGGCTACGGGTGTCGGAAAAGACGCGATCAAACGGGTCGACCTGTTGATCGACGCCAATGTCGATGTCGTGGTAATCGATACCGCCCACGGCCATTCCAAAAACGTCCTCGACACGCTTGCCACGATCAAAGAGCGGCATCCGAAGCTTCAGGTCATCGTCGGCAATATTGCGACGGCAAAGGCCGCGGAGGATCTTATAAAGGCCGGCGCCGACGGGATCAAGATCGGAATGGGGCCGGGCGCTATCTGTACGACTCGGATCGTTGCCGGTGTTGGAATTCCACAGATCACGGCGATCATGGAATGCGCAAAGGTTGCCGCGAAGGTGGGTATACCGATTATTGCCGATGGCGGTGTCAAGTACAGTGGGGATATTGTGAAAGCCATGGCGGCGGGATCGGACTCAGTAATGATCGGGAGCCTGTTCGCGGGGACCGAAGAGAGCCCCGGTCAGATAGAACTCCTGGAAGGACGCGCGTTCAAGATTTATCGGGGAATGGGATCGATCGAGGCGATGCGCTCCGGATCCGGTGACCGGTATATGCAGGAAGGCGTCGATGAATCCAAACTTGTCGCCGAAGGCATCGTCGGACGGGTGCCTTACAAGGGAAAACTTGGCGATTCGGTGTACCAACTGGTTGGTGGGTTGAGATCGGGGATGGGATATTGTGGGGTCGGTACGATTGCCGATCTGAAAAAGAAGACCAAATTTATTCAGGTTACCGCGGCAGGCTTGAGAGAAAGCCACCCGCACGATGTAATGATAACAAAAGAAGCTCCGAATTATCGTCTGAGTTAGGACGAACTGATGACATGGCACGGACAAATTAACAGAACGATCTGGGAGGTCAAGCACCTCTTAGAGAAGAATCCCAAAGACTTCAGACTGAGACGAGAGCTGCTCCGCACTTATTTTCTCCAGCGTTTCGAATACGACAGAAGCCACCATATCCCGAGGGACGACCGGTCCTTCCTTTTTCTCCAGGATGGGCGCGCCCCCGCGACGCTGCTTCTCCATGGCGCCAAGGGCACTCCCGCGGAGATGCGCGACCTTGGAAACTACCTGTATTCGAAGGGCTTCACTGTTTTCTGCCCCCGGATGTCGCGATTCGACGCGAAGGACAATCCGGTGACCTGGGAATCATGGGTCACGCACGCCGAGTCCGCGTTAACGACTGTCATGGAGTACTCGCAAAAGACCGTTGTAATTGGGTTGAGTCTTGGTGGAACGGTTGGAGTTGTTCTGGAGAGGCTTCATGATTTCTCCGCACTTGTTCTCCTGGCGCCCGCCGTGGTTCCGCGGCTTGGGTTCAAGGACCGTGTCCGGGCCATCGCCCGGCACGTCGCGCCGTCATGGTTTTTTAAGAACTCGGGGTGGGACGGCGAAGTGGTCAAAGCCATGGAGTTTCTTAGAAAAGAACCCGAGGAAATTACCTCGCCCACACTCGTACTCCAGGCGCTTGACGATCGTGCGTTGTCGACAAAAGGGCTCAAACTCATGCGAAAATGGGTGACGCACACGGACAGCGAAGTCGTTCTGCTTCCCACAGGCACGCACGCTCTGACACGTGGAACGGCCAGGGAGCAGGTTTTCGAGCGCGTGTACGATTTCACCGAACAACGCGGCATCATCCAACCCGCCGAATAACACAAGAATTCGACAAAGCGGCGTGTCTCTACGATGGGGCCCAGATGGAGACGGTGTGGTCTTTCGAATGGCCCTGTTCCGGGTTCAGTCGGCTAACTGTCGGCCAGCCGACAGTGGATCCTCGCTCGCACCGAAGCGGAGCGAGGGCCAGAGAAAGACCGCACCGTCTCCTTTGGCGACAGTACCCGTGCCGGTTTTTGACTACCGTCGCTTGTGCGGCTTAGTCTTCGATGTGGAAATTGAATGTGCTGTCGATTTTTTGGATCTGATCGGCGAGGGATTCGACTTCTTCGCGCAGTTTTGCGTCCCGGGTTTCCATGTACTTCGAGTACACATCGAGAAAGCGGTCCTGAAGGGATTTCAACTCCCTCGAGACTTCCGCGCGGTCGACCTCGCGTTCCAGATGGTAGACCTCGCCGGCGCTCAACCGGTCGAGAATATTGAAGTACTCACCACGCATGTGACTCAGGATTTCGACATAGCGCTCGAAGCCGGTCGAAAGCTTTTCGAGGATTTCAGTGATCCCCGTTGATTTCTTGAACATCTCCTGGCTGTAGGTGTACGCGAAACTGTAGTACGCCATGCCCTTCCCATCGACGCCTCTTCGGAGTTCTTGAAGATCTTCGCGGTGTCCGGTTTTTTTCTGTCGGCATTATTGAAGATCCCTATCGATATCAACAGGAAATCAGCGTTGGTCTTGTAGATTGTGTATTTCAGCCGGGCGTCGGTCGAGTTTTCAATTTTAGCAAACAGATTCGAGTCGTACGGGGATATGTATTGTCGGGACCGGCTGTGGTACTCCGGCTTCATGAACGAGCACAGCAGGTTCGCCAGGTAAATGTTCACGTCTTCGTCGTAGCATTCCTGGTTGGACGGGTGCCCGGATTCGAGACGGCTATAAAGCAAGCAATTGAGCATGAATGAAAAGGTCGGTTCGACCTCTCTTTTGGTGCTTGGTCCCAGATTGGTGTGCAGATCAAAACCCAAAGGTGTTTTCTCCGTGTTGTAGGACCCGACCCCCATGCCCTGTTCGTCCGGTGTCAAATAATGCAATCTTTGTGCCACACATCTACCGGGGCGATGATAGAACCTTTTGCCGCACATTGAGTTCTGCGATCGCAATTCCGCCCCCCCTGGACGGTTCTCGACGGCCCAAACCGGAGGGCGTCGGGACCATCGCGCGATGGCGGCCGCGCAGCATGTAACTCACATGGTGATAGTTTGTTATGGAGGATCCTCCTGTCTTTAGACAGATTCAAATGCAAAAATTGTCGAAAACACGCCCTTCAGTGTTTCCAAAACCCTTGACTTGCGGTATACTGAAACCTAATTATTACCGATATTGAATTATAACTTCATTAGAGATAGTTGGTTACGCACCCGACGGTTCGACTCTCGCCGCATGGCCCATTGATGACTGCCCCGCTGATTTTTAGGGGGCGGCATAACAGGAGGGTGGAAATTGAAAGTCGGATTTCTCCAGTTGAGACCGAAGTTCGGGAACGTCAAGGCTAACGTCCGTGCTGCTAAGTCGCTGCTGAAAAATGTCAGCGATGCCATCATCGTCCTTCCCGAGCTTTTCAATACCGGTTACCTCTTCCGCAGTAAAGACGAGTTGAAAGACCTCGCCGAGTCGACGACGACCGGCTACACCGTTGGCGAGATGAAGAAGATCGCCAAACAGAAGAATCTAAGTCTCGTTTTCGGAATTGCCGAGAAAAAGGGGCGCAGATTCTACAACACTTCAGTCCTTGTGACCTCTAAAGGGAAAATTTTCACCTATCAGAAAACACATCTCTTCGACCGGGAGAAACTGTTTTTCTCGCCGGGAGAGAAGAGCTATGAGGTGCATGATGTCGATGGCGCGAAAATCGGGATGATGGTGTGTTTTGACTGGTGTTTCCCGGAAGTGACGCGCGTGCTCGCACTCAAGGGTGCCCAGATCATTTGTCACCCGGCGAATCTCATACTCCCACACGGCCAGGCGGCCATGCGCACCCGATCGATCGAAAACCGCGTATTTACGATTACGGCGAACAGAATCGGAACCGAAAAACGCCCCAACGTGTCGATAACGTTTACCGGTCACAGCCAGATCATCGATCCCTCAGGTGTCGAACTTGCGAGTGTCGGCGATCGCAGCGAATCGCTGAAGATCGTAGAGATCGACCTTGCGGAAGCGGACAACAAGTCGATCAACACCAACAACGATTTGTTCAAGGACCGGAAAGTGGCGCTCTACAAGCCGCTTCTTCGTAAGTCCGTTTAATAAAACGGGTCCGTGCATTTTGAGAACGCGACATCTCCGCTCCGCACTCCGTGCAAACTGCAAAGTACGTCCCAACTCCCGTTGGTATGACGTGATTTCAAAACCCATGTGAAGTCAATAGGTTATGAAGTCTCCTCTGCGCCGCTCGCCGCTTTGCCGCTGGCATGGTACTTGCGAATTTGCCCGCCTGCAACAAGTCTAGCTACCCGTACGCAATATAGATTTCTACTTAGACAAGGAGTTCGGTTGTGAAAAGGACAAAGCTCCCGGCGCTGACATCACCATGGAAGATCGGCTTTTTCGTTTCGCTTATGCTGGTGTCTGTCAGTGTTGGCGTCGCGTATTTCTTCATCAACAAATTCGGCGTGTCGTGGAATTGGCTCGACAAGAACGAGTGGATGGCTGTTATCAGGGGGGAAGGGTTTGTTTACGAGCTTTTGCCCGCTATCGCGCTTGTCGCCGTGACCGCGATGTTCTCCTATCTGGTGATCGCCAGAGCTGTACGCAAATACAAGCGCTATCTTGACTCCGGACTCGACTACAAAAATCTGCTGATGTCTCTCAAAGAGGCCAAGGATCTCGAGGACATTTCCAAAATTGAAAAGATCAGAAATAATCCCGAACTCAAACGCCTCCTTCTCGGTGTGTCCGAACAGTTGTCGGAGCAGCGTGAAGCGCTTGTCCAGCGCGAAAACGAGATGGAGCAGATGACGGATGACGCGGTTATCGCCAAGCACGAGGAACTTACGGAAGGATTCGCCGCGCAGTGTGAAAGTCTGGCCACGGCGATCCGCGAAGGCGCGGATGACTTGATGTCACCGGAGACGGGCGTGTCGAACTTGAGTTTGCGCACCCTGGGCGAAGCCATCCAGAACCGTCTCGAAACGGCGCCACCGGCCGATGCTGGGGCAGGGGCGCCCGGCGTCTCCGTCGAGACAAGCGCGGTTGTTCTCGGCCAACTCGATGAAATCACAACCGAACTCAGAGAAAGTTCAAACGGCGCCAAAGAAATTGAAAAACTACTCAAAGAAATGTCCGGAATTGGCGGGCCTGAGACGGACAAAGGACGTCTTGACGCGGCCAGGGGTGAGATTCGGGGCGCCCTCGATACATTGAAATCGCTCGACGAGTTGTCCACGTCACTCGATGTTATGAGCGAAGAGGCTAGGGGGATCGCGATCAGCACGGCCCTCCACGCGGGATCCGGCGAGGGAACACAGGATGATCTTATCCGGCTCGCCGAAGAGGTCAAAGAGATCGCCATGCGTTTTAAAGAGGGCACCGAAAGCTTCTCCCAGGTGGCATCCGGTATGAGGTCGTCGATGGGATCGCTCGAGGCGTTTATTGGCGGCGAAATGCGACCGGAGACGCCGGAGGCCGATCCGCGCCATTCGTTTTTGTCGCTGTCCAACAGGGTGTCTCTCTGGGTCGAGCGCGTGATGGTTCTAACCGAAAAAGTGGCCGGTCTTCAGGCCGCCGCCGAAGAGCCAGTTGCATCGGCGGTCGCCCCGGCCGCTTTTAAGTCTCCGGAGCCGGAAGACGTGGCTGCGGCGGATTCGGATGACGCTTTTGAAAAAACAGAAGCGGGGGCGAGATTCCCCGAGCAAGGGCAAGAATTTGGTTTTGAGATGCTCGACAGGAGCAAGTCTCTCTTTAGCGATTCCACCGACGCGCCAGAGACGGCCGAACCGGAAGTTCCGCAAGATGCGGGGATCTTCGAGGAGATGTCTGCGGAGAGCGCTGATGAGGCGGATGCAACGGATCATGCGGAACTGGGCGATGAAGAGCCGGTAGAAGAGCGCACAACCGATGAAGCATTGTCGGCCGACCAGGCGGATGTAACCGGGGAGAAAGAAGAGGCGTCCGAGATTCCAGCGGAGCCCGAAGTAAAAGATACGGCGCTTCCTGGTTTCGAGACTTTTGCCAGGCAGACCACGCCGGAGTACGAAGCCCCATCACAGCCGGCGGAAGCCGAGCGGTTCAACGTGGACGAAGACCGGTTTGGAAGTCAAAAAGACCGGCTCCAACCGTTCGAAGATACGTTCGAATCGGGATCAAATTTGAAGGCGCAGGAAAAAGAGAAAGCAGAACCGGCACCCGAAACATCACAACCCGAAGAGCTGGGCGACGTCGTCGACCTCTATGCATTGGGCGCGGTTGACTACGACGAAGCAGTTCACGGTTAAAACACGATCCAGGGAGCCAATGGAATGGCGAACAAACTCGACAGCACGAGCCTGTTTCTAGCACAGATGAACCAGAACGCCGAAATACTCGGCGAATTGCTGGGTGGTGGTGTGGGAGATCGAATCGACACAGAGATGCTGGCGCGTGCGATTGTTGGCACGAACATGCTTTCCCAGAGTGCGGCGCTGATGGACCTTCCCGAGTGGTGCAATGCGCTCCAATCGTTCCGGGCGTTGCTGGATCTCTATAAGGATGGCGAACTACCGTGGGACGAGAGAATCGCCCAGATTACTTCTGAAATAATTGAGAAAGAAGATTTGCTGGCAGCGAGCGCCGGCGAGAGCAATCTCGCCGGTGTTTCAGACGAAGAGCTGGCCGCTCTGTCGAGAGAAGTAAGCGAACTATTGGAATATGCCGGCGAGGCCGGCATTGCGGCGGATGAAGAACCGGACGCCGTCGAGGAAGCGGATGCGGACACGATCACGTCGCAAACTGTGGAGCCCATGGAACCCCCAAAGACCATAGAAACCATGGAGTCCACGGAGACTGCGGAGCCCGTGGAGGAAACGCCCGCCCCGGTCGATCAAAAAGAATCGACGCCAAGAATTCTGGACGCGTGCATGTCAGAGCTTCGCCGCCACACCGAAACCCTTTTCGAGAGATGGGATTCCCCGGAGGGGATTGGAGAAGAGTCTTCGCCCTCGCTTGGCGAGACACGAAAAACCCTCGCGCTAATCGATTTCTACGCTGCGGCTCTCAAACGGATTATCGATGTGACGAACCGATGTGGCGAAGCAACGATGATCGATTCTCTATCGCCGATTCGCATCGCCCTCGAGGACGGCGCCCGGGCGTACTGCGAGGGGACGGAGCGGGACTTCGAACTCGTGTGCACCGGCGAGGAATACTCGATCGATGCCCGTCTTCTTGAACGTGTGCAGGTCGTTCTCCAGCATTTGATTGGAGACACCCTTCTCCGGTGCAACGGTGAGGAGCGGCTGCGAATTGAGCTTTCTATCGAGAAGAAAAACGGAGTTCTCTTCTGGTCGCTAGGTGACAACGGCGACAATTTTATGACGGATTCACGACTCGACCGCGACGAGTGTCTCGCGTTCTACCCGGGTCTTCGAAAAGTCCGCAAGGAGCTCGTGGATCTTCAGAGTCTTCTCTGGGTGGAACCCGATGGAAGCGGCAAGAACCGGTTTGCGTTTACGACACCGGTGTCGCTCGAGGATGGGCGTTTTATGGTATGGGGAAACGATGGCGACAGTATTGCGGTCTTTGCAAATCAGATCGCGGGAATCCACGAGCTTGACGAGATCGAAGTGATCGATGATTCGCGCGGAGAGAACGTGACCATCGATGGCCGCAGGATTCGGGTTCTTCGCCTGGGACAGCTCCTGGCCGGTGGCCCCGAAGATGGTGACAGAATCGTCGTTATCGGATCCCTTGAGACGAGAATTGCTTTCTTCGTGGATGGCGAAGGTACGTCGGAGGACGGGATCTGGAAAAAAGAGGCCGTCCCGACCTGGCGGGGTATGGAAAACGGCGTTGTGCAGGTGCGCGACCGGCGCGTTCCGCTCATCGATGCGAATGAACTACTCAAGAGATACATGGCCATCGTTGACGCGGTGGCCGAAGAGGACGTTTCCGGGGGAGTCGATACTGAAGTATCTGATCCTTCCCATGCGCAGGCACACATGGAGTTAGATGCTCAAACTCCCCCGGAGCGATTGAATGAGGAATGTGATGACGAGGTGAAAGCGGCCACGGCCGGGACAATGGCCGGCGGGGATGTTGATGTGCTCGTCGTCGAGCAGAGCAACTCGCTCCGATCGACGCTCGAGACGATCCTTACCGAGAAAACGATCAATACTATAGCAGTGGATGGGCTCGACGACGCGCTTGCCTATCTGAAGGCGGGTTCTCCCAGGCTTATTATAAGCGACTTCAGGGTGCCGTCGATGTCGGCCAAGGCATTGGTGGATGAACTCGGAAGCGAGGGCAAAAATATTCCCGTTCTGGTAACTACGGCGCACCAGGGGGAAAACGCGGACGTCCTGGTGGACCGATTGGGTGTCGCGGGTTACATCTGCAAACCGCTCGAACGCGACGACGTGTTGTCCAGGGTTGGAACGTTTCTCGAAAGTGCCGATGCGGGTGGATTGGGGAGTTAGAAAGGGTCGCAAATTGAGACGAGCGCGCCTCGCCGGGTGTGGCGCGAAAACGAGCAAGGCGCTCCTAATTTTTGTAGATTTGCAACTTGCGTAATTACAGTAGTTTACAGATTAGGTGTTCCGTATTGTTGACACGTCTGATTGGTATGTTTCGTGCTTAATCCAGATTCAGGTACATTTCTTTAAAAATTTTGTCGAACAAAAAGGACGGATCCTAATGAGCAAGTGGAGAGATTCTGACTATTCAAACATAGTTATCGGCGGCAACGATGATGTGGATGTGGTGATGACATCCGTCGAGGCGGCTGAGTATCTGAAGATGCACGTCAAGACCGTGTGTCGTCTCGCCAAAGAGAAAAAGATCCCGGCGAAGAAGGTGGGCAGTGAGTGGCGGTTTCTGAAGAGTGTTCTGGACAGATGGTTGACCCAAGAGGTGTTCGACTAGGAGATCATGGCCTCGCGCCTTCTCCTGACCTCGGTTGATCGCATCCGTCCTTTTTGTTCAGGTCACTTTCGTCGGGAGTGCAGATGGCCAAGACGGTCGTAGAAAAAGTAGACTCTCCGGATCTCGACGTAACCATATTCAAAATCAGCGGTACATTGGGATTTCACGAGAACCAGGTTCTCGTGAAATTCTTCAATGAGTGCTCCACACGCGATATCCACAAGCTGGTCCTGGATTTCTCCGATCTCAGTTCCCTCGGCGGAGGTTGCGCGAAGATAATTCGCGAGTCGGCCGCCGCCGGCGCCGTTCAGCTGTGTATTTCGGGCGCGTCCCGAACCGTCCAGAATTTCCTGCAAAACAAAGGTACAACTTCGATTCTATTCGCCTCCGATGTCGAGAGCGGCCTCGCGGAGCTGCGTAACGCGCCGGCGCTCAACCAGGCGGCCGCGGCGCCCGAATCTCAAAGAGAAAACGGACCGGCGCCGGCGGTCCAATCTGAGCAGAAGCGGCCCGGTTCGGATGTGGCCGTTGCGGAGCCGCCCGTACAGTCGTCACCCGTTCCCGAACCAACACCGATTTGCGAGGAGACCGACCCGGATGATGTGATGGCCCAGGTCGACGACATCCTTGTCGAAAAGCCGGAAGCGCCGAAACCCGCCGCCGATACGAGTAACCAGCAGGCGCCGTCCGCGCTTCCCCCTGGCGTTACCATAGAGCCCGGACAAGCGACTATCAAAAACGCGGCGATACAATTTAGCGCCGAGGAAATAAAAGGTCTCAAGAAGAAACTCGTTCAGTTCAGAGCGTTGTTTTCGCTCAACAGCGAGTTCAGCAAGATCGGGGAAAAGACAAGACTTCTCGATGCGTTCCTCCTGACGACGATTGCCCAGGTTGGCGTGGAAAGCGCCGCGTTTCTCGAACTCATCGGTGACGAGTTCGTTGCGGCATGCTGGAAGGGGTTCGAAACAACTGACCCGACGGCGCTCAATATCAGTGTCAGTGAAGTCGATATGGCCCAGTGGATGCGGTCCACGGAGATATACGATCTCGCGTCGGCGCCCTTCGCCGATACTGCCCGAAAGCGAGTCGAACTTTGGGATCTTTGCTACGCGTCTCCTTTTATTGTCCATGAAAAACTCCGCGGGATCGTTCTGCTTGGCCGGCCGATACGCCACGCGCTCGACGACGATTCCTGGGAATTCCTGAGCATGATGTTCAACCAGGTCGCAATCTCTTACGAGAACAGCTGCCGATTGGAGAAGCAGAGCGAACGGACACTCGGTCTCGTTCAATCGTTGATTTCAATGATCGAGAGCAACACGCTTTCTCGCGGTACCACGGAAATGGTGATGGACCACGCTTACGCCATCGCCGTCAGAATGCACTATCCCGAGGAAAACCTCCGCGACCTGCTCTACGGTGTTGTCTTGAGGGATATCGGAATGATCAACACGAGCGATCTTATCCTGCGATCTCCCCGCGAGCTCGAACAGGAAGAATGGGATGTCATTAAACGGCACCCCTCTGAGGGCGCGGAGATGCTCATCAATATGGGGTTCTCGGCGCACACGCGTCAGATCGTTCTCTATCATCATGAACGGTACAACGGCGAGGGTTACCCGGAGGCGCTCTCGGGTGCCCGGATCCCGCTTGGCGCCAGAATATTGTCGGTTGTGGAAAGCTATGCGGCGATGCTCCAGGACAGGCCGACACGTGCCGCGCTTCCTCCCGAGGAAGCTCTTAATACGTTAAAAGACAACTGGGGTATCAGATATGATCCCGAAGTGATCGAGGTTTTTGCCGAAGTTGTTGAAGATGAAATTCGAACGGGGAAGAGGCAGAAATACAAAGGCCTCGACCTTATTAGAAGCTGAGGAATTGACGGATGACCGGAAACATTCTCATCGTTGACGATGACTTCAAGGTCCTTGAGATTCTCGAGAAGAGTCTGAGCAAAAAAGGGCACGAGGTTTCCACGGCGAATGACGGGGCCAGCGCACTCGAATCATACGAGGTGACATCTCCCGACATCGTCGTTCTGGATCTCATGCTTCCCGACATGGATGGCAGGGAAGTTCTGAGAGCGATGCGCAACAGGCCAGGCGGTGAAAACGTCTCCGTTCTTATCCTTTCGGCAAACTCGGACAAAGATACGCGTATCGACACGATATCCGAAGGCGCCGACGACTTTCTAACGAAACCGTTTTGTTTAAGGGAACTCAATACAAAGATCGATAGGGTGCTTGGCCGTGCGGCGAAGACGCGCGCGTTCGAGAAAACTCAGGCCCTGCTGGAAGGCAAGATAGACGAGCAGGATAAAAGCGCCGTGCTCGCAAACCGGGAACTCAAAAAACAGATTCTGTCGATGAAAACGCTTTTTGCCGTCAGTCAGGATCTCAACCGTCGCTTCGATATCGAGGAACTCATTAACGGGATGGCATTGTCGCTCATGGGCGAGTTGCAGGTGTCGAGTATGGCGTTCTTCGATCTCAAAGATGACTTGGATGAGTTCTTTGCCATTCAGGAAGTGAAGGGTTTTGATAAAAGGCGGATCGATGATCTGAAAATACGACGGGACAGCGATATCGCCCGGTGGGTCATGGTGACCAACCGGCCCCGGAAGTTGGCGAGAAACGGCAGTGGGAAATGGTCCCGCCGTCTCCCCGACATTCGTCTCGCCGTCTTTGAGTATGTGACCCCGGTTGTCGTCAAACAGGAACTCCGTGGGCTGGTTTTTACAGGTCCCAAGCTCAATGGCAACGAGTACAAGCCCTTCGAGATCGATCTTCTCGCGTCGTTGTGCAACTCGGCGGGGACCGCGATGGAGCATGCGCGGCTTTTCCAGCAGCTCGAAAACACGTATCTCTCCACGGTCAAAGCATTGATGTCCATTGTCGAAGCAAAAGACGCGTATACGAAGGGGCACACGGAACGTGTCGCCGACTATGCCGTCGCACTGGGCAAGAAAATGGAGCTGGGCCGGAAAGAACTCCGCGACCTCGCCTTTGCCGCGGTTCTCCACGACATCGGCAAGCTGGTGGTGTTCGAACGCGTTCTCAACAAGCCCGGCGCTCTCGATGACGAGGAGTGGGAGATATTGAAGAGTCATCCCGAAATCGGCGCCTCGATCATCGAGAACATGGAATTCCTGGCGGACGCAGTTCCGTTCGTCCGGCACCATCACGAACGATATGATGGGAACGGGTATCCCAACGGGTTGACGGGTGAAGAAATCCCGTTCGGCGCCCGTATCATCACCGTGGCGGATGCGTTTGACGCTATGACCACGGACCGTTCGTACCGCAAAGCCCTCTCTCGCGAGATTGCGCTCAACACCATGATCGCAAAGGCGGGGTCCCAGTTCGATCCCAAGGCGATGGAGGCGTTCATGGAACTTATCGAAATCGACGACTTTCACCCGCGTCAAAACGGCGACTCTGCTTCGCACGATCTTCTGTAAACCCCATTTCCATCACTTCGTTTTCGTAAGCGGTTCTCGCGCAAGGCACTCGGGCAGATTTTGTATCGCCTGTCTTTGACCGCGTGTGAATTACGTTGACGTTTCGTTCTTTCCCGGCGCGTTGATATTTTTTGACGTCGTTGGCTGGCAGGTGTATCGCCACTAAAATCAATGAGTTATATTTGGGGTCCATGTGTAACGTCCCTCGGTGTGTGGCATCCGTTTTGCCTTAGAGAGTCTCAGACAACCGCTACGTAGAGAGATGGGAGGCGGATGGATGTGTTGTGACGGGTGATGGGTGGCGAGAGCGGCATCCATGATGCTTCTCATCTCTGGTTTTTAAAGAGGGAGTGACGCGGGGTTCGGGACGGGAGGAACCGGATTCAGGACGGAGCGAAGTAGCCGGGCTGGCAGCTGTGCCAAAAGCATCTTCAGGGAGTCGGGCCGCTTCGGCTCCCTCTTTTTTTGTGCCCGACCGTCTCTGTTTATAACAAGAGGTATTAGTTACAAAACAACATAATAATATGTATAATGAGTATAAAAAATATCATTACAAGCGCATCACTTGACACCTATGAATTCGTGGTATATAATGTTATAGAAAAGTGCCAAAGAAGCTATAAATAGCTTATAACGTAAGTAAAAAGGTGCATTATGGACTATATAGGAATGAGTGATCGGGCGATTCTCCGGGAGATCGGGCTGAGGATTCGGCGCCGCCGACTCGACAAAAACCTGACCCAACAGGAGTTGGCGGACAGGGCGGGTTTGAGCCGGAAGACCGTGAGTGATCTCGAACGAGAGGCGGGCGTCGGTCTGTTGACCCTCGTCCAGGTGCTTCGCGCGCTCGGAGAGCTGGACGAACTCGATGGGTTTCTGCCCGACCAGGGACCCAGCCCTCTCCAGCTCGCCAAACTGAAAGGGCGAGTTCGTCAACGCGCGTCCCGCCGGTCGACCGGCGACAAGAAGGAGGAATCCGATTGGTAGCCGCGGCAGATGGAGTCGAGACCGCATTCGTGAAAATGTGGGGAATCCTTGTCGGGGCCGTAGCCTGGGACGATGAACGCGGGTTCGCCTGGTTCGAATTCGATCGGGATTTTCTCGACCGAGGGGTTGATCTCTCACCGCTTCAGATGCCTATTGCCGAAGCGCGTGAAGGGAACGCGACGTTTGAATTTCGTACGCTGCCGGTCAGCACATACCGGGGCCTCCCGGGAATGTTGGCCGACGCGCTGCCCGATCGATTCGGCGACCGGATCATCAACCGCTGGCTCGCCCGCCAGGGGCGGTCCCCCGAAGATTTTTCTTCTGTAGAACGGCTTTGTTATACGGGCAAACGCGCCCTCGGCGCCCTCGAATTCTTCCCCGCCATCCATGACGCGATTGATGAATCGGTTCCCGTGGAAATCGTTGAACTCGTTGATCTCGCGCAAACGGTCGTCGATGAACGCGCTCAACTCGATACAACTTTCAAAGGCAATACCGCGGGCGCTCTGATTGATATTATCCGTGTGGGGACGTCGGCCGGTGGTGCGCGCCCAAAGGCCGTGATCGCACTCAAGGACGCGACCGGAGAAGTGCGAAGCGGTCAGGTCGCCGCTCCTCCCGGATTCGATCATTGGATTCTAAAATTTGACGGCGTCACGGACAACACGTTGGGAGATTCCGCGGGGTACGGCCGGATAGAGTACGCCTACCACAAAATGGCAATCGACGCCGGCATCCATATGACGGAGTGCCGTCTACTCGAAGAGAACGGGCGCGCGCATTTTATGACCCGGCGCTTCGATCGCGTTGCGGGCAACGAGAGGCTCCATGTGCAGACGCTTTGCGCCATGGCCCATTTTGATTTCAACGATCCCGGCGCGTATTCTTACGAACAGGCGTTCCAGGTGATGCGACGGTTACAACTCCCCTACGAAGACGCCGAACAACAGTTCCGGCGGATGGTGTTCAACGTCGCCGCACGGAACCAGGACGATCACACCAAGAACATTTCGTTCCTTATTGACCGAAGCGGCGAGTGGCGGCTTTCTCCCGCATATGACGTGGTCTATGCTTACAACCCCGGTGGGGAGTGGACGAGTAGACACCAGATGTCGATAAACCGAAAACGTGACGGAATCAACAGGGCTGATCTTCTGCTCGTTGGCGCGGAGATGAGTATCAAGCATTGCGACACGGTCATCGATGAAATCGTCGAGGCAGTTTCCCGATGGCCTGAGTATGCGGAGGCCGCCGGTGTCGCCGCCTCGAAGATAGCTTCGATTGGCGAGCATCACAGGATGCTGTAATAGCGAATTGCATGGTGCGCACGCTACTGCGCAAAACCATGATTTCAATGGAGATAGACGTCGTCACAATTCAAGCCCGGGATTTTCCATTATTTTCCGCTTTTTCTTTGAAATAAGTTACGGGTTAACTGCGCAAAGACGTGTAATATGTAGGAAGGCTACGAGCCGTGACCGTCTGCGTGATGCCCGCCGTGCGTATCCATGATTCGGCGAGTCTTCAACGGCGATGGGGTGAGTTTGGCTGTAACATTGACAGCAGGTGGAGCCGTAGATAGAAGAAGTCGATTGTTTGGAAGATAAGGTGGATAAGCAATCAATGCCGCTCCTTGTGTTTATGATATCCAGCACAAAGAATTTTGTTTTATGAACGAACGCCGGGTTGTCATAACGGGCCTTGGTGCCGTAACACCGATTGGTGTGGGTGTGGAGGATTTTCGTGAAGGGCTGAAAGCGGGTCGAAACGGCGTGGCGAGAGTGACTCATTTCGATCCGTCGGAGTATCGTTCAAAGCTCGCCGGCGAGGTGAAGGATTTTCAACCGGACGAGTGGATCGATAAGAAATCAATCAAGCGAATGGATCGGTTCACACAGTTTGGTTTGGCCGCATCAGCGATGGCGTTCGACGACGCCGGGTTGGGATCTTTCTCTTTTGACAATAACAGGGCGGGTGTCATAATTGGTTCCGGAATAGGCGGCTCGCAGTCGATTGAAGATGGGCACGCCCGGCTCGACGAAAAAGGCCCCGGCGGTCTGAATCCGTTCCTCGTGTCCATGCTGCTTATCAATATGGCAGCGTGTATGGTTTCGATTAGATATGGTTTGAAAGGTCCCCTGTCCGCTCTCTCCGTTGCCTGTTCCACAGGATCAAACGCTATCGGCGACGCGTTTCGCATTCTGCAGAGAGGAGATGCCGACATCATGCTGGCGGGAAGTTCCGAGGCATGCATAACTCCCCTGGCGTACGGTGGTTTTTGCGCCACGCGATCCATGACTCCGAACGATTGTGCCGACAACGCCAGCCGGCCGTTTGACAAGAACAGAGATGGTTTTGTGATGGGGGAAGGGGCCGGAATTGTTATATTAGAAGAACTGGGACATGCGCTCAAACGCGACGCCAGGATTTATGCCGAGCTCGCGGGGTACGGCAATACCGCTGATGCGTATCACTTTACGGCCCCCGAACCCGAGGGCGACGGCATGTTCCGGGTTATGATTGCAGCGCTGAAAGACGCGGGAATGGATCCCGGCCGGATTGATTATATCAATGCGCACGGCACGTCCACAGTCTTGAACGACAAATGTGAAAGCGCGGCGATCAAAAAGGTATTCGGCGACCATACAAAAAGCTTGAAGGTCAGTTCGGTAAAGTCAATGATTGGTCATCTGATGGCAGCGGCGGGTTCAGTGGAGTTCGTGGCGATGGCACTGAGTTTGTTTGACGGTCTGATTCCGCCAACCATAAACCATAAAGAACCTGATCCCGACTGCTCTCTTGACTTTGTTTCCAATGGCGCTGAATCTCTCGATGTCAAAGCAGCAATGAGCAATTCATTTGGTTTCGGCGGGGGCAACGCATGCCTCATTATTAAAAAATACGGAGACGTAAGTGAACATTCCTAAACTTCAGATTGGAAGTTTGATCGCAGATGTGCCGATCGTTCAGGGCGGCATGGGTGTGAGGGTTTCTCTATCTTCATTGGCATCGGCTGTTGCGAATGAGGGTGGCATCGGCACGATTTCCAGTATTGGTTTGGGGGATCCCAAAGCCTCGGAAGGCGCCTACGAGAAAACTTCCCGAGACGCATTGATAGAAGAGATCCAGAAAGCGAAGACTCTGACCAAAGGCCACCTCGCGATAAACATAATGGGTGTGCTCAGCAACGCGGACGATCTTATCAAGACATCCGTTCGAGAAGGGATCAAGATGATCGTATACGGTGCCGGGCTGCCAACAAAGCTGCCGGCGCTGGTCGAGGATCCCGGTGTGAGCCTCGTACCAATCATCAGTTCCGCCAGGGTCGCCCAACTCATCCTTCGAACCTGGGACAAGCGGTATGAGAGAGTCCCCGAAGGCTTGATTCTGGAAGGCCCGCTGGCCGGAGGGCATCTTGGTTTTTCGGAGGAACAGCTGGAGCATCCTGCGGATTTCGCCCTCGAGAAACTTTTGCCGGAAGTTCTTGAAGCTATCAAACCTTTCGAAGACAAACACGGCAAAAAGATCCCAGTCGTCGCCGCGGGCGGTATTTTTGACGGCGAAGATATCGCGCGAGTGCTTTCCCTGGGCGCATCGGGTGTTCAAATGGGAACCCGATTCGTTTGCACCGAAGAATGCGGTGTGTCTCCGGAATTCAAGCAGGCGTATCTGGACGCCAGAGAAGAGGACATCGTTATCATCAAGAGCCCCGTGGGTATGCCGGGACGGGCGATAAATAACGAGTTCTTGAAAGACCTCGAAGTCAAAGGAAAAATGAAAATAAGTTGTCCTTACAGATGTCTCACTGCTTGTCAAATCAAGACGGCGAGATATTGCATCGCGAACTCTCTATTGAACTCTTATCTGGGCGATGTGGCCCACGGTCTTATTTTCTGCGGGCAGAACGCGCACCGTATAAGTAAAATCATTTCCGTCAAGGAGCTTATCCAGGAGCTTCTATCCGGCCTCAAGAACGCACGCGAGAGCTTCGCCGTGTAATACGCGGCGGGGCGCCCACCGATAGGGATTGAACGGATCAGTCGTCTGACCCGTGTCTTTCCCCAAAATCCAATCTCCGTCCAATTGACGATTGTCAATTTTTGACTGCATTTCTTCTTGTTGCTTTTGCCGCACTCTGCCTAATATCTTTCCGGAATTCAGCAACTTACGCTTTTGCGCGCCGTGGCTGTAATTAGCCGGCCAAAGCAGACGGGGGAATCCCCGAAGGGCGAATCGACACAATCGACCGGGAAGGCCAAATGGGATCCAAAACGACACCGAATGACATCATCAAGAAAACGCTGCCAAACGGACTCACCGTAATCTTCCGGCAAGACCGGTCGAACCCCGTGGTTGCCGTCAACGTCTGGTTTAAAATCGGCTCCGCCCATGAGAGCGACGAAATGTCGGGCCTTGCCCATTTCCAGGAACACATGGTCTTCAAGGGAACCGAGAAGCACGGTGTGGGGGAAATCGCAAACATTGTCAAGTCCGCCGGTGGCAACCTGAATGCGGGAACGAGCTACTCGTATACGATGTACTATGTCGTCCTTCCAGCCAAAGAGTTTTCACTCGCGCTGAACGTGCAGGCCGACGCGATGATGAATTCGACCTTCGACCCCGACGAATTTACAAAAGAACGCCTCGTGGTGATCGACGAGGCGAGAATGTACGACGACACTCCGGATTCCTTCACATACTACCGGGCAATGGAGCTTGGCTTCGATAAACACAACTACCGCCGGCCGATCGCCGGATACGAGCCCGTCGTCTCGGCATTTACCCGTGACCAGCTTCTTGATTTCTACAATTCGTACTATCGACCGGGGAACGCTGTTCTTGTCGTGGTCGGCGATATCGATCCCGACACGGCCTTCAAGGAGATTGAAGCGGCCTACGGGTCGTGGTCAAACGGCAAGATCGATCTTCCGGAGTCGCCGGAGGAGCCCAAGCAGAAAAGTTTCAGGTTCAAGACGCTTCGAGGATCGATCGATCACGCTTATTTGGGGTATGGGTTTCACGTCCCGAGCATTCTCGATGACGATTACGCGGCGCTCGAGGTGCTCTCGACACTCCTCGGCGCGGGAAAGAGCTCGCGGCTTTACCGCAAAGTGCTCGAAGAGAAACAACTTGTGACGACGGTATCGGCGTCGATGCTTGCCGAGAAGTGGCCGGGTTACATGATGGTCTACGCATCGACACCCGCTCAGAAGTGGCAGGAGGCACGCGACGCGATTTTCAGCGAAATGATGCGGTTCGCCGCGGAGCCGGTGAGCGAAGACGAGCTCTTGAAGGCAAGGCGGCAGGTCGAGAAGTGGATGTACAGCGACCTGGAAACGGTAGAAGGTCAAGCGTCCAACCTGGGTTATTACGAGGTGATGGGGGATTACCGGATGGCCGAGGAACACCGCCGCGCGATCCAGAGCGTGACGGCCGCAGGCGTAATGTCGGTCGCTCGGAAATATCTCACACTCGACAATTGTTCGCTCATCTCGTATCTCCCCGAGAATGGGGACGTACCTGAGGCAACCCTCGAAGAGACGGAGAAAACCTTCATCGAGCTGGCGCCGTCGCTGGATGTCGCGCTCGAGAGCGTAAACAAGACAGCGCCGAAACCCACCGAACCGGACAAAGCGGAGCAGGGGGCGGACACGAAAGATCGGATTCGCCTGATTGAACTGGAGAACGGCCTGCGCGTCCTTGTAAAAAGACGTACGACCGTGCCGATGGTTTCGGTGTTGACCGCTTATCAGGGCGGCGCCCGTATCGAACCGAAGGGCAAGACGGGTCTGTCGCTTCTCGCGTCACGCGCGCTCCTCAAGGAAACGCCATCGTACAACGCGGAAGAAATCGTGGCGACGATCGAGGGGCTTGGCGGGAGCATCGAGAGCATCTCGAGCTTCGATTTGAGCGGTGTGTACTTGAACATCCTCAGCGACCACCTTGGCGACGCGATGGGGATTTACAAGGAGGTTCTCCGCGAGCCGACTTTCGCGGATGAAATTATTGAGCAGGAAAAAACCAAACTCCTCGAAGAGCTGGTCAAACGTCACGATCACCCGGTCTACTACAGCGTCGACAACCTGTTTACACGTATCTTTGGAGATCATCCGTACGCGTACCCTTTTATCGGCGATGGTTCCGGGCTCGAGGCGCTGACGGCAAAGGACTGTCGGGAATGGTACGAGAAAAACCTTTCGCCGGCGAACACGGTGATGGTTTTCGTTGGGAACATTACCGAAGACGAGGCGGTCGAAGCGGCGCGCAATCTTTTCGGCGATGTTGAACCTGCCCCCGTACCCAGATCCGAGGTGGAGGCGCCCACGGAACCGGTGGCCCCCGGACTCCATGTCCTCAGGCGCAAAGACATCAACCAGGCGGTGGGTCTTGTCGGGTTTGTCGCTCCGCCGATGATGAGTGACGAAGCGATAAGTCTGCGTGTGCTAGATGGCCTGATGACGGGTCTTGGCGGACGCTTGTTCTACGAACTCCGAGACCAGCGCTCGCTCGGTTACATGGCCGGCTCGGCGTTTATGCCGCTGAAGGAGCGCTCCGTAGCGTACGGGTATTCGAATCCGAAGCCGGAGGGAATCGACGAGGCAATCGAAGTGATCCTCTCCGAATTCGAGAAAGTCACGCGCGAACCGGTGACCGACATGGAACTCAACCGTTCGAAGAACTGGCTCATAGGTTCACAGTTGATGAAGTTACAGAGAAATCTCGCCCAGGCGATCGAGTACGGCTTCTACGAGGCTCTGGGGTTTGGCTACGAGATGGTTGACAAGACGCCGGGACTTATCGAGCAAGTGACAAAGCAGGACATCCTCGTGGCGGCCGCCGGGGTCTTCGACCGCAAGAAAGCAGTCTGCACGAAATTGATTCCGGAGGAAGAAGCCGGAGAATAAAAAAAACCGCGGAACCCGCGGTTTGTCAGACGTCAGGGGACTAACCGGCCAGAAAATCACACGGCTGCCGCGGGTTTTGTTGCTTTCTCCTCGCCCGCGAGGCCAAAGTTTTTGAGCAAATCGGTGCGAAGCGTGTTGATGTCGATCTTGCGTTTGAGTTTCCCGCTTTCCGCATACGAGATCGTCTGAGTCTCTTCCGATACGACGATAACAATCGCGTCCGTTTCCTCAGTGAGCCCGATCGCGGCACGGTGCCGTGTGCCGAGCGCGACCGATAATCGCTGATCCTGCGTGAGCGGGAGAATACACCCCGCTGCGGCGACGCGACCGTTTTGTATGATCACCGCGCCGTCGTGAAGCGGGCTTGTCGGTGTGAATATCGTTTCGATGAGCTCGGCCGTTACACTCGAGTCGATCCTTGTTCCCGTCTCGATGTAGTTCTTGAGCCCCATATCTTTTTCGAGCACGATGATCGCGCCGATCCCCTTGTCGGCCAGCCGCGAAGCGCTTTTTATGATTTCCGGGATCACGCCCTTCTCTTCGACGGTAAAGAAACGGCTGACGATACCGTTGTTGACCGAGGGAGGCCAATGCCCGGCGAAGCTCGGGCTGGAAAATAATAACGAACGCGATTACCCACACCGTTTTCAAACTGGAAATGATCCAGTTGAGCGCCATGAGGTTGGCCCACTGCGCGACGACCGACAGAACAAAGAGAACAATGAGTCCGGAGAACATGTGGACGGCGCGTGTCCCCCTCATCATCTTGAAAAGCTGATACAGGAGAAACGCTACGATGACGATATCTACGATATCGGTGATAAAGTCGGTGGAGATTGTTTCCAATGGAGACATGTAATGAGATCCAGAGTTACCAGGACGCCGGATATTCCTCCGGGTGATCGATGGCATCGAGCACCCGAAAAAGCCCCGCGGTTTCTTTTACATCGTGCACGCGGACGATGTCCAGTCTGTTCTTCAAACACCACGCGGCGACGGCAAGGCTACCGCCCAACCGATCGTGTCGGTTTTCTGTCGAGAAACTCGCCGAGAAACCGTTTTCTCGACGCCCCAATCATCACCGGGTACCCGAGCGAGCGAAGCGGATCCGCGGCACGGAGTAAATCGAGATTGTCGCGAAAGCGTTTTCCAAACCCGATTCCAGGATCAACTACGATCATATCATTTTGTACACCCTGTTGTTTAACGAATTCCGCGCGCTCGACGAGAAACCGGCAAACTTCGGCGACGACATCGTCATAGTGGGGGTTGACCTGCATCTCGCGCGGGTCGCCCTTCATGTGCATGAGGATGACCGGCGTTCCGGCGTCGCGGACGACGCTGGGCATTTCGGGGTCCCCGCACGCGCTCACATCGTTCACCATCCGGCAGCCCGCTTCCAACGCCGCGCGGGCGACTGCAGCCCGGCGGGTATCGATCGACATGGGAATCTGTATTTTTGGCGCGAGCGATTCTATAACGGGGAGCACGCGGGCGAGTTCTTCGTTGGTTTCGACATAATTTGACCCGGGGCGGGTGGACTCCCCGCCGATGTCGATTATGTCCGCGCCGTCTTCGGCCATTTGCATGGCGCGGGCGTATGCCTGGTCTTTGAGATAGTGGGCGCCGCCGTCGGAAAACGAGTCGGGAGTGACGTTGAGGATTCCCATGATAAACGGGCGCCGTGTGGGGGCGAGCGTGAAATCACGCCCGCGGATCGGTCGTTTATCGATTCGTCCTGCCTGTTTTGTCATAGTAAATGGAAATCGAAGAAGTATTGCCGCCGGAACGCCCGGGGACCCCGCAATACGCCAAAAACCGCCGGGAACCCTGCCCCCGGCTAAGGTGTGTCGGGCCGCGGGAGCGGATTGCCCGGAAAATCCGGCTGCGCGTCGTCGGGCTTCTCTTCGGTGACGACGGGCGCCTCTTTTGCTTTGGCCTTCCCCGACTTTCTCTTGACCGGCGGGAGTTTCTCGCCTTCGAGAATCATCCGAATTTCTTCGCGGTCGAGTGTTTCGCGATCGAGGAGCGCCTCCGCCATCAGGTGTAGGATCTTGACGTTCTCTGCGAGAATCTCCTTGGCCCGATCGAAACACTCGGTAATGATCCGTTTGACTTCGTCGTCGATGTCCTGCGGCGGTTTTTTCGCTGTAGTCCTGGTGTTGCTGAATCTCGCGGCCAAGGAAGATTTGCTCTTCGCGTTCGCCAAAAGAAATCGGACCGAGGCGTTCGCTCATTCCCCACTGGGTGACCATGTGGCGGACCAGTTTCGAGGCCATCTCGATATCCGCCTGTGCGCCGCTTCCCATGCGGTCGAGAACGAGCTGTTCGGCGACGCGGCCACCGAGCGACTGCGTGATCGTATCGAGACACCAGTCCTTCGAGACTTCCGTCGCGATCGTCCTCGGGGAGGAAATAGGTGGCGCCGCCGGCGCGGCCACGGGGAACGATCGTCACCTTGTGAACCGGGTCGGAATATTTGAGGTTGGCGCCGACAATCGCGTGACCCGCTTCGTGAAAAGCGGTCAGCCGGCGAGACTCCTCCTTGACGAGTTTGCTCTTTTTCTCGGGGCCGAGGATGATTTTGTCCTTGGCCTCTTCCATTTCTTCCATCGTCACTTTGTCTTTGTCGTACCGTGCGGCAAGAAGCGCAGCCTCGTTGACCATGTTGGCCAAGTCGGCGCCGCTCATCCCGGGGGTCGAACGGGCGGTGACGGCGAGGTCGACGTCGTCGGCGAGGGGGATTTTGCGCGAATGGACCTTGAGGATTCCCTCTCGGCCTTTGATATCCGGCATGTCGACAACGATCCGGCGATCGAATCGACCCGGCCTGAGAAGAGCGGGGTCGAGCACATCGGGCCGGTTCGTCGCTGCGAGAAGAATGACACCCTCGTTGCTCTCGAACCCGTCCATCTCGACGAGCAGTTGGTTGAGCGTTTGCTCGCGCTCGTCATGCCCGCCGCCAAGCCCCGCTCCGCGGTGCCGGCCGACGGCATCGATTTCATCTATAAACAGGATACATGGCGCGTGTTTTTTCCCCTGGTCGAAGAGATCCCTGACGCGGGAGGCGCCCACACCGACAAACATTTCGACAAAGTCCGAACCGCTCATGGAGAAGAACGGGACGGCCGCTTCACCGGCGACGGCTTTGGCGAGCAGGGTCTTTCCTGTTCCCGGAGGCCCGAGAAGGAGGGCGCCCTTGGGAATCCGACCGCCGAGCCGTTGGAATTTCTTGGGATCACGGAGAAACTCGATAATTTCCTCGAGTTCTTCCTTGGCCTCGTCGGCGCCGGCGACGTCATCGAAGGTGACCCGCGGGCGGTCGCCACCAAACATCCTTGCCCGGCTCTTTCCGAAACTAAATGCCTTATTTCCACCAGATTGCATCTGTCGCATGATCAGGAACCATAGTCCCACTATGAGGAGCAGTGGCAAACCCGACGTCAAAATCTTGACCCACAGGCTGCCCCCGGGGGCTTCGCCCTCGATGACTGTGTTTTCGTTCTTCGCGAGGATCTTTTCGGGGAGCTTGTCGTCCTCGACGGGGAGAATGAGCGAGAAGTTATCAACCTTGACCTCGCGTTGAGCGGTTTGGTCGTCGTCCGCCGAACCCACCGGGACAAGAGTGAGGTGAGCAGGACACCGTGGACCTCGAGTCCTTTCACTGTGATGGTCTTGAGATTCCCCGCGTCAATCTGCCGGAGGAACTCCGAATAGGAGATCCGGTACTCGGGGGTTTTGCCCATCTCGAACATCTGGAACGCGATGAGCAACACCAGAACGAGAATGACCCAAAAAATCATGGCGCGAAGGGGTTTTCCCGGTTTGCCGATACTCGGTCTCTGGGGCATGCCCGGACGCTGTCTTTGATTATCTTTTTTATCTGTCATAATTGATTACCTGTCTTCAGTATAACAAATTAGGCGAGCTTTATTCAAAGAATTCTAGTTTTCCCGCGAAGTATCGAGTCGAGCAATATGCGGGAGGTTCCGATACATTTCGTTATAATCCAGCCCGTATCCGACGACGAACACATCGGCGATCTCCCGGCCCACATATTTGACCCTGATTTCGGGATCGCGGGGCGAGGTCTTTCGAAGGAGCGAACAAACTTCGAGACTCTTGGGACCTCGAATCTGAAGCATATTGATAATATATGACAGGGTCCGGCCGGTGTCTAACACATCCTCTACTATGAGAACGTGCCGCCCAGAAATGTTTGTGGTCAAATCTTCGACGATCCGGACGACCCCGCTTGGGCTGGTTCCTTTTTCGTAGCTCGAGACGCTGAGAAAGTCGATCTGGTGCGGGATCGGAAGCCGCCTGATGAGATCGGCCAGAAACACTACGCCGCCCTTGAGGAGGTTGATGAGTATGGGGTTTTTGCCTTCGTAGTCCACCGTGATCTCGCGGCCCAGACGCTCGACATCGGCAGCTATATCGGCTTCGCTTACAAGTACTTCGCCCGGCTTACAGAGGTCTTCCGGTGGGTTCATCAGGTCCAGACACCTTCTTTATGGTTTTTCGGCACGGATCTTTACGATACGGCGGGTTGTGGGTGTGATACGCGATTTTTCGCTCGTGGCAACACCTACCAGCCAGAGTATGTCATCGGCGTCGGTGATGACAAGTGTCGATATCCGATCTCTCGCAGGAATTTTTTTGTCGCCAAAAATATCGCTCAGTTTCTTGGTCCCGCTCATCCCGAACGGCCGCATGCGGTCGCCCTTTCGTGGCATTCGCACCGTGAGCGACCCCGAAATCTTGTCGAAATCAAAACTCGCTGCGTGCGCCGTCGCTTTGAGGGTCTCGTCGTTCGCGGGGAGGCCGCCCGCGATTTCGAGGATCTCGGTGACCATGACGGTGCCCCCGAGAAGTGCCGTTTCGCCGGGAATCTTGAGATCGATGGGTTCGATCACCAGTGGAGCGGCATCGGCGCCCAGTGCGGTGGCTTTGTCGAGCGCCGCTTGGCGTGTGATTACGAGATTCTCGTACTCCCTCTTCACCGTTAAGCCGGGGAGGGAAATCTGTTTCCCCGAGCCCTGCGGGTCAGTCAGAAGCCGACTCAGGATCTCAAAATGGGCCCGTGTGAAATCCATGTCGCACCCGAGTTTTTCAGCAAACAGGTCGCCGAAGAGGATGACGAGCGTTGTGTCGTCGAGTCTCACGATTGAGCTCGTGTCGAAAAGCCAGCTCGCCGGCGGATGGAATTTCAAGTTTTTCCCGATAATCGGATCCGTCTGACGCCGGATTCGCTGGACAACGGACCGCGAGTTCTTGGCCAGCCTGAGGATGTTGTCGTTGATCGAGGAGTTGTAATTCGCCTCGAGGAGCGGAAGGAGGTCGTGCCGGATCTTGTTCCTCTGGTACCGCCGGTCCGCGTTGCTTGGATCCTCGACGAAGGGGATGCCCGACTTTTCGCAGTACATTACCGTGTCTTCGCGCGAAAGGCACAGGATGGGCCGAACGATGCGGCCCCTCTTGAGCGGGATTCCGGCGAGCCCGCGGATCCCTGTCCCGCGGATAAAGCGCATGAGCACCGTCTCGATCTGGTCGCTGCTTGTGTGCCCGGTGGCTATCTTGTCCGCTCCGATCGAGCCGGCTACTTCGTCGAGAAACCGGTATCGTGCCTTGTGGCCGGCTTCTTCGAGTGTGTCACCGGTCGATTCGGCCAGTTCCCCGACATTGGCGTGGCCGGTGTGACATACGACGTGCAGCGATTCGGCAAAGCGTTTGACCTGCTCGGCCTCTTCGTCCCCCGCCGGGCGGAGCCCATGGTCGAGGTGCGCCGCGGCAACCTCGAAATCGAAGATTTTACCGAGTCCGTGGAGGATCGAGAGCATCGCCATCGAATCGGCCCCGCCTGAGACGGCCGCCAGAACGCGGCTGCGGGGTGGAATGAGTTCGTTGGACACAATGTGCCATTTGACCGCGTCTGCCGCGGATTCGGGCGTATTGCTACTCCCGGTCGGCATCGGATGCTCCGTTCATGGTGTTCGAGGGAGAAAGGAAGGCGTCGCGGAGACTCCGCAAAAAAGTGGTGGCGGTGCAGGGACTCGAACCCCGGACACGCGGATTATGATTCCGCTGCTCTAACCAACTGAGCTACACCGCCTGACCATTTTTGATTAACCAACCTTCTTATGTTCTAGTCTGCTTCGTTAGTTGGTGTTTGCTCCAGAGCCTTGGAAAGTGAAACCGCATCGACCACCGGGTCAGGTTCTCCCCGCAACCCAAAGCCACCTCCGGCAGGAGTAGTCATGACTTCGACTTTTTCAACCGGCAATCCGGTAATATCAGCTGCTGTTTGCTGGGCCGTCGTCTGTCCCTGCGTTGGTACCCATACTCGGCAGCGATCTTTTTCCACATGGGCAGTGCAGTTAATAGGTTCGAGCGCCGCGTGAGCGATAAAGGGGAATTTGTAGGAACTTTCCAGTGTTACCGCTGCTTCAGCGAGTGCTTTCTCCGCATCACCGACAGCTTCAGCGATCGCACCTGGTTTTTCCAGATGTTTCCTGAAACAATTTTTCGCAGCCACTGTTTCATCATTTAATTCAGGGTTTGAACCGGATCGTCCATTGTATGTTGAGCTTATCTCGACCTTGCAAGGCCGCATAGGTTGTTTCGGCACACACAGCTATGTTATCTTACAACGGCACCACTTTTATCACACCGTTCACTGCCAGGCCGCATCTCATCATATGATTCAGGGCCTGCACCAAAACGGGGAGGACGTGCCACAACCGCGATGCACATATCCGGAACAACAAAATCAATGCCGTATACGGTTCGGCCACCCACCTTGTCCGGGATATCCAGGCGATCCCTGGCAGATCCAATAATACGATAGTCTTTTGATTCTTTTAAGAGGTGGATTTTCTGGAACAGGCAGTTTCTGGGCCTGCCTCTACCAGCTGTCCATAACTCAGGCTGCGTCCATCCGGATGAATAACCTTACCTTTATCTGTTCTACATTTGTCGGCGTCAACACCCCATTGTTTTGCTGCAGCTTGGACGAGCATTTGACGGGCTGCCGCGCCAGCCTTGCGAATCATATCCCAGCGATGTCGAATACTGGTGCTGCCGCCGGTAAGCTTGCGCATGCCAGAATGGATTCTTAAAAGGCTCTGCTGCAAGCGCCATTTTGGCTTGAACCATGTGCCAATCAGCATCAAGTTCCTCGGCCACAATCATGGAGATACCGGTGTGCGTCCCCTGGCCAAGATTCGTCTGACCAATCCAAACGGTTACAGTATCATCCGATGCAATCTCTACAAAGGCATGCGGCTTGAAAGTTATTTCCGCGCCAGCTTGCGCCGGTGATACATTAAAGAGGCTCAGTTCACCAGGCAGAGCGGTTGCAGCGATGACCAGGCTGCTCCTTTGCAAAAAGGTTCTCCGTGTTATGTCAGTCTTCATGGTATCGCCCCCTATTTGGCAGTTATATCTGCAGCCATCCGAACAGCCTGTTTTATCCTTGGATGAGACCCACAGCGACAAAGGACATCATCCAATGCCTCATCGATCTGCTTTGCAGATGGATTTGGCGGCGTGATAAAAAATCAACGGTCTGAAGCATTATACCCGGCTGGCAATATCCACATTGGGGTACTTGTTTTTCAATCCATGCACGTTTGACAGGGTGATCTTCCGGCAGGCCTTCAATGGTAACAATCTTATTCTTCTGGGCGCGTTCGACGGAGATGGAACAGGATCGAACAGCCTCACCATCAATGAGAACTGTACAGACACCGCATTCAGCGATTCCGCATGCATACTTTACACTGGTTATTCCAAGATTATCTCGAAGAACCCACAAAAGAGGGGTATCCGGTGAAACATCGACCTGCCTGTTTTTCTCCATTCACAAGTAATGAAATCATAATTCCTCCATGGTGAGTGTGAGTCGTTCAGCAAAACAGCATGTAAGTCTTATTTTCAGTCTGGTAGTGTGT
>CAWBQK010000012.1:0-62059 GCA_963791045.1 Candidatus Latescibacterota bacterium
TTTCAAGTGACTCTAACTATGTCTGTGGGTAAAATGCGAACGATTGAGATTTCTATATAATTAGTTAATTCTGCTAACCTGTACGATCCCTCTGTTTCCTGAATTTGCAACCGGCGTTCCCCGATTGGGTTCCCCCAACCTTGCCCTCCGGCCTCGAGGCAAAGCACACGAGCTATCTATTGTTACGCATGGTGGTTACAATGATCATTTAACTCACATTACAAGCAAAATAACTCAATCAAGTGGAAGTGAAGGCGTAAGCGTACTCTTACAAACCCCGTTTTCTGGGGAGTTTCACCCACGATTTTGGAGGAAATGGGGAAATCCCCCAGGATTCGAAGAGCGCAACTTATTGGCAGGACTCAGCTTCGACAATCACTCCACAGCCCCCCCAAACCCCCGTTTACCGCATACGAACGGGCTTTTCCACCCGTGACGACGGTGCGGTCTGTCGAAAGGCCCGGTACGGGTCCTGTCATCGGCCACCCGTACCTGCTAGCAAGGAAGGCCGCACCGTCTATAACTCTCTTTGGTATTATGGGTTAGAAGCGAGTGCCCGTGGCGAGGTGGAAGCGGTAGCCGCCGCGGGCGTTGAATCCGAAGTCGAAACGGAAGACGTCGCGGATCGGCGAGTAGAACCTGAGTCCCAGTCCGGCGGTGCCGTGGAGCGTGTCGAGCCCAAAGTCATCCGAACCGTACCAGATCATCCCGGTGTCCATAAATGTCACCAGACCCAGTCCGATATCGAATTCGTTAATGATCGGCACATCAAAAACGACCCTCGGCAGAAAAAGGTATCGCCACTCCACAGTCCCGATCCAGCGGTGGAACCCCTTGAACCGGCCGTTCGGTTCTCCGCGAAGAGACCCCGATCCTCCGAGCCTCAGCTCCGAATAGTCCGGAAAATCACCGAACTGATAGTTGAAATTCGAATAGAGCGCGACCGTTGACTTCTCCGCAACCGCGACGAAATATCTCAGGTCATTTATAAAGCGGTAGTACGGGTTGCGTTTGTCGTCGAGCGCATACGTCGATGAGACGGTTAAGCCCAGCGTACCCCCCTTGGTCGGGATCAGATGGCTGTTCCGCGTGTCGTAACGCCAGCCGACGAGCGGCGACACGGAGAGTTCCTTGCTCGTTTCATCATAGACGCCGCCCGTGCGCGACTTGTTGAGCGACGCGCTGAGGAGAAGCTGCGAGAATTTTATTCGACTTTGTGTCAGTGGAATTCCGACATACCCCCTCAGTCCCGTTCGTTCGAGCAGCTCCGGCTCCACCGGCATATCCCCGCGGCTGTAGTAACCGACACCGACACCGACCGATACATGCTTCCAGCCGAGCCACGGCGCCGACCATCCAAAAGACACGTTTTCGTCGTCCCGCTCATTCCTCGTGTAGATAAGAGAGAGATTCTCCAGACGCCCCCTGAAGTTCTTGTCCCTCCAGCGTAGACCGTACGTGAGGCCGGTTTCGAAATCGTATTTCAAATACGGGAGGATCGCTTTGAGAAGAATCTCGGCGCGTTCGCGCACGACGATTCTAAGCGCGACATGACCAGGGGTGAGTTCTTCGATGCTCACCTCGACACTGGAGAAGGGCGAGAGCCCATTGAGAAAATGGATGTCTCTGTGAAAGTCCTCTTTGTCGAGGACGTTTCCCGGCTGGGTTTCCATTTCCCTGAGGACAACAATATCCTTCGTGCCCTTGTTCCCCGTCACCGTCACAGAATCGACAATTGACCCGAACGCCCAGGCATACGCGGAATCATCCATGTGCCCTGGATCGGCAAGGGAAATGGAGAACACGCAAGTCAGAGTAACTATAAGAAGTGCAACCGCGAAGGGTATTCCCAGTCTCATGTAGATACCTTAATAATTGAAAGCCGGATTGGAAAGAGCAAATACGAGGCCAGAACGTCCAACCGACTGCCGTTAAGACACCTACTGAGTGGTGGCGGGACCGGGCAACGGCGCCGAAGTCGGTGCGTTCCGCGACCCGAACCGACTGAAGAACAATGCGCCAAGACCGGCCAGAAAGGCAAAGAGACCAAACAGAAGACCAAAGAACTTGAAAAGCGCCCCAAGCGGGCCACCGAACGGCAGCATCGAGAAACCATATCCGACCAGGGCGGGCAAGTACAGTACGGCCATTCCGATCAGCACGATTGCGAACGGATTCTGCGTCTGGATGTTCAACTTCTCGCTGACTTTTGAGCCAAGCGCGTAGACGAAAATCGTGTCCGCCACGATATAGATCGCGACACAGCTTACGACGAGCACAAAGGCCAATGGTATCCCTATCAAAGTTATCAATAAAATTATCGTGAGAAACGTCACCACAAACGTGCCGATGAACGCAACAAGGAATCCCGCGCCGAAGCTCTTGAAAACACCGGTCGCCACGTGCTCCTGGCTCCGGACCACACGCTCCTTGAGGAAGAGTATGATGAGGAACGAGAGAATGACACTGATGAAGAATTTCACTGGAATCATAAAGAACTCGAGAAGGCGGACCTGGTGTCCCATAAACGGCAGCCCGGCAAAAGAGAAATTTAGACTCTCCAGCTTGACCCGTTCGCCGTGAATAATCACTTCGGCTTCCTCATCCAGCGTGCCGCCGAGTATTACAACATCACCGTTGATCTCCGCTCCGGACAGTATCACCGCGTTGCCCGCGATCACGACGACATTGCCGACGACCTTGCCGGCGATGTCGACATCACCGCCAAAAACAACCACATCACCGCGGACGAATTCGTCCGAATCAATAGTTACGTTCTCACCAAACTTGACAACGTCGGATCCCTTTTCGTTGTACCTGCGCTTGCCGTCAAAATCCGACCATTTCCCCGAATCAAAAATAATCCGGCTCGATGCTGAATCCTCATCGTCAACCGAACCTTCGATCCGGATTCCGCTCTCATCTATCCGGATACTCACACCGGATTCTTTGTCTTCAATCTTTTTGGCCTTCTTGACCGCGGGCTTTTCCTCCTCTACAACAACCGAATCCGTCGTCGCATCGGTGTCATCATCCGTTTGCGCCAGGGACGACCCGACGGTCAAAAGGCCCTTAAAAAGTGTCTTGTGCGTCGTCGAACCGACCGTAAAAATCACGGCCAGGACAAACACCAGCGCTATGAGACCGGCGGTTCTAAAAAATAAATGACGCATTCTGAGCACTCCTTTTGGAGACCGTCTTGAAATACCATCCAAGACCCAACGTGAGCATTACAATGAGACCCAACGCGGGGATCATAAACGCCGCGCCGGCCGTTGATACGAGCGAGGATCCCGCGCTGAGGATTGTCTTAATCATCCGGAGATCTCTTGCCAGCACATCGACAAGTTTATCGAACAGGTGTACGCGGGCGACCGCATCGTTGACGACAATAAAGGTTTCAGTCGCGAGGACCGTACCCCTGACAACAATTTCCTGGAGTTTTCCCGTAACCACGGAGAACACCGAGAATGCGATAATCGCCAGCGTCACTACTGTCGCCGGCACGCCAAACTGGGCGGGGAGCCATCCAGAAACTGCCGACAGCACCCGCTTCGCCCCGCTCTCGGCGACGATCGGTTTACGGATCCGGCCCGTCGATTTCAGGAAGTTGATCACCGGAACGTCAAAACTCTCCGGCACCTCTTCGACGGCCATGCCGCCGAGAAATGAATTGAGTGATCTGTACGCTTCGATTTCGAGAGTGCACTTAGGACAGTCCACAACATGACGTTCGAACCCGCGGCGCTCATCGCCACCGAGAGTCCCGTCGACAAAATCCTGAATCAAAGAATATGCTTTTTTACAGTCCATGCTTCCTTCTCTTAATCTTCCTTTTGTTTAATACGAATATCTCCGCTTGCGGTTTCAATATAAACTCGACCATCTCCCGAACCCACAACCCCTCTGAGTATCTTTCTCGAAATCTTATCCAGCTTTATGTCGAGATCACCTTCGATGGTGCCGCTGTTAGTGCTTATATCCAGAAGAAATCCGTATCCTTCCCGCGCCACAAAAACCACATCAACATCCCCGCTCGACGACTTAAAAACATTGTCTTTCTTTCCGACCGGCACAATCTCGACAAATATGTCGCCGCTCGTGGCCGTGGCCTTAATGCTCCCTTTCACGCCTGTGACCCGGGAATCGCCACCGACGGTCGCCACCGCGGCGTCACCCCCGCATCCTTCCAGGAGCACGTCCCCCGATGCGACAATGATCTCGACGTCGCTTCCCACGTCGCCAACCACCACGTCGCCGCTCGAGCCCAGGACGGAAAGCGTCCCTTTCACATCGTGGATCACGGCATCCCCACTCGACATCCTGATGTGAAGATCCTTGCCAATATCATTTACGTCGATAGAACCGCTCGAAACTTCAATAAACGTGTCGCCGTTTATGTCTTTCATGAACACATCGCCGCTGCTACCGAACAACTTGACGCTACCGGCGAGAGACGTGATCTTGACGTCGCCGCTCGTGCTCGACACCTTCGCCGCAAACTCGGCCGGCACTTCGATCGTGTAGTCGATGTAAACCTTTTGTTTGATCCTTTTCAAAAATGACCAGAAGTCTCCGCCCTCGCGCGCCCAGTCGGGATGATGAGATATAACCGAGATCTGCTCACCGTCCGAATCGACGGTAAAGTAGAGTTCTTTCATCCACTCTTCGGCGGTTTTTCCATCCTTCGCCCGCACCAACTTGGCCGCGCGGATCGAAACCTCGGTCGCTCCCAGGCGTCCGACTATGATCGTCTTCCCACGGGAGTTCTTGACGTAGATCCTCGTCTCACCGTCGACCTTGACGGTTTTCTGCTCCTTCGCTTCCTGGGTAGTCGAACCGGCGTTGGTTCTTTCCGGGAGTCCGAGGAGGGTCAGCGCGATCAAAAGTCCAAATACGGCGCCTGACACCCTCCGATGTTGCGGAGAACGCGGGGCGAGCAGATACGTGAATCTGCTTGCGGTTATGTGCGCAAGGAACTTTCTCATGGTCATCACCCACGTTGTACTACGAATTACTCGTTCAAAAGATTCGCTAAATCCGATATTTGTCATAACATTTTTTAATAACGCTAAAGTGTGAAATATATATTTTATAGATAGTTACCAGAAATCCTCGTTCTCGAGCCGGTTCTTGAGCATCTCCCTGGCACGGTGGATCCGGGCCTTGACCGTCCCAAGCGGGACATCGAGTGTCTCGGCAATCTCCTCGTACGAGAGATCCTGCTGATGTCTGAGGACGATCATGATTCGGTAGTGATCGGGGAGGCTGTCGATCGCCCGCGCGAGGAGCGCCATCCGCTCCTTTTTGGCGAGCGTCTTGTCGGGGGCATCGCCGGGCGAGGCATACTGGCGCTCGAACTCGCCCTTGGAGCTCTGTATCGGCTGATCCATTGGGTACGTGTCGACCCGGCGCTTGCGCATCGAATCGATGCAAAGATTGGAAGTGATCTTGAAGAGCCAATTGGAAAAAGCGTACGACGGATTGTACCGGTCGAGCATCGCGAAGACCTTCATAAACGCTTCCTGCGACAGGTCCCTCGCCTCCTCGCGGTTCCGTACCATCTTGAGGCAAATGTTGAAGACCGCACGCTCGTATTTCGTGAGAAGCGTGCGGTAAGCCCTCTCGTCCCCTTTTTGGGCGAGAACGATTAGTTCTCTGTCCTCTTCTTTCAAAGCATCGGATCCGTTCTATGCCGGCGGTTCCGCCGGATCTCGAGCAACACCCAAATTAGCTTGACACATTCGCTTCCGAGTTTCTAGATTTACTTTTACTTTACGCGCTTACAGCGGGCCAGGGCGCCCGAAGCGATTCCTTCGGATCACGGCATTCAAGAGCCCAATCACCGGTCCGGCGGCAACAAGACTTTTAATAAAAAGGACACCAAAATGGACACATCGATCGAATATATCCACGCGCGTGAAATCCTCGACTCGCGCGGCAACCCCACCGTCGAGGTCGATGTCGGTCTCGAGAGCGGTGCGCTCGGACGCGCGGCGGTTCCCTCGGGAGCGTCGACCGGCGTCACACGAGGCGCTCGAACTGCGCGATCGGCGACAAGGAACGATATCTCGGCAAGGGCGTCCTCAAGGCGTGTCGACAACGTCAACGAGATCATCACACCGAGATTCTCGATCTCGACGCCACCGACCAGATCTACATCGACCAGATGATGATCGAGATCGACGGGACGGAGAACAAAGCCAAGCTCGGCGCCAACGCGATGCTCGGCGTGTCGCTCGCCGTGGCGAAGGCGGCGGCCGAAACAACCGAACTTCCCCTCTACCAGTACATCGGCGGAGTGGCTGCGCGTACGCTGCCGGTCCCGATGATGAATGTCATAAACGGCGGCCAGCACGCGGACAACAACGTCGACATCCAGGAATTCATGATCATGCCCGCTGGGCGCGTCGACATTTACCGAGGCGCTGCGCATGGGCGCCGAGACATTTCACGCGCTGAAGGGCATTCTTCGCGCGAAAGGCCTCAACACCGGCGTCGGCGACGAGGGCGGCTTCGCGCCCAACTTGGAGCGAACGAAGAGGCGATCGAAGTCATTCTCCAGGCCATCGAGAAGGCGGGCTACCGCCCGGCGAGCGATATCTCCCTCGCGCTCGACGTGGCGGCAAGCGAGTTCTATAAGGACGGGAAGTACGTCTTCTGCAGACGAGGGCGGCGGCGAACGGAACGCCGAACGAGCATGGTCGATCTTTACGCGGACTGGGTCGACAAGTACCCGATCGTGTCGATCGAGGATGGCTGTTCCGAGGACGATTGGGACGGGTGGAAGCTCACAGAGCGATCGGTTGAAATCAAAGATCCAGCTCGTCGGCGACGACATCTTCGTCACCAACCCCGATCCGCTTGAAGCGCGGTATCGATGAAGGAATCGGCAACTCGATTCTGATCAAGCTCAACCAGATCGGAACGCTCACCGAGACGCTTCAGGTGATCGACATGGCCAAACGCGCCGGTTACACCAACGTCATCTCGCACCGGAGCGGCGAGACCGAGGACACGACGATCGCGCACGTCGCCGTCGCGACCAACGCCGGGCAGATCAAGACCGGTTCGCTTTCGAGAAGCGACAGAATCTCCAAGTACAACGAGCTTCTTCGGATCGAAGAGGAGATGGCGAGCGTGGCGGGCTTCCCCGGCGTGGATGCCTTCGGCTTCACGAAGTAGTCGGGGCACTCTTATCGGGGTCGGGCGATAATTGGGTTGGTCAGCGGCACGAACGGTTTGGGTTGACTCATTTTTTGATTTGGTGTCATGATTGGACAACATTGAATCCGTAGGTCATCTTATATTGAGAAGGGGCGCCCAATGAGATATTGGGGAACAACGGAAACAAAGCGCGAGTCGAAGAAGAAATCGACCAAAGCGCCGAGGCGTGGAATCGCCTCCGGCGGGACGCTCCGGCAATACCCGTTTCTCCGCACGTTCTACCAACACCAGGCGGAAATCAGCGAGAGGCTGCAGAAGTTCCTCTTCTTCCTGGTGGTAGCGACTCTCCTCTATGTCTTTGTCCTCGGCGATGCCGGCGCAATCAGGCTCATGTCGCTGAAGAAGGAGAAGGCCCGGCTCGAAGCCGATGTCGCCGCGGTGACACTAGACATCCAAACCCTTCAGAACGAGATCGATCGACTCAAGACGGACCCCGGTACTATCGAGAGACTGGGCCGGGAGCTTTACGGTTATGTCGCGCCGGGCGACAAGGTTTACAAGATCATCCGGTCTCAGAGTAAAGACTAAGACACAGTTTCCCTGATTTTTTGCATTTCCGCCCGCGGAGCTTGACATCCGCGGGCGGAATCGTTATACATTGACGATAACTTGACGCGGGGTGGAGCAGTCTGGTAGCTCGTTGGGCTCATAACCCAAAGGTCGCAGGTTCAAATCCTGCCCCCGCTACCAATCAGAGGAGATTCCCGGTACCGAAAGGCACCGGGATTTTTCTTTTTATGGCAACAAGCCGCCCCCCAGAAACCTTCGCTTTATTTACCAATCTCGTTTTTTGTTAGCCGGCTAACAGACAACCAGGGTCCAAACAGTCTATTTTTATTACAGTTTACAGAAAGGAGATGGTGAGAATGTTGCGAAGCGTCAAAAACCTGAAGGGCTACAAGATTTCGGCTCAGGATGGCAGCATCGGGAAAGTTGTCGACCTTTATTTCGACGACCAAGCCTGGATAGCAAGATACCTGATCGCCGACACTGGGCGCTGGCTGCCCGGCCGAAAAGTCTTGATTCCTCGCGCCGTGTTGGGCCGGCCCGACTGGGACAAGAACCAGTTTCACGTTGGATTAACCAAGGACCGAATCGAAGACGGCCCGTCGATCAAAGAAGACGAGCCGGTATCGCGCCAACACGAAGTCGAGCTGTTCCAACACCTCCACGTCAACCCCTACTGGGCCCGCGTGCCGGGCGGAGTGTTCGTCGTCAAGGAGGCGCTCAAAACCCACGACGGCTCCAACGGTGACCCCAACCTGAGAAGCAGCCAGGAGGTTATCGGATATCACATCGAAGCCGCTGACGGTGAAATCGGGCACGTTGAAGACGTCATCGTCGACGATGACACGTGGACGATTCGCTACCTGGTGATAGACACCAAAAACCTGCTTCCCGGGAAAAAAGTCCTGGTCGCTCCGACATGGATCAAAGGGATTTCATGGAGCGACTCAAAGGTATCCGTGGATCTGACCAGTTCACAGATCAAGGACTCCCCAGAGTACGAGCCGGGAGCGCCCGTCAACCGTGAATTCGAACAGCGTCTTTACGATTACTACGGACGTCCGCATTATTGGCAGTAAGAAAAACTCTCAACTCTGAATCGTCCGTGCCGGCCTTTTTCAATGGGCCTTTGAATTCGAGTCGCGCTTTTGCGCGAAGAAAAGGAGAAACAAAATGATGACCCATAAGACAAAGAGAGAACACGACGGGGCGTCGGCAACGCCGCGACATTTCGGAAACGAGCCTCACGAAACAATGCGAAATGACGATCCACCGCACGATCCGCCCAAGCCGCCGGATCCACCCAAACCGCCGAGACCACCGAACCCCGATGATCCGGGGCGCAAGACACCGGACCCACCGTCCCCTCCCAACCCAAAGGATCCACCGGACACGCCGCCGGACCCACCCAAACCACCAATCCCACCGGCATGACCGCCTCGTCGATAGTCTCCACCGGATGAAAACGGTCATACCGGTGAACCACGACAAACTCCGTTGACGCCCCGGAAGCGCCCGTGATAGAGTCCGTTCTGTGGTTGAACGGTCGGATTCTGCCATTCGATATTCGCGGGACAGCCAAAAACGCGGTTCCTATCACCCCCCGGAACGGGAGAGGAAGACCAGTGCCGCAAACCGGCTCAACGAGAGAGTCAAACACAAAACCCAAATCTCTCTGGTATCTAAAAAGATCCCCATTCTTCAAAGGGCTCTCGAGCGATACGCTCGAAAATATCGTAGCCCGGATCCGCGTGCGTGAAGTCACTAAAGGTTCACCCGTCCTGACGATGGACGCACAAACCGATCGCGTGTTTGTGGTCCTGAGGGGGGCCGTCAAGGTGTGCAGGATCGAACCGAGCGACGGAAAGGAACTAATTCTCTTCGTCGTCAGACCGGGTGTGCCGTTTGGGGCTCTTCCGTTTGTGGAAGAGACCGACGACGACACCGTCACGATTGCCCTTCAAAAATCCACACTGGGAGATATTCACCGTGACGATCTGGCGAAATTCCTCTCCGGATCGGCCGGACAACAGGCGGTGATCAAGCTTGTTCAGGACAACGCCGCGTTAATCCGACAACGGATGGCGGAAGTGGCCTACGGCGACGTCGAAACCAGGATCGCGCGGCTCCTTCTCCGGCTTGGCGAAGATCACGGGCGGAAGAAACCCTGCGGATACCAGATCAGACTTCCACTCTCACAACAAGACATCGGGAACTTTGTCGCCGCGACACGAGAGACGGCATCCCTGACACTCAACGAGTTCAAGCGACAGGGATGGATCGCCATTCACAATCGCAAAATCTGCCTTCACGACTTCGAGGCGCTGTCGCGGATCGCAGAATAACCAAAGCGAGGACTTACCCGGAGTTCCTCGGGGTACATCAGCCGTTCGCAACGAACACTGCCTGCGCCGTTCTCAAAACGATGAAAACCGCAACGTTCGCTCCCGATCGGCCGGACCCTCTGTGTATTCCCCGCCAACCAAGTGTTTAAATATTCCCGTACGTCCCCCGCAACCCAAAGGACGACGTTTCATTACCCCTCCGCCCTTCCGTCTGCAGCCAACGCCGGGACTCGTGCTGCCTTCTCCAAGACTCGGTCTTCGACGTCGTCCACAAACAACTGAAGATGCGGATAAGGGATCTGGATCCCCGCCTCGTCGAGGGCCAGCTTTGACGCCTCAATGACTCGATAGTAGACCGGTTGTTCGTCTTTCGCCTCTTCGATCCACACGCGAACTAGAAGGTCCACACTCGAATCCCCCAATCCATCGACAACGACCGACGGCGTCGGTTCGCCGGCGACACCGTCGAGTTCCCTGACCGCGGCCAGAATTACATCTCGAGCCTCGGGAATGTTCTCTTTGTAAGCGATGCCCACGGGGATATCGAGCCGGGTTTCCCCATGCTTCGAATGATTGACCAGCACGTCGTCGATGATTCGTTTGTTCGGAAGAACCACGAATGTGTTCCGGTTCGTGCGGATTCTCGTGGATCGGAGCGTCACGTTGGTAACGGACCCGTACTGATCGTGGACCGTGACAAAGTCCCCGACAGCAAAAGGCTTATCCCAGAAAATAACGAAACCGGAGATGACGTTCGAAAGCAGGTCCTGGGCGGCGAATCCAATGGCGATACCGACCACCCCGATACCGGCGAGCGCCGCGCCGACGTTAATTCCAACCTGGCCCGCCGCCATGATCAGCGCAAACAAGATCAGAGAAAAATGATAGATCTTGTCGACGAGAAGCGATACGAGGACCGGTTCCAGACCGCTCCTGCGCAGCACGGCCTCGAGCGGCCTGTGAGACAGGCGGTACATAAACCAGAAGCCGATCAGAATGACGATCGCAACGATCAGCCGTGGCGTGAACGTCACAGCCGCCGTCGCTATGGCTTCCACGTTCAAGAACTGACTGAGTTGATCCATTGGTGACTCCTTGTCGTTGTGGTTTGTGATGATTGTGCGGCATACCCGTTTGGAAATCAACAAATGCCGGGGAAATCCCCTCGAACATTGTTTTCTTTACGACTCCGCAGCACGGCCTGTAAAATCGACCGATCAAAGGAGTCCGAATGCGTATTGGGATCGGTGGCTTGAGCTGTGAGTGCTGTACATTTTCTCCCCTGCTCTCGACGGCGAGTGACTTTCATATAATGAGCGGCGAGGCGCTCCTCGCCGATTTCAACTTCCTCCCCCCATTTAACGACGTCGAGTTCATCCCGCTCATCCGTGCTCGAGCGCTCCCCGGCGGACCCATTGAAAAACAATTCTACGAACACTTCAAAATATCTTTTGTTGAACAAATCGAGGCCGCCGGTGCGTTGGACGGCGTCCTTCTCGACATGCACGGGGCGGCGTCCGTGGTTGGCATTGATGATGCGGAGGCTGATTTCTATTCGTGTATTCGGAGCATCACCGGCACGGAGTGTACGATCGCCGCGAGCTACGATCTCCACGGCAACCTCTCGCGAGATGCCTTAACACACATCGACATTCTGACCGCGTACCGAACGGCCCCGCATGTCGACCGGCCCGAGACCATCCGGCGGGCGCTGAACCTTCTCGTCCGTTGTATTCGCCGCGGGCAAAAACCGGCGAAGGCCTTCATCCCCATCCCTGTGCTTCTCCCCGGCGAAAAAACGAGCACAGAATTCGATCCGGCAAAAACCCTCTACCGACAATTCCCAATGGTCATCGACAAATACTCCATCCTCGACGCGTCGATATTGATTGGATATGCGTGGGCGGACGAACCGCGTTCATCGGCTTCCGTGGTCGCGATCGGATATGACGCGGACATGACTCAATACGCCGCCGCGACAATCGCCAAGGATGTCTGGTTCTCACGACAGGGATTCGGATACGGGGTGTATGCGGGCTCGACTGACGATTGTATCGACGCAGCGATGCGCAGCGAGGCACGTCCCGTCATCATTAGCGACTCGGGAGACAACCCGACGGCGGGAGGCGCGGGCGATGTGCCGTTTGTTCTCGGGCGGTTGATCGATTTGAATGCAACCGAGGCGTTGTACGCGAGTATTGCCGACGCCGAGGCTGCCATGCGGTGCAGACAGACGGGCGTGAATAACGAGATAACGGTCACGTTCGGCGGCAAGCTCGATTCGGTTCACGGCACCCCCCTCGAGGTGACGGGGACCGTCATATCGATTGACGGCGAACAGTCAGACACGTGCGCCGTGATCCGCACCCGGGGCACCGACGTTATTGTGACGAGCAAACGAACGCCCTTTCACTCCCGCGAAGATTTTCTAAGCGTCGGAGTCGACCCATCCGGCTACGACATTATCGTTGTGAAGATCGGCTATCTCGTGCCGGGCCTGGAGCGAATCGCCGCGCGCTCGGTTCTCGCCTTGAGCCCAGGCGCGGTGAGCCAGGATTTTACAAACCTCACGTTCAAAAGAATCAAGCGACCGATGTTTCCATTCGAACCAGATATGGAGTGGCAGCCGCCGCGAAATAGTATAGTCTGAACCGACGCGCAAACAATGGACACCGAAACGCGACGCGGCAAGAGGACCGCGAACCATGTCACAACTCGACTGGATCATTGTCATCGGCTACCTGGTTATCGCCCTCGGCCTGGGCGTCTACCACTCGCGCAAGGCGACCAAAGGAATCACCAATTATTTCCTCTCCGGACGAAACGCCTCGTGGTGGCTTCTCGGGACGAGCATGGTGGCGACGACCTTCGCCGCGGACACGCCGCTCGCCGTCAGCGGTTTTGTGATCAAAAAAGGAATCTCGTGGAACTGGTTCTGGTGGTGCCTGGCGATGTCGGGGCTTCTGGTCGTGTTTTTCTTCGCCCGTCTCTGGCGCCGCAGCAAGGTCCTCACCGATGTCGAACTCGTCGAACAGCGCTACAGCGGCAAACCGGCGAAATTTCTCCGTGGTTATCTCGCGATCCACTCGGGAGTCCTCACCAACTGTATCGTTATCGGCTGGGTCAACCTCGCGATGGTCAAGGTTCTCTCCAACACCGTCGGGATCGACCAGGACCTCGCGCTCTACTTTTGCTTCGGGTTCAGTCTTTTATACACGATGATTGCGGGTCTCTCTGGCGTGATGGCGACCGATTTCATCCAGTTCATCATCGCAATGTTTGGAAGCATCTACCTCGCCGTGGCGGCGGTAAAAGGCGTCGGCGGACTCGGTGAAATCCACTCGTCACTCGCTGCGGTTCACGGTTCTGCGCGCGCGTCGGAAATTACGGCAATGTTTCCGCGTTCGAGTTCCGATCTCTTCGCGCCCATCCTCATCTTTATTTTCTTCCAGTGGTGGTCCGCGTCAAACATTGGCGGCGGCAGTTATGTCGTCCAGAGAATGTTGAGCGCCAAGAACGAACGTCACTCGTTTCTCGGAACGCTCTGGTACAACATCGCAAACCACTGCTTGCGGCCGTGGCCGTGGATTATGGTGGGGTTGTGCGCCGCGATCATTTACCCGACGCTCGAAGATCCCGAACTCGGTTACGTGCTCCTTATGAAGAAATTCCTCCCGTCGGGGATGCTGGGGCTGGTGATCGTGTCGTTCTTCGCGGCATATATGTCGACAATCGACACACACCTCAACTGGGGTTCGTCGTATCTTGTCAACGACGTCTACAAACGGTTTATCAAGCGGGGCGCCTCGGAACGCCACTACGTTATCGCGTCGATGGTCGCCACCGTTTTCATTGCTTCCGCGGGAATGCTCGTGACGACGATGATGAACTCGATCCGCGAGGGCTGGTATATCTTCACCTCGATTGCGGGGGGAGTATCGATCATCTATATACTTCGGTGGTACTGGTGGCGGATCAACGCGTGGTCCGAGATCTCGGCGATGGCGTCTGCGCTCATCTGCACAATCGTCTTCAGAATGGTGATGGGCATCCCCTACCCCAACGTCCTCTTTTATATCGTCCCGATAACTTTTGGGTTCTCAATGATCGTGACATTCCTTACCAGCCCCGTGGAGGAATCGACACTCAGGGCGTTCTACGAAAAGATCAGACCCGGCGGCCGGCTGTGGAAACCGGTGTCGAAAAATATCCCCGGCGCGGAAAACGACGAGGGTCCTGGCAAGGCCTTCCCCGCTTACATCTTCTCCGTCATTTCGGTCTACACCGCTCTCTTTGGTATCGGAAAGGTGCTCCTCGGACCCGCATGGGTGGGCGTTGTGTTATTATGTGTGAGCGCCGCCGCCGGCTGCGGCGTGTGGCGATACGTGGCGAAGATCGACTGGTCGTCAGATCAGAACGACACGTAGCACGTTAGTGAAACATCATTTTGTCAGTCACGCACGGGACGGCTATCATGCCGGCAAATCGACTGTTATTACCCCTGCTTTTTATAGTCGCTATTGGGCTAATCGCTCCGCCTGCCGCAAACGCGAGGCGGTCAACACCTGTCACGGCGAGTGATTCGCTCTACAGCGCCCATCACCCGCGTCTCTTGTTCGATCGTACCGACATCCCGGCCCTGCGCGACAAGATGAGCGCAGGAGGTCCGGACAATGACGCTTTTGCATATATTAAATCCCTCGTCGATACCGTTTATACCATTCAAACAGTTTCCGAAGTGCTCGAGTTCTACTCGTTCGGTGTGGGTGATATGCCAAACCTGGGCGTCGCCGCCCACCTCTCCACACCCGCCGACACCGCGGCGCGTAATACAGGCCGGCGACTCACCGTCTATCTCGCGGAAAATTATGCTCCCGACGACAACACGTATTACTCGCCGCTGAGACTTCGCGCATTGAGCCTCGGCTACGACATGTTTTTCGACGACGCCACGGAGCCGGACCGGGAGCTGGTCAGAAGCGAAATCGAAAGCTACATCGACACAATGATGACCGTGTTCAATTACGAACGGTGGCTCTACAGACCCTACGTGAGCAACCTGAGCGCAATGATCGGGTCTTCCCTGGGTCTCGCCGCAATTTCTCTCGCCGATGAAATCGACCCGGGCCTGGTATCCGCTGCCCTCGCACGCGCCGACCAATTTGTCGACGCGTGGCTCGAGCACCAACTCGACCCCGACGGCGCCTACAGCGAGGGGGCGATGTACGCCGGATGGAGTCTTCGAAATCTCGCTTACTACTTCGCCGCGAGAAAGCGTTTCGACGGCTACGACTATGCCGACATGCCGGGCATCCGCAATATGGAGAGATGGATCGCCTTCGCGCTCCTTCCCGAAGGCGGCGCGAAGATCAACAATATTAATGACGCCGCCTATCTCAATTACCCACTTTCGAGACACCAGACTTACCTCGATTGGGCTCAGACGGCCTGGGGCAGCGACCTTTCATCATGGTTATGGGAACACATCGCCGGCCGGCAATACGGACATGACTCCGGCCGGCTCGCCGACAAGGCTGCCACCGTCTTGTGGAGCCAACCTCTGGCGGAGAGGAACCCGGGCGTCGCGCTACCGCGGCATATACTCTGGCAACACAGGGGACTTTATTATTTCCGGACAGGGTGGCAAGACGGTATGAGTTCGGACGACGTTGTTTTCAGTTTTTACTCGGGGAAATTCCAGGGCGGTCATGCCCACGAAGATCAGAACAACTTCACGCTATACGGCTATGGCGAGAGCTTCGCCGTCGACCACGGATACGGTTGGACGTCAAAAGAGAGCGAAGCGCACAACATGGTGTTCATCGACGGCAAAGGCCAGCACTACGCGGGCGGTTCGGTCGGCACCGACGGTAACATCACAGAGTTTCTCATGGGCGGCTACGCCGACTATCTTGTCGGCGATGCGACAGAGGCGTACGGCACGTATAGCGAGTTCAATCGTCCCGGCTTCCCTTTTCCCGACGATGACTGGTCATACGGATACGATGGAGGAAATCCCGTCGATCGGGCAATCAGGCGCGCGATCGTCGTACACGACACCCAGGCGCCACCCTACTTCTTGATCTTTGATGATATCGAAAAGGACGACTCACTTCGAACCTACGAATGGCGGATGCACACTCTCTCCGACAACTCCGTCGACACCACATCAAATCCAATCAACATTTCCGGCGTAAACGGCCGTCTGGACCTTTTTGTTTTGAACCCCGGCTTCGCGCTTCTTAACAAGCGACTCCTCCCGTTCGACAACAAAGAAATCGACCCGAACTCGACAATCATTTCATTGTCGCGCACGTCCACGCGCGGGAATTTCGGAATCATGCTGCTCCCTCGCGGTGAACTGTCTCCGCAACCTCAGTTTTCGCGAGAGGAAGTCGCCTGGGGAACGGCGATCAATCTGGAATGGGGCGGCGGAATCGACGATGTCATCTTGATAAACGACGGCGGCGGCAACGTTCAATATTCGTGGCGAGGCATCGACGTTGAAACCGACGCGGCGATCGCCCACATTCGGATGAACGGCATCAGCCCTGCCGGTTACCTGCTTTCAAACGTAAGCCGTCTTGTTATGGCCGATCGCGTCATCATCGACATTCCCGATTCACGCGCGAATGCGTCTCTTTCGGACACCGCGGTACACATCGACCGCGATGACGTCGACTTTGTTTTCTGGGCGCCTGAAAGAGACGAGGTGTTCTTCCGGGAAAGTTCACTCGCCGTCGTCCACGACGGAGACTATCTCCGGCGGGACTGGTCGAACGATGGCGCGGGCCCACCCAGGGACCCCGTCCATCTTCGAGTTCTCACATATCCAAACCCTTTCAATAGCACGGCAAAACTCTTCATCGAGATTGGAGCCAGAACAAATGTGAGGGTGGACATCTACGACGCGGCGGGCCGAATCGTCAAAGAAATTTGGAACGATACGCTTCCCCGCGGTGGCAACATTCTCGAATGGGACGGAACAAACGCCCACGGCCGCTACGTGACCACGGGCGTTTATTTTTTGAAAGCAAGTACCGGCGAGAGCGAACAATCAACAAAACTCATACTGCTCAAATAGGGCCGAATCGAGCCCCGCAGCGGTGCCTACGGATTGATTAATGGCTCGAACATTTCCTCGTTTTGCGCCGCGGCGATTCCCATGCCCCTCGCGACTATCTTCCCGAAAAACTTACTCATAAGCCCCGAATTCATCCGGGCGATAATAACCTCTCCGTCTCCCTTCTCATAAACCGCGACACGGCACGGCATCATCGGCGCCACACTCCAGTCATCGCTGTCCTTGAGAATCCGTCCGGCAATCTCCGCACTGCAAAGCTCAACCACGGTCAAGCGATCGACGTCAAACCCAGCCTTGGCCACCGATTCCGAGATCGGGTGCACTGCCGGGACTTTCCAACCGGCGGTCTTCGCATTTTCCTGAATCGCCGACACCGTTTCATCGAACCCCATCGAACTGGCGTCCTGCGTGATCATGATGTCCGCCGCCATGTTGTACGCGACCACTCCGAGCAACCCCATACCGGAGAGCATGCCGACGACAAAAACAAATACGAATTTCCCCATTACAACTCCTCATTAATCGGTTTTGCGCGGGTGCGCGATCTTCGGCCACCATTCTTCGAAGTCGAAGCGGTCGTTGCGGTGGCATGTCCGGCACGTCTCTTCCGTCGGGACAACTCCACCCGCCGCGAGAAACGCCTTTCTGTCCGACATGACTTCGGGATCGATATAAACACTCCCCGGACCGTGACAGGTCTCGCACCCAATTCCCTCCTCGACACGGAATCCGCCGGCGAAAAGAGCTTCGGCGTTCTGCGCGCCTGTCGTATGGCACATAAGACATCGGTCATCCTCGAACGGCACTTCGAGATCGTAATTGTGCGGACGAAGACGCGCGAGAAAAAGCGCCCAGTCGGTCGCAAGCCGCCAGTAGGCGGCCGCGTGACGGCTGCTCAGCCACGCAACGTACTGATTGCCCGTGTCACGGTCGAGATGGCAGTCCTTGCACACTTCGGATCCCACATAAAGCGCATGCGGCTTCTTCTCGCCACGAACCGTTTGTCTGATGAAATCAACCTCGACCGCGGAGATAATTCCATCATCGTCTCTCTCGAATACGACACGCCACGGTTCCTGCCGGCAGAAGAACTCGTCTTTACCCGTCGAATACAATTCGTCGGGGGCGAATTCACGAATGTGGAGCACGTCGCCCTCGCGCCATATCTTAAGACCAAATCCGGGTCCGAGTTCGTATATCCCGATGTATTCCTCGAGGGCATCGGGTTCAATCGGTACTTCCGCAGGACGCAACCGCGCTACGTCGATCGGACGGTTTCCCTCGCTGTCCAGCCGCTCCGTATCGGCACCCGCCTGAACGAGCAGCGACACGATTCCCGGCTGACCGCTTTTGTAGGCCACGTGAAGCGGCGTCCACCCCTCGCTGGTCACCACATTCACATCGGCGCCGCGCTCGATAAGAAGCGAAGCCACCTCGACACACCCCCTCCTCGAAGCGACATGCAGCGGCGCCCTCCCCCACTGGTTCTGAATACCGAGATCGGCGCCGGCATCGAGAAGTTCGCGAATGCGTCCCGGCTCGTCGTGATGGCAGGCCCAGTGAAGCGGCGTACCGCCATCAGCGCCAACCGCATTTACCGACGCGCCGTTGCGGACGAGAAGCGACATGATCGTCCAATGCCCACGAACGCTGGACCAGTGCAAAGCCGTGTACCCGCGTTCGTCGGTGTCGCCGACAAGCGTCGAGTCTCCCTGGAGCATCTTATTGACTGCCTGGAAATCGCCCTTTTTTGCAGCGTCGACAAATTCACCGGCCAGGGAGGCCGGTGCGGCGGCCGCAATTGCCACAGCCAATACCCATAAGAAAATCAGAAAGCGGTTCACGTGCACCCCTTCGTCTTGTGTTTCAACAGAGAATACACAATGCCCCCGTGGCGTTTATTGTAAACGAGTGCGGGGGTACTTTGAACCTATTTTAGCATGACCATTTTTTTGGTGCGAATGAACGAACCCGCGGCGAAACGGTAGAAGTAGACGCCGGTCGAAACAGTTGCGCCGTGCATGTTACGCCCGTCCCATTCGACAGTGAAGTTTCCGGGCCCCTGGTCGCCGTCTACGAGCCGACGGACGAGACGCCCCCCGACATCGTAAACATTGAGACTGACCGGAACGCGGGAGCGGAGCTGGTAGCCGATGCGCGTGGTGGGATTGAAGGGATTGGGGTAGTTCTGATCGAGGCGGTCGGTGTACGACGCGACCTCGCGACCGATTCCCGTCGGGTCAACCTGGGCCGCCGCCGCATATCCACTCGCGTACCCCGATGTGTCGACCGCCGAAATCACGTAGTACGTCCAGTACGAGGCGGGACCGTCGTTGAACGTGGTGTCCGGCGCGGCCACGAGCATCACAAACGAGCTATCCGACGGGATAAAGTTCGCGACTGTGTCTTTATACACGGCATAGAATTCGACATCGGGTTCGGGATTGGCGCTCCATGAGAGAACGGCGTCACTGCCAACAATCGCCACCTCGAAATCCTTCGGATACTCGGGATAATCCATGTTGAAAACGTGAGACCCCAACCATCCAATGTCACCCCGAGATCCATCTGGATCATTGTAGCCAGGGTCGGGATCGCCCGCGTCTATCGACGGAGAGTGAAGCGTCAGGTGGTAGTCAACAAGAGACGTATCCGCAAAAAACGGATCGGCTGATACGGATCCGATTCCCGGCGCACATCCGTCGTAGTCGCCCCCCGAGTTATTCCACACATTGTTGTGCGAGAGCGCGGGTGTCGCCGGCCCGTTGCACTTGATACCCGGCCCGTCCGAATTCACGATAACATTGTTGAACACGGGAATCGCGGTATCCAAGAAGAACGCTCCGCCGGCGGACAGGCCAACATTGCGGTCGAGTGTGTTGCCGACAAAACTCCCCGTTGACCCGGCAGTGAGATAACACGCGGTTGAATCGTTTCCGACAAAGAGATTGTGTTCGACACTGCTCTCGGGACCGCTGAGATACAAACCACCGCCGATGCCCGCAGCGTTCCACATCACGCGACTCTTCGAAAGCGAAACAGAAGATCCGGTGTCGGTGTAAACTCCGCCGCCTTCAGTCCTGGCGGTGTTTCGTGAAATATCTACAGTTGAGAGAGTCAGGGACGAACCAACCGCGTGAATCCCGCCGCCATAACCGTCCGTTGCAAGTGCGCCCGTCGTGTTGTACGACACCACGTCACCATTCATCGAAAGGCCTGGCGTATTTTCCACATAGATCCCGCCACCCCGCGCCTCGGGCACAGTTGAAGCATCGGCGGCATTCCCCGTGATAAGATTTCCGGAAAGAGTTACGGACGTCGAGTTGACGATGTAGATACCACCACCATCCGGCGAATCAACACCACCTTCAACCAGATTGTTATTCGAAATTGTCGAACTGTCTATCGACGCGATGCAACCCTCAAGATATATCCCGCCACCCCGGCCCGCCGAATTGCTCGATACATTTGTGGCGACCAGATGGATAGTGCTTTCAAACGCGTATATTCCCCCGCCGTAACCGTACGAGCCATCATGGGCCTGGTTTTGATGGATAAGACAGTTTCGAAGCGTGAGATCCGAGTTGTCGACACGCAACCCTCCACCGTAGGTGCCTACGCCACCCTGAAAAACGAAACCGTCAATAACAACAGGCGCCGCCACCGAATCGATATCGAGCGGACTGATGATATTGACAATCGTCTGGCCCGCGAAGGGGTCTCTGACAGTAAACAGACTCCCCCATCCCCCACTGAGCAATACTCCCTCCGTCACAGACAGAGAGAGTTCATTGAAAGTGTTCATCTCGACAAATACGGAATCCCCCACCTCCGCAATAGCCAGGGCTTTCGAAATCGTATTAGCCGCTTTCGCCGGCGTGTCGTACGGGATCGTGCTCGACCCCGCCTTCGACACATAGTGGCGGTAAGAGGGCATGTATGTTACCGCCTCCGAACAGAGAAGCGAATAATCCTGGGCTTCGGTATTCCACGGCGCGCCATGGACAAGTGATCCCTTGTGTGTCACACGAACCCAGTAGTCCCCCGAATCGGCAACCGCGACAAATACCTGTTCGACGTTGTCGACCGTATTGTCCCCAGTCGCGGCCGAATCCGCGGGGTTGTCGTAGTCGAGTATCCACGGTTCGTAAACGGTCGCCGATTGCACGTGTTCGATACGAACATCGAGATCGTTTATCAGAACTGCCGTCCGCGGATCCACGCTCGCACTGGGTGTCTCTCCCGGAATATCGGTCCACGCGATCGTCAACTTCACCGTGCTCAGCGTATCCAATGTAAACGAGTAGTTGTCGGTGACACCCTCGCGTAACGTCCGCTCAATAATTCGAGAACCGGGCGCGGGTGGCGCCGATGGGGCCCCCGAAGCGAACGGAGCGTTAGCGAGTACGCGCGGGGTAATCGGCGACAGGACCCGCGCAGGTGAAAAGTTCTGAATAAGGTCGGCGGCGCCTTCCGTATTCAGCAGTCCCCACCCATTCGCGTAGTCGGGACCGTCGTGATCGCCCGCCTCGTGTGCCGTCTGTATCACAATGCCCTTCATTGTCGCCGCGCGCGGTGCGGCTCCCATAACGCTTTCATAATGGCGAACGAGAAGGTTGATCGCACCGGCCACGCTTGGCGCCGCCATCGAAGTCCCGCCCATTGTCGTGTACTGATCGTCCCCAGCGTCCGAGCATGAATAAAGCCCGGTGCCATTCGCGACGATGTCCGGCTTGATCCGGCCGTCGTCCGCAGGTCCCCAGCTACTGAAATCGGTTTGCACGACATCGCTCGGTTGTGTGTACCCGAGAGGAATGTCGTTCACCGCTCCGACGGTGAGAATGTTCTTTGCGGTCTTTTTGCCGGGCACGCAATCGAAACCATCAAGCCCGCCGTCGGGGTCGCGCGTGTCAAAGCTCGTAACCCAGGTGCCGTCCAAAACCCAATGCTCTCCGCCCGGACCCGGGCCGACATCGTTGCGGTCATTTCCCGCCGACTGCACGATGAGATAGGCGGGCGCGTTGAAGGCGATCTCGTCGAGATCGCGTGCTTCGATTGCGTAGAAGCCAAACCTGTAATCCTCTACCGTGTCAACAGTTATGTCTCCAAACCAATACCAGTCGCCACTATCATACCGCCAGCCCGTGGCTTCACCGTAGGAATGGTTCGACACCTGAAGCCCAGCCGCGGCGGCCGCGGCCATCTCGGACAAGTCATAATTCCAGTCGTAGGCGGCAAGTCCCGCCTCGTACGACATCCCCTTCGAAGCAGGAATAAAACCCGCGGCGACCATCGTCCCCGCCACATGCGTCGCGTGCGGACTCGTCACTGCCGGCACGTCAACCTGGATCACACGACCCCCAAACTCCTGGTGTGTCAAGCGCACACCTCCGCCGTCCCACACGGCCAACTGCGTGTTGAGCGTGCCCGATCCCGTCAGGTTATAACCCGCGCCGCCTCCCGGCCACACCCGGATCACACCCACGGTTCGCGCGGCGTCAAGGTTCTCGGTGATGTAATAAACGGGGCGGCCGTTCTTATCGATGTACATGAGTTGAATATCGGGATTGTCGTTGAGACTCTGAACGGCGGGATCGGTGCTGGCGAGCAGCCGGTAATACAAAAGCGTCCTGCGATTTTCTGTCCTTGTCTCGTACACATCGGCGAGCCGCATGAGTTCAGCGCGGTCGGTGGCACGCTCGGCGAACGCCGTGGTCGACAAAACCACGAGGCACAGAACGGCCACGGCCATACGAGCAAGGCGAGAGTTAGGCCTGAATTCCACGGGTTCTCCTGGAACGGCATTCCGCGGCAGGTGGCTGTGTATCAAATTGCGATGGGACGATTGACGGCACCGAGAGGTTTCGAAACCCCATCGGACGCGAGAACTGCACGAATCCTTTTGTAAGTTTAACAAATTCGATGCCGAAGGGCAACGATCAAGGTCACTTACGAAGACATTTTACCGCATGGGAATGCGGCATTTCGGAGACTCTATGTTGTTTTAAAATAATCGTCAAGCGAGGAGACGAGGCTTTCGATCGTATTCTCGGGGGGCGAGACGGTAACCGTAAGACCCAGGGTGACAGCGGACTTCGTCGTTTTGCGCCCCAAGCAGGCCACGCAGACACCACCAAGACTCTCGAGCGTGCTTCCCTCGTTCTTCAAGCGCGCCGCAAAGTTGTCTACCGTCGAGGAGCTGGTGAATGTGACGGCGTCAACCTTCCCCGCGGCAAGCAATCCGGGAACATCCGCCCCACCGCTGCCAAGAACCGTCTTGTACGCCGGAACGAAAACAACATCAGCGCCTTCGTTTGAAAGCATTTCGCGAAGAATGGGCCTCGCAATATTTGACTGCGGCAGAAACACCCGCGCACCCGCTGCGGGCGAAAGAGCCTCGGCAAGATGCTCCGCTTCGTACTCCGCCGGAACCAGTTCGGCATCGATCCCGAACATCGAACGGACGGCGGCGGCCGTACCCGGGCCGATCGCGGCGATACGCGCCCCGCTCAACGACGACAGGTCAACACCCAGCGATTCGAACCTCAGTTTGACGGCGAGCACGGCGTTCGCGCTTGTAAAAACAATCCAGTCAAACGACCCGCCCGACACATCACGGATCCCCTTGTCGAACTCAGGAGAATCTCCCGCCGGTTCGATTTCGATACACGGATACAGAACGGGAACGGCGCCCCGGGCCTCGAGCATTGCCTCGAGATCGGCCGCCTGATGCGCGGCCCTCGTCACTACAATTTTCCTGGATTTCATTTGCATGTATTGAGGAGTCCATCCGCGCCGCGACTCAACGCTTTTTCGGCGAGTTGCTTGCCAAGCGCAAACGCGTCTTCGGCGCCCTTGACCTCGGCGGTTCCCGCGACATCGATCTGACTGGCTCCATCAGGAGAAAGCACGCGGCCGCGAAGATCGAGGCGTCCGTCATCAACCAGGCCCATGGCGCAGATTGGAAGCGCGCAACCACCGCCGAGCCCCGACAGAAAGGCCCTCTCACCGACCACGGCAAGCGCCGTTGTATCGTCGTTCAAAACAGCGAGTAGATTTCGCGAGGGTTCGTCATCACGGCATTGGATTCCCAACGCACCCTGACCCGGCGCGGGGAGCATGATGTCAACATCGAGCACCTCGCTCACCACATCGAGGAGTTTGAGTCTTTCAAGTCCCGCATACGCAAAAACAACGGCATCGTACGGACCTTCGGGGTCCAGGGCCTTCTTAATTCTCGTGCCGACGTTTCCGCGGATGTCGGCGATCTTGAGATCCTTGCGAATATGGAGCATCTGCGCCGCCCGTCTCGGGCTGCTCGTCCCGACCGTTCCACCGCGCGGCAGCGTCGCAAGGGTGTGACCCCCTCGAGTCACGAGCACGTCTCCAAGATGTGCCCTTACGGGGACCGCGCCTATAACGAGACCATCAGGGTTTTCGGTGGGAAGGTCCTTGAGACTGTGAACGGCGATGTCGATCTTGGAACCAAGGAGCGCCGCCTCAAGTTCGGCGGTAAAGGCTCCTTTGCCTCCCAGTTCGGGGAGCGGTTGCGACAGGTTTTTGTCCCCCCGCGTCGTGTACACCTCGATCTCGACAACGACATCAGGGTAGGACTTTTCCAAAAGCGCTTTGACGTAGTCGGACTGCCACCGGGCGAGAGCGGAACCCCGCGTGCCGATTCGAATCGTTTTGTTTTTGTGTCTGGCTTCGTTGGGCATTATTCCTGATTGCGTTGATCCAGAGAAAATACTTCACGAATGGCGTCGGCGTAGGCTATGCCGTTCCCATTCGCGGCAAACGCTTTGAGACGAGTAGAAGGCTCGTGCAGGATCTTGTTGACCACACGATGCCGCAAGCGTTCGACGATCTCGCGGTCCTTAGGATCCTCCATTGAACGAAGCGCCGCTTCAACCTCTTCGCTCACAAGTTTGCCAAGTGCCGCTCGCAGATCGACGATCACAGGTGTGACATCACGGCTTTTGATCCAGTCGTAATAGCTCTGCACCTCCGCCTCGACGATCAAATCGACCTCGGGAACCGCGGCCATCCTCTGCTCCATACCGTCATCGACAACGGACTGAAGTTCGTCAATATCGAGGACATGTACACCATCAAGATCGGCGACGGCGGGCTCGACATCACGAGGCATCGCGATATCAACAAAGAGAAGCGGGCGCGCATTGCGATCGACGAGCAGGGGTTCGATTTCATTCGCGTAGATAAGCGTGTGCGGCGCATCGGTGGCGGTAAAAACCAGGTCGGCCCATTTGAGAACATCGTTGAGCTCATGCCACGCCATCGGCCGCGCGCCGATCTGATCCGCAAGCGCTACCGACCGCGAGTGCGTTCTGTTAACGATGGCGATTCTCTCGGCGCCGTGGTCCTTTAATTCCTTGCCGGCCAGCTCGGCCATATCTCCCGCGCCAATGATGGCAACGTGTTTCTTTGTCAAATCTCCAAGTTTGCTCTCGGCCAGGTGGACCGCCGCGTGACTGACCGATGTGGTATAACGCCCGATCGACGTCTCTGTTCGCGCACGTTTACCCACGCGGATCACACGATTGAATGCCTGGTTCAGCATCGGGCCGAGCGTCTTGGCTGCCATGGCATCGCGAAACGCTTCGTTGACCTGCCCCAAAATCTGCGGCTCGCCGACAACCATCGAGTCCACCCCGGCGGATACTTTCATCAAGTGTCCGAGGGCGTCGCGATCTTCCATATAGTAGAAGTGCTCGCGAACCTCATCCATCGGCGTCGCCTGGAGAGTGATAAGAAACTCTTCGAGCGGCTCGAACTTTTTCTCGTCGTCCGATCCAATCGCGTACACTTCGAAACGGTTGCACGTGGAGAGAACGGCGGCTTCGCGAAGACACGGAGTGCCACCTTCGCCCCCCGCCGCTGTGAGTTTCTTGAGCTCGGCGAGCGCCATTGGGACACCGCACCCGGTGAGCGTAAATTGTTCGCGGAGTTCAACCGGCGCAGTGCGGTGATTCAACCCGACGAGTATGAGGGACATAACGGTCCTCCGGAATGTAATTCAAAACCACCAGAATTAAGATGAACTCTCCCGCGCAACAAAGCTCTCGAATGCCTTGAGCGTGGCGTCTATATCATCATTTGTGTGCTCACTACTGGCAAATCCCGCCTCGAACTGGCTCGGAGCAAAATAGAAACCATTGTTGATCATTTCATTGAAATAGCGCGTAAAACGATCCGTATCGGCATGGGCCTTCGCCGAATCGAAACACGAAATCTCTACTCCGGGTTCTTTTAAAAAGTATACTCCAAACATAGTACCCGCGCAGCCCGCCTGCAGAGGTATTTTGTTGGACTCGCCAATTTTTTTCATCCCGTCAATAAGTTTGGCAGCCCTATCGCTCGCCGTCGAAAACGCGTCCGTCCCGGAAAGCGTCTTGAGCGTTGCGAGCCCGGCCGACATGGCGAGCGGATTGCCGGACAGGGTACCCGCCTGGTACATCGGCCCCTTCGGAGCGACTGAATCCATTATTTCCCGCTTGCCCGCATAGGCGCCAACGGGCAGTCCGCCGCCGATTACTTTGCCGAGACATGTCAGATCCGGGTCCAACCCGAACAGCTCTTGCGCGCCGCCCAGCGCCACGCGGAACCCCGTCATCACTTCGTCGAAAATAGAGACGGCGCCGTTCTCGCGGCACAGACTTTGTATACCCTCGAGAAATTCTTTCGTTCCCTTTACAAAACCCATATTGCCGGCAATGGGCTCAACGATGACGGCGGCGATTTGATCGGGATACGAATCGAACGCCCCGCGAACCGCGTCGAGATCGTTGTAAGGCGCAACAAGTGTGTCGCCCGTCGTGCCCGCGGGCACACCCGGCGAATCGGGAAGTCCGAGAGTAGCGACTCCGCTCCCCGCCTGAACGAGAAGCATATCGGCATGACCGTGATAACAACCGGCGAACTTGAGAATCTTGTCGCGTCCCGTGTGCGCTCTGGCCAGACGCAGCGCGCTCATCGTCGCTTCGGTACCGCTATTGACAAATCTGATCATCTCGACCGACGGGACGAGATCAACCACAAGCTCGGCGAGTTCCGACTCCAGATGCGTCGGCGCTCCAAAGCTCGTACCGTTCTTCACCGCCGCGATCAACGCATCAACAACCGCCGGGTGGGCATGACCGAGAATCAACGGCCCCCACGACAGAACGTAATCGAGATACTTGTTGCCGTCGGCATCCCAAACATACGGGCCGCTGCCCTTTTCGATAAATCTCGGCCCGCCGCCGACACTCTTGAACGCCCTCACGGGACTGTCGACCCCACCGGGGATCAGTTTCATGGCCTCGGCAAAAAGCGCTTCGGATTTTGTTGTTTTCACTTCGACGTCGCTCCTCTTTCATGAACAAAATCGACCAGTCTCTTAACATTGTCCACCGGGGTCTTTGGAAGAATCCCGTGGCCCAGGTTGAAAATATGCCCCGGTCTTCCACCAGCTTGGTTCAGTACGTGTTCCGCTTTCTTCTTCAGTTCGTCCCATGGATCGAACAACGCCACCGGGTCGAGGTTCCCCTGAACCGCGACGTCGTGACCGAATCGCTTCCAGGCATCGGAGAGCTCGATGCGCCAGTCGACACCCTGGACATCGGCGTCGAGATCACGGATGACCTCGAGCATTCCATTGACATTTGTCGCGAAGTAAATAATTGGTACGCCCGCGGCGCGGATCTTCTTGATGATCGCCCGGTTGTACGGCATCACACTCTCACTGTAGTCGGCAGGACTCAAACCGCCCGCCCATGTGTCAAAGAGTTGAAGCGCCTGCGCTCCCGCGGCGGCCTGTGCGAGAAGATAATCGGCAACCACATCGCTCATTTTCTCCATGAGCTTGCGCCAGGCGTCCTTCTCCGACGCCATCATTTGTTTCGTAAGAACGTAGTTCCTGCTCCCGCCACCCTCTATCGCATAACAGGCCAGCGTGTACGGGGCGCCGCTAAAGCCAATAAGTGGAATACCGCGCGAATCGATCTCGCGCCGGACGAGACGAATGGCCTCCAGCGTCGGAGCCATCGTTTCCCCGGCCGGTTTCACCGTGAGCGCATCGACATCCGCGGCGCTCCGCACGGGGTTGTGAATGACGGGCCCCTCGCCTTTGGCGAACTCCAGCCTGAGCCCCATCCCTTCGAGCGGCGGGAGAATATCGGAAAATATGATACCCGCGTCAAGATCGAATACGTTTAACGGCTGGAGCGTCACCTCACATGACAGCTCGGCGGATCTTATGATTTCCAGTATTGTGTGCTTTCCGCGAACCGCGAGATATTCCGACATGTACCGTCCCGCCTGACGCATAAGCCATACGGGTGTGGTGTCGACGGCTTCGCGCCGGCATGCTTTCAAAAAACGGCTGTCTTGATTTGTTTGATTCGCTGCGTTCATCCGGTGTTTGTCTCCAGTGTTTTGTTTGAAATGTCGGAAGCGACCCGCTCGCTCATAGTCTTTGCTCCCGTTATACAATCCGCAACCGAGATACCGCCTCTGAAATTGCCCGTCACGTAGAGCCCCGGACAATCTTGTTCAAATCGTTCGATCGCGTCGATAATTGTCTGATGTCCGACCCGGTACTGAGGAATCGCCTTGTCCCATCTTGCAACGGTTACGGTATCCGGAGCCGTGTCGATACCCATCAAGTCCCTGATGTCATTTCTGACTATGTCCGCAAGCCGGCCGTCGTCGAGCAGCGCGTTTTCCGGCTGCCGGCTCCCGCCGACAAAGGTGGTAAGAGCGACGCCGCCTGCCGGCGCGCGCCCCGGGAAAAGCGTCGAACTCCAGATCGTGCCGAGAATCTGCCGGTTTTCCTTCTTGGGGACGAGGAATCCGAACCCGTCGAGCGGAGTCGGAGATGGATTCGACCGGTACCCGAAAAACACCTCGGCCACCGGCGGGTAATAGATACGCTCGAGTTGCCCGCGGAGTGGAAAATCGAACATAAAATTGAGTTCTCCGTAAGCGTGGGCCGGCACGGCCATGATTATCTTACCCGCCTTGAAACGTTTCGAACCGCCGTTGAGACGAACGGTCACGGCGAACCCGTCGTTGTCCTTCTCTATCGATTCGATGTGGATCCCCGTATGGATCGTTTCCGCGCGCGCGGCGGCCAACGCATCCGTCATCGTCTGCATCCCGCTGGAAAACGAAAACAAACGCGCATTCTGTTTAGAAGTCTCTTTTTGTTTCTTCCGCTCCTTCGCCCCCATGATCGTTCCCTTAATCAGACTTCCGTATTTCTGTTCGATTTCGAGAAGCTTTGGAAATCCGCTCCGAACGCTGAGCGAATCGGGATCGCCGGCGTACACACCGGCAACAAACGGATTGATCGCGTAATCGAGAAACTCATCCCCAATCCGCCGCCTGACAAAATCGGCGAGGCTCTCATCGATCGTTGGGTCCGACGCCGCGATAAACGGCTCTTTGAGAAGTCTGAGCTTGGCGGACACTGAAAAAAGCGGGGTCTTCAAAAACGCTAGGGGGCTCATCGGAAGGTTGATGAGTTTGCCGCCGCGAACGATGTACCTGTTCTGGGATTTGTCGTTCGCGTATTCGAGTGTGGCCTCCAGCCCGGCCGATTCAAACAGTTCGTGAAGAACCGGAGATACATCGAGAGCATTGTTTGGGCCGTTTTCAACCATAAAGCCGTCCATGTGGTCGGTCCGTATGGTGCCCCCGACGCGGGTCTCTTTTTCGAGCACACGTGTGCTGACACCCTTTCGCTCGAGAAAGTGCGCCGTGGCAAGCCCGGTGATGCCCGCGCCGATTACGATTACATCTGTTGACAGATCGTTTGTCATTTCCCCGTTCCGGCCTCTTTGATTGTGGTTGATCCGCCGTCCACCGCCCGCGCCGGCGAAGGGCCGGCGCCACACCAGTTCACAAGCGCGTTGATCCATGCCGAATGGTCGTTGAGACACGGGACCATTTTGAATTCTCCGCCGCCCGCGCCGACGAACGCTTTCCCACCCTGCATCCCTATTTCTTCCAGCGTTTCAAGACAGTCGGATACGAATGCGGGGCACACTACCAGGAGTTTCCCGGTCCCCGCGGCTCCCAACCTCACGATCTCCTCCGCTGCATACGGTGAAAGCCACTTGTCACGCCCGAGCCGCGACTGGAAGGCAACCGAATACTTGTCGTCCGGCAACCCCAGTTTCCGGGTAACCAGCTCGGTTGTCTTAAAAACCTGGTGACGGTAGCATTTCGCGTGCGCCGGAGACGGGATCGAACAGCAATCCCCGTTTGCGAGACAGTGGTCACCCGTCGGGTCGGTTTTCTTGATGTGCCTTTCGGGAAGACCGTGATAACTGAATAAGAGATGATCGAAACCGTCATCGATGTACTCGCGCATGCTCGCGGCAAGCGCATCGATATAGAGTTCATCCCCGTAGAATGGCGGCATGATCTCCAGCCGGGCATTCACGTTCATTTTCTTTAATGTTTTCTTCACTTCGACGACTGTGCTCTCCGTCGTCGACATCGCGTAGTGCGGATAAAGCGGGATGAGAAAAACTTCATTGAGCTTCCCGTGGGTCTCGGAGAGAAGTTCGTTTACCCCGTGCTCTATCGATGGGTTCCCGTATCGCATCGCCAACGCGACCGGCTCATCGACACGAATCTTCACAAGCCCTGCCAGCAACCGGCTAATCACGACGAGCGGGGACCCTCGATCCCACCAGATTGACTTGTACGCTTCCGCCGATTGTTTGGGCCGCCGCGGCAGGACAAAAAGTTCGACAATGAGTTTTCTCACCAGGTAGGGCACATCGATGACGCGGCCGTCCATCAGAAACTGCCTGAGATACCGGCGGACATCAGCCTCAGCCGGAGAATCGGGCGATCCCAGATTAACGAGTAGTATCCCTCGATGATTCGGAGAACTCACTGGCACATCCTTCAATCGTTACACGGTCCGAGAGTAAATCGGCTTTTTCCCGTCCTGGTCCCGGTCGAGATATCGATCGAAGGCCATGGCGATGTTTCTGATGACGAGCCGCCCCGCATCCTGAACCTGGAGCCGGTCGGCGGAGAGCGTGACGATTCCGTCCTGGACGAACTCGTCAAGTTTTGAAAGCGATTCGGCGAAATAAGAATCGAAGTCGACGTCAAATCGCGTTTTTACGACGTCCTTCAGAACCCGGTTGTTGCACATGAGCTCGGTGATGACATATCGACGGATCTTGTCGTCATCATCGAGTCGATATCCAAGCTGTGTTGGGATCTCACCCTTGTCGAGCATTTGCATGTAGGTGGTTGTATCTTTTGCGTTCTGCGCATACACGTTTCGTAGCTGACTGATCGACGTCACACCCATCGCGTATACTTCCGCCTCGGCTCGCGTGCTGTACCCTTGAAAATTCCTGTAAAGGGTATGGTCTTCGAGTGCGAGCGCAAGTTCGTCTCCCGGCTTGGCAAAGTGATCCATTCCGATATACACGTAACCTGCACCCGTCAGTTTTTCGATTATGAGCTTGAGGAGCCTCAACCTTTCGGCCGGCTCGGGGAGCGCCTCTTCGGGTATCACGCTCTGGTGCTTCTTCAGCCACGGGACATAGGCGTAATTGAAAACGGCAAGCCGGTCGGGTGAAATATCAATGATCTTGTCGAGCGTTTTTTCGTACGACTCGACGGTCTGATATGGGAGACCATAGATCAAATCGACATTGATCGAATCGAACCCCAGCTCGCGGCTCCACCGAACCACGTCGCGGTTGACCTTCTCCGGCTGAATTCGGTTTACCGTCTCTTGAACCTTGTGATCGAAATCCTGAACACCAAAACTCACACGGTTAAAACCTACCTCGCGTATTACGGCGAGCTGCTCGTGCGTCAAACGGCGCGGATCGATTTCCATCGCGATCTCAGCGTCATCGGCAAACTCAAATTTGTCATCGACAAATTTGAACACCTCGCGGGTCTGGTCAGGTGTGAGATACGTCGGTGTCCCCCCACCCCAATGCATCTGTACGACTTTTCGGCCCGGCTTTATGAGATCGCTGACCAGTCCGGTTTCTTTTTTTATATAGCCGACATACTCTTCGATCCGTTGTGGATTGCTCGTAACAATCACGTTGCAGGCGCAGAAGTAACAAAGCGACCTGCAAAACGGAAAATGAAAATAGAGAGAAAGCGGTGGAATATCCTCGGCCGCGTTCGAAGCAACAATCTCTTCCCTGAAGTCCGCCGGACCGAAGTTATCGGCAAACTGGGGCGCCGTCGGATAGCTCGTGTACCGCGGCCCCGGACGGCTGTACTTCTTGAAAAGGTCGAGATCGACATCTACTCGTGTTGACTTGTCCATTGTGTTACATCATTCCTTATCGAAGTCCCCGCGACGGGATAAATTCATCGTTTCGTCTCGTACAACGATCAACGCTACTCGTTGAGCCACCGGGCCGCGTCACGGGCGAAGTAGGTCAATATGAGATCCGCGCCCGCGCGTTTTATGCCTGTCAACGATTCGAGCGCACATCGTTTGAGATCCAGCCACCCATTGGCCGCGGCGGCATGGATCATCGCGTACTCGCCGCTCACCTGGTAGGCGGCAATCGGCAGCGTAAACGCCTCGCGTGTTTCGGCGATAATATCGAGATACGGCATTGCCGGCTTAACCATCAGCATGTCGGCGCCCTCTGCGACATCGAGTTCGATTTCTCTGAGGGCTTCTCTTCTGTTTGCCGGGTCCATCTGATACTGGCTGCGGTCGCCAAACCCGGGGGCGCTTTCCGCCGCTTCCCGGAACGGCCCGTAAAAACCGCTGGAGTATTTGGCCGCATAACTCATCACCGATACGTGTTCGAAACTCTCGCTGTCGAGCGCGTTTCGAATGGCGCCCACCATTCCATCGATCATTCCCGAAGGCGCGATGATGTCCGCGCCCGCCTGCGCGTGAACGATCGAGGCGTTGCCGAGAAGGTCGAGGGTCGGGTCGTTGAGGAGATATCCCTCGGGCAACTGCGGATTGTAATGTTCGTGGTCGGACGTGTTTATGATTCCACAATGTCCGTGATCGGTATACTCGCAGCAGCACATGTCAGAAATCACGACGAGGTCGGGAGCAATTTCCTTAATCGCGCGTATGGCGCTCGGAACGATTCCGTCGGGGTTGTAGTTGTCGCTGCCCGTGGCGTCTTTTTGATCGGGGATGCCGAAAAGGATCACAGCGGGGATTCCAAGATTCACGACGTCCTTGATTTCATCCGCCAGCATGTCGATAGACAGCTGGTACTGGCCCGACATCGAGGAAATCTCGTTCTTGATTCCCTTGCCGGGCCGTACGAACATCGGGTAGATGAAATCGGCCGGCGTGACGTGGGTTTCCCTGACCATCCGGCGAATATTTGAACTCAACCGCAGCCGGCGCGGCCGCATATCGGGATAGAAATATGTCACGATTCCCCCAAGTCCTTTGTGGAAAGCCGGCTCGGGCCAGCTTCATAAAATGTTTTACGGGTGCCTGAAATTCCGAGGCAATAGCAGATTATATCAAAATTACGGCGCCGTTTCCACCGCGCCGCTTGTTCTATATATATAGTACAAGTTATTGACAAAAGTCAACTTCTCCAATTGGCTCGTTAAGCCCCCCCTCCTTGCCCGGACACCTCAAATCACGCACGCAATCACTTGTGATGAAATCAGATACAAATCCGTCTGTCATACCTGCTCAACCATACCTTCGATGATGACGTCCTCACTGGCTCGACACGGGTCCTGTCGCCGATTACCCCAGTCGTGCTCGCTTAAGCTTCGTGCGGATCGCTGATTCGCTGATAACAGCGATTTGCACTCAGTTTACCTAATTAGCAACAACAGCGCCGTGCGTGCCACCCGCACTCCGCTTCGCTCGTCACGCCGCGGGGGCCCCATCGGCGAGCGAAGCGAAGTGCGGGATGTCATGCTCAGAGGCTTTAACGACCCAGAACGCGAGCCGCCACCCGTGTCTACCCATGATCCTGAGGGGACGGTGAGGGCGTCGTCGCACCGGCCGAATTCCCCTGACGAACTCTACGGAATGGTTTAGAATAGCCGGAATCTCCTTCCGAGATTGATGCCGAGACAACAAGCTGACAACTGGAGGAATCACATGTCAGTCATCATTACAGGTAAAGGGCTTTCGATTGACGATGTTGTGGCCGTCGCGCGGAATGGCGAAAAGGTGGAGATCCACCCGGAAGCCATCGAACGGATAATCAAATGCCGTGCGTTTATCGAGGAGCGGATCGAAGCCGGCGAAATCATGTACGGTGTTAATACGGGGATAGGTGAGTTTTCCGAAGTCGTCTTGAACGACGATCAGGTAAAACAATTTCAGCGATATCTCATCTATAACCATGCCGCGGGCATCGGTGATCCAGTCCCCCACGACCACGTTCGAGCGGCAATGCTGCTCCGCCTGAACGTGCTCGCCAACGGTCATTCGGGATGTCGTCCCGACATCGCGAAGACGTTCGTGGAAATGCTCAACAAGGGCGTCACACCCGTTGTGTGCAAAAAGGGCTCGGTGGGCGCTTGCGGTGACCTTGCGCCGATGAGTCAGATCGCGCTTCTCATGATGGGCGAAGGCGAGGCGTTTTTTAAAGGCGAGCGTTTGACCGGCTCGCAGGCGCTTGAAAAAGCTGGAATACCGGTCCCGGGACTCCAGGCGCGTGATGGTCTTGCGTGCATCAACGGTTCGAACTTGATAAACGGAATGGGGTGTCTTGCCGTTTACGACGCCGAACGCTGGCTGGTCCAGGCGGAGATCGCCACGGCGATGACACTCGAGGCGTTAAAGGCGAACCTCAAACCGTACGACTCGAGACTCCACGAACTTCGCGGTTTTCAAGGCGCCGTGACATCCGCGATGAATATCAGAAAGATGGTCGAGGGATCCGACCTTGCGACCGGAAAAGAAAAGGTAAAGGTTCAAGACGCGTACAGCATGCGTTCGACACCGCAGGTCATCGGGGCGGCACGCGACCAGATCCGTTGGACGCGGAGCCAACTCGAGATCGAAGCCAACGGCGTCGGCGACAACCCCGTGTTCTTGCCCGACGACAAGGTGGTGCTCACCGGCGCCAACTTCCAGGGCACGCCGATCAGCATGCCGCTCGATACGATGGGTGCGGCGATTACGATGGTGTGCGTCCTTTCGGAACGACGGCTCAACCGGATGACGAACCCCGCCTTGAGTGTCGGCCTTCCCGCTTTTCTTACAAAGGGCGCCGGGATGTTTTCGGGGATGATGCTCAGCCAGTACACGGCGGATATGCAAATCGTCGAACAGCGGATACTTTCCGCGCCGGCATTTGTCCAGTCGATACCGGCCGCCGCCGACCAGGAAGACTTTGTTTCGATGGGAATGAACACGGCCCTTAAAACCCGCGACATTCTCGATATCGCGAACGGAGTCCTGGGAATCGAGTTCATGGCCGCGGCGCAGGCCCTCGATTTCCGCGAGTACAAATCGGGCAAAGGCACACTTGCGGCAAAGGCCGAGATCAGAAAGCATGTTGATTTTCTCGACGTCGACCGGCCTCTCTATACGGACCACAACGCCATGATGGCGCTGGTGAAAAGCCTGGATATCCTGGCAGCCGTTCAAAGTGAGATCGGCGAGTTGTCGCTTTACTGATCGATCGACAAACCTGAACATGTGTGACAAAACCGCGGGAGCATTTGAATGCCCCCGCGGTTTTTTTCTGACCGTTTTCTTTAAAAGCTCATTAAAGACGACCCCGGCACTCGCGATGAGCAAGCGCCGGGGTCTCTCCTTGGCAACCTGGAGCACAAGGAGTCGACATATGTGATGTCACGACACGTCAGCGTGTCGCGCTCGACAAAACTTTGGCGATCCTAATCACTGTAGAGCGATTTGATTTTCCCCCAGGTCGAATCCTGGGTCGCCACGTCGCAATCTCCAAGAATTCTGATCGCGATCTCGGTGACACTGCCCCAACCGCCACGCATCCAGACCCCGGTGTTGCAATTCTCGTCAAGAAACTCCGGGAACTCAGCGGGTTTTGTCCCGCCGTCAGTGGTTCCAAAAAACGCGGCGTTGTTGATCGTATATTCCATACAATCGGTAAAGCCGTCGATCTGACCTCGGGTCGTCACGTTCGATCTGATCCCCAGCAAACTTCCGAACACATACTTGTAGGTCGTGGTGACGATAAAGAAACCAACATCACCAAAGTAGTCCTGGCTGCCGTCCCCCCAGGGTCCGGCGCCTGACAGGAAGAAATGACCCGCCGCGTAAGAAGTACGCCACGTTACATCTCCGGATCCGTCTCCATCGCGCGTATCGCTGATGAAAACCGGAGGAACCTGGATCGACGGGCACCAGACTTTCCATTCTGCGCCAAGAACGGCACCATCCCACGACTGTGCGTTGATGGTATTGCCTATCTGGCCATCACGCCCGGGATCGACCCAGGACTCGCTGAAATATCCGGTGTTGAAAGATCCGCCGGGATAGTCGAAGGAATAGTAAGTTCCTATTATCGGCTGTCCGGCAAAGACTGGTACGGCTAGAAGCCCCAATACGAGCACCATCGCAGTGACCCTCATAAGACAACCCCCTTGGTCACACGTTGAGAAAACTGCGAATCTGTTGATTCCACACAATGCAGAAATAGAAGTGAACCACCGCAGCTCGTATCCCCGACGCGTACGTATACGACCGCCGATGATCCTTCCCCTTATCATTATTTATAACCTACTTACATAAATCCGTCAACCGCATGACTTGACCGCAGTCAAGTCACTAGTTAACGTTTTTAGGATCGCACAATCTCTTTGGTGGCAAACAGTTACCGAGAATATGTCATATTTTTTTGACACTCCGCAAAAAAACTCACCGACGGTTCCCCGCCGGTGAGTTTCTGGACGTGTTTGAACACATTTCCTTCGATCGTAAGCGCCCAGTGCCTGACACACCACCTGATCGGCAGTGTGACGAGTCGCCCACGAAACGCGTTCGTTACGGCCCGACCGGTAGCCTTTCTCAGTTCACGCAATTACTCGTAAAGCGACTTAATCTTGCCCCAGGTCGACTCCTGTGTCGCCACCTGGCATTCGCCTGTAATTTGGAAAGCCATCTCGGTGACGCTTCCCCAACCACCTCGGGCCAAGTTGCCCGTATTGCATCCATCGTCCATGAATTCCGGGAAATTTGCAGGCTTGGTTCCTGTATCCGTGTCCCCGAAAAACGCGATGTTATTTATCGAGAAAATAAAGCATTCGGAATAGCCGGCGATCGGTCCACTCGTCGTCACGTTCGAGCGAATCCCAAGGACATCGCCAAATACGTAAAGATAAGTCGCCGTAACGACAAAGAAATCCAGTTCTCCGGTGTAGTCCTCGTCACCCCAGGGGCCACCCGCGCCGAGCCAGAAATGACCGCCCTGGTACGTTGTCCGCCAGGTGACATCACCGGTTCCGTTTGCATCGCGAAGGTCTTCGATCAATGTTGGATTCGTTGTAATCGAAGGACACCACAGTCTCCATTCGGTCCCCAACGCGTTTCCATCCCATGATTCTGCATGCACGGTGTTACCGAACTGACCGTGGGTTCCGGGACCCGCCCACGATTCGCTGAAGTAACCTGTATTAAAAACGCCGCCCGGCATGTCATATGAGAGATAGACACCCTGAATCGGCGGACCGGCAAGCACCGGAACCGCAAGCAAACCAATCAGCATAACTGTTAACAACAACCTCATTCGTGATCTCCTTTCGCTGCACACGTTAGCCGTTCACCGTGCTACAACAGTAATCGAGCACGCCCACGGCAGACGCAGAACCTATCACCTCGGCACCCCTCAAAAAGCGCATAGGCATGCGGTTTCTGCACGTATAACTTTACCTAATACCACAAATTGACCGTTCTGTCAACGCGGACACTTGACCGCTGTCAAGTCTCAGGTTGACTTTCGACAACTGGCGGAATGCCCACACATACAATCGTGCAATTCAAAGAGTTCGTCTACCGAACTTTCTTTACAAAATCACTCACTGTAGAGTGACTTGATTTTTCCCCACGTCGACTCCTGAGTCGCCACCAGGCAGTCCCCATAAATCGACAAGGTGATTCCATAAACCAGTCCCCACGAACCCTGATTCACAGTGCCGGCCGGACAGTTGAAGTAATCGAGGAACGAAGGATACTCCGCCGGTTTATCGAGAATCGTCCCGGCGCCCAGTATTTCGCCATTGGCGATTTCATAAGTAAAGCACTGCTCGACCGGAAGGTCGAAGTGCCCCGTCATGCGGATGTCGGAAATAACCGCGTAGCGCACGCCATCCTGGAAAAAATGGGTGGAGTGAACGTAGAACTGGTCGACTATGGCTTCGTAGTCCATAGTGCCGTCGCCCCACGGTCCCGTGCCGGACAACCAAAGTGTGCCGCCAACATAGTCGGTCCCGTACTCGACAAATCCGTTGCCACCGACGACGCCGTCGAAAATCAGATTGGTATTCAGAATGGATGGGCAGAATACCTGCCACTGTCCTCCAAGATCCATTCCGTCATAAGACAACGCATGGATTGTGTTGTTGACTACCCCATCGTGATAAGGCGCGTCGACAAACGACTCGCTGAAGTTCCCCTCCATGATTTGTCCGGTCACGCTCTTATACACACCGGGCGTTGGCCCTTCTGCGAAAACGGAAACCGCGACCAGAATCAAAACAGCAAAAACTGCGAGACTCTTCATCGTTACAACCCCCCAAGGTTTAAACGCTATAAGACTCAGCACCAGATTTTCATGCTACTCGTATCTTGCCTTTAAGGCTCCCCACGTCGTCGCCTTGACGGCGATAGTGGGTTCGATAATCACGACACCTCCCCTCGCTGTGTGGGTGATCGGCTGATTGACGCCATTGCGAAGCTCGCTGTAAGTAATCGAAACATGCGTCGTTTCCGGCTGAGTGACTTCGTGGGCCTGGAACTCCAACGCAAAGAGTGTTCCGGGACCATCGATCGTTCGACCCAGTATGGCTCCGTTGACATGAACGGAGTCGAGTCCGGTTATCATTGGATCGTACCAATAGTAGAAAAAAGTCGTGTCCGACGAAGTGGTCGGCAACGAACCTTCTTCAGCTATTTGCAAATCAATGAGTGAGTGGTCGAAGGTAACACCGACGTTGTACCCCATAAGCCCGGTCACATCGGCCGAGATATCTATACCCAGAACAATCAAATTCAACTCCGCCGTCACGGTGGTTTCGGGTGAAACAAATAGCTGTCCCGACAACGGAGCCACAAATGCCGATGGACTCGGCACCGCGGCCAGTACCGCTGCAAGCGCAATCGATGTCACCGCCAAAACCGCGTTCTTTCTGATGCTCAAATTCTCCCCCTTTCCACCGTTATCGAATCAGAACAAGCTTTGTTCGAAACGTTTCTCTCGTTGTTCTCGCCGCTGCGAAGTAAACACCGGATGTCGCATCGGCGCCTGCCTGGTTTTTGCCGTCCCAGGTGACACGAATTCCATCCGGCCCCGTCGTACCATTGAACAATTCACGGACCAGCCTCCCGTCGGCTGTATAGATTCCGATCGACACATCCCGGGCGCCGGGTTCGGTTCCGGAGGAGGGAGGCGTAAAAACAACGGTCGTTGAAGGATTGAATGGATTCGGGTAACCCAGAATTCCGCCCGTCGCCGGCGCCCCCTGTTTGATTCCGGTTGCCGGTCCGATCACAATCCATGCGTTTGGATCGATTACGGGTTGGAACAACACACGATCGATATCAAAAAGGTTCAACCTCGTGATCTTGACGGGGCATATTCCATTGCGAAGCGCGCGAAACACAAAACGGGCCACCTCGCCGGGGGTAGTCGTGTAGGTATCATAACCGAGCAGACACCCTTCAACGGAATGGGTGTCGGGCGCGATTGGAATCCAGAAAAACAACCTTTGAAACGGCGCCTCCTCGAACAATCGTCCTTCCGTTGCATCGAGAATTTCCACAAGGGTCGTATCGAAAGACACCCAGCACTCAATGCAACCGAGCGAATCCCCAACGCTCGCCACACAAACGGAAAGCGTGCAGATCTCCGCTGCTGCTATGTAGGTTTGCTCCGGCGCAAGGGTGACCGCCATCGGCCCAGCGGCCGGGACAGGTCCGGAGGACCGCACCTCCGCGCTGTCGACGGGGCCGCCAAAAACGGCCACAACAAACACAACCACAAGGCTCAGCAATAACAATCGTTCCCGGACATACCGCTTATTCATAATACCCCTGGTTTTCCGTGGGAGACGCGGGCATTACTCCGCGTCTCCCACATCCGTACTCCTTCTTCGGCGTTATTTCAGAAGCAACATTTTCTTCGCTGGTGACTGGTACCCGGGAGCGCTCATCCGGTAGAAGTACATTCCCGTATGCACCGGACGTCCCATTGGCATGTCCGCCCATCCCACTCCACCTCGTAACGGCCCGCGCCCCGATGCTCGTTCACCAGCGTCCGTACACTCCGGCCCGAGACATCATAGATCTCGACCCGAACGTGACCCGCATTGGCCACATCGAACGTGATACGTCGTTGTCGGGTTGAACGGGTTCGGGTGGTTCTGCATCAGCGCCGCTTACACTCGGCAGCGTAGGTCATGTCCACCGTCTCCATGATCTCGATCTCGTCACTTGACGGTTGTGCGAGATCACGCAGGTCCGCACTTCGAACGCGCACCTGTGTCGGATTGCTCGCTCTGCCGGACGACCACACGGGCCACTTCACCCGTGTACTCGAGCGGTCCTATCCACACCAAGCGCCGCCACACAGATCTCCACCTTCCCCGTCTCGCGCTCGATCGTCCCAAAGAAGTGCTCGCGAGCCTCTGCCCGAGAGCGAACGTGCCGCCTTGACCTCAACGAGCTCGTTCCCAAGCCCGTATGAGAGATCGAGCGAGAAGCCCTTCAAGACCTCTGCATCGTTCTCCATCACGACCGCATAGGTCACCAGATCGCCATCGCGCTCGAAACCGGTACGAGAAGGCCACTGGCCAGCCCACGAAGCGGCTTCCGCTCCGCGCCCGCTATAAGCGGCTGACCGCTTGTTCCCGCCGGAGAGACGTTCCGTAGTTCATCGCAAAGATCATCAGATCTTCGAAGTCCACGAACATCATCCGGCAGAGGGATACCAAACCGCGAGTAGTCATCGGTCGGGCCAAAATCGCCTTCGGCGTTCCACGGCAGGGACCCTGCCGATACCAAAGGTTAGCGAGAAGAGCGCCAGATCCAGGATCTGGATGATCCCATTTCCGACCACGCAGGGCTTATGTCACCAAGCCAGTAGCTCGTCGCACGGTCCTGCGAGGTCGGGCGTCCCCGCCGAGTAGTTCCCCGCACAGTCGTAGCAAACGCCGCGTAGTAGTAGATGTCCCGCGGAGAGCGCGGGTCATCCTCGTACGCCTCGGCCGCTGTCTGTGCCACCAGGGCTCCTTCGGTCTCGTCCGCCGGATAACTCGGCGCGGGGGTTCCCGAGATCGGGGGCCCGTACTGCGGGTAGTACCCCAGCCCACTACTCCGGATCTCGACGCCGACAAACGACGCATCCCCCGTCGGGTTGGTCCATGTCAGATGAACTTTGTCGTACCCGGCAACTGCGAGGAAGTCTGTCGGAGCCGCAGGCGCAAGCCGTGTCTTTTATGAACTGCCAGCTGTAGGTAGCCGGCTGCGGTGTACCCTCACCGTTCCAGTTCCCCGCATCATCTTTGACACGGAAGTAGACTGTGTGTGAGCCCTTCCGAGAGACCGGCAAAGCCAGGCAGCGTCCACGGTGGAACGGCAGGCGACCACACCGTGCCATCGTAGCCGGTGAAGATCGTAGTTCCATCCGTCGCTGTCGATCTGGTACTCGGCCAGATCGAGGTTAACGTCATCGCGGAATGTGAACGTGGCAAAGGTCGGCGCCGCGTTATAGCACTCGCCCTCCGCCTCAACGATCGCATCCATCATCGGCGGCGTGCAGTCGATTTGCACCGTGCCGTCGATGCCGTCGACACCAGTCGGACGTTATTGACATCGCGAAGCTTCAATTGTGATTCGACGTCGCTAATGCCTTCAGCAACCGGAGTAAAGTCGACAGAAAAGAGATCGCCCGCGCCCGTTGCGCCACGGCGCCACCAAGAATCGCAGAGCTTACTGTGTACTATCCAGCTCCCTTGTCGAGAACGTAGAATGCCGTTCCCGCGACAGAATTCAGATAGCCGAGCTCCGTCACGTCAGCCCCAGTGTCCGCAATAGTCACCACCGCGGGATCGATCAGGAAGGTCACGTCGTAACCACGCGCCTCCACAACCCCGGCGCGGTCGACATGGAACGTGTAGACGATATTGGTCGAGCAGTTCGTCACGCCGTACGCCGGGACGACACTGATCAGATTCGCCGCCGCCATGTACGGATCGAAATCAATGTGGTCGGACACTTCAGATCCGGCTCCGCCCGGGTTGAGCGTCGCGTGATACGGACCGGTTGCGTCGCCCCACCAGTTGCCTGTCGCATCGACGGTGATGTAATCGGCCGCCGAACGCATCCCGTACGTATTTCCGGACAAATCGTTGCCGTGGGCTTCAATCCCCGTGAAAACACCGGTATCACAGCTCGACGTGCAGACCCAGAAGCTCCATCCCGGCCTCAAAGCCGGTGGACGTGTTTCCGTCGGCCGTCACGGCGAGATCGTTGGCGCTGTACCCGGCATCCACCTCAATACCGTACGTGCCGGTATTGTCGGGTCCGCTGAATATCACACTGTTTCCGGAGATATCGATATTCAACACCGCGGCGGGCGCCATCGCGATTCCAGAAACCGCCATCGGACCGTCCACGTCGAGGTCAAACGGCGATGGCACCGCTTCGGGCGGATCCGAAGCGGCGATTCCCCAGCAGTAGCCGCCGATCTTCTCCATCGCCAGCGTGTTGCCGGTAATCGATCCGGATCCGTCGATCAGGTATATACCCATGTGGGATCCAGCTGATCGAGTTGCCGACAACGTCGAAATTCCCGTAGTAGAGAAGTACCGACGTCGCCACCCAACTACCGCCCGAATAGGCGATATCCGCCACAACATTGTCTTCTATCGTACCGGTGACAAGAGCGCCTGACGCCTGAATGCCGTTCTGCGCGGGCAATCCAGACCCCAGTACGCCGGCACCGGTGACGGTGTTGCCGGTGACATCCAGAGTCACGGCCGTCGCCGCGTCGGCATTTAACGCCATCGCATTCTTCTGGAAACCTGAAATCTCGTTGTCCAAAACATCCAGGCTCCTGGCCACGGCATCGTCGTTGTACAGATACAATCCGATTCCATGCTGGTTGCCGCTTAGCGGTTCATCCCTGATGTCGAGAATCTCGCATGACGACACCTCACCCCCGGCATTTCGGTAAGCGATACCGTTAAACCGGTAGTTGGCATTGCCGAGACCTAATCCGTCCACCGTCAGGTTCGATACGGTAACGTCCGCCGCATCATGAATATAGACAACAGGGTAGTTGTTGAGGGTTCCCGACGGGAATGACGCGGAGAGCGTCGCGGGAGACTCAATAATCGTCGATCCCGCCCCGGCGCCGTCAAGCGTCAGGTTCTTATCGACAACGACCTGTTCCACGTAGGTCGCCGCGTCGATATGAATCACATCACCGGGATTTGCCGCGTCTACCGCCGCCTGGATTCCACCAAGATTCGCCGGCACATAGAGATTCGTCCCCGCGAGCTCGGTGATATAACGTCCGCCGAGAATGTGACTCACGGTACCTGCAGCCGCCGTCTGCGCATCGGCAAGCGACGCATAGAAGCGGGTGTACTCGTTGTCGTTGTCCGATTCGCCGTTGAGTGTGTGCGTTACATCGGCCAACTGGACGGTCACATCGGCGCCGTCGAGAATATCCGTGCTGAATGTGATCGGCTCCGGACTGGCAGGAACGGCGTAGTTGCCTTCCTCCAGATAGATGCTGCCCACATCCGCGGCGGTCTCACCAAAACTATTGGTGCCCGTGAACACAATGCCCCAGGTACCAAGCGGCGTATAATTTCCCCACGTGAAAATCCCTACGCCACCCCAGGCATTGCCGCTCGTCGTGATGTCTTCGAAGGTCACGTCCCGCGCGTCCACGGCCTGCATACCGTTTCCGCCGTTGTCCTTGAGTTCGACATTGGACACCGACAGGTTTGTCGCGCCGAGAATGTCGACACCGGTCCGATAGATATTCCGGACCTCAACGTCATCGAGGTAACACCCATCCTGGTCGCCGAACTTGACCCCGTAACGCGGGTTCGAGTTCGTATTGCTCCCCTGGAGCGTCAAGCCCGAGATGATAACATCGTCGGCCGTCACATATATACCCGCGCCGTTCACGTTGTAGCCTACGGCGTCTACGAGAACCGTCGTACGACTATCGCCGTAGATCCGACACGTCTTGTTGACGTTGAGAGCCTCTGTGTAGGTACCTCCGCCGCTGTAAATACCGACCCACACGAGGCACGTATACGACGTAACGGGAACCGCGTCGATCCCCTCCTGAATCGTGTCGTAGTACTCCGCCCAGTGCGGCGTCGGGTTACCCTTGACGAAGTAGTCGAGACGCACATCTTCATCGATGATATTGGTGAACGTGTTCCCCGACATGACGGGTGAAGCGCTATTGCTCACGATCCCGAACTCACAATTGTCAAACGTATTGTTCGAAATCACCGACGTGGATCCCGTCCACACATCCAAACCCGCGGACAGCCATGAGGAAACGTTCACCCCGGATATACATCCGGAGACATCGTTATTGGTGACCGTCGGGTTCCCGCTGTAAACCGAGATCCCATAGCTCAGACGATCGGGATCAAGGCCGCCAAGCGCCGTCACGGTATTACCCGAGATAACACCCGTGTCGTTATTGCCGATCACGTCGTCTCTCGTGTAAATACCAATGCGGCCGAAATCAAAGACATCGTTGTTCGTGACATCGATGTAGCATTCCTGGCGGCGGATGGCCAACCCACCGACACCGGGCGGCTTGATGCTTTTGACAACGTTGTCATGTATATCGCCATCGACACCCGTGTATGCAAAGATACCGTAGTTAACATTCAGACCGGTACCGTCGATCGTGAATCCTGAAAAATCGACCACGGCTGAGTTGATCATTTTGACGATGTACTCCGTCACCGTCGCGGAGCCCGTAATAAACGAGCTGCCCGCGCCGGCGCCCGTTATCGTCAGGTTCTTACCATCGATCAAGATGGCCTCGGGATAGGTACCGGCCCCGACCATAATAATGTCACCCGACGTTGCGCCGGTGACCGCCGCCTGGATGGTGGCAAAATCGCCCGGCACATTCCATGTCGCCGCAGCGCCGCTCGGCGCCATCTGGATTGGTGGCGTCACGAACTGCGGCGCCTGGACTGGATCGTCAAACGGTGACGCCGGTCTAACCGGTTTCTCCGATGTTCCGGCATAAACATTTACGGCCAGAGCTATAATGAGAAAGCCCAGGCTGCATAGCATTATCTTCTTCATGTTTCCCCCTTATGCTGTCTTCGAAACTCGGCTCGTTCACACGCGAGCCATACTGACTTTATCCTCCCTTTTACAACCAGCCGAACTATGGACCGTGGATCATATTCCCCCTCCCGTTCTTTTCTAAAAAACTCTTCAACCAGCTCACTATTAACTTCGGATCTATCCAACAAAAAAACCCATCGGGATTTACCGATGGGCTGCAGTTATACAATGCGTTTGAAGTGGCGCAATTCGGCCGGCTCACCTCAATCGTCTGCGGCTGGCGTATTCGACCAGAACCCTAATGATGTAACACAAGCGACGATTCTCGACCTAAATCTCGATAACATCACTGCAGATCCCCCCCTTTCGAGCTGCACGAACTAAGTTATCGATTCGAGACTATCTTGATCGCAATCAGTCCCACGGACCGGCGGTTTGCGCTCCTTTCATTGCGAAACAACGTGTGATTGATACCATCTCCGGATTGCGTTTTTGGACGCACGAATACATACGAATTTTTGCGGGAGGCCTGGCTGGAATCTCATGCAGGTGACGCGACGAATGCGTGGCTCACACAACGGCATCGGCCGTCGGAGGAGCCCGACATACTCCATCGGTCAATATAGAACGGTATTGCTCAGGTGAGGACACACCCCCAACACCTGCCGAGGCAGTGCTGCTTTATCTAGTCCCCCGTGGGATTGTTTATAACATAGTTAAGCAGAAAAGTCAACGAGGCTTTCGTCGCCGCGGACGCGGCGACCGATATCGCGGGTGTCGACCGCTCAACGCCGCCAAGATTAATCCAAATTTTAGAGGGGACTATCCACTGCACAGATCACCACCACTCAGATTCCATCCAAAATCAGGACCAAAATTGACCAAAGTCTTGTTTGGGATTGATATCGGTCAATGTTTTTCGCCCTCCCGGCCACGTTGAGCGTTTGACACCGAAACACGGAATGGATAAGATAACCCCTTCAATTTCACCACAAACAACCGACAGGCCAGATCCAATGGATGAAAAAAAATATGTTGTCGTAACCGTGTCCGGAAAGGACAGACCGGGGCTTCTCGCGTCGTTCACCGGGATACTTATCGACAACAACGTTGACATAGTCGATATCGACCAGACTGCTCTCCACGATTTCCTCGCCCTCTCGATTCTTCTCGATCTCGGGAAGTCGAACCGCGAGAAGGACAGCGTCCTGAAGGACCTTCTCTTCGAAGCCAACAGACTGGGAATGCGTCTGAACTTTCAGCTCCTCTCCGAAAGAGAGCTACCCGACAAACACGCAAAGAATCTTTTTGTTCTCACACTTTTCGGGGGCACGCGCGCACTTGCCGCCATTGCCGGCGTACTCGGAGACCAAGTCGCAAATGTCGAGAAGATAACTAACCTGGGGTTTCGAAGCGCCCACTGCATTGAACTCACCATTGACGTCAGCAACACACCGAGCCTGTCGAAACTCAAGGAACGGCTGCTGGCGAAGAGTCATGAACTCGATATCGACCTCGCCGTTCAAAAAGCGCAGGCCTACAGAAAAAGCAAGCGTCTCGCATTTTTCGACATGGACCGCACACTGGTAGACACCGAAGCCATCGACGAAATGGCGCGAGTCGCGGGAGTGTACCGGGAGGTCTCGCGAGTCACTGAAAAAGCCATGCGGGGAGATCTTGACTTCGAAGACTCGCTCAGACAACGGACGGCGCTGCTCAAGGGGTTGACGCTCGAACAGCTCGAAGGCATCAGAAAAGACCTCGCGTTATCCGATGGCGCGGCGGAACTCGTCGGAACTTTGAAAAATCGGGGCTACGCGGTGGGTGTCGTCAGCGGCGGATTTGGTTTTTTCGCGGATAGTCTCAAAGATCATCTCGGTCTCGATTTTGCCTTCGCGAACAAACTCGACATCAAAGACGGTGTCTTGACGGGCAAAATCAAGGGCGACATTGTCGACGACGCGGCGAAAGCGAAGATTGTCAACACGGTCGCGGCGGAGATGGGAATCCATCTCGACCAGACCGTCGCCATCGGCGACGGCGCCAACGACAAACTGATGCTCGGCCAGGCCGGTCTCGGCATCGCGTACAACGCTCACGCGGGCGTTGCGAGGTCCGCGGTGATGAGTGTCGGGCGAAATCGTTTAATGAATATACTTTACACACTTGGAATTACAGAAGAAGATATCCTCGGTGGCGAAGAGTGATGTGAACGCACGTCCACCGAAACCGAACTCGATTTGATTCGTAGTAACTGTTTGTACTCTCGCCCGCCGCGGTGAACTCCCGGCGGCGGCACGCCATGTTTTCAAGGAAGGAGCTGCTCATATGAAGGCGTTTTTCAGGTCGTTTTTCGCCTCGCTTCTCGCCCTGGTGGTTGTGGTTCTCATGATCGTGGGAATCATCGGGTCGAAGGCGAGTCAGAAACCGAAGATCGAGGACCACTCGTATCTCGTCGTCGATGTCTACGGGGACATCGCTCCCTATTATCCGCCGGATGGAATCATCGCCGAAATTCTTGGCGGCGGCGAACCTGAAACGGTTCACAGAATTCTCACCAACCTCGAGAAGGCCGAAGTGGACGACCGCATTGAAGGCGTCATCATGAAGATCTCGAGCAGCAACTCGCTTGGGGCGGCGTCCACTGAGGAAATCAGAAACGCCATTAAGGACGTTCGCGATACGGGCAAGAAAGTCTACGCTTTCGCTGACGCGCTCGACCGCAATTCGATTTACCTCGCGGCTGCTTGCGATTCGATTTTCGTGCCACGAACGGCATACATCAACTTTATAGGCATGGGCGGTGGTGTGCAGTTTGTCAAAGGCACACTCGAGAAACTCGGGATAAAGCCAAATATTCACAAGATCGACCAATACAAGAGCGCCGCGGAAATGGTCTTGCGTGAAGACATGTCACCCGAAGCCCGCGAGATGAGAAATTGGATAATGGATGACATGTGGGAAACGGCGATGAGCGAATTGGCCGCGGACCGCGGATTTGGTGAGGAGAAAATCATCGAGATGATGGAGCATGCGCTTTTCACAGCCAAAGAAGCCAAAGAGGCGGGGCTCGTCGATGAACTGCTCTATTGGGACGAGCTCGAGAATATGCTCAAGAAGGAAGATGACGAGAAACTCACGACTGTTTCGCAATCGTCGTATGCGAAAGTCGAGCGCGAGAAGCTCGGTCTAAAGGGCGACAAGACGATCGCCGTCATTCACGCCCACGGGATGATCGGAGGACGGAAGAGCAAGACCGATCCCATGCTGGGTCACATGATGGGGCACGAGACGGTCGCCGCCGATCTCAGGCGGGCGCGGCTCGACGAGGACGTCGCGGCGGTAGTGTTCAGGATAGAGAGCGGTGGCGGAGAGAGTCTCGCCAGCGATCTGATCGGACATGAAGTCGAGATTCTTGCCGGCGAAAAACCCGTGGTGGTGTCGATGCTCGATGTCGCCGCATCCGGCGGGTATCACATCGCATACCGTGCGAACAAGATCGTTGCCGACCCGATGACGATTACCGGTTCGATCGGATCGATCAGCGGCAAGTTCAACACAAAAGAATTCTACAAAAAACTGGGGATCACATTCGATCATATGGAGAAGGGCCCCAACGCGCTCTTTTACTCATCCAATCACGATTTTACCGATGAGCAGTGGGAGCGTTTTGTCGAGAACCACTGGGCGGATTTCAATGCGTGGCTCGACGATGTCTCGGATCATCGCGGCATACCGCTCGAAACGCTCAAGACGCTCGCGATGGGTCGTGTTTGGACGGGCAATCAGGCAAAAGCCAACGGACTTATAGACGAGGTTGGCGACTTGGACAAAGCTATCGAAATCGCGAAGGAACTTGCAGAGATACCCGCCGACGAAGAGGTGAACATCCTTCACTTCCCGAAGAAGAAGAGTATCGTTGAATCGATAATGGGCGGAGACGGCGGCAGTGCGGCCCTGCGCTTCCTGCTATACCGCTTCATTCGCGAAGATTTCGCGCAGACCGTCGAGATGCTTCCCTACCACCCGATGCTCACCGATTACGGCGAATAGCGATTACGCACCGGTCAGCATTCAAAAAAAGGGGCCGCCTTCATGGCGGCCCCTTTTTATATCGAACGAACTTCAACGTCAAAGATACGAAAACAACGCCATACGACTTGTTTACTCGTACTCTTCGCTGTCGATAATTTCCTTGATGTGCCTGACGACCAGCCAGATCTCGTGGAAGGTGTTATAGAGCGGGCTCGGGCAAAGACGAATTACGTTGGGCGGACGAAGATCACCGACAACTCCCCGCGACTTGAGAGCGGCAAACACACCCGCCGCGTGGCTCCCGTGTTCGAGCGCCACATGGCCGCCTCTTTTCGCCGCTTCGCGCGGTGATCCGATCGTGAATCCGTAGCGATCACCGGCAAGTTCGTTGTCGACCAGGTGACAGAGATACGATGTCATCCGCAGAGATTTCTCCCGGACCGCTGCGATCCCTGCTTCGCGAATAATGGCGAGTGAACCCTCAATGGGAGCCGCCCCAAGAATTCCCGGCGATGAAATCTGCCAACCGCCCGCCGAACGCTGGGGTTCGAAGTCCAGCAGCATCTCGAACTGTTTGTCTTTTCTGTAACCAAACCAACCGGTGAGAGCGGGCTCGCGATTGAAATGCCTGTCACGAACAAAGAGAAAAGCCGGGCTTCCGGGCCCGCCGTTGAGGTACTTGTAACTGCACCAGAACGCGAAATCTACATCCCAATCATCCAGATAATGCGGCAACACACCGACCGAATGGGAACAATCCCACCCGATAACGATTCCGCGACGGTGGGCTTCCCTCGTCAACCGCTCGATATCGAGCAGCTGTCCGCTTCTGTACAAAACGGATGGAAGCACCGCGACGGCGATGTCTTCTGTCATGTGGTCGATAATTTCGGATTCATCAAGGTGCCGGCCGTTCGCGCTGGGAGCGAGCACGAGATCCTCGGCGGGATCGCCGCCCCGCATGCGAATCTGACTCTGGAGCGCATAGATATCGCTTGGAAAATTGAGTTCGTCGGCAAGAATCTTTTTCCGCCGACCCTCGGGTTGAAAGAACGTGCTAACCAGCGCGTGAAGATTGATCGTCGTGGTCCCCGTCGCGACAACCTCCTCCGGTCGCGCGCCCACGAGTTCGGACATTTCGGCGCCAAACCTCTCCGCGAAGTACAACCACGGCTTCTCCGTATCCATCCAGCCATCGATCGCATCCGTTTTCCATTCGTCAATCACGCGCTCGACACACTTTTGTGAGTCCTTCGAAAGAAGCCCGAGCGAGTTTCCATCAAAATAGATTTTGCCGGCAGGAACAAAAAAACGCTCTCGGAACCGCAAGAGCGGATCGGAGGCGTCGAGTGCGATGGCGTGAGATTCTTGCGAGGAGAAATCGTCCGTGTTCTTCAATCGTTATCCTGTTTGTCGAAGTTTCGAGAGACGAGACCGGGCGTCGGCAACTTCGTCTATCCCCGCATCGGCGTCTCCCCATTTAGAGAGAAACTTCTCGTACTGTTCCGCCGCTTTCTCGGACTTGCCGGCCTCTTCATACGCCATACCAAAGTAGTAATAAGCGAGGGACCCCTCGATGGGGCTCGTCGCGCGGTCTTCCGAAAACCGGCGCAGCAAGCGATCGAATTCGTTGACCGCTTCGATGACGCGGCCGGCTTTGAGGTAGCTCCGCGCCAGATAGTATCTCGCGTAAAAACCTTCGTTATTTTTCAGAACCCGTTCGAAGTTCACAATCGCCGAATCGACCACGCCCTCGGCGAACGCGATATCTCCCTTCGAAAACGTGTAGAAGTTCTTCCGGGATCTATCATATGCCTCGATGGACTCGCGATAAATTTCGAGCTGCTTCTTCGCGCCTTCATAGTCTCCCGAACGCGCGAGCATTCTCACATGCGAGCCGGTTCCAAATGTGGGATCTTCGGGGTAACGAGCGGAAAACGCCCGTCGCCACTTCTCCCCCTCGGCGAGCCCCTTGTCAAAGTCACCCTGAAAAGAATAGAGCGATGCGATGGCATTGCCCTTTTCGTAATATCCATCGCCGAAAAACCCTTCGGCCTCATCGGCAGCCATACCTTCGCGGAGCATCCGGATGCCTTCGTTGATTTTCCCCTGGTGCAGAGGTATCAACGCCAGGAGAAGGCGGCCCCATGACCGATAATCAGGGGTTCCGCCGGCGGCGACGCGATCGTAGTACGTCTTCGCCGTTTCATAGTCGTTTTTGAAGAGATGCATATGGCCCATCTTTATCAGCGACGGGCCAAAATCAGGCTTTCTTTCCAAAGCTTCCCCGTAGGATCCGATCGCCTTGTCCAGCTTGCCGCTGAAGGCATACAGGTCCCCTCGCGAGTCGTAGGGGTTGGCCTCGTCGGGCGCGAGGGCCATATATTGGTAAATCGCCCATATATAATTGTCAATGTCCCCGGCCGCCTGGTACGCATAAGCAAGAACGTTGTAAGTGAACTTGTCCATCGGATCGAATTCGATGACCTGCCGGTAATACTCGATCGCCTTTTCTGAATCTATCCTCCGGGTCCGATAAATATCTCCAAGCGCCTTGTACGCGTCCTTCTCATTTGGATTCTCTTCGATAATCGCTTCGAGTTCGGCAATCGCCGTATCGATGTCTCCTTCCACAAGAGCCGCGGTGCTCTGTATATAATGTTTCTCGGTCTTGCTCGCCTTTTCCGAGTATCGAATCGCTTTGCCTATTGCCTCGCGTCTCTCTGCGCGATTGGTAAACAGTCCCGACGCCATCCGCAAGTACACCATCGCAAACGTCGAATCATACTCGAGCGCCTTCTCGAAACACACCTTTGCTTCTGGGCCATAGTACTTGTTGACGTACTCGACACCCTCGAGATAATGCCGGTACGCCTCCGCCGAGTTCGTGGTCACGCTCGCCACCGGAGAATCCAGTTCCCCGCGCGCCGCGGCGGGGAGCGCGAGATCTTCCTGAACCTCGTCGGTCAGCTGATCGACGAGCGCGAAAACCTCGTCATCCGCATCACCCGTAACCCTCTGAGACGCGACGATCCGCCCGCTTTCAACATCAACGAGTTGTGAGGTCATGATCAGCGTGGGCTCTTCCTGGAGAATGCTCCCAAGGAGCATCCATTTGGCTCCGGCGTGATGGGCAACCTGCGTGGCCGTGTCCCGGTCGATTACCTTCACACCCTCCTTGCCCTGGAGCTTGAGGATGTCGTAGAGCCGCTGGCTCGACACCACCTGTATATAATCGGACTCTGACAGGTCTGTAATGAGTAGGTTTGTGACGATTTCACCCAGACGGCGTGGATCCTCCCGATCGACAACATTCTCGAAATACATAATTGCCAATGAGTTACCCGCAGCCACTGCGGTCTGTTCGGCACTTATCTGAAACTCAAAGGGCTTGAAAACAAAAAAGAGAGCGACGGCGAGAAACACAACCGACGTTGGGAGCACATACTTGAGTACGCCCCGGTTCGGCCTTGACGCGAGAGGACGCATCCCTGCCTGGAGTCTTTTCAGGTCTTCGGCCATCCGGCCCGCCGAGTCGTAACGGTCGTCGCGTTTTTTCTCCAGCGCCTTCGACACAACCTGTTCGATGGCCTGTGGAATTCTCTGGTAAAAGCGCGAAAGAGGTTTGGGTTCCTCGTTTGTGATCGAATACACAACCGCGGCGGTGTGTTCACCGGGGAACGCAGGACGCCCAGCGAGCATTTCGTACAGGACAGCGCCAAGCGAAAACAAATCTGACCGGCCGTCGATATCCTCTCCACGCGTTTGTTCCGGAGACATGTAGAAGATTGTCCCCATTGTCGAGAGATCGCTCGTCAACTTGCTCGCACCGGCAAGTTTTGCCAGCCCGAAATCGAGAATCTTGACATGACCCTCGCGATCCACAAAAATGTTGCCTGGTTTAATATCTCGATGGACGATCCCCGCCTGGTGGGCGTTATCGAGACCCGCGAGGATTTGAAGCGCGATGTCGAGCGCCCGCTCGACCGTCATGTCATTGCGCGCAATAACTTCGGCAAGCGATTCCCCGTCGACATAGGCCATCGCTATGAACGGCCGACCTTTGTGATCGCCAACTTCATATACCGTAATTATATTGGGATGGTTCAACCCCGCCGCGGTCTGGGCCTCGCGTTTGAAACGGGCCAGCGTATCCGCATCGGACGCGAACTGTTTCGGGAGAAATTTCAGCGCGACTTTTCGGTTGAGATCGGTATCCTCGGCAAGATACACCTCGCCCATGCCCCCTTCACCGAGCTTCTCAAGGATCGTATATTTTGATACAACGCTGCCGATCATGATCTTTTTCCGCCTGCCTTTGAATTCTCCACCATAATTAACCACAAAGAGTTAAGAATTCAAAGTCAAAATATTATCGAAAGACAAGTAAGGCTGCCCCCTCCCTTATAAAATTCGGACATTTGCATCTCGATAGTCTCAAATCCCACGGCTTCGATAGCTGATTTCGTGCGCGGATACCCTTGGCTTATGAGCACCTTCCCGTTCACACCCAGACAATTCGCACTGTATTCATCTTCTTTAGACACCAAAACCTGTTGAAAGTTGTGAAAAATCGCCCTGTCGAAACAATTCGGCGCGACGAGAAGGAAGTCCTCTCCGATGTGCGTGCAGGCACTTTTCAAGTGAAGTACATTGCGGAGCTCAACAGCGACGGCCTCGTAACCAAGCTCATTGGCCACCCGTTCGAACGATTTGAATCCCTCGCGGTTGGACCGGTGGGTGAGCCCCACATAGAACCGCCCTCCGGCGAACATGACGTCACCGCCGTCGAGCGTTGCCGGCGGGGCCATTTCATATATTTTCTTCCGCGTACCCAAGATACTTCGGATTTCAACCGCTTCCCCAACCCGCGATGGCGCGCCGACGTTGAGGACCATCGCCGCGGAATCAATAACGACGGCGGGATCTTCAACATAGCAACAGTCCGGATAGCGGTCGTCGGGTTCGACACGGATTAGTTCCAGTCCCAGCGATTCAAGCGTTTGACAGTAGCGGCCGTGCTGCCGGCGCGCGAGTTTCACATCAATCGGCCCCGTGATCCCCGGTCTCTTGATGCACTCGTCATAAGTCGAGGCGACCCCGCTGACAACCGCATATTCGGCTTTTCTTGTGTCCATATTCAGTACCTACGATGTCACAGTCGAATGGTTTCCCGCGATAACTGTGAAAACAAACTTCCTGGAACCGGCCCGAACAACAGCGCTTCCATAACTTTAATGTTGCCACCGGCACCCGATTTGCTGCATGATTACAGGAAGTCAGACACATGCCCAATTTTCACACATAATTTATATTGACGGTCCGAATTATCCAGACTCGCAGAATCGTAAGGAGAGGTCAATGCCCAAGTCACAGCGGAAGCTCGGGATACTCGTAGGAGGGGGCCCCGCGCCAGGGATCAACAGCGTCATTGCAGCCACGACCATCCGAGCAATTGCCGAAGGCTTTCCTGTCATAGGATTGACCGAGGGTTACAAGTGGATCATGCAGGGTGATACAACCCACTTCAAACGTCTCAAGATCGATGACGTCACCCGTCTTCATTTTCGCGGCGGCTCCCACCTGGGAATCGCAAGGGAGAACCCCACAAAGGACCCTAAGCATCTTGAGAACTGTGTAACATCGCTAGTAGCGATGGGCATCGACAAGCTCATTACGATCGGCGGCGATGATACAACTTTTGCCGCTATGAAGCTCGAAGAGGCCGCGGCCGGACGAATTCGAGTCGTCCACGTTCCAAAGACAATCGACAACGACCTCGACCTCCCGCAGGGCATCCCGACATTTGGATTCCAAACGGCGAGGCACGTCGGCGTAGGAATCGTAAAAAACCTTTTGGCGGACGCCCGATCAACCGCCCGGTGGTATCTCGTTATCTCGATGGGGAGAAAAGCGGGCCACCTCGCGTTGGGAATCGGAAAAGCCTCGGCGGCGACCGCGACTATCATCCCCGAAGAGTTTCCTGACAAAAAGATCCGTCTCAGTCACATCGCGGACATCATCGCAGGAGCCATTATCAAACGGCGTGCGGCGGGACGGTTCGACGGGGTTGCCATCCTCGCGGAAGGTCTAATGGAACGGCTCGACCCCGCGGATCTCAAGGAGCTTGAAACCGCGGAACGCGACCAGTATGGGAATATCCGTCTCGGTGAAATCCAGTTCGAGCCGATCATCAAAAACGCCATTGCCACCCGGCTGGCCCAGTTCAACCTCAAAACAACCCTGACCACATTCGATATCGGTTACGAGCTCCGCTGCGCCGATCCCATTCCGTTCGACATGGAATACACCCGGGACCTCGGCTACTGCGCGGCGCAATTTATCATCAACGGCGGAAGCGCCGCGATGGTTTCCATAATCGACGGTCATTTCAGACCGCTTTACTTCAAAGACATGCTCGACGCCGAAACCGGAAAGGCAAGGGTCCGTATGGTCGACGTTGGCTCCGAGCATTATCACATTGCCCGACGCTACATGATCCGTCTCAACAAGCGTGATTTTACCGACAAAAAGGATCTCGCAAAATTCGCGGAGGTTTGCGGCCTCACTCCCGAGCAGTTCAAGAAAGAATTTCAATATCTTGTCGAGAAAAACGTGCTCTACAAAATTCAGGAAGAAGAAGCACAGAGAAGACGGGGAGTCGAGAAGATAACGTCGCCGTTCTGACGGCCCCAACCACCTGAGAGCCCCTCAAAAAGAAGTCCGACAACCGCGTGGGTTGCCGGACTTCTGTCCCCTGAGTAATGTCGGACGAATACGTTTGATGCGTTATTTCAAAAGAAGCATCTTCTTTGTCATTACTTTCCCCTGGGTCGTGAGCCGGTAGAAATACATACCAGTGCTCACGCGGTTCCCCGACGAATTGCGGCCGTCCCAAACAACATCGCTGACACCGGCCCCGAGCGTTTCGTTCACGAGTGTTGTGATCTGCTTCCCGCGCGCGTCATATACCACGAGTGACACATGGCCTCGATCGGGAAGAGAAATGAAATCCGCGTCGTGGGATTAAACGGGTTCGGGAAGTTTTGATTGAGAGAAAGCACGTACGACGTGCTCATCGCCGCTGCCATCGGGGAACGCACCTCGGTACGATCTTCGAGAACAACCGTCAGGAAATATTCGTAGCCCGTCGCGGGCACCACCGTGTCGTCGACAAAGGTCCTCTGGTCGGGCTCTATATACGATGCGCCGTGAATCAACACTTCCTTCGAATCCCCGGTTTGACGTCTCGAGATTTTGAACCCACGGATGTTCTCATCCGCCCATATCTCCCATGCGAGTTCGATTCCCTCGCGCGTCGTCCGCGCGTCAAACGTCTGGATGAACACGGGAACAATGTCTTTTACGAGGAAAGCATCCTCGATGATCGACTCCTGCCCATCGGGGTTTACTACGACAAAATCATAGGTACCCGTCGCAAGCCCGTTGAGATCGATGACGCCTCCAAGCCTCCCCCTGCCAAAATAATCGATAATAGACGCTGCGTAATCCGCTTGCGCCGCATCCCTGAGAAGAAATGAAGACCCGTGCACGAATCCAACACCGATCACGTCGGTTATAAAAACCTGGCGGTCGTTGTACCCAAAATCGGGAGCAACGCTCAACGCGTACGGCGGGATCAAGCCGTCGCGGAGGTTCGCAGTCATCTGAGCACCCGGCGCGCTGATCCCATTGACAATCACATTGGTCCGGATACCGTTGTGGCTCGCGCTTCTCGGAGTCGTCGCGTCGTTGAACATCGTATTTCCCGTACCCCCCGGAAATACGTCTCCCGCGTCCCCCCGATTCACCCCACCCAGGACCTCGTTCATCGCGTCCGCCTCGACAAGCATGACACCGCGCGTGGCTCCGTTACCGGTTCCACCTGTGTTCCCCAGCCCGCCATCCATCATCACGTAATCTTCGACGTGCCAAATGGCCAGCCCATTCGCGTGGAGCGACTGGTCGAACAGCGAACCGGAAGAATTCCGGTTTTCGACGAGATAGTATTCTTTTGTCGGATTGGCCTCAAAATCGTAGTACCAGCCACCGTCATCAATCTCGAAATCGGTGTAGTAGCTCTCCCCTCCGCCTGTCACAGAGAGGTTGTCGAACGCAAAAGGCCCCGCCGTACCGGAATTGAACTCCCCATCCTCATCCGAGTAGCCGAAATCCGATTCCAGCCTGGCAATCAGCTTGTAACTCGACACACCGCTCCCGCTTAGATACGGAGTCAGATCGGCGGTCTCGTGCCCCACATTAAAGCCGTTATACTCAACAACGGTTGACGTCACGCCACCGACTTCGATCAACATACTCGCGAAGTCGTAACCCGCCTCGGTATGATACGAGTAATCATATTCGAGCGTCACGGGCGTGGACGCGTCGTAAGAGAATTCACGGCAAACCGATTCATTCCACGAGTTGCCATACCCGGCGCCACCAGACCATCCTCGCGCTCCGGCCTCGGCATCGGTCAACCCGCAGTGCATCTTGTAGGAACTCAACATATATTTTCGGCAGAATTTCTGTTCCATTACATCGAGCTTGAATATTTCGGCCGTATTTTCGACGGCATCAATTGTATATGCTTGCGAAAATGCGTCGACATCGGTCGGCATAACCCATCCCAGCTGAATCTTGGACCACGCGCTCATGTGCGATGGGTTGGGCGGCGTGTTCCAGTTGCCCGACCCCATAAGCCCCCAATGACCGATCCCGCTGCTCCCGCCGTTGGTATCATAAAGATCCGGAAGACCAAACGCGTGGCCGAATTCGTGACAGAAGACGCCAATCTCAATAATGAAGTCGCCACAACCGTTGTCACCGGAGCCCAACGCGGGTTGAATCGTGTAATCCCATACCTTGATAAACCCGCCGTTTGCACTCGCGTCGTCTGTCACCCAGGGCTGTTCGCCAAACTCGGGCCATCCGCCAACCACCCATCTGTGCGACCACAGATTCGACGTTCCGCATTCGCCCCCTCTTTCAGGGTGGACGAAGGCCACGAAATCGACGTACCCGTCATCGTCACCCGAATTTGGAACGCCGTCGGGGCCGTCGTTGTCATACAAGTCAAAATCGACACTCGGGTCCATCCCGACGAGGATCTCCTGGATGAACTGCCCGGTCTTCGCCGTCGGGCACAAGCCGTTGCAAAGCGCCTCATAGTACAGGTCGGTCTCGGACACCTGGAACCAATCGTACACCGTGCCCGTGAGGTTGACATTGCCGTAAGACATCTCATCGTAAAGCGATGTCATCGACAGAGCCGGCGGAGGAGCGAAGAGTTTTGTCTGAAGGTCGCCGTGCGGATACGGCTCCGTAACCGTGTTCGAAAATTTACCGAGAAACACCGGAACGTTGACCGTGCCCGCCACCATAATCGATTGCCGTTGTGCCTCGGGAAGGGTGGTAAGACTCATCCCCGGCCGCCAGTCCCTTGCCATAAATTCTCGTCGCGCCTCCCTCGCACGCTCGGCCTTCTGAATCCATGCCCGTTGAAACTGGAATGCCGTTTTGTCCTGCGCGACCCTGTCGAAATATGCTTGTGGAAGCTCTACACCCGGTCGGGGAGATACGAGCTGAGAATGGGAGGGTGACGGCACGACTAACACAACTAAAATGATCGCGAAGATCATCGCGACAACCCTGGTCATTGTGGTGACTCCTTGGTCAGGTGATTTATATTTTTTTTGGATGATGTCATTGGTGGAAATACCAATTTTGCCCGCGTCAAAAAGCGTCCGGCGGTACCGGTACTTATTCCCGGACGCCGTAATTCGTGGGGATTTCCTGTGCGCAAATTTCCGTTCCTGGTAGGTTCTCTACTAATATAAACCAAGGAGGGACGGATTCCAAGACCTAGATCGCGACAAATCCACACCCGGCACAACATGAGAAGACCACCACACTATATTGTCGTTACACAAGTTACAAATCACTCGGCTTGAGAATCACACCTCGATTGCTACGCCCATTCATCTTCACGGTCATCGGCGTTTCGAACCTGATATGCCGCGAAAAGGAGCCGTCCTTGACACACTGCTGCCCGGCAAGCCAGTCCCAGTCGAGAAACTCGTTCCGCAAGCCCGAGTTCACCGTAAAATATCCGATCTGGAACGAGATGAGGTTCTGGAAAAAGTGGGTTCCCTGCGATGGCGTCACACGAAAATCTTTGAAGCTCGTTTCAACCATCACACGTGCGCCCGAAATCTGATCCCATGTCACGGGAATCCCGAGCCAGGGATCAGAAGAACCCCATCTGCCGACGCCGACCAATATGTACGGTGTCTCCGTCTCGGCGAGTTCCCGGTTGAACTGGCCGATTTCGGCGGCGACATTCACACTCGCCGACCTCTCGAAGCGATGGACGTCGACGTAAACGAGGTCTTTGATATCGTTGAGCACACCATCGCCCAACACCTGGGTACTGTGGCAGATCATCCTCTTCTCATCGTCCGCCTCGAAATTCAGATCTTCGCCCTCGTGGCTGATAACCATCGGCCGCATCTGGAGAACGCTGAACTCCCGCGGTTCCCCATCGGGCACGGACAGGTTGGCGGCGAACTCGATTTCTATCGATGAACTCATTCCCCTCGTGCCGAATTTCTGCATCAACCGCAAAATGTCCGGAAGGGGAAAAGAGCCGTGTTTCAACATCGGGGCAAACGACACAAGCCGCACACCGTCCCGGGCCATCCCGTCATAGACATGATGATTCTCCAGCGAATAGGTCGACACAAGCGGTGCGAGTGTCCCATCGGCCTCCGCAACATCCAGGTCGAGGCCGACGAGCTTGAACTCCTTGCGGTGATCCGACTCCGCATTGGGATCCGGAAGCTCGAGGGCATAAAACATTTTTTGTGAATTCTTCAACATCTCGTCGACGGCGTTGAACTGAATCGGATGCTGCGGATATTTCGGGGAGAATTTGAGAGACCGCCCGCCTTCCATCACGATATGCCCGAGCCCGAGCGCCACGAGGGCTATTCCGTCGGCCGATTTCATCGGACCAATTGGATAGTAGTTGTGCGAACTCAACACTCCCGAGAAATCGGGATAAAAGCGATCCCCGTGATGTGACCCGACAAGCTTCTGGATCACAACGGCCATCTTTTCCTCTTCGAGCCGGTACGGCGTCGCACGAATATACGATTTGGCACAGTGGGAGAAGGTCGACGCGTACACCCGTTTGATCGCCGTCACGAGCTCTACCAGACGCGCTTCGAGGTTGTGATGATTGTTCGGAATCATGTAGCTCTTGTAAATTCCGGCGAACGGCTGGTACTGCGAATCCTCGAGCAAACTCGAGGAGCGGACGGTAAGCGGATACTCCACTCGTTCGAGGTACTCGCGGAGCGAACCCGTTGTTTCCTGGGGAAATTCTGCGTCGAGGAAGCGTTTTTCAACTTCCTCTTCATCGGTTCTTTTCAGCGCGACAACCCACAGGTCGTTTTCGTTGAGGAACTGGTCGTAAACGTCCGTTCCCACGACCACCGTCGGCGGCACCGATATCCTCACGCCGTCGAATCGACTATGGAGAAGGTATGTATAGATCATCGAGTTGACGAACGCCAACCCCCGTCCTTTTCCACCGAGGGAGCCGCCGCCGACCCGCGCGAAACTCGATGATGGATCGAAGGTCTGAGGATCAAAATCGACTACGCTGCCCTCGTGCTGGAAAGATCTGAGCTCATTGAGGCACTTGATCAGGTATTCGCGGATATCGCTAATCGTCGCGTAGTCCGACACCTTTTGCGGCCGAATCTTATAGGCGAGCAAAAACTCCGTACGCGCCTTGAGCCAGTTCGAAAAGTGATTCCGTTCCCCGTGATATTTGAGAGATTCGTCCGGAATCACGCTCAGCATCTTTTCGAGGCTTTTCAGATCGCTCGCCCGCCCCACTTCGGTTCCGTCAGGAAGTCTGAACACAAAATCACCAAAGCTGAAGTTCTGCTTCATGAAGTTCCGAAGATCGTATAGAAGCGTCGGCGAGTTCTTGAGGAGAAAGGACACACCGAGTTCGTCGGCGAGTTTTCTGTTTTTGGCGTCCTTCGACTGAAGAAGGATCGGAATATCCGCGTGCGACTTCTGAACTGCCTTTGCGAAAGCAACACCAGCCTCGGGGTCCGACACTCCACGCCTGGGAAACTGCATGTCGGAAATGACGCCGAGAACATGGTCGTGGTATTTCTCGAAATACTCCCACGCTTCCTCGTATGTGCTGCACAGAAGGATCTTTGAGCGCGCTCTCTTTCGCAGCAGGCGATGCGCAGGGTTGACCCCCTCCGAAATAAGCCCCGCCGTGTGCCGCATAAGCTCGGTGTATACGATCGGAAGATAAGACGAGTAGAACCG